>CAWFZL010000042.1:0-93437 GCA_963820275.1 uncultured Alphaproteobacteria bacterium
CGCGGCCTGAGCGGCCGGGGTCGTGCTTAAGGCGATGATGTCTGCCTTGAGGCGCAAACATTCTTCAGCAAGAGCAGGAAACCGCTCGCTCCTGCCATCTGCGGAAAGGTAGTCGACGGCAATAGTTTGTCCGTCCACATAACCGAGGTCACGCAGGGCCTGGAAGAATGCATCAAATCTCGTCGACTGCAACGTACCTGGATCAAACGTAAGGAAACAAAGCCGCGGATATCGGGCTGCTGCGCCCGCGCCACGACGGGCCACGCGACCGCCGCGCCGCCGACCAGTGTGACGAACTCACGCCGCTTCATGAACCAACCCTAAGCTCATGAGTGCAGCTTAGCGGTTGAAATAGGTACGTTAAAGGCCCTGCCGCCGAGCGCGGCCAATGTCTCACTTGGGTCATGTGTGGACGGCTCCGGGTTGGCAAGAGCTTTCTTCACGTTTTGCAGCATTGGTCGGTGCGGCCATGTGTCCGGCCTTTTGACGCGGTGCATGTGACCGCTGGCCATAATGCCCTCCGCGGATCAGGTCCCGATCAAACTCCCGCATTTGACAATGCGTCGACCCAAGTGGGTTGTCCTGATCGCCAGATCGACGGCTCTGCATTACGTGCTGTTCGCCCTCAACCTTCACATCACGCCGGTTGTTCGGCGCGATCTCGTTTATCGCGCAATCGCGACGGGTTCCATGTATCGCTCGCCCCTGGCCATCATGGCCCAGGACCATTCGCGCGATCTTATTGGCAAGCGCTATTGCGGCAACCTTGGTCGGCCGCCTTGCCAGCAAGGCCGTGAGCCAGGGCCGATGTTTGGTGCCATGGATCTTGGCGTAACGGATGACAGAAAGCGCGCCGGCCACAACAGGCCGCGCAGATAGCGGTCACCTGTTTGCTGATATTGCCGAGCCTGTTCTTGCCTCCACTCGAGTGCTGTTTCGGCACGATACCGATCCACGCCGAGAAGTTGCGCTCCTGATCGGAATGACTTTGGATCAGCTACGGCAGCGACCACAGCGGTGGCCAGCACCGGACCGACGCCGGGAGCTTCATCGAGCCTCATGCTTATCTCGTTGGATCGGTGCCAGGCCCTGATCAGCCGGTCGAACTCCAGTATCTGCTCCTTGATCCCCCGCAATTCGGCCCCGAGTGCTGAGAGACACGCACGAGCTATCTCCGGAACTCGCTTGTCGTTTGGATCGGCAACGACATTGAGCAGTTCCTCGACACCGTGACGCCCGACCGTTGCAACAATCCCGAACTCGGCAAGATGGGCCCGAATTGCATTGATCACCGCGGTTGGCTGACGGATGAACAGATGGCGGGCGCGGTGGAGCACCAGGCCGCTCTGCTGCTCGAGGGTCTTGGTTGGTACAAACCGCATGTTGGTCCTGGTGACTGCCTCGCAAATGGCCTCTGCGTCAGCCGCATCGTACTTCTGCCGCTTGACGTAGGGCTTCACATAGGCCGGCGGGATCAATCGCACGGTGTGACCCAGTGCCTGCAGCTCGCGTGACCAGTGGTGCGACGAAGGCGCAGGCTTCCGTACCGACCGGACATGGCGTTAGCTTCTGGAAGAACGCCAGGACATAGCGACGCTTCAACTGGCGGCGAACGACCACTTGGCCGCCGGCATCAACTCCATGAACTTGGAAAACTGACTTGGCGATGTCTAAACCGATTGTCGTGATCGACTGCATGGCTCACTCCTCTGAATTGTGGGAGCCTTAACAGCGCCCACATCCATGGCACCGCAGTGCCGGTGGAGGAGCCGTCCACAGCATCAAACTCGGAGGTGGTCCAGCTTGAACGGCACGTCTGTTCAACCCTCAACAACGGACATGCAGTGCGGCGGATGGGCAGCGCTGCTCAAGCCTGCTCGCGATATTCCCAGATTGGGTCGCGGTGTATTTTTTTATAGAGAAACAAGAGCGGCCAAGTCCTGGTCCAACGGCAACCCCCTTCAAGAGAGGGGGGTAGCCGCGACTGCGTATTCGCATTTTAGGCAATCAGAGGAGGTGAAAATCGTGGCTCGTCAGTCCGAGATGGGTCCCGCTCAAGACAATCTCCATGTTTGCCGCGTGCGTGTCCGAAAGAGTTACTGACTCGGCGCTAGAGGTTGTGTTGACGAGCACCTCCGTGTTTCCGCCCACCTCTATGTAGCCAACGCTGTGTGCATTGAGAACCAGATTGCCCGATCCCGTCAGATTACCTTGGAATGTCGGGACACCATGACTACCGTTGATACCGGAGATACTAGCAAACTCGATTACATCATTGCTGTGGTTGAAATTGAATATCGTGTCATGAGAAGCCGGAGTTGAAGTCGGTAATTGCTTTAAAGACGAAAGTGTCATTTCCCGCTCCGCCGACCAGTGTGTCAGCACCGCCTCCACCGGTAAATGTATCGTTTCCCCCATTGCCGACGATGAAGTCATTTCCGGGTCCACCAACGAGCGCATCCGATTTTGTGCTGCCAAGTATCGCTTCGTTAGTGCCCTGTCCAATGTTCCCGCAAGATCTGTCGCACTCACTGTGTAGACATGGATTGTGTTGGACACCGTCCCCGTGACAAACTTCCAGTTGCCATTGCTGTCCGTCGTAACGGACCCAAGCAGATTTGATCCGTCGTGGACAGAAATGCTGTCGTTTGCCTCTGCGCTGGTGCCAGTCAGCGTCACTTTCCCTTGGCTAAGAACATCATTCGTAAGAGTTGGGATAGGTGGCGTCGTATCGAGTGTGAACGTCAGCGAGGCGGCACTCGTGTTTCCTGCGGTGTCGGTTTCGCTTGCGATCACAGTGTGCTGACCATCTGACAGACCCGTCGGAGTGAAGGTCCAGTGGCCGAAGCTGTCCGCAGTCGTCGTTGCTGTGATCGGAGTACCATCGACAGTGAAGCTCACGACTGCATTAGGATCGCCAGAGCTGGTCAGGGTGGAAATACTGGTTATCTTGTCGGTTGACGATGACCCCGTGTCGTTCTTCAAACTCTCGGTCACCGCAGGCGGCGTCGTATCCAGCGCGAAGGTCAGAGAAGCTGTGCCGGTGTTTCCGGCGGTATCTGTCTCCATGGCCACGAGGGTGTGCGTACCATCGATGAGTTCTGTTGGCGTGAACGTCCACTCACCGCTGCCGTCGGCTGTTGCCGTCGCCGGAATAGACGTACCGTCTACGGCGAAATGCACGACTGCGTTTGGGTCACCCCACCCGCTGACTGTCGGGTCCGAAGTAATTTTATCGGCCGAAGAGATGCCGGTGTCGTTCACCAGCCTCATTACCGGGGCTAATTGCGCCTGAAGGTTATCTACTGTGACTACTGTTGAGTTTACATCGGTATCTGAAACGACCACACGTCCGATGTATCCATTGGTATCCGCGCAGCTGACGAATTGATACCCATTGCCCTGCACGCTGACCGACTTCAGCAATACATTGTTGGTATCGTAAAAACTTACGGTTTCCTGAGCATACGTCCATGAAAGACCGACCAATAGACTAAGTTCTGTTACATTTGCTGCGGGTGCTATTCCAATGTTTATAAATCCCAAGTCGGTATTGTCGCCGATGGCATAGGAGTTGGCTACGCCGAAAGGCTCGTATCGGATTTGACCATCGTCGGTCGTGATTGTGTAAATGCCGACCTTCAGCGGAGCCGTCACGCTGGGGGGCAGGCCGAGATCATTGAAGTCGGTGAGTGAAGTGATGGTCTGTCCACCACCAGTCGTGATCACTGGCGGGGTAGTGTCAAATGTGAATGTCAGCGAGGCGGTACCCGCGTTTCCGGCATTGTCGGTTTCGCTTGCGACAATGGTGTGCGCCCCATCCGTGAGGCCCGTCGGTTTGAAAGTCCAATTGCCATTGCTGTCGGCAGTTGCAGTTGCGGCAACAGGGGTTCCATCCACTGTGAAATTTATTACGGCGTTCGGATCGCCTGATCCGGTCAACGTCGGGTCGTTGGTGATCTTGTCAGTTGACGATGATCCCGTGTCGTTCTTCAAATTCTCGGTCACCGCAGGCGGCGTCGTATCCAGCGCGAAGGTCACGCTAGCATCGTGCGAGGTGACGCCCGCTCCGTTGTTTTGATGAACCTCCACGGTCTTAGGCCCGTCGCCGGTCAACGCAAAACTAGTCCCGGTGCCGTTAATCCAAGTTGTCCCGTTATCCGTGCTGTATTGCCATGTCGCTCCGTTCAGTAAACCATTTACTACGACAGTGCCGTCATTTGTCACGTGATCGCTATTAGAAATGCCGCTGTCGAGCGCGAGGGAAAGCTGTGGTGCCGGTGGCAAACTCCCCATCGCCAAATATTCAGGGCCATGGCCGACGGCGATAGTGCCGTCGAGCGTGTTAGTCGTCAGATCGATAACGGAAACGCCGCTGCCGCCGTATAAATCGCTGACATATAAATGCTTACCATCAGGGCTAATCGCCAGACCTAGAGTTTCCGAACCGAAATTTAGAGTGTTGGTAACCGAATTGCTGCTCGTATCAATAATCGAAACGGCGTTGCCGGTGGCGACGTACACGTGCGACCCGTCGGGGTTAACAACAACGCTGTACGGACTGCCGCCGACACTAATGGTAGCCGCGATAGAATTGTCGGCTGTGTTGATGACCGAGATAGTTCCACTGGCGTTATTACTAACGTAGACATGGGTTCCATCAGGGCTGACTGCGACGACAGTAGGTTCATTTCCGACAGCAATGGAACCAATGACCACGTTATTAGCCGTGTCGATAACGGAAACAGTGCCACTCCATTCGTTCGTCACGTAGGCACTGCTTCCATCAGGACTGACGGCGACACTGTAGGTACCAGCGCCTGCTGTGATATTGGTAACAACAGTATTGTTGGCCGTGTCGATTACTGAAACGTAGTTTCCGCCATAGTGAGTTACATAGGCCCGACTGCCGTCAGGGCTAAATGCAACGAAGTCGGCCGAACTGCCTACCGGTATGGTGGCGGTGACCGTGTTGGTGGCCGTGTTGATGACCGAGATAGACCCGCTCTCGCTGGCGACATAGACCAACGTTCCGTCGGGGCTGACGGCAGCACCGTCCGGAACAGCAGCGACTGGAATGGTTGCAATTACGGAGTTGTTCGAGGTGTCTATGACTGAAACGGTGCCGTCGCTTTCGTTCGGCACATAAAGATATGGGCCAGTGCTCATCTGCGCTCCGGTTGTTTGGGCGTCCTGACAGCCCGAGTTTCCAGTAAAAATCGGAACCTGACCCAAATCGGGTTGGTCTAAATCGCGGCTGGAGAACAAATTCTCACAAATTCGACCGCCCGCGAGTTTCTGTTCGCGGCATAGCTCGGAATAGAGAATGGATTGATCAGGCGCTACAATAAGGAATATGTGGCGAAAATACGCTCGATGTATTTTCCGTTATTTTCCTAAGGTATTTTTACCCAACTTGGGTTTCCGATTATTTTTTTACTGCAAATCGCGCGGCTCAAGTTCTGGCCCAACGGCCACCGCCCCTTAATAGGCGGGGGGTAGGGGGGCAGGGGTCCCCTTTTGGAAATTGATTGAACTTCCCGCCGCCGAACAGCACCCCGCGATAACTGCCGATGAAGGCCACTGTTGATCACGACTGTTCGCCGCAATTCGCAGTTCGAACGTAGGTAAGAACGTGGGTAGAGTTCTTAGAAGCGTAAATGCTTCAGCAATATCACTGAGCAAATGGGGACTCCCTCTCCGCCATCATTTATTCCGCTGATGCTGCGACAGGAGATCTTCGGGGCGACCGGCATTGGTTCCCCGGCTGGGGTTGACGGCGTCGCACGATTGCTTTCTCAAGTCCCTATTCCCCGCTTCTGGAACGGGTATGCCGTGCCGGAGAGGTTCGCCGAATGCTGTTCCAGTCGCAGATCTTCATCCTTGGTTTTCTGCCGTTGGCGCTGACCGCCTACTATCTGGGCTCCGAACATGCGCCTGTTCGGCAATGGACCCTCATCGCGACGTCCCTGCTGTTCTACGCCTGGTGGGACTTCCGTTTCATACCGCTGCTGCTCGGCCAGATCGTTGCGTCATGGCTTTGCGCGAATGTTCACGAAGCCACCGGCCGGCGCAGCGCTCTCTTTGCAGGCATCGCCGTCAATCTGCTGTCGCTCGCAACGTTCAAGTACCTCAATTTTCTCGAGGCCATCATCACCTCCGCAACCGGAATGCATTTGCCTCGATCGAATCTCATCCTTCCGATCGGAATCAGCTTCTTCTCGTTTCAGCTGATCTCATATCTCGTGGACAGATTGCGGGGGGATGCTCCGATCTATCCGTTGAGACCTTTTGCGCTGTTCGTGCTGTTTTTCCCGCATCTCGTTGCGGGCCCCATCGTCCGGCACAACGAACTGATTCCCCAATTTGCCCAGTCTCCCCGCAACAAGGACATGTGGCAAAAGATGGCGGCCGGGCTTGTGATCTTCACGGTCGGGTTCGCCAAGAAGGTGGCGCTTGCGGACCAGCTTGCCCTGAAGGTCGATCCCCTGTTTGCGAGGCTCACGCAAGGCAGCCTGAATTTCGGCGAAGCGTGGACCGCGGCCCTGGGCTTTTCGTTTCAGCTGTTTCTGGATTTTTCCGCCTACACCGAGATGGCGATCGGCATCGCGCTGTTATATGGCCTGGTTCTGCCGGAAAACTTTCGGCGGCCGTACCTTGCCAGCGACCTTCGGGAGTTTTGGCAGCGCTGGCATATCTCGCTTTCGAGGTTTATCCGCGATTACCTCTACATTCCAATGGGTGGCAGCCGCAATGGTCGCCTGCGCTACGTGGTGGCGACGCTCGGAAGCATGGCAATTTGCGGACTCTGGCACGGAGCCGGATGGACCTTCGTCGCCTGGGGTGTTTGGCACGGCATTGGACTTGTCGTCTGCCGCGCCTGGGGATCACTGAAGAAGCCGCTTCCGACGAGCCTGGGATGGGTCCTGACCATGCTGTTCGTCCTGGTCGGCTGGGTTCTGTTCCGTTCGGACAGCTTCAGTTCGGCGATGTCCCTGCTTCTGTCGTTGTCCGGCACGAACGGAATTGGAGGTGCAATCGAGAAGCCCGCCTTGTTCGTGGCTGCTGCCATCGCGTCCGTGCTCATCCCATCCGCCTACGAGATGAAGGACCGCTTGCTGAAACCTACGCCGGCTCTGGCCGTCGCAGGAGGGATACTTGCGGTCTACTGCTTTCTCGAGGTCGGGCGCGGAGCCCCCGTGAACTTCATCTATTTCCAGTTTTGATCGTGCTCAAATGACGTTTCCTGCATCCAAAGGACCGAACCAAAGGGATCTCTCTCCCATCGTCTCGTGGAGACTGTTTGCCGAATTGTTTGTCGGGACCTTCGTCGTTGGCCTCGTTCTCTGCTGCATCTTTGTTCTGCTGATGGATCCTTACGGCGACGTGCCATTCTCGCTTCCGCTGAAGCGTCATTTGATCGATGCGAACCAGCGTTTCATGTATCCGCAGGTCGTGCGCAGCGGATTGTTCGATTCTCTCGTGATCGGGACGTCCACCTCCAAGCTGCTCGATCCGCTGATACTGGACAAAGAGTTTGGCGCGCGCTTTGCCAACCTCTCCATGGATGCGGCCACCGCCTGGGAACAGAAAACGATCGCCGAATATTTCATCGATCACGCTGGCAAGCCGAAGGTGATCATCGTCGGTGCCGACTACCAGTGGTGCCTGGGAAATGCCGATACCGAGCGAATAACCGCGCGAGGTTTTCCCTACTTTCTATACGACGACAACAAGTGGAATGATTTCCTGTATCTGTTCAACGGCCGTACCGTCGAAATGGCCGGCAAGCTGGTCGGAGTTCATCTGGGGCTGAATGCGGCCCGTTCGCGCTTCGATGGCTATTATGTCTTCGTTCCGCCCGACAACACCTACGACGTCGAGAAGGCGCGACCGGTCATCTGGCGCGGGCAGCCCCGAAGGTTGCCCGATCCGGAGGAGAAGCCATTCGTGATGACCGAGGATGAGCGCGCATCGGCGGTCTTTCCGGCGCTGGACTGGCTCGATGAAGTGTTGCTGAAGACAGGCGATGCGTTGAAAGTAATCAGTTTCATGCCCGCTCACGTAGCAGAGCAGCCTGATCCCGCGACCCAATCGGGCGCTCGCATAGCTGAATGCAAGGCTCGGATTGCGCAGATTGCGCGGCGGCGCAATGCGAAGTTCATCGATTGGGGATTTTCGTCAGCGCTCACGCGCGAAGATTCCAATTACTGGGATTCGATCCACTATCGCGTTCCCGTCGCGAATTCCATCACGCATGCCATCGGAGCTGCGGTCCGCGAGGGCAAGCCTTCTGCCGACGGGACCTATCGAATTGTGGTCCCGTGAGATCGCCGGCGGTTTCCATCGCCTCGCCAGCAAAAAAATCCCGCTCGTTGCGTCGATGAAATCCCTTGCGCCTTCATCTTCGATGTGACCGTATTTCCCGGGACCCGAAACGCGATGAGGGTGCGATGATTTTCAAACGTCTCTTTCAGGCGGCCACCGCGGCTCTTCTTCTGATTGTGGCTGGGCCGGCATCGGCGCAGCCGGTTCTCAAGGTGGGCTCGACGCCGACCGGCGTGCCCTTCACCTTTCTCGACACCAAGACCAACAGCGTTCAAGGGATCATGGTCGATCTGATCACCGAGATCGGCAAGGACGCCGGCTTCCAGGTCCAGATCGAGCCGATGCAGTTCTCCACGCTGATCGCTTCGCTGACATCGAACAAGATCGACATCATCTCGGCGGCGATGTTCGCAACTGCGGCGCGCAAGGAAGTGATCGACTTCTCCGATCCCGTCTACAGCTATGGCGAGGGGCTGATCGTGCCGAAGGCCGACAGCAAGGACTATGTCGCGGCCGAAGACCTGAAGGGCGAAGCGGTGGGCGCCCAGGTCGGCACCGCGTTTGTCGATGCGCTGAAGAAGACGGGACTGTTCAGCGAGGTCAAGGTCTACGACACGATCCCGGACATCCTGCGCGACGTCAACACGGGCCGCCTGAAGGCCGGTTATGCCGACTATCCGATCCTCGCCTACAACCTCAAGCAGGGCAGTTTTCCGGAAGTCCGCCTGGTCGATTCCTACAAGCCGACCATCGTCGGCACCGTCGCCATCGGAGTCCGCAAGGGCGACCAGGAGCTGCTGTCGAAGATCAACGCCTCTCTTGCCAAACTCAAATCAAACGGCACCCTTGACAAGATTTTGGGCAAATGGGGACTCAGCGCAAAGGGCGCCTGACGGCGCAACGGGCGATCCCCGTGCAGCAACTCTGACGTTTCTTTCAGCTTCGCCGCGATCTCTCAGAAGGAACGTCAGAGTCAAAGCTGCACTGGAATTATATAGTTGCTAGTGGAGTGGATTTGACATTCGCTACCCATCAGGCCACGAATTCGCAAAGCGAATGTCAAATCCGAAAACTCCACTAGAAACATATATTTGCTAGTGGTCCTTTTGATTCTAACATTCGCCAAAGTGTCCGCTGAGAGGGGATGCGAATGTTAGAATCGGACCACTAGTGTCCCCTTTGGTTCAGACATTCGTAAAAGTGCTCGCCGCGATGGGATATGAATGTCAGAACCGGGACACTAGTCGATGGAAAAATTCCTTCGTGATGCCGCCGAGTTCCTGCCGATCCTGTTGCAGGGCGTGGGACTGACGATCGCCGTCACGGTCGGTTCACTGATCCTGTCGACCATTCTCGGGCTGGTCTGGGCGCTGATGCGCGTCTCCGGCGTGCGCGTTCTGTCTGGATTGAGTGCGGGCCTGATCAACCTGATCCGTGGCATCCCGATCATCGTTCTGTTGTTCTACCTCTATTTCGTGATGCCGGACTTCGGCATCGTGCTGACGGCGCTGCAGGCGGCGATCCTCGGGCTCGGCATCGCCTATTCGGCGTATCAGGCGGAGAATTTCCGCGCCGGCATCGAGGCGGTCGACAGGGGGCAGATCGAGGCCGCGCAGACCATCGGCATGAGCTGGTGGCTGACCATGCGGCGCGTGATCCTGCCGCAGGCGGTACGAATTGTGCTGCCGCCCTACGGCAATATCATGATCATGCTATTGAAGGATTCCTCGCAGGCCTCGACCATTACGGTCGCCGAACTCGCGCTGCAGGGCAAGCTGATCGCATCCTCGACCTTCAAGAACACCAGCGTCTTCACGCTGGTCGCCCTGATGTATCTCACCATGAGTATTCCGCTCATCCTGCTGGTTCGGCACTTCGAGAAGAAAGCCGCCCGCCGATGATCGAGCTTCGCAACGTCCACAAGAGCTTTGGCCGGGTCGAGGTGCTCAAGGGCATCACCGCCTCGGTTGCGAAAAGCGAGGTGGTCTGCATCATCGGCCCGTCGGGTTCGGGCAAGTCGACCATCCTGCGCTGTATCAACGGCCTCGAGAGTTACGACGCGGGCGATATCTTCGTCGAGGGTGCGCGCGTCGACGCCCTCGCGCCGTCGATCGTCGCAATCAGGACCCAGGTGTCGATGGTGTTCCAGCGCTTCAACCTGTTTCCGCATCGCACAGCACTGGAGAACGTTATCGAAGGTCCGGTCTATGTGAAGAAGGAGCCTCGCGCCGAGGCGCTCGATCGTGGGCGTGCGCTGCTGGGAAAGGTGGGGCTAGCCGACAAGGTCGACGTCTATCCGGCGCAGCTGTCGGGCGGCCAGCAGCAGCGTGTTGCGATTGCGCGCGCGCTCGCGATGCAGCCCAGGGCGATCCTCTTTGATGAGCCGACCTCGGCGCTCGATCCGGAACTCGTCGGCGACGTACTGTCCGTCATGCGCAGGCTTGCCGATGACGGCATGACCATGGTCGTGGTCACTCACGAAATGGGATTTGCCAGGGAGGTCGCCGACCGGGTCCTGTTCATCGATGGCGGCGTTATCGTGGAGGAGGGCCCGGCCAGGTCGCTTCTCAACCGGCCGCAGCATGCGCGGACGCAGGATTTCCTGCGTCGGATACTGCATCCCCTGTGAGGCGACGTGAATCGAGATCCCGTTACGCTGCCGCCCAGCCTTTATGCGGACACCGCCGTGCCCCCGGTCGCGGCACCGCCGCTCGATACCGACAGGAAAGTGTCGGTGGCGATCATCGGCGGCGGCTTCGCCGGACTTTCAACCGCGCTGCATCTGGCCGAACAGGGAACGGATGCGATCGTGCTCGAAGCCCGCGAGCCGGGCTGGGGCGCCTCAGGCAACAATGGCGGCCAGCTCAATCCGGGACTGAAGCTTGATCCCGATGCCGTCGAGGCGACGTTCGGCACCGAGCTCGGGCGACGCATGGTCGCGTTTTCCTATCATGCGCCGGTCTTCACGCTCGAGCTGATCCGCCGCCTCGGGATTTCATGTGAAGCGCGGCAGAACGGAACGCTGCGCGCGGCCTATCACCCGATGCACGCGGCCGCCGTCGAGACCAGCGCAGAGCAGTGTGCCCGGCGCGGAATGCCGGTCACTGTCCTCGATCGCCACAAGCTGCAAGAGATGACAGGTACGGATCGATACGTCCGCGCCATGTTCGATCCTCGCGGCGGCGACGTGCAGCCCTTGAGCTTTGCGCGGGGTCTTGCCCGCGCGGCGCTTGCGGCCGGTGCTGCGATTTGCGGCCAGACGCCGGCAACTTCGCTCCGACGCGAAGGCGGACGGTGGCGCATCGAGACCCCGCGTGCGGTAGTTGTTGCCGACAAAGTGCTGATCGCGACCAACGGATTTACTGATGACCTTTGGCCCGGCCTCTCCCGCACGGTCGTGCCGATGTTCAGCTCGATCGCTGCGACCGAGCCGCTGCCCGATTCGATCGCGCGCCAGATCATGCCGACACGGTCCGTGCTGTACGAAAGTGGCCATATCACGGTCTATTACCGCGTCGACACAGGGAACCGGCTATTGATGGGAGGACGCGGTCCGATGCGCTGGATCAGCGGTCCATCCGCGGTCGCTTATCTCACGCGCTACGCGTTGAGGCTTTGGCCGGCGCTGCGAGGCGTCAGATGGACCCACGGCTGGAACAGCCGCCTTGCGATGACCGCCGATCACTTCCCGCATATTCACGAGCCAGGGCCGGGCACGCTCGCCTATCTCGGATGCAACGGCCGCGGTGTCGCGCTTGCGACTGCGATGGGACAGCAATTGGCAAGGCGGTTGATCGGCGGCGAGGCGGCCGAGATCGACATGCCAGTCACGCGCGTGAGGCCAATTCGCTTCCACGCATTTTGGCCAGCGGCCGTAAAGAGCGTGGTGCTCTACGGCAGAATCCGCGATCGCCTCGGGTTGTAGCGGCGGGAGGCCGGCTTGGGCCGACCGGCCGCAGTGGCGCGGGGTCCTTGGCCCGCGCCAGCGTCGTTGGCGCGTGCTCGCTACTTGAATGGAATGGCGTACATCAGGCCGCCCTTGCTCCAGGTCGCGTTCAGCCCGCGTTCGAGCTTGAGCGGGCTCATGGAGCCCACGTTGCGCTCGAAAATCTCGCCATAATTGCCGCCGGCCTTGATCGCCTGCAGCAGCCATTTGTTGTCGAGCCCCAGGCGCGAGCCGAGGTCGCCGGAAGTTCCCAACAGGCGCTGGATCGCGGGTGTGGGGCTGGATTTCGCCATTTCGTCGGCATTGGCCATGGTCACGCCGAGCTCTTCCGCCTCGATAAGTCCGTAGTGAAGCCAGGTGACGATGTCGCTCCAGACCTCGTCGCCATTGCGCGTGAAGGGCCCGAGCGGTTCCTTGCTGATGGCCTGCGGCAGCACGACATAGTCGGCCGGGTTCGGTGCGGCGGTCGCAACCGCGCCTGCGAGCGCAGAGGCGTCCTGGGTCATGGCATCGCAGCGTCCGCCGAAGAAGGTCTGGTACATGGTGTCGACGCGGTCGAACACCAGCGGTTTCCAGTCGATGCCGTTGGCGCGGCCGTAGTCGCCGAGCGTCACCTCATGGGTCGTGCCTTGCGCGACGCAGACGGTCGCGCCGTTCAGACCCTTGAGGTCTTTCACTCCGGCATCCCGCCTGACCACAAAGCCCTGTCCGTCGTAGAAATTCACCGGCCCCTGCCGCAGGCCGAGTGTCACTCCGCGCAGAAACGTCTGGGTCGAATTGCGATAGAGAACATCGATCTCGCCCGATTGAAGCGCGGTGAAACGGTTCTGCGCGGTGAGCGACACGTAGCGGACCTTGTTGGGATCGCCGAGGACGCCTGCGGCCAAAGCGCGGCAATAATCGACATCGAGGCCCTTGTAATTGCCTTGCGAGTCCGGGGCCGAGAAGCCGGCAAAGCCGGCGCTGACGCCGCACACCAGCGTGCCGCGCTGCTTGACGGTGTCTAGCGTTGCGGCGTGCGCGCCGGAGACCGACGCTGCAAGCAGGACTGCTGCTGTGATCTTTTTCATCTCGATCCTCCAGGAATTCAATGATTGATGCTTCGCAAGGCGCTGTCCACGGCGGCGCCGAGCCGGTCGACGATCATGTCGATGTCTTCTGTCGTGGCGATGTAAGGAGGCGCAAGCAGCACGTGGTCGCCGCTGCGGCCGTCCACGGTGCCTCCGGCCGGATAACAGGCAAGGCCGCCCTCGAATGCCGCGGCCTTTATCTTGTGGTTGAGCTTGACGCCGGGATCAAAGGGCTTGCGGGTCGCGCGATCCTCGACCAGTTCGATCGACTGGAACAGGCCGCGCCCGCGGATGTCGCCGACATGGCGGTGATTGCCGAAACGCTCGGTGAGCCGTCTTTCGAGATGCCGGCCAAGTTCCCTGACGCGATCGAGCAATTTGTCCTCGCCGATCACCCGCTGCACTTCCAGAGCCGCCGCGCAGGCCATCGGATGCGCCAGATAGGTGTGTCCGTGCTGGAAGGCTCCCGAGCCTTGCCGGATCGTATCGATGATTTTCCCGCTCGCGAGCATCGCGCCGATGGGCTGGTAGCCGCCGCCGAGCCCCTTGGCGATGGCCTGGATGTCGGGGGCGATACCTTCCTGTTCCCATGCATGCGTTGTCCCGGTGCGACCCATGCCGCACATCACCTCGTCGAGAATGAGGAGGGCGCCGTGGCGGTTGCAGATTTCGCGCACGCTGCGGAAGTAGCCTTCCGGCGCCGGCACGCATCCGGCGGTCGCGCCAACGACCGGCTCGGCTACGAAGGCCGCCACCGTATCCGGGCCCAGCCGCTGGAATTCGGTTTCGAGTTCGGCCGCAAGCCGTGCGACGAAATCGCTCTCGGATTCGTCGTCGCGCTTTTCGTGATAGGCGAAAGCGGGCGTCACGTGGCTGAACGCGGATGACAAAAGCGGCGCATAAGGCGCGCGGCGCCAGGCGTTGCCGCCCGCCGCGAGAGCACCCAGCGTGTTGCCGTGATAGCTCTGGCGGCGTGCGATGAAGCGTTGCCGCTGCGGCTGGCCGCTCTCGACGAAATATTGCCGCGCCAGCTTGATTGCAGCTTCGATCGCCTCCGATCCGCCGCAGACGAAATAAGCATACGACAATCCGCCGGGCTCGCTGCCCACGAGATGATCGGCCAGTGCCTCGGCGGGCTCGGAGGAAAAGAATGCCGTATGGGCATAGGCGAGTTTCGACGCCTGCCTTGCCATCGCCTCGAGAATGCGCGGGTGCTGGTGACCGAGGCAGGAAACCGCCGCGCCACCCGATGCGTCGAGCACGCGGCGGCCATCCTCGGCAATCAGCCAGACGCCTTCACCGCCGATCGCAATGGGCGGCGTTTCGCGCAGGCTTCGGTGCAGCACGCGGCTGTTGCGCACGGCCATGGTCTAACCTTTCTCTGTTACATATTGCGAGGTCGCCGCGAGACGAGCTTCGGTCTCTTCCAGGCGTTTCTTCGCAGCCACTCCGCCCAGCACGAAGGCAGCAGCCGCCAGCGATTGCGCGATCGCCACCGCGCCAGTCAGGCTCGGGAAAAACCCCGGCGAAGCGGCAGATTCGAACAGCAGCAGGTGATCGGCGCCCTCGGCCACCGGTGCCGTGGCCGTATCGGCGATCGCGATCAGGTGCGCGCCGCAACGATGCGCCGCCCGCGCGGACAGCACGCTTGCCTGCGAATATGGGGCAAAGCCGATCACCACGACGGCCTCGCTCGCCCGGAAAGCTCCGAGATCGAGATCTTCCGGGCCGGAGCCGCCGACGAGCTGCACTTCGTCAGGACGGAACAGCCGTAGCTCGTAATTAAGGAGTTCGGCCACGCCGCGGCAGCTTCGAAAGCCGGCGATCCAGATGCGCCGCGCGGCGTGCAGCGTCTTGGCCGCAGCGGCTATCGAATGCGGAGAGATACGGGCAAGGCCCAGCGCCTCGGCTTGCAGCTTGTCCGAGACGAGCGCGACGTCGGAATTGGGACCGCGGCGCCCGCTCCTGGCGCGGCCCGAGAACGGCAAGGATTGCGGCGGTCGGCGCGCCTCGGTGAGCGCTGCGCGCAATTCCTCCCAGCCGGAATAACCGAGCGCCTTTGCCAGGCGGGTGAAGGAAGCGGGGTCGGCGCCGGCGACCGCGGCCAATTCCCGCATCGAGCGTGTCGTCGCATCATAGTCGTTGGCCGCGACGAAACGCCCGACCTCGCGCAGCCGCATCGGCAGCGACGGCAAGGCACTGCGCAGTTCGCTCAAGGGGGAGGCTCTCGACGGCTCGGCCATGAAACAAATGTTGCATATTTTTCGTTTTGGTGCAACATATGAAACGCGCCCTTCGCATCCAAGGGGTTCCTGTGCTGTGACGACATCCACACAACGGCTTCCTCCCCGGAAACAAATGCGCTTCTCGTTGCGCGACCAGAGGGTCAAGGGACTGGTCTGGCAGGTCATTGTCGTCGGCATCACCGTCGCCATCGTCGCCTGGCTGTGGTCGAACACTACTCACAATCTTGCTGTGCGCCGGATCTCGACCGGATTTGCCTTTCTCGGCCGCGAGGCGGGGATGCCGATCGTCGATACCTGGCTGCCTTACAGTCCCAGGGACACGTATTTCCGGGCGTTCCTGGTGGGGATCGTCAACACGCTGCGTGTCGCCGTCATCGGCATCGTGCTGGCGACGGTGCTCGGCACTCTTGTCGGTATCGCGCGCCTCTCGGCCAACTGGCTGTTGTCACGCCTTGCGGCGGTCTATGTCGAGGTGCTGCGCGACATTCCGCTGCTGCTTCAGCTTCTGTTCTGGTACGTCCTGATGCAGGGTCTTCCAGGCGCGCGCGCCGCATGGAAGCCGGTCGACGGTGTCTTTCTTTCAAACCGAGGGCTGATAATCCCTTCGATTCCGATGGGGACGGGGCAGCTGTCGGTGCTTTTGACCGCGGTCGTTGCGCTGATCGCATTCTTCATGTTGCGGCGACGCTCGATAGCGCGGCAGATGCAGGACGGGCGTGTGCGTCACGTCTGGCCCTATGCGATTGTGCTGGCGATGCTGCCTGTGCTGGCGTCGTGGTCGCTCGGCGTTTCCTGGACCGTGACGATGCCCGAGTTGCGCGGCTTCAATTTCGCCGGCGGATGGACGCTGTCGCCGGAATATTTCTCGCTGCTGCTCGCGCTCGTGACCTACACCTCGGCGTTCATCGCCGAAATCGTGCGCAGCGGTATCCAGGCGGTCTCCAGGGGACAGTGGGACGCCGCGCGGGCGCTCGGGCTTCGTCGTGGCTTTGTGCTCCGGCAGATCGTCCTGCCGCAGGCGCTTCGCGTCATCATTCCGCCGATGACCAGCCAGTATCTTAATTTGACCAAGAACTCGTCGCTGGCGGTGGCGATCGGCTACCAGGATATCGTCTCGATCGCCAACACAACTATGAACCAGACCGGCCAGGCCATCGATGCGATCGCGCTGATCATGCTCGTCTTCCTGACCATCAGCCTCGGCATCAGCCTGTTCATGAACTGGTACAACGCGCATATCGCGCTGGTGGAGCGTTGAGCGCATGACGTCAGCGACAGACACGCCCCAAACATCGCGCTCGCTTGGTTCGCGCTCGGTGCCCCCCACAGTCGGTCGCGCGCTCCGATGGCTGCGCGCGAACCTGTTCTCCTCGATTTTCTCGTCGATCACCTCGCTCGTAATGATCCTGCTGCTCGCCAAGATGCTCTTCAGCCTCGCGCAATGGGGCATATGGGACGCGGTCTGGAGTGTACCCGGCAACAACACCAGCGAGTGCCGCGCGCTTCGCGGCATCGGCGCCTGCTGGGCGGTCATCCCCGAAAAATTTCGCTTCATCCTTTTTGGTTCCTATCCCTACGACCAGCAGTGGCGGCCCGCGGCCGCGACGCTGGTCTTCATCGCGCTTTTCTACCTGTCGAGCCGGCGCACCTGGTGGCGGCGCGAGTTGGCCTATGTATGGTTGGCTGCGCTCGCATTGATCAGCGTGCTGATGTGGGGCGGCATTTTCGGCCTGAGCTTCGTTTCGCAGGATCGCTGGGGCGGGCTGCCCGTGACATTGATCCTTGCGACTTTCGGGCTCGCCTTCGGCTTTCCGCTTGGAATTGCGGTGGCGCTCGGCCGCCGCTCAAAGCTGCCCGCAATCCGCTCGCTCTGCATTCTCTATGTCGAGCTGATCCGGGGCGTGCCGCTGATCAGCCTCCTGTTCATGGCGAGCGTGATGTTTCCGCTGTTCATGCCCGAAGGCTTCAATCTCGACAAGCTGCTGCGCGCCCAGGTCGCCTTCATTCTGTACGCCGGCGCCTATCTGGCCGAGGTGATCCGTGGCGGCCTGCAGGCAATCCCCGTTGGCCAGCAGGAGGCGGCCGATGCGCTCGGCCTGTCCTACTGGCAGAAGAATCGGCTGGTCATCCTGCCGCAGGCGATCCGCCATGTGATCCCGCCGCTGGTCAATACCTTCATTGCCTTCTTCAAGGATACCAGCCTGGTATTGATCATCGGCATCTTCGACCTTCTGACTACCGCCAAGACAGCCATCGTCGATCCGGCCTGGCAGTCGTTCAGCGTCGAAGTCTATATCTTCGTCGCGCTGATCTATTTTGCCTTCTGCTTCGCCATGTCGCGCTACAGCCGGCAGCTTGAAGCGCAGTCACGGCCGGCCTGACTTGCGGAGTCCCGCTATTGCTGCCTTGCGATACGCGCGCTAGTTTGTCGCTGAAGAATGTCAGGAGGCACACTTGACCACATCGGACGACAGCAGGATTTCCGAAGACCGCCGCGAGGCGCTGCGCTACGCGCTTGCGATCGGCAGCGGTGCTGCCGTCGCCTCGGCGCTGGCAAGCCCGGCTTCCGCGCAAGGAATGGCCGACAACACGCTCGATCGCATTCGCGCGAGCAAAGTGCTGCGCATCGCCGTGCTGCCGGGGGAATTGCCCTATTTCAACAAGGATCTCGCTACCGGCACATGGTCCGGCTTCTCCATCGATATGGCCAACGACATCGCCAAGCTTCTCGACGTCAAGCTTGAATATACCGAATCGACCTACGGAAACTCGATCCTCGATCTGCAATCGAACAAGATCGATCTGGGCTTTGCCCTCAATCCGACCCCGCAGCGGGCGCTGGTCGTCGACTTCACCAATCTGGTATTTCCGCATCCATTCGGCGCCATGCTCAGAAAAGGCCTGGAGGCCAGGACCTGGGCGGATATCAACAAGCCGGAAGTCAGGATCGCGGTCGACGTCGGCTCCGCCAACGAGGCGGTGGCGCGCCGGTTTGCGCCGAACGCAACCATCAAGTCGCTCAAGTCGCGCGACGAGGTCATGCTGGAAATGTCGTCGGCGCGGGTTGATTGCGTCGTCAACGCGCTGGTGCTGGGGTTAACCGCGATCGCCAAGAACCCGAACCTCGGTACCTACAAGATCCTGCAATCGCCCTCCGTGGCCATCCCGTCCAGCATGGCTGTCCGCCGCGAACCCGACAAGCACTGGCGCGATTTCCTGTCGGTTTGGGTCGATTACAATCGCGGCATCGGGCAGATGCGCGAATGGTTCGTCAAGGGGCTGACGCTGAGCGGGGTGAAGCCGGAAGACGTCCCGGTCGAACTCAATATATGAAGACTGCGCTCGAATAGCTTACGCCTTGTCGTAGGTCATGCCGCGCTCGAGCCTTCGCCCCGCGAGCGTGGCCGGGAACAGGATCGCAAAATAGATCAGCGCCACGATCGTGTAGACCTCCAGCGGCCGATAGGTCTCGGCATTGATCAGGGTCGCGTTGTAGACGAGATCCGGAACCGCGATGACGGACACCAGCGACGTATTTTTCAACTGCGTGACCGACTGGTTGACATAGGGCGCCAGCATTGGTTTCAGCGCCTGCGGCAGGATTACGAGTCTAAGCACCCGCCATGGCCGCAGGCCGAGCGCGCGTGCCGCATCCCACTGCCCGCGGTTCACACTCTCGATGCTGCCGCGAACGATCTCGGCGTAAAATGCCCCACCATAGAGCGACAGCACGGTGACGGCTGCGACATGTGCGGGAATATTCACGCCGATCACCACTGGAAACGCGTAGTAGAACCAGATGATCTGAACCAAGAGCGGCGTGCAGCGAAACAGTTCGATATAGCCGAGCAGGATCCAGTCGATCACCGGCCAGCGCCCAAGGCGCAGGATGCCGACGAAAAGACCGAGCAACGTTCCGAGCAGGATGGTGCCGATCGTATAGGCGATGGTCCAGCCGAGTCCGAGCCAGAACAGGTGAGAGTATTTGCCAAGGATTGCAAAATCCCACACGTAGTTCATGCCCGTCCCCGTTTGCGTGCCAGCGTGGGCGAATTTGCGTTCATCGGAGGTAGCGGCTTGGCGAGAATGCGCCGACGTCGAAAGCCGGCCTCTCGCCGCCAATCATCGCTGCAATCGCGGCTCCCGTCGCGGGCCCGGTCGTGAAGCCGATATGCTGGTTGCCGAAAGCGAGCCACAGTCCGCGATGCCGTGGCGCGGGTCCGATCATCGGCAGACTGTCGGGCAATGTCGGCCGCGCCCCTCGCCAGGGCTCGCCGACCGCTTCGCCGAATTCAAGCACACCTTTTGCGAGCGGGACCACGGCATCGAGCTGGGTGTAGGATGACGGGGCGTCGCGCGCGGTCAGCTCGACGCCGGTCGTGATGCGAACACCCTGTTCCATCGGCGTCATGAGAAAGCTGCCCTCGGCGTCATGAATCGGGCGTTGCAATGAGCGTGCCGGGTTCGGCTTGAATTCGCGATGATAGCCGCGCTCGAAGGCCAGAGGCACTCGGTAGCCAAGCGGGCGGAGCGGGTCGGCCGACCACGGGCCCAGCGCCACCACGACGTGGCGCGCCGTGATCTCGCCGTCGGCAACCGTCACGCGCCAGCCATCACCGTCGGGTGCGATCGATTTGATTTCCGACTGCCGGATATCGCCGCCGGAACCAGCGAACATTCGCGCATAGGCCTTGACCACGCCGCCCGGTGAATCGACCGAGGCCGTCTGCGTGTGCAACAAGCCTGTCTTGTAGACGGGCACGATCTCGGGCTCGAGCGCCGAGATCGCCTGCCGATCGAGCAGCCGGCTCTCGATGCCGTATGCGGCCAGGAAAGCCTGCTCCTGCTTCGCCGCTTCGACCGCCTCGCTGCGCCACACCTTCAGCCAGCCGGTCTCGCGGATGCGCTGCGCGGCATCCGCCTTCACGATCCACTCCCGGTGCAGCTTCAACGACGCGCCGATCAGCCCGTGCAGTGCCTTTGCCCGCGGCACCGTCTGCGACGCCTTCGCATTGGCAAGAAAACGGGCGACCCAGTCGATATTGCGAAGCGCCCACAGGGGATCCCAGCGCAGCGCCGCGTGGCGGTTGCTGAGGTAGTGCGGAAGCGCGCTCCACAGCGAAGGCTTGTTGAGCGGCAGGATCGAGCCGCTGCTGAGTATCCCGGCGTTGCCGTAGGAGGTTTCGCTGCCGGGTTCTCGCCGATCGACCAGGATGACCGAGAGACCCCGCTGCCGCGCAGCGATGGCCGTGGACACGCCGACAATTCCCGCGCCCAGCACAATGACATCCGTTCGTTTTCCCGCCGTGCCGTCCGACATCACTGCTCCGATTTCTCTCGATCATGTTCCGACTGGATGGAGCCGGAGCACGATCTCATTTCCTTGTTTGAGCATTCGAAAAACCGGTTTCCACTTTTTCGGATGATGCTCTACATCAGCGTCAGGCCGCCATCGACTGGCAGCAGCGCGCCCGTCACGTGTCCGGCCTCTGCCGACAGAAGAAACTCGATCGTCGCCGCCACCTCGTCGGGCTCGGCCAGGCGCGCGACCGGATTGGCCCTGGCGACGGCTTCCCAACTCCTGGCGTCGAGCGCCCCCATCAGCCCCGCATCCTTGCGCGTATAACCCGGCATGACGATGTTGGCCGTTGCGCCCGATACGGCGAGTTCGATCGCAAGACAGCGGACCAGCACCTCCAGCGCAGCCTTCGCCGCCGCAGACCCCGGATATGTCGCGTCACGCGTAAAGCGATGGGCCGCGAAGCTGGAGACGGCAACGACGCGTCCCCGCGGTCCGCGCGTCAGGTCCGCCAGCGCCGAGCTTGCGAGTTCGTGAAAGGCGCTGGCCATGACAGCGAACGACCGTTCGAGGCTCGCGCGCGGCAATTGCTCGAAACTTCGCCGATCCGCAAAACCTGCGGCATGGACGATTGCATCAATGTTCCCGAACGCCTCCCGCGTCGCGCCGACAAGTTCGGCTGCGGTTCCGGCTTGGGCCAGATCACTGGCGCGCCACATCACGCTTGCGCCGGCCCGCTCGCATTCGGCGGCCACGGCCTTCAGTCGCGCCAGCCCCGCAGCGTCTGCCCCCTGCCCATGCAGCATCAGGCACTGGTCGGGTCCCGCGATCCTGCGCGCCACCGCAGCGCCGATCCCGGACCCGCCGCCGGTGATGACCGATACGCGCATGGATTTCTGTTCCTGAGATGCCCCGATCGCATCGGACTATAGGTGCCGTACATCGCAATGCCAACTATCGCATCTTTGCCGCGCAGCGTCGGCAGCGGCATGATCATGATGGAAGAGGAAAGGCCGAGCGCAAGCTGGTGTTCGCTCTGCGCATTCAGGATCGCAATGTTCGCAGAGAAACCGGCAGATGCTCCATGAGTTTTGCAAACTCGCCCGGATCGAGCCTTTCCCACAGGGTCTCGAACACGCCGCGGGCCACGATCAGCGGATCCAGCGGAAATTGCGGCGGCAGTTCTGTCGCGACATGACGGCAAAATTCTTCGACATGCCGATCCCGGGTCGGCTTTCCGGCCATGTGCCAGCCTTCGTAGTAGAAGCCGCGGATCAGCATCGGAAGCTGGGCGCCCAGATGAACCGCGACTTCGGGCGGCAGGCGGTCGCGAAGCGCATGCAGCACGGCCCGCAAAGCGAGGTAGGCGTCGTGGCGGTCGAGCTGAAGCTGTTCGGCCGTAGCCTTGAGCCAGGAATTGGTCTCCTCAACCGTATGATCAAACACCGAGAGGCCCGATGTGCCCATGAGGTTCTCCGTTCAACAACCGAGCGGAGACTGATGCCTGATTTTTTGCGGGCCCTTGCGCGAGATCAATTTCCTGACTGCACCAGAAGCAGATGGCAGCGGGCTCAAGCCAGGAACCCTGGGCAGGAAAGGGCATTGGAGGTCGACGGTGATATTGCGCTGGCTTCGCGATGTCGCGGAGACGGCAAAATGTGCGTCGGAATAAAAATGACCACCCAGCGCGGGGAAGCGCGGGGTGGCCCGAGGTTGAAATTCGCAAATCTTGCCGACGAATCGGGGATAACGGGTCGTCAGTTGACCTGGTGTTTCCGGGCGTGGGCGTAGACGTTGCGCAGCTTTGCGCGCTGCGTCTCGGTGAGCTTGACGCTGTCATTGGACGGCTGGGGCGGATCCAGCCTGAGCAAGCCAGCGGGGGCGCTCTGCGCTTGGGCCGGCGCGGCCGGCATTGCCGAAACGAGCGCCACCAGGGCGACGGTAGCCAAGAGGGTGTTCTGGAGGAATTTCAACATGGCGATCTCTCTCTCTCAGTTGACGCGCCGCTCGGGGAATTTTGCGAGTCACGGTATTATGACACTGCTACCTACAAATCAAAGTGACCGGTCACCTTAATTTGATGGCGCAGTACTCTCAATTTCCTTCGCAGCGCACTGCCACAAATATGACCAGTCAGCTTAGCCTGTCAACGGGATTGAGATCACGTTTACTTCAACAGCACCCGGAACGAGGCGTTGAAGAAATCATCGATCGGGCTGCTATCCCTCGTGATCTTCAGTCGAATGGTGGCGCCCTCCCAGGCGTTCACCAGAAAGCGGGCGAGCTGCCCGGGATCATGACGCGGATCGATATCGCCCGCGGTTTGCGCCTCGCGCAGGACCTGCTCCACAGCCCCGCTCCAGGTCTCGAACACCAACCGGAGTTCTTCCCGCATTCGCGGATATTCCTGGGCCATTTCGGCGGCGAAAAGACCCAGCATGCAACCCCTTTCGAAGCCGCATTGCGTCAGTCTTTGCGAGAGGAAAGTGAAATGATTTTTCAGACGCTGCAGTGGAGGGACACCCTCCTCGAAAAGCAGCTCCGGCCGGCTGCCCTCCAGATAGCGCCGCAAGGCATCGACCGCCAAATCTTCCTTGTTTTCGAAATGATTGAAAAAGGACCCCTTGGGGACGCCTGCCGCCTCCGTGATGTCCTGAATCGAACACCCCCGAAAGCCGCGCGTGTGCAGGGTCTCAACCGCACTGCTCGCCAGTTTTTCACGCAAGCTCGGTCTTGCCATTGTCCCGCCTCCCAAGGGAGAAACCTTCTTTTAAACGTGACAAATATGCGACCGAGCGACTTAATTCAATGATAATCGCCTAAAATCTGACCAGTCAGATTAGATTTAGACCCAGACGGCATCATGCTACCAGATGCCAGGCACTTTGGAACCCCCATTCGCTGATTTGCACCGACATCTCCAGCTTCGCCGGCGACGACCCCTGCGTCATTTCCCTAGCGCTTTTTCATGCGAGGCGATGCCCACAGACTTGTAGTCATAGGTCGGATAGAACTCGGTTCGATAGCTGCCCCAGGCAGTGTTTTCCAGAATGCGATTGACCTCGCGAAGCCTGCTCGCCGGAAGCCGCAACGTGACGACCTGGCCGATGCCCATCATCACATACCAGCTGACCACTTCGATGCCCGCCGGGGGAAAGGCTTTGTAGAAGCCCTGCCTTTCAAGCTGCGCATTGAGTTCGCTCAGGGGACGCGACTGGTCGTGCTTGAAAAAAACCGTGAGCAAGACCGCATTGTCGGCGGTCGGCGGCGCGTTCTCTGCCGGAGCCGATGAGTTGGGAGAGGGCGTCTGCGCGCGGACAGCCGAACCGAAGCTCAAGACGGCGGCCATCGCCGCCGCCATCAGTGATCTTGTCGTCCGTGAACAGAGCTTCGATGATCGGGTTGCTGGCCCCATGATTGTCTCCTTGTTCTATGAACGCTGGCGGGGGATCTGACGCTCGCAATCAAATTCGCCTCCCGAGCGGGAGGCGAAGGGGTTTGATTCGAAGTGCCGGGATGGATTTGCAGACTTGCCTCCGCCTGCGATCATCGCAGAGCGGAAGCTGCCTGAAACCTGATATCATCGTGATGATTGATATTCGCCCGAGATATCCTTTCCCGTGTAGTCGTACATCATGGCGGTCGCGACCAGGGTGATGACGGCGCAAACTGCGATATAGGTCGCAACGGCGAAGGCCGAGTGATAGGTGCCGTAGAGCCACGTCGCAATCAGCGGAGCCGGGCCTCCCGCAATGACGGACGCGAGCTGATAGCCGAGCGAGGAGCCGCTGTAGCGCAGGCGTCCGGTGAAGCTTTCCGCGATCAGGGCGGCTTGCGGGCCATACTGCATGTCATGCGGGATCAGCGACAGAACGATCGCGAGGAAGATGATCGGCTCGGCGCCGGTCTTGAGCATGGCGAAATAGATGAAACCGAACACGCCGGTCGCCGCCGCGCCGATCATGTACATGTTCTTGCGGCCGATCTGGTCGGACAGATGCCCGAACAGCGGGATCGATACGAACGACACCAGGGAGGCAGCCAGCACGGATGTCAGCAGGAAATTGCGGGACACGTGCAGGGATTCGATGCCGTAGGAGAACACGAATGCCGTGAAGATGTAGAACGGCGCCTGCTCGGACATGCGCGCGAGCGCCGAGAGGATGATCTCCTTCGGATGTTCCTTGATGACGGCCATTATCGGGGTGCGTTCGACCTTGCGCTCGGCCAGCAGTCTGGCGAAGACCGGCGTCTCCAGGATTCCCAGCCGGATGTAGAGTCCCACGCCGACCAGTATGAGGCTGAGCGCGAAGGGAATTCGCCATCCCCAGGACAGGAATTGCTCTCCCGACATCTGGCTGAAGGCCAACACGGCGAGGTTGGCCAGGAACAGTCCGCAGGGGACGCCGAATTGCGGCCATGATGCGATGAAGCCGCGCGAATGGTTGGTGCGCGCCCATTCCATCGACATCAATACCGAGCCGCCCCACTCGCCACCCACGCCGACGCCCTGGATGAAGCGCAGGATGGTGAGGATCACCGCTCCCCAGATGCCGATGCTCTCATAGCCCGGCACCAGCGCGACGGCAAAGGTCGCAAGACCCATCAACAGCAGCGTTGCGATCAGCGTGGATTTGCGGCCGATGCGGTCGCCGAAATGTCCGAAGATCGCCGCCCCCACGGGACGCGCGACGAAGCCGACCGCGTAGATGGCGAAAGCCTCCAGCGTTCCGACCCACGGGTCCGAATGCGGAAAGAACAGCTTGGCGAAGACGAGGCCGGTCACCGTGCTGTAGAGGAAAAAATCGTACCACTCGATCGCGGTGCCGACAGTGGATGCGATCACTGCGCGCCGCAGTTAAATCTGGTGGTCGTCCGGACTGAGCTGGAAGTCTGTTCGGGTGGCGTCTGAATCGAGCGCTGCCATTGGAGTTTCCCTCCGCAAGGCCCCCGCCTGAAACCCCACGGCGTCGGATTCCCGACGGGGTTTCAGCATCACGAACGCGCCGGTATCCGGAGGGTTCCATCAGGTCGCGCGAACGGCGGCTAGACTTTTGGCGGTGGCCGGTTGCGGTCTCGCAGCTTGTGGCTGTCAAGGCGCCTGCGCGTGCGGTGCGAAAGCATGAAGCTCGCGAAAGAGGCGCCGCGAACTCCTGTGAGCCCACGGATTCGGGACACCGGATGTGAAGGAGATCACACTTGCTCGGCGCCTTTGGCGATATGGCTTGGCCGGCGGGTCTCTTCCCGCGAGGACAGGTCAATGAAAACCAGGCGTATAGCGTATTGGTGGTTCAGGTTTGTCATATCGGGGCGATTCTTCGAGAAGTTTTTCAATCTGCGCCCCACGAGCCGATCGTGATCCGTCCGATGGCGATCACAACCACTTCCCTCAGGCGCTGACCAGCTTCTTGCAGAAGGCGACACCGTCGCTTACGGCATCACGCCCTTTCCACGCCCAATAGGTCATGCGACCGCTGAGCGATTGATGGCCGCGCAGCCTGCGCGATCCCAGGACGTGGCCGACATTATCCGGGAATCGGCTGACTTCGCTTTCCACCAGTTCGGCAATCGAAGCCATCAATACTTCGAGCCGCCGACCCCAGTCGGATTGCGCAAACTGATCGATGCGGACCTGCAATGCGTATTCGGTGTCGTAGATGCCGACAAGGATTTCCTTCGCGACGAGGATGCGCTCGTTCTTGAGGGCAAAACGCAACAGGGCTCGTTTGTCTTCCAGCCGGTCCAGCACCATCGACACCGCAATGGCATAAGGCGTGGCAGCGACATCGGCCGCATTCTTGCTTGCTGCCGCCTTGGTGGCGAGGCGGATCAATTGCCAGGGCGTCTTGAGCCGGCCAGCCACCAACGTCAGGGCGAACGCGACCTGTTCGGCGTTACCCTTTGCGAAGGTATCAAGCAGCGCCATTACCTTGTCGAGCGCGGCACCCTCGAAGTTCGCGATTCTCTCGGGCAAGGCTTCGTTGAACTTAGCCAGCGCCTCGCGCGCCCGGAGCACGCCCAGCATCTTGGTCAGGTCGTTATAGACCGTCTGCGAGGCTGTATAGGCAGCCAGCCGGTGGCGGATCGGCTCGACATTGCCGGCCGAGCCAAGCGTGTTTTCCAGGCTTTTGACGACTTTGGTCTGAAATGCCGAAGCGGCCTGCCTTGCTTCCCGCTGCTTGTCGGCAGCGATGAGATCGCTGGCCAGTTTCATATAGTCGCGTGCCATCGTCGGCAGCAAATCCCGGCTGATCCATTCCCAGATCGCCGCCAGCGAACCGCGCTGTATCGCTCCTGAGTTGGCATGTTCGGGGGCACCATCCACCAGCATCGGTTCCAGCGGAGCGAAGAAAAGACGTGCCGGTGGGCTGCGATGCTTCTGTCCCTGTCCGTCTGCGCGGAACTCGGCACGCAGCATTTCGATGATCCAGGTCGCACCCGGTATTTCTGCGCCGCAGAGCTCCAGCCGCTCCAGCTCGGTCAAAAGATTGCCGCGCGCAGCCGGACTCAATCGCCGTAAATACTCCTGGAGCTTCTCAGCCTGTGTCATCGCAGCATAGGAAAACGAAAAATTGCAGATTTGCGGAAAGCATCACGCACGTTTGACCGATAAAAACAGGGCGCCGTAAATTAAGTGGTAAAAAACCGTAGGATAGCACCGGCCGGCCGGCGCGGATCGGCTAAACTTTTCCAGAAAAAATGAGAGCGCCAATGACCGAGGCGCGCCATCTCGCTCAAAAAGCGACGTTTTCATCCTCGACCAAAACGCAGTGAAAAATTAACCATAAAGCGGACTCGCATTCCGAAGGAAACGAGCTGCGCCGGCAACGTGGGAGCAGCCGATGGAACCTGCAACTGCCGGTGGAGGATCGCCGTAGATGCTCCTCCCTGGCCCGCGACAATGCGCTGCCCGCGAGCCGAGCGGCGGGCCACCCCGAAAGGATCCCGGCCAAACGTGCGGGACTTGCTCCGCATGGATCGCCTGTGAGATGAACATGTGAGATGACATGGCTCTCAAGCAGGTCTCGCCATGACGGAAAACAGGAAAACCCCGGACTCATTGCGCAGCGCGCGCTGGTTTGCGCCCGACGATCTGCGCGCCTTCGGTCATCGCTCGCGCGCGATGCAGATGGGCTACGCGCCGCAGGAGTGGAAGGGCCGTCCGGTGATTGCAATCCTCAACACCTGGTCCGACGCGCAGCCCTGCCACATGCATTTCAAGAGCCGGGTCGAGGACGTCAAGCGAGGCATCCTGATGGCCGGCGGTTTCCCGATGGAGTTGCCGGCGCTGTCGCTGTCGGAGTCCTTCCTGAAGCCGACCACCATGCTCTATCGCAACCTCCTGGCGATGGATGCCGAGGAATTGCTGCGCGGCCACCCGGTGGACGCCGTGGTGCTGATGGGCGGCTGCGACAAGACCACGCCTGCGCTGCTTCTGGGCGCCACCAGCATGAATTTGCCCGCGATCTATTTGCCGGCCGGGCCGATGCTGCGCGGCAACTGGAAGGGCAAGACGCTGGGCTCCGGTTCGGACGCCTGGAAATACTGGGACGAGCGGCGTGCCGGCAGGATTTCCGACAAGGACTGGGTCGACGTCGAGGCCGGCATCGCGCGCAGCTACGGCACCTGCATGACCATGGGCACCGCGTCGACCATGACGGCCATCGCCGAATCCATCGGCATGACGCTGCCGGGCGCTTCCTCGATTCCGGCGGCCGATTCCGGGCATATCCGCATGGCGTCCGAATGCGGCCGCCGCATCGTCGCGATGGTGTGGGAGGATCTGACGCCGCGGAAGATCCAGACGCGCAAGGCCTTCGAAAACGCGATCACGGTCGCGATGGCGATGGGCTGCTCCACCAATGCGATCATTCATCTGATTGCCCAGGCGCGCCGCGCCGGCCAGGACATCGGGCTCGACGATTTCGAAAAGGCGAGCCGCAAGGTTCCCGTTATCGCCAATGTGCGGCCGAGCGGCGACAAATATCTGATGGAGGATTTCTATTACGCCGGAGGACTGCCCGGCCTGATGAGCCGCATCAGCAGTCACCTGCATCTCGATTGCCTGACGGTCACGGGACAAACGCTCGGCGAAAATATCGCTGGCGCGGAAGTCTATAACGACGACGTCATCCGCACGGTCGAAAATCCGATCTATGAGGAGGGTGCGCTCGCCGTCCTGAAGGGCAATCTCGCTCCCGACGGCTGCGTGATCAAGCCGAGCGCCTGCGAGCCGCGCTTCCTGAAACATACCGGACCGGCACTGGTATTCGACGACTATCCTTCGATGAAGAAGGCCATCGACGATCCCGCTCTCGATGTCACGGCCGATCACGTGCTGATCCTGCGCAATGCGGGTCCGCAGGGCGGCCCCGGAATGCCGGAATGGGGCATGCTGCCAATCCCGACCAAGCTCGTGAAGCAGGGCGTTCGCGACATGGTGCGGCTTTCGGATGCGCGCATGAGCGGCACCAGCTACGGCGCGTGCATCCTGCACGTCTCGCCGGAATCCTATATCGGCGGGCCGCTTGCGCTGGTGAAGAACGGCGACAACATCACGCTCGATGTCGCCGCGCGCACCATCAATCTCGACGTGACCGAAGCCGAACTCGCCAGACGCCGCGCCGAGTGGAAGCAGCCCGAAACCCGCTTCGAGCGCGGCTATGGCTGGATGTTTACCAGGCATATCCAACAGGCCAATGAAGGCTGCGACTTCGATTTTCTCGAAACTTCGTTCGGCGGGCCGGTCGGCGAGCCGTCGATCTTTTGACCAGTCGTTCCGGGCTGACATTGCGCTCCGGAATGACAGGCAGCCGGGGACAGAGACCATGTCGAAACTGAGCGAGGCGACGCGTAACAAGTTGAAAACCGTCTCCACCGCGACGGTCGCAACCGCCCTTTTCAAGCGCGGCTTCCGCATTCAGATGATCCAGGACGTGCGTCCCTTGAGCCCGGATCAGCCGGTGATGGTCGGCGAGGCCTTCACCTTGCGCTACATGCCGGCGCGCGAGGATCTCAACAGGATCGAGGTGTTTCGCGATCGCGGCCATCCGCAGCGCAAGGCGGTGGAGGATTGTCCGCCGGGCGCGGTGCTGGTGATGGACAGCCGCAAGGATGCGCGTGCGGCGTCCGCCGGTGCGATCCTTGTCACGCGACTGATGCAGCGGGGCGTCGCCGGCGTAGTCACCGACGGCGGGTTTCGCGATTCGGCCGAAATCGCAAGGCTCGGCTTCCCCGCTTTCCACAAACGCCCGAGCGCGCCGACCAATCTCACGCTGCATCAGGCGATCGAGATCAACGTCCCGATCGGCTGTGGCGACGCGCCGGTGTTTCCGGGCGACGTCATTCTCGGCGACGGCGACGGGGTGATCGTGATCCCTGCGCATCTCGCCGACGAGATCGCCAGCGAGGCTTGCGAGATGACGGTGTTTGAGGATTTCGTCACCGAGCAGGTCCGAAAGGGGCGCTCGATCCTGGGGCTTTATCCCGCGACCGACGAGCAGACGCTGAAGGATTTTGCCATGTGGAGGAAGGCGCGGGGGCGGTAGCGCGTTCGGGCTCACGCGATCACAACGTTGTGTAGCGGTACGGGCTGCGTTGCACCGCCGATACGGGGTTCATGCTTCCGTAAGGCCTGAGGGCTGGTTGCAAAGGAAGATTCAATGAACATCCCGCCGCGTCCGCTCACGATCAGCGAATTTGTCGCGAACTCAAACGGCGGCGCCTTTGCCCGCGAGCTCAAGCCGGAAATCAAGTCGATCCTTCTTGCCTGTAATCCCTCGTCGCGCGGCGAGCGGCAATTGACCGATCAGCATCGCGCGATTCTGCGCCTTGCCCGCTTCCTGATGGACCCTGCCGAGAACACCGCTCCGTCGCTCGATCCCAGCCGTCCTTTCGGAACGCCTAATCCGCTCGGCGACATAGGCGACGCCACCGGGGTGCGAACCTGGGAGGGGGTGGCGCAACTTTATTGTGAAGCGCAGGCGATGATTCCCTTGTTCTTCCGGCATGCCAGGCTCCCCCCTGCGAAATATCAGATCTCCAACCTCTCGATGCGCGAGCTGACGTGGCTCGTCGGCGACCCCGTGCAGCCGATCGATGCCAAACTCGCGCAGATCGGATTCGATCCGGCACGCCGTTTTGAATTCACCGACAGCCATCTCGCGTTGATCCGGTCGGTGAATTGGCGATGGATCGGCTGGAGCGAGGAGGTGGCCAGCGAGAGCAAGACATGGCCCGTGGTCTTCATCGATGCCAAGCGCACCTATTCAGGGCAGCTTCTCCAGCAGAATTTCGGCTGGAAAGCCGACCCCGACGAGCGTGGCTATCACCGCATGACCGAGGAGCAGCGTCAGATGGTGATGAAATTCCATCCCCAGTTGCTCCCCGCCTGCCAGGTTTTTATCGAGCATGCCGAGCTGGAGAACGGAGTCTATCCGATCGAACCGTTTTAGTGGACCTTGCCAACTCACAGCATCTCCGGCCTGAACAACTCGCGAAAGCGGCGCGTGTTTTCGCCCGAGATCATGAACTCGCCGTCGCCGCGATAGTGGATCGTCTTCGGGTATTTCGGGGAGACCGCGACATGAGCCTTCACGATCTCGAACACGAACACGTTGTATTTCCTGATCCAGCTCGAATCCGTCAGCCGGCATTCGAAATTGGCGTAGCATTCCTCGATCAAGGGCGCGCGGACATGCGTGCCGGGCTTCGCTGTCAGGCCAAATTCCGCAAATTTGTCGATGTCGCGCCCCGAACAGTTGCCGATCCGCACGGCCTTGGCGGCGAGGTCGACGGACGGGATGTTGATTACGCACTGCCTGCTCTTGCGGACCAGCTCGAAACTGCGGTTTGCCTCTGAAATGCAGCAGCCGATCAAGGAGGGCGTGAATTCCATCATCATGTACCAGCCCATGGTCATGATGTTGGTGTGATCACCATGGGCCGAACTGACGAGCACGATCGGTCCCGGCTCGAGAAGCCGGCGGGCGTCCTGCGTCGGAAAATCCTTCTTCCTGTAAGTCTGCATGGCCCTTCAGGCCTCGCTCTTCTCCGCCAAACCCACCGTCCACAGCGCGAACGCATAGACGATTGCGACCTCATCGAGCCGGTTGAATCGGCCGGATGCGCCGCCATGGCCTGCGCCCATATTGGTGCGCAACAGCACCGGTCCGCCGCCGGTCATGGTCGCGCGCAGGCGCGCGATCCATTTCGCCGGCTCCCAATAGGTGACACGCGGATCGGTCAGGCCACCCATCGCGAGGATTGCCGGATATTCCTTTGCTGCGAGGTTGTCGTAAGGCGAATACGACAGGATCGTCCTGAAGGCCGCTTCGCTTTCGATCGGGTTGCCCCATTCCGGCCATTCGGGCGGCGTCAGCGGCAGGCTGTCGTCGAGCATGGTGTTGAGGACATCGACGAACGGCACCTCGGCGACGATGCCGGCGAACAACTCACCGGCCCGGTTGGCGGTCGCGCCCATCAGCATCCCGCCCGCACTCGCGCCGTGGCCGACGATGCGCTTGATGCCGGTGTATTTTTCCGCGATCAGCGCGCGCGCGCAGGCCGCGAAATCCTCAAAACTGTTGGTCTTTTTCTCGCGCTTGCCGTCGAGATACCACTGCCAGCCCTTGTCGGCGCCGCCCCTGATATGCGCGATCGCATAGACAAAACCGCGATCGACCAGCGACAACCGGTTGGAGGAGAACGACGCGGGCATCGCCATGCCGTAGGAGCCGTAACCGTACAACAACAGCGGCGCGGTTCCGTCGCGCCTGAAATCGCGGCGATGCAGGATCGATATCGGCACCTGCGCGCCGTCATGCGACGTCGCCATGATGCGGGTGGTGACGTAGTCGGCGGGATTGTGGCCGGAGGGGATTTCCTGGCGCTTGCGCAGGATGCGCGTACGGCGCGCCATGTCGTAATCATAGACCTCGGAAGGTGTTGTCATCGACGAATAGGAAAAGCGCAGATTGGTGGTTTCGAATTCGTAGCTGCCCATCGTGTCCAGCGAATACGCCGCCTCGTCGAAGGCGATGGCGTGCTCCTCGCCGCTGACGAGGTCGCGAATGATGATGGCTGGCAACGCATTGGCACGCTCCAGCCGTACCATATGGCCGGAAAAGAGCTCGAGATCGAGCACGTAGATGCCTTCGCGATACGGGATCAGGTCGCGCCAGTTTGCCCGCCCCGGCGATTGCAGCGGCGCCTTCACGATCTTGAAGTCGATGGCCTCGTCGGCATTGGTGAGGATGAACAGTTCGTCGCCACGATCGGCAACCGAATACTGCACGCCCTTTTCGCGGGCCGCGACCAGGCGCGGCGGCGCGTCGAGATTGGCCAGATCCACCAGGCGATGTTCGGAGGTTTCGTGGTCGCCTCCGGCGATGACGCAAAACCGGCCGCTTGAACTTTCATGAATATGCGTGAACCAGCCGGAATCCATTTCCTCGTAAATCAGGACGTCATCGGCCTGGCTGGTCCCGAGGCGGTGACGCCACACCTGCATCGGTCGGTGATTGTCGTCGAGCTTCACGTAGAAAAAGGCGCTCGCGTCCGTGCTCCACACCACGGCGCCGTCGGTTTCCTCGACGATGTCGTCGAGGTCTTTTTTGGTCGCCCAGTCGCGCACGCTAATCGTGAAATATTCCGAGCCCTTGACGTCGGCACTCCAGGCCTCGAGCCGGTGATCGGGGGAATGGCGGGCGCCGCCGAACCTGAAATAGTCGTGCTTCGCCGCAAGCTCGTCGCCGTCGAGGATGATCTCGGCCTCGCCGCCGTTGCGCGGACAGCGTCCGAACATTTCGTGCTGACCGCCTTCCCGGAACTTCCGCATATAGGCGTAAGGCCCATCGGGCGAGGGAACGCTGGAATCGTCTTCCTTGATGCGTCCGCGCATTTCCTTGACCAGCGCCTTCTGCAGAGCGGCGGTATGGCCGAGCAGGCTTTCGGTATAGTCGTTCTCCGCCTCGAGATATCTGCGGATATCCGCGTTCAGGATCGAGGGATCGCGCAGCACCTCCTGCCAGTTCTCATCCTTTAGCCACGCATAGTCATCGGCAATGGTGATGCCGTGGGTCGTGAATGAATGCGGACGTCGCGGCGCGACCGGCGGCGTTACGGGGCTTCTCTTGTCCATCAACTGGTCACTCGGTTTCGGTCGTGGGTGCGGGGCGGGGGTGCCCCGCCAGACCATATCGGATCTCCCGGGGCGAATTGCCAGATATGGCGGCCTTGCCAGATAATCTTTGATTCCAGTGTGGATGTTATGGTTAGGCTTTGTGTGGCGCGCGGGGGCCCCATGCTGTTCAACTCCTATTCCTTCATCTTCCTGTTCCTGCCAATTGTTCTGTTCGGCTATTTCGCGCTCGGCCGTCTGAACCATCTGGCGTCCGTGATTTGGCTGACGCTGGCCTCGCTCGCCTTCTACTCGTTGAGCAACTGGCAGTTTGTGCCGCTGCTCGCGGGATCGATCGTCTTCAACTATCTGGTCGGCTTCCTGCTGATTTCGCAGCGCCTGCGCGCCGCCACGCGGCTTGCCGTCCTTGCGGCCGGTGTCACGGGCGATCTGCTGTTGCTCGGGATTTTCAAATACGCCGGCTTTTTTGCCGCCAACCTCAACGCGATCTTCTCGACCGCTATCACGGTCGAGATCCTGCTGCCGGTCGGAATATCCTTTTACACCTTCACCCAGATCGCTTTTCTGGTCGATGCCTACAGGGGCAAGGTCGCGCGCTACGCCTTTCCGCATTACGCGCTGTTCGTCACCTATTTCCCGCATCTGATCGCGGGGCCGATCCTTCACCACAAGGACATGATCCCGCAGTTCGAGGGTCCCCGGGCCAGGCGGCCGGATCCGCATCTGATCCTGTGCGGCCTGATCATTTTCGCGATCGGTCTGTTCAAGAAGACGGTCCTGGCCGACGGAATCCAGCCGCTGGTGTCACAGGCTTTCGGATCGGCCGCGCCGACATTCGACCAGGCCTGGATCGGAGCACTTGCCTATACGTTCCAGCTTTATTTCGATTTTTCCGGCTACTCGGACATGGCGATCGGAATTTCGCTGATGTTCGGCATTTTCCTGCCGCTGAATTTCAATTCACCGTACAAGGCTTTCAGCATCATCGATTTCTGGCGTCGCTGGCACATGACGCTGTCGCAGTTTCTGCGCGATTATCTCTACATTCCGCTCGGCGGCAACCGGCACGGATGGCTTCTGCGCTATGTCAACCTCATGATAACGATGCTGCTCGGCGGCCTCTGGCATGGTGCGGCCTGGACCTTCGTGGCGTGGGGCGCCCTGCACGGCATCTATCTCTGCATCAATCACGCATGGACCAATCATGGCCCAAAGGTCGCGCCGCGTTTCGCGCCAGCAGCGAATATCGCCGCGTTCATGCTTACGTTTCTGTCGGTCGTCGTCGCCTGGGTATTTTTCCGCGCCAGCAATTTGTCTTCGGCGCTCTTCGTCCTGTCGAAGATGGCCGATCCTGGGCAGATCGCCTTCGGCAGCACCGAGATGATCCAGAGCGTACTCATCATGATCTATGTTGCGATTGCCTGGTTTGCACCGAACACCCAGGAGATCATGGGATATGATCACCGTAACCGGAACGTCGGCGAAAACCTCAGGGCCTGGCAGGGGCGGCCGGCCTTCATCTATGGCACCGCGATGGTGCTGGCTTTCGGGATTCTCGGAATCCAGCAGCACAGCGAATTCATTTATTTCAGGTTTTGATGAGCAGGCCATCCAGGGATTTGATTCGTTTGCTGAGCACGAGCCTGTCGGTGATTCTGCTCGCGGGCGCGCTCAATTTCATGGTCGATCCGCTGCAAATCTTCAGGCCGCAGCGTTTCTTCCCTGCGATGTACTCGCAGGACAGCCGCATGCAGGACGCCGGCCTGATCCGCAGCCAGGAATTCGACACCGTTCTTCATGGGGACGTCGCTCGCGATCCATTTCCGGCAGAGCGATATCGACCGGATACTGGGCGTGAAGTCGTTGAAGCTTGCCCTGAACGGATCGAACTCGCACGAACAGGTTTTCGTCCTCGACGCAGCGCTCGCCCGTCATCCCAAACGCGCGATCTGGGAAGTCGATGACTGGATTTTCCACGATGCGCCGGAGATCGATGCCGATGTCTTTATTCCGGCCGATCTCTACCGGCGAAACCTGAAAGGCCTTGCCGGTTATCTTCTGAGCGGCGCCATGGCGCGGGAATCCGCCTGGATATTGGCGCGATCGATTCCGCCAATCGGGCCCGTCGCGGCACGGCTGACCAGCGAGGTGATCTTCAGGTTTCCGATCGAGCGCGTCGATGACATCAATGCCCTGCCGGCCGATTTCGACGCCGACGCGCTGTACAACACGAAACGCGCGATCGCGGCGTTCAAATACATTACCGATCCACCTCGCGTTAAATACCTGGCTGACGACACCGACTACGACATGAAGGTGCGTGTTTTCGAACGCGACGCCATAGGCCTTTTGTCGGGCCATCCCGAGGTGACATTCGACGTCTACCTGCCGCCTTATTCCATCCTGCAATGGGTCGCGCTGCGCGATGCGTCGCCGGGCACGCTCAGAAGCGTCTACGATTTTTCCGCTTACATGTGTCGCCGGCTCACATCGCTCCCAAATGTGCGGCTGTACGATTTTCGCAGCGTGAGCGAAGTGACCCATGACCTGAGCAATTATTCCGACGTCATTCACCACTCCCCGGCGATCGACCTGAAAGTTCTCTCGTGGCTTGCGGAAGGAAAATATCTCGTCGATCGCGCAGCGCCGACGGCCTATCTCGAACAACTCAAGGCGCAGGTCGAAGCGTACAGGATGGAAGAGCGGGAGCCGTAGGGATCTTCAGTTCCTCAAACGCGCTCCCGCACTGCCGCCAAACATCGGAATCCGGTTCACGGTGAACACCACTGCGAACGTGATCACCAGCATTGCGATGCCGAGGACGGAGATGGCGGCAAGATCGCCGCTTTCGTTGAGGTCATAGATGAGAACGCTGATCACTTTCGTCTGCGAGGTGAACAGAACGATCGCCGCCGAAAGCTCGCGCATCACGCCGATGAAGATGAAGCACCACGTCGCAATGACGCCGGTGCGCAACAAGGGCGCGGTGATCTGGCGCAGCGACCGCAGCCGCGTCGCGCCGAGAATGCGACTCGCGTCCTCGAGTTCCGGATGGATGGTGGCGAACGCCGCCTGCAATTGCTGATAGGCCGACGGCAGGTTGATTGTCAGGAATGCGATGAGGAGAATCCACAACGTGCCATACAGCACGAAGGGCGGGCGCGTGTAGCTCAGGAACAGGCCGACGCCGAGCACGATGCCGGGAACGGCGACCGGCGCGGTCGCAAGGAAGCCGAGCACACGGTGGCCGGCAATCGCCTGGCGGGTCGTGACATAGGCGATCACAAGGGCCAGCAGGGTGCCGATGGTCGCGGTCGAGGTACCGAGGATGACGGTGTTCCTGAGGGCGAGCTGGGTCGACGACAACTCGGTGAACACGAATACGATGTTATGCAGCGTAAACGTCGACGGCGTCGCCAGCGTCGTGGCGTTCGGCGAAAAGGCAGCGTTGAAGAGCGCGAAATACGGCAAAAAGACCGGGCTGAGCAGTATCAAGAGGCAAAATGCCAGCGCTGCCCAGCGCCATTTCTTCAGTTCAACACGGCGGGGCGCGCCATATTTGCCGCCGAGGACCGAAAAGCCGCGCCGTCCGAGCAGAAATTTCTGCCCTTGCAGCAGGAGGATGGTCAAAACCAGAAGCGGCACGGCGGCTGCCGCGGCAAGTTCGAGCTTCGGCGGGTACTGGAACAGGCTCCAGATCTTCGTGGTCATGGTGTGGAAGCCGGCCGGCAGCGCCAGGATCGCGGGCGAGCCGAACAGGGTCATGGCCTGAAGAAACGCGATCAGCGCACCGGCGACAAGCGCAGGCAGCGCCAGCGGTATCGTCACGCGCCGCGCCGTGGTCCAGGCTCTGCCGCCGAGAATGGCGGAAGCATCTTCGAGCTCACCCGGCATGTTGTCGAGCGCGTTCGCAACGAGAACGAATACGAAGGGAAACGTGTAGCAGGAGATGACAAAGATGACGCCGGCGAGCGAGTAGATATTGAAGAGATGCTCGTCGGATTCCGCAGCCGTGATGAACCGATAGAGCTGGTTGAGCAGGCCGCTGTTGGGCGCCGCCAATAGTTCCCAGGCAACCGCGCCGAGGAATGGCGGCGTCACGAAGGAAGCCGTCACCAGCGCCCGGATGAACTGACGTCCCGGCATGTCCGTACGCGACACCAGCCATCCCATGGGAGCCGCGACCGCGCAGCAAAAGATGGCGGAGGTGGTAGCGATGATGGCGGTCGTCAGCAAGGGATCGAGGAAGTCGGGGTCGCTGAACAGGGTGACGAAATTCTGCAGCGTCAGATGACCGGCCTTGTCGGTAACGCTGTAGATCGCAAGCCACGACATCGGCAACACGATCAGAGCAATCAGGAATGCCGCGAACAGCCAGAGGACCGGCTTCGTCCAGTCGATTTTGGCCTTGGGGCTTTCGATGCCGGCGGTGATGGTCATAGGTCTGCCTGTTCGATTTCGCTCATCCTGAGGAGCGGCGAAGCCGCGTCTCGAAGGATGAAAGCCCGTCGTGGCCTCATGGTTCGAGACGGCGCGCATGCGCCTCCTCACCATGAGGATAGTTACACCCGAAACAGCCGCGCATAGCGTGTCTTGATCTCGTCCGCCATCTTCTCGACGCCGGCAGGATCTTCCTTCATCAGCTTGATATCGGTAAGCCTGCGGCGCCCCTCCTTGGCCTGCACCTGCGCATGAACCGAATACTGCGCCGTGAAGTCTGTGAAGAATTGCTGGGTTTGGCGCGTATGCAGCCAGGCCTGGAACAGTCTTGCGGCGTTCGGATGCGGCGCGCTGACGAATATCCCGGTGGGACCGGAAATGGTCGGAGTGCCCTCGGCCGGATAGACCGGCTCGACCGGCTGCCCGGCTTCCTTCAGCAGGACGACATTATATTCGTTGCCATCAGCCATCACGGCGCGCTCGCCCAAGGCCAGCTTCTTCGGCGGGTCGGTCGATGATTGCACCTGCATCACGCGCTGTTTCGACAGCTTCTCGAGATATTCCCAGCCGAGTTCGCGAACGAGCTGGAACGTCGTGGTCATGATGGTGCCGCTATAGGCGGGATGGCCCTTGACCATCTTGCCGGACCACTTCGGATCCAGAAGATCCGCGAAACTGGCCGGAGCGTCGGCGGGCTTGACGAGATTGGTGTTGTACGCAAGCGAAGAGAGCCAGAGCCGTGAAGTCGCAAACATTCCGTCGGGATCGCGATATTCTTCCGGAAAATATCTGGCGACATCTTCGGGCATGAATGGCGCCAGCCATCCGTTGCGTTTCCAGGGGATGAAGTGCGACGCATCGGCGCTGTTGACCACGTCGGCGGCGTGGATGCTGGAGGCAAATTCCTGTTCGATTCGCTGAAACAGCCGTTCGGAACCGGCGCGCTCGATCTGCACCTGGATGGGAGGATATTGCGCCTCGAAGGCTCTGCCGAGTTTTTCCCCCACGGGCAAATCCATCGGGGAATACAGAACGACCTTGCCTTCCTGCCTCGCAGCCTCGATCAACTGCGGCGTGATCGCTCGCGGCTCGGGTGCCGCAGCCCTCGCGGGTGAAGCGAAAATTGTCAGACCGAGCGCCGCCGATCCCGTGATGACCTTGCGCCTCGACAGCATTGGCCGTTTCATCGCGTCCTCTTGGCGTTGCGATTATCGGCTGAGTGCCCTGCAGCGTTCGGCCGGCAGCGTGAGCCAGACCTCGGTGCCCGGAGTGACGGCGGTTTGCGTCGGAGTGACGGCGCGCAGCACCGTGCCGTCGGACGTTTCGACCATGTAGTCCCGGTTGGCGCCGAGATACACCTGCCGTGTGACGGTCGCCTTGACCGAATTGTCGGGTGCCTGCGGCGCCGCGGTCGAGAGCTGGATGTCGTGCTGGCGGATGGCGACCGCGGCATTCTGGTTGGCGGCAAGTTTCGCACCCACCACGCGCAGCGTCGCGCCGGAAAACGACACGTGGTTTTCGTCGCGGGCGATGCCTTTGATCACATTGCTCGAACCGATGAAGCGCGCGACGAATTCGGATTGCGGCCGGTCGTAAATGTCCTCCGGCGTGCCGAGCTGATCGATCTTCCCTCCATTCATGACCGCGATCAGGTCGGCGGTCGTCATCGCCTCCGACTGGTCATGGGTGACGTAAACCGTCGTATAGCGGTATTCGTCATGCAGGCGGCGGATCTCGAAGCGCATCTCCTCGCGCAGATTGGCGTCGAGGTTAGAAAGCGGCTCATCGAGCAACAGTGTCTGCGGCTCGACGACGAGGGCGCGGGCCAGCGCGACGCGCTGCTGCTGTCCTCCGGACAATTCGCCGGGATAGCGCTGCGCCAGGACTTCGAGCTTGGTGGTTTCGAGAATGGCCTTGAGCTTTTTCGCGATCGTGTCGCGATCCATCTTCCGCAGGCGCAAGCCGTAAGTGATATTCTCGGCTACCGTCATGTGCGGCCAGAGCGCGTAGCTCTGGAAGATCATCGACATGTTGCGCTGTTCAGGAGGCAGGGTGCGCGAGCGCGAGGAGACCATCCGCTCCCCGACATGGATTTCTCCGTCCGTCGGTTCGAGGAATCCGGCGATCAACCGCAGCGTCGTCGTCTTGCCGCAACCCGAAGGACCCAACAGGCAGACCAACTGCCCGTGTTCGATCCGCAGCGAGACATTGTCCACGACCGCCAGCGATCCAAATCGCCTGGTCAGGCCACGCAATTCAACGGACGCCACTCGATCACTCCCCGTTCCTGCCAGCGCGCATTTTTGCCTGACCGGGTCCACGCTCGCGGCGGAAACCTGGTCGCGACGAAAAACCCGATGCCCAATCCTGGGAATACGCCTGCGCCGCTGCCGGCGGCTTAATTATCGCCAGATCAATATAAGCACGAACCGAGGGGGGCCGAAAAGCCTGACGACCGCTCAAGCGCTTACAGTTTCGCCCAGCCAGTCGATGGCGGCCTCGACACCGCCTCTACCGTGCGGAATGCCGAGCGCATGGAGGGCGACCTCGATGACGCCGAGCGTGCCCAGGATCATCGGCGCGTTGACGTGACCCATATGGGCGATCCGGAACGCCTGGCCGGTGAGTTCGCCGATGCCCACGCCCAGCACGACGCCGCATTTTTCCTTGCAATAGCGCTGCAGGGCCAGCGGATCGTGACTAGCCGCCATCACCACCGTCGTGACCGTGTCCGAGCGCTCGCCGGCTTCCGCGATATTGAAGCCGAGCACCTGGCCTTCGGCCCAGATCGCGACCGCGCGGCGTACAGCTTCGGCAAGCAGCCGGTGGCGGCGGAACGTATTCTCCTGGCCCTCCTCGAACAGCATGTCGATGGCCTGGCGCAGCGCGTACAACAGATGGATCGGCGCGGTGCCGCCGTATTTCCGGTAATGTTCGGTGCCCTCCCGCTCGGTCCAGTCCCAATAGGGCGTTCGCAAGCCCGCCGTCCTGTGCGCCTGAAGGGCACGCTCGTTGGCGGCGCAGAAGCCGAGGCCGGGAGGCGTCATCAGGCCCTTCTGCGAGCCGCACATGGCGACATCGATGCCCCAGGCGTCCATTTCGAAGGGCATGCAACCGAGCGAAGCCACGGTGTCGACCAGAAACAGCGCAGGGTGGCCGGCGGACTTGATCGCCTGGCCAATGGCCTCGATGTCATTGAAGGCGCCCGAGGCGGTATCGACCTGCACGGCCAGGATCGCCTTGATCTTGTGGTCCTTGTCCTGCCGCAGGCGAGCCTCGACTTCGGCGGGGCGCACCGCGCGGCGCCAGTCGCCCTTGAGCACTTCGACGTCGACGCCCATCAAGGCTGCTGCATTGCCCCAGCCGACCGCGAACCGGCCGCTTTCCAGAACCAGGATCTTGTCGCCGCGCGACAGCACGTTGCTGATCACCGCTTCCCAGGCGCCATGGCCGTTGGCGATATAGATGTAGGATTTGCCTTTGGTCGCGAACAATTTCGACAGATCGCGCAGCAGGCTCTCGGTCAACTGCACCATCTGCTCGGAATAGATGTCCATCGCCGGACGGTGCATCGCCCGCAGCACTTCGTCGGGCATGGTGGTAGGTCCGGGGATTGCCAGGAATTCCCGGCCCGCGCGAACGGCCATTTCGTGATTCCCTTTGCTTTCGCTTTCTGGAGCAAGGCATGCCGGGGAATGCCGGGAAATTCAAGCCGGGAGGGTATGATATTGCAGGGATGCGGGCATTCGCGGACCCGGCGGGAGCATTTTGGGCGGGCGGTTACTTTGTCAGCGCGTTGGCCACCGCATGCCAGATCTCGTCCTTGATCTCGGTCGCCGGCGGACTTGGAATGATATCGACCGGTCCGGATCGCTTCTGGCACGCCACGACCAGCCGCAGGACCCAGACCTCGCCGTCGGTGTAGTAGGGATCGCCGCCGCCGTTGCGCCCGGTCAGAGTGGGTCCGATGCCCGTCACCTGGTATTTGGCATCGACCATGCCGGCGGACTCGAGGTCTGTGGCGAGCAGTTTCCGCTCGGCATCGATATCGGGCGCGATGTGATGGGTGATGGCGCCGGTATAGTGGCTGACGCCGACGCCGCGATCGAAGGTCGCGTCTCCGAGCCACACCGGGCGTTTCTCCTGGCCCTCGTCCAGGACCTTCCAGAACCGCACGTGATTGCGGCGATCGGCGCTGTCGCCGACCGGCTTTTCGAATGCCAGGTCTTCGCGCCGGCCGAGGTAGAAAAGCGGGCTGACCGGCGCGTCGCGATAGGGGCGATCGAGCAGGACGCTGCCTGCGATTTCGATCGAGGAGCGAAGCGTGACCGGATCGGCGGGATACCAGCCGGCCGCCTGCATGGCGCAGAGCACGTCGAGCTTGTCGCCGATCAGCCCGACATTGATCGGATCGCCGGGAATGCCCTGCGCCGTCCGCGTCACCATCGGAAGATCGGCAAGGCGCCGCTGATGTTCGTAATGACTCCACAAGGCCGGCAGCGCCAGATAGGCGAGCGCGGTATAGGCGAACACGATGACAAGCGCGACCAGCAGGAAACGCTCCAGCCGGTCACGGCCGTGGTGTGGCGGTAGAAACTTCGCTGTCTCTGGCTCTCCCAAGACGGTCCGCTCCCGTCGATTTTCGTTGGCTAAAGCCTATCGCCGGGTTTCGCGGCAGCCGGCGGCTTCGGCCTCCTCGACCGAGCAGAACCAGCGCGTGCCCTTGCTGATCTTCATCTCGATCTTCGCATACCAGCGGCTGGTCGGCTTGTGGTAAATGCACTCGCCGGCACGATTGACATTGCCCTTGATGGTGCAATCGGGCGAGGGCGCGACCGATCCAGAGGCCGACGCCATCAGAATTGCATGCGCGTTCTCCGGCGGTTTCGCGGCGCCCAGAATATTGGTTTTCTTGTTGCGCACCCGCCAATCCCACGGCGCGATGAATGCGCCCTGCCACATGCCGGCCTTCGCCTCGCGCGCGGCTTTCTCGTCCTCGTCATAGTCGTGGGAGAATTGCGTATAGGACAGCGCCCATCCGTTGCGCACCAGCCATTTCTGGATGTCCTCGCCGTCGACCTCGCAACGCGCGATCACCCTGCCCCGGCGGTCGGCGGCCTGTCGAATGTGGCAGCTCCAGGTCTTGTTGTCGGCATGCTTGATCAGTTCGTCCCGCGCGGCCACCCCGCAGGTCCAGCGCTCGCCGCTGTTGTTGAGGCAGAGCTGATCCACCGAAGGCGCGTCGATGCCGCCCAGGCGAATCCGGGTGCTGCCGACCTGAACCGTGTCGCCTTCACGAACTTTCGCTGTCCCGGTGACGTCGGCGGCCTGTGCGACTGTCGGCAGAAGAAAGGCAAGAATTGCGAACAGGGGTTTCGGCAGCATGTGAAAAGACCCGTTCAAAATGGAATTGCGAGCTTTAGATTCTTGTTTTCGCATGATCTTTTCGGAAAACCGCTACGCACTTTTCCGGATCATGCTTCAATGGTGGCGGATTGTGGTGCGGATTGGGCCACCGCGCCAGCGCCTGGTTGTCCGATTCTAACATTCGCATCCTTTCTCGGCAGACACTTTTGCGAATGCTGGAATCAAAGGACCACTGGAAAATATAGATTTCCAGTGGAGTTAGGGATTTGACATTCGCTAACGAACCCGCGGCAGGGCGGGGTGCGAATGTCAAATCCACTCCACTATTGTGGTAATGCAACTCAATTTTGTGCGATGCCCCGCCGCTCCCGCCCCGGCAGCATCGCCTCGCGCGCCAGCGCCAGCCCCATCAGCACGAAAGCCGAAGTGACCTCGGCGCCGCCGACCAGTATGCGCGTCGGCGTCTTCATCTTGTTCCACTCATAGGCCCTGAAGGGCCCATGCCGGCCGCCTTCGCCGAGATGGCTGACGATATGGTGCAGGGCGGGCGCAAAGGCCGCGGTCTCGGCCCCGAGATGACCGAGCGCGATCAGCGAAAGCGCGGCGTCGAACACGTTCATTTCGTTGGCGATCAATTCATCCTGCACATAGGCCAGCACCTTTTCGCGGATGAGGCCAAACGCGCCGTCGGGATCGAGCGCCTGCCGCGCCGCCAAAGGCAGCGTCGAAAATGCCGAATGGCAGCGGCCGAAATAGGCGCAATAGAGTTCGGGCAGATAATAGACGTGAGAGCGCGGATCGGCGAAGGCGCCGCTTTCCGCGAGCCGCTTCTGGAAGCCGATGATGCCGCGCAGCGTCGCCATCCGTTGCGGCGTTTCGACGATCTTCCAGCGCGCGAGGTTGCGGAAGCAGACCTCCAGGACGTCCAGATTGAGCGTCGGGTCGAGGTCGTTGCCGAAGGGACGCTCGCCTCCAAGACTGTCGATCCACGTGACGACGCCACCCTCATAGTCGATGTTGTCGTTCAGCGGCACCGTCACCTGCGGCTCGTTGGCGCCGAGACTCACCTGGTAGCCGGAATAGAAATCCGGCAGGGGCTGGTCGAGCATCGGGTCGTCGGAGCCGGCCTGCGTCGCCGCCGAGAAGGCGCAAGCTGTCGTGTCGCAATCCGGCACGTAGACACCGAAGCCGAGGTTCTGCTTGATCTCCGTGAAGAACCGGGAAAACCGCGGATGCGGTGGCGGCGCCATCGCGGTGACGACGCTGAAGGCGCGTCCGTCATGCGTGCGCACTTCCTCGCGGCTCGGATGGAGGCAGAAATCGACCATTGCGTCGATCGCGCGCCGCGCCGCTTCGGCCTGTTCCGGCGACGCCAGTCCGGTTCCAATGAAACTCAAGAGCGCCTCGCTGTAGAACGCGTCGTAATAGGCCGAACGGTGGCGGATCTGGACCGGCTGCCACATCGGTTCGGCGATGCCGGTCCAGGGCGGGCTGATCAGGTCGCGGGCCGGCGAGCGGGCGATGAAGATCCGGGCCAGGTTGAACAGGAGCGTGGAGTTCTTGTACGAACGCGCATTCAGTCCCGTCAGCGCCATCACCAACTCGCGCCCCTTCAGGTCGGGATCGCCCATCAGATTGAAAGCGGCATAGGCCGGGATGAAGCCGTTATTCCCAAACGAGCGCAAGAGATGCGCGCCGCTTTCCCGGATCACGTGCTCGATCTCGGCCAGGGACGGCGGACGTTCCGGCCGGCCCGCCGGTTTGGGCCGGGGGTGGCACTGCTCGATCGTGTCGAAAAGCTCCGCCACCGGCCGGCCGATCGCGGCCCAATCCGGGCACTCGTCGTCGCGGGCCCGTATCAGCACCTCGCGCAAGGCCGTCAGCCGCGCCGCGTCGTTGAGCTCCGGCAATCCCGCGCGCCGCAGGAACGGGCGCAGCGCGGGATTGCCGAGCGCGGTCCTGTAGAATTTGGAAAGGTGCGGGTCGCCGCCGGCACCATTTGGAAGCAGCGGGTCGCAGACATCATAGAGCGAAGGACCATCCTTGTGCGCCGTCAGCGCGCGGTATGCCGCTCCGGCGAGATCCTGAAAAGCCATCACGTGTCTTTCGGGTGCGTCCTTCGGGTGCGCGCTTTGGCCGTTCAGGCCGCAAGTCCTTGAAAAATGACATGAAAGGGCAGGGAAAGCCAAGTGGACCAGCTTGGTCACGCACAGGAGAATCAGGCTGTGTGATGGGGATCACAGTCTCCGGGTCGCCGCTGTGGCGATTATCCAGCCGGTAACCAAGGCAGGTTCACAGGGTTGTCAAGCAATCAATGAGGTTGCCGGTCGGGGACCAGCAGGTTAAGGGTTTGTTTGTTGCAACGCCGCAAATTGAGCATATTTAGACGGCACAGCAACTGGCATTCCCTCAAACCCGAAAAGGCCTTGTGGCGCGACGAAGACTGCGCGCGTCGGACATGACCTTCGAATGAGAGTAGCGATGGATTTCAGCAAGCTTGGTATTTCCCGCCGTTCGGTAGCCGTGGTCACCGCCCTCGTTGGCATGGTGTCCCTGGCGATCGGCGCCCACGCGGCGCTGAACATGCGGGCGCTGGACGCTGCCAAGGCCATCGAAACCGAGCAGGGCGATGCTGCCGCCAATCGCCCCTCGCGGATCGCGCTTGTGATCGGCAACGGCCATTACCCCGACGCCAATGCGCCCCTGACCCAATCGATCAATGATGCCCGCGCCCTGACCGGTGCCCTGCGCCGGGACGGTTTCGACGTCGATGTCGTCGAGGACGCGACCCGGGACGACATGGCCCGCGCCATCGCCCGGCTGAAATCAAAGGTCAGGCCGGACTCGGTCGTCATGCTGTTCTTCGGCGGCTACGGCATCCAGGCTGGCCGCGAGAGCTACATGATCCCGGTCGATGCCACGATCTGGAAGGAAACCGACGTGCGGCGGGAAGGCATCAGTGTCGAATCCGTGCTGGATGCGATGAAGGACAACGGCGCCTGCGCCAAGCTCGTGGTGCTCGACGCCTCGCGCCGCAACCCCTATGAGCGGCGTTTCCGCACCTTCTCCCATGGCCTGGCGCCGATCGGCGCGCCCGACAATGCCCTGATCCTGACCTCGGCGACCCCGGGCAAGGTGGCTGAAGACACCACTGGCGAGCACTCGGTGCTGGTGTCCGAACTCCTCAATAATCTCAAGGCCCAGTCCTCGGCCGCGGAATCCGTCTTCAACAAGACCCGCATCGCGATCTCGCGCGCCACCGACGGCGCCCAGGTTCCCTCGGTCTCGTCCTCGCTGCTCGAAGACGTCCGTTTCGGCGTCGCCGCGGGAAGCTGAGGCAGGGCGCCGCTCGTCACCAACATCATCGCTACTCGTACCCCCACCCCCGACCCCTCCCCGCAAGGGGGAGGGGGCGACAGAGCGCGACGCAAGGACAAACATTCGCTTCTGAATTTCGGGATTAACGATGATCCCGGGATCGGCCATCCGAGGGCTCCCGGTGACCATCCGAGGGCTCCCGGTGACAAAGAGATTCCCGTCCGGCGGCGCTTTCTTCTCCCCTCCCCCTTGCGGGGAGGGGTCGGGGGTGGGGGAGAGGTGAATCGAGTTTGCCGGGAAAGCGATTCAGCCTCTGATCACCCCGCCCACAGCCTAATTCCCCTCCGTCGCCGCCGCCGTCACGGGGTGCACCTGATCGCCCTCGCGCAGCAGCGCGCCGGCGCGTGCCACCACGATATCGCCTTCCTGCAGGCCCTCGCGAACTTCGACCTGGGCGCCGTAAATCAGGCCGAGCTCGACCCGCTTGGTCTCGACGCGCGCGCGCCTGATGACCTGAACGACGGTGCCGGCATTTCCGTACAGCACCGCGGTGAGCGGCACCGACACGCCGCAGCTCTGCCCGGTCTTGATCATTGCGCGGCCGGAAGAATTCACGAGCAGCTTTCGGTTGGTCGTGATCGCGACGAACACCTGGCCGAGCTGGCTGTTCGGCTCGACGGTTGCCGACACGCGGCGGACCTTGCCGTCCACCTCGCCCGCGCCGACGATCTTGACCCGTGCCGTCTGGTTGACGGCGAGCTTTGAGATGTCCTGCGTGGGCACCATGCCGACGAGGTCGAACTCGCCGCGCGCGATGATCGAAAACAGCGCCTCGCCCCGGGGCGATGCCGGCGCGCCGATGACGGCGGTGGAGTTCGAGACCAGTCCGGCCACGGGCGCCTGCACCATCACGGCGCCGCCCTCGGGCAGCGTGAGCCGGGCGAGATTCTGCCCGGCCGTGACGGTATCGCCCGCCTCCGCCATGATTTCCGCGACCTTCAGACCCGGCCGCTCCGGACGGACCATGGTTTCCTCGCGCGCCAGGATGATGCCCGAAGCCTCGACGATGGCGGGAAAGCAGAATTTCGAGGCCTTCAGCACGGTGACGGTCGCGCCCTTGGCCCCCTCCTTCGCCGCGTCGGAATCATCGGCGGCGTGGGCGGGGGAGGCGAGGGCGAGGAGGGCGGCTGCGAGGGGCACGAGGAGCGTGCGTGAGGGGTGGAGCGAGGCGAATGGAGGCATCGGCGTTCCCGTCGGGTTTCAGGGATCATCGATAGCAGATGGCCGGGGCAGGGGCCAAGCGGCAGTGGGAATTGAGTGCAGGGAAATCAGAGACCAAGCGGGTGAAGACCATGGCAAGGAGTTAGTCGTCGGCCGACACTTGAGAATCTTAGAAGAATCTCCCGCTTGTATCGAAAGTAGGCTCGCGCTTAGATTGTGGACAATAAACGGTTTTGGAATTTTGCATGGCCTGTTGAACGTCGCGAGATTTCTTATGGCCGAAATTGTGTACGTCCTGATTAACGAAGCGATGCCGGGTCTGATCAAGATTGGGCGTACGAACGGAGACCTAGCGGTAAGAATTCGCGGGTTATACTCAACCGGGGTGCCGCTCCCGTTTGAGCTGTTTTATGCGTGCGAGGTCGCTAACGGCGGGTTTGTTGAGGATCATTTGCATGAAGCCTTTGGTGATCACCGCGTAAGCAAAGGACGGGAATTCTTTCGCTTGGCGCCTGAACGTGCGCGGGCAGCGTTGCTCCTTGCGGCTATCAAGGAAGTCAAACTTGGCGACGAAATATTCGAGACCAAGGAAATCAAAGCCGAAGTCGAGGCGGCAAAGCGACGAAGCAAATTCAAGCTTTCGATGATTGGCATTAAGCCGGGTACGGAACTTCAACTCTATAAGGACCCGACGATCATTTGCACAACCGTCGACGAAGGCAATCAGGTAAACTTTCGCGGGGATGTCACCTCCCTGTCGGATGCAGCACTTCAGGCTCACACAGCGATAGGCGACGAATGGCCATCTGTCTCTGGACCATGGGCCTGGACCTACCATGGCAAACGACTGGACGATCTCAGGCGCGAGATCGAAGATCAATCAGACTGAGCTAGCAAAACAAAAAGGTGAGAAACTACAGGATTGATCGTCCGTATCCTTATGAAGGGTGCGGCCCGAGAAACTTGTCGCCGTTGAAGTGGATTAGCAACCGTAGCCTGGATGCGCGAAGCGACATCCGGGAATTCATAATTTCTTCGCCCGCATATCGCTTTCGCGGGCTACTTGGTGATGAGCGGTCGGGCTCATGCTGCTTTTGTCAGAGGACGGGCACGTTCGATCCGTTTCCGCTCGCGTGGTGAATGCATCGCTTCCCACAGGTCGCTTCGCCGCTGCACATTGAGCCAGAAATCCGGGCCGTTGCCGAACACGCGGGCGAGAATGAGCGCTGTCGCCGCGGTCACGTTGCGACGATCGTTGCACAGCTCATTGACGTGTTTGCGCTGCACGCCCATGGCTTTAGCCAGCGCACCTTGCGTCAGGCCGATCGGCTTCATGAATTCCTCGACCAGAATTTCGCCAATCGTCGCCGGCTTGCGTTTTGTCATCAACATGGCTTGCCTCACACATAGCTGTGATCGTCCAGATATACGTCCTTGGCCTCACCCCGGCCGCTATCCCATCGAAAAACCAGCCGCCATCGTTTGTTAACTCGGATCGAGTGAAGGCCGTCAAGATTGCCGCGCAGCTTCTCAAAATGGTTGCTGGGTGGCGATCTTAAATCGCGGTCCGTTGTGGCATCGTCGATCATCTGGATTTTGCGGAACAGGCGGTCTTCCAGATCGGACGGGATTTTCTTTGTTCGAACGTCGTTGACGAAGAACTCGCGTAACCAGTCCTCCCGGAAGCTCAATATCATGCCGCAACCTGATCTGGGATAATGTACCACACAATAACTCACGCTGGCAATAGTGTGCGGGTCAAAGTCGCAGCATGCCCTGCGTCAAAAAAAGAATTTTCTTAAGCGCTTCAACCTGATTTGCCCTGTCCACTCCCGCGCCGAAAAATATTCCGCTTGGTCGTTTCCCCAAATCACCAGCATCTTTCGCGCTGTCCCGCCTCGGATTGAGGGGCGTATCGCGATCGTCACGGACGTTGAGGCGGGATGCGATGGACGCGAACGGCGCGCGAGACGAATGCGCCGGATGCGGACGGAGAAGTCGTGTGGTACCAGCGCCGCCGATTTGAAGTTCCTGCGGAGTTTGTAGCGGGTTCGTAACAGGAACTTCAAATCGAAAGCGGCACTGGAAATTTATGATTTGCAAGTGCCCTTTGCCTTCCGAAGTTCGTTGAAGAACAAGCTGCAGCAGGGAACGAACTTCGGAAGAGGGCACTTGATGCCTCGACGCTGGCGTCAAGTTGGCGACGATGCTTCTCGCATCGTGGCCTGCGACGGTGACAACAAAGCCCGATCACCGGAGAGAGCGCGAAGGAAACCGTTAAAACCATTCGCGCAGGGAGTGCCGGAATGTTTCGGCTTGCCTGTGGCGACTATGCTCGTGTGCTTTTTTGTCTTGCACGCGAGGCCGCGGGTGCGGCCAAGCACCCGGCATTCCCTGCGCCCTCTTTCTTTCGTGAGGGCCACGCATCGTGCACGGCCCGGACTCCATTTGCGTCGCGGGATGCGCGGGCGTGTGTCTTCCGTCATGCCCGGACTTGATCCGGGCATCCACGTCTTCCTGCCTGGACCGAAGCCAAGAAGTGGATGCCCGGCACAGGGCCGGGCATGACCGAGTAATGGCGTGGTTGGCTGTTTGAAAACGTGAGCCGTGCGAAACACTCGGTCTGCCTCTCCCCCCTTGCGGGGGAGAGTTGGAGAGGGGGTTAGCCGCAAACACCGGACTCGGGAGCGCCCCCACCCCCGACCCCTCCCCGCACGCGCTGCGCGCGCGGAGGAGGGGAGTCCTACTTCCTTCGCCGCGCGGGCTCGGCGACGGGTGCGGGCGTTGCAGCTTCCATCACCTCGCTCTCATCGCGCCAGCGCAAGATCTCGGCAGCCAGGATCGGGTGATTGAAGCCCTTCAGATGCAGATCATCGAGCGGCCGCCCCTCCACCCATTGTTCGACCATGCCATAGACGCGTCGCGACACCACGATCTGGTTTGCCTTGGCCTCGTCGCACAGCCGCGAGGCGAGATTGGTGACGCTGCCGATCGCGGCATATTCCAGCCGCTGCTCGAAACCGATCTGGCCGAGCGTCGCATAGCCGAGCGCGATCCCCATGCCGAACCCAAGCGAGTGGCCGCGGTTGCGCCAGCGCTCGGTCAGGGCGCCGATGGTGTCGCGCATTTCGACCGCCATCTTCACCGCGCGTTTCGTATGGTCGGGAAACTGGATCGGCGCATTGAACAGCACCATCACCCCATCGCCGGCATAGCGGTCGAGCGTGCCCTCGTATTTGAAGATCAATTCGCCCAGGGCGGCGTGATATTCACGCAGCACGTTCATCGCCTCTTCCGGCTCGGTCGCCTCGGTGAAGGCGGTAAATCCCCGCAGGTCGCAGAACACCACCGTCACCTCGCGGCGATGGCTGTCGAGCAGCGAATCGTGGCCGTCGGAAGAGGCGATCAGCTGCGCGACCTGCGGCGCGAGGAAGCGCTCGAGCCTGCTGATGCGTTCGATCTCGGCAAGCTGTTTCTCGACGCGCTCCTCAAGCGACTTGTTCCAGTTCTTCAGCTGCTCGGTCTGCTCCTGCAGCTTTTCGGCTTGTTGCTGCACGGTCGCATGCGCGATCGCAAGCTCGCGCCCCTTGAGATCCACCTCGGTGAACAGCCGCGCATTGCGCATGGCGAGCACCGATTGATGCGCGAAGGTGCGCGTCAATCCGATCAGGTTGGGAGAGAATTCGCCGGCGGCGCGCCGCAGCACGACCAGCGAACCGAGCACGCCCTTCTGGTCGACCAGCGGCACCACCAGTACGGAATTGAATCCGGCCTTGAGCGCGATATCGCGCAGCAGGGTCTCCGCGGCACCGGCGAGATCGGCAATCGCGATCGGCTCGCCTTTCCTCGCGGCCTCGCCGAGCACGGTCCGATCCTCTTCGATCGACAGATGCTGCCCCCTTGCCGATTTATCGATCCCGATCGATTCGGCGAGGTTGAACCGATGTCTTGCCGCGTCGTAACCATAGATCAGGACCGCGTCGGCATGGGTGATTTCGAGCGCGCGGGCGGCGACCGTCGGCAGCACCGCGTTGAGATCGAGCGAGGAGGCGACCGCGCGGCCGACTTCCTCCAGGACCTTCAGTTCGTTGATCGACTGCGCAAGGTCGCGGGTGCGCTCTTCCACCTTGGTTTCGAGCCCGGAATAGGTCTCCTGCAATTGGGACGCCATGCTGTTGAACTGACCGGCGAGTTCTTCCAGCTCGTCGTTGGTTTTCACGTCGATGCGATGGCTGAAATCGCCTTCGCCGAGCCGCCGCGCGCCGCGCCGCAGGGCCGTGATCGGAATCAGCATGCGGCGGGCCAGCGCCGTGCCGGCGAGGATCGCAACAACAAGGCCAAGCATGATCAGCAGCGCGACCCGCAGCAGCTGATCGCGGATCGGCGCCAGCGCCTGCGCCGTCGGCTGCTCGAAGAATACGAACCAGCCGAGCCGGGGCACCGCGGTCGCGGCCGACAGCACCGAGCGTCCATCCGGATCTGTACCCGAAGAAGCGGGCGAGCCGCCTGCTTTCAACAGGGCGCCGATTTGCGGCAGGCTGGCGACGGATTTGCCGATCTCCGGTCCCCTGCTCGAACTCGCCAGCACGTCGCCGTGCGAATCGATCACGTAGGCGAAGGTCGATTTCCCGACCTGCGCGTCGCCAAGAAAATCGGTGAGGAAGCGCAGATCGATCTCGGCAACGGTCACGCCGGCGTTGAAGCCCGAATGCGATACCGAGATCGACATGTAGGGGCGGGAATCCTGGAAAAACGCCGGCGCGTAGCTGACGCTCCGGCCGTTGGTGTCGGTAAAGCGGACATCGCGGGAGTAGTCGACATTGCTGCCGATCGAAATCGATGTGCGCGACAGGCGGAGCCGTTCGCGGCCATAGCCGTCCAGCAAGGAGAGCTGGTTGACGGGGGGAACCTGATTGAGGAGCTGGGCGTAGTCGGCGCGGTGCTGGTCGAGCGTTACCGCACTCGCCCGCGTCACCCAGCTGATCTGCCGTTCCAGATTCTCGATCGACTGCTCGATCCGCCGGGCGGTGGCCTCGGCCTTCTCGCCCATCGCATCGGTGAGGCCGGATTTTGTGGTGCGGTAGCTGATCCAGGTTTCCATGGCGCCGTTGACGGCGAGCACGAACACCACGAGCCCGACCAGAGCCGTGACATATTTGGCAAACAGTCCCTCCCGGAGGAACCTGATCCTGTCCCTGAGCCCGCTCATCCAGACCCTCGCGCGCGCCCTTTGGCCTACTCGGGCTGCGCGCATCCATTGCCTTCAGCCAAGCCCTCCTTAGCACGTTTCGGGCCGGCAGGGTCTCATGCGCATCCGGCAGGAGGGTCGCGGAGTATGGTTAAGGTCTGGACGGTAAACCGGAGTCTCATCGGTTAAACAATTGCCGCAACACGTCATTCATCGGCTGACTGTCCTGTTGCCCCTGCGGCTGGGAATCATCCTTGGCGGGCGCCGTTTGCGCGCTGGGTGGAGGCGTCGGCGCAGGGGCGTTGAGGCCTCGGCCCTGGCCGCGACCCTGACTTGTACCTTGGCCAATTCCTTGACCGAGGCCCTGTTGCAGCAGATTGCCCAAAGTCTCGCCAAGCGAGCCGAATCCACCGCCGCTCGATCCGCTGCCGGAGAGGCCGCCAAGTCCTCCGAGCCCGCCCGCGCCGAACAGCCCCTTGCCCATTTCCTTGAGCTTGGCATAGGCCGCGTCCGGATTGTCGAGGACACCCGCCACGTCAGGGTAGATGCGCGGCTCGGCCCAGGGCCCCTCGATCGCCACGGGGATGCCCAATCCGACCGGATCGGCTGGGCGGCCCTGGCCCTCGGTGGTCATGACGAGCTTCGGCTCGACGCGGAGCGCCAGCATTTTCGTGCCGATGTCGATCGTTCCGGCCCCGGTCATGCGCACCAGCGGTCCGACCAGGTTGAGATCATTGGTGGTCGCCTGACCCCTCTCGATGCTGAAAGACGCCGAGAGCTGGGTCAGGTCTGTGGTCAATTGCCGCCCCTCCTGCCATCCCGACAGGGGGCTCGTGGTCAGCGAGCGGATCATCTGCGCGAGGTTGAGGCCCTCGATGGCGCCATCCTGGAAATCGGCAAACGCCGTTCCATTGAGGTTCGACATGATCGCGCGCTGGCTCTGGCCCGTGGAGCGCACGGTGATCTTTGCCTGCAGCTTGCCATCGAGCTTGTCGAATCCTGCGGCTGCGCGCAGAAGCGGCAGCGCGCGCACGCCCATGAGATCGCTACGCATCATGTAAGCGGGCGTAGCGCCGGATGCGTCGATGTCGACTTCGCCGTTGGCTTGTCCGCCATAGGCGCCGAGATTCGAAATGGCGCATTTGATAATGCCGCCGGACAGCGTCGAGTCGATCGAGACCGGAGCAAAATGGGCCTGGCCAAGATTGAGTTCAGCGGCCGAAAGGCGGATTTGGGCATCGACGTAGTTCAACCCGTTGAGATCGATGCTGGCATTGCTCCAGGAAGGCGACGAGGATTCCGGCGAAGCCTGCGAAGCGGATTGCGAATTCGGCCGGTCGGCCGGCGACGCCCTGGCGGCGGCAATGTCGAGGCGCTGGAAGTCGAGATCGAGTTTCACGAGCGGCTTGCTCGCGACATCGACCGAAGCCCAGCCGTTGAAAGCGCCATCGCCGATCGCGCCGGAGAGGCCGTTGATCATGACGACCGAGCCGTTAAGCCGTACTTCAGCCCGGCCCGTCAGCGGCGCTTGCAGGTAAGCGGGCGCCTGCAGCGTCAATTCGACCGGAATGTTCTGCCGCTCAACCGGCGGCGAGGGCGCCGTCGCCTTGACGTCGAATTTGAGCGGATTGCCGCCGGCGCGCGCACTGCCTGTCAGCCTGATCTTCCGGTCGGCGCCTGCGACGGCAGTGGCGTCGATGGCCTCGAGGCGGTTTTCGACGCGATCGCGCAGATTGGAGAAGACCACGGTCCCGTCTTTTACGGCGATACGCCGCACGAGCGTGGGCGTGTCGGAAGAGGGCGCACCGGATGCGGGCGCCTGTTTCGAAGCGGTCGGCCTGGGCGCCAAGGCGTCGTTCACGCAAGAGCGCCACGTTGAGAACCGGGCGGTTGATCGCAAGTTCGGTGATTTCGGGATGGCCCGACCACACGCTGGCAAGCGTGACGTCGGCCTGGATGCTGCCGATGGTCAGGCGGTTGGTGGTGTCGCGGTCCCCTGGCCCCTCAAGCGTAACGTCGTTCATCGTGACGTTCAGGCCTGGCCACAAGCCGACCCTGGAAGAACCTGCGATCGTCAGGTGGTATCCGGTTTCGCGTTCGACCCGATCCCGGATCGCCGAGGACAAAAAGCCCGAGGGAATCCCGACGAACAGCACCAACGCTGCGACGAAAAGGGTGATGGCGATGACGCTGCCGACGATTTTCAAGGCTTTCATGCGATCTTCCAGATCGGAGATTGGATCAGGCCACGAGCCCGCAGGCCCGCCAGCGGTCTCTTTTTTCAAGCTTATCCCGGAAAGGGGTTAGGGCTCAAAGCCGCCAAAAATAGTCCGCGGGTGCTGCAAAGATATGTGACTTATGACACACTTTGGACCGGGCGCCCTCCAGCCAGCGGTTCCGTGCATGGGGATTGTGATTGGGGATTTGTGCCTGGGGATTTTTGCTTTGGAATTTTTGCTTCGGGATTTTTGTCTGGTTCGAAGAGACATGAGATGAGCAAGCAGGCCGAATTTGCCGTTATTCTGAAGATGAATCCGATGTTTTCCGATCTCGGCGCGGATGAACTGCAGCGGCTCGCCTCGCTTTGTCATACCCAGCACCTCGATGTCGGCGAAATGCTGTTCCAGAAGGGGGATCCGGGCGACGCGCTGTTCGGGGTGCGCCGCGGCCAGATCCGGATCGAGACGGGCGCATCCGACGGCAGCCGGCTGACACTGAACTTTCTCGGACCCGGCGATCTCTTTGGCGAGGTCGCGGTGCTCGACGGCCAGAGCCGCACGGCGGACGCGGCCGCCGGCGAGCCGACCGAGCTGTTCGTGCTGCGGCGCGAGGATTTTCTGGGGTTTCTCGAACGCGAGCCGCGCGTCGCGGTCAAGCTGATCATGCTGTTGTGCCAGCGCATCCGCTGGATGAGCGAGCGGATGGAGGAGTCGGTACTGCAACCGCTGCCGGTGCGTCTGGCGCGAAGGCTTTGCGCGCTCGCCTCCGATTTTGGTTCGGAAGTGCACATTTCGCAGGAGCAACTGGGCGTGTTCGTCGGAGCCGCGCGCGAGAGCGTCAACCGTCAGCTGCAGCTGTGGCGCAAGGACGGCATCCTGGACCTGCAGCGCGGCCGCATCCTGTTGCAGAACATGACCAAGCTGACGGCGGTGGCGCGGAACGAGTGAGCGGGAAGTCCATCTCACTCCGCGGCGGGTGAATGCATGATGCCCGGCTGCGGCTTTTTGTGATCCATGGCGTGATCGGCTGCAGGCTCCGCCTGTTCGTGCTCAGGCGAGGAGAGCAACCGCTTGCCAAAGCGCCAGGCCAGCGCGCCGATATCGTCCATCATCATGAACATCGCGGGCACGAAGACCAGTGACAGGATGGTGGAGAATAAAAGGCCGCCGATCACGGCGAGCGCCATCGGTGAGCGGAATTCGCCGCCGGCACCGACGGCGAGCGCAGACGGCATCATGCCGGCGACCATCGCGACGGTGGTCATCACGATGGGCCGGGCACGCTTCATGCCGGCGTCGATGATCGCCGCGTCGCGCGGCTTGCCCTCGCGCATGGATTCGACAGCGAATTCCACCAGCATGATGGCGTTCTTGGTCACGATGCCCATCAGCATCATGATTCCGATCCACACCGGGGTTGTGAGCTGCTTGCCGGTCACGAGCAGGGCGGCGATCGCACCGCCGATCGACAGCGGCAGCGAAAACAGGATGGTGATCGGCTGGAGGAACGTGCCGAACAGCAATACCAGCACGGCATAGACCATCATCAGGCCGGCGGTGATGGCGGTTGCAAAGCCTGCCGACAATTCGTTCAGGCTTTCGGCATCCCCGGAAGGATTTACTGAAACTCCCTTCGGCAGGCTCTTCATGACCGGCAGTTCGTTGATCTTCCTGGTGGCGTCGCCGAGCGCCGAAGTCCCGACAAGGTCGGCTGCAACGGTCGCCTGCCGTTCGCGGTCGTAGCGGTTGATGCTGGTCGGGCCCTGGTCGAGCTTGATGTCGGCAACAACCGACAGCGGCACGCCGCCGCGGCCGCCGCCGAGCGGCACGCGCAATTGCTCGAGCACCTGCAGGTCGCCGCGCGCGCCGTCCTCGAGCTGGACGCGGATCGGCACCTGCCGGTCGCCGGCGTCGAATTTGGCGAGCGCGGGGCCGACGTCGCCGATTGTGGCGACACGAATGGTTTCCGAAAGGCTTTCGGTGGAGACGCCCAGCCGCGCCGCGAGGTCCGCCCTCGGCTGAATGCGAAGCTCCGGCCGGTCGAGCGAGGTTTCCGAGATCACATTGGCGATCAGCGGAATACGCTTCATCTGGTTGGCGAGTTCGCTGGCAACATTGTTGACGATGTTGCTGTCGACGCCGGTGACGACCAGCGAAATCGCGCGCAGGCCGTTTTCGTCGAGGAACCAGAAGCGGATGTCGGGAACGTTCTGGAGTTCCTGACCGATCGCCAGCTCGAGCGCGCGCTGGGTGATCTTGCGTTCGCTCTTTGGCGTGTAGTTGATGATCAGCGCGGCACGGCGTACCTCGAAGGTCCCCGGCGGCACGCGTCCGCCATCGACGAAGACGCTTCGCACCTCCGGACGCTTGCGCAGTCGCGCGACGATCTCTTCGGTGACCTTCTCGGTGTAGGCGAGCTGCGTGCCGGGCGGCAGTTCCACCGCCAAAAGGGAGCGCGCGGTGTCCTGTGCGGGAAGGAACCCCTGAGGCAGCAGCGTGATGCTCCAGATCGACGCCGCGAAGATGCCAAAGCCGATCATCACGGTGATGAGATAGTGCTTCACCGACCAGGTCACGAGCCGGGTATAGAACTGCAGGGCGCGGCCGGGCGGCGGGTCGTCGTGCGGGTGGTCCTTGAGGAAATAGGCGGCCAGGACCGGCGTCACGAAGCGCGCAGCGAGCAGCGAGAAAAAAACCTGCACTGAAACCGTGATGCCGAATTGCTTGAAGAATTGCCCGGCGATTCCAGACATGAAGCTCGCGGGCGCAAAAATCGCGATAATCGTCAGCGAAATCGCGATCACGGCGAGCCCGATCTCGTCGGCCGCCTCCAGGGCTGCGCGATAGGGCGACTTCCCCATCCGCATATGGCGCACGATGTTCTCGATCTCGACGATGGCGTCGTCGACGAGGATGCCGGTCGATAGCGTAATCGCGAGGAAACTCACCAGATTCAGCGAAAACCCCAGAATGTCCATCACCCAGAACGCCGGAAAGATAGACAGCGGCAGGGAGATCGCGGCGATGATCGTTGCCCTGATGTCGCGCAGGAACAGAAGCACGATGACGACGGCCAGAATCGCGCCCTCGAACAGGGTCGAGATCGCGGCTTCGTAGTTGCCCTTGGTAAATTCGACCGAGGTGTCGATCAGCTTGAGATCGACGTCGGGATGAGCAACTTTCAGCGCATCAATGCGCTTCTGCACGGCCGCGGCGACCACCACGTCGCTGGCGCCTTTCGAGCGCTTGATGCCGAGCGCGACCACGGGCTCGCCGTTGAAGCGGGCAAAGGTCCGCCGGTCTGCGATGGTGTCGGTGACCGTCCCCAGATCGTCAAGGCGCACCTCGCCACCTGTCGGAAGGCTGATCATGGTGCCGGCCAGATCGTTAAGCGTCTTGGCGCCGGCCAGCGTTCGGATGGCCTGATCGTTCTTTCCGATCTCGGCGCGGCCGCCCGCGAGATCGACATTGGTGCCGCGCAGCCGGCGGCTGACGTCGACCGCGGTCAGTCCGGCTGCCTGCAGCCGGTCAGGGTCCAGCGATACCAGAATCTCGCGCTCGACGCCGCCAATGCGCTCGACCTGGGCGACGTTGCGCACGCCCTGCAGCGCGCGTCTGACGACGTCATCGACGAAATAGGAAAGTTGCTCCGGGGTTTTGCCGGGCGAGATCGCGGCATAGGTGACGATCGGCAGGCCGATGACGTCGACCCGCTGGATCAGAGGCTCGTTGACGTTTTGCGGCAGGTTGGCGCGGACCCGTGTCACCGCGTCCTTGACGTCGTTCAGCGCCCGGTCGGTATTGGTCTCAAGCGCAAACTGGATCGTCGTCACCGACAATCCGTCGGTGATCGAGGACGAAATATGTCGGACGCCCTCGACGCCCGATACGCCGTCTTCGATGGTCTTGGTGACCTGCGCTTCGAGTTCGGCCGGGGCTGCGCCGAATTGCGACACCGCGACGGAGATCACGGGGATGTCGGCACTCGGCAATCGCGTCACCGCGAGCCTGGTAAAACTAAGCCAGCCGAGCACCAGCAAGATGATCGAAAATACCACCGAGGGCAGCGGATGCCGGATCGACCATGCCGAAATATTCATTGCCATCAGCGTGCTCGCGCTCGATCGAGTTCCTCGGCGAACATGGTCTTGATCTGGTCGCCGTCATGCAGGGATGAACCAGCATCGGCCACGACGGTTTCGCCGACGTCGAGGCCCTCGAGGATTTCCGTTGACGTATCGGATACCAGTCCGACCCGCACCTTTCGCGTTTCAACCGTATTCCCTTTGACCACCTGAACGGTCAGATGGTCAATGGCGGTGCGCGGAATTGCGACGCCGCAGCTGCGCTTGGCGTCGATGCTGGCCTGAGCGAACATGCCGATCCTGAGCGACGGATTGTTGGTCAGGCTTATCCTGACATGACCAAGCTGGGTGTTGCGATCGATTTGCGGCGAAACAAGCCGGACGCGTCCGACGATATCCGGGCCGTTGTCGCGGCTGATCCGCACCGTGGCGCCTGGATTGAGCTTCATCATGTGAACCGCCGGCACCTCGGCCTCGAGCTCGAGTTCTCCATTGACCGCAATCCGGAACATGGGTCCGGCTTGCGGCGAAGCCGGTGCGCCCACGATGGTGTTGACCTGCGTGACGAGGCCCGAGGCAGGCGCGCGCAGCGAGACCGCTGAACCGGATCGTGCGCCGCCGCCGGCAGCCGGCGGAGTGAGCCGCGCCAATTCCTGATTCTCGGTGACCGTCTCGCCCTCGCGCACGAGCACGTCGGTGACTTTCGATCCTTCCTGGTCCACCCCCACCACCGCTTCCCGGCGCGGCACGACAAATCCGGTAACCCGCACCAGATCGGAGAAGCAGGCATTGGTGGATTTGGTGACGACCACGAGCGCGCTGCTCGGCGTGTCGGTTTCCTGGGAATGGGAGCGGTGCTCGAACCAATACCAGGCCACGCCCAGGATCGCGAAGAAGGCTACTGCCAGCGCCGGCTTGAGATTATCGGAAAGTATCATCGCGACATCAATCCAGAGTTGGATATCGGTCTCGTCCTCACAGTGCTACGACAATGCCTGCCGGGAGGACATAGACAAAAGCGTCCCGCAGGATGCGGGACGCGGCCACATTGCAAGACCTTACACCAAATCCGTCCGCTCGACGCGGTGGCTCATTTGGATGCGGTGGCCTTGTTTTCCATGTTCACGACCTGGACGCGGCGATTGACTTCAGAGAGCGGGTTGGCCGGGTCTTTCAGCTTGGTCTTGCCGTATCCGACTGTTACCAGGTCGGATCCGGCGATACCGAACTTGTCCACCAGATAGCGCTTGATCGAGTCGGCGCGGCGTTCCGAGAGGTCCTGGTTGTATGCGTCGCCGCCGGCGGCATCCGTATGGCCCGCGACGACGAAGGTCGAGCCCTTCAGATCGGGATTCGAAAGCGCCCGGCCCAAAGCCTGCACCGACGACATCGACCTTGCGCTGATGTTTGCAGAATTATAGTCGAAATTGATTTCGAGATCGATCTTCGGCTTGTCCTTGACGATAGTTGCGATCTCCTCGCGCTCGGCAGCCGACAGCGAGCGCGTCGGCCGGTCTCGCAGCGATTGCACGAGTTTTCCTTCAGCCGCTGCCGCCGCCGGATCGGTCTGGGTTTGCGGGCCGACGGAAAGCCCCCGGGTGAGAGGCTTCTTGGCCGGTGTCAGTGCCCGCAGGATCTGATCCTCGGTGACGTCATCGGCGGCTTTGGCCACGCCGATCGAAAGTGCAACTCCGATCGTCAGTAGCGAAAGAGTTGCGGAAAGACTTCGCCTTCCAGTCATTTTCGACATTTTCAGTCCCTCCTGCTGCCGTTCCTGAATTTCCATCGGGTTCTACGCAGCCGGCTCGCCGAATCGACTGCGGAACACCCCTGGCTGTTTGTCTCGGGCGCCCGCCAAGAGGTTCGCCGCGGCTTACGCCTCAACTCAAATATTCGTCAATGTACCCCGTAACCTGCGAATTCCTTCACGATGTTCGGGTCCATGGCCTTGGCATTGGCAATGTCAACATTGCCTTCCGAAACGGCACCGTTGCGTTGCTTGGCAAGGCCCCGTCCGTACAGTGACGACGTCAACCGGGGGTTGAGCTTCAGGGCAGCGTCGAAATCGGCGATGGCGTTCTTGTTTTGCCCGCTCTTGAGGTTAAGAAGGCCGCGACTGTCGAGGGCGTCCACAAAGTTCGGGCGCAGCCGGAGCGCCTCATTGCAGTCTCGCAGCGCCGATTGCAGGTCGCCGATTACGGTACGCGCCCAGCAGCGGTTATTGTAGGCCTCTACGTCCTTCGGATTGAGCCGGATCGTGTCGTCGAAATCCTTGATCGCGAGGCTGTAGGCGCCCTTGCTGGCATAGACCTGCCCGCGGCGATAGAGCGCGCCCGCGTCATCCGGATTCTCGGCAAGCCGGGCACTCAGGCTCTTGATGGTGGGGTCATCCGCAAGCGATGGCTGGGGCGGAGGCATTGCCTCGTTGGTTGCGACGCTCGGAGCCGCCGGCTTTTCGGGCGGGGGAGGCGACGGCGCGGGCACAGGCGCAGGGTTGTTTTCTGCCTTCGGAAGCGGTGGCGGCGGCGGGGGAGGCGACGGCTCGACGCGCGGCTGCGGCGCAGGCGGCGGAGGCTCGGGAAGCTGCGGTTGGGGGAGCGTCGCGATCGGGCCCGGTGGCCGCGCGCCCGGAATGAAGGAGAAGTCCTCGGCCAGCGAAGAGGAAATCCAGGGCACCTGTTCGCTGCGCGATGCGCGGGTGACCCCGACACGAGTGCGGTTAAGCGTTTCTTCCGCCATCAGGTCGGGAACCCGAATCTCCTTGAGCAATTCCTGAACGAACAGGCTGTGATCGCCGCCATTGTCGGAAATTACGGAACTGAGCGCCGCCGAATACATCACGAGCGTCCCGTTCGGCGCGATCACCGGGGCAAGACCGGCGGAAAAACTTCGGAACCGACGCTCGAACGGATTGCGGCGGGAGGCATCGATCAGGGCGATCTTGACGCCGGCGCCGCGGTTGCTGATTTCGCCAAGAACCGTCTCCAGGCTGAAGCCGTCGCGCCGGACATCCGCTTCGGTCCAGATCTGGGCATCGACGGGGATCAAATAGCTTTGACGATTTGATTGTACGCCGTATCCGCTGAAAAAGATCAGCGCAGCGCAGCCCGGCTTGATATGACCATAGAGCCGATCGAAAGCCTTGCGCATTCCATCGCCGGTGAGATTCTCGCCGACGTCCACGGTGAAGCCATCGCGCTTGAGTTCATCGGCCACGTCGCGGGCGTCGTTGATGGGCTCCTTCAACGGCGCGTCCGCATCGGGATATTTCGCGTTCCCGATGACCAGCGCAAATCGGTCCGCAGCCATGCCGGTGGTCGGGAAAATCGGTGCGAGCGTCAGGGCCAATACAAAGAGCAATGGAAGGCGGATTTTCATACGACGTCAGTCCAGCCAAAAAGGCGCCGATTCCAGCCTTGCGCCTCGGCGACAATACCCCACGAAAATCGCATTATCAAACCGCCGTCCGGGGGGGTGTCAACTGCCCATCCGGACCGCAATCACCGCGAGCTTGATCGCGTCGGGCCCTTTTGCGAGCGGTCGCTACGGAGGCCCGTCCTTGACCCTTCGCCGTCGTCATCGATGCGACACATTCCGGTCGGCGTTTCCATGGACCAGCCATGAAGCCTTGAGGTTTGACCTTTTTGCATGCCGGTGGCTTGCTGCAGCTGCCAAACAAGCCAGAAAAGATCACCGATGGATACGGCCTACGAAATCTACGCGCTCCGCTATGCGACGATGTCGCCACGCACGCCCCACATGAACTACCTTTCGCCGGACCCGCACGAGACCACGGCGGCGGACCTCGACTACTTCGTCTGGCTGATCAGGGGCGGCGGCCGCAACATACTGGTAGACACCGGATTCAACGCGGAGGAAGCTGACCTGCGAAACCGCAAGCTTGCGCTCAATCCAGTGGAAGCACTGGCCCGCTTCGGCGTCAGCGCCGAGACGATCAGGGACGTCGTCGTGACGCATATGCATTATGACCACGCGGGCAATCTCGACCTGTTTCCCAAAGCGCGGTTTCACCTGCAGGATCGCGAGATGAGCTACGCCACCGGGCGCTGCATGTGCTTCGGGTTCTTGCGGCATCCATTTTCGGTGGAACACGTCACACTCATGGTGCGTCACGTCTATAGCGAGCGCGTCACCTTTCATTCGGGGGATGGCCAGATTGCGCCCGGCATCACTGTGCATCGCGTCGGCGGCCATTCCGACGGATTGCAGGTTGTGCGAGTCGAGACAGCGCGCGGGCCGGTGGTGCTTGCATCGGACGCGGCGCACTACTACGGCAATCTGCATCGCCGCGCTCCGTTTCCGATCGTCTACAACATCGGCGACATGTGCGAGGGCTGGGAGACGATCGAGCGGCTTGCAGGGCATCCCGATCGCATCATCCCCGGCCACGATCCGCTGGTCGCTGAACTCTATCCGCGCGCCAGCGACAAGGTCGATGCGTTTGCCCTGCACCAGGCGCCGTCACGATCTTTCGCAAAATAGGCTCGCGTGATGGCGAAACATCTCGAAGAAGGCAAGCCTGCCGTGATCACACGCTTTGGCGGCCTCACGCCCACACGCAGCCGCGCGGTCATTTACGATGATCTCGTGTTCACGGTGGCGGTCGCACCGAATCCGGTGACGCCTTCGATGTACGAGCAGACTGTAAGAGCGCTCGCCCGCATCGACGAGAGCCTTTCGATGTGCGGCACGGACAAGAGCAGGATCCTCTCGGCGATCGTCTACGTCGCCGACATGTCACGCAAGGGCGAGATGAACCGCGCCTGGGACGAATGGGTCGACCGCGCCAATCCTCCGATGCGGGCCTGTATCGGCGTCGATCTCGAACCTCCGCATATCGTCGAGATTGTCGTGACCGCGGCAAAGTGATCCGTCGGCAGATTGCAGGCACACCCTCTCGCGCTCACGCCCGCACATGAAAAGCAGCCCTCAATAGGCCTCCGCCTTCCTTGCTGCCTCGATCGTTTGCACAAGATCGAAACTGCCCTCGATCTTGCCGAGCAGGCGGGCGAAATCCCGCTGTTCCGCGCTTGTCAGACAAGACATGATCTCCCGCTCTTTTCGCAGCAGGCGCGGAATGAGATTTTCGTACAGAACCCTTCCCTTTCGCGTCATGCGCAGCACGAACTCGCGGCGGTCGTCCTTATTCTCGACCCGTTCCACGAGTTGTCGCGTCAAAAGTGCCGTGACGGCGCGGCTGATGGTGGATTTGTGAGTCCGGGTGCAATGCGCAATGTATTGCGCGCTGCACGCCTCGTCGCGGACACCAAGGGTGGCGAGTACCCGCCATTCCGGAATATCCAGCCCGTAGCGTTCCCGATACTCGCCGGACAGCGCGCCGGAAACCTCGGCCGCCAGGCGATTGAGGCGAAAAGGCACAAACTGGAACAGGTCCAGCCTGTTGTTGCTCGTCGACACGCGTTGCTCGCGCGAAGGGGAGTTCGCCTTTCTCGAAAGCGCTTTCGGCAAAAACCGCTCCAATTTGAGTTGACGGGAGAACGTCCGCAGAGTTTAGATCGTTGCAGATGCGACTATCTTACCGGGGGCATTGCCCCTTGACCAGAGCGATCCGGACATGGCGCAGTCCAGAATGCCGTCAAACTTCGGCTATCGTCGCCACGCCGATCAGGAACGGAGCGGCGACAAACTCTCCCACTATCCGGTCGTCGTGATCGGCGCCGGACCGGTAGGGCTTTCGCTTGCGATCGATCTGGCGCAGCGCGGCCAGGCCGTCGTGCTGCTCGACGATGCCGACCGGATCGGCGAGGGATCGCGCGCGATCTGCTTTTCGAAGCGCTCGCTCGAGTTCTGGGACCGGCTCGGCGTCGGCCAGCGCATGGTCGACAAGGGAGTGGTGTGGAGCGTCGGCAAGATCTTCCATCGCGCGACGCAACTCTATCAATTCGATCTCTTGCCGGAGCAGGGCCATAAGCGGCCGGCCTTTATCAACTTGCAGCAATTTTATGCCGAGGCCTATCTGGTGGACCGCGTCAGCCAATTGCCGACGATCGACCTGCGCTGGCGCAACAAGGTGGTCGGGCTGGAGCAACGCAACGATCGCGCGGTCCTGACGATCGAAACGCCGGACGGACCCTATCGGATCGCCGCTTCCTATGTCGTCGCCTGCGACGGCGCGCGATCATCGCTGCGGCAAATGGTAGGCGCCGACTTCGCGGGCAAGGTCTTCGAAGATCAGTTCCTGATCGCCGACGTCAGGATGACGGCGGAATTTCCGACCGAACGCTGGTTCTGGTTCGATCCGCCGTTTCATGCCGGGCGATCGGCGCTCCTGCACAAACAGCCCGACGACGTCTGGCGCATCGACCTGCAACTTAATCCGGATGCGGATCCAGCGAAGGAGAAGTTGCCCGAAAGCGTGCGGCCGCGGATCGAGCGCATGCTCGGCCACGACAAGTTCGATTTCGAGTGGATATCGCTCTACAAATTCCAGTGCCGGCGGATGGATAAATTCATCCACGGCCGGGTGATTTTTGCAGGCGATGCCGCGCATCAGGTCTCGCCGTTCGGGGCGAGGGGCGCCAATTCCGGTCTGGAAGATGCGGAGAACATTGCCTGGAAACTCGACCAGGTGCTGAGGAAGCGGTCGCCCGATAGCCTGCTCGAAAGCTATCACATCGAACGCAGCGCCGCGGCCGACGAAAATATCCGCAAATCGACGCGATCGACCGATTTCATGGCGCCTGCCACACGCCAGGAGGCGAGGTTTCGAAAGGCAGTGCTGGCGCTTGCCAGGGAGACCGAATTCGGCAAGCGGATGGTCAATGGTGGACGGCTCTCCGTGCCATCGACCTACGAATCTCCGCTTTCAACCGCCGACCGCGACGAGTGGCGCGGCGGACCTCGTCCTGGCGCTTCGATGCCTGACGCGCCGGTCACTTCGCCTTCGGGTGAAAACGAATATCTGACAGACGCCTTCATCAAGGGCGGTTCGCGCTTCACGCTGCTCGAATTTGCGAACGGCGCCGCCATCGATCCGCCCGATGGTGTCGCAACAATCCGCATTGGCGGGGAGGGAGGCTTTTCGGACGCTTTGGGCTTTGCCGCTAAGCGCTACGACGCCAACCCAGGCACCACATATCTCCTGCGTCCCGACGGTTATGTTGCCGCACGTTTCCGCCAGCCGACCATGCCGACACTCGAGGCCGCCTTGGCACGCGCCATTGGCAGAGGTTGAGGTTCAGATGGCACTATCCACCCGTTCGAATTTCGCCAGTCCCGACGATGCATATCGCGCCATCGTCGAATCTCATCGCGGGTTGAGCGAGGAGCAGAGCGCCGATCTCGATGCCGCCCTGGTTCTCATTCTTGCCAATCATATCGGCGAAATCGATGTGCTGCGCGAGGCGATCGCGCTGGCGAGACGACGGATGCTGGAAGCGAGCCAGCAACAACAGCAGCAACAACAGTAGCGCAGAGGAAACGCGACCATGGCCAAGGGCTTCGCGTCGACGACGGATCTGACCGAGAAGAAGATCACGTTTTCCGAGATCGGAACCGATCTCTACGCCTTCACGGCGGAGGGAGATCCGAATTCGGCTGTCATCGTCGGCGAAGACGGCTGCATCGTTTTCGATGCGCAGGCAACGCCCGCGATGGCGAACAGGGTGATCGAGCGGGTGCGCACCGTTACCGACAAGCCGATCAAATATGTGGTGTTGTCGCATTATCACGCGGTGCGGGTGCTCGGCGCGTCTGCGTACAAGGCGCAGGCCGTGGTCGCCTCGCGGGAGACCTATCGGCTGATCGAGGAACGTGGCCAGCAGGACTGGGATTCCGAATATGGCCGTTTCCCGCGCCTGTTCCAGGACGCGCAAAGCATTCCCGGCCTGACCTGGCCGACCTTGGCCTTCGAAGGCGCGATGTCGATTTATCTCGGCAAGCGCGAAGTGCGCTTGATGCAGCTAGGGGCCGGACATACCTCAGGCGATATCGTGGCTTTCGTTCCGGACGCCGAAGTGATGTTTTCCGGAGATCTGATCGAGTACCATTCGGCCTGCTACTGCGGCGATGCTTATTTGCGCGAATGGCCCGCGACGCTCAACGAAATCCGCGACTTCAATCCAAAGGCCATCGCGCCCGGGCGCGGCGATGCGCTAAGGGGCGTGTCCACCTGCCGCGAGGCCATCGCGATGACGCGCGACTTCGTCACCACGCTCTATGGCTCGGCGGAAGCGGCGGTCGCCAGGGGTCGAAGCCTGAAGGAGACGATGGCGGCGGCCCGCGAAGTCATGGACCCGAAGTTCGCGAGCTTTGCGATTTACGAGCACTGCCTGCCGTTCAATGTCTCCCGCGCTTTCGATGAGGCTTCGGGAATCGACGACCCCGTGATCTGGACCGACAAGCGCGATCGGGAAATGTGGGCGGCCCTGCAAGGAGGATGATCATGAATATCAATACCTCACCAGACGCAATCGGCCGTGGTTCGCTCGGTGTCACGCCGGGCTATATGTCCGGCTTTGCCAACAGTTTCGAGACGGAGGCGCTGCCGGGCGCGCTGCCGATCGGGCGCAATTCGCCGCAGCGCTGTGCTTATGGGCTTTACGCCGAACAGCTCTCGGGCTCGCCCTTCACCGCGCCGCGCGGCAGCAATGAAAGGTCGTGGCTCTATCGCATCCGGCCTTCGGTCAAGCACTCCGGACATTTCACGAGGGTAGATGCCGGACTGTGGCGTACCGCGCCGTGCCACGAGCAGGAGATTTCCATCGGCCAGTTGCGATGGAATCCGACGCCGATCCCGAAGGCGGAAATGACCTTCCTGCAGGGCGTACAGACCATGACCACCGCGGGCGATGCGAGCACGCAAGGGGGCATGGCCGCACACGTCTTCCTCATCACCAAATCGATGGTCGACCAGAATTTCTACAACGCTGATGGGGAAATGCTGTTTGTGCCGCAACAGGGCAATTTGCGTTTCGTCACGGAGTTCGGCCGGATCGATGCCGAACCGGGCGAGATCGTGGTGATACCGCGCGGCGTGAAATTCCGCGTCGAGCTCACGGCAGGTCCGGCACGCGGCTATGTCTGCGAAAACTATGGCGGCGCCTTCACCTTGCCGGAACGCGGCCCGATCGGCGCCAATTGCCTTGCCAATGCGCGCGATTTTCTCACCCCGGTCGCTGCCTACGAAGACAAGGACACGCCGACCGAACTTTTCGTGAAATGGGGAGGCGCGCTGTTTGTAACAAAGCTGCCGCATTCCCCGATCGACGTCGTGGCGTGGCACGGTAATTACGCGCCCTACAAATACGATCTGCGGAGCTATTCGCCGGTCGGCGCCATCAGCTTCGACCATCCCGATCCTTCGATCTTTACCGTGCTGACCTCGCCGTCGGAGACCGCCGGTACCGCGAATATCGATTTCGTGATCTTCCCGGAGCGCTGGTTGGTTGCGGAAAACACTTTCCGGCCGCCCTGGTATCACATGAACATCATGTCGGAATTCATGGGGCTCATCTACGGCGTCTATGATGCCAAGCCGCAGGGCTTCGAGCCCGGCGGTATGAGCCTGCACAATATGATGTTGCCGCACGGCCCGGATCGCGAAGCCTTCGACCATGCCAGCAATTCGGAATTGAAGCCGGTGAAGCTGACCGGCACCATGGCCTTCATGTTCGAAACGCGCTTCCCGCAACGGATTACGGCCCATGCGGCAAAGTCGGCGACGCTGCAGCATGATTACGCCGATTGCTGGAAGGGATTGGAAAAGCGGTTCGACCCGAACAGGCCATGAGGCTCTGGCGTCTCGCCGCCGTTTGAAGGACAGGCAGGAAGAAGATAGTGACCCATCCAAACGATCCCTCGCTGCGTTCCTTCATTCCGGTCGATGCGGCCTCGGACTTCCCGATCCAGAATCTGCCATATGGCGTATTTTCGACGGCAGCCTTGCCGACGCCCCGCCTTGGCATAGCGATTGGCGAATATGTGCTCGATCTCTGGGAGCTCGAACAGGATTGCCGGCTGAGTGCCGGCGATCCTGGAGTGTTCTCGGCTTCATCGCTCAATCCTTTCATGGCGCTCGGGCCGCAAGTGTGGACACGCACGCGCACGCGCATCAGCGAGTTGCTTCGCCACGACAACGACGAGCTTCGCGATAACCACGCCTTGCGCGAACGCGCGCTGGTGCCGATGGCGCAAGCGAGGCTGCATCTGCCAATCACGGTCTCAGGCTACACGGATTTTTATTCATCGAAGGAGCATGCCACCAATGTCGGCGTCATGTTTCGCGGCAAGGACAATGCGCTGCAGCCCAACTGGCTGCATATGCCGATCGCCTACAACGGTCGCGCGTCGACCGTGGTGGTTTCCGGCACCGGCGTGCGCCGGCCGCATGGCCAGTTGAAGCCGCCGAACGCGGAGGTTCCGGTTTTCGGTCCCTGCCAGCGGCTCGATTTTGAACTCGAAATGGGCGTTGTGATCGGGCAGCCGTCGCCGATGGGCGAAATGCTGACCGAAGCGCAAGCCGAGGAGATGATCTTCGGCTTCGTGTTGCTGAACGACTGGAGTGCGCGCGATATCCAGCAGTGGGAATATGTGCCGCTCGGTCCGTTCCAGGGCAAGGCATTTGCGACTTCGATCAGTCCCTGGGTGGTGACCCGCGAGGCACTGGAGCCGTTTCGGCTTCACGGACCGAAGCAGGAACCGACGCCCCTTTCCTATCTGCAGCAGAAGCAGCCGAACAATTACGATCTCGAGCTTGAAGTGGGCCTGCGCGCGGCCTTGATGAAAAAGCCCGTGCGCATCAGCCACACCAATTTCAAATACATGTACTGGTCATCGGTTCAGCAACTGGTGCATCACGCTTCTTCCGGCTGCGCCATGAACGTCGGCGATCTCCTTGGCTCCGGCACCATTTCCGGACCGGAGAAGGGACAACGTGGCAGCCTGCTCGAAATCTCCTGGAATGGCACCGAGCCGATCGAACTCGATCGCGGCGTCATCAGGACTTTTCTCGAGGATGGCGATTCGCTTCTGATGCGCGGCTGGTGCCAGGGCAACGGCTACCGCGTCGGCTTCGGCGAGGTCGAGGGAACCATTTTGCCGGCAGACTAGTTCACCGCCGCTCCGGCGGAATATCGCGGATCCGCACCGAATGCGCAGCGATATCCTCAAGGCCATAGCTCAAATGTACCCGCTTCGTCGAAGCCGGCCTCTTCTCGAGCGAAAGCCCTGGCCGCCATTCCCGCGCGGGCCTGATCGGCCGCGGCACAAATCCGCCGCCGCAGTTTGGGCAAACGTTACCGAGCTTGCTCTCGACACAGCCCGCACAGAACGTGCATTCATAGCTGCAGATGCGCGCTTCGGTCGCATCGGCCGGAAGGTCCTTGTCGCAAAATTCGCAGTTCGGCCGAAGTTGCAGCGCCATCGTCGTCGTGTCCTTATATTGGGCAACGATCATCGCAGATCGCACGGATCGCGTGAATGACGAATTTCCCTCGATTTCGGACAGGCCAGCGCGGACAGGGCCGCGCGCGAAACGGAAATTTCTATTTCCCTGCCCGCCACTCATGGACGAGGTTTGCAATATCCGCTGTCACGGGCTCGCGGATTGCGGAGGGCGTTCGCGAAAAGCGCGGCGCCGGCGCGGGCTGGGTGGCACCGTGGCGATCGATGAACGTCTTTCGAGCCGCCATATGCGGATAATGTGGCGCTTCCGCCATGGTCAGTACCGGCGCAAAGCAGACGTCGCTGCCTTCCATGATCCTGCACCACTCTTGCCGGCTCTTGCCCTTGAAGACCTCGGTCAGTTTCTGCCGCAGCGTTGGCCAGGCGGCACGATCCATCTGGGCGTCGAAGGCTTTGTCCGGAAGGTCCGCCAATTGACGCAGCAAGGTGTAGAACTGCGGTTCTATCGAGCCGATCGAGATGAAATTGCCGCAGGCGCATTCATAGACGCCGTAGAAATGCGCGCCGCCATCCAGAAAATTGCTCTCCCGCCCTTCGCTCCAGCGGCCAATCGCCGTGAAGTCGAAAAACATCGACATCAGCGAGGCCGCCCCGTCGCACATTGCGGCGTCAACCACCTGCCCCTTGCCCGATGTTCTTGCTTCGAGCAGCGCGGCGAGTACGCCGACGACAAGATAGAGAGCGCCGCCACCGAAATCGCCGACCAGATTGAGTGGTGGAACGGGCTTTTCGCGGGGTCCGATCGCAGCCAGGGCGCCGGTGACCGAGATGTAGTTGATGTCGTGGCCGGCGGCCTGCGCCAGCGGCCCTTCCTGGCCCCAACCGGTCATCCGGCCATAGACGAGGCGCGGGTTTCGCGCCTGCACCACTTCGGGCCCCAGCCCGAGCCGCTCCATCACCCCGGGCCGAAAGCCCTCGATCAGCGCGTCGGCATGTTCAAGCAGATCGAGAACCTGCACGAGCGCGGCCTTGTCCTTCAGGTCGATCTCGACAACCTTGCGTCCGCGCGCGGACGCCGATTTCGAATTCTTCTTCGCTCCGATACGGTCGAGCGTGACCACCTCCGCGCCCATATCCGCCAGCAGCATGCAGGCGAAGGGCCCGGGTCCTATCCCGGCAAACTCGACGATACGAACCCCAGCCAGCGGGCCGGAGGCTCGGGTCGACGCGTGAGGCTCCGATCTGTCGTGCACTTTATATATCCATCCAGCCGGGACGGCAGGGCAAATGCCGCCGCTACCCAGCCTGGGTGACCGCGCGCTGCGCCATCACCTTGATGAGGTTGGCGCGGTAATCGGCCGATCCGTGAATATCGCTCATCAGGCCTGTTGCCGACACCTTGACATTGTCGAGAGCGGCGGCCGACCAATTGGTCTTGAGCGCGGCTTCGATTGCGCCAAGGCGCATGACGCCGCTGGACGAAGCACCGGTGGCTGTGGCTCGAACCTCGCCGGATTTACCTTTGGCGACGAACACGCCGGTCAGCGCGAAGCGCGACGCGGGATGCGGAAATTTTGCATAGCCAGCCTTCGCCGGAATCGGGAACGACACGGCCGTGATGATTTCGCCGTCGTCAAGAGCGGTCGAGAATAAACCCTTGAAGAAATCGTCTGCCGCAATCGAACGCTTGTTGGTCTTGACGGTTGCGCCGAGAGCCAGAAGCGCCGCGGGATAATCGGCGGCGGGATCGTTGTTGGCGATCGAGCCGCCAATGGTGCCGCGATGACGCACGGCCGGATCGCCGATCGTCGAGGCCAAATGGGCAAGCGCCGGTATCGCCTTTTGCACGGCCGAGCTTGTAGCCACTTCGTAATGGGGCGTTGCGGCCTTGATGGTCAGCGTATCGCCAGAGGCCTCCACGCCGACCAGTTCCTTGATGCTGGCGAGATCGATGACGTCCGAAGGCGAGGCGAGCCGCTGCTTCATCACCGGAATGAGCGTGTGGCCGCCGGCGAGGTATTTTGCCTCCTGGCCCTTGGCGAAGAGCGCGGCGGCCTCGTCAACCGAGGAGGGGCGATGGTAGGTTGTTGAATACATGGTTCATCTCCCTCTTATGCGTTGCCATGGATCGCGTGCCACACCCGGTCGGGTGTCGCCGGCATCTCCAGTTTGTTGTGGCCGATTGCGTCGGTGATGGCATTGATGACGGCAGCAGATGCGCCGATTGCGCCGGCCTCGCCGCAACCCTTCACGCCCAGCGGATTGCTTGGGGACAAGGTCGTGGTGTGGCTCAGCTTGAAAGACGGCAGATCGTCCGCGCGCGGCATGGTATAGTCCATGAACGATGCGGTGATGAGCTGGCCCGAGCCGTCATAGACGGCGCCTTCAAGCAAGGCCTGCCCGATCCCCTGGGCCAGACCGCCATGGACCTGGCCTTCGACAACCATCGGATTGATCAGGCGGCCGAAATCGTCGGCGGCGACGAAATTGACGAAAGTGGTCTTGCCGGTTCCGGGATCGACCTCGACTTCGCAGATATAGGCGCCTGCCGGGAAGGTGAAGTTGGTGGGATCGTAGAACGCGGTCTCCTTCAGGCCCGGTTCCATTCCTTCGGGCAGGTTGTGGGCCGTGTAGGCAGCAAGCGCCAGCATGGGCAGCGCGATCGACTTGTCGGTGCCGGTGACCTTGAACTCGCCGTTCTCGATGACGATGTCGCCCTCGGACGCTTCCAGCAGATGCGCGGCGAGTTTCTTGCCCTTCGCCTCGACCTTCTCCAGGGCCTTGACGATCGCGGCGCCGCCGACGGCGATCGAACGCGAGCCGTAGGTGCCCATGCCGAACTGCACCTTGTCGGTGTCGCCATGGACAATCTGCACCTGGCTGATCGGAACTCCGAGACGTTCGGAAACGACCTGCGCGAACGTGGTCTCGTGACTCTGGCCGTGGCTGTGCGTGCCCGTGAGTACCTCGATCGTGCCGACCGGATTGACGCGGATCTCCGCCAATTCCCACAGGCCGACGCCGGCGCCCAGGCTGCCAACCGCCTTCGACGGCGCCATGCCGCAGGCCTCGATGTAACAGGAGAATCCGATGCCCCTCAGCTTGCCTTCGGACCGGGCTTTCGCCTTGCGGCCGGCGAAACCGGCGTAGTCGATCGCCTTCAGCGCTGAATCAAGCGAGGCACCGAAGTCGCCGGCGTCATACGCCATGATCACCGGCGTCTGATGCGGGAACTGCGTGATGAAATTCTTGCGGCGCAATTCCGCCGGATCGACCTTCAACTGCCGCGCCGCCGTCTCCATCATCCGCTCGATGAGATAGCTGGCTTCGGGGCGGCCGGCGCCGCGATAGGCGTCGACCGGCGCGGTATTGGTATAGACCGTGATGACCTCGGCATGGATGGCCGGGATATTGTACTGGCCCGAGAGCAGCGTTGCATAAAGATAGGTTGGCACCGCCGACGAGAACAGTGACATATAGGCGCCGAGATTGGCGTGGGTTTTCACCCGCAAGCCCAGGATCCTGTTGTCCTTGTCGAACGCCATCTCCGCCTTGGTGACGTGGTCGCGGCCATGGGCGTCGGTGAGGAAGGCTTCGGAGCGGTCGCCGGTCCATTTCACCGGCCGTCCCACCTTCTTTGAGGCCCACAAGGCGACCATTTCTTCCGGATAGATGTAGATCTTCGAACCGAACCCGCCGCCGACATCAGGCGCGATTACCCGCAGCTTGTGCTCAGGCGCGATATTGTAGAACGCCGACAGCACGAGGCGCGCCACATGCGGGTTTTGCGAGGTCGTATGAAGCGTGAAGTGTTCTTCGGCCGCGTCGTAATCGGCGACCGCCGAGCGCGGCTCCATCGCATTCGGCACCAATCGGTTATTCTTGAGTTCGAGCGTGACCACGTTGGCGGCCTTGCTGAAAGCGTCCTTGACGGCAGCCTCATCACCAAGCACCCAGTCATAGATGATGTTGCCCGGTGCCTCCGGGTGAAGCTGCGGCGCGCCCGGCTTGATTGCCGCGGCAATGTCGGGCACAGCGGGAAGCTCTTCGTAATTGACGGTCACAGCCTCGGCCGCATCCTTGGCCTGATTCTTCGTCTCCGCGATCACGACCGCCACGGCCTGGCCCACGAAACGTACCGTCTCCGGCGCCATCGCCGGCCACGCCCCCATCTTCATGGGGCTGCCGTCCTTTGAGGTAATCGCCCAGCCGCAGATGAGATTGCCGACCTTGTCGTCGACAATCTGCTTGCCGGTCAGCACGCCAACCACTCCCGGCATATTCAGCGCCGCCGCTGTATCGATGCTCTTGACCCTGGCATGCGCATGCGGGCTGCGGATGAAATGGGCGTATGTCATGCCCGGAAGTTTTATGTCGTCGACATAGCGTCCCTTGCCCGTAATGAAACGCCGGTCTTCCTTGCGCACCACGCTGGCGCCGATACCTTCAACACCCATTGCATCTCTCCCTGATTACCGCAGGCGCGCTGCGTGGCATAAGACGCAGGTCGCAGCCGGCTTTGTCCGATAGTCCGAAGCCCGCTCGGGCCGATTATTCCGCCGCCTGCGAAACCTTCATGCGGCCGGCGGCATCCAGTACCGATTTGACGATGTTGTGGTAGCCGGTGCAGCGGCAGATATTGCCTTCCAATTCGTGGCGGACGGTTGCCTCGTCGAGCTTGCCACCATGGCGATGGACGATATCGATCGCCGACATGATCATGCCCGGCGTGCAGTAGCCGCATTGCAAACCGTGATTGTCGCGGAAGGCGGCCTGCATCGGGTGCAATTCGTCGCCTTTGGCGATCCCCTCGATGGTGGTGACATTGGCACCGTTGGCCTGTCCTACCAGCACGGTGCAGGACTTAACCGCGCGCCCGTCGATATGCACGACACACGCGCCGCACTGGCTGGTGTCGCAGCCGATATGGGTACCAGTCAGGTTCAGATGATCCCGCAGGAGATGGACAAGAAGGGTACGGTCTTCGACATCGGCCGAGACCGGCTTGCCATTCACCGTCAGTTTGATCGTTGACACGTCGCTACCTCCCGGATGCTTTTGTTTGTCTGGATTAGAAGCGCGAGGACGGAACTTTGCAACTAGGATTTTCGTCGCGGAAAGGTCACGTTGCCGCGCACGAGGTTTGAATACCGCCTCCGCTCATTCCTCGTCGCTCGCCCAATGCGGCGAGCGTCGGCGCGCCCTTTTGCCATCGTTCGGTACTCCGTCGCTCTGGCCGCCTTTGCCCGGGTCGCGCGTTTCCTGGGGTAGCGCCAGCTGGAAGATCCGTCGCCCCGAGGAGATTTCCGGGTAATTCCGGCCGCAATAATTGGCCGCTCCTGATGGGCATCCTCAGTTTACGACCTCTTATCCATTCTACTCTAGGTTCCTCCGGGGCCGTCCGGGAGCCAGCATTCCCGATCTCGCCCAACGGTTCGGAAATGACGGGATTTTCGAGATGAAGGTGATGAAGCGCGTCCGGCCGCGGTCGATACCGTTAAGGCTCCCGACCTTGCGATTTCGCGGAAAAATCATGTTCGGCTTTGTCGTCGTGCTGGCCATCTCGGCGGTAAGCATGGGCATCGCCTATATGGGATTTGAGCGCGTCTCCTCGGGCGTAGTGGCGTACCGAAACAGTGTTTCGGAATCCGACGCGGCCCAAAACATCGATCGCGAACTGATCGAATACCGTGCGCTGGCGCGATATTATGCGGTGACCGGAAAGGAAGATGACGCCAAGGCCGCCCTTGCGGCCGAGGCCGGCCTGAAAGACGCCATCGACAAGTCGATGAAGGGCACGACCAATCCCGCGCGCATCAACCAGGTGACGCGGCTGGGCCGGGAATTCCATGCCTTCACGAAGATATTTGCCGATGTCGTGAAGGTGAAGCACGATACCGAGCTCTTGACGCAGAATCAGCTCATGCGCAGCGGCAATATGCTGCGCTACAAGCTCGATGACCTTCCAAGCGGCGTCGAGGACGATTCCCAGCTTGCTGCCGTGACGCTGGCTGCGAAAAAAGTGGCGGCGCAATTTCAGACCGCGGCCGCGCTTACCAACACCTTCGTCGTCAATTCCGACCCGTCGGTTGCTGCCAGCGCGATGGCGCGCCTCAAATTCGTCGATACTGCCCTGCAGGCCATTCCGTCATCCGATGAGAAGATCACGCAGGCCGTCAAGGAAGCGTCCAAACTGCTTGATGAGTACAGGCAAGCTCTGAGCAAACTGATCGACAATGCGAAGGAGATCGACGAGCTTTCTCTCGAAATGGCCGATTCCGCGGCGGCGATCGAAAAGGCCTCGGCCAAGATGAAGGAAAATCTGTTCGCCGATCAGCAGCGGCTGGATTCGGAATCCGCCGCGGCGATCGGCGAGACGGAGCGGCTCGTGGTGACGCTGGCGTTTGGCGGCTTCCTGTTGGGCGGAATATTGGCCGTGCTTCTGGGCAACGGAATCTCCCGGCCGATGATTGCGATGTGCAAGGCGATGCGCGAACTCGCCAACGGCAATTTCGACGTCGTTCTACCCGGTCTCGGGCGAAAGGACGAGCTTGGCGAAATGGCCGGGGCCGTGGAAGATTTCAAATTGAAGGCGATCGCCAAGGCCGAGCGCGATGCGGCCGAGCATGACGCCCAGAACAAGGCCAGCGCAGCGGCGCGTCGTGCCGAGCTTATTCGTTTCGCCGACGAATTCGAAACTGCGGTGGGCAGCATCGTCGCCAATGTTTCGGCATCGGCTGTCCAGCTCGAAGGGGCTGCCGGCATTCTGACGCGAACCGCGGAAACCACGCAGGCTCTGTCCAGCCAGGCCGCCGGCGCCTCCGAGCAGGCCTCCAGCAATATGCAATCGGTCGCGTCAGCGACGGAAGAACTTTCTGCCTCCGTCGACGAGATCGGAAGACAGGTGCAGGAATCGAACCGGATCGCGGAAGCGGCGGTGGTTCAGGCCGAGCAAACCGACGAACGGATCGGGAAATTGTCGCGCGCCGCCCAGGAAATCGGCGACGTGGTCAAGCTCATCACGGCGATTGCCGAGCAGACCAATCTCCTGGCGCTCAACGCCACCATCGAAGCCGCCAGGGCCGGCGACGCCGGCCGTGGGTTCGCGGTCGTTGCCTCCGAAGTCAAATCGCTGGCAAGCCAGACTGCGAAAGCAACGGACGAAATATCCTCGCACATCACCGGCATGCAGGGGGCAACTCAGGAATCGGTTGCCGCCATCAAGGAAATCGGTACCACCATCGGACAGGTCTCGGCGATCGCCTCGACGATCGCTAGCGCCGTGGAGGAACAGGGATCTGCGACGCAGGAAATCGCGCGCAGTGTTCAGACCGTTGCCCAGGGGACCCACGCTGCCGCTGCCAACATCATGGAGGTCAATCGCGGCGCGATGGAAACGGGTTCCGCGTCGGAAAACGTGCTGGACTCGGCACGCTCGCTTTCGACCGAAAGCACGCGGTTGCGCGAGGAACTCGCCCGCTTCATGGCAAATATCCGCGCGGCGTGAGGTCGCGAAGCGAATTGTGACCTCAGGCCGCCGCTTCGCCGCCCGATCAGCGAAGATCCTCAAAGGACGAAAGACTTCAATCGCGTCCAAACAACCGCTTCAATTCGGTCTTGGCCCGTTCCAATCGCGCCCTCTGCGTCCTGGGCAGGTTTTTGCCGGCTCGGTTGATATAGAAGATCAGCATCGAAAGCGCCGAGCGGTAGGGTTCGGCCTTGCGGCGCGAACTGTGTTCGGCGGAGCGCTTGAGCGAAGCCGCGATCCGTCGGGGGTCACGCAGGTTGAAAACTCCCTGCTCAAGGTCGAGCGCATCGCTTTGTTGGGTTACACGTTGCGACCAGCGCTTTGGCGAAGCCCTTCGGCCGCCCGTCTTCCGGGCCGTCTTGCCGGAATTCTTTCGCCTGATTGGATTGCGCGAAGCGTTCGATGTCGCAGGTCTGGCCATTGTCGATCCTATCGGTTCTTGTGCGAACAAGCGCCGGAAGGAACGGTTTGTTCCGCAAATTGCTGGAACTCCATCGCCCTGAGGTGCATTGATAGTGCTCGCTGATTATATTTTCGAGCACCATGGCGCACAAACCCGGAAAGGCGGTTTCCGGGAGTTCTCATTGGTTCGGTTCGATGGATCTGCTTCGACGGCAGGGCGATTTGACGATTACCACGACAAAATCTGTGGCGTTGAACGACGGTCGCATAATCGAAACGGACATTCCGTTCCGTCTCGATGCACTGCATTGGAGCGGCTTCCATACCCGCGTGGTGGCGGCGCTCGGAATCACATGGATTCTCGATGGGCTTGAGGTGACGCTGGCCGGCGCGCTTTCCGGCGCGCTGAAAGAAAGCCCGACGCTGCATTTCTCCAATTTCGACGTCGGCCTTGCCAACAGCTGTTATCTCGCGGGCGCGGTGCTCGGCGCGTTCATTTTCGGCTGGCTTACCGACCGGATTGGACGCAAGAAGCTGTTCTTCGTCACTCTTGCTTTCTATCTTACGGCCACCGCTGCAACGGCGCTCTCCTGGAGCGTCGCAAGCTATTCGCTGTTTCGCTTCCTGACCGGCGCAGGCATCGGGGGCGAATACACTGCGATCAATTCTGCGATTCAGGAACTGGTGCCTGCGCGTTACCGGGGATGGATCGATCTGACGATCAACGGCAGCTTCTGGCTCGGCGCGGCGATGGGCGCGGTGATCGCCATTATCCTCCTCGACCCGCAGCGGTTCGCGATCGATCTCGGTTGGCGGCTCGCCTATCTCGGCGGCGCCTGCCTCGGGCTTGTGGTTTTTGTGATGCGCATGTGGATCCCGGAAAGTCCGCGGTGGCTGGTGATTCATGGCCATCCCGATCGCGCGGAGACAATCGTGCGCGATATCGAACGGGCGGTCACGGGTCGTGCGCAGGACGACCCTGGCCGGCCGACCTCGCCCCAGGGCGCCTTTCCGAAGCTGAAGCTGCGGATGCGCCGTTACACGCCGCTGCGCGAGGTTGCGCGCACCCTGTTCACCACCTATCGCCAGCGCTCGCTGGTAGGTTTGGCCTTGATGATCGCACAGGCGTTTTTCTACAACGCGATTTTCTTCACGTTCCCGCTCGTTCTCATCGCCTTTTACGGGATCGCCGCGGACCAGATCGGCTGGTACATCCTGCCTTTCGCTGCCGGCAATTTCCTCGGTCCGCTCATCCTCGGACGGCTGTTCGATACGCTCGGGCGCCGCGCGATGATCACACTCACCTATGGCGTTTCGGGTATTCTTCTCGCGATTACCGGCTATCTGTTTTCGATTTTCGCGTTGAGCGCCGAAAGCCAGACCGTGGCCTGGATGGTGATCTTCTTCTGTGCCTCTCCGGCAGCAAGCGCAGCCTATCTCACCGTCAGCGAGACCTTTCCGCTCGAGGTGCGGGCGCTTGCGATTGCATTCTTCTATGCGGTCGGGACGGGCATTGGCGGCGTTGCGGGCCCGGCCCTGTTCGGCTTCCTGGTCGATACCGGCTCGCGCTCCAGTGTCTTTGCGGGGTATCTGCTGGGTGCGGCGTTGATGCTGGCCGCCGCCGTTGTTGCGTTGCGCTATTGTGTCGCGGCCGAGCGGCGGACATTGGAATTGGTCGCGCGCCCTCTTGCTGTTGTGGAGTAGATCGTGAGCGACAGGAATTCAACAGATCGTCCTTCGGCGACGGTGCAGGACGACGGCCAGCAGGCTATGGATGTTACGAGTCCGGGCGATTTGGCGCGGAGCTTGAGCGGGTGCGCCATCCTGCTCGATATCGACGGTACATTGCTTGATCTTGCGCCGACGCCGCGAGAGGTCTGGGTACCGCCGGGCCTGAGCAGTACCCTCATCCGTCTCCGCGAGATGACGTCCGGCGCCCTCGCCCTCGTCAGCGGACGCTCGCTGAATGATATCGACCTGATTTTTGCTCCGGATCAATTCCCGGCAGTCGGAGGCCACGGCGCAGAGATGCGGATTTCGATCGGCAGCAAGGCACTGGCGACGCATGCGCCGCCGATGGACGAGGAATTGAAGCGCCGCCTGGCCGCCATTGCCAAGCTGAGTCCGGGAATTCTCGTCGAGGACAAGGGTTACTCGCTCGCACTTCATTATCGGCTCGCACCGCAGGCGGAGCAGGCGATCTATGCGGCCGTCTCAAAGGTCAGCGAGGAACTTTCCCACGTGCCGATAGAGGTGTTGCCCGGAAAATGCGTTTGCGAAATCAAACCATCCGGTTTCGACAAGGCGACCGGTGTCCGCGAACTCATGACGCATGAGCCGTTCCGGGGCCGCCGTCCGGTTTTCATTGGCGACGATGTCACTGACGAATCGGTATTTGCGATTATGCCTGAACTGGGCGGGTTCGCCTTTTCCGTCGGACGGCGCGCGCAAGGTGTCGCCGGCCACTTCGACCAACCGCGCGATGTGCGTGCGTGGCTTGCGCGTCTTGTTGATGGCGAGGTTGAGGCGAGACGGTGACGGCGTACGCGGCAGTTTTCTTTCCCCTCCTGCACCGTTTTCCGATCACTGCCGCGCCCGATTTTGGTTTCAATTCGTTGAAAAGGTGCCAGGGAACCATATTGATGAACAACAGTTAAACAGGGCGGCCAAGCACCGGGAGAGGATCCTCGTGAACCTCGTCGTCATCTCAAATCGCGTCACGCGGGGCGACGCCAATGAGCCCATAACGGGGGGCTTGGCTGCGGCATTGTTGCCCGCGGTGGAAAAATCTGGCGCAATCTGGGTCGGTTCCAGCGGTCGCGTGAGGGAAGGCACACAAAAGGAACCATTTGCCGAAGTGGAGGCGCTCGGAACCGGAGCGCTGGCGATGCTCGATCTGCCCGCCGCACATTATGGCGGATACTACGAGGGCTTCGCCAATTCGGCGCTATGGCCGGCGTTGCATTCGCGCGCCGATCTGATCCGCGCCTCGCAGGAAGACTATCTTTCCTATCGGGAGGTAAACGCCTTCATGGCGCGAGCGCTCTTGCGCTTCAAGAAACCGGATACGGTCTTCTGGGTGCAGGACTACCATTTCCTCGCGCTTGGCGCTGAATTGCGCGAACTCGGAATAACCCTGCCGATCGGCTTCTTCCTGCATACACCATGGCCGGCGCCCGAGGTCGTCGAAGGTATCCCGCACCATCGAGAACTGGTCGAGGCCATGCTGGCCTTTGACCTGATCGGGTTCCAGACAAAGGATGATAGCGAAAATTTCCGCAGATATGTCTCCTCTATCCCGGGCTTGAAAATCGATCGTGATGTCATCGGGTCGGCCCATGGCAAGACGCGCGTTGCTGCATTTCCGATCGGCATTGACGTTGAAAAATTCGCCCGCCAGGCCGCAAAGGCTTCATCTCATCCGGATGTATCGCGACTGCGCCGAAGTCTGAACGGCGAGAAGCTCGCGATCGGCGTCGACCGGCTCGATTATTCCAAAGGGCTCATCAACCGCGTCAACGCGTTCGACCGGATGTGGACCATGCAGCCGTCGCTCGCGCGCAGCGTTTCCCTGCTGCAGATCGCCACGCCCTCGCGCGGAGGGATCGAAGCCTATTCCAACCTGCAAGCCGAACTCGCCAGATTGGTCGGCGATGTCAACGGCCGGCATGGCGAAGTGGACTGGACTCCGATTCGCTATCTCAACAAGGGTTTTAGCCAGACCGTGCTGGCGGGACTTTACCGCACCGCGCAGGTCGGCGTCGTCACACCGCTGCATGACGGGATGAACCTGGTCGCCAAGGAATACGTCGCCGCGCAGAATCCGGCAGACCCGGGCGTGCTGGTGTTGTCGAAATTTGCCGGCGCCGCGAACGAGCTCGACACGGCGCTTCTGGTCAATCCGCACGACATCGACGGCATGTCCCGGACGATCGCGATTGCGCTCTCGATGCCGCTGCTCGAGAGGCGCATGCGATGGGAGGCCATGATGCGACGGCTCCAGCGCCGATCGATCCAGCAATGGTTCGCGGAATTTGTCGACGCGTTGCGCGAGGCGGGAGCCGACCGGGACAGCGTGTTTCCGGCAACGGATCCGCCGGTTTTATGGCCGCTTCGGTCCGCAAACTCAAACGCGCGATGCTAGAGCGTGATCTTTTCGGAAAGCCGTCACGCACTTTTCCGGATCATGCTTTAGTAGCGGCGTGACCCGTTGGCCGACGTCAGTAGCAATATGACACCTCGTCGATGATCGCGCAGCGCGTTTTGTTCGGCGCGTTCGGGTCGTCCAGCGGCACGACGCCCTTGCCCTGGCCGACAAATACGCCTTGCCCCACATGCACCGACGGTTTGTTGCCGATGATGACGCTTGGATGCGGCGATGAACTCGACCGCGTCCCGTCAGACCAGATGATGGTGTTGCCTGACAGTTCGCCCCGCCGCCCGTCGTCGCAAGTTACGGCACTTCCCTCGCGGTGACAGACCTGCGCCAGAGCGGTCCCAGCGTAAGCCGCTGCAGAGAGGAAAACCGCAACCGTCATCGTCCATTTGATCGTCATCTTGTCCCCCAAAAACATGACCCCGGTCCGGCGCGCGGGACCGGCTCTCGCGTTTGAGAGTCGCTACTGCGGACGTTCGGTTCAAGGACTTTCGGCGGGTCGCCGGGTCATCACGCGCCGTTTTAGAATTGGCAAGCAATTTCAGTTAGTTGTGGGAAGATGCGGGCACTGCCCGTGCCGTCACTTGCAAAACTCTTCCCGCCCCTTCAAGAGAGGGCCTCCGGAGAGATGGCCGAGTGGCTTAAGGCGCACGCTTGGAAAGCGTGTGTGCGGGAAACCGTACCGTGGGTTCGAATCCCACTCTCTCCGCCACCAATTGTCAATATCCAATTGAAATAACGTAATATTTTTATGGATCGGCTCTTTCAGGCCCCAAATTGGTCCCCAAATGCTTGCCTCCGGATCCAGGCCGGATCATGAATTGAGACACACAACAAAAGGGGGCGATGCAAAATGGGATCAAGATTGGCCTGGAACGCTGTGTCAGCCCCCAAGGCCTTATCCGATTCCATGGTCAAGCCCGCTCGTCTCCGTACGCGCGTCGCAATTTGGGCAAGCTGGGCTTTGGTCGCCAGCACTACCCACGTCATTGCGCAAGATGCGGTGAAGCTGGAGCAACTGCTAACCAAAGAAGAACAAGGGAAGCTTGGCATCTCAGCGATGTCGCCTGACAACCGCGACGTGATGCGCGGCGCCCTAATCAGAATGTTCCAACAGGGTTACCGCGCCGGTCAGGGTGCAAATCGACCAAGTGCACCTGTCGGGACCGGCGTCGTGGAAACACAGGTGGATGGAGAGTTCAATGGCTGGGAAGGAGAAACCATCGTCAAGCTAATGAACGGCCAAATTTGGCAGCAGACAGAATATCACTATGAGTATCATTACGCCTACATGCCGAACGTCTTGGTCTATCCGTCTGCTGGCGGGTACAAGATGAAAATCGATGGTACGGATCAACCGGTTGGCGTTCAGCGATTGCGTTAATGCCGGATATGACTATGAACAGTCGGGGTTTATGCGCATTTGCACTGGCAACGGGGTTCATGATGAGCACGCCGGCTACGTGTATCGCAGCCGATGAGGTGATCTGCTCCATAGCTAGGAAGCCTCAAGAATTTGATCACAAGAACATCACGTTGAAGGGCGTCGCTATAGATGTAAAAGAAACCATATCGCGCCGTGGCAACGATTACACGACATTTAAATTGCAGGACCCGGCCGGATGCGCGGTTAAAGTTTTTAGCTGGGGGCATCAAACTTTGAACGGTTGCGACCAGGTGAGCGTTGACGGTGTGTTCGAGACCGAACATCATCAGGGTCAATACACATTCTATAATGAGATACAGGCGGCGAAGGTTACCTGTCTTTCTCGATAGCTCGGTGCGATGTTCAGTCGGGGGCTACTTGTCGGTTCGGCGGTTTGCAAGGCCTAAGAAATAATGGCTTTCCATCCTGATTGGGAAATGCGTCAGGGAGAGTTTCTTTGAAAACGATAACCATACTTACGCTCGCGCTCCTCTGCTCATGGACATTCGCCCAAGCACGAACAAGCAGTGGTTCTCGCGTGTACTATGGTGGCGGGCATCACACTTACAGCCATGGTGGAACCTACCTTGGCGGCGTTGGGTCCTCGCATAGAGGTGGAAATTACTTGAATACGAGCACAGGGAATCGATACGGCAGGCACCAATAACTTGGGCCCTTCGCGCAAGTAGCGGTCTTCTTAACACCCGTTCTGTTGTGCAAATGCAGTTCCTTCATCGATGCCTTGTGAAATACCAACGCCTGCAGAAGGTGAAGTGGATGACATCATAGCGGCCCCAGCGATCAGTAGCGCGCGCGAGCGGCATCTTCGCTGCGCCTCTTCGATTTCAGCTTGCCGTTGCGCCGCGGCCTGCTCACGAGCCGCGCGAGCTTCCGTCTGGGCGCGTGCCTGCGCCGCCTGCTGCTCGCGGCCCTGCTTCAGCGCCAACCGGCAGTCGACGTATGGCTTCGATCCTAGTTTCGCTCCGTAGGAACGGCACTGCTTGTCGTCCGCGGCTTCTTCAGCGGCTCTGACGGCAGCTATCTGCGCCTGCTGAGCCGCTTTGGCTTTCTCGATTTCAGCATTGCGAGCGGCTACGGCCTCAAGACTGTTGTATCGCTGCTCACCCAACTGATATGCGCGTTGCTCCGCGAGCTGCTGTTCACGGTTCGCGCATCCTGAAAGCAGCACAAAGGCCAAAATGGCCCAGGTTGTAGCTCGCATGATTCCTGCCCCCGTTGGCTGGTTAAGGAGCTATACAACAAGAACAATTGCACCGTTCGTCGGACTGAGCAAGCCGGTGGAAAAAAACACCCGATAAAAGATTTTCCCAAGGGCCGGGCCGGTTTGGCAACCGCAAGGGCTAGGCGGGGTGCGTTTCCGCGGCATCAGCTTTCCCCATCAACTATATTTCTTGACAAATCATTCAACAGTTTGGCCCACGGTTTATCGGGGGGAATTCTCGTTTCGGAGTTTGCCTATGCTCAAGGAGCGCGTGGGTGCTGAGCAGCTCGCGGACATGATCGCCAAAAAGATCAATGTGGCAGGTGTGGAGATTGGAGTTCGTAAAGACCATGCATTCGGATGGACGCCGACCGTTCTGTCGGCACCAGCGGGCGCTATCGCATTCAGATCAACGACCGTCGGGCTAAGATGCTGATGACGGGAGAATGTTTGCTTTTGGCAGTTTCGGATCAAGTAGGCGTGCAAATTAAGCGTACCACCACATGGGCCGCCCTCCGGTCAGCCGGCTGGCTGCGTCTCTCCTGACAGCCAAATATAAAATCTGCTCCGGCTCAACGTGTCCGTTGCTTAAATTCAATTTAGGACGACCCACAACGCTGTGATTATTCCCGGCTGCGCGCATTGGATATACTGCACCGCCCTTTGGATCTGGACACCCTCAAAGAGCCATAGGGCAGAGCGGCCCTGGCGCGTGGTCCAAAGCCTCGGGGCCGTTTCTTATTTCGCTCCATCAAGCCACAGCGCCCCACCTCCGACGCGTGGCAATCATGTTCAACCCAGACACGGCCCCCAGCGGGGGAGCATATTACCTCGGCCCGTTCGAAGCCGCTGCCCGATCGCCGACGGTAGAGCCGATCATGGCCCGTGTCCGCGGTGACGCTGAAATCGAATCGGCGATAGTCTCGCTTGGGCGCGAGCAAGCCGGACTCGTCCTCATGGCCAACTCCTTCCTGCTTATTCATCGGGGAACGATCATATCGTTGACGGCCCGCAACCATGTGCCGGCCATAGGAGCCGACCTGTATGGTTTCGCCAGGGACGGCGGATTGCTCTCATTTGGAGCGAGCTTCAGTTGTCAGTTAGCCCGATCGGAGCCCGTCATCCGCCGACGTCGGAGCTGATGACGTCGCCGAACCGCTCCCAGGCCTCGCCCTTGAACCTCATGAGCTGCAACTGCGAGATCGGCGCGAAATCGGTGGCTGATGTGTTCACCTTGATACCCGGCAGCAGACCGCCGAGCTGGAGATCCTTGATGCTCGCCGCCTGCTTCATGATGTTCTCGCGGGTGAGGTCGTCGCCGCAGTTCTTCAGCACATAGACGAGGCCTTGCGCGACGGTGTAGCCGTACATCAGGTTGAGATCGATCCGGTTGCCTTCGGGGAAGTATCTGGTCAGGAACTCGTCGAAGTCCTTCATGCCGGCGTCGTTCTTCCACTGTGGATCGGACGTATCCTTTAGATAGGCCGACGAGATGATTCCTTGCGAATTCTCAAAACCGGCCGGCTTCATCACGCTGCCGATCGAGGCAGACACGTTGTTGAGAAAGTGCAGCGGCTTCCACCCGATCTCGGTGACCTGATTCTGGGAATTGGGTCGCTATGGTAGGCGGGCTTGCGCGAGTCCGTCGATAAATCGAGACCAGTCCTGCTCCCTTTGAAATGGCCACCGTCTTAGGTAGCCAATACGAAAGTCCGGGCAGGCTTGCATAAGGCGGTTGGCTTCTCTGCCTGCCTCCGCAACGGCTCCGGCGTGGCAATAACACGTAATCAAGAGCAAGAGACACCGTGGAATGTCGGCGTGGATTTGATCGGAGCGCCGAGCCCATTCGACGGCGGCTCCATAATCTTCCCGAAGGAAATTCCCGATCGCCATACTATCCATGAACCAATTGTTGGCAGGGAATCGAGGATTGGCTTCCAAAGCGCGCCTGCAGTCATGCAGACCCGCCTCTGCATTGCCGGCATACATCATCGCCATGCCATGCATGTCCATAGCCAATGCGTAGTTGGGGTTCAGCTCTAAACTACGCTTTGCTAGGCGAGCGACCGCATCGAGATCGCGGTTGAGATAAAGAAGGGTTCCTGCATAGATAGCATGCGCAAAATCGCTACGCCCGTTAAGCTCGGTCGCTTTGCGCGCAAACTGTAGCGCAATCGTCGAGTCGGCTGGCGATACCTCCCGATACCCACAAACCACCTCGACCATCGCTCCCCACGCTCTGATTGCGAGCGCCATGAAGTTGTTCGGGTCTCTTTTGACTACAAGGTCAATAAGCATGACCGATCGCTCGTAATCAGCCCGTCTCGAATTCAATAGTATGTGACCCGCCTGACCCATAAGTTCTTCGTTGGTCTGCTCCTCAAGGGAGCGCAGGCGTGATCGTTCTGTCTCTCGCTCATAGATCTCATACCGCAACGCCGAGCAGATGCGAAAAGCTAGATCATCCAAGGCATCAAATGTGCCTGCTATATCTCCATCAAAACGATCTGACCAAAACTGTTTCTTCGAACGTTGATCGAGAAGCTTCACGATAACTCGAAAGCGAGATCCAGAAGTCTGAACGCTGCCAATAGCGTGATAGTTGGCCTTACTGGATGCGGTAACCAGCGATATACCAGTAAGATTAGCGAGCGATGACGTCACTGCTTCATTCACACCCTTCGCGAGCGGGACCGCTTGCGCGTCGCCGCCCAACACTTCAAAGGAGGAAAGGGCCAGTGAAGGTTTGGCTCCGGCATTTGCTGGTGCAGCGTCCCGAATCCCTTCCGCACCAGTGTTTGTCTGCACCAATGGCGGTGCTCCGTCCGGCCGCCAATGGAAAACCTTGGTTGCTCGCGCGATGTTTTTTAGTCGCTGTTCCCCGCCATTCTCGAACCGGATGTCGACCTTGCCCTCGACTTCAATTCTCACCTTATCTGAAACGCAGAGTCCGTTGGGACGAGCCAATTGTTGGAGACGTGCGGCCAGATTGATGGTATCGCCGTGACGATCTTCATCTTCGACGATCACTTCACCAAGGTTGATCCCAATTCGCACATCGATGCGTCGCTCGGGCGAAACACCGCTATTGCGCTCGAGCATGGAGCGTTGCAGCACTACAGCGCAACTTACGGCATCTACGACGCTGTAAAATTCGGCCAAGAGACCATCGCCCATTAATTTGACGATGCGGCCGTGGTGCCGTGCTATCTCCGGCTCAAATAGTTCCTTTCGGTGAGCCCGAGTTCTTTCGAACGTGCCCAGTTCATCCGCGCCCATTAGGCGACTGTAGCCTACGACATCTGCCGCCAGAATGACCGCCAGTCGCCGCTCTACGTGCTCGTTGCCCACGATGCCCCCCATGTTCGGGGAAGTTGAACGTTTATTTAGCACGATTGTAGGCCGATGTCCGGCCCTGCCCGGGTCTCCTTCGGGTCATTCTCGACTGGGCCGCCGGTCCTGCGTTCCAGTTGATGTCCGCTTTGACCCGAAAGTGTCCTGATTATCACGCGCCCGCCAAATGACGCGAAAGGTCGGCTACGCCCTTTAAGGTCGGATTTTGTAAATCGCGTCTGCGAGAAGCTCGACTAACGTAACCTCGGGAGACCAACGGTTACATTTGTTGACGAGGCGCTCCCCAAAGCTCAGACTGCGGTAGGTGTCATCCGAGCGGAAATGACAGTCGCTGGGGCATCTGGCCATGGAGCAGGAGCAGCCAGTTCGGGTCGGGCGCAGGTTACCGGCGATAGTCGCGGCTGACGTGGCCGGGTACTCGCGGCTTATGGGCCTCGACGAGGTCGGCACCGCCCGCACTCTCCGTGAACACCGCAAGGCTACCGACGCTCTCGTGGCGAAACACGGGGGCCGCACCGGAGTCACTTTTGTTCGGCCGGGCGACGCCCCGGCCGGCGGGATGGGCTGACGCTCACAGTACGCACCGGGAGGGCGTAGCTCACGTTACCTTGAATACGGAACATCTTCCATAAAGGTGGGTTTTGCGGGACGGTGGACGTGCGCGGCGGACACGGCCCCGCATCGGCACCAAAATCGTGTCCCGTCGGCACGAGATGACCAATGCCTACAGAAGCAAAGGACCGCTTCCTCTGCATCGAATGCTCGGTGCAGGTAGTGGTCGGTAGCGAGGCTCAGGTCCAGTCCGCGGCCGTAAGGTTCCAGCGCGAGCAGCGCCTCTGCACGAGGTGCATGCACAAGCGCGAGAAGGGGGTCAAAGAGGCCGAAAAGCACATTCGTGAATCCGTTCGAACGTGGCGAGATCGGCCCGGACCTGTTCCGCGCCGCGGATGGGCCTCGAAGGCCTTGTCTCGAAGCATAGTGACCGCGCCTACCGCGGCGGCCGATGCAATCACTGGATCAAGGTGAAGAACCTGAACTCGCCGGCGATGAAGCGGGCAGCCGAGGTGGACTGGTCGAGATCGGGCTGAAGGCGAAGAAATGACACTCGAAGCCTCACAGGGCTGAGTTAGTGGCGATCACGGCAGGATTGATAGACAGTATTGGTGTTAGACCGCTTGATGGCCTCGCGATCGCGCTTATCGCTTTGGGCATTGCCCTCGTCTGCGGTGCGTTGATTTGGAATTGGCGCAAGAAACTGTCTCAAGCGCCAATTGAGGAAACTGAGGAGACTGAGCCCGATACGCGAGAAGAGAACGCATCAAAACCAACGCGGAGCAGCGCAGATAGTCCCCCGCCACCCTGGTTGAGATGAAGAAGAAATTAGCGATCTTATGGCGCTTTGTCTGTGCATAAAACCCCGGCCGCTGGCCTCTCCTGCAGCGACCACTGCGGTTTTGGAATTTGTTTGAGCCTGCGGCAAGCGCGGCGCTGACGTGCGTCCCAATTGGGACTGGGACAAGCCGGGCGCGCTTGTGAGGGGTTATTGAACCTCGCCATTACCTTCGATCATCCTGCGTTTAACATCTTCGCAGGTCTTACGGACGTCCTCGGTGAACGCCGCACACTCCTCTATTCGGTAGAAAATCTTCTTGCCTTCCTGGCGATATGCTTCCGCGGTTTCACGGACCGTGTTCTGCACATCGGTAGTTAGCGACTCGCATTTCTTCGCCGCACTGATCAGCTCAGCCCCCAGCGCTTCGAACTCTTTCATTGCCGACTCAAACTCTTGCTTCACAGCCTCGGCCGTGAGCGTTGCTTCAAGTTTGGACATATCAACCGTCGCCATTGGATGATTTCCTTATCCGGTCGGACAGCAGCCATCGGGCGGCCCTGACCATCCAGCATGATCCCATCTCGGAACGACGTTTTGAATGCAGTTTTATGGCAAAAGATTCGCAAAATTGCGGCAATTCCCTATATTTAGCTGATGTTTGAGTTCTGCCTTCCGACCAGATCAACCATCGTCCCTCACGGCCCGCTTTGGCTCCACGAAGTGAAATACGACGGCTACCGCCTGCGGCTGGAGCGCGACGGCGACGGCGCGCGTCTGATCACGAGAGGCGGCTAGCCTCTATCACCTTCGTCGGCCCCCTTTGAAATGCAAAAAGGCGACGCTGAATTGGCGCGGCCTAGTTAGGCGATCCCACAGTCGTTTGAGCCATGCTACATGGCCCGCACTTTCGGCGCGGTGCATAGGACCCACGTGGCGTGGGCGCAATGGGGTAGTATTTCCATCGGAGGAAACGGGGAGATCATCCTTCGGGCGGCCTTGAACAGCTAGCTCGTTGTCATGATTATCCTGCTCGGGGTCGGCGCGCTGACCTTGCACTGCTACGACCTGCGCCGCGTCCTGATCTGGATCGCGTTCGACTGGTTCGTGCTGGGCGCGCTCCTGCTCGGGTACGGCGGCGAGCACCTGTGACTTCGCAGTCGAGCTTGCAGTCTGCACATTAGCACCATGCAAACAACGACGCGCCGTGTCGATTTCGGCATCGCTAGCGCCGTGACCTCGTGCCCACTTTTCTGCGGCTGCTTCCGAGTATTTGGCGACGTAGAAACGGACAACCGCGCAAGAGACATTGCCAAACAACGGCACGCCTGCTGTGGCCGTCTGGCTGAGTGCCATCAATATTGCAAAGGCTGGGATTGCTCGTCTCATCATCACGATCCACCGTGAAGGAAGTAACGCAGCAATTTTGGACGTCTCTGCTTTTGATTCCGCACGCGTCGGTCTTCAGACGAAGGTACGCGCATTCCTTTGGCTAGGCGTACTTGGCACCCATCCAGCTCCGCCGTCCAGTCGTTGGTGGGAAGCGCAGGGACAAAGTCCCTCCGAACGTTTACAAGTTATCTATAGAATAGAGCAAATGATGTATGGATTTACGCGAGTAAATCCCACGAAAATTCATTCAAACAAACACGAAACTTTAACAACCATTTTCCGCGAAATTTCTCGCAATGCCTGCGAGTTTCGGCTTTGAAGGTCTAGTGTCGAAGCGACGGGACCGGCCCTATCAGGGTGGCCGCTCGAAGCATTGGGTGAAGTGCAAGAACCGGCAGCATCCGGCGATGAACCCGTTGATCGATGCGTTCGGCTGACCCATGTCGCCCGTGCCGGGCCGTTTTGTCAGCATCTTAAAAGGTTCAGTAACGCGCCTACAAATGAATTTAATCCATCCGACATTGCCTTGCTCATTTCATCTTGCCATTACAAAAGAACTCTAAGACGCGCTCAACATTGAGGCCGCGACGATGACCGATCTGAAACAGAAATTCGATGCGTCCACGGTTGCCATCATGCGGCAGGCGTTGAACGAGGTCGTCAGCGATCATCGCTTTTCAATGCGAGAGTCGGTCACTCCGCTTGAAGTGGCGGAGCACATCCTTGAGCAGGCGGCGTCTGGTGTATGTGACCTCGACCGATTGAAAAGCTCCGCATTCGAGAAGCTCGTTGCCGATGCTCTGCTGCACTCCGTGCAGGACGGAGTAGTGTCTGCCATTGCAGCAAGTTCAAGAGGCGGGACTAATTCCCGCACATAACACCGTGAACGGCGTCTGGGCCAGCCGCTCGGCAATATGATGTTTGAAAATCTATCGACGCGACGGCGAGGCGGCCTTGATCTTCGTCAACCGCCTCGCACACGCAAAAGCCGCCAAGGTTTCCTCGGCGGTTCGTGCCGTTGCGTTTACGTGGACTGCGCTGCGTAGTTATTTGCGGGCGGCGCAGGCGTACATGTTGATTTCCATGCCGACCGATACTTCGACGATCTTGGGGGTCTTCCAGGCCATTTTGGCTCTCCTTGGTGAAAAAAACCGGACGAACTCTTTACATGTGACTGGCGCTGATTTTGATCAAGCCAGCGCTGCTGTCCTATAGATGAAGTAGACGGGCCGCCGTCAATACTGCGCAGCTGTAGTGCGCTGATCGGGCATCCCGCTTCTCGGCCAGATAATCACCCATGAAGGAATAAGAATTTGGAGTAAGGCACTCAACGATCCAGCCGCGACGTTCGAGCGTCTTACGTGCCTGCTTTAT
>CAWFZL010000043.1:0-184768 GCA_963820275.1 uncultured Alphaproteobacteria bacterium
CCCGCGCGGAAAAAAAACACGGCGCAGGATAAGGCGCGCGACCCCGCCGCCGGTCATTTCCGCCCGGGTGAACAGCCATATCGCGCTCGAAGCGCAGACCGGCGGAATTGTCGCGGCCCGATTTAGTGGCTACTCGGTTGGCCTGGGCAGGTTCAGTCCCCCAATCGCGGGGCGATTGCAGGAATTGCGCAAGGGGATTGCGCTGGCCTCATTCGCTGGAACCCGGCAGGCCGACAAGGAAATGGACGTCCTGGTTCGGCGTCTGGCGCGAAGCGGCTTTCTCGAATATGGCTTCGGCCCCGTGGGCGCTGGGCAGGATCTGCTCGTCATCGAACCACAGATTCCGGATTACTGGCCGAGAAGCGCAAAGCTCGGCAGCGGAGACACCGTCGTACTCTCGCGATTTGCCTATCTGCGCCGGCGCGGCAACGAGATGGTGCTGGAATCGCCACGCGCCGGCGCGCTGTTTCGAATTTGCGATCCGAACATTGCAGCATACATCGCCACGCTCTCCTCCCCGCGGAAGGTAAGCACGCTACGGCGCCAGCCCGGCTTTCCTGGAACGGAATTGCTGGGCTTGCTTCTGGATTGCCAAATTCTGTTCAAAATCGAATCCGTCAAAACCGACGCCCTGCGAACGCTGGAGGGCGACGACGACCTCGTGCTTTGGGATTTTCACGATCTTCTGTTTCACACGCGCAGCACGGAAGGTCGGCAGGCCAATCCGCTCGGCGGGCTTTATCCCGGTGCAGGCCTGATGCCTCCGCTGCCGGCCGTGCGGCTGCCCTGGGCGGGGGAAAAGATCGATTTGCGAAGCGTCCCCGCCTCGTCTGCCGAAGCATCTTCGCCTTCCGAACCATCGCCGTTTGTGAAACTCCTGCACGGTCGTCACTCGACCCGCGACTTCGACGTCGAGCGGCCGATTGCTCTTGGCGAGCTCGCGCGCTTTCTCGACAGCGTCGCGCGGGTGAAGGCCAGGTGGACCAGCAACATCGACATGGAGAGCGGAGGTCCCGAGGTGTCCTACGCCGCAAGGCCCTATCCTTCGGGAGGAGCCGCCTACGAATTTGAGCTTTATCTGGCGGTCGCCCATTGCGATGGGCTTTCGCGCGGCTTTTATCATTACGATGCCGGCCAGCACTCGCTGACGCCGATTTCAGTGCGCCCGGAGGAACTCCAGGCGCAGCTAGAGGCCGCCGAATTCGCCATGGGCGCCTCGGCTGCGCCGCAAATCCTGATTACGATTGCTGCGCGCTTTGGCCGGGTATCATGGAAATACAGCTCGGTCGCCTATTCGTTGATCCTCAAGGACGTCGGCGTATTGATCCAGGCTTTGTATTTGATGGCGACCGATATGGGCCTGGGCGGGTGCGCAATCGGAACCAACAACATCGATCTGTTTTCGAGGATGACGGGACTTCCATTCCACGTCGAAGGTCCGGTGGGGCAATTTGCGCTTGGCCGCGGTCGAAACGAGGAAACGGCCGACGCTCGATCCGGAGAAGGCCCGCCCGCCTGAAAAAGCTCCAGTCATGCCAGCAACAAACCACATCCTCTTCCTTTGCACCGGCAACTACTATCGCAGCCGCTACGCGGAAGAGTTGTTCAATCACCGCGCCAGGATCGAAGGGCTGGCCTGGCGGGCGTTTTCCAGGGGCGTTGCTGAAAAAGGATCGCCCGATAACGTCGGACCCATGTCACGCTTTTCGCTGGAGGCCCTGCAGGCAAAGGCCATCCTTCCCCAAGGAGCCAGCCGCTACCCGCAACCGTGTTCACTTGAAGATTTCGATCAGGCCGAACTCGTCATCGCACTGAAGGAAGCGGAGCATCGACCGATGATCGAGCGGCGTTTTCCAGAGGTCGCCGATCGCATCATCTATTGGCATGTTGACGATGTCGAATTTCTTCATCCCTCGATCGCCTTGGCGATGATCGACGAACACGTGCAGAACTTGATCTCGACCATTTGATTTCTAAAGCATGGTCCGGAAAGCGCGATGATCCCATGGCGCTTTAGGGGAGCGCTCAGAACTGCTCATTCCCTGGGGACCGGGTATTTGCTGACGAGGCGATCGAGCGGCTCCCTTCGCTCCTCATCGCCAAGTTCGCGTAACGCAATGATCTGCGTCTCGAACGTACTTCGGTAGAGATTGACGAAGTCTGGAGACCAGACCTGCGCGGTCGCCCCTCGGGGGCCGCGAAGCCAGACAAAGCAATGCCGCTTACTTCCCGACATCAGAGCAGGATCCAGAAGAGTGGAAACGGTCTTTTCCGCGCGGACAAACGCGGCCACGTTTGCGCGGAGATCATGCTCAAACATAGAGAAGAGATCATGATCCGTTTCCATCCAATCGGAATATGATCTATCTCCCGCCTCCCGGCAGTAACGATGCGGTTCGCGAAATTCGATCGCTCCATATTCCGCCGATTTGCGAACCCCTGAGAAGATTTCGCGTCGAGTTCCAGCCCTAAATTATTGTGCCCTTCCTGAGAGAGGGGTGACATTTCATTCCGGAGACATGGGTTACACAATTGGGCCTTTTGCGGGGAGCGCAAAATGCCCTGGAAGGTGTGTAAACCCATGGACGAACGACTGAAGTTCATTGCCAGGCTACTGGATGGCGAGCAGATGGCGGGGCTGTGCCGAGAGTTCGGCATCTCCCGCAAGACCGGCTACAAGATCCTCACACGCTATAACGCGACAGGCCTGGAAGGGCTCACCGACCGCTCGCGGCGGCCCTACCGCCATGCCAATCAGCTGCCGATCCAGATCGAGACGCTGATCGTGCGCATCAAGCAGGACAAGCCGAGCTGGGGGGCGCCGAAGATCAGGGAAAGACTGGCCCGGCTTTATCCGGATGTGCACAGGCCCGCGATCAGCACCATACATGCGGTGCTTGATCGACATGGCCTGGTCAAGCGGCGAACCAGACGACGTAACAGGGCCCAGGGCACGACGCTCTCTCGCCCCGCTCAACCGAATGAACTGTGGTGCGCCGACTACAAAGGCGAGTTCATGCTTGCCGATCGGCGATACTGCTATCCGCTGACCATCACCGACTTCGCCAGCCGCTATCTCCTTGGCTGCGAAGCCCTCTCCACCACCAGGGAACTCTATGCCTTCTCGGTGTTTGAAAGCGTATTCAAGGAGTTTGGCCTGCCGCGGGCCATCCGCACCGACAACGGCGTTCCCTTTGCCAGTCCCAATTCCCTGTTCAACCTCTCAAAGCTCTCCGTCTGGTGGCTTAGGCTCGGCATTGAGATCGAGCGCATCAAGCCCGGCCATCCGCAGCAGAACGGCCGACATGAACGTATGCATCTGACCTTGAAGCTGGAGGCCACCAAACCAGCCGCCAAAAACTTCCTGCAGCAGCAGGCCAGGTTTGATGACTTCATCGACGGCTACAACAACGAGCGACCCCACCAGGCGCTCAACATGCAGTGTCCGGCTCAGTGCTATCAGCCCTCGTCACGGCCGTATCGTGGCTTGCCGGATATCGACTATCCGCTTCATGACAGGGCAGCCACTGTCACGACCTGTGGCCGAATTTGTTTCAACAACCAAAAAATCAATCTAAGTCAGGTGTTCGCCGGCCAAACCGTCGGCATCAAACAAACCGAGGACCGCATTTGGCTCGTTAGCTTTATGGATTATGATCTCGGTTACTTCGACGACGAGACCTGCAGGCTCGAGCCCCTTGCGAATCCCTTCGGACCCAAAGTGTTACCTATGTCTCCGGAATGAAACGTAACCCATGTGTCCGGAATGGACCTTGATTTGATTGGTCGGGGCAGCTGGATTCGAACCAACGACCTGCAGTACCCAAAACTGCCGCGCTACCAGGCTGCGCTATACCCCGATCATTTGGAAAGCCCGTCGATACACGCTTAACGCGCTGCCAGCAAGACGGGAGCGCTCCTACATGTAGTGGGTGCCGCACCCGGCGCGCAAGGCGTCAGGAAGCCGGCCCAAGCTCCAATCAAGCCTGTGGCGCCTGCTTTGCTGGCGGACCTACTTTCCATTGAAGAGCGGATGGGCGACGCGATCGCCTGGCGCGATGCCGTATTTCTGCGCGGTGCCGGCGATTACCTCCAGCACCCCCTTCGCCAACCCCCTCGACGGGATGATCTTTGTCGATAGCGGCTCGGTATTCTCGGCGATCCGCAAGATACGGCCGTCAGCCCGAATGAAGATCATGTCGAGTGGAACGTAGGTATTCTTCATCCACATCGATACCTCCTGTTCGGGCGAAAAGTCGAACAGCATACCTTTGCCGTCGGGCAGCTCCTTTCGATACATCAGCCCGGTGGTTTTCTCTTCTTCCGTCGTTGCCATCTCGACCGAAAACACATGGACTCCGGTCTTGGTTACGATCTCAAGCGTCTGGATACTCGCCGCACGAGTTTCGACGCCGGCGAGCGCGTAAAGTGCGCCCGCCAGAATCAGAGTCATCCAGAGGCGGGCGCCCCCCCTGCTCAAGCCAACGCAACGATCGGAATTCATAGGTAACGCTCACCTCAACCACAGACGCCCTTCGAGGAAGTCTTTTCGCCCGACGCCGAAGCTCGCCTTGCCGCAACGCGGCAGAAGAAGACGATAGCCTCAAGATCGTGGCAAATACCACACGTCTGGCGCCAAGCAAGTCCCCGCTGGCCCCCCGGGGCCAGCGCGGTAGGCGCGAGGTGGGAGTAATCAGTGCGAGGAAAGCCCGGGCGAACCGGTTTCGGGCTGAATTTCGGCCGCCATCATGCCCTTGGACCCGGGTCCGTACCGCACCAGGACGTATTGCCCAGGACGGAGTTCGGTCATTCCATACCGGCGCAAGGTTTCCATATGGACGAAGATGTCCGGGGTCCCTTCCCCGCAAGTAAGAAAGCCAAAGCCTCGCAGGCGGTTGAACCATTTTACCTGCGCCCGCTCCAGTCCACTGGTCGGCGTAACGGTAACGTGGGTTCGTGGCGGCAGCATCTGGGCGGGATGGATAGCCGTCGACTCATCCATCGAGACGATGCGGAATGCCTGATAGCCCTTCGCTCGCTGCACGCACTCGCAAACCAGCCGCGCCCCCTCATAGGCGGTCTGGTACCCGTCGCGACGGAGTACCGTCACATGCAACAGCACATCGGGCCACCCATTATCCGGAACGATGAACCCGTAGCCCTTTGATGCGTCGAACCATTTGATGACGCCCGTGATCTCGACCAGGTTGGCCGCGGTCTCGCCCAGGCCCTGCAACGCATCAATTGCTGGATCACGTTGATTACCGGCTGCAAAGCCGCCCGGCCCAAGCCGGTTCGCTCCCGCCCCGGCGGAAGATGCTCCCCCGAGCTTCTTGGACTCAAATCCGTCCGACCCCATGACCCCGGACCTCACACATGATCAACGTCCCCACCGTCCAAAGCGACGGCGCCCGTACGCGCCCACCCATGAATGTTCATGACGCCACGCGAATCTCGAATCAAAAGATAACACTCCCGCTTGCGGCGCATAGCCAAAAAACGAATCTTCCGGAAACTATGAACAGCCTTGCACGGTCGCGAATCAACCGGGCATCAATTGCCCACGAACGGCCCGAGGGTCTCCCCGATGTCATGCCGTATCACCAGGTCGGCAATATCATCCTGTTCGGTGGGCTCGTTGTTGATAATCACCAGGCGAGCACCCGAATTCTTTGCCATCAGAGGAAAGCCGGCAGCGGGCCATACTACCAGCGACGAGCCGATGGCGATGAACAGGTCGCATTGCTGAGCGAGTTCGGTGGCGCGACGCATCGCCTCCTCCGGCATGGCCTGACCGAAGGATATGGTGGCGGTCTTGACCGGTTCATCGCAAACGGAGCAGTCCGGCGCGACGCCCGAGGCATCGAAGCGCTTCTTGACCCATTCGAGGTCGTAGGACTGACCGCACCCGATGCAGCGTGCGTAGGTGGTATTGCCGTGAAGCTCGACGACGTGGTCTTCGGCAAAACCGGAGGCCTGATGCAGATTGTCGATGTTTTGCGTGACGACGGCGGGGATCTTGCCCGCTTTGTATAGGGAAGCGAGCGCACGATGGCCGCGCCCGGGTTTTGCACCGGCGAACGTCGGCTCCATCGCAAAGCGACGCCGCCATGCCTCGAGGCGCGCGTCAGCACTGGTCATGAACTCATCGAAAGGGATCGGGCGGTTGCGGCTCCACAAGCCGCCCGGCGAGCGGAAATCCGGAATTCCGCATTCGGTCGAAATACCTGCACCGGTAAAGGGAACGATGACTGTGGCCTCGGCAATCATGTCGCCGAGCAGCTCCACACCGCTGCGAATGTCTGAAGCAATCACCTTGAATAACCAGGATTTCGGCCCGTGTGAGATGTGCCGTCGCCGGGATTACCATTTCCGGGCGCCGCCGAACAGATGATAATGGTGGACGTCGTCGAACCAATGCAATCTCCGGCGACTGGTCCTTCGGCTCCCGCCAGCAAACTCTTGCATTCGCTGTGATGGCCGAAGGAAGCGATCTTATCTTGTCCACAATCACAATCCTGCAATGGTGTATCCAAAATCGCGCCCCAATCTGACACGCCAATGAACGCGGAACACGAATCAGTGGGGTGAGCACGATGAGCAGGACGAAAGAAAGCGAACGGCTAACGAAAGAGCGCGAAGAGATTGCGGCTCGCGTTGCAGGTTTCAAGGCGATCCAGGAAAAATTCAAACGCGAGCGGGAGGATTATTTCGCTACGACGCTCGGAAAAGCGCTTTGCGGCGACGATGCGCGCAGCACATTGAAGAACGTGCCGTTCTGGTCGTGAGCGATCGTTACAAATTGCGTTGATCGTCGCCGCCCGCACTGCCAACAGCGACGGCACTACCGACACAGGAGAACATCCCGACGAGAAAACGCCCGGAAGTGTGTTTCCGGGCGTTTCCACAAAACCGCTTACCGGCTAGACTAGTACGGGTGCCAATAGCGGTGACGCCAATACGGCCCGCCGTAATAGCCATAGGCCGGAACGTTATAGGCATAGGCCGGACCGTAGTAGCCCGGGCCGTATCCGTAATATCCGTAACCCGGTCCGTAGTAGCCATAGGCTCCTGCCGCGCCGGCAGCGATCGCACCGGCAGCCAGACCGAAAGCCAGTCCCGGACCAATGTAGTGAGCTTGCGCCGGCGCGCTTACGGCTGTCGTGCCAAGCGTCGCAGCGGTAGCCAGAATTGCCAGCGTTCTTCTCATGCGTATCTCCTTCTTCCAGTAACAGCTGACAACGCGACATTTCTCTCGTGGTTGCAGAGGGAACCGGCGCCGTCCTCAGATTTAACGGACATGACCGCCAGATGAATGCCGATCAAATTGTGCCTTGGCTGGAACAAGGACCAGTGAGCTTGTTTCCGCCGGCCCACGTCGGTCAAAACAAAGGAGCGGCACAATTGTGCCGCTCCTCTGGATCACCATTCCTCACGGCCTCACGGGCAGGGATGCCTTTGTCCATCGAACCCGAGATAGGTTCCTGTCGCCGGATCGTATGATCGATAGTGTGCCGCACACCAGGAGGAATCTGGGGCAGCGACCTCGGCGGGAACGACGGCCTGAACTCACGGCGAAACCGGGATCGTAGTAACCGGTGTCAAAGGCGTAATCATCGCCGTACCAGTAGGGATCGTAGCCGTAACCGTAGCCATAGCCGCCGTAACCCAATGCGCTTCCCGCCGCCAGACCTGCGGCGAAACCTGCGCCCGCGCCAAAGCCTCGGTCACGATCCCCGCGGAATTCGCCTCGTCCGTATCCAGCTCGGGCGAATTGTTCACCACCGGGTCTTGCCGCAACGTTCGCGCTCGGTCCTGCCGCAACATTTGATCTTGCCGCAACATTTGGTCTTGCCGCAACATTCGCATTCGCCTGAGCGCCGCGGAAATTGGCTTGCGAACCGGTGAATGCGGGCCCGCCGGCGCGCATGCCGCCGAAGTTTCCGGCGCCCGCATGCATGGCCGCGCCGCCGCCATGCATGCCTCCGGCACCGCGCGCATGTTGCGCCAGTGCAGGAGATGCAATCGCCAACGAGAGCGACAGGGCCGTGGCCCCGAAAATACCGAGTCTGGACATGCTCTTTTCTCCATCAATAGACATCGGGAGAAACATCCGGACCCAATCGATCGTTCCGGCGAAACTTTTTGAAAAGTTTCCGTGAATGGGGAACACCGCTTCGGGAACAAGTCACTTCAGGAAACTTGCTGCGACGGCCATGATGATGACGAGCAGGACAGCCCCAGCCAGGCCAGCGATGAAGACGGCGCGACGGGCCGGCGTTCTGAGAATGATTTCGCCTCCGCGGGCTTTTTCTGCGGGGTATGGCTTTTGATCCATCACGCACCTCATGGAAACAAAGCGCCGAAAAGCCTGCTGGTTCCGATTCAGCGAATGAATGCTCTACACCCGACTTCCTTTTGCTGTTATTGAGTTCCCCGAAATCCGGGTGTTCTGAAGAGAACTTTGAACTACCACACTCGCGATCTCTTCAATCTCATGAGGGAGCAAACTGGTCATGCGATATCTCCACACCATGCTGCGCGTGCGCAATCTCGACACTGCGCTCAAATTTTTCCACGACGCATTGGGATTGAAGGAAGTTCGGCGGGTCGACAATGAGAAGGGAAAATTCACGTTGGTGTTCCTGTGCGCTCCCGAAGACGAAGCTCTCCTGAAATCATCGAGAGGACGCGGCGCTCCGCTGGTCGAACTCACTTACAACTGGGACGAGGAGAAATACGGCGAGGATCGTCATTTCGGCCATCTCGCCTATGAGGTCGATGACATCTACGCGACGTGCGAGCGATTGATGAAGCTCGGTATCACCATCAACCGGCCGCCACGCGATGGACAGATGGCCTTCGTCCGCTCCCCCGACCTGCATTCGATCGAACTTCTGCAAAAGGGCGACGCGAAACCTCCCGCAGAGCCGTGGTCGTCGATGCCGAATACAGGTCACTGGTAGGACCTGATCTCCGGCGGGCAAGAAAAAGATTCGCCCCGTTGATTGCGATTCCAGGCTTCGCTTGTCTGCCATGGCCGGAACCTCGCGTGCTTCTCTGCGTTTCTCGTTCATCGAGGAATTCAAGGAGGCGACAAATGGGACGAGGAATTCTGCTCTGGCTTTTGGGCGTGCCGATTCCGGTGATCATCCTGCTGTGGTTGTTTTTCGGTCACTGAGAAATCAGGCGACCAGCATTTTGCGAAAAGAAAAGATCAGGCCTCGCTGCGCGAGGCCTGATCTTCGTCTGAGCATGGAATCCGCGGGAAGCCCCAAGAGGCCCTGTTTTTTCCGGAAAATTGAGATATCACCCTGCGGATCAAACGTGGGGAGCCAATACCGTGGCAGACAGCGCGCAAACGCGGATTACGATCTGGGGCCGGGCGAATTCGGTCAATGTTCAAAAGGTTCTCTGGTGCCTGCACGAGCTCGATCTTGCTTATGAGCGGATCGATGCCGGGATGGCGTTCGGAAAGAATCGCGAACCGGAATATCTGACGATAAATCCAAATGGTCGCGTTCCGACGCTGGTCGACGGCGACTTTGTGCTCTGGGAGTCCAACTCGATCATGCGCTATCTCGTGCGCGCCTACAGGCCGCAATCCTCGTTATTTCCGCAGGCGCCAAAGGTGCGCTCTGGCGTGGACCGCTGGCTCGACTGGACCCTATCGACGTTGCAGCCGGTCGATCGGCCCGTGTTTTGGGCCTTGGTGCGTACCCCGGCCGATCAGAGGGACATGACCGCGATCCAGAAGGATGCCGACGCCGAGGCCGTGCAATGGCGCATTGTCGATGCGCAATTATCGACGCGGCGTTACATCGAAGGCGACGATTTCACGCTGGCAGACATTGCACTCGGCGCCTATGCAAGGCGATGGTTTGGGGTCCAGGGCATTACCAAGCCGACATTTGCAAATCTCGAGCGCTGGTATGCCCAGTTCGCCAATCGGGCCGGATTTATGAAATTCATCGCGCCGCCGATGTCGTGAGTGCCGCTTGCCCGGGCGCGTAAACGCCACTATACGTTCGCCCGCCTGCTTCGGGGCCTGGCTCAAGGCACCAGGGCGGGACGGAAATGGTGCAGCCTTAACGCGTTGATTTTCCGGATGAATTTGGTTTTTCCTGAAGCGAACTGCGAAGTTGCGGCCTCTCCAGTCGTGGCGAAGCAGGCATTTTCGCTCCCTTCGTCTATCGGTTAGGACGCCACCCTTTCACGGTGGAGAGAGCGGTTCGATTCCGCTAGGGAGCGCCATCAGTCCAACCGAGCCGTGATTTCGAGCCCGCGCGACATGTCCATCCGCCGCTGCCAAGGAGCAAGAGCCAGGAAGGGGACACCGATGGCTGGCAAAATGCGCAATCTGGTGATCCCGGCGGCGTTGGCATTGGCAGGTTGCTCGGTCGGCAACCTCAATCTCGGTTCGACCAATTACAAGGGGCAACCGCTTTCCGCCGTCACCGCCAAACTTGGCACGCCGAATGAATCGCAAACGATCGGGGGACAAAAAACCTACACCTGGATCGTGGGTACGGCGGTCTATGGATGCCGGATCAAGGTCGTCATGGCAGGCGACGTGGTCGACACCTATGAAGGATCCGGCGATGTCAACATTTGCTCCCAGTATGGCGCCCTGTCGGGGGGACTGAAGGGCTATCCGGATTAGCCCAGACCTCGTTAGCCTGGCCCCGGCGCGCGAAAAGAGAGCAACTACTTCATGCCTGACCGTCCCGCGATGTTCGACGGCACCCGCGTCCTTGCGGATCTTAACGAACTGCGCGCGATCGGCGCGTACAAGACCGGGGTCCACAGACCGACCTTTTCCGAACCGCATTTGCGCTCGCTGGACTGGCTAGCCAAGAGGCTGCCGGAGGCGTTGCTTACACCTGCGATCGACGGTATCGGAAATGTGCTCGGCACCAGCACAAAGGCGGGGCCGAAACTGCTCGCGGGATCGCATCTGGAAAGCCAGAATTTCGCGGGCTGGCTCGATGGGCCGCTTGGTGTCGTCTATGCGCTCGAAGCCGCCCGCGTCATCAATCCCGACCCGACCACAGACGGCGCCGTCGAAGTCGCAGCTTGGTGCGATGAGGAAGGACATTTCGGCCACTTCCTTGGCAGCAGGTCCTATGTCGGCGCCCTCACCGATCAGGACATCGACGCGGCACGCGACCGCAATAGCGATCGCACCATGCGGGAGGCATTGCGAGAAGCGGGTCTTGCCGGCCACCCGCGCGCGAAAGCCGAGATCGGCCGGCATATCGGATATCTCGAAGCGCATATCGAACAAGGCGCGACGCTCGAAAGCGAAGGTCTCAAGATCGGCGTCGTCACCTCCATCGTCGGGATCTGGCAATACCGGATTACGTTCACCGGCGAGCAGAATCACGCGGGAACGACGCGAATGAAGGACCGCAGGGACGCGGGCCTTGCTCTCGCCCGATTTTGCGTCGCTATCGATGACCGTTTCCCGGCAGCGTGCGGCCCGCGCACCGTATGGACCACCGGTCGCATCAGTCTCGATCCGGGCGCGCCAAGCATCATCCCGGGCCGCGCCGAAATGCTGTTCCAGATCCGTGACGACAATCCGGAGGTGATCGAGCAACTTGAGAAGCTGCTGCGGAATACAGCGTCGGAAGCGGCCGCAAGATGCCGCTGCTCTGCCGAGGTCACGCGCATTCGCACCGGAACGCCAGCGCTGATGGACGCCAGATTTCAAAATGCCATTGAGCAGGCAAGCGTGCGCTTTGCCGGCGGCAGGTCGGTCCGCATGCCGAGTGGTGCGGGCCATGACGCCCAGATTCTTGCCACCATCATGCCTGCCGGGATGATGTTCGTGCCCTCGATCGGGGGCATCAGCCATCACTGGTGCGAAAACACGGCCGACGATGATATTGTCATGGGCGCGGAAGTATTTGTCGAAGCCTGCCGGCGTGGCCTGAAGCCTGATCCGGAAAAATGATAGCGGCGCTCCCTCGCGGCAAACGCGAGACGCGTTTGCGCGGAGATCATGCGGACAAAGCCTAAAGCGCGATGGTCGCGCGACGAGCTATTTGCCCTGCCAGCGCGGCGGCCGCTTCTCCGCAAAGGCCCGCGGTCCCTCGATGTAATCCTCTGACTGGATCATGTCGCGCACCGCCGGATATTCTCTCTGCTCGATCATCGCCTGAGGCAGCGTGGTGTTCAGTCCCGTCATGACGGCCTGTTTCGAGGCGCGTATCGACATCGGGCTGTTCTGGCAGATCTGATCCGCCCAGCGTTGCGCCGCCTTGAGCGCTTCGCCCGGTGGAACGACCTCGTTGACGAAGCCGAGTTCGAGACCTTCCCGCGCCGAAACGTGCCGTCCCGTCAGAATCATGCCCATGGCGCGTTTCAACCCGATCTGACGAGGCAACCGCTGCAGGCCACCGGCGAGCGCGGCAAGGCCGACGCGCGGCTCGGGCAGCGCGAAGGTGGCGTTTTCGGAAGCAATGATGAGATCACAGGCAAGCGCAATTTCGAAACCGCCGCCCATCGCCACGCCATTGACCGCGGCAATGATCGGCTTGTCGCACTCAAATCGCAACGTCAGGCCGCCGAAGCCGCTGCTATTCCAGCCGCGCTGGCCGCCCGCAGCCTGCCATTTCAGATCGTTGCCGGCGCAGAACGCGCGATCCCCCGCGCCGGTGACGATGGCCACCCATTGATCGGGATCGCCGCAGAACCAGTTGAACACTTCATGCAATTCAAAATGAGCGGGCTTGTGAAGCGCGTTCATGACTTCCGGACGGTTGAGAGTCACGACCGTGACTCGTCCGGCCTGCTTCACATCGACAAATTCTAAAGGCATGGCGTTTCCCTCGTGTTGTTGCATCAGCGCGCTGGAAGGCACGATGGTTTGCAACCGTCACTGCGGCTGAATCTGGTTGCAGTTGGTACGCCCCGACATCAGGCAATCCTGCATCTTGCTGGCCGCGGTCAACTCGCGCGCCAGCCACCACCCGACCACCAGCAGGACCACTATAACAGCGAATCCCGCCACTGCCGGCTTGCGGTTGTCCTTCGGTTCCGCTTCTTTCATTTCAGAATTGTTTTTCTCGTCAGTTGCCATGGACCTGGCCACCTGTCCTCAATCGTCCAGTCTTCGACGCCCCCAGCGTATGGCCGCCCACACTCGCTCGTGCAAGTAATACCACGCGATCTTGGTTACGATCTCGAGGCCGGCGATCGAACCGGCGACCTCGACCTTGCCCGTGAAGAACCAGCTGATCGCAAATGTGTCGAGAGTTCCCAACGTCCGCCAGCTAATAGCTTTCAGAACCGATCTTGAATGTGTTTCTGCGCCGCGGAACAAGATCACCCGCTTCCCTCCCTCTTGATTTGCTCCAGGCGTATCACGCGGCGCGAGCCGTCCCGCAGGCGGGCGCGAGGGCTGGGTGCATGGCGCAGGAAAAAATTCGTAAAACCCATTGAATCGAATAATTTATTGGACAAGCTTTGGCCTGGGAGCATTTCGTGTTTTAGTTGTATTGTTCGGAGGAGGTTGCAATCGCCATACCGCCGGCGTTTTGCTCGCGACAATCCTCCCCGGACCGAATCCTTGTCCCTCTGTGTTCATATGCTGGTGTATATGACCTCTGGATACCTTTGAAAAATGGCATATTTGCCGTCCTGGATGCTTGTCCTTGAATCCCTCCCGACCGTGATCGGCACAGCCGCTGTGGCACCGGCGCTGCTGGTGTTGTGGCTTGTGGTGGCGGCTGACGAGCGTCCGGGGCCGCCAGCCAAGGTCTGGAGCGCCTTCCTGCTTGGCGCTGCGAGTATTTCGCTCCTGGGGTACGTACGCGCGCCGATTTTGTCGATCCTGCCGTCCCCCGAAAACCCCTGGATTGCACAAGGCTTGCATTCGCTTTTCGGCGTCGCGATGCCCGAAGAAACCGTCAAGCTCATGGTGATCGTTGCGGTATCGGCGCGCCGGCGGCCCTTCGCCAATCCAATGGACACCGTGGTCTACGGCGCTGCGGCCGGGCTCGGCTTTGCTGCCTACGAGAACCTTGCCTATCTCGTCCAGCACGCCGAGATGTGGCAATCGCTCGCCGCGTTGCGCAGCGTCCTCACCGTTCCGTTCCACGGGGCGCTTGGGATTATCGCGGGAGCGTATCTGGCGATAGCGCGCTCCGGCACGGCGCTGGGCGCGCATCGGCGCCACCGGGACTGGGCCCGATTCTCGAGCCGAGTCCTGATCCTCGCAGCGCCGGTAGCCCTGCACGCGGCTTTCGATTTTCCCCTGCTCACGCTTCAAAAGAATCCTGCTGACATCGATTCTGCAACCCGGCTGTTGCTGGGATCGACCAGCGTGCTGATCGGGTTCAGCTCGATCGCATTTGCCGCGCGCCTGGTTCGACGCGCTGGCCGCCATCACGCGCCTCGAACCGAAATCGCCCGCGAGCGGTTGAGTCAGCTGAGAAGGATGTGGGCACTCCTCGTGGTGGGAAGCGGCGCCGGATTTGCGGGGCTGGCTTTCGTTCTGTCGTCGCTCCACCATTGGCTACAGAATCCGGATCGCAACATGGCGCTCGTTCTTGTTCCGATCGGCCTCGTCTCGATCGTGATCGGCTTCGCGCTGCTGGTTGTCTCCACTGCGGTCTACATTCTGGGCCGCGAGCGCATGCGAACAAGCTCGCAAGGTCTTTCATCCGTGCCCGGCGGTGGTTAAACACGAAGGGAAAGTCGTTCTAAGCGCGACAAACGGCAAATTGGACCCGATAATGCTCGGGCACGTTATACTGGGCGTCTCAGTGGCGCTTCGTTCTAAGTGACCAGTACCGGGAGATTTGCGATGACCCTGTCCCAGGATGTTACTGACCTTCAACTGAAAATGCGCGCGGCCGTGCGCGAACATTGGAAGGCGTTCTTGATCGAGGGCATCCTGCTGGTGATCCTGGGGTTGGCCGCTATCATCCTGCCTCCGCTTGCAAGCCTTGCCGTCACGATCTTTCTGGGGTGGCTGTTTCTGATCAGCGGCATCGCGGGCCTTGCGCTCACTTTCTGGGCTCGGCAGATGCCCGGCTTTTGGTGGTCGCTCGTCTCAGCTGTTCTCGCAGTCGTTGCGGGTATTATCCTGTTGGCTCGACCGGTGCAGGGTACCCTGACCCTGACGATCGTCGTCGGCGCCTATTTCCTGGCCGAAGGAATCGCAACCATCATGTACGCACTAGAGCATCGCCGCGAACTGTCCCAGCGCTGGTCCTGGCTGTTGGTGGCAGGCCTGATGGATATTCTGATCGGCGTTATCATCGTCGCCGGATTGCCCGGTTCGGCGCTCTGGGCGATCGGTCTGCTGGTGGGCATCAATCTGCTGTTCGGCGGCGCGTCCCTGATCGGAATGGCGCTTGCTGCGCGCAACGCTTGATCCGGTCCGTACGCCGGCGAATTTCAAGTCCGCTCCACTAGCAACCGCGGCAGATGCTCTTGATCTTCTTGTCGAGCGCGGCGTCGTCGCGGTTGGCGGCGCTATCGGGATTGTTCAAGTCCTTCTCGGATGGCACCTGATCGGCACGCGGCTGCCTGTGACCGACCGGTGCCGGCCACGGCGACTGCTTGTCCGACGACGATGGTTTCGTACCGGTTTGCGCAATCGCCGCCGCGCCTGACATCAGAAAAAGAAGCGTCGTTGTCAAAAGAAGTCTTCGCATGCTTTGTTTCTCCCATCTCTGAGAACTGGCGATTACGGCACCGGCGGATACAGATGGACATCACCGCAGTAATCGACAACACGATAACGCGTTTCGGAGGGTTGTTCACTCTCCGGGACAAAAGAATTTGCAGGCGATACGTACGACGGACCGGCCGGGGCCTTGCCGTACCCGCCCGGAATATCGATGACGTAGTCTGGTTGACACAATCCGGAAACCCGCCCACGTAGCGCGCGCATGATTTCCTGGCCACGGTCCAACGTCGTTCGCAAATGCGATGTTCCCGGCGCAAGATCGCCATGGTGCAGATAATAGGGTTTGATGCGGCATTCGACGAATCCGCGCATGAGGGCTTCCAGTGTCGCAGGGTCATCATTGACGCCGCGCAACAGCACTGACTGGCTGACCATCGGAATGCCGGCACCGACAATTGCCGCACAGGCTGCGCGTGCATTTTTCGTCAGCTCCCTGGCGTGATTGGCGTGCAACGCAACCCACGTGGTCGCACCCCGAACGGTCAGCGCGGCGACCATGTCGGGAGTGATGCGCGACGGCTCGGCGACCGGAACACGGGTGTGAATTCTGATGATCCTGACGTGATCGATCGCTGCGAGGTCGGCCATGATTTCGGTGAGCCGTCGAGGCGACAGCATCAGGGGATCGCCGCCGGTCAGGATGACTTCCCAGATTTCGGAATGGGCGCGGATGTAGGCGAGCGCATTCTGGTATGCGCCCTCCGAAAGGCCGGTCGCCTTTCCAGGTCCCACCATTTCACGACGGAAACAGAAGCGGCAATATACCGCGCAGACATGGATGACCTTGAACAGAACCCGGTCCGGATAGCGATGTACGATGCCGGCGACCGGCGAATGCGCGTCATCCCCGATGGGGTCCGGCTTCTCGTTGGATTGCGCCGCCAACTCCCTGACATCGGGGACATATTGTCGCGCGACCGGATCCTCGGGATCGTCGGGGTCGATCAGCGCGGCAACCTCAGGGGTCACCGCGACCGCGTAACGTGATGCAACTCTTTCCAGATCGGCAAGATCGGCAACCGGCACGAGGCCATGGGAAGCCAGTTCCGCCGGCTCGCGCAAGGTCGTGACCGGCTTGAAATTGAAGCTGCTCATGTCTCACCCGCGGGAGGCGTCCACACCACCTGATCGACCGCCGTCGCGCCGCTCGCCAGCATTACCAGGCGGTCGAAGCCGAGCGCGACGCCGCTTGCTTCCGGCATCGAGGCGAGCGCAGCCAGGAAGTCTTCGTCGAGCGGATAACGTTCACCATAGCGCCGCTGCTTCTCCTCCATTGCAGCCATGAAACGACGGCGCTGCTCCATCGGGTCCGTCAATTCGCCAAATCCGTTCGCCAGCTCCACGCCGCAAGCATAGATCTCGAAGCGCTCGGCCAACCGGGGATCGGACGCTTTCGCGCGCGCCAGCGCCGCTTCGGGGACCGGATACTCGAATAGCAAAGTCAGGCGCTCATGTCCGAGATTTGGCTCGATGTGCTCCACCAACAATTTGCTGAAAATATCGGACCAGGTGTCGTCGTCCGCAATCCTGACCTTCTTCCCGGCCATGGCCGCCAAAGCTTCGCGGTCGCCCGCCCCGTTCGCGACGGTAGCAAGCAGATCGATGCCGGCGAAGCGAGCGAATGCCGACTGCACTGTCAGAAGCTCAGGCTCGGCAAAGGGATCGCAGGTTGTGCCACGATACGAAAATCGTCCGATCCCGGTCGCCTGCGCGGCGTGGGCGATCACGACGACGCTGTCGGCCATCACCGCATCGTATGGCGCGCTCGCGCGGTACCATTCCAGCATGGTGAATTCCGGCAGATGCAGACGGCCGCGCTCGCGGTCGCGAAAAACTCGCGCAAACTCGAAGATCTTCGCTTCGCCCGCGGCCAGCAATTTCTTGCAGGCGAATTCCGGCGACGTCCTCAAATACCGCCTCGCACGCTGGCCGCCAGCCCCGACCAGCTCCGTGCAGGGAGCATGGAGATGGATTTCATTGCCCGGCGAGACCTGCAAGACCGCCGTTTCCACCTCAGCGAAGCCCTGCTCGTCGAACCATGCTCGAATGGCTTTTTTTACGGCATTGCGCGCCACCAAAAACGGCCTGACGTCGGCATGCCGGCCGGCGGACCACCACGGTAAGGGGTCCGGGCCAGCCGCTCGAGCGGGATTCTCTTTCATTTCCACCATTCGGACCCTTGCGTATCAAGTCATCTCGATGACCAAACCTGAACCTCGAATCAAGTCATGTTTTGCCGCATTTGGCGAATGCCAAATCAAACTCTCCACTAGCAGGCAAGATGTGAGAGGGAGCCCGTAAAACGCTGGCATCGACCGGTAAAATCAGTATGTTGCACCACGAAACCGCTTCGATGGCCCAGTGTCCCGATTCCGGGCTTCGCATCAATTGTGTCCGGAGAGAGCCCGGGCCAGAAATATCAGGAAAAACAGCTTTGAAAGTCATCGCCAGTTCAATTCGCAAGGGCAACGTCATCGAGCAAGACGGCAAGCTTTACGTGGTTCTGAGCGCGGAGAACATCCATCCCGGCAAGGGAACTCCGGTCAGCCAGATCGAAATGCGCCGCATCAGCGACGGGGTGAAAGTCTCCGAACGCTACAAGACCACGGACCAGGTCGAAAAAGCGACGATCGAGGATCGGAACTTCAACTACCTTTATGAAGATGCCGATGGCTTCCACTTCATGAACAGCGAGACCTACGATCAGCTCCAGGTGCCAAAGGACGTCGTGGGTTCGTCCGCGCCATATCTTCAGGAAAACATGACGGTCAAGCTTTCCATGCACGACGCAACGCCGGTTGCCATCCAGCTGCCGCAGCGCGTGACGCTTGAGGTCGTCGAAACCGAGCCGGTCACCAAGGGACAGACAGCGTCATCTTCATACAAGCCGGCCGTGTTATCCAATGGCGTGCGCACCGCCGTGCCGCCGCACGTTAGCGCCGGCACGCGCATCGTCGTGATGACCGAAGATGGCTCCTACGTGGAGCGCGCCAAGGACTGAGGACACGAGATGGGGCTTGTGCCTGGAGAGTGAAGCTTTGGGGACGGGGGCTGAACGGATATTGGCGCGTTTGCTGGCGCCTCTGACATTGCTTATCGCCGGCTACGCTGATGTCACGGCCGACGAATTCAAGACGCCTGCCATTTCGGCGGTGCGCGTCGATTGGCGGGCGGCGATCGATCAACTCCGCTCCGAGCTGAGTGCTCAGCCCTCTGCCGCTCAGGCATTTACTTTTGCCCGCAGGCGCCAGCTCTCCGGATACGACCCCAGATCCGTGCCTGCGCTGCCGCAGCTGAACGCGGCAACCTCGCAGGTCTTCGCTGGCATCGGCCACAGCCCGGTGCCGGTGCTGCTGCCTTTCGACACGGCAGCCTTTGTCGACGGGCAGTCGAAAGGTACAGGCCTCCCTGTCCCGCGCTATCAGGCGGACTTCCGGACTGCCGATCTGTTCAATGCCGGCCCCGCCGGCTATGACGCGGTTTTCTCGCTCGAACCCGGCGCGGGCGGTGGGATGCCGCAACGAGTCTTCAGCAAACCCGTCGAAGTGCACATAACGGGTTCGATCCTGACCTACGACATCAATGATCCCCACGGCGGCAAGGGTGAGCCGGTCAAGTCGCTGGCTTCGCAATTCCCCGACCTGCGCCGTTTCATCCGGGAAGGCTACGTGCGCTATGCCTTCACGCGCTTCGGCGTGCCCTACGTAGTTTCCATCCAGTGTCTCGACAGCGCTCCTCGGGCGCGGCGTTTGGCCTGTCGCGAAGCCTACCCCGTCGCCGAGCGTTTTCTGAAAGCGCTGCACGTCGCAGGCGGTCTGCCCTCGCGGCCACCGATCGACACAGGCTCCGACAATGTTGAGCGGCCGCTGGTCAGTTCGGTGGATTTCGCCTATCGCCCGGTTGGGGACATCATTGTCCACGGCGGCTCGCGCAAGCAAACTGGCCGCGCCGACTATACCGCTTACTCCCAAATCCGGTTTCCGCTGGAGAAGGCCCCCGCCTTCGCCCATTCCCAATCGTTCGGGACAAGGAGATCGAGCGACAAGCCCGAAGATATGACCGGCGGGCCCACCAGCTACCCGTGGCAGGATAATTTTTGCGAGGCGCGCAGTTTCAGCGTGGGACAATGCGCGAGCGGGTTTGGCCATCAGGGGCAGGATATTCGTCCCGCTCCATGTCCGCCTCAAAGCGAAGGGCCCGACCGTTGCGACCCGAAGCGGCAGGCAGTCGTTGCCGTCCGTGACAGCATCGTGATCCGCTCGCTGAAGCAGCAGGCCGTCACGCTTCAGGTCAACACGCGCACCGAACATGTTCGCTTCCGCTACATGCATATGAATCCGGCGGCGCTCGATGCCGACGGAATCCTCAACGGCCGTACCGTCCAGGAAGGCGAGAGGATCGGCGTCGTCTCGAACTATCTGGATCATCCCAACGGCACGAGCCGCCACCTGCATTTCGATGTGCAGGTGTTCACACGTGACGGCTGGATCTGGGTCAATCCCTACGTCACGCTGATCTCTTCGTATGAGCGATTGATCCGCGGACGCGGGCGCGAGATCGGCCCGCGAATGCCGGTCTCGGCCGACGTGGCACATGCGCTGCCGTTGGATCTCAGTCGTCTGGACAGCCAGGAGGGCGGCGAGAACTGACGCGCTGCTATTCAATGGCCACCGTGCCGGTATGCTCCCAGGCCTCGTCCCAGTCCTGACCGGCCGCTGGTCAGCCTGCGCGTATCCTGACGGCGTTGAGGCGGGGTCCAGCGACAGGGACGCCCGAGCCGCAATCGATGTCAAAATCCGGCGCTGCTTGTCCAAAATTGCCGCAGAGTTGCGACAGGATGGTTTTGCAGCAGTCCTTCCAGTCCCGCTAAGATCCTTCTGATGAAGCGATTTGATTCCCGGCGTCTGATGACGCGCCGCTCGCTGCTCCGATCCGGCATCAGTGCCGGCGTTCTGCTCGTCCGTCCTTTCGCGGCATTTGGCGCGGCCCCGCCCGGCTTCGATCGGTGGCGCGAGGCCTTTCGCGCGCGTGCACTTGCCAAGGGAATTTCGGAAGCGACCTGGGTCCGCGCGATGGGGCACGTCGAGCCGGACATGTCCGTCTTCAAGCAGCTGCGCGATCAGCCGGAGTTCGACGAGCAACTTTGGCAATACATCAATCGGCGCGTTTCGGAATGGCGTATTATCGCCGGCAGGGAAGCGTTGAAAAACAACGAGGCGCTGCTTGCACGGATCGAGAACGATTTCGGCGTCGAGCGCGGCACGCTGCTGGCGCTCTGGGGCGTCGAATCCGCCTATGGCGATCCCCTGGTGCAGCAGAATCATATGCGGCCGGTATTCCCCTCGCTCGCAGCACTGGCCTGGAACGCGCCGCGCCGCCGCGCCTATTGGGAGAGCGAACTCATCAACGCGCTGCGGATCGTAGACCGCGGCTGGAGCACGCCGGAGGAAATGCGAGGATCGTGGGCGGGCGCGATGGGGCACACCCAATGGATGCCCGAGGTCTGGCTCAATGTCGGCATCGATTATGATCACGACGGGCGGGTGTCGCCATTCGGCAAGCCTGACGACGCGCTCGCCTCCACCGCGCGCTATCTGGTCACCCGCGGCAACTACCAACGTGGCGAGCACTGGGGGTATGAAGTCCGGGCCAATGGTGTCTCGTCCCGTGGCAGTCGGACCTATGCGGCGTGGGCGAGCGCCGGCGTTGTGCGGGTCGACGATCAGCCCTTCCCGCAACCGAACGCCTCCGCAAAACTGTGGACGCCGGTGCCGGACGGACCGAGCTTCCTGTTGGGGCCGAATTTCTATGCGGTGCGCAGTTACAATCCGGCGATGAGCTACGCGCTCGCGATCTGCCATCTCGGCGATCGCATTTTGGGGGGCGCGCCCTTCATCCAGCCCTTCCCGGGCTCCGAGCGCGCGCTGACGCTGGCCGAAATCCGGGAATTGCAGGTCCGCCTGACCAAGGCGGGCTTCGATACCGGCGGCACCGACGGCCGCGTCGGCAACGACACCATGCAGGCTGTCCGGGATTATCAGATCAAGATGGGGCTGTCGCCAGCGGATGGCTATGGCGGACTGACAGTGCTCGCGCGGCTGAGGCAGGGCGGCTAAAGCGTGATCAAAGTCAGGTTGAGCTGTAACCGCGACGAAAGTGTGCCCCCTCTCCCTTCGGGAGAGGGTTGGGGTGGGGGAATACGGTCTCTCATCAGAGAGCACGGGCCCCTCACCCGGATTGCAATGGACGATGCTTCGCATCGCCGCGAGCAATCCGACCTCTCCCCACTGGGGAGAGGTGAATCGAGTTTGCCGACAAAGCGATTCAACCAAACTCATCTTGTTTTGGCGGCTCGCGTACGAAGCATCGGTAGCCGAACACTTATCTGATCACCGCCGGTCCCTGGTCCGGCACGGCAACATCGAGTACGCGCAGCTGCACGCGCTCGGTGCCCTGCCAGCGATCGAGCGCGAGCGATCCCGCCACATGCAACAGCTGGCCGCGGTGCGCGGCCAGCGCATCGCCGAGTTTCAGTCCAATCGAACGGAATGCCATCCCGTTCACGATCGCGCCATCGCCGGATTTGAACCGCACGCGCAGATGCGCCTGCCCCACTTCATCGGCGTAAACGAGTTGATGCGACGGCAGCGCGAGCACCGGCTCAGGATTGCCGCTGCCGAACGGCCCGGCGCGGTTGAGGGTGATCGCGAGTTCGAGCGTCACCGCTCGCGCGCTGACCGCGCCGTCGATGAGGATTTCATTGACATGGCGCGACTGCGCCACATCGTGGGCGAGTGCATTCTCCATATAGGCGCGGAATTCGGCGAGCTTCTCCTTGCGCAAGGTCACACCTGCCGCCATGGCGTGGCCGCCGCCCTTCAGCAGCACTCCATCGTGAACCGCCTGCCGCACGGCCTTGCCGAGATCGACCCCGCCGATCGAGCGTCCCGATCCCGTGCCGATGCCGCCGGGTTCGAGCGCGATGGCAAACGCGGGACGTGCGAACTTCTCCTTCAGCCGCGAGGCGACCAGTCCGACGACGCCGGGGTGCCAGCCTTCCGACGCGGTGACGATCACGGAGCCCTTGTCTTCAAACCCGAGCGCGGCCAGCGCCTCGGCTTCTGCCTGCGCCTCCGCCATCTGCTCGATGACGCGGCGTTCGCTGTTCAGGCGGTCGAGCTCGGCTGCAATCCGCGCCGCTTCCGAAACGTCGCCTTCCAGTAGCAGCCGCACGCCGAGATCGGCGCGCCCGATCCGCCCGCCGGCGTTGATGCGCGGACCCAGCATGAACCCGAGGTGCCAGGCATCGGGCGGACCATTCAGCCGTGAGACATCCATCAGCGCGGTGTGGCCGACATGATCGCGGCGGCGCAACGCGATCAGCCCCTTGGCGACGAAGGCCCGGTTGAGCCCGATCAGCGGCGCAACGTCCGCAACGGTGCCGAGCGCCACATGGTGCAGCATGCCCAAGAGATCGGGCTCCGGCATTTCGCGGGTCCAGAATCCCCTGTTGCGCAGCTCGCGATTGACCGCGACCAGCGTGACCAGCACCAGACCAACGGCGGCGAGATGACCGAGGCCGGACAGGTCGTCGGGCCGGTTGGGATTCACCATCGCATCGACCAGCGGCAATTCATCGCCGCATTGATGATGGTCGATCACCACCACCGACATGCCGAGCCGCCGCGCTTCGGCGAGCGGTTCGACGCTGTTGGTGCCGCAATCCACCGTCACGAGCAGCGTGGCGCCCTTGGCGGCGAGCGCGCGGACAGCCTCGACATTGGGGCCATAGCCCTCGAAAATCCGGTCGGGAATATGGATCAGCGGGTCGAGCCCGCAATGGCGCAGATGCCAGGCAAGCAGCGCCGCCGACGTGGCGCCATCGACATCATAGTCGCCGAAGATCGCGACCTTTTCGTTTCGCGTAGCCGCATCCGCGATGCGCTTGGCGGCCGCTTCCATCTCGGTCACGGTGTGAGGATCGGGCATCAGCTTGCGGATGGTGGGATCGAGATAGTCGTCCACCGCGTCAATCTCGACATCGCGCCCGGCCAGGACCCGCGCCAGCATTTCCGGCAACTGGTAGCGCTGGGCGATCGCAAGCGCCCGCGCAGCGCCGCGCGCATCGAGCCGGTCGCGCCAGAGTTTGCCGGTGAGCGAATGCGACACTCCGAGAAACGCCGGCGGGGTTTCGACAGGCAATGCGGTTGCGGGAAGCGTCATGGTGCTTTCAGAACATAGACAAGATGGCCGCAAGTTCAATGATTCGCGCCTTCGTCATGGCCTGGCTTGTTGCTTAGCGCGGAGACATGGCCGACACCCATTCGGACACATCACTGACAGTTTGGCGGGTCGTCAAGTCGATCGAGGCGACATGCGGGAGAATTCTCGCGGCGCTGACAGCGCCCGAGCCATGCACGGTCGGTTCGCCTTCCGGGAACGGAGGGCGCAGGGAAAGCCGGGCGCAAGCCGCACCCGCAGCCTCGCGTGCGAAATGAAGAAGCACGCAAGCTTAGTCACCACAGGTACGCCCAAGACATCCGGCCTTCCCTGCACAATGGTTTTAACGGATTCCTTCGCGCTCTTCCCGGTGATCGGGCTTTTTGTCACCGTCGTCACGCGGACTGTTCCACGCAACTTAGCATCAGCGTCGAGATGCCAGAACCACACGACTTCGCCGTCCGCCGCAATGTCGTTCGTCATATCGACATTGCCGCGTCCATCGCATCCTGCACCCAACGTTCGTGACGATCGCGAAACGCCCCTCCTGACGGGTACGGAACGGCGCGAAGGTTGGATTTGATTTGGGGTTCGGGGCAACGGATTTATTTTTGCGCTCAGGACTGGACAGGTAGCATCAGCTTGATCGGGTTGGACAAATCGAGCGGAACGCGCAGGATGTGTGAGTGGAGCGAATGCAGGTACGCCCTTGCTGCAGTCAATCCGTAGGATGGGTGGAGCGCAGCGATACCCATTCACCTCCCACCAGCAAGTAGCCCGCATGGGCGCAGCGACATGCGGGATATCCAGGGACCCAAGCCCCGGATATCGCTTCGCTCATCCGGGCTACGTTCCGCTAACACCCCATTCGCGCGGCCAGATCGCCAAAATCCTTTGCCACGATATCCCAGTCGCCATTGGCCTCAAGGTCGTATTTCTGCAACGGACCATATTCGGTCGGGCGGGCGACGAAGGCGGTCTTCAATCCGAGTTTCTGGGCTGCCTTGAGATCGTGGTTGTGCGCTGCCACCATCATGACCTGCTCCGGCGGCAGGCAAAGCAGGCGCGCGGCACCGAGATAGGTTTCCTGGTCAGGCTTGTAGTGCTGGAACAATTCAGCCGAGAGGATTAGGTCCCAGGGAAGGCCGGCGAATTTTGCCATCTCGGTCAAGAGCGCGACATTGCCGTTCGAGAGCGTGCCGATGATGTATTTCGTCTTCAGCCGCGTCAGCCCGGCGACGCTGTCAGGCCAGGCATGAAGCCGATGCCAGCCCATCGTGAGGTAGTTCAGGTCGGCGTCGGCCAGGCCGGAAATCGAGAGCTGTTCGACCAGCCTTTCCAGCGAATGGCGATGCAGCCGGTCCAGGATCACATAGCCGTGCTCGGGGTGTTTCCTGACCTCGTCCATGGACGCCGCGTAAACCGCGCGCCAGCCGTCCACCAATGCGGTCCAGTCCGCGTCGATGCCGCGCTTCTTCCCCCAATCGGTGAAATCGGCAATCAGGCTGCTTCGCCAGTCGACCACCGTGCCGAACACATCGAACACCAGCGCCTTCACTTCCGAGATATCGGACATGTTCGCTCCCGACATTTGAATGCTGGACGCTTCGACCTCAATCGAGGTGGAACTTATCCAGCTGGCGGTGCTCGGCCCTGATGGTGCGGACCGTGCCGGTCACCGACCGCATGACGACGGTTTCGGTCTGGATCACGTCCTTGCGGAACTTCACGCCCGAAAGCAGCGAGCCGTCGGTGACACCGGTCGCGGCAAACAGGCAATCGCCCTTTGCCATGTCCTCGATCCCGTAAATCATCCGCGGATCGTTCACACCCATCTTGCTGGCACGTTCGCGTTTCTCCTCGCTGTCGAGGATCAGGCGGCATTGCATCTGGCCGCCTATGCAGCGCAGCGCGACCGCCGCGAGCACGCCTTCGGGCGCGCCGCCCGTGCCGATATACATGTCCACCGCGGTATTTTCAGGATCGGCGCAATGGATGACGCCCGCAACATCGCCGTCGGTGATCAGACGAACCGCGGCACCGGTCGAGCGGACGCTGTTGATGATGTCCGCATGCCGCGGACGATCGAGCACCAGAACGGTGATCGCCGCGGGATCGACGCCCTTGGCTTTGGCGAGCCGGCGGACGTTGTCGGCCGGCGGCGCATCCAGTTCGACGACGCCCTTGGGATAGCCCGGACCGATCGCGAGCTTTTGCATGTAGACATCAGGCGCGTGCAGCAGCGTGCCGCCGTCGGCCATCGCCATGGTCGCGATTGCGCCCGGCATGTTCTTGGCACAGAGGGTCGTCCCTTCGAGCGGATCGACCGCGATATCGACCCTGGGACCGGCGTTCAGCCCGACCTTCTCGCCGATGAAGAGCATCGGAGCCTCGTCGCGCTCGCCCTCGCCGATCACGATCGTCCCCTCGATCGGCAGCTTGTTCAGTTCTCGGCGCATCGCATCGACCGCGGCCTGATCGGCGGCCTTCTCATTGCCGTGGCCGCGCAGCCGCGCGGCCGATACGGCAGCGCGTTCCGTCACCCGCACGATCTCGAGCGTGAGAATCCGCTCAAGCAACAACTGAGGCGGAACGGAAATATGGGTCGACATCGGCGGACTCCTTCAGGACTTGACTTGCGGATCTTTCAGCCCGCGTTTCGCTGTCTTCATTGTCAATTCGGGTTCAATTCTTTTCGATCCGTATCACCTGGGGTCGCCGGCTGATCACCTTGTCGCGCTGCACCGCCTTCAAGGCACGGTGGACTGCGTCTTCGTGGGTGGCATAGGTGATCAATATGACGGGCACCGGCGCAGCTTTCCTCGCCATTCCGTTGGCGTCAACGCCATCGGGATGGCGCTGCACGATCGATTCAATGGATATTTTCTGTTCGGCCAGGCGTGTGGCGATCGTTGCGGCCGTCCCGGCCAGGTCGCGCGCCATCAGGCGAATGTAGTAGCCGCCTTCATGCCGCTCCATCGGCGCCTTCCTCGTCTCACGCAGCCGCTCCACCGGCCTTCCAAACGGCAAGGCGCGGATGCCGCGCGCAACATCGGCGATATCGGCGACGACGGCTGATGCGGTTGCCGCTCCGCCCGCCCCGGGGCCGACCAGCGTAATCGGCGGAATACCTTCTCCGTCGATGGTAACCGCATTGGTAACGCCCATCACTTGTGCAATGGAGGACGACTTCGGCACCATGGTTGGATGAACGCGCTGTTCAATCCCTTTGGCGGTTCGCACCGCGACCCCGAGCAGTTTGACGCGATAACCGAGTTCGGCGGCCGCACGCAGATCTTCCGGCGTGATCGACGAGATACCCTCAACATAAACAGCGCTTTGGGCGATCCTGGTGCCAAAGGCAAGGCTTGCAAGAATTGCAAGCTTTTGCGCGGTGTCATGTCCATCAACATCGAATGACGGATTGGCCTCCGCATAACCAAGCCGCTGCGCATCCTTCAGGCATTCGGCGAAGGACAGGCCCTCCTGCTCCATCCGGGTCAGGATATAGTTGCAGGTGCCATTGAGAATTCCGTAGACGCGATTGACGCTGGTTCCCGCAAGTCCCTCGCGCAGCGTCTTGACGACGGGTATCGCGGCTCCAACCGCTGCTTCGAAGTTCAGCGCGCAACCATGTTTCTCGGCGATCTTCGCCAGTCGCAGCCCGTGCCTGGCGATGAGCGCCTTGTTGGCGGTCACGACCGACTTGCCCGATTTGAGCGCCGCCTCGATCGCAGACAAGGCAGGTTCACTCGACCCGCCCATCAGTTCGACAAAGCAATCGATGGTGGGATCGTTGGCCAGAGCCAGCGGACTTTTCGCCCAGGCAATGCCGCGCAAATCGAGACCGCGCTTTTTCACCTTCGATCGCGCCGTGACGGCGACGACCTGGATGGCGCGTCCGCTGCGCGCCGAAAGCGTCCTGCTTTGCTGCTCAATGAGACGGACCACTTCGCCACCAACGGTGCCGAGCCCCGCTATGCCCACTTTAAGGGGTGCGACCATGACGCGAAAGACCTGCCGGAGAAATTGCTGATCCAGTGAGGTGGATTAACGCCGATTGGCGAGAGGAACCACGTTGTGCAACGTTTGGATGCCGCTTTCAAGGAAGCGGCGGACGCCGCGGGCGGCCTGGCGGATGCGCTGCTCGTTTTCCACCAGCGCGATGCGCACGAAGCCTTCGCCGTGCTCGCCAAACCCTGCCCCAGGGGAAACCACCACGCCTGATTTCTCGACCATAAGGGTCGCAAAATCCATGCTGCCGATGCCGCGGAAGGCCTCGGGCAGCGGCGCCCAGGCGAACATCGAGGCCTGGGGCGGTGGTATCTCCCAGCCGGCCCGGCCGAACGACTCCACCAGCGCGTCCCTGCGCTTGCGATAAATGTCGCGCATCTCGCGGATACAGTCATCCGGACCGTTGAGCGCTGCCGTCGCCGCGACCTGAATCGGCGTGAACGCTCCATAGTCCAGATAGGACTTTACCCGCGCCAGCGCCGCAATGATCCGTTCATTGCCGACGGCAAATCCCATCCTCCAGCCCGCCATCGAATATGTCTTCGACATCGAGGTGAATTCGACCGTCACATCGATCGCGCCGGGAACCTGCAGCACGGAAGGCGGGGGATTCTTGTCGTCGAAATAGACCTCCGCGTAAGCCAGATCCGACAGGATGAAGATCTCATGCTTCTTCGCGAAGGCCACGAGATCCCGGTAGAAATCGAGGCTTGCGACATAGGCGGTCGGATTGGAGGGATAACAGACGACGATGGCGAGCGGTTTGGGGATGGAATGGATGATGGCGCGCTCGACCGCCTCGAAGAATTGCGGCGTCGGCTCGGATGGGACCGAACGGATCACGCCGCCCGCCATCAGAAATCCAAAGGCGTGAATCGGGTAGCTCGGATTTGGACAGAGCACCACGTCACCGGGCGCGGTGATCGCCTGGGCGACGTTGGCAAAGCCCTCCTTCGAGCCCAGCGTCGCGACGATCTGGCTCTCCGGATTCAGTTTCACGCCGAAGCGCCGATCGTAATAGGCCGCCTGTGCCCTGCGCAGGCCAGTAATTCCGCGCGAGGCCGAGTAACGATCGGTTCGCGGTTTTCCAAGCGTGTCCTTCAGCTTTTCGAGGACGTGGGCTGGCGTCGGCAGGTCTGGGTTGCCCATCCCGAGATCGATAATGTCGGCACCGGCATTGCGCGCTGCCGCCTTGGCCCGATTGACCTGTTCGAACACGTAGGGCGGCAGACGGCGGATGCGATAAAAATCTTCCATGGAACCTGGCTCCGACAACGGGCAAACGGAATCGCCGACACACCTGCAACGAAACCGGGTTTGCAACCAAACCGTTCAGCCTCGTCCAAAAATCACACTAAAATCAAAGATTTAGCGCGGATTCAGGCGCAATTGTGTCTGCTTCTTCAAGATCAGGGTTGAATTGGGTTCTTTTACCACGGAAGCCCGGTGGCGCCAGTGTTGTCGCTAGTGTTGCGACGGGTCCTTGGCGGCCGCATCCTTGGCCGAGGCGTCCTTGGCGACCGCCGCCGAGGCCTGACGTTCCCGCGCTGCGATGAGTTCTTTCTGGATTTTGGCGCGCTCCGCCGGATCGATCGCGGCTTCCTCTCGGGCCGGGGGCAACTCGTTTACCGGAAGGTAACCGCCGGCATCTTTTGCACGAGGCGGAACGTCGGCGGGGGCTCCGCCCAAAGGCAAGTCGGCGATCGACGTCGAGCAGCCGCCCAGGGCAAGCGCTGAGAGCAGCACCGCGCCCATGGCTAGCCCCTTCGTATGTTGACCAATCGACATGCCCTCGTAAGTCCCGACCACCTGACGTGGCACCCAGCGGCGCTTATCTAACGAGATGAATCCGGCTGCTCAAACTATTTTCGTTCGAAATCATTAAGGACATGAACAGCCAATCGCATCCGTAGACCCCCAATTTGACGGGAAAAAGGTAAAATGTCGCAGTGCAATACGCGGGTTTGACAGCGCTGATCTGCGCGGTGACGAAGTTGAAATGAAGCTGTAGTGTCGCCCCATGACAGATGTCACGACCGAAGCCCAGAACGCAAAGAAGTTCGACCCCGAGGCCTTCGCGATGAACCTCGCGCGGGCGATGGAGAATGGCGGCAAGGCGCTGGCGGCCTATCTGCAGCCCCGCGAGGATGGCGAAGCGGCAAACAAGCCGCCGAACGAACTGACCGAACTCGTCAAGGCATTCAGCGCGGTCGCGGAATACTGGATGTCCGATCATGATCGCGCGGCCGAAGTTCAAACCAATATCGCCAAGGCCTATCTCGACCTGTGGGGATCATCGATGCGCCGCCTCGCCGGGGAGGACGCGCCGCCGGCGATCGCGCCATCTCCGCGCGACAAACGATTTGCCGATCCCGAATGGAAGTCGAACCAGTTCTTCGATTTCGTGCTTCAACTCTATCTTTTGACCACCAAATGGGCACAGGATCTCGTGACCAAGGCGGAAGGCCTCGATCCGCACACCCGCAGGAAGGCCGAGTTTTACGTCAAGCAGGTCACCAACGCGCTCGCGCCCTCCAATTTCCTGCTGACCAATCCGGAAGTGCTGCGTGAGACCCTCGCCTCCAACGCGGACAACCTCGTCCGAGGCATGAAGATGCTGGCCGAAGACATCGAGGCCGGACGCGGCATGCTGCGCATCCGACAGTCCGATGCAGCCAACCTTGAAGTCGGCGTCAACATGGCGACGACCCCCGGCAAGGTGATCTTCCAGAACGAGCTGATGCAGCTGATCCAGTATGAGCCGGCGACCGAGAATGTGCTGCGCACGCCGCTTCTGATCGTGCCTCCGTGGATCAACAAGTTCTATATCCTCGACCTGAAGCCGGAAAAATCCTTCATCAAGTGGTGCGTCGACCAGGGCGTGACGGTATTCGTGATCTCATGGGTCAACCCCGACAAGAGCCTGGGCGCGAAAACCTGGGAAGACTACATGAAGGGCGGCCCGCTTGCGGCGATGGACGCCATCGAGCGGATCACAGGCGAAATGAAGGTTCACACCCTGGGTTACTGCGTCGGCGGCACGCTGCTCGCCACGACCCTGGCGTGGCTTGCAGACAAGCGCCGCGTGCGCGCAACTTCCGCTACCTTCCTGGCGGCACAGGTCGATTTCACCCATGCGGGCGATCTCCTGGTGTTCGTCGACGAAGACCAGGTCTCCGCGGTCGAGCGCGACATGCAGGCCACAGGCGTGCTCGAGGGCGCCAAGATGGCGATGGCTTTCAATATGTTGCGATCGAACGACCTGATCTGGTCCTATGTGGTCAGCAATTACCTGAAGGGGCAGCAGCCCGCGGCATTCGACCTGTTGCACTGGAATTCCGACGCGACCCGCATGCCTGCGGCAAATCACTCGTATTACCTGCGCAACTGCTATCTGGAAAACCGGCTGTCGTCGGGAACCATGGTGCTCGACAACACGCTTCTCGATCTTTCGAAGGTGAAGGTGCCGGTCTACAATCTGGCGACACGCGAGGACCACATCGCGCCTGCCGACTCGGTGTTGTACGGCTCACAGTTTTTCGGCGGCCCGGTGAAATATGTGTTGTCGGGATCGGGTCATATCGCGGGCGTGGTCAACCCGCCATCGTCGGGCAAATACCAATACTGGACCAATGACAACATCAAGGACGTGTCGCTTTCGGATTGGCTCAAGGGCGCCAGGGAGCACAAGGGATCGTGGTGGCCCGACTGGCGCGAATGGCTTGCCTCGATCGACCCGGAGGAAGTCGCCGCCCGTAGTGTCGGAACTGCAACGCTGGCGCCAATCGAAGAGGCGCCGGGCAGCTACGTCCGCGTTCGCGCATAGCGCAACAATGCGCGCTCGGGTATAAGTGCGCGTCCCAAAGAATGCATTGGGCAATCTTGCAGGGGGGAAACGATGACGCCCGGATTGATGACACCCGAGTTGTTCTGGCTCACCTTGACCGTGATTTTGACGGGATTGCTGTGGGTTCCCTATACCCTCAATCGAGTTTCCGTTCGCGGCCTTTATGGCGCGATGGCAAATCCCTCGCGGAACGACAAGCCGCATGCGGACTGGGCCACGCGATTGATGTTTGCGCACGACAATGCGGTCGAAAACCTGGCCGTTTTTGCGTCGCTGGTCCTGATTCTGGCGGAGCTCGATTACTCGACCAAGTGGACCGTCTATGCCACCGCGGTATATTTCTGGGCGCGCGTCGCGCATCTCGTCGTCTACACGATGGGCCTGCCGGTATTCCGTACGCTCGCTTTTACGGTCGGCTTCCTCGCGCAAGCGGTGCTGGCGCTGGCGATTTTCAAGATCGTCTGAACCTCACCTGCGTCGCGTTGGATCCTGTCCTTTGCCCATGACGAGATGCAGCATGGTGGCCGGCGTCTCGTCAAAACTCTTGATCTCGCTGGTGTCCGATTTGAGCGGACGCCACTTTCCAGCGGCAGCAAACGCTGCCATCAGCCATTCTTCGGAGGGATAATTGTAGTAGCGGCCAAGGCTGTCCCGCCCCTCGCCTTCACCGAGCTTGAAGCTCGCATAGAATATGCCGTCCGCCTTCAGCGAGCGATGGATGCGACCGAGGATTCCAGCGAGTTCATCCCTGGGCGCATGCAGCAGGCATGCGCTCGCCCAGACACCGTCAAACGCCTCGAACTCGTCAAGCTGGTCGAACAGCATCGCCTCGACCGGATGGTTGAGCCTGCGCGACGCGATCTCCGCCATCTCGGGCGAGCCGTCGGTGACGCGAACGGCAAAACCTCTCGCCAGCATTTCAGCCGAATGATTGCCGGCACCGCAGCCGAGCTCCAGGATCGAGCCGCCCGGCGGCAGCAGGGCGAGAAAGCCCGTAAGCCGCGCGGACGGCGCTTTCGCCCACGCGGCATAGGATTGGGCATTGCAGCGATAAAATTGCAGCGTGGCTTCGTCCACGGCGCATCCTATTTGTCCGGCAGCCCCAGCATCAGCCGCATGTTCTGCACGGCAGCGCCTGAGGCGCCTTTGCCGAGATTGTCGAGCCGTGCGACCAGAACCGCCTGACGATGCTTGTCGCTGGCAAAGACGAAGAGCTCCAGCATGTTCGTCTCGTTGAGCGCCTCGGGCTCGATCCGGCCGCTGCTGGCAAACGTATTCTCGAGCGGTACGACCGAGACGTAAGCGCTCCCCGCGTAGCGCTTCGCCAGCGCGGCGTGGAGGTCGGAGCCTTTGGGTTTTCCCGGAAGCGTGTCGAGTTGCAACGGCACGGAGACCAGCATGCCCTGCCGGTAGTTGCCGACCGACGGCACAAAGAGCGGCCGACGCGAAAGCCTCGAATAGGCCTGCATCTCCGGTATGTGCTTGTGTTCGAATCCCAGCCCATATAGTTCGAAGGCCGGCGCTGAGCCGTCCTCGAAGCTCGCAATCATCGACTTTCCCCCGCCCGAATAGCCGCTCACCGCGTTGACGGTGATCGGATAATCCTCTGGGATGAGACCGGCATCGACAAGCGGACGCAGCAGCGCGATCGCCCCGGTCGGATAACAGCCGGGATTTGCGACCTTTCGCGCAGCGCTGATCTTGTCTGCCTGGTCGGGCGCGAGTTCGGGAAAGCCGTAGGTCCAGCCGCTCGCGACCCGAAACGCCGTCGACGCATCGAGAACCTTGGGAGCCGCAGCCCCCATCCCGTCGATCAGCGCAACCGTCTCTTTCGCCGCTTCGTCAGGCAGGCAGAGGATGACGAGATCCACCTCCTCCATCAGCGCCCGCTTTGCACCGGTGTCCTTGCGTTTCTCCTCGGCGATGCTCTTGACCACGACATCGCTCTGCGAATGGAGCCGCTCGCGAATTCCAAGGCCGGTCGTTCCCGAAGCGCCGTCAACGAAAACTGCAGGCCTTGTCCCGGCGCCTTTGGTCAGGGCCTTGTGAGTATCGGCGAGGCTCATGGCACGCTCCTTTCGAATTCATTCGCAAAAGCCGGTGTGGTGGATCGATTCAGCATCGCAGCGAGTCCTCAAATCGAATGCGGCCGCGCCTGGCGCATGAGGCCAGAGATTTGTTGCGAACCGTTGTCTTCCTGCAAGGCCAGCGCCGCCGCCACCGCGGCATAGTCAGCCTCGGACTTGTGCTGGTTGAGCTTGAAGCTGCCTTCGACTTCCACAACAGTCATTACCAAACCCACGATCGCCTTTTTCAGGGCTTCCAGCCGCCCGGCCGTCATCTTGGCCGATGTCCACGGCTGCTTCGGCGCCAGCCAGTTCTCGAACTTCGCGCTCAGCGTATCGATCTGCACCGCAAGCTCGTCATCGGACAGTTTTCGCACCGGCCCCGTCAAATGCACGGCCTGATAGAGCCAGGTCGGCACCTGATCCGGCGAGATATACCAATCGGCCGATACATAGGCATCCGCGCCGCTGACTGCGAGCAGCCAGGACGACGTTCCGTCGGCAAGGCTGGCGAGCGGATTGCCACGCGCGACGTGAAAGGCGGCCTGCGGTGTGCCGTCCTCCGCATAGCGGAGGTAGAATGGCAACTGTGATGCGATCGGCCTCTGGCCGTCGAAGGCGCAGGCGGTGGCGAAGCCACGCGCCTCCGCAAAGGAAAGGCTCGCGGCGCGATCGGCCTTGAACATCGGGGGCGTGTACATCTTCAACTCCTGCTTCGAAGTAGGAGCCGCCAGACCAAAACCGCGTATCTTGGAAGAAAGAGCCGCGGGAGGCGATCCGGCGGCAGAGGCGTATCTTAAACGCAGATGTCCGCCCATACCGCAGGGATGCGGCGGCGGCGAGCGATCACAACGATGGTTGCAGCGTGGATCATGGGCGCGCCCTATAAGGCCATGTCCGGCCGGCGTCAAGCCGGACAGGTCGAATTGGCCTAAATTGCGCGGTCATGGTTGAGAGATCGCTGCCCGCTCGCCGGTCTCAGAAGAAGCGCCAGAGCCATTCGGCGATTTGCGCGATCACGTCGCCGAACAACAATAGCGCCGCGGACCAGACCAGCGCGGAGATGAAGTTCGCGAACTGGAATTGCCAGTAGGGCATTTCGAATATTCCGGCCGCGAGCGGCACCGAGGCACGCAGCGGTCCGAAGAATCGCCCGATGAAAATGCTCGGCACGCCCCAGGCTCTCACAAAGGCCTCGCCGCGCGGCAGTATCTCCGGGTAGCGCGACAGCGGCCACATTTGCGCGACGTGCTCCTTGTACTTGAAGCCGAACCAGTAGGAGACCCAATCACCGAGCGCGGCACCGATTCCGCCGGCAATCCACACCGGCCAGAAGCTGATGCCGCTGACGCCGATCAGCGCGCCGATCGCCACCAGCGCGCCCCAGGCCGGGATCAGCAGCGAGATGAACGCAAGAGACTCGCCAAACGCCAGCAACAGGACGATCGGCGAAGCCCACGCTTGATGGTCACGCACGAAATCCGCCAGCGCGCGCGTGAAATCTTCCATCCCAAAAAGCCCTTCCGTGCCAAGAAGCCCTGTTTAAGCTGGCCAGATCGAACACATCAAGTCACAATGCTGGTGCGGTGAGTTCGTGAGCGTCACGCTCGCGTGCCGCTTTGCAACAAGCAACGAAAACGTGAAGCAACAAAACCTGGGGAATGAGGAAAAATGATTGGATCGATGATGATCTGCGTAAGCGTTGTAGTTCTCTTGATCGGCATGCTCGCGGGAATCGTGATGGGTATTCAACAGGACTTTACGCTGGCGCCCGCGCACGCGCATTTCAATCTGGTCGGTGGCGTTCTGCTGTTCCTGTTCGGGCTCTATTACAAGATTGTTCCCGCGGCCGGAAACAGCGCACTGGCAAAACTTCAGGGCTGGCTCCATATCGCCGGAGGGATCCTGTTTCCGGCGGGTGTTGCAATTGTCGTTCTCAAGGGCACCTCGTTTATCATCGCACCGGTAGTAGGGTCCTTGATCGTGGTCGCGGCGGTGGCGCTCTTTGCGGTGATCGTGTTCAGAACCTCTCTGGTGGTCTGATTCCAACATTCGCTACCCATCGCAGCAGGCACGTTTGCGAATGTTAGAGGGAGGCCGTTGCCTCCCTCCCACTGCGGTCACTTTTTAAGGCCATCCGTGGCATAGTCAGGTAAACCGATTCGCCCGCAGCTCCGTTGCGCGCAACACGTGAAGAGCTATGCCTAAATCCTTGAAATCAAATGCCAAAACGAAAGCGGCTGACGACCTGTTCGGCGCCTCCGGAGCCAAGGGTCGCACGCCGCTGAAGGTCGCGTCGCGCTCTACCAGCGCCGAAGCCGGCTATACCGCACGCGACATCGAGGTTCTTGAGGGCCTCGAGCCGGTGCGCCGCCGGCCGGGCATGTATATCGGCGGCACCGACGAAAAGGCGCTCCACCACCTGTTCGCCGAGGTCATCGACAACTCGATGGACGAGGCTCTGGCGGGGCATGCCACCTTCATCGAAGTGGAACTGAGCGCCGACGGATTTTTGACCGTGACAGACAACGGCCGCGGCATTCCGGTCGATCCGCATCCGAAATTCCCCAAGAAGTCCGCCCTCGAAGTCATCATGTGCACGCTGCACTCCGGCGGCAAGTTCAATTCCAAGGTCTACGAGACGTCGGGCGGCCTCCACGGTGTCGGCGTATCGGTGGTGAACGCGTTGTCCTCGCGTCTCGAGGTGGAAGTCGCCCGCGGCCAGAAACTCTACCGAATGGCCTTCGAACGCGGCCATCCCAAGGGCAAGCTGGAAGACCTCGGCAAGATCAACAATCGCCGCGGCACCAAAATCCGCTTCAAGCCGGACGGCGACATCTTCGGAGCCAAGGCCACGTTCAAGCCGCAGCGCCTGTTCAAGATGACGCGATCCAAGGCCTATCTGTTCGGTGGCGTGGAAATTCGCTGGCGCTGCGAGCCAGCGTTGCTCAAGGGCGTCGAGGACGTACCTGCGGAGGCGAGCTTTCATTTCCCGGATGGCCTGAAGGATTATCTGGCGGCGGCGATCCATGCCGACACGCTGGTGCATCCGGACATCTTCTCCGGAAAATCCGGACGCGTGGGGGCTCACGGTGCCTGCGAATGGGCGGTGGCCTGGACCGCCGATGCCGATGGTTTTCTCTCCTCCTATTGCAACACCATTCCGACTCCGGACGGCGGTACCCACGAGTCCGGCATGCGCAGCGCGCTGTTGCGCGGGTTGAAGGATCACGCCGAACGCGTCGGTCAGGGCAAGCGCGCCTCCTCCATCACTTCCGAGGACGTGATGGTGGGCGCAGCCGTGATGCTGTCGGTGTTCGTGCGCGAGCCTGAATTTCAGGGCCAGACCAAGGACCGTCTGGCCACCGCCGAGGCCCAGCGCATCGTCGAACAGGCGGTCAAGGACCCGTTCGACCACTGGCTGTCCGGCAATCCGCTGCAAGCCAACAAGCTCCTGGATTTCGTGGTCGAGCGCGCCGAAGAGCGGCTGCGCCGCCGCGCGGAAAAGGAGATTTCGCGCAAGACCGCGGTCAAGAAACTGCGCCTTCCGGGCAAGCTTGCCGACTGCACCGACACGGCTGCCGAAGGCTCGGAGCTTTTCATCGTCGAGGGCGACTCGGCCGGTGGCAGCGCCAAGCAGGCGCGCGACCGCAAGACCCAGGCGATTCTGCCGCTGCGTGGAAAGATTCTCAACGTCGCCTCTGCGACCAAGGACAAGCTCACGGCCAATGCGCAGCTCGCCGACATCATTCAGGCGATCGGTTGCGGCACCGGCGCGCAATATCGCGAAGAGGATCTGCGCTATTCCCGCATCATCATCATGACCGACGCCGACGTCGACGGCGCCCATATCGCTTCCCTCTTGATCACTTTCTTTTACCGGCAGATGCCTCGCCTGATCGACGAGGGCCACTTGTATCTGGCGGTGCCGCCGCTCTACCGCCTGACCCATGGCAGCAAGACGGTCTATGCCCGCGACGAGGCCCACAGGGACGCGCTGCTGAAGAGCGAGTTCCACGCCAATGCCAAGGTCGAGATTGGCCGCTTCAAGGGACTTGGCGAGATGATGGCCTCGCAGCTGAAAGAAACCACCATGGACCCGGCGAAGCGGACGCTGCTGCGCGTGGTGTTGCTGGCCGACGATCGGGAAGGTACGGCCGACTCCGTCGAACGCCTGATGGGCACCAAGGCGGAGGCCCGCTTTGCCTTCATTTCGGAAAAAGCGGAATTCGCCAGCGACGACCTTCTCGACGTCTGAGATTGCCAGCCGGCAAAATGCCTTTCTATCGTTAAATCAATGGCTTGAAGATCGTTTAAGACTTCCGCGCCTCGATGCGAAATGTTTTCCAACCGGTGTGCCTCGCCGGCAACAGCTTTTTTAACCCGATCGGCTATAAATGCTGGCAGATTCGAGGCACATCGCGCCCTCGCCGCGCTACTTGGGAAGTTGGAAATGAAAAAACTGGTTCTGGCTCTGGCTGCGATTGCAGCGTTCAGTGGATCGGCTCTCGCGGCCGACCTACCCGCGCGGACCTACACCAAGGCTCCCATGATGGAGCCGATGCCGAGCTGGACCGGCTTCTACATCTTCGGCGGCGTCGGCGGCGGCGTGTGGGATGCAAACACAAGCGTGGTGGACACTGCGACCGGCGCCTGCCTCGCTTGCACCGTTCAAAAGCAGGGTGGCGACGGCTGGTACGGCACCGTCGGTGCCGGCTATGACTGGCAATTCGGTGACTGGGTTGCTGGCGTGTTCGGCGACGGTCAGTTCGGAAGCCTCAAGGGCTCACTCGTGGACCAGAGCATTTTTGCCACGAGCTGGATCAAGAATCAGGACAACTGGGCTGTTGGCGCTCGCATCGGCTATCTCGTCGCCCCGACCGTCTACTCATATATCAACGGCGGATACACCGGTTCGAATTGGTCGAGTTCCACCCTGGTGGACGCGAACAGCGGAGCATTGACGGGTCTGCACACCAACGGTTTCACCCAGAACGGCTGGTTCATCGGCGGCGGTGTTGAAAACAAGCTGGCTCTCTTCAGCTTCCTCGGCCCCAACTGGTTCATGAAGACCGAATACCGCGCCGCCTATTACAACAACCGGACTATCAACGAACTGGTTGACGGGACGGGTGCATTGGCTGGCAACACCATCAACTTCAAGCCTCTCGTGCAGACCATCAGCACCTCGCTGGTCTATCGCTTCAATTGGGGCGGTCCGGTCGTTGCGAAGTACTAAGTTTTCGCCCTCCGGCGAGGAAAGCCCCGGCATTGTCCGGGGCTTTTTTGTATCCTGATGCGACCTCGCGCCTCCATGACGAGGCTCAGTCCTGCCGGCAGGCTGGCATTCGTTGCCATCGAAAGCTAGGCTTTGCCGCCGCGAGTTTTCGAACCGTCCCCCCGAAATTCTCGAAACCGATCGCGGACAAAAAGAAAATCGCCACCGAGGAAAACACATGCGCACCCTGCTCCTGATCCTGGGCCTTATCGCACTCGGCATCGGTCTTCTCTGGATCGGTCAGGGTACCGGCATGATCACCTGGCCTGCATCGAGCTTCATGATCAGGCAAATCCAGTGGGCGGGCTATGGCGCGGCTCTCGCAGGCCTTGGCCTCGTGCTGATCTGGCAGAGCAAGCGCTAAGGCTCGATGGCATCAGGCTGAATCACCATCGCGCTGCAGGTTTTTGTTTTCGCATGATCTCCGCGTCTCCGCACAAACGCGTCCCGCGTTTGTCGCGAGGGAAAACCGCTACACACTTTTCCGGATCATGCTTTAGGCGGCCGCTATCGTGGCGGACGAATGCACATGCTCCGGTCGCACGCCGACGGCGATGAAGCGCGCGGGAATTCCTTGCAACCAGGGAATCGCATTGATGATGCGCGCGACGATCGGGACACGGAGCGGCTGCTTCCTCGGGCCAATGGCCGCGCTGATGATGTTGTTCTGAACGATGACCTGCAACGCCTGCGTCATCCGCACCGGGAACTCGCGGCGTCGGCGTACGGCGTCAAGTTCCTGTTCGGACGGACAACCGCTCGCGAGCCGCGCGGCCAGCAAATTCGCAGTCGCGACCGCATCCTGGATCGCCAGATTGACGCCCACGCCGCCAACCGGCGACATCGCATGCGCGGCATCCCCGATGCAGAGCAGCCCGGGCTTCGTCCAGCGCTTCAACCGGTTGATCGCGACCGTCAGAAGCTTCACATCGTCCCACGTCCTCACGCCCGAAATTCCTGATGCGAGTATCGGCGCCATGCCGATCACATCGTTCCTGAATGCGTCCAGGCCACGCGCCCTCACCGCGTCATTTTGGCCTTTTGGAATCACATAGGCGCATTGCCAGTAGTCGCCGCGATCGAAAGTGACGAGCATCTTGCCGGTTTCGATCCGCGCCAGGAGGTTTTCGGTTTCGTTCTCGCGCCTCGACACGCGAAACCACAGCACGTCCATCGGCACGCCGATCTCCACGACCTCGAGCCCGGCGCACTGCCGTACGGTCGAGTGCCGGCCATCACACCCTACCGTCAACTCCGCGCGGATCTCGATCGGTCCTTCCGGTGTCCTGGCCTTGACCCCGATTACTCGATCGCCGGCCCACAGCAGATCGGTCGCGTTGGCATTCATCATGACCTTGAGGGATTTGAAGCGGCCGCCTTGTTCGCGCAGGAAATTCAAGAAATCCCATTGCGGCATGAGGGCGATGAAAGGATACTTGACCTTGAGCCGAGCGAGATCGGCCAGGCGAATGGTCGCGTCGCCGAACTTGCCTTCCAACTTTTGCAGCTCCTGATGCGGAATCTTCAGGAAGCCGTCGATCAGCCCCAGTTCGTCCATCACCTGCAGGGTCGAGGGGTGGACGGTATCGCCGCGAAAATCCCGGAAAAAATCCGCGTGCTTCTCCAGCACCAGCGTTTCCAGCCCGCTCCGCGCCAACAGATATCCAAGCATCATGCCGGCGGGACCTCCGCCGACGATGCAGCACTTTGCATGAATGATGCGCCGGTCGGATTGCTCCGCGGTCACCGCGTCCATGATCAGGCTCTTCGCAAATCTACCGCCGGAAGCTCTTGATTTCCGACACGCTGCCGTCGCGATAGGTCAACTCGACCGAGACGAATTGGTTCGCGGGCGAAAGCTTCAAGTAAGGCTTGGCGTCGTAGGGAATGGAACTCGGGTCCTTCATGTCGCAAGGCGGCATGGTCAGCACGCGGTCGGGAACCGCTGTGTCGATTCCGATGCGCACCTCGCGAATTGCGCAGCGATACGACATCAGATGCGTGTAGTAGACCAGAAGTCCATTGAACTCGCGAAATGACAGCCAGCTCGTCGCAGTCATGTCGAGAATTTTTCGCTGATCGTGAATCAGCGCAGCCTCGGGGTCGAACTTGATCGGGAACGGTCCCTGCATCTCGCCCGAAACGTCGATATAGCGAACCTGGATCGTGGCAGCAGGTGCGTCTGCGGCGAGTTCGATCGACGGATTGGGCATTCGCTTGCGGGTTCGGGGGTCCAGCGAGTTGAGGAATCCGGTTTCGCGGAACACTCCGCTGTCGCCCATGCGCCAGGAGATTCCGAGGGTGGGATCGGCGATCGAGAACACAACTGTCCAGCCGCCATTGTGGCGCGAGAACATGGCAATCGGGGCATTGACCGAATCTTCCTTGGGCAAGCGTGGCACCGACACCGGCGGTAGCGCGGCGATTTTCTGTGGCGGGTCGGCCGGTTTGGTCGCCTCCTTGGCGGTTTCGGGCGGCTGCTTTGCCATGCCGTTCAGGAACACGTCATCGACCATCTGATCGAAATAAACCGGGATCTGCTTGTGGCTAACCGTTTCCGCCATCTCGCTGACGATCCGGCGGGTGTGCTGGGCCACCTGGACGAGGTTTTCGCCGGGTTGCAACAGCTCCCTGGCGAAGGTCCGCGTGAACACCGAGTTTGGATTGTTGTCGTCATTGGACAAACGATCGAGCGCGGTCTGGCGGGGACCAGCCGAAAACACCGAGAAAACGCCCTCCGGCAATTGTGTCATCGGCGCCAGACCGCCGCCTCCTGCGACCGCACGAGTGCCCGCCCGTTCGAACGGGTTGTTGCGGCAGGCATCGAATACGAGGATTGCGGTACGCGCCTTCTTGTTCTGCAGCCGCTCGATGATTCGGTCCGCAAGGATGGAAGCGTCGCGCACCAGTTCTTCCTGGCCTTCGGTCGCCGCAGGCACATCGGTCGGCAGCAGGAAGTTCTGGCCTGCGATCTCAAAGCCATGGCCTGCATAGAAGAAAAACGCGGTATCGCCGGGCTCGACGGCCTTGTCGAAAGCGAGCAGGGTTTCGCTGAAAGCCTGCCGGCTCTGATTCTCCGCGACCATCACCGAAAAGCCAAGCTGTTTGAGCGTCTCGCCCATGGTGCGGGCGTCGTTGACCGCCTTTTGCAGCTTCGGCACGTTCTTGTAGTCATTGTTCCCGATCACGAGCGCCACGCGCTTTTCCGCCTGCGCGGGCTGAGCAAAAGCCAGCAACAGGGCCGTAAGGCTTGAGGCCAACGCGACCCTGAACGACAGCCAGTTTTTCATCCGTCTTCCCCATTGTGCAGAAGCGCCCACGAAGCCGCCTGGAATAGGCTCATCTGCGGCTTGCGCTTCCGCCTGCGCAGTAGTCGATGGCCGCGGGCCAGCGGTTCAACCAGCCCACCCGAGCCCGCCAGATCCGTCAGAGCCTTGCAACAGCCGCCAAGAAAACTCGCATTTGTGCCAAAACATTAAGCTTTTTCAACACTTCCATCGCGTGCTCCATTGACTTTAGCCAATTCGTTTATATGTTCCGTGTCGACGCGGCCCGGTATCGACACGCGATACCTTGATCATGCCGCCTGTCTGCGTATCCGCAAATCCCGTGCAAATCTGCGTGCCGTTCCGGGATTGGGCGCGACAGTGTTTTTCGAGATTCCAAGCGGCGGTTTCTGCCAGAGGCTCAATGTCTTTTTCCAATCTCGGCTTGTCCGAAAAGGTCCTCGCCGCCGTCGCGGCCACCGGCTACACCACCCCTACCCCCATTCAGGAACAGGCGATTCCCCACGTTCTGGCCCGCCGAGACGTCCTCGGCATCGCCCAGACCGGCACCGGCAAGACCGCTGCCTTCGTCCTTCCCATGCTCACGATCCTGGAAAAGGGACGCGCCAGAGCGCGAATGCCCCGCACCCTGATCCTCGAGCCGACCCGTGAACTGGCTGCGCAAGTCAAGGAGAGCTTTGACCGCTACGGCGCCGGGCAGAAGCTCAACGTGGCGCTGCTGATCGGCGGAGTTTCATTTGGCGATCAGGACTCCAAACTGACCCGCGGTGTCGATGTGCTGATCGCAACGCCAGGCCGGCTGCTCGACCATACCGAACGCGGCGGATTGCTGCTCACCGGCGTCGAGTTGCTCGTCATCGACGAAGCCGACCGAATGCTCGACATGGGCTTCATTCCCGACATAGAGCGGATCTGCAAACTGGTGCCGTTCACCCGGCAGACGCTGTTCTTTACCGCGACGATGCCTCCCGAAATCCGGCGCATCACCGAGACCTTCCTGCACAATCCCCAAAAGGTGGAAGTCTCCAAACCCGCAACCACCGCCGTCACCGTCACGCAATATCAGGTGCCGGCCGGCCGCGAGCAGCATGAGAAGCGAGAGATCCTCCGCCACCTGTTGCGCGAGGCCAAGGATCTCAACAACGCAATCATTTTCTGCAATCGCAAGCGCGAGGTCGCTGTCCTTCACAAGTCGCTTCAGAAACATGGTTTCAGCGTGGGCGCCCTGCACGGTGACATGGATCAATCGGCGCGGACCGCTGCACTCGATCAATTCCGCAAGGGCGAAATCCCGCTGCTGGTTGCCTCCGATGTCGCGGCCCGTGGCCTTGATATCCCCGCCGTCAGTCATGTGTTCAATTTCGATGTTCCCCATCACGCAGACGACTACGTGCACCGAATCGGCCGCACAGGGCGCGCCGGCCGTGCCGGCACCGCGATCTCCATCGTTACCCCGCTCGACCAGAAGTCGATGGTGGCGATTGAGAAGCTGATCGGACAAGCCATTCCCTTCACCGAAGGCAGTGCCGCCATTCAGACGAATGAGCGTGCCGTCGAGCCGCAAGCGCGCGAGCGTTCGCGGGAGGGCGGAAGGGAGGGTCCGCGCGGCAATCGCAAACCACGCCGTGACCGCGAATCCCGACGGAGCGGAAGCCGCAACGGCAAATCAGTTTCGCAGCCACCGATCGCCGAATTGGCAGCGGCATCGGTTTCACGTGCTCCATCGATTGGCCGGGTACCCTCGCCGCAGCCTGAGCCGTCCGAGCCCGCCGATCATTCGCATCTTCCGGCCTTTCTGTTGAGACCGGTCCGCGCCCGCGTCTGAGCGCTGAGCATCGCAGCCCCGAAGGCGACAGTCCTCCCCCGTTTAACGGGTCGTTCATCAACGTCCGTTAACTTGGCAAGATAATTCATGCTATTGGCGCCGGGAAGCGACGGAGGATTGTCCGCCGCTCGGGGACGTAAAAAGTGCTTGACGAACATGAACGCACGATGGCCTTCGCCGAATTGGCGCTGGGCCAGATCCGATCGCTGCGGCAAAGCGCCGTGCCCCGCAACTATGAAATTTGGTACGTCTACGCCACCGGCTACAATCCGCCTCTCAACAAGATCATCAACGAGACCCTGGCGCGCAACGGTAAACTGACCGAAGCCGATCTCGAGCAGATCTACGAAACCTATCTCTCCCACATCAAGACAACCGAACGTATCGACAAGGTCGGCGCGCGCGTGATCGGCGAAATCGACGACGTCATGCGCCTCATCGGCGATGCGCTCGGCATCTCGGCAAGCTATGACGCAAGCCTCGCCGGAGCGAGCGAAAGGCTCGCCAGCGCGGTGAGCCGCGAGCAGGTCAAGGCGATCGTCGAATCCCTGGTGTATGCCACGCGGGAGATGCGCGAGACCAACAGGGCCCTTGAAGAACGTCTGGTATTGTCAAAAACGCAGATCAGTTCCCTGCAGCAGAGCCTCGAGGCGATCAGGGCGGAAAGCCTGACCGATCCCCTCACCGGGCTCGGCAACCGCAAATATTTCGACCGCTCGATCGAGGCAATGGTTCAAGCCGCGCTGGCGAGCGGCGAACCGCTTTCGCTGCTCATGTTCGATATCGACCATTTCAAATCCTTCAACAATTCATACGGCCATCTCACCGGCGACCAGGTGCTGCGGCTGGTCAGCATGTCGCTGAAACAAACCATCAAGGGACAGGACATCACCGCCCGGTACGGTGGCGAGGAATTCGCAGTGGTGCTGCCGAACACCGCGCTGCGCCAGGCGCTGACGGTCGCCGATCACATCCGGCGTGCCGTGATGTCCAAGGAATTGAAGAAGAAGTCGACCGGCGAGATTCTTGGCCGGGTCACCATCTCCGTCGGCGTGTCGATGCTCAAGCCGGACGACGATACCCATTCGCTGATCGAGCGCGCGGACGCGTGTCTCTATGCCGCCAAGCGCGCGGGTCGCAACCGCGTGGTTTGCGAAGCCGATCCGGAATACGTGGCCGAACGCAAGAGCCAGGTGGCATAGGAACCGGGAAGCATGTAGCTCGCGCGAAAGCAGGCATTTCCCTCAGGAGGACGCCTTTCTTCGCAGCGTCTTTCTTCGCAGCGACCTTTTTCCCGACGCCTTCCCTCTCGCAACGGATTTCGCGAGCCCCGCTTTTCCGCTCGAACCTTTGCTGGCTGCCTTGGCGGCCTTCCGCTTCTTCGCGGGCCTGCGCAGAGCCGCTCGCTGTGCCGCCGCCAAAGCCGCCCTCGCCCAATCGCTCAATTCCGCGGGGTCGTCGTAAAGCCGCTCCGGAAGCTGCCAGTACGAGCCGACGGTAATCGTCTTGCTTTTCGTCTGATACTGAAACGGCTTTTTCCCTTCGGCCTCGAAACGGGGAATGCTCTGTTCGTCCGCGCGCAAGTACAACCCGCCACGGAGCGCCAGGGCGAAATTGGTTCCATCGACGGAGATGCCGAATCCGGAAAACATCCGCCGGATCGTTACCGGGCCGAAATCGGAAAAGAGATCGATCAGGAAATCGCGGTCCATGGAGATATGCCACCGCGCAGGGCACGCGACAGCATGCTCATCCCTCTGCGTTTGCGGCCTTGAGCTGCACGGATTCGCCGCAGCCGCAGGCGCCGACCTGGTTGGGGTTGTTGAAGATGAACTGCGCCTGCAACTTGTCGCTCTTGTAATCCATCTCGGTGCCGAGCAGGAACAGCACGGCCTTGGGATCGACCAGGATCTTTACGCCCTTGTCCTCTACGACTTCATCGGTCGGGCGGACTTCGTGGGCATATTCGACCGTATAGGATTGCCCGGCGCAGCCGCCGTTCTTGACGCCGACCCGCAGGCCAACGATCTCGGAATCGGCGCGCCGGGTCAGTTCCTGGACGCGCGCTGCGGCAGCCTCGGTAAGCTTCATCACCTGCGGGCGCGGGCGCGGCTTCGGCTTGGATGTCGATGGGGTGGATGTCATGTCACTCATGTGGTCAATCCCAAAGGGAATTCAACTGGGCCGACACCAAGCGGCCCGTTTTGTCGTGAAATCGGTTCGAACGCATCACCACATATTGAGAACAAGGCGCGCCTCGTCGGACATCCGGTCCGGAGTCCAGGCCGGGTCCCAGACCAGGTTGACATTCACGACGCCGACGCCGGGAACGCTGGCGATTGCATTCTCCACCATCTGCGGCAACTCTCCGGCCGCCGGGCAGTTCGGCGTGGTCAGCGTCATCACCACGTCGACCGAGCGGTCGTCCTTGAGATCGACCTTGTAGATCAGCCCGAGCTCGTAGATGTCGGCGGGAATCTCCGGGTCGAACACGGTTTTCAGCGCGGCCACGATTTCGCTGCTGAGGCGCTCCGTCTCCTCCGGCGGCAGCGCCGAATGCGTTTCCATGTTTCCGGCTTTGGCTTCGAGACCAGCGGTCTCCAGATTCTTGGCTTCGACGGTTTCGGTCATGAAAACAGTTCCCGCGCCTTGATCAGCGCCTGCGCCAGATGATCGACTTCCTCGCGTGTATTATACATGCCGAACGACGCCCTGCATGTCGCCGTCACGTTGAACCGCTCTAAAAGCGGCATCACGCAATGCGTCCCGGCCCGCACCGCGATGCCCTGCCGGTCGATCACCGTCGCGACATCGTGAGGATGGGCGCCCTTCATCTCGAAGGAGATCAGGGGTCCTTTTCCCCGGGCGGTTCCGATCATGCGCAGCGAGTTGATTTCGCGCAGGCGGGCTTCGGCATAGTCGAGGAGATCGTGTTCGTGAGCGGCGATCCTTTCCTTGCCGATCGAATTGACATAGTCGATCGCAGCTCCGAGCCCTATCGCTTCGACGATGGCCGGCGTGCCGGCCTCGAATTTGTGCGGCGGATCGCCATAGGTGACCCAGTCGCGCGCCACCTCGCGGATCATTTCGCCGCCACCGTTATAGGGGCGCATGGCGACGAGATGGTCGTGCTTGGCATACAGCACGCCGACGCCGGTCGGACCGTACAATTTGTGGCCGGTGAAAACATAGAAGTCGGCGTCGATGTCCCGCACGTCGACTGCGAGGTGAACCGCGCCCTGGCTGCCGTCGACCAGCACCGGAATTCCGCGACTGTGTGCGATCCTCACCACGTCCTTGACCGGCACGACGGTCCCGAGCGCGTTCGACATATGGGTAATCGCCACGAGCTTCGTTTTCGCCGAGAGCAGCTTCTCGAATTCGTCGATCAGGAAATTGCCTTCGTCATCCACCGGCGCCCATTTGATCACGGCGCCATGACGTTCCCTGAGGAAATGCCACGGCACGATGTTGGAATGGTGCTCCATGATCGAGAGCACGATCTCGTCACCCTCCCTGATATTCGGCTCGCCCCATGAGGAGGCGACCAGGTTGATCGCTTCCGTCGCGTTGCGGGTAAAGACGATCTCTTCAGTGCGCGCCGCATTGAGAAATTTCGCCACCTTGGTGCGGGCGCCCTCATAGGCTTCGGTCGCGGCATTGGCGAGGTAATGCAGACCCCGATGCACGTTGGCGTATTCGGTCCTGTAGGCGAGATTCATGCGCTCCAGCACCGCATTGGGCTTCTGCGCGGAAGCAGCGTTGTCAAGATAGACCAGCGGCTTACCGTAGACCTTGAGCGCGAGCGCGGGAAAATCCTCCCGCAACCGCGTCACGTCATAGGAACCGTTCGCGACCGCCGGATGCATGGTCATCCCCGTGCCTCGAGCCAGCGCTGCGTGGACGAAATCGCAAGCTCGCGCAGGGCGTCGCTTTCGATCTGTTCGATCGCCTCGCCGACAAAGGCCTGAATCAACAACGACTGCGCCTCCTTCTCGGACAGGCCCCGCGCGCGCAGGTAGAACAGCAGGCTGTCATCGAGTGCGCCGGTCGTCGCTCCGTGGCCGCAGGTGACGTCGTCCGCAAAAATTTCCAGTTCCGGCTTGTTGTCGGCCTCGGCCTCGTCGGACAACAGCAGCGCCCGCGTCATCATCTTGGCGTCGGTTTTCTGCGCATGCGGGCGCACCATGATGCGGCCCTGGAAAACCGAGTGCGCGGAATCGTCCACGACCGCGCGGAAGATCTCGCGGCTTCGGCAGTTCGGCACCGCATGATCGAGAAACAGCGTGTTATCGGCGTGCTGGCGCCCGTTGAGCAGGCTGACGCCATTGGCGGTCACCTCGGCACCCTCGCCGGCAAAGGTCAGATATCCCTGGTAGCGGCTGACGCCGGCCCCTGTCGTCATGTTTAGCGTGTTGAGCCGGGCTTTGGCGCCGACCGTGAAGATTGCGCTCGTTATGTTGATCGCATCCGGCGCATCGGCCACCAGCCGCACATGCTGCAACTCCGCACCTTCGCCAATCCAGACGGCGACGGTGTCACTAGCCTGATAGGATTGCGCGCCGTCGGCCGCGACGAAGCTCTCCAGCAAGGTTACTCGTGCGCCCTTGCCGACCGTGACGAGCGAGCGGGTATAGGTCGCAGCCGATGAGCGCGTCGCCACATGCACGATGTGAACAGGCCTTTTGGGCGTAGCGCCTTCGGCGACCGTGACCAGAACACCGTCCGTCGCCATTGCCGCATTCAGCGAAATCATCGGCCCCGAGATCGTACCGCTTTCGAGCAAATCGGCCCTGGCATCGTTGCCGGCATTCCTGAGCACCTCGGCAAGCGTCCGCAACTCTACGCCGGTTTCGACCGCCGCGAGGTCCGACAGCGTCGGCGCCAATACGCCATCGACCAGCACGAGCCGCTGCGTATCCGCGATGGCCAGCGTTGCAAGCGCCGTCTCGGCAAGCTTCAGCGCCGCCTCATCCGGAGCCGCGGCAAGCGGAAGCACCTCCCGCATCAATGCGCGCAAATCGGTATATTTCCACTCCTCGATCCGCCGGTGGGGCAGACCCGCACGCTCATAGGCCTCAAACGCGCGCTCGCGTATCTGCGCGACCGGGCCTGTGCCAGGCAGCCGATCCCGGGCGGCTGCGAAGACATCGCGAGCCACGCGTGCGGTGTCGGTTTTTGCCAGTACCAAATTCATCATCAATTCCGTTTCGACTCTCCAACGCGATGATCGCGCTTGAGGTTATTCTTGCGCATGATCTCCGCGCAAACGCCTCGCGTTTGTCGCGAGGGAAGACCGGTTCCCACTTTTCCGGATCATGCTCAGGCCGCGTCCTCGAACTGCGCGTAGCCGGATGCCTCGAGCTCAAGCGCCAGCTGCTTGTCGCCGCTCTTCACCACGCGGCCTCTCGACATCACATGCACGTAATCCGGCACGATGTAGTTCAACAGCCGCTGATAGTGCGTGATCACCACCATCGCACGATCCGGCGAACGCAACGCGTTGACGCCGTCGGCGGCAAGGCGCAGCGCATCGATGTCCAGTCCCGAATCCATTTCGTCGAGAATGCACAGACTCGGCTCGAAAAGCGCCATCTGCAGGATCTCATTGCGCTTCTTCTCGCCACCGGAGAAGCCGACATTGACGCCGCGCTTGAGCATGTCCTGCGGAATATTTAGCTTGGCCGCGACTTCGCGCACTTTCCTGAGAAAATCCGGCGTCGAGAATTCGCCCTCACCGCGCGCCTTGCGCTGCGCATTCAGCGCCGTGCGCAGGAAAGTCATGGTGGCGACGCCGGGAATTTCGACCGGATACTGGAAGGCCAGGAACACGCCCTTGGCCGCGCGCTCGTCGGGCGACATCTCAAGGAGATCTTCACCCTTGTAGAGAATTTCGCCGGCGGTGACTTCGTAGCCCGGCTTGCCGGCAATGACGTGAGACAGCGTCGATTTGCCGGAGCCGTTCGGTCCCATGATCGCATGGACCTCGCCCTGGTTCACGGTAAGCGAAAGTCCATGAAGGATCTCACGGTCATCGACACGTACATGCAGATTTTTGACTTCGAGTAACGGCATCTTCTTCATCTTCTTCCGGTTTGTTCCTCGCCCTGCATGAGCGCCGAAGGCGCATCTCGAAGGGCGTAGTCGAAAAAATTTCTGCAATCACCCATCCGAGCCGCTGGCGGCCTCCTCAAGGCGAGGTCTCAACCGACCGATCCCTCCAGCGAGATCGAGATCAGCTTCTGGGCCTCCACCGCGAATTCCATCGGCAGCTGCTGCAAGACATCCTTCACAAAGCCGTTGACCACAAGTCCGACCGCTTCTTCCTGGCTCAAGCCGCGCTGGGTGCAATAGAACAGCACGTCTTCGGAGATCTTTGACGTGGTCGCCTCATGCTCGAACAGCGCCGATGAATTCTTGGCTTCCACATAGGGAACCGTGTGGGCGCCGCATTTGTCGCCAATCAGAAGCGAATCGCAGGCGGTGTAATTGCGCGCGCCGGTGGCTTTGCGATGCGCCGTGACCAGGCCGCGATAGGTGTTCTGCGAGACGCCCGCCGCAATGCCCTTGGAGATGATCCGGCTCGTCGTGTTCTTGCCAAGATGAAGCATCTTGGTGCCGGAATCGACCTGCTGGTGTCCGTTCGAAATCGCGATCGAATAGAATTCGCCGCGTGAATTGTCGCCGCGCAGGATGCAGCTCGGATATTTCCAGGTGATCGCCGATCCCGTCTCTACCTGGGTCCAGGAAATCTTCGAATTTCGGCCGCGGCAGTCGCCGCGCTTGGTGACGAAATTGTAGATGCCGCCTTTGCCTTCGGCATTGCCCGGATACCAGTTCTGCACCGTCGAATACTTGATCTCGGCATCATCCAGCGCGACCAGTTCGACCACGGCGGCATGAAGCTGGTTTTCGTCGCGCTGCGGCGCCGTGCAGCCTTCGAGATAGCTCACATAAGAGCCCTTGTCGGCGATGATCAGCGTACGCTCGAATTGGCCCGTGTTGCGTTCGTTGATGCGGAAATAGGTCGACAGTTCCATCGGGCAGCGCACGCCCTGCGGCACATAGACGAACGAGCCGTCGGAAAAGACTGCCGAATTCAGCGTGGCGAAAAAGTTGTCCGAAGTCGGCACCACGGAGCCGAGATACTTCTTCACAAGCTCGGGGTGCTCGCGGATCGCCTCCGAGATCGGCATGAAGATCACGCCGGCCTTCTTCAACTCTTCCTTGAAGGTGGTCGCGACAGAAACGGAATCGAACACGGCATCGACCGCGATCCTGCGCTGGCCAGGTCGCTTGTCGCCGCCTTCGCGCACGACGCCTTCCAGCACCTCGACCTCGCGCAGCGGAATGCCGAGCTTCTCATAGGTCTTGAGGATTTCCGGATCGATCTCGTCGAGGGATGAGACCTGCTTCTTCGGCTTCGGCGCGGCGTAGTAGTAGATGTCCTGATAATCGATCTTGGGATAGTTGACGCGCGCCCAGGTCGGCTCGGTCATGGTCAGCCAGCGGCGATAGGCCTCGAGCCGCCATTCCAGCATCCACGCCGGCTCGGTCTTTTTCGCGGAAATGAAGCGGACGGTATCTTCCGACAACCCCTTTGGGGCCTTCTCGGACTCGATAAGCGTCTCGAACCCATAACGGTATTGATCGACGTCGATCTGGCGAACCCGATCGACCGTCTCCTGGACGGCTGCCATTCCATTCCTCCGCTCGCGGTTTCAAGGACCGCGGTGGATCAACTCAGTAAATCTAATACGATGTTCCGGCGACGAAATCACCTGCTTAGAACGGTTCAAGCCGTGTTTCGTCCCTGATCCTTAAGTAAGCCACCCGCGAGCTTTCGCCAAGCCTCAAGGCAGCGATCAATGTCTGCATCTTCCGTGGACCAGCCCAGACTGAGCCGCACCGCTCCCTGGGCCAAATCGGGCCCGAATCCCATGGCCTGAAGCACGTGAGAGGGCTGTACCTTGCCGGATGAGCAGGCGGAGCCAGAGGACACCGCAATGCCGGCGAGGTCAAAACCGATCACCGCGGTCTCAGCCCGCAAGCCTGGAACCGTGAACAGCGTAGTATTGGGCAGCCGGGGGGCTGCCTCAGAGAATATGATCACGCCCGGCGTCTGCCTCAGGCCGCTCTCGAGCCTTTCCTGCAGGCCCTTGAGGCGAATGGCATCGGCTTCAAGGCCCTCGAGCGCTGCTTTGGCGGCAGCGCCAAAGCCAGCGATCCCGGCAACATTCTCGGTTCCCGCCCGGCGGCCCAGTTCCTGACCTCCGCCGCGCAGGAGCGGCTCCAGGTCGCTGACGCCCTCCGCCAGGACCAGCGCGCCGGTGCCTTTCGGGCCACCGACCTTGTGCGCTGAAACCGATACCAGATCGGCATTCAACGTATTGATATTGAAAGGTATTTTTCCGAACGCCTGAATCGCATCGACATGCAGGAGGCCGCCCTCGCCATGGACGATCTCGGCAGCTTGCGCCACCGGCTGGATCGCGCCGGTTTCGTTGTTGGCGAGCATCAGCGAAACCAGCGTCGGCGGCCTGCCCTCAAGCAACTGGCGCAGTCGGGAGAGATCGATCAGGCCCGAAGATGATACCGGGATGGTTTCGATCGTTTCGGGTGCAAAGCTGCCACCGGCGAGTACCGAGGCGTGTTCGACGGCTGAGACTACCAACCGCTCGATCGGCAGGCTTGCCCGCCGCCGCAGCCCGGGCAGAAGGGCCAGCACATTGGCCTCGGTGCCACCTGACGTGAAAATGACGTTCCTGGGCCGGGCACCAAGAGCATGCGCGATCGTGCTCCGTGCGTCCTCCAAAAGCCTCCGCGCCTGGCGGCCCTCGGCATGGACCGATGACGGATTGCCGCAAAGCTGCAGTGCAGAGGCCATCGCCTCGCGCGCCTCGGGACGAAGCGGGGCGGTTGCATTCCAATCGAGATAGACCCTGTCGGGCATAGAGTATTATAATACCTTTACTAGACACCTTTGGGGCGGGTGCGTCATGGATCGCGGCATGTCCGTCGTTTGGCGTTATGCCAATTGGCGATCATGCTGTCGCCATGCAAGCGAACCGGACATGGGCGCCTTGAGCGGCCCGCCGCGCGTTCAAAACCCTTGCTTTTTGCCCCTCGCCTTATGTTAGAACGCGGCCTCCAGTTCAGCAGGCGCGGCTCGCATCGTTCCGGCGACGCCTGATCAGCCCCTTAATCCGTGAGGCTTTGTCTGCCGGAAACCCCGCTAGGGCCAGCAAGAAGTCGGTTGATTTTGCCAAGGACCATCCATGCCTGAAGTCATTTTCACCGGCCCGGCGGGCCAACTCGAAGGCCGTTACCATCCGGCGAAGCAGAAGAACGCGCCGATCGCCATGATCCTGCACCCGCATCCGCAGTTTCACGGCACGATGAATCACCAGATCGTTTATCAGTGTTACTATGCCTTTGCGCATCGCGGATTTTCCGTGCTGCGTTTCAATTTCCGCGGCGTCGGCCGCAGCCAGGGATCGTTCGATCATGGCACGGGCGAACTTTCGGACGCGGCTTCCGCGCTCGACTGGGCGCAGACCATCAATCCGGAAGCGCGCGCCTGCTGGGTTGCGGGTTTCTCGTTCGGCGCCTGGATCGGCATGCAACTTTTGATGCGCAGGCCGGAGGTCGAGGGATTCATCTCGATCGCGCCGCCGGCCAACCTCTACGATTTCTCCTTCCTCGCCCCCTGCCCGTCGTCGGGCCTGATCGTGCATGGCGAGAAGGATGCCGTCGTGCCGCCGAAGGACGTCAATACGCTGGTCGAGAAGCTCAAGACCCAGAAGGGCATCGTGATCGACCAGCAGATCATCCCCGGCGCCAACCATTTCTTCGACGGCAAGCTGGAGCCACTGATGCAGACGGTGACCGGCTATCTCGACATGCGGCTCGCCAACGTGCGCTGACTTTCGAAAACGCGCGCACAGATCATGGGTGCATTCGTCGCGCTTCTCCGTGCCGTCAACGTCGGCGGCACCGGCAAGTTGCCGATGAGCGATTTGAAGGCGATGTGCGAGGAACTGGGCTGCACGTCGGTTCGCACCTACATTGCGAGCGGCAATGTCGTGTTCTCCAGCCGGAAATCCGAGGTCGCGATCAAGATCGCGCTGGAGGCGCGGCTTTTGGCCTATGCCGGCAAGCCAATTGGCGTGATGGTGCGAAGCGCTGCCGAAATCGCGCAGGTGCGCTCGGACAATCCATTTCCGAAGGCTGCGCCCAACCGCACGATGGCCATTTTCCTCGACCGCCCGCCGCCCGCCGATACGCTAAGCGGAGTACGCGGAAGGAAGGACGAGGAAATTCGCCTCGGGCGCCGCGAGATCTACGTTCATTATGGTGACCGCATGGGTCAGTCGAAGCTCGTCATCCCCGCGGCCAGGATTGGCACCGCACGCAACATGAATACGGTCGCGACGCTCGCGCAGATGGCCGCGGAGCTCTGACTTAAGCTTGCCGTCGCATTTGCCTCTTCACCTCCCCCTGAAAGGGGGAGGTCGGCGAGAGAAGCGAGCCGGGAGGGGGTCACACGCTTCCTGCCGGCGTTGCTGTTCCTGCACTTCGACCTAGCTCAATTGACCCCCTCCCCAACCCTCCCCCTTTCAGGGTGAGGGAGCGCTCCGTCAGGATCATCCCCAAGCGTCACATGCGATAGCCCTCTGCCACGAGGGCAGAACTCATATCTGGCGAGGCCTTCCCGCGGCCGGTGTCGCCCGAGCCTCAGCGGATCGTCGTCCAGTCGAACTTGTAGGCGAGCCCGAGTGTCGCCGTGTGCGTGCGCATGGTCTGGTCGAACGCGTCGATCGTCGGATTTACGTCGGCAAATGTCGAGGCGCGGCTAAGCGTGACGCGAGACGCGCCGAAATCCGCAAAGCGATAGTCCGCGCGCATGAACCAGTTGCCGGAAAGCGCCGTCTCGAAGCCACCGCCCACCGTCCAGCCTGGCCTGGTGAAGGAATTGGTGATGACCAGGGGCGGAAGGAATCCGAAATCGACCGTGCATTCGATGCTGGCGCAGGTGGAGGTCACATCATAATGCTGCCACGCCGCGCCGCCCGTCAGATAAACCAGGGAGGTGGGCGTGACGAGATATCCGGCACGGCCGCGCAGGCTCGCATCCCATGTGGTCTTGACCGCAAGACCGTCGGCGCCTCCGTCCGAGAAAATGCCGAACCCCGGCGAGAACGGAAATCCGCCCAGCGTGGTGGTCCGGTTCGCGAACCCGACATCGCCCTCGATACCCAGAAGCCAGTGCGGGCCGACTTGCCAGTTGTAGCCGGCATAGGGGGCGGCCCGGAATGCGATGCCGTTCATGGGCTCGTTGACGGCAACCCCCGTAAAATCGAATGGGACACCCCCGGAGGATCCCGATGTCGCGATCGCATGGCTGTCGGAAGCGCGGACACCGAGGCCGAGGCCGGCATATGACCCACTCCACGACGGTGCGGGCTTCCTAGCAAATGTGGCGTTCCAACGATCCGTTGGCTCGGAAGGCAAGGGATCGCCGAACTTGTAGGCCAGGCCAAAGGTAACAGTGTGCATCTTCATCGCGACTTCGAATTGGTCGGCAAAAGATGAGAAATCAACTCCATTGCCTGTACGGGCGATAGTGAATGAAGAGGAGCCGAAATCGGCATAGCGATATTCGGCGCGCGCCAGCCAATTGCCCCACAGCGCCGTCTCCAGGCCAGCCCCAACAGTCCAGCCAATTCTTGTGATTGCGCCTGTAACGACCGCGGGCGTGGCCTGAGTCTCAGAGCAAAAGGTGTTGGCAACATTGCCGATACAAGTTGAGATCACGCTGTAATGCTGCCACGCCGCGCCGCCGCTCAGATAGACCAGCGAGGAAGGCGTCAGGAGGTATCCGACCCGACTGCGAAGGCTTGCGTCCCAGGTCGCCTTCAGTGCGAAGCTGTCCGCATTCGAGCCGAAGTCGGAAAAGCTGCTGGTCGAAAAAGTGAACCCTTGTAGTGTTGTGGCTTGACTGGCAAAGCCCAGATCGGCCTCGACGCCGAGCACCCATTGCGGCGCGACCTGCCAATTATAGCCGACATAGGGGCTGAGGCGAACCGCCGTGCCGTCCAGCGGCTCGCTGACCGCGGCATCGGTCAGAACGATCGGCACGCCATCTTCCACCAGCGACGTCGTCGTTCCGTCGGACCGCAGGGAGCGGAAACCGACGCTGCCGCCGAGATAAAATCCCGTCCACGAGGCCTGAGGCGCCACCGGCGCCTTCGTGTAGACCGGCGCTGGCGCCGACATGTCAGCAGCGAAAGACAGCGTGACGAAGCCAGCGTTGAAGGAGGCGAGCGTCAGCGCCGCAACCGCGCCACCACCCCAACTCGCCGCGACCTTTCGCGGTATCAACAAACCCGGCATCGCCGATTGCCCTCGCTTCAAACCTTGCCGCCAGTTTCCCAGCGCGCCCACTCCGCGAGGACGGTAATCATGGATTCGAATTGAGGTCTTGGCCCTTCGCGACAGACGTGTGCCGATGGCTGCAATTAGCGTCGCTATTGGTGAAGTCCGCCAGATTGTTTTCGCGGCTGTGGCCGCCGTGCAACGAAGCTGGATTGATGCCTCTTCACCTCCACCTGAAAAGGGGGAGGTCGGCGAGAGAAGCGAGCCGGGAGGGGGTCACACGATTCCTGCCGGCGTTGCTGTTCCTGCACTTCGACTAGCTGAATCAACTCCCTCTTCCTTTCAGGTGAAGGAGCGCACTCCCGCATGGGAGAGAGAAGAACTCACACCTCTCTGGACCTGATCCGGCTCAGGGCCTGGCGATTACGCCGCCGGTCATTGGGAGGGGCACGCCCGTGGTGGCGGGATAGCTGAGCGGCAGACCTTTCAGGCCGCGTGCCGCCAGAAAACCGAAGGCCTGCGCCTCGATGGCATCGGTCGACCACCCCAGCGTTTCGGCGGCCTGGACGGGGGCCGGATACAGCCGCTCCCGCAGCATCCGCATCATGGTGAAATTGCGCGCGCCGCCGCCGGCAACAACCCAGCTATGCGGCCTTCTCGGCAACAGCGGCACGGACTTGGCGATAGCCGCCACCGTGAACGCCGTCAGCGTGGCGGCACCGTCGGCCGGCGACACCCCTCGCAGCGAAAGGTGGGCAAATTCGTTGCGGTCCAGCGACTTCGGCGGCGGAAGCTTGAAAAACGGATGTGTCAGCGCCTGCGCAATCCAGGCCTCGTCGACCTTGCCCTGCGCAGCCATTCGGCCGTCGCAATCGAAGCGCTGGCCGGTCTCCAGATACATGAAATCATCCAGCAGCGCGTTGCCGGGACCGGTATCGCAGGCGATCAGCGTATCGCCGTCGATATAGGTGATGTTGGAAACGCCGCCGATGTTGAGAACCACGATCGGCCCTTCGCGCTCGAGCGATTGAGCGAGCGCGCGGTGATAGACCGGCACCAATGGCGCGCCCTGCCCGCCGGCGGCGACGTCGGCGGCGCGGAAATCGTGCATGACCGGAATATGGATGGTTTTCGCGAGCGCCGCGGCGTCGCCGATCTGCACCGTCATTCTTTCGGCCGGCCGGTGCAGCACGGTCTGGCCGTGGAAGCCCACGATATCGATATCCTCGCAGGCGATCCGGTTCTGCGCGATGAAGGCGGCCACGGCTTCGGCGTGGGCTGTGGTGACGGTGCGCTCCGCCTCGCCCAGGATGCCCGGTCTTGCTTCGCGCTGCGGCAGATGGACGGCCTCGGTGAGGGCCTGGAGCAGGAGGCGGCGCTCGGCTTCCGTATAAGGCCGGTAGCCGGACGGGCCGAATGCCTTTACCCGCCTGCCATCGGTTTCGATCAAAGCGACGTCGACCCCGTCAAGCGAGGTGCCGCTCATCAGACCGAGTGCGGTCAACATCATGGCAGAGAATCCTAGCTGCGCCCTACCCCAAGACCTGTCGTCCAAGACGTTCAGCTTGTGCCAAACGGGCACATCTTATAATGCCACAGCGCGAAGGTTTCCGGCAGCCCGTCCGGACAGGGTTCCTCAATCTTGCTTAGTAATTAACGTAAAACAAGAATGATCAGAGTTGCCGACAAATGACTGCATTTAAGTCTGATTTTCTCAATGTGCTGCAAAGCCGCGGCTTCATTCATCAGATTTCGGACCCCAACTCGCTGGATGCGCTCGCGGCCAGGCGCGAACTCGTGGCCTATATCGGATTCGACTGCACCGCCCCCTCCCTCCATGTCGGGTCGATGGTGCAGATCATGTGCCTCTACTGGTTGCAGCAGACGGGCAACAAGCCGATCGCGCTGATGGGCGGCGGCACCACGCGCGTCGGCGACCCCTCCGGCAAGGACGAGACGCGGAAGATTCTTTCGATCGAGGAAATCGAGCGCAACAAGGATGGCATCAAGCAGGTGTTCTCCCGTTTCCTGAATTTCGGCGGCGAAAAAAGCGACGCGGTCATGCCGGACAATGCGGAGTGGCTGACCAGGCTGAACTGGATCGAGATGCTGCGCGATATCGGCCGGCATTTTTCCGTCAACCGGATGCTGGCGATGGATTCGGTCAAGCTCCGGCTCGAGCGCGACCAGGAGATGAGCTTCATCGAATTCAACTACATGATCCTCCAGGCGTACGATTTCGTCGTGCTCAACAAGCGCTACGACTGCCGCCTGCAGATGGGCGGCTCCGACCAGTGGGGCAACATCGTCAATGGCATCGACCTCGGCCGCCGAATGGGCACGCCCCAGCTCCACGCGCTCACCACGCCGCTGATCACGACGGCATCCGGCGAGAAGATGGGCAAGACCGCAAGCGGCGCGGTCTGGCTCAACGCCGACATGAAGAGCCCCTACGAGTACTGGCAATTCTGGCGCAACACCGAGGACGCCGACGTGCCGCGTTTCCTGAAATTGTTCACGACGCTGCCGCTTTCCGAAATCGAGCGGCTCGCAGCCCTGCAGGGAGCCGAGATCAACGAAGCCAAGAAGAAGCTGGCCGATTCCGCGACCGCGCTCCTGCATGGCGAGGAAGCGGCCCGCATCGCGGCCGAGGCGGCGCGGCAGACTTTCGAGGAAGGTTCGATTGCCCAGAACCTGCCGAAGGTTGAAGTCTCCCGCAGCGAGCTCGAGGCCGGAATCGGCGTGCTGATTTCGTTCGTCAAGGCGGGGCTCGTCGCCTCGAATGGCGAGGCCCGCCGGCAAATCAAGGGCGGCGGTTTGCGAGTGAATGATTCGGTCATCACCGATGAAAACATGGTTCTGACGCTCGAAAACCTGACAGCCGAAGGGGTCATTAAATTGTCCTTCGGCAAGAAGCGGCACGTCCTGCTCAAGCCTGCATAGGCGCATTCGCATTTCACGCTTGCAGGGCGCGGCGGAAACGCGCTCCCTAGTGTGGTGGTTTTGACATTTGCTTCAGTATTGCGGCGAGTCCTCGAGGCGAATGTCAAAACCAAGACCACACTAGAATCCAATATTTGCTGGTGTCCCCTTGGTTCTGACATTCGTAAACGAACCCGCCGCGCCATGATACGAATGTCAGAACCGGGACATCAGCACCGGATGGATCAGACCACGCAGCGGGAGAAGACCGCCATTGCTTCAACGAAGCCGACGCGCACAGCGCTCGGCGTGCTCGCGATATGCTTTGCCCTTTCCGTTTTCGGCCGCGGGCTCGGCGAAAGCTTTACCGTATTCCTGTTGCCGATCTCCGAAGGCTTCGGATGGGATCGCGCCCAGATCGTTTCGGTCTATTCGCTGACCGCGCTGGCCGGCGCGCTTGCTTCACCCCTGATCGGTCGGCTGTTCGACTATTCCGGTCCGCGCAGCGTCTATTCGCTCGGCCTGCTTCTGCTCGGCGGCGCATTCCTGATCGCCGCCGGCGCAAACCATCTATGGCAGCTCCAGCTGAGCCTCGGCGTGGGCGTCGGCTTCGGCATCGCGCTGATTGGCAACGTTCCCAATTCGATCCTGCTTGGCAGGTGGTTCGGTCCGCGTTTGCCGACGGCGATGGCCGTGGTCTATTCCGCGACTGGCGCCGGTGTGCTGGTGTTGCTGCCGGCCTCACAGCTTCTGATCGATCATGCCGGCTGGCGCGGCGCCTATCAGGTTTTCGGCGCCGCCGCGCTCGTTTTGCTGGCTCCGCTCCTGATGCTGCCGTGGCGGCTGTTCTCGGTCGGATCGCCCCATCTTGCCAGGGAGACCGCGACCGCAGCCTCGCCTGAGGAGGACTGGACCTTGCCGAGCGCTATGCGCCACCACGCTTTCTGGGCTCTGTTTTCGACGTTCTTCTTTACCGCGATCGGCATGTACGCGATCGCGCCGCAAGTCGTGGCGTATCTGATCGACGCAGGCTTTCCGCCCTTGCAGGCAGCGACCGCCTGGGGCTTTTCAGGCGTCGTGCTGTTGTTCGGCATGCTCGGCGTCTCCTGGCTCGACGGCGTTATCGGACGTCGGCCGTCGGTGCTGTTCAGCTACGCGCTGTCGATCGTCGGAATTTTCCTGCTCTGGCTCCTGCAATGGTATCCGAACATGTGGACGCTGACGGGATTCGTCGTCTGCTTCGGCAGCATGATCGGCTCGCGCGGCCCGCTGCTCACCGCAACCGCCATGAAGATCTTCCGTGGAAAACGCGTGGGCACGATCTTTGGCACCATTTCAATCGGCAGCGGGCTCGGATCGGCATTCGGCTCATGGAGCGGAGGCCTGATCCACGACATTACCCACAGCTACAATCCGCTGATCGTCTTCGCGCTGATCAGCGTGATACTCGGCATGATCCCGTTTCTGGTCGTTCCGGCGCTGCGGCGCTGACCGCCGCGGAGGGCTTTTCCGCTCTGGCTCAATTGTTGTTTGACGGGAATTCGACCGGATTGGCCTGCTTGCCGGTGTTGAAATCCCAGATCTTTCTTGCGACGCCCGGGAAGATCGCCGAGATCGGATTGACGCGCAGCGTCGGCTTGTCAGGGGTACCCACGACCTCATAGGTGACGCCGAACAGTCCTTCATTGCTGCCACCGCCGAGGAACAATCCGACCACCGGAATCTGGCCGAATATGTTGTTGAGGCCGTACATCGGAACGAAAGTACCGCTCATGCGCACCTGGTTCGCGGCGTAATCAATGCTTCCCTCGATGGTGCCGCCAATGCTCGCACCTTTCAGAACGCCCTCGCGGATCACGAGCTGTCCGTTCTGCCGGGTGAACTCCGCGCGCAGACGCGAGAAACTGATTCCGGATTTGTCCACCGGACCGCCCGCCGCCAGACGATCGAGCGCGCTCTCGCCCTTGACCGCAAAATCCCTCACATTGAGCAATCCCTCTTTCGGGCTGGGTTCAGCGGTCGGAGGGTCCACGGCCAGCTGAAGCTGACCGCCGACCACCTTGGAATACATGTCGGCGAAACGAAGGAACGCGCCCGCATCATTGGTTTCGAGATAGACCACCTCGTGGCCCTGGGCGCGGCCGCGCAAATCCGCTGTTACCGGCGTGTCGCGTCCGAGCTTGCTCGAGAACGAAAGGGCCTTGATGGTTCCGTTACGCCGGGACACTTTCGCATCGACGCCGCGCAGCGCTTCGCCGAAAAAGCCCGCAACTACTCCCAATTTCAGGTCAACATCGAAATCGATGTTCTTGGATTTTGCCTTGCTATCGGCCTCCCTGCCGGAAATCGCCGACTTGAGAAAACCCCGCCCGTCGAATACGTCGCCCCGCATCGTGACCTTGAGTACACCGTCCGGCCCGCGGTCGGCGCGCAGCGAGGTCCTGTCTCCTTCGGAAGGGGAATAGGTTGGGAAGTTGACGTTGATCAGGTCGCCATTCTGATCGACCTCGACCGAGCCCTTGATGGATACGCCGCCACCTTCGATGACGATATCCTCGAGGCGGGTCGATTGCGTTTTCTGGACGACGTTGAATGACGCGCGCGTCGATCTGCCCGGCGATTTGAGCCAGCCCGGCAGGATGTTGTCGAGCTTCAAGGCCGTCAGGTCGGCATCGACACCCATCCGCGTGTCACCGCCGATCTTGCCGATCAACTTGACCGGAATGTTGCCGCTGACCGCCGGTCCCATGTCGAAACCGAAGCGCGCACGACTTGCATCGTCCAGTGTCGCCTGCAACTTGATGTCCGCGTCCCCTTCGACTGGTTTGCGATAGTCCAGCGAGCAGGACTGACCGTTGATCTTCACTTCGCCCTTGACCTGATAGCCCTGGTTATTGGCAACGACCTTGAGAGCGTTGGACTCCAGCTTCTGATTCATGACCAGGCGATCGGCGGCAAATCCGCCAAGGTCTGCCGTAACCGCGTAGGTCGTTTCGGCCCTCGTGAGTTTTCGCTTGATTGGCAGGCCGAGATTGACGATTGCGGAAACCGTTCCCTTGCTCGCATTGGGATCGACGAGCGTGCCGGAGATATCGCTGAGCTTGTCTGAGGCGAGAACTTCCGCCACCGCCGGCACGGGGCCGTCGATTCGAAACTTCACGCGCGCAGGTGGCGGCTTCGGCGCCATGTCCGGCACCTCGAAGACAAAATCCGAGATCGTGAGCTTGCGTCCCGCCGGCGTATCGGCCACGCCTTGTCCGATTGTTACAGTCACGGTCCGGCCGCTCACATGCGCCTTCAAATCCGCATCGCGCACCGAAGGCAGGTCGTCCACCGGGCGCAGCGTCACGCCATTGGCCAGAACATTGACGTTGAGACCGTCGTCGGGGATCGGCGGACCTTTCCGCGAAAGGTTTCGAACCGGTGAGTTGACGCCGACCTCGATGCGCTGGACCGAGCCGCGGTCAACCCGGTCGATCACCCATTCGCGAACCTCGGGAACGATAATCGTCGGCCAGATCCGCTTGAGGTTGGATGCCGACATCGGCGTTCCGGCAAGAGCGAGTGTCAGCCGTGGTTCGGCCGAATAATCCAGGCTGCCGGACCCGGCGATCCCGATTTCGCCGTTGCTGAAATCGACCTGCGTCAGGAGCATGCGCTTCCTTTCGGTCTCAAAGCGCATGGCGACGTTGATTCGGTTGAAGATCAAGGGCGGATCGTTGTCGATCCCCGCAAGCACGATCGTTCCGCCGGAAAAGCCCAACTGCCAGCCGTTGACGTTGTCGTTGGGCGGCTCCAGGTGGGCGAGCAGCGTAATCCTGTTCTGCCCGGAGAATATCTTGAAAGGCGCCAGCAGGACGCGTCGCCCGGCATCCCATTCGACGCTCACTTCCGCCGAATCGATCGCCATCGGATAGTCCGGTGTATCGGTGTCGACGATGTCTCCGGCGCCTGCGGTAATCTTGCCGCGGAAATAGGTCGGCAGACCGTCACGCCCCAGTTCTCCCTTCAACTCGCCGCTCAGCGGCAAATTCGCGGTGTAAGTCAGCTCCTTCAGCCGTAACGCCAGAAGAATGTTCGCCGTCGAGACCTTGTCGGCCCGGATATCCACCGCGCGTACACCGTTCGCGGCCGGCCCGACAAGGACACGCAACGACCACGCGTTGCGACCTTCCTCGCCAAGACTGAATGCCACTCCGCCGCCGCTCGGACGACGCAGGCTGAGTGTGATATTCTGGAAATTCCATTTGTTGCCGCGCTGCTGATCGTCAACGGTCAGAACGCCGTTCTTCAAACCGATCTCGTTGAGGTTTTGTCCGTCAAGGCCGGTGAGGCTGAGGCTGTCGAGCCAATCGAGACCGGCAAGCAGTCCGCTCTGGGAGCTATCGGAGGCGGACGGAGGTGCGGATGGCGCCGGACGGGGAAAGGTCGGCGGCAAGCCTGCCTCTTTCTTCGAAGCGACCCCGGTCGCCAGCGGCCGCGCATTGTCGCCGGTGGAGACGGTGACGTAGCCGTCGGGCGTAATTCTCACCGCCAGCTCTGCACCGACCAGGTTGAGGCTCTCGGCACGAAGCCGTCCCATCAGCAGCGCGGAACCCGAAAGCTTCACCTCGGCCTTCGGGGCGCTGGCCACGATTGCGTGGTCGCGATCCCGCACGATGATATCGCGGATACGCACGGCAATTCGAATTCGTCCGGCCCGCTCGATCTGCGTGCCGCCCACCTCTACGCTGTTGCCGTGACCGATGTTTTCCTCGATCGCGGAGGCAAGCCATGGGGTTGCCATGTCGAGGTTGATCGGGCCAGCACCGAGCCGCCACCACAACCCGGCAAAGCAACATGCAAAAATCAACAGCAGCGAAGCGAAGACGACCGTCAGGCGCCGCACCCAGCGCGCGCCGGCCAGCCGGCGGCGGAGCGAGCCAACACGATCGATGAAGCCGTAGACACGGGAATTCGAATTCGACAACAGGCGATGAGCGCGACGGTGCGCCACCTCGTCATGGTCCTGATCCCAATTGGAATCATCCCGCTGCGAGAGCCGGACATCGCCGCGTGGCGTTGAACCCTGGGGTGGCGTTTTCCTTGCCATTGCCTCTCGGTGCTGGCGGTGCTCGCTGGATTGGTCGCCGCCGGGGCCTTTCCCCTCGACACGCAACGAAGGCTTCTGTGCCGGCATTGCTACCAATCCTCACCTATTACCATGCTCGTCACCCAGCCAAAGGACCACGTTCAACGAGCGGGCGGGTGGCGGGTCGAATTTCCTTCCAGCATACTCAGCAGCACTCCGGTTGCCTGGCAGCCCAATTGATTCCAGCTTGCCTCAATAGCGCAATGATTGATCCGCGGAAAGCGACGAAAGGAAGGCGTATGTCCAAGAAAAGCCGTAAGAAATCCTCCCACTCGTCGGCCAGGCCCCGTACCTCGCCTGCGAGCAAGTCAGGCAAGAGCGCGATAAATCGCCAAACTGGAAGTCCCTTCAGGGGATCATCGCGCAAGTCAGCCTCCAAAGCGTTAAAGGTGGCCGCGAAAAAGACAGTCCGGGGAGCCAAGAAGACCAAGACCTTGAAGACCAAGACATCGAAATCCAAGACCGCTAAATCCAAGATCTCGGGTTCTTCGAAACGGAGCGCCGGCCCTTCGGCCGCAGGCCGAACAAACCTTGTCGAGGGCGCCCACGCGCCTGAGTTTTCCCTGCTGCGCGACGGCGGCGGCACCGTCTCCCTTTCGGACTTCATTGGCAGAAAGCTCGTACTGTTTTTCTACCCGCGCGCAGACACGCCAGGCTGCACCAGAGAGGCGATCGACTTCACACGGCTGGCGAGGGCCTTTGAAGAGAACCGGACCTCCGTGGTCGGGGTATCGGCCGATCCGATCAAGGCGCAGGAAGCTTTTCGAAACAAACATAAACTCTCGGTTCCTCTCGCCTCGGATGAGCAGCATCATATGCTTGAGGCCTACGGCGCCTGGGGTGAGAAATCGATGTATGGCAGGACTTTTGAAGGCATTCTTCGGACCACCTTTCTGATCGGCGCCGATGGCCGAATCATCAAGATCTGGCGCCATGTGAAAGTCGACGGCCACGCCGAGGAGGTCCTTGCCGCCGCAAAGGCTTCAGAACCATGACAAGCCCGTTCGCGAAAAATTAACCATGGCCGGGTCAAATCTCCCCTGCAATTGGGCCGCAAGGAACTGACTTCCGACCGGCGCGGGAGTGCCGATGTCGTACCGTTCCGGCCATCATACCGAGTACCAGCACGCGCATATTCACGGTCGGCAATCCGCCCGCCAGCCAATCGGACAAGCCCCCGCCGCGTCACGCCATGCGCAGGCACAGCCTGGGCAGGGCAGCGGCTATACGCTGGTACATGCCGGCAAGCAGGTCCGGTTTGGACCGGTCGTGTTCTGGATCGTGATCGGCACGGTGACCCTCCTTGGCATGTGGTCGGCCGCCACCGCGACCTATTTCGCATTTCGCGACGACGTCCTCACCCGCCTGATCGCGCGCCAGGCGGAGATGCAATACGCCTATGAAGACCGGATCGCGGAACTGCGCGCGAAAATTGACCGCACCACCAGCCGGCAGTTGCTCGATCAGGAACAGTTCGATCAGAAGCTCGAACAGATCATGCGCCGCCAAACTACGCTGGAATCCCGCGCAACGGCTCTGGGCTCGATTCCGGACCTGCAAAGCACCGGATCGATCAGGGCCCCATCGCGAGGCGCCGCCGCGGCGGAGCCCGCAGCCAGCATGCCCAAACCCTCGCCCATCAGCGATACGGCGGTCTTCGTGGCGCCGCCCGATCGGGAGGCTCGGCTGGAGTTGCGAGCGCCACTCGTCAATGCCCCGAACAAGCTCGCGAAAAACCAGGGCGTGGATAACGTCATCGTTCGCTTGCAGAGTTCACTCGACCAGATCGAAGGTCGCCAGCTTGCGGCGCTGACGTCGCTCGAAGACAGCATGGAATCCCGCGTGCGCCGGATGCGCGGCGTGTTCACCGATCTCGGTCTGGACATGGCCCAGCTGGAGGCGAGTACGCCGCGGACAGCGATGGGCGGACCCTTCGTTCCCGTCAGGCTTGGCGCCGACGCGGGTCCCTTCGAGCGTCAGCTCTACCGCATCAACATCACCCGCGCGCAGATGGACCGCATCAACCGGACCCTTGCGCTGGTGCCGTATCGAAAGCCGGTGATCGGCGAAATCGAATTCACCTCCGGGTTCGGCGTTCGCAGCGACCCGTTCCTGGGCCGCCCGGCCATGCACACCGGCCTCGACTTTCGCGCGGCGACCGGCGACCCGGTACGGGCCACCGCGAATGGGAAAGTCGTTTCCTCCGGGTGGTCCGGCGGTTATGGACGCATGGTTGAAGTCGACCACGGCAATGGTCTGTCGACCCGTTACGGACACCTCTCCGAGATCAACGTGAAGGTCGGCGATGCCGTCAGGATCGGACAGGTCATCGGCACGGTCGGTTCGACCGGCCGCTCGACCGGGCCGCATCTGCACTATGAGACCAGGATCGACGGCGAAGCGGTCGATCCACAAAAATTCCTGCGCGCGGGCGTCAGGCTAAGTGCGGGTTAGCAATTGAAACGATCCGGCCTTCACCGTCTTTAAAGCGCGATGGAATCAGGCTGAATCACCATCGGGCTTTGGGTTTTTATTTTTTGCATGATCTCCGCGCAAGCGACTTCGCGTTTGTCGCGAGGGAAAACCGCTACACTTTTCCGGATCATGCTTTAGTCGACGTCCTCGACCGCGCCCGGCACCGTGCCGAAGGCACGCTGCGCCAACGTTGCGGCCATGAATTCATCAAGATCGCCGTCGAGCACGCCCGAGGTGTCAGATGTCTGCACGCCAGTGCGCAGATCCTTCACCATCTGATACGGCTGCAGCACGTAGGAGCGGATCTGATGGCCCCAGCCGATGTCGGTCTTGGCGGCCTGATCGGCGGCGGCCTGTTCCTCGCGCTTCTTCAGTTCCATCTCGTAGAGCCGCGCGCGCAACATATCCCAGGCCTGCGCGCGGTTCTTGTGCTGTGATCGCCCGGCCTGACAGACCACCGCAATCCCGGTCGGGATATGCGTAAGCCTTACCGCGGACTCGGTCTTGTTGACGTGCTGACCGCCGGCCCCGCCCGAACGCATGGTGTCGGTGCGCACGTCGGATTCCTTGATGTCGATCTTGATGCTGTCGTCGACGACGGGATAGATCGCGACGCTGGAGAACGACGTGTGGCGCCGCGCATTGGAATCGAACGGCGATATCCGCACCAGCCGATGCACGCCCGCCTCGGTCTTGAGCCAGCCATAGGCGTTGTGTCCGCTGATCTGGATGGTAGCGGACTTGATGCCCGCCTCTTCGCCCTGGGTCTCCTCCAGATATTCGACCTTGAAGCCGTGATTCTCCGCCCAGCGCGTATACATGCGCAGCAGCATCTCGGCCCAGTCCTGGCTCTCGGTACCGCCGGCGCCGGCATGAACCTCGAGATAGGTATCCAGGCGATCGGCTTCACCCGACAGCAGGGCTTCGAGTTCGCGGCGCGCGACTTCCTTCTTCAGGGCTTTGAGCGCGGCCTCGGCTTCGGCCACCACGCCTGAATCGTTCTCGGCTTCGCCGAGTTCAATCATGCCGACATTGTCCTCGAGCTCGCGCTCGACCTTGCTGATGCCGCCGAGCGCATCCTCCAGCGAGGTTCGCTCCTGCATCAGCTTCTGGGCTTTCTGCGGATCGTTCCAGAGATTGGGGTCTTCGGCGAGCTTGTTCAGCTCCGCCAAACGCGCGGTGGATTTTTCGACGTCAAAGATGCCTCCTCAGCAGCCCGACTGACTGCTTGATCTCTTCCACCAGACGTTCGACTTCAGCGCGCATGGGCTCTCTGCTCTCGCGGTTACAAGCCGCTGTGTCAGGACACTTACCAGGGATGTAGCGGCGGACGACGCAAAGCGCAATCGCGCCTTCGTACCGAAAGGCGTTTGCGCGGAGATCACGCTCAAACGGACCGGCAGCTAATACAGTCCTCCCGTGCCGGGACGGAACAGGCTCCGGTCCGCATCGGGCGAGGGCTGCAGCAGCTGGCGGCCGTCGGCATCGGCAACGCCGATGACGGAGTAATTATCCGGTGGCGCGGTACCAGGCTTGAAAGCCTCGAGAATCGTTCGCCCGCTGTCGCCCGGACCGACGCGCATTCCGGTCTTGGCGTCGACCCGAATGAGCTTGATCCCTGCCGGCACCTTGAAAGGAATGGCCGGCTTGTCGGCGAGCGCAAGCTTCAGGAAATCCCGCGCGATCGGCGCGGCCAGATGGCCACCGGTCGCGGCATTGCCCTTACCCAGCGGACGCGGCTTGTCGTAACCGAGATAGATGCCGACCACGATGTCCGGTGAGAAGCCGATGAACCAGGCATCCTTGGCTTCATTGGTGGTGCCGGTCTTGCCGGCGATCGGCTTGCCGACCTCTTTGACGACGATTGCCGTACCAGCCTGGACCACGTATTCCATCATCGAGGTCATCTGATAGGCGGTCATCGTATCGAGCACCTGCTCGCGGCGATCGACGAGCTGGGGTTCGGGTTGATTCTTCCAGCCGCCGGGGGCATCGCAGCCGCGGCATTCGCGCGCGTCGTGTTTGAAGATCGTATGGCCATAGCGGTCCTGGATGCGATCTATCAGGGTCGCCTTCACGCGGCGACCGCCATTGGCGATCATCGAATATGCCGTGACCATTCGCATCACGGTGGTTTCGCCGGCGCCGAGTGCGTAAGAGAGATAGTTCGGCAATTCATCGTAGACGCCAAAGCGTCTCGCATATTCGCCGATCAACGGCATGCCGATGTCCTGGGCGAGGCGGACCGTAACGGTATTGAGCGACTGCCGCAGCGCGTTACGCAGCGTGGTCGGGCCTTGATACTTGCCGGAAGAGAAGTTCTCCGGACGCCACACGCCACCGCCCTGCCCCTGATCGATTTCGATCGGCGCGTCGACCACAACGGTCGAGGGCGTATAGCCGTTGTCGAGCGCCGCGGAATACACGATCGGCTTGAACGACGAGCCCGGCTGCCGGTAGGCCTGTGTCGCGCGGTTGAACTGGCTCTGGTCGAACGAGAAACCACCCACCATGGCCAGCACGCGTCCGGTCCAGGGATCCATGACGACCATCGCTCCCGAAACTTCAGGCAACTGACGCAGCCGGTATTGTCCTTCGACCGGATTGCCGTCCTTGAACAGCGGGTCGGCATAGATGACATCGCCCGCCGAAAGCACCTGCGCTACCGACGTCGGCGTTCTGCCCTTGGCTGGGCCGGATACCGGTTTTGCCCATCTGACGCCATCCAGCGTGATGATCCCGGTTTGGCGTTCCTTGCTCACGGCACCACCGAGCTCGCGACCAGGCTGAAAGCCGATTCTGGCGGATTGATCGCTGGTTTCGAGAACCACGGCCATGCGCCAGGGTGAAATGTCGGAGAGCGATTTGACGTCAGCGAGTTTCACGCCCCAATCGCCTGAAACATCGAGCTTGCTTGGCGCACCCCGCCAACCCTGCGCCTCGTCGTAATTGACGATTCCGGCCGCCATGGTCTTGCGCGCCATCACCTGGATTTTCGGATCAAGCGTGGCTCTCACCGACAGACCGCCCTCGTAGAGTTTCTTCTCGCCGTATCGTTCGAAAATGTCGCGGCGGACTTCCTCGGCGAAATATTCGCCGGCAAACGTATGAGCGCCATTGGACCTGTTGGTCACGGTGAGCGGATCCTTGCGCGCCTTATCCGCGTCCGCCTGCTTGATCCAGCCGTTTTCCAGCAACCGGTCGATCACATAGTTGCGCCGTTCGATCGCCCGGTCGCGATTGCGCACCGGATGAAGCGTCGCGGGAGCTTTCGGCAATGCGGCGAGATAAGCGGCCTCAGCGACAGTGAGTTCGTTCACCGATTTGTCGAAATAGACCAGCGACGCTGCGGCAATGCCGTAGGCGCCAAGGCCGAGATAGATTTCGTTCAGATAGAGCTCGAGAATCTTGTCCTTGGAATAGGTGCGTTCGATCCGCATCGCCAGCAAGGCTTCCCTGATCTTGCGGGTGAACGAGACCTCGTTGGTCAAAAGGAAGTTCTTCGCGACTTGCTGGGTGATCGTGGAAGCGCCCTGCGGACGGCGGTTGGAACCGAAGTTTTGCGCGTAGAGCATGGCGGCGCGCGCCATGCCGGAGAAATCGATGCCGCCGTGCTCATAGAAATTCTTGTCTTCGGCGGCCAGGAACGAATTGATGACGAGCTTTGGCACCGCCTGGATCGGCAGATACAGGCGCCGCTCCTTGGAGTATTCGCCAAGCAGCGAACCGTCAGCCGCATGGACACGGGTCATGACCGGCGGCTCGTAATCCTGGAGCTGGGAATAGTCCGGCAAATCCCTCGAGAAATGCCAAATCAGCCCTGCGACGGCGGCTACCCCCACCAGGAACACGACGGTTCCGGCGGCGAACAGGAAACCCAAGAACCGCACCAGCAAGCGCATGATCGAAAGTCCGTTTCAGCTTGCGCCGGAACTTCCAGCGCTTTCCCATGACCCGGCAAGCAGTTCCGCCGTACCGCATCGCCATATCATACGTCGCGGTAAGGCATCCGGTCGATTCCACCCACCTCGCCGGATTTTTTATAGTGTCGTCGCTGTGGCCAAACTAGGGCTTCCCACCGCGCGGTTACCTGTTCAGTTCCGAAGGGCCGGCCGTCGCCAGACGTTTGGCGAAAAATGCATCAATCGCGTGCGCCACCGACCCCGCGGTACGGGACCGCCAGCTCTCCGATACCAGATGTTCGAGATCATCCTTGTTCGAAACATAGCCAAGCTCGACCAGCACCGAGGGAACGTCGGGCGCCTTCAGCACGCGAAAGCCCGCGGACTTGAGGGGGTGCTTGTGCATCCTGGTGGCCGTCTTCATCTCGCCCATCAGAATCCGCGCAAAACGGTTGGAAAACGTGCGTGTTTCGCGCTGTGCGAGATCGATGAGAATGTCGGCGACCTCGGTCGGCTCCTCGGTCAGGTTGACGCCGCCGATGGCGTCGGCCTTGTTCTCCGCTTCAGCCAGCCGCTCGGCTTCCGCGTCCGAGGCGCGATCGGACAGCGTATAGATCGTTGCGCCCTGGGCATCACCCTCGCGACGCGGGAGCGCGTCAGCGTGAACTGATACAAACAGGGCTGCCGACTGATTGCGCGCGATCCGCACGCGGTCGTTGAGAGGAACGAAGGTGTCGTCGTTGCGGGTCATGACGACCCTGTATTTGCCGCCTTTCTCGATGCGATCGCGCAGGGCCAGCGAAAAATCCAGCACCAGATTCTTTTCTGTCTCGTTACCCGACTGCGTGCCATTGTCGGGGCCGCCATGGCCGGGATCGATGACGACGACCGGACGCGGATCTGGCGGGGCAGCGGGCTTCGGCGCTGTTTCCACCTTGGCCGGAGCGGCGGCCTCACTGGCGTCGGCGGTCGTCGGCCCGGATTCGGGCCGGCTCTCGGTCGCAAGCGACTGGACGAAGGCCGCGCGGTCCACTTCTTCGAGCTCGAGCACCAGTCTGGCTGGCTGGTCATTGGCTGCCTCAAGCACATTGGCATTGACGATCCTGGCCGGCCCGCTCAGGTCGAACACGATCCGCGAGCCTCCTGGCATGACGAGCCCATAGCGGAATGCCTTGATGAGCCCCCGCCCCGCGGTACCGACTCCGGCGGGAAGTTGAAAACTGACCTGAGGGAAATCGACGACGATGCGATAAGGATCGGCAAGCGGGAAGGCATGGAACGAGATCGGCCGGTCGAGGTCCAGAACGAACCTGGTCTGCTTGCCGTCGCCCGCCAGACGAACGCCGGAGGCGACCGGAAAATTCGGGGCCGCGGCCGGCCTCGGAGGCTGGCTTTCGACCGCTCCGCCGAAGGCAAAGGGAGCACATGGCAATGCTGCGGCGCACAACAGCGCAAAACCCAGCAAAACTCGATGATTTGCGCGGCTCGCCAACGAACTCCGTCCCCTCCGAGCAGCTCTCTTACCCCAATAGAACTGCAGGGTTAATCGCTGCTTAACACTTTTCCAGTGAATACGGCCAAAGTGTTGCAGGCGGATCGACCTGGCGACGCTTCCCTTGCACGGGGCGGTCAATCAACGTATGTAAAATACGCTGACGGCCAAAATTCCCGGTTGTGTCGTGTTCAGCCTCCCGGTGCAGCGCCGGATCCTTCCGAAAGTGGGGATTCCAGCGTTTTTCCGGCCCTCCGCAGCCAGCGCAGCGCGCGGCTGACAAGGAATGGCGGATTCGAGCCCGAGCGGCGTCCGGTCCCAGGTTACCAACTTGTTCCAGGGACGGTTTGAGATTCGGCTTAACCGATTATCGGGCCGCAGGGCCCTGATATGCGATAGCCGGCGCGCGCTTTGGCGCCGTGCCGGGTCGTCAGCGACCGACAGGGCGGCTGCTTTGCCGCCAACGTGTTCAGACGGGCCGACGCTTGATGCGCCAGACTTTGTTGCCGACCATGATCCAGGGAAAAACAGCGCCGACACGGAGCCGAGGCTCTGCGCGTCGCCTTGCATCCATGGATACCGGTTCGGCGGGGCGCCGCACGTTGCGTTTTGGCCTTCCCCTCACCCCCGAATCAGGTGGACCGTCGCGTCAACCGGCCGCGCGAAACGCGCGCACCGTCATACGCGTCCGCCGCCGCCAAGAGTTCAAAAATGCCCAACAAAATGCTTATCGATGCCACCCACCCGGAGGAGACCCGGGTCGTTGTGGTCCGCGGCAATCGCGTCGAAGAATTTGATTTCGAGACCGCCCAGCGAAAACAACTACGCGGCAACATCTATCTCGCCAAGGTAACGCGCGTCGAGCCGTCGCTGCAGGCAGCCTTCATCGAGTATGGCGGCAATCGCCATGGCTTCCTGGCCTTCAGCGAAATTCATCCGGACTATTACCAGATCCCGGTTGCCGACCGTCAGGCCCTGATCGAGGCCGACGAGCGCGCCCATCGCGAGGCCGAGGAAGAAAACGAAAATCGCTCCAACCGGCGCCGTTCGCGCCACCGCAGTTCGCGTCGTCGCGGCAATGGCGAGCGCATTCAGAGCGAAGTCATCGAGAACCCGAGCGCTGAGCCCTCGGCGCCTGGCGAGCCGGAGGATCTTTACCAGCACGCCGTCCACGAGTTCTCCGAACACGATCATGTTCAGCACGCCGAGGCTGACCACCACGAGGACGCCGAACGTCACGATCACGAGCACGATCATGACGAGCATGAGCATCCGGATGAAGGGCACGAACCCTTTCATGCCGACGAAGAGCCGGCCCCGGTCGGCGAGCCCGAGACCTCGGCATCCGTTGTTCCGGATGAAGTGGTAGAAGCGCACCAGGATCATGCGCACGACACCGGCCACACGAATGCCGGCGAAGAGACCGCCCACACCGGCGACGCCTCGCGTGCCGAAAGCGGCGAAGACGAGCATGCTGAGCATGGCGGCGAAGAGCTCCCCGTTTCGTCAGACGAGGCTCACGTCACCGCCGCACGCGTGGACGAAGTCCACGAGGATGAGGAAGAGGGCGAAGAGGCCGAGGAGGAAGTCGTCGAATCCGTCGGCGGCGACGACGTGCTGGAAGAAGTGCCGGAGCGCCCGTTCCGCCCCCGCCGTCAGTACAAGATCCAGGAGGTCATCAAGCGCCGTCAGGTGATGCTGGTGCAGGTCGTCAAGGAAGAACGCGGCAACAAGGGTGCAGCGCTTACGACCTATCTGTCGCTCGCCGGCCGTTATGCGGTTCTGATGCCCAACACGGCACGCGGCGGCGGAATCAGCCGCAAGATCACTTCCGCGCAGGACCGATCCCGGCTGAAGGAGGTCGTGCAGGACCTCGACGTTCCCGAAGGCATGGGCATCATCCTCCGCACGGCGGGCGCTTCCCGCACCAAACCTGAGATCAAGCGCGACTTCGAATATCTGATCCGCATGTGGGAAACCGTCCGCGACATGACGCTGAAGTCGCAGGCGCCGACCCTCGTCTACGAGGAGGGTTCGCTGATCAAGCGATCGCTGCGCGATCTCTACAACAAGGAAATCGACGAAATACTGGTTGCGGGCGAGTCGGGCTATCACGAGGCCCGCGACTTCATGAAGATGCTGATGCCGTCGAACGTTCGGGCGGTCAAACAATATCGCGACGGCCAGCCGCTGTTCTCCCGCATGGGGGTCGAGAGCCAGCTCGATGCGATGTTCTCCCCGACCGTGCAATTGCGTTCCGGCGGCTACATCGTCATCAATCAGACCGAGGCGCTGGTTTCGATCGACGTCAATTCCGGCCGCTCCACGCGCGAGCACCACATCGAGGATACCGCGCTCAAGACCAATCTTGAGGCCGCCGAGGAGGTCGCAAGGCAGCTCAGACTGCGCGACCTTGCCGGCCTGATCGTCATCGACTTCATCGACATGGACGAAAAGCGGAACAATCGCGCCGTGGAGCGGAAGCTCTCCGATTGCCTCAGGCAGGATCGCGCCCGAATCCAGGTCGGGCGCATCTCGCATTTCGGCCTGCTCGAAATGTCGCGCCAGCGCATCCGTGCCAGCGTGCTGGAAAGTTCGACCGAGCCCTGCCCGCAATGCGGCGGCACGGGCCATGTCCGCTCGGTATCGTCGGTGGCGCTGCAGCTCCTGCGCGGACTCGAGGAGATCTTGATGAAGGGAGCGACCCACAATCTCGTGGTGCGCACCCGAACCGACGTTGCGCTTTACGTCCTCAATCACAAGCGCGGCCACCTGCGCGACCTCGAAAGCAGCTTCAAGGTGACCCTTGCCGTCATCGCCGACCCGACCGTGAGCGGCCAGCAATCGTTCGTCATCGATCGCGGCGAGCAGGTGCACACGCTGGAAGCGGCCAAGGCGCTGCTGGCCGCCCAGGCTGCGGCATCTCCGACGCAGTCGGAGGAAGCCTCCGACGAGGAGGAGCCGTACGACATCGAAGTCGAATCCGAAGTGGAAACCGATGAGACCGAGGGCCTGAGCGAAGAATCCTCAGCCGCCGATGAAGGCGGAGCCGAGGGTCCAAGGCGCAGGCGGCGCAGGCGGCGTCGTGGCCGCGGCGGCGAGCAGCGCGAGGCCGGCTTCGCGCGTGAGGAGAGCGGCTTCGTTCACGCCGCACCCGGCACGGCCGAGGTGGCGGCTACCGACGAGAGCTTCTCCGACGAGGATGAATCGGAGGAACAGGAGGGTCAGGCGCGCCCTGATCAGCCGCAGAGCGGCGAGCGCCGACCCCGGCGTCGCGGACGTCGAGGCGGACGGCGCCGCCGCGGCGGACCGGATGACGGTCTCGCCGGATCGATAGCCGATGAGCTGGGACCGGCGCCCGCGCTGGAAGTGACAAACGCGGTTGCCGATTTCGATGGATATTCCGCGCAAGCCACGCAGTCAGTGGCCCAGCCCGAAACGCCCGCAACCTCGCCCGGACAGCAGCCGCAAGATCCTGCTTCGCAGGAAACGCCGCATCCGACGGCCGAAGCCGAGCCTCAACAAGTGGAGGCCGAGAAGGCGGCCGCGCGGCGGCGCTCCACGGTGCGCGAGAAGGTGAGCTTCCTCGCCAATGCCTCGCCTGAGGTCGTTCCGCCCCCAGGCCCAACTCCGTCAGAGGCGGCGCCGACCCCTGCTTCGGAACCGGCCGCGCAGCCGGCATCCGAAACGACGACGCAAACCCAGCCTCGCCGCGCCGGGTGGTGGTCACGTCGCTTTGGTGGTGGCGAATAGAGCATGATCCGAAAAGTGGGACGGGTTTTTTGAAGATTTGGAGAGACCGCCTGGCCAAACCGGGCGGTTTCTGTTTGGTGGAGACGGGATAGGTTCTTTCCCCTGACCCGTTTTCTTCAGGCGAACCGGTTCCACTTTGCTCGAAAGCACTCTATCCGGTCGTAATCGCCGTCTCGACGTCGGTCGGATCGATCTGCTTGTCGAGATTGGCGAGCAGGCGCGCATGATCGAGTTCGCCTTCCCACCATGAAACCACGACGCAGGCGACGCCATTGCCGCAAAGGTTCGTCAAGGCGCGACATTCGCTCATGAACTTGTCGATGCCAAGAACAACCGCCATGCCGGGGACGAGGCGCGGATCGACCACGCTCAGCGTCGCAGCAAGCGTGATGAAGCCGGCACCGGTAATGCCGGACGCTCCCTTCGAGGTCAGCATCGCGACCAGAAGGATCGTGATCTGCTGTCCCAGCGTGAGGTCGAAGCCAAGCGCCTGGGCGATGAACAAGGTCGCAAGCGTCATGTAGATGTTGGTGCCGTCGAGATTGAACGAGTATCCGGTCGGCACCACCAGGCCCACCACCGATTTCGAACAACCGAGCCGTTCGAGTTTTTCCATCAGTGAAGGCAGCGCGCTTTCGGAAGAAGACGTGCCCAGCACGATCAGCAATTCGTCCTTGATGTAGGCAAGGAATTTAAAGATCGAAAAGCCGACCCATCGCGCGATGATGCCGAGCACCACGACCACGAAGAGAGTCGCCGTCAAATAGAAGGTCGCGATCAGGCCAACGAGATTGAGAATGGCGCCGGTGCCGAACTTGCCGATCGTATAGGCCATCGCGCCGAAAGCGCCGACCGGTGCCGCCCTCATGACAATGGCGATCACGCCGAAAACCCCGTGTGCCGCGTCGTCAATGAAGGCGCGCAAGGTGTGGCCGCGCTCGCCGAGCCCCATCAGGGAGAACCCGAACAGGATGGAAAACAACAGAACCTGCAGGATCTCACCGGTCGCGAACGCGCCGACCACGGTATCCGGGATGATATGGAGAAAGAAATCGACGGTCTTCTGGGCTTTGGCCTGCTCGGCGAAGGTTGCGACCTTCTGCGCATCGGCCATCGCGCCGCCAAAGCCCGCGCCCGGGCGGATCACATTTCCGACCACAAGCCCGATGATCAGCGCGAAGGTCGAAACAACCTCGAAATATACCAGCGCCTTTACGCCAATGCGGCCAACCTTCTTGGCATCCTGGATGTGGGAAATACCTGAAACCACGGTGCAGAAGATGATCGGCGCGATCACCATCTTGATCAGCTTGATGAAGCCGTCACCGAGCGCCTTGATCCAGTCATTGGTCGCGACTGCCGGCCACAGCCAGCCGAGTATGGCGCCCAGCACAATGGCGATCAGAACCTGAACATAGAGCACCCTGTACCAAGGCTTCGCCGCGCGGGCCGGTGCCGCCGTTACGATCGTCGCCGCCATGAAATTCCTCCCCAACGAGCCCTGTGGACACAACAACCAGGCATGCTTCCAACCGTCAGCTTCACCCAAGCCATCGCGCGATGCGTTCCACCGCTTCGCGCATCTCGTCGGCCGATCGCGCATAGGAGAAGCGGATGAAGCGGTGACCATGAATGGGATCGAAATCGACGCCCGGGGTCGCCGCAACGTGAGCCTTCTCCAGCATCTCTCCGGCGAATTTTAAACTATCGGACGTGAAATCCGAGACGTCGGCGTAGAGATAGAATGCTCCGTCGACGGGCAGGAATTTGGTAAGCCCGGCGCGCGGCAGCCCCTCGACCAGGATGCGACGATTTTGCAGATAGCCGCGTTTGACTTCTTCCATTTCTTCGCGGCCATCAAAGGCGGCCTCGGCGGCGATCTGCGACAGCGTCGGAACCGAAATGGCCAGATTCTGCTGAAGCCGCTCGATCGGGCGCACCATCGGCTCGGGAACCACCATCCAGCCGACACGCCAGCCGGTCATGCAGAAATATTTCGAAAAGGAGTTGATCACGAGCGCAGTCGGGGAGAGTTCGGTCGCGGTGACGGCAGGAAACGCGTAGTCGAGGCCATGGTAGATTTCGTCCGAGATGAAGCGGATGCCGGCGCTTTCTGCCGCCGATATCAGATCCGTCATCGCCTCGCGGGACATCATGGTGCCGGTAGGATTGGCCGGGCTTCCGACCAGCACGCCCTTGAGCGGAGTCTTGCGGTGAACGGCGAGCAAGGCGTCCCCGGTAAGGGCATGCCGGGTCTCGCCCGACGTCTCGATCAGCACCGGCTCGCAACCAAGTGCTGTGAGAATGTGCCGATAGGGCGGATATCCTGGTACCGTAACGGCGACCCGATCGCCGGGCTCGAACAGGGCCAGAAAGCTGAGGATGAAGGCGCCCGACGAGCCGGTCGTGACCACAATTCGTTCCGCATCCACCGCAAGGTCGTAAGTTTCGCGGTAATGGCGGGAGATACGGCCGCGCAGCGAGGGAATTCCCAGCGCAGAGGTATAATCGATGCGCGCGGCACCTAGCGCGGCACGCGCGGCCGATATGGCCGTTTTTGGCGCCGGCGCCGCCGGCTGCCCCACTTCCATATGAATGACATGCCCGCCAGCGGCCTCTATCCGCGCAGCCGCCGCCATGACATCCATCACCATGAACGGCGGAACGTCGCTTCGCCCTGACGCCGTCAACAGGCCAATTGTTCGCTCGCTCAGTGTCGCCTCAAGCATCTCGATCTGTTATTTTGACCGAAGAGAACTTCTGAACCCACCCGCCAGTGGAGTGAATTTGACATTCGCTGCCTATCCAGCCGCGAACTCGCGAAACGATTGTCAAATCCGAAACTCCACTAGAAACATATATTTGCCAGTGGTCCTTTTGATTCTGACATTCGCAAAAGTGCCCTTTGAGAAGGGATGCGAATGTCAGGATCCGACCACTAGTGCCCCAGACTAGCCTCATTCGGCGGTTTGTTAGGGCATATCTCGTGTAATAACAATCGCTAAAGACCGCTGGATGCTGCTTCGCATGGCCCTGCTCCGCAAGACGAGGAAATTCACCGCAATCGCTACCGCGATCGCACTTGTGCTTGGGCCGCTTCCGGCGCGGCCGGAGGAAGAAAAGGGGCTGCCGATTCTCCGGGACACGGAAACCGAGCAGCTTTTGCGCGACTATTCACGTCCGATTCTGCGGGCTGCGGGTCTGGAGAAGCAGAACATCCAGGTCGTCATCATCAATCAACCCGTCTTCAACGCCTTCGTCGCCGATGGTCGTCGCATTTTCGTAAACCACGGCGCATTGATGCAGTCGGAAACCCCAAACCAGATCATCGGGGTGCTGGCCCACGAGACAGGCCATTTGGCCGGCGGCCATCTGGCCAGAATGCGCGAGCAATTGGCGCAGGCGCAGACCCAGATGATCATTGCCATGTTGCTGGGGGTAGGCGCGCTGGCGGCAGGTGCGCGAAGCAATAACAACAGCGTCAACAATTACGGGGGCAGCGGCCTGTCCAGCGCAGGCGCAGCCGTATTGTCCGGCCCGCAAAACATGATCATGCGCTCCCTGCTCTCCTATCAGCGCCAGCAGGAAGAGAGCGCCGACCGCGCCGGCGTGAAGTTTTTGACCGCGACCGGCCAATCCGCGAGGGGCATGTACGAGACCTTCAAGCGGTTCACCAATGAAAGCCTGTTTTCCGCGCACGGCGCGGACCCCTATTACCAGTCGCACCCGATGCCCGCCGAGCGCGTTGCCGCACTCGAGGAACTCGCGCGCACAAGCCCGTATTGGGACAAGAAGGACGATCCGGCGCTGCAGCTGCGCCACGATATGATGCGTGCCAAGATCTCCGCGTTTCTGGAGCGGCAAGACACAGTCTATCGGCGCTATCCTCTGTCGGATACCAGCCTGCCGGCACGCTATGCGCACGCGATCTCCACCTATCTCCACGGCGATTTGCGCAACGCGCTCGCCCAGATCGACGGACTGATTCAGGTCCAGCCCAACAACCCCTATTTCTACGAATTGCGCGGGCAGGCGCTTCTGGAAGGCGGCAGGCCCGCCGAGGCGATCGTGCCCCTGCGGAAGGCCGTGCAATTGTCCAATAGCGCGCCCCTCATCGAGATGTTACTTGGTCAGGCGCTCGTGGCGACCGATAACAAGGCCTACACCGACGAGGCCATCAATATCCTGCGCAACGCGGTGGCACGTGAAACCGAAGCGCCGCTTGGCTACACCCAACTGGCGATGGCTTACGGAAAGAAAGGAGACCTGGCAGAGGCCGATCTGGCATCGGCGCAAGCCGCCTTCCTCCGCGGCGACAACAAGACCGCCCGCGATCTCGCATCGCGCGCCAAGACCCGTTTTGCCGTCGGAACGCCCGGATGGGTCAGGGCCGACGACATCGTCTCCGCAAAACCCCTGCCCGGCCAGAGGAACAGCTCGAAATTTGCCGACCCTGGCGATCCGCAAGCCGACGCGTCACGACCAAAGGCGTTTTTCAGAACCGGTCCGGCCGGGAACTCGCCTTGAGAAACACACTTACAAAGGAAATGCCGATGTTCCCGTTCCGCCTGCTCTTTCCCGCAACTCTTGCGCTGGCGTTGTGCGCATCGCCGCTGTCTGCCTCGGCACAGAGCTTCTCTGATACCCAGCGCGCTGACATCGAAAACATCGTCAGGAACTATCTGATCGCCCACCCCGAAGTGCTCGAAGACGCCATGGCCGAATTGAACAAGCGCCAGGCTGCGGCCGAGGACGAGAAGCACCGGACGAGCGTGGAACAGAATTCGCAGGCGATCTTCAACTCACCGCGCGGCGTCGTACTGGGCAACAAGGACGGCGACGTCACCTTCGTGGAGTTCTTCGACTACAATTGCGGCTACTGCAAGCGCGCGATGACCGACATGCTCGATCTGCTGAAGTCCGATCCCAAGCTGAAGGTGGTGCTCAAGGAATTCCCGGTACTGAGCCAGGGCTCGGTTGAGGCGGCACAGGTTGCGGTTGCGGTGCGAATGCAGGACCCGACCGGCAAGAAATATCTCGATTTTCACCAGAAGCTGCTCGGCGGTCGCGGTCAGGCCGACAAGGCGCGTGCGCTGGCGGCGGCCAAGGACGCCGGGCTGGACGTGAACAGGATCGAGAAGGATCTCGCAAATCCCGAAGTGCGCGCCACGATCGAGGAAAATTTCAAGCTCGCCGAGGCGATGGGCATGAACGGAACGCCAAGCTACGTGATCGGCAAACAGGTGGTCGTCGGCGCGGTCGGCCTTGAAGCTCTCAAGGAGAAAATCGGCGTCGCGCGCTGCGGCAAGGCGACCTGTTAGGGTCGGCGCTCGCACGCTGAGACGTTCAAAGGCGGAAGGCCGGTGAAATTTCGCCGGCCTTTTTGTTTGGAGTTCTCTTGTCTGATTTTTTTGCGGCGCTGCGTTGTAAAGCCGATTTCCCTCGCGATAAGCGCGAATGCTTTTGCACCGTATCGCGTCGCAGCGGCCATGAGCGTCATGAAACATTTTTTAGGGGAACCGGCGAAGCCGGGGAACATCGTTGATCTCCTTTCGTTGTCGGGCGGGCAATGCAATCGCTTGAGGAGGCAAACGAGATGTTTAATCGCTTTATGATCACTGCAGCGACCGCGGCACTGATCGCCGGAACCGGCTTCGCCTATGCGCAGGGAGCAGGCGGCAAGGAAGGGCCGGCTTCGGGCGGCGCTGGAATGCAGCCGACTGCACCGTCCTCGATGAGCCGCGAGGGCGCCGAACACGGCATGAAGTCTTCCCAGACCGGGGAGAAGATGCAGCCGCAAGGCGCTCAGAATCAGCGCGCTCAGGAGATGAAGTCCGGCGCGGGCTCCGAGAAATCGGCCAAGGAAAATATGAAAAGTGAAAAGTCCCATAGCTCGCAGAACGAAAAAGGCGCTGCCGGCAAGGATATGAAGGCTGAGGGCCGTGAGGATCACAACGGCATGAAGGCCGAAGGGCGCGAAGATCGCAACGGCACGAAGGCCGAGGGCCGCGAAGATCGCAACGGCATGAAGGCCGAAGGCCGTGAAGAACGCAACGGCACGAAGGCAGAAGGCCGTGAAGAACGCAACGGCACGAAGGCCGAGGGCCGCGACAACAACATGAACCCGGGTGCAAGGAATGCGGCTGAAGGCCGGTCCCAGACAACCACCGGACAGGCCGGCGCCGGAGCACGGCTTACGACCGAACAGCGCACGCGCATCAGTTCAGTGATCAGGGAGCAGCATGTGGCCCCGGTCAACGATCTGAACTTCGCGGTTTCGATCGGCACCCGCGTTCCGCGCGACATTGGTTTCCATCCGCTTCCCGGGGAAATCGTGTCGATCTATCCGGAATGGCGCGGCTATGAATTCTTCCTGGCGCGCGACGAAATCGTGGTGGTGGATCCGCGGACGCTTGAGATCGTGGCCGTACTTCCGGCCTGATCACGACCAGGACGCGGATCCGGGGCGGGCCGCCGGGCCCGCCCTTTTTTCATGCCTGCTTGCGGCGCTGAACCGACCCCGCTGAACCACCTTTTGCTTTGGTAAACGGCTGTTTCCACAGGTTCTGCGCGGGTTTTTGCCAAGCAGATAAGGCGTTTGGCACCGATCCCCCTGGCCTAAAGGCTTCCCCTTGAGCCCTTAGTTACCTATAACCGCGCCACCGCCGCATCATTTTTCCGGTATTTGGATGGCCAAGAACGCTGCCGAGACGATTTACGTGCTCAACGGTCCCAATCTTAACCTTCTGGGGACCCGCGAGCCCGAGACCTACGGTCGCGCCACGCTCGCCGACGTGGAAAAATTGTGCGCGGAAACCTCGGCGCAATTCGGTTTGAAGGCCGAGTGCAGGCAATCGAACCACGAGGGCGAACTGATCGATTTCATCCACGAAGCCCACGCAAAGAAGGCTGCGGGCATCATCATCAACGCGGCAGGTTATTCGCACAGCTCGGTCGCGCTCCACGATGCGCTGGTTGCGGTGAAGATTCCAACCGTCGAAGTGCACATCAGCAATATCCACGCACGTGAGAGTTTTCGTCACCACTCTTTCACTGCAAGCGCCGCATTCGCGACACTTTGCGGATTCGGTATAGACGGCTACCGGCTCGCGATCAGCGGCCTTGCGGCCAGGATCGGCCTGAAAGCCAAGGCCTGACACATTCGCCCCCGCCACCCAGGGAAAGTTCGGGATCAAGATCATGGCGCGCCAGCCTGACGACAAAGCATCCGCAAAGTTATCGAGCAGCGACGGTGCGCTCATTCGCGAACTCGCTCTTCTTCTGGATGAAACCAGCCTCACCGAGATCGAGATCGAACGCGCCGGGCTTCGAGTCCGTGTGGCGCGCAATCTCAGCATCGCTGCTTCGCTCCCCGCCTCCGTCCAAACCGGGCCTGCTGCGCAAGCGCCGGCCGCCGCTTCATCGACCGCTGCCGAGGACTTTGCCAAACATCCCGGCGCGGTTCCCTCGCCGATGGTGGGCACGGCCTATTGGGCTTCCGAACCCGGCGCCAAGCCGTTTATCGAGGTCGGCGCCAAGGTAACCGTGGGACAAACGCTGCTGATCATCGAAGCCATGAAGACGATGAACCAGATTCCATCCCCGCGAGCGGGCACGGTGACGCAAATCCTCGTCGAGGATGGACAGCCGGTGGAGTTCGGCGAACCGCTGGTGATCATTGAGTAGCGAATGGTGAGTAGCGAGTAGCGAGCAGTCATCTTCCATTCGCCACTCCCTATTCGCTATTCGCCCTGAAAAGGGCGCGCATGTTCGACAAGATCCTGATAGCCAATCGCGGCGAAATCGCACTGCGAATTCTGCGCGCATGCAAGGAACTCGGCATCTCCTCGGTGGCGGTGCATTCCACCGCCGACGCCGACGCCATGCATGTGCGCCTTGCCGACGAAAGTGTCTGCATCGGGCCGCCGCCATCCAAGGACAGCTACCTCAACGTACCCGCGCTGCTTGCAGCCTGCGAAATCACTGGCGCCGACGCGGTGCATCCCGGTTACGGCTTTCTGTCGGAAAACGCCCGCTTTGCCGAAATCCTCGCCGATCACAACCTGCATTTCATCGGGCCCAAGGCGGCGCATATCCGATTGATGGGCGACAAGATCGAGGCCAAGAAGACCGCAAAGAGGCTTGGGATTCCCGTGGTGCCCGGCTCCGATGGTGCGGTCGGCGCCAATGAAGACGCCATGACGATCGCAAGATCGATCGGTTTTCCGGTCCTGGTGAAGGCTGCCTCCGGTGGCGGCGGACGCGGCATGAAGGTCGCGCATACCCCGGACGATCTGATGCTCGCTTTGTCTACGGCCGCCAATGAGGCCAAGGCCGCATTTGGAGACGCTTCGGTCTATCTGGAAAAATACCTGCAGAAGCCGCGCCATATCGAAATCCAGGTGCTCGGCGACGGTCGCGGCGGTGCGATACATCTCGGAGAGCGTGATTGCTCGCTGCAGCGGCGTCACCAGAAAGTGTGGGAGGAAGGCCCCTCGCCTGCTCTCGATGCCGCCGCACGAGCGACGATCGGCGCCACCGTCGCAAAGGCGATGCAGGAGATGAAGTATCTCGGCGTCGGCACAGTGGAATTCCTTTACGAAGACGGCGAATTCTATTTCATCGAGATGAATACCCGAATCCAGGTCGAACACCCCGTCACCGAGATGATCACCGGGATCGATCTGGTGCTGGAGCAGATTCGCATCGCTGCCGGCGGCGACCTGCCCATGACGCAGGAGGAAGTCACGATCAATGGCCATGCCATCGAATGTCGCGTCAATGCCGAAAACCCGGTGACGTTTCGTCCTTCCCCCGGCAAGATTCTGCAATACCACCCGCCGGGGGGGCTGGGCGTGCGTATCGATTCCGCTGTCTACCAGGGTTACGTGATCCCGCCCTATTATGATTCACTGGTAGGAAAGCTTATCGTGCACGGCAAGACCCGCGCCGAGTGCCTGATGCGCCTGCGCCGCGCGCTGGACGAAATGGTGGTGGACGGTATCGAAACGACGCTGCCATTGTTCAGGGCCCTGGTCCGCGAGCCCGATATCATCGACGGCGACTATCACATCCACTGGCTCGAACAATATTTGGCGGGCCAGTCGCAGACCTGAAAACGGCGGCCTCCCCTTCCCCTGCAGGTGGACGGGGGATCAGGATCGCGCGAGGCCCGCGGGAACCATTCGCCCCGACATACGTTTAGATCGGCTGGGGCGTCTCCCGTCCCGGGGTCCGTCAATTCGCCAGAGCCATGATCCGAAAAAGTGGAAACCGGTTTTTCCTCGCGACAAACGCCAATGCGTTTGTGCCGAGATCATGCTCAAACAAAGAGATGAGATCACGTTCCGTTTCCACCAATCGAAACGTGATCCAGCGAGACAATGGGAACGCCTGAAGCACGGCGTCGGCGTGCAATCGGACAAATTCTCCTGCTTGCGGCAGGACTGCTGGTGCTGGTCGCAATCAGTGCCACGTCGGTGATCCTCGTCAATCAGGCCCGCGATGATAACGCCTGGGTCGTTCATACGGTCGAAGTCGAGAATCAGATTTCGACATTGCTGTTGCAGATCCGAACCGCCGAGAGCGCAGCGCGCGGATATCTCCTGACTTCCGAACCGGGTCTCCTGGCCGAGTATCAGGCTGCGGCCGCAGGCATCCTTCCGGAAATCGACGACCTGACCCGGCTGGCCCGCGACAATCCGGCTCAAGTGGAGAGCTGCACGAAACTGCGCGCGCCGGTTCAGACGAGGCTCGATGAGTTCGCCACAATCATCGGTTTTGCCCGGCACAACGACACCGCAGCCGGCATCACGATGCTGCACCAGGCAAAATCCAGCGATGCGGTCCGCCAAATCGACGAAATTGCAAACGCGATGCGGACCGAAGAGGAGCGGCTGTTTTCGCTTCGGACCTTGGCCGCGCAGCGCACCCAGCGGCTGGCTTCCGCCGTCACTGTCGCAGGCTCCGGTCTTGTCACCTTGCTGGGCGCCATTTCGATTTTTCTGGTCCGCCGCTCGGCGCGTGCCAGGGATCGCGCCGAAATGCTGCTGCGGGACGCCAACCTCAATCTCGAAGCCACCGTCGAGGAGCGTACGGCCGATCTTCGCGAGGCCAACAGTGAAATACAGCGCTTCGCCTACATCGTCAGTCACGATCTCCGCTCTCCGCTTGTCAACATCATGGGCTTCACGAGCGAACTCGAGGAACTGCGCTCCGGGATCTTCAGACGGATTACCGCTCTCCGCCGCGCAGGCGTTTCGGTGCCATCTCAACCGACCGACGACCGTTCGACCACACCGGTCCTGGAAGGCGAGGACCAGAAGCTGCTTGCGGACTTCTCCGAAGCGCTGGACTTCATCAAATCGTCGACCGCCAGGATGGATCGACTGATATCGGCCATCCTCGGCTTGACGCGGGAGGGCCAGCGCGAGTTCGATCCGGTGCCGATCGACACGCGCGAGCTGATCGAAGGCATCGTTGCCACCGTCGCACATCAGGCTGGCGAGGCGAATGCGAAGATCCGCATCGAGCCACTTCCCGAGATCACCAGCGACCGCCTCGCGCTCGAACAGGTCTTTTCCAACCTTATCGACAACGCGCTCAAATACCACAGGCCAGGAGTTCCCGTTGACATCCAGATCCGGGGTCGCACGAAGCTGAATTTCGTGATTTATGAAGTATCCGATAACGGCCGCGGCATCGATCGAAAGGACCATCAGCGTATTTTTGAACTGTTCCGCCGCGCCGGTACGCAGGACAAGCCGGGACAGGGAATAGGCCTCGCCCATGTGCGCGCGCTGATACGACGGCTGGGCGGAAGCATTTCGGTGTCATCGGAACTCGACAAGGGCAGCACATTCACGATAGCGCTGCCCGTTCATTGGACGGCCAACGCACGGAACCAGACCTCATGAGCAGCCCGGTCACTATCGTCATGATCGAAGACGACGAAGGCCACGCCCGTCTGATCGAGAGGAACATTCGCCGTTCCGGCGTCAACAACGAGATATTGCCGTTCACCAACGGTACAGCTGCGTCACGCTATCTTTTTGGCAGCGACGGTTCCGGCCACGATCACAAGGGGCGGCCGTTGCTGGTCCTGCTGGACCTGAACCTGCCCGACATGACCGGCATCGAAATCCTGCGTCAGGTCAAGGAGAGCAAGTATCTCAAATCCACGCCGGTCGTGGTACTGACCACCACCGACAACTCGGTGGAGATCAAGCGCTGTTACGAATTCGGCTGCAACGTCTACATCACCAAGCCGGTGAACTACGAGAGCTTCGCCAACGCTATTCGCCAGCTGGGATTGTTCTTCTCCGTCATCCAGGTGCCCCCTGTCGCGACATGAACTCCCCGAACCCCACACTGCTCTATATCGATGATGACAAAGCGCTGGCCCGCCTCGTCGATCGCGGCCTGGCGCGCCTCGGATTCACCGTCATTCACGCGGCCAGCGGAGCGGAGGGACTTCGTCGTATCGCGCAAGGCGGCATCGAGGTCGTCGCGCTCGATCAATACATGCCTGGCCTGGACGGGCTGGAGACGCTCGAGCGCATTCTGGCGATTCCGGATGCGCCGCCCGTGGTGTTCGTCACTGCCGCGCAGGATTCGAGCATCGCGATCACGGCGCTGAAAGCCGGCGCGGCCGACTATCTGGTGAAGGACGTCCATGGCGACTTCATCCCTCTGCTCCAGGTAGCCGTCGACGGCGCATTGCGCCAGGCTCGCCTGCAAAAGGCCCGCGATGACGCCGAGGCCGAAGTGCACGCATCCCGCGATCGCTTTGCGGCGCTGGCAGCGGAGCGCGAAGTGCTGTTGCGCGAAGTCAACCACCGCGTCGGAAACAGTTTGCAGATCATTGCGTCGCTCCTGCATCTGCAGGCCAATTCGAGCACGCAGGAGGACGTCAAGGCCGCGCTGACCCATGCGATGGGACGGGTCGCGGCGGTGGCCCAGGTTCATCGCAGGCTCTACACCTCGCACGACCTGAAGAGCGTCATCCTGAACCAGTATCTGGAGGCCCTGCTCGAGGATCTCAGGAGATCCGCCGAAGGCGACAGGATGTCGCGACTGACGCTGAAGGCGGAACCGATTGAAATCGATCCCGATCGCGCGGTCGCGATCGGGATCATCGTCAACGAACTCGTCATGAACGCGGTCAAATATGCCTATCCCGACGGCGCAGGTCCGATTCACGTCGAACTCGCCGCAATGGGCGACGATCTTGTGCTTGCCATTGCCGACGACGGCGTCGGCTTCAGTGCCAGGACCGACCCCCGTTCCACCGGCATGGGACAGCGTATCGTGTCCGCCATGGCGTCAAAACTCGAAGCCAGCGTCGAGCGCGATACCGAACGCGTCGGCACAAGGATCGTGCTTCGGTTTCCAGTGATCAACAGGCCGGCGCCGGCCAGGGCGACTTGCGTCGCGGCAAGCTAGTTGAGCGGATATGACATTCGCTACCAATGTCCTGACCTGGCGACTTTCAACAACAGTTCAAGCTCATAGTTGCTCACGCGCGGCAGGCAACACGCTATTCAAATTCAGGGATAGGCCTGGGATTGAACAGCAAAAAGCGCAGCTCTCTGCTCGGGCGGCAGACCGAGTTCCGTTGCCACCGCCCAAACCAGCACCATTAGCATCGCGGTCGCCGCTAGAGGCCAGATGAAATTGCGTTGCTTCGCCGCTCGCTCGGCCGCGGACACGACCTGCAAGGCCGTTGGTACCAGTCTGGACCGCAACTCGGTCGTCACATTCATTGGTTCCGCGTTGCTCATGGAGAGACTCCCTTTGCTGCCCGCGCGATAACTTTCAACGGTGCCGCGGGTCTTCAACGCATTGCGAACGATGACCCTGGTGTACGCGATCGCAACATTCGGGATTGCGAGCGCGTGAATGAGCTTGGGCTGCCGAGGACTGCGTTCGCGTCCCCCGATCGGGGGACATCAGCCCCAACGAGAAGCGGTCTCTTGGCTAGCGGAGAAGCGGATTGGAAAATGCAGCCACGAGCTTTACCAGATCGGCCTGACGGCTGATGCGGGTTTTTTCGAACAGACGCCCGAGATGCGTCTTTACCGTCTCGGCCGAGACGCCCAGCACCGCCGCGACCTCGGGTACCCCACCCACCTCGACGATGGCGAACAACACCTGAAGTTCCCTGGGGGTCAACTTGAATTCATTGGCAATGGCCTCGGGCGGGGAGGCCAAATCAAGGACTGCCTTGTAGACGAACACGGTTGCCACTGCCGAATATAACGTCCCTGCGCTGCGCCGCGCCCCCGCGGTAAGAGGCAACACATTGGCGACGTAGCGGGTCCCGTCGCGAGCCTTGAGCGCCACGGCAAGGCCTTTTCGGCCCATCGACCCATCGCCGTGGCCAGCGGCGGTGAATGCATCCAGTAGAGCCTGGTTGACCGCCGGGTCGAGGGCGCCCAGCTTGCCGTTTCGCGCGTTTAGGACGTTCCCCTCGCACACCATTTCATGGCCGCAAAGATTGGCATGAACAATGCGGCCAAACGCATCAACCAAGAACATGCCGGCTGGCAACGTATCGAGGCTGTCGGCAAGCGCCGCGGCCTCGATTTTCCTGAGGTCAATCACTTGGCCGATAGCGAGGGCGCGGCGCACGTGCGGCACGACAAGCGCGAACCGCCGACGCATTTCGTCGTCGGCGAAGCCCTCATTGAGCCGACGAAATACCCAGAAGCCAGCGCAACTGATCCGGGACTTCTCAAGATTCGACACCAGAGTGTCTACAAACCCTTGGGGTGTTACCCACTCTCTGGCGAAGCGCGAGCGACAAAATTCATCGCGAGGAATACACTCAGGAACGGGAGCGTGCACTGATTCCAGGTCAAAGAATATCGGCGCCGGAAAGAATGGATCGATCTTGCAACCGCTTTCGACATAGGTCTTCTCGTAGCCTGGAGTGAATCCCCAGTTGTAGAAGAGTGTCGTTTGCCTTTGGACTACATCGTGAGATAGCAACGCGGCGGCGCTCGCACCAATAAAATTACAGGCCTCCGTGAATACGCCCGGCCATAAACTCGGATCGAGCGACGCGTCATAGATGTCGCCGATAAGTTCAGAGAACTGCTCTAGGTCGGACATGGTAAGCCGCCGATGCAGGTTCTTCTCAGCGTAGGATCGCGCGCCAACTGGGGGATTGACCGCCAGCTTCCTGTTCGAGAGCGACACTACATCAAGATCGGGTTTGTCGCAGTCAAGAATCCAAGCGAGCAACGCGCCCATAATCAGGTGGTTTGAACTGGCCTGTGAGCACGAAGCAATATGCGTGCAAAAAGGACAATATCGCTGACGGAAGTGCGATTGTGAACCCGAGGCCACAATCAAGGTCGTTCGCGACGGGGGGATGCCGCGCCCTTAGCAAGTTTAGTTCGCCGTGCGAGAACGGGGCGCTTCCACGAAGCCTTTCAGCTCACTCAAAAATAGTGCGGCCCCGGGATCTTGAGCAAGGATGACGTGGTTTTTGCCGGGGAGCGCAACGAAGCGAGCATTCGGTATGCCGACTGCAAGCTCACGGCCAAGCGCAATCGGTACGCGAAGATCATCACGGACATGCAACACCAGAGTAGGCGTCCGCACCTTCGCCAACAGGTGCCGCACGTCGAATTCGGCAACAGTGTCGAGGTAGCGCACCGCGCAATCCGCCGAAGCGCTCAAACGCTGCAATTCATTGAAAGCGTCCGCCTGCTCCCGCGTGGCGGCTGGCATCATCGACGACGTGAACAGCTGCCGAAACGTCGCATCGTCGGAACCCCATCCAAGCTTCATCAATGTTTTCATAGCCGCCCAGCGTTCGCGGTCGGCTGCGCTCGTATCGGATCTCTTGTTGAAGCCGAGCGCAAAACCGCCGACCAATATCAGGTGCGAGACGCGGTCAGGATGTCGAGCAGCGTAAGCGATCGAGACAGCGCAGCCCTGCGAGAGTGCGAGTAACGGAAATCGATCGAGACCCGCGGCATCGACAACAGTTTCCATGTCGCTAACCCACGCATCGAATGAGATATCGCCGACGTCCCAGTCAGAGAGACCATTGCCGCGCGCGTCGAATCGAACCAGCGTGTTCGACTTCGCTATTTCCAGCAGGAAATGACGGAAAATCGGCATTTCCCAGTCGTATTCCAGGTGACCCATCCAGTGAGCCGAGCGCACCAGCACGGGCCCTGAGCCGACCTTGGCATAGGCCAGCCGAACGCCGTCCGGTGCAGCACAATACCGCACCTCCTGCTTGAGATCGGATTCAGCAAGGACGCGATCGGCCAACGAGCCTTCACCATGAACATCGATGCTGAAAACTTCGATCGGCCGGGCGATGTTCTTCAAGTTTTGTCTACCAAGTTCCCGACATTCGAGGCCGATCTTACCCTCTATGAGGTCCAGCACCTGACGTGATACGCAGATGCCGCCACGAGGAGCTATACCTTCGAGCCGAGCAGCGACATTGACGCCGTCACCAAAGACATCGCCGTCATCTTCGATGACGTCGCCAATATTGATTCCCATCCGAAATTCAACTCGTCTGTTCGGGGCGATCGCCACATTGCGCGCGGCCATGCCGCGCTGAACCTCGACCGCGCATTTCACGGCTTCGACAACGCTCGGAAACTCGACAAGGATGCCATCGCCCGTGGTCTTGAAAATGCGCCCGCGATGGGCGGCGATGGTGGGGTCGGCAATCTCGCGACGGTGCTGTTTCAGGGTTGCGAGCGTGCCAACTTCGTCGGCACCCATCAGCAGCGAGTAGCCGGCCACATCCGCCGCCAGCACCGCCGCAAGTCGTCGCTCCACGCCTTCGCCCGTCACGAGGCACCCGTTGGCTGATTTCAATTATCAAACCACATGAGCTGGCTTCGCGCCAGCAGGCTCTGTTTCAAGAGCCGCCTGTAGGTCCCCTTTGGTCAGGAGCGCCGTTTTGAGCATCGGTTGATCACTTCCCTACACACCTTTCCGGATCACGCTTTAGTGGCGCATCACCCGTTCGCATCACTAGCCGCCGCAGCCGTCATCCTGCTATCCTCCAAAACCATGACCTCCCGCGACTCCGCAGCTTCCGAGATCACGCCAGAAGTACTGCTGCGCGCTTACGCCTGCGGCATTTTTCCCATGGCCGAGAGTGCCGACGACCCGACGTTGTTCTGGGTCGAACCGGAAATGCGCGGCGTAATCCCCCTGGACAGCTTCCGCGTAACGTCGCGCCTTACGCGCACGGTGCGGTCCGACGAGTTCACGGTGAGGGTCGATACCGCGTTCAAGGCCGTGGTCGCCGGCTGCGCGGAACCGCAGCCGGGGCGGGAGGACACCTGGATCAACAAGCGCATCCGCGATCTCTATGTCGGGCTGCATGAGCTGGGACACGCACACAGCGTAGAAGCCTGGCAGGATGGCGAACTCGTCGGCGGATTATACGGGGTCAGCCTCGGCGGGGCCTTTTTCGGCGAGAGCATGTTTCACCGGGTGCGCGACGCTTCGAAGGTGGCTTTGGTGCATCTTGTGGCCCGCCTGATCGCGGGCGGATTCGAGTTGCTCGACACCCAGTATGTGACGGAACATCTGAGAAGCTTCGGTGCGATCGAGATTCCCAGACGGCGCTACACCGCCTTGCTCGACAAGGCGATCAGGGGCGAGGCGAATTTCGGAAAACTGCCCGTTGACCGCCCCCTTCGCGGCGTCGAGGCGCTACAGATCGTTGCCGGTCAGGGCTGATAGAATACCGTCTACTGCCTGAAGATACCGAACAGGCCTCCGGGTTGAGGCGGCGGCTGCGGCTGAGGTTGCTGCTGTTGGACCTGCTGCTGAGGCGGCGGCGGACGCTGGGCCTGTTTCGGCTGTGGCGGCCGCTTTTGCTGCGCGGGCGGCGGCGCCGGCTTGGGCAGATCGGGCTGCGTGCTGACGATCGTGGTATCGGGGGCTTTACAGTCGGTGAGCCAGATATCGTAGATCGGATGCTCCACGCCATGCAGGCCCGGGCTTGCGGCGAACATCCAGCCAGAAAAAATCCGCTTCACCTCACCCTGAAGCGTGATCTCGTCCACCTCGACAAACGCGTCTGTATTTGCAGCCTCCGTGGAGGGACGCGTATAGCAGGCGTCGGTCTTCACGCGCAGGGCGCCGAACTGAACGGTTTCGCCGATGTCTTCGTCGAAATTGATGATGCGTCCGGTGATCTTGTCGAGCCCCGAAAAGCTCGCCTTCTTGTTGACGATCTTCTGCGCGGGCGGCTCGGTGACAACTTCGTCGCCGGGCTGCAATGTCGCCGGCGTTTGCGGAACGCCTTTTTGCTGCCGCTGCTGGCCTGGTGGTAAAGCGTTGGCGCCCGGAGGCGCCGCCGCCACACCCTGATTGGGCTGCGGAGGGGCCACCGCGACGCCCGGCTGCGTGTTTTGCGGAACGACAGTGGTGCCCGGCGGCGGGGCAAGCGGCTGCGACTGCACGGTGCCTGGCGGAGGCACACCCTGCGGCAGCACACGGTTGGGCGTCGGCAATAACCGCCCTTGAGGCAGTTCCGGCACTTCCTCTTCGTCGTCCGGCACGGCTTGCGGTTGTTGAGCGCCGCGAGGAACAGCGGCCGGCGGCCGCGGCTGGTCGGAAAAGATATTGCCGATCTGCGCGTGCGCCGGCGGCGCAAGCGAGATGATCGCAGCGGCAACGAGAACCGCAAAACCGGTTTGTGCAATGGTTCGAAACATCTCGCGATTTTTAAAGGTCGAATCGAACTTGCGACATCGTTCAGGGTACCGCCGATCGCCAGTGGTCCGATTCTGACATTCGCTTCACCAGCCCCCGGTTAACACGTTGAATACGGCGGGGAAAGGGCGGTTTGCGGTCACCTCCACCGGTATGCCCCCTATAATCGGCCGGCAAGCGCTCGAATTTAACGGATAGCTTTTCAGCCCCTGCCGCAAATGGAATAGTCCGTCAAAACAAGGGTTCGCCTGGCCCCGCGCAGGGCGGGCGAAAACCCGCGAAAAGACCGGAAAACCGGAGGACTGCCCATGCCCGATCGTATCCGCCTGGACGGCAAGGTTGCCGTCGTCACCGGCGCCGCCGGCGTGATTGGTATAGCAACCCTTCAGCTGTTGGCGGCGCGCGGAGCCCGGATCGTCGCCGTCGACCGCCTGCAATGGGACGTGCAGGCGGCAATCGCGGATTTGCCGGCATCCACCGAAGCAATCGCACTGCGGGCCGATGTTACGCGCGAAGACGAAGTTGCGGGCTATGTCCGCGCGGCAACCGACAAATTCGGCACCATCGACGTGTTTTGCAACAATGCGGGCGTGGAGGGTGAAATCGTGCCGATTACGAAATATTCCCTCGAAGCGTTCCGCCATGTCATCGACGTCAACGTGGTCGGAGTTTTTCTCGGCCTGAAACATGTTCTCCCGGTCATGCTCAAGCAGGGCAAGGGCAGCATCATCAACACAGCCTCGATTGCCGGGCTGATCGGATCACCGGATATCGCGGCCTACACCGCCAGCAAGCACGCGGTGATCGGCCTGACCAAGAGTGCCGCCATCGAATGTACCGGAACCGGCGTTCGCGTGAATTGCGTCTGTCCCGGACTGATCGACAGCCGCATGCTGAGCGCGATCATCGATGGTCGCAATCCGGGCAAGGCGCCCGTCCCCGCCGAGAAGATCGTGGAACGAACTCCGGCGCGCCGGCTCGGACAGCCTTCCGAAGTCGCTTCCATCGTGGCGTTTCTCGCCAGCGACGAAGCAAGCTACGTTTCCGGCGCCGCCTACACGGTAGACGGCGGGCGCATTGCCAGTTGAGGTATTTTACACATGCCCGTGACTCTCGATTCCGACGCCGCTTCGGTGTTCAAAGCCTTTCAGGAAGCGGGCCGGCCGGCCTACGAAACTCTCTCGGCCGATGAGGCACGCGAATACTACCGGCAGGCCCGTTTCGTCACCAATCCAGAACCTCCCGAACTGAAATCGGTCGTCCCGCTCGCCATCCCCGCCGCTCACGGATCGATTCCGGCGCGCTTCTACACGCCGAAGGAACTGAGGGAAGTCGACGGGCTTGCGCCGTGCCTTGTGTTTTTTCACGGCGGCGGCTGGGTGATCGGCGATCTCGATACGCACGACGTCGTCTGCCGGAAACTGGCCGACCAAGGGCAGCTCAAGGTCATTTCCGTGGACTATCGGCGTGCGCCCGAACATAAATTTCCTGCCGCTGTCGATGACGCCATCGCCGCAACGAAATGGGTTGCCGCCCACGCCAGGAATCTTGGGATCGACGCGACACGGCTTCTGGTCGGCGGCGACAGCGCCGGCGGCAACCTTGCAGCGGTGGTCGCGATCGCCGCGCGCGACGGTAACGGGCCTGCGATTGCGGGCCAGGTGCTGGTCTATCCGGCGACCGACTTTGCGATGACGCACTCTTCCCACTAGCGAGCCGGAAACCAGCATCCTGCTCACGCATTCCGTCATCAGGTGGTTTCGCGATCATTATCTCAACGGCACGGCCGAAATTCATGACTGGCGCGCATCGCCGGCGCGAATAGAGACGCTGGTCGGCCTGCCGCCTGCCTATGTGCTGACTGCGGGCGCCGATCCGCTGCGCGATGAAGGCGACGAATATGCGCGGCGATTGAAGCAGGCCGGCGTATCCGTGACACACCGGACATTCCCCGGCCAGTTTCATGGCTTTTTCACCATGGGAAAATTGCTGCAACAGGCCAATGTCGCAAGTGCCGAAATCGGAGCCTGGCTCAGGGCCCTTGACGGGGACGCGGGCTAGTGGAGTGGATTTGACATTCGCTACCCATCTGGCCACGAATTCGCAAAGCGAATGTCAAATCCGAAAACTCCACTACAAACATATATTTGCCAGTGGTCTTTTTGATCCTAACATTCGCAAAGTGTCCGCTGAGAAGGGATGCGAATGTTCTGCACTTGAGCTTTTTCCGCGGGTATCAGCATCGAGGGAATGATGGCAATCGCGCAGGCGGTGCACTTAAGATGATTCAAACCCGGTTTCATGCGCTCCTCCCATGCATAGTGGTTTCAGAGGGGACCTCGCCGCCGACTACCTTGCCTTCGTTCAGCTCGCGTCAAATCAGGCTGTGGTCGCGGCTTTTGAGTCCGCGGCCCAGGCGGACGTCGGCAGACTAACCGCCACCGCCACTACGGAACTGTGTTACGTTTGGGGCTGGCGGATTTGGATATTTCTTGACCGATGCCAGGTACTCCTCGACGACTTTAAGCGCCGGTTCACTAGCAAAGGGGAACAATCCAAAGACGTTGAGGTCTTCGTGCGGGTCCATCTCGATGTCGAAGACCTTCGGGTAGCCTGCCATGGGAGCGCTGGCTGATCCAGGTCCAGGCTGGCGTTGTGGGCCGATGCCGGTCGGGTACACGTCGGTAAAGTATACGCGCCATTGCTTCCATCGCGCGGCCACCAGGTCGCCGCCGATAAAGCTCAACAGGCTGTCACGCTTTCCGCTCTCACTCTTGCCGAACAGCACGTCTGCCTGATCAACGCCGTCAATAGGACGGTCGCTGGGCACCTTGGCCCCGATGATGCTGGCGAAGGTCGGGAAGAAGTCCATAATCGAGAACATCGCGTAAGAGGTGGTGTCCGGCTTGACGTGGCCCGGCCAGCGAATGAAACAGAAGGTCCGGATCGAACCCTCGGTCACTTCACCAAGCTCGCCGCGGAACGGACCCGGGTTGCCCATGTCTGGCGTTCCCAAGTTGCCATATTCGCGAAAGGCTTCTCCTGACGGGCCATTGTCGGACGCGAACACCAGCAACGTGTTGTCATCCACGCCGAGCTGCTTTAGCGCATCGAGGATCTGGCCGACGTGATAATCGCCTTCCATCAGCTTGTCGCCGTAATTGCCGATGCGAGACTTGCCCTTGAACTGGCTGGACGGCAGATTGGGTATATGCCCCATTGAAAACGGCAGGTAGAGGAAGAACGGCTGCTTCGCCGTGGTCTGCCGCTTCATGAAGTCGATCGACTTGGTCACCAGCTCATTATCGATTTCAGCTCTCACCTCGGGTGTAAAGGGCTTGACGTTGTGTAACTCGCCGCCCGCCGTCGCCTCGACGATTTGCGGCCCGCGCGCCAGCAACACGTCGGGCGGCGCGGCGATGGAGTGTGTGAGTTCGATCTTTTCAACATATGTTGCCGAGTCCCAGGTCATGTCGGGAGGGATGCCGTAGTACTCGTCGAACCCATGTGCGGTCGGCAGGCTTTGCGGATCTTTGCCCAGATGCCATTTGCCGAAAATGGCTGTCGCGTAGCCGGCGCTCCTGAACAGCTCGCCCATCGTGACCGAACGCGCCGAGAGCGTGTTAGGCCCGTCTGGAACGAGAATGAGCGATAGCCCCTCGCGGATCGAGTAACGTCCCGTCATCAGGGCCGCCCGCGACGGCGTGCAGGCTGGTTCGACCAGAAATTGGGTCAGCCGCAACCCTTCGCGAGCTAACTGGTCAATCCGTGGCGTCGGCGCGCCGCGCAACTCGCCCCCGCCATAGGGACCAAGGTCGCCATACCCGACGTTATCGGCGAGAATGAAAACAACGTTTGGCTTTTGGGGTTGTTGCGCGGATGTCGAAGCGGCCCCCGTCACTGCCAAAAACAATGCCAGGAAACCAGCGGATAGGTGTCTGCTCATTCCCAACCTCCATTGTGAAGGCTTCGGTAATCCACGGCAGTCCGGCACAGACTGTATCACCATCGGCATATTTTGGGCAAAAGCGGCCCAGCTAGGTCATTTTCGACGGATTCAGCTCGGCAAGTTGATGTCTCTTTCTGCCCATAAGCGGCTGGGCCAGGAGCTTTGTGTTTGGCCGAATCCCTGTGATTCAAACTCCCAAACTGGGCTCGGATCATGCGCTACGAACTCGCCGATTATGAATGGTTTGCGATCAAGCCGATGCTGCCGAACAAGCCGCGCGGCGTTCCTCGCGTGAACGACCGACGTGTCCTCAGGCCGTGGTTGAGGCTTTATGAGTCCGCGGCCTAATTCCGGCGCCCTTTTCACCATCATGCCTTTGGCAATTCACAACCACCGCCGCACACGGCCGATATATTCATCATAGCTTGAGCCAAACTGGCGGCGCATCTTGGCTTCTTCAAAGGGGATGTGGACCCAGTTTGCCGTGGCAAAGACGGCGATGGGCGCGAGAAACATCGGCCAGGCGCCGACCCATACTGCGATGCCGAGCGCAACCAGCACCAGGCCGAGATACATCGGGTTGCGCGTGTAACGGTACGGGCCATCGACCACCAGCACCCGGTTGGTCGGCGACATCGGATTGATTTCTGTTCCCTCGCGGCGAAACACCGCGACCGCCCAGACCGGCAGAATCCAGGGGACCAGTGCGAGGGCAATGCCCAGCTTCGGAATCGGAAATCCCGCCAGCCGCGGCCAGCCGAGTTGCCAGCTTATCACCAGAGCGAGCACGACATAGATCAGAGCCCAAACGGGTGGCGGAAGCCTGACCATCGCAGCACCTCGGATCGACAATTGATATTCTCGCAGGAGCGGTCAAAAGTATCTGGTTGCAGATGACCTGTGAACAACAGCGGGTCAGGAAATTATCCGCATGGGAGATCGCGATTTGGATAGCCGTTGTCGGCGCGGCGTGCCCTCGCACGGCGTCACGCCAACTGCCTCCGAAACAGACGGTAACGAGATGTTACTTTGCCCCGCCGGAGGCTTGCCACATGTTCGCGGCAGCAACCTCTCACCCTGTATCGCCTCGCCGACAGAAAAATCCGGATGCCTGCCTTCTTGCGAAACATCATCGCGCTCCCGGCGCAAGGGCTGGCATGGCTGGGTGGTCAGGGCACCCGCGCCATTGCCGCGCTGGTATTCATCGGCATTGCGTTTCCGCCGGCCGGCGAACTGCTCAAGCCGTACGTCACCGAGGCGGTCTTTCTCCTGCTCTGCATGTCGTTCCTGCGCGTCGATCCCGGTGCCTTGCGCGATCAGCTGCGGCGGCCGGGCCTTGTTCTCGCAGCGACCGCGTGGACGATGCTCGGGGTGCCGTTGATCTCGGGCGAGCTTTGTGTCGCAACCGGCCTCGACCTGCATTCGGCGGATCTTTATCTCGCGCTGATGCTGCAGGGCGTCGCATCTCCGATGATGGCCTCGCCGGCGCTGGCTGCCGTAATGGGCCTGGATTCAACGCTTGTGCTCGTCACGCTGGTCGTCAGCACGGTGCTCGTCCCGATCACGGCGCCGCTGTTTGCCTATGCTTTTCTCGGCACGACGCTGAGCCTATCGCCGCTTTGGCTCGGAGCGAAGCTCATCGCCATCCTTGCGGGCTCCATGCTGACGGCGGGCGTGATCCGCTGGAGCGTGGGCGCTGCCACCATCACGCGGCGCGCACGCGAGATCGACGGCCTGACCGTCCTGTTTCTCTTCGTTTTTGTCGCAGCCGTCATGGGCAATGTGGTCGGCGGCTTTCTCGCCGATCCCCTCGCAGCCGTCGAACTGACCATGCTGGCCTTTGCGGTGTTTTTCGCCCTTCTCGGCGCCACCGCGCTGATCTTTCTCAAGGCCGGCTACGGGCGTGCCATGGCGCTCGGCCTGATGGTCTCGCAACGTAACATGGGACTGATGCTCGCAGCGACCAATGGCGCATTGCCGGACCTGGCGTGGTTGTATTTCGCTCTCTCGCAGTTTCCGATCTATCTGTCGCCACAGTTGCTCAAGCCGATCGTGAGCAGGGCGAATTCGCGGCCGCTCTCGTCGACCGAACCGGAGACTCGGGAAGCGTGATCGCGAGGATATGAAACCTTCCCCAATCCGGGTTACACTGCCGCGAACGAATCTGGGGGAAGCTCGATGCTGGTCGTGAAGGGACGCGCTGCGCTCTCCCATCCCCGGATGCGTTGCACCGCCACAATTTCCGACCAGAAATAACGTGGAAACCTCCGCTTCCATCGAGATCGCCAGGCAAACGCTGCTTGCGTGCGGCCTCGTTCTCGCACTGGGAACCCTTGCTGCGCTGTTTGCGCAGAAGATCAGGATTCCGGATGTCGCAGTATTCCTGATTGTCGGCATTGCGATCGGCCCGCATGCGCTTGGGCTGATCGATGTCAAATCGGGTTCGGCGCTGAACCAGATCATCCTGCTGTTCGGCGCGAGCTACATTCTGTTCGATGGCGGCGCGTCGATCCGGCTGGAGATACTCAAACAAGTCTGGATCACCATCCTGATCCTGGCGACGCTCGGCGTGATCATCACGGCAGGCATCACCGGTCTTGCCGCCCACTACATACTGGGCGTTCCCGCATCCATTGCGTTGCTGCTGGGCTCGGCGGTGGCCTCGACGGATCCGGCGACGCTGGTTCCGATTTTCCGGCAGATTCACATTCGCGACCGGGTCTCTCAGACCGTGATGAGCGAGTCCGCTTTCAACGATGCCATGGCGGCGATCTTCACCTTCAGCGTGCTGGCGGCCGCCACCGGCCACGGAGCCTTTTCGCCCGTCTCCACCCTCTCGGATCTCATCAAGCAATCGGTCGTCGGCATCGTTGCCGGCATTGCGCTCGGATATCTGGCGGCGCTTTTGATCGCGCACGAGAAGTGGGCGTTTCTCGCCGAATACGCGCCAGTCGTCACGATCGTGGCGGTCATCGCCGCCTATTTCGCCGCCAGCGGTCTTCATGCCTCCGGCTTCATGGCGGTGTTCGTGTTCGGAATCGTACTTGGCAACAAGGAAGCCTTTGGCTTTCGGATGGAAGCGGGCGAGGCGCAGAAGCTCGATGAGTTCGTCTTGACCACCGCTTTCATTATGCGCCTTTTTATATTCATCCTGCTTGGCGCTCAGGTCGATTTCGCATTGCTCGGCCAATACGCCTTCGGCGGCGCCCTTGTCGTCGCCGTTCTGATGCTGGTCGCGCGGCCTGTGACGGTTTTTCTCTGCGCCCTGCCCGACCGCCGCGCCAAATGGAGCTTTCAGGAAATGCTGTTCATGTGCTGGACGCGCGAGACCGGCGTGATCCCGGCAGCGCTCGCGGGCCTCCTGCTCGGCATGGAAGCGCCGGGCGCGCGGCTGATCGCCTCCGTCGTTTTCATGGCCATTGTGATGACGATCCTGATACAGGCGCCGACGACCAAATGGCTGGCGGGCAGATTAGGGCTCCTCAAGGAGGGCTAAGGTTCGCGAGCCGCGATCTGGAAAAGGACAAAACCTCCCCCCACTGGAACCGGATATTTGCAAGATGTGGCCGGAAGGCGACATCACTCTGTCGCCAGATGATGGTTGTCTGATGCCAATTTCAGCCGCGAGCCACCTTCCTCCTGCTCGGGCTGTCGTATATGAGTTATTTGCCACCGGAACACGCCGATCTCTGGAACGAATATGGTGGCGGGGGTTAGTTAATTGAAAAACCGCGATCCGAGACTTGATCGATGAGAGCGCGGACGGGCATTCGACCGGGACTTGGCATGGCAAATCGACCTACGAAGGCGCAACTCACCGTGGCGATGCGGCGTTGGGGCCCTCCGGCCCTTGTGACGCTCGCGGCGATGGCCGCATTGACGTCGCTGACCGCCGACGCCGCGGCGAAACAGGCGCGCCCCGCGTCGGCTGTCGAGGCGACGGCCCCGCGCGATGCAGGCGAGCCGATCATGGCAATCGTGTCGATCAAGTCCCAGCAGGTCACCTTCTACGATGCCGAAGGCTGGATCCTGCGCGCGCCGGTATCGACCGGCACTACGGGTCGCGAGACGCCGGCCGGCGTCTTCGCCATCATCGAGAAGGACAAGGACCATCACTCGAGCCTGTATGATGACGCCTGGATGCCGAACATGCAGCGCATCACCTGGAACGGCCTGGCGCTGCATGGCGGCCCGCTGCCAGGGTACGCGGCCTCGCACGGCTGCATACGGATGCCTTACGAGTTTGCGGAGAACCTGTTTGAAAAGACGCGGATCGGCATGCGGGTGATCATCTCGCCGAACGACGCCGCTCCGGTCGAGTTTTCCCACCCGGCGCTGTTCGCGCCGAACGCGCAAGCCCTGGCGGCCGCCCCGGCGCGCGCCGAGGCGCTCGAGCGAGAGGCCGCGGAGGCTGCCAGGAAAGCCGACGAAGCAAAGAAAGCGGCCGCGACAGCGGCGCGCGAGACGACGTCGCTCACGGCGTCGCTGCGCAAGCTGGAATTGCTCAAGGCCCGCGCCGACGGCGAGCTCGCATTCGCGGACAGGACACTCGCCGCCGCCAGGACGGACGAAGCCAGGGCACGGGCCGAGGATCTCAGGCAGAAGACTGCCCCGAAGGCCGCGGAAGCGGCTGCGCAGCTTGACGCCGCCAGGGTCGACGCAAAGTCGAAGTCTGAGGCCGCTGCCGCTGCAAAGGACGCCGCCAAGGCGGCCGAGACCAAAAAAGCCGACACCGCCAAGGCGGCAAACGAGGCGAAGCTCGCGCTCGAGCCGGTCTCGGTCTACATCAGCCGCGCGACGCAGAAGCTTTACGTGCGGCGCGACACGCACAAGCCGTTGCCGGACGGGGGCGAGATGTTTGATTCGACCATCGAGGTTCCCGTCACGATCCGCAATCCGGAGAAACGGATTGGGACCCATGTGTTTACGGCAGTGGCACGCACCGACGCGGGTCTGCGCTGGACCACGGTCACGATCGACAATGGCGACGACGCCAAGGACGCGCTCGACCGCATCACCATCCCGCAGGATGTGCTCGATCGCATCGCGCCGACAGCAATGCCGCGATCCTCGATCATCGTCTCGGACGAGCCTCTGAGCCGCGAAACCAACTATCGCACCGAGTTCGTCGCTGTGCTCAACAACCAGCCGCAGGGCGGCTTTGTGACGCGCCGGCCCTCGGTCGATCTCAACGTGGCGGCCAGCAACGGCTGGGGCGACGGCGGCTTCGGCTTCTTTTTCCAGCCCCAGCCCAATGCCGATTTCCAGCGCAGTCCGGATCCCCAAACCGGCAACATGCGGCGGCGCGGCGGGCAGGACTATCGTCCGGCGCAACAACAGGGCTTGTGGCCGGTGCAACAGGGCCGGGGCTGGTGGTAAGACCCGGCGGGCGGCACACAGGCCGGCTCCCCGATATCAACGCCAGCGGCGTCGGATAATTCTATTTGGTTGGCTCGGTCGTCGACCAGAGCACCGTGCTGGCGTTCTTTTCGTAGGCCATGCCCTTGGGGTAGCTGATCAGCTCCATCTGCATTCCCCACGGCGTCAGGAAATACAGGATCGACTGCCCGGCCGCTGGACCTTCGTTGACCGGAATTGGTCCTTGCATGGTCTTGACGTTCTTTGAGCGCAAATATTCTGCCGCCTTCGCGATATCGTCGACATAGAGGGCGATGTGGTGACCGCCATAGTCGCTGTTCCTGGGTTCCGTCGTTGCCTGATCGGGCGACTTGTATTGGAACAGTTCGATGTTCGAACCGTAACCGCAGCGGACCATGCTGATCTCTTCGATGACGGCGCGCGGATTGACGTTGACGACGTCCTGCATGAACGTGCCCTTGTCGTCCATGAACGGACCGAACGACATCGCATGCTTGCAGCCGAGCACGTCGGTGAAGAAGGCGGTCGCTGCCTTTACGTCCGGCACGGTTATGCCGGTGTGATCGTGCCCGCGCAGGCCAGGAATGGAATCGGCCGAAGCCTTTGTTACGAAGGCGCCGATTGTGAACGCAGCGAAGGCAAGCAGTACTCTCGACCTGGTCATGATGGCTCCCTGTGGTTCGCGGTAACTAACCGTGGTTTACAAATTAGCCGGGTGAGGCGAGCTGCCGTTCGACACCCTTGGGATCGTGGGCGAGGCCCTGCGCGAGCCCGCGCGCCATCTCGCCGACATAGATCTCCTCTTCGCCCGCCTCGAACCCATCCAGGATTTCCCTGGCCGCATCCGCGGTGGTCATCTTCGGGATGGTGAGCATCGCGGTCATCCTTGTATCGATGGCGCCGGGCAGCGCGGCGGCGACGCGCACGCCCTTTGGCGTCAATTCGCCGCGCAAGCCCTGCGTCAGGCTGAGGCCGGCTGCCTTGGATGCGCAGTAGGAACCCATGAACGGCAGATTGACCCGCGCCAGAATGGTCAGGATGTTGAGCACTGCGCCCTTGTTTCTGCTCAAGACGGGCGCAAAGGCCTTTGTCACCCGCAGCGGCGCGAGATAGTTGATCTCGATCTCCTCGCGCGCGATCGCGATGTCGGGTGCCGACATGAACGATGTGTTGTGATTGATACCGGCATTGTTGATCAGCAACGTGACGTCGCCCGCGGCGCTTACGGCTTTCGCCACCTCCTGATCATTCGTAACGTCCATCTTGATCGGAATTAGCCCATCGGACGCCACGAGGCTGGAAACATCGCGCGCCGCAGCGTAGATCCTGGCGGCGCCGCGGGCTTTGAGCTCGGCGATGAGTGCCTTTGCAATCGCGCCCGTGGCGCCGGTGATGAGGACGACGGAACCCTTGATGGTCTCGGTCATGCGGCTGATCCTTGCTGTTGAGGGTTGATGATCGGCGGAGAGTTGTCGAGCCAGCCCGGCTCGACGTCTGGCAACGGAATCGCGGCAAGCAGCTGCCGCGTATAGGCGTGCTGCGGGGCGCCGAAGACGCGTGCGACGGGTCCGTATTCGACGACCTCGCCATGGTACAGGATCGCCACATCGTCGCAGAGCACCCGCACCAGCGAAAGATCGTGGCTGATGAAGACCATGGTGAGGCCGAGCCGGGCCCGCAATTCCTTCAGCAGCAGGAGAATGTGCGCCTGGGTAGATACGTCGAGGCCTGATACGATCTCGTCGGCGACGATGAAATCGGGCTCGAGCGCGAGCGCCCGCGCGATGCCGGCGCGCTGGCGCTGACCGCCCGAGAGCTCGTTCGGATAGCGGTCGGCGAATTCGGCCGGCAAACCGACAAGATTGAGCAGCGCCGCCGCACGCTCGCGCTGGTCCCGCCTGCCCTTCAGCCGCCGATACGCACTCAACGGCCGTGTCAGCGTGGTGCCGAGCCGCAGCCGCGGATTGAGCGAGGACTGCGGGTCCTGGAAAATCATCTGGATGCGCGCTCGCAGCGGGCGCAGCTCAACCTCGCCGAGTCCACCGATCTCGACGCCATCGAACTGGATGCCGCCGGAGGTCGGCTTGAGCAGCCGGACCAGCAAGCGGCCGAGCGTCGTCTTGCCGGAGCCGGATTCGCCGACCAGGCCTAGCACCGATCCGCGCGGTACGGCGAGGTCAACGCCCTTGATCACCTCACGCGGGCTGGCTTTGCGAAACAGGCCATTGCGTTGCGGATACCCGAAACGAAGACTGCCGGTGCGGACCAGAATGTCATTCATGCCGGCCTCGCTGCACTCAACATGTCCAGCCTGCGCGCTTCCGACCACAATTGCTCGATCAGGGAAGGCGGCACCGGCCGCAGCGCCTCCGCCGGCCGGTCAGCCCGCGGTGTCGCCGCCAGCAGCGCGCGCGTATAGGCATGGCGCGGCCGCACGATCACCTCCGCTGTCTCGCCCTCCTCCAGCACGCGGCCGGCGTGCATCACGGTCACGCTGCGACAGATTTTTGCTACAACGCCAAGGTCGTGGGTGATGAACAACACGGCGCTGCCGTGACGCCGGCGCAACCGTTCGACAAGCTGCAGCACCTGACGCTGCACCGTGACGTCGAGGGCAGTGGTTGGTTCGTCCGCAATGACGAGTGAAGGATCGCATGCGAACGCCATCGCGATCAGTACGCGCTGGCGCATGCCGCCGGAGATCTCATGGGGATAGAGCGACAGCACCCGCTCTGGCTCCCGGATCGCCACCTCGGCCAGAAGTTCGGCACCGCGGACCAGCGCGGCCCGTTTCGACAGGCCCAGGTGATGCCGCAGGAGGCTGCCGATCTGCGCGCCGACGCGCTTCACCGGATTGAGCGACGTCATCGGATCCTGGGGAATCAGGGCGATCCGGCGGCCCAGCAGGCTGCGCCGTTCCGCTTCTCGCATGTTCAGGAGATCGCGGCCCTCGAAAGCAATATGGCCAGACGTGACGGTCGCGTTCGCCGGCAACAGCCCCAGCACCGCGCGGCCCAGCATGGATTTTCCGGCGCCGGACTCGCCGACCAGTCCCCGGACTTCGCCGGGTTGAACCTGAAGGCCGACCCCGCGCAGCACATGAGCGTCGCCGATTGCGACCTTCAGCTGTTCGATGGTCAATGTGGCGGTCATGAGCGCTGCACCGGATCGAGTGCAAGCCGCAGGCCATCGCCGAGCAGATTGAGGCCGATGACGCTTACGATAATGCAAGCGATCGGAAATGCCATGATCCAGGGCGCCTCATAGACGATCTGCCGTCCTTCCGCGATCATGCTTCCCCAGGTCGGCGTGTCGCCGGCGACGGAAATCCCGACAAAGGACAGGATCACCTCGACAAGGATCGCAATCCCCATTTCGACCACCAGCAGCGTGACCAGCAGCGGAACGAGATTGGGCAGGATTTCCAGCCTCAGCACTTTTGTTCGGCTCAACCCGACCGCGCGCGCGGCCGCGGCATAGTCGCGCGTCAATTGCACCATGGTCTCGGCGCGCACCACGCGCGCAAAGCGGGTCCAGTCGACCACCACGATCGCCGCGATGACCGACGTCAGGCCGGCGCCAATCACCGCCGCCAGCACGATCGACAACAGCACCGGCGGAAACGCCATCCAGACATCGATCAATCGTGAGATGAGTTGGTCGACCCAGCTGCCAAAACTGCCGGCGAAGAGGCCGAGCGCGATGCCGATCGCGGCTGCGAGCGTCGCCGCGATCAGCGCCACCATGACAGCCGTCCGCGCGGAATAGATCAGCCGCGACAGCACGCATCGGCCGAGACTGTCGGTACCGAGGATATAGGCGGGATCGCCGCCATGCACCCACATCGGGGGCAACTGCGCCGATAACAGATCCTGCTCGAGCGGATCGTGCGGCGCGAGCATGGGCGCAAAAAGCGCGGCCAGTACCAGCATGGCAGCCAGAGCCGCGCCGACCCACAAGCGCACGCCGCCGCGCGCCAGTCCCGCGAGAAGACGCGAACGCGGTGGCGCAAAGGAAGCGATCGCGACGTCAGCCATGGCGCAGTCTCGGATCGAGCAGCGTCACCACGAGATCGACGAGGAGGTTGAGCGCGATGAACATGACCGCGAATGTCAATACGAGTCCCTGGATCAACGGAAAGTCCCGATTGATCACGGCATCGATCGCCATGTTGCCGATGCCCTCGTAAGAGAAGATGCGCTCGACCAACACAGTGCCGCCGAGCAGCAGCGTCGCCTGCACGCCGCCGAGAGCAACCGTCGGAATGAGCGCATTGGGAAAAACCTCGTGGAGCAGGATAGTGGGGCGCGAATAGCCGCGCGCCCGCGCGATCTGCGCATAATCCTGGTCTTCGGCTTCCACCAGCGACGCCTTCAGAAGACGCGCGATGATCGCCGCGAAGGGCAAAGCAAGCGCCAGCGCGGGCAGGATCATGTGATGTATCAGCGCGAACGCGACATCGAGGCGGCCGGTCAACAGGCTTTCGATCAGATAGAAATTGCTGCGAAGGTCGAGTTCAATCTGTGGATCGACGCGGCCGGAGATCGGCAGCAGCGGGATCAGCACGCCGAACAGGAGCAGGAGGATCAGCGCCCAGAGAAAGTCGGGAATCGCAAGCAGCACGCCGACCGCGCCATCGACGGCCCATTCGGCGCGGCGGCCGCGCAAGAGGATGCCGGCAAGCGCAGCCAGCACACCGACCAAAAGAGCAATCAGCGCCGCGAGCAGCGCAAGCTCGATGGTTGCCGGCAGGCGCATGAACAGCAGGTCAAACACGCTTTGGCGCAGGCTGATCGATCGGCCGAAATTGCCGCCTGCAACCTGGCCGAGCCAGGTCGCAAACTGGTGAAGGATCGGCTGGTCGAGGCCGTAGAGCGCCCGCAGCCTGACGATGTCGGCTTCGGACGCCCCGGGCGGGATCATCATCGCAATGGGATCGCCGGGGACGACGCGCAACAGCACGAAGACGATCACCGCCACGCCGAACAAAGTGGGCGGTACGAGGACGAGTCGCCGGATGATCTCGCCCCATCGCATCGCTACGTCGCCTTTCCTTGTCGCCCTAGTGGTCCGATTCTAACATTCGCATCCCTTTTCAGCGGACACTTTTGCGAATGTTAGAATCAAAGGACCACTGGCAAATACATATGTCTCTAGTGGAGTTTTCGGATTTGACATTCGCTTTGCGAATTCGTGGCCAGACGGGTAGCGAATGTCAATCCACTCCACTAAGCGGGCGTGACGAGTTGCGGAAGAATCATGCCATTGGATTGCGCTACTACTTTCAGGCCTTTTTTGTGAATGATCGGCTGCACATACTGGAACAGCGGTATCACCTCGCCTTCCTCGGCGATGTATTTGTCCACCGCCTTGTAGCCGGCGATGCGCTTGGCCTCGTCCTTCTCGCCCCACAAGGGCCCGATACGCTCGACGAGATCCTTGCCCTTCCAGGCGCAATGCGGCGACGGGCCGAACATGGCAAACCCGGTCGAGGTGGAGGGATCGCCGATCGCGTTGCCCCAGTTGTAGAACGCCGCAGGCGCCAGCGCATGGCGCGCCCGCAGTTCGAAATGCTTGGCGATTTCGTAGACCTCGATGTTGGCATCGATGCCGACCTTGCGCCACATGCCGACGATCGCCTGGATCATCTCGTAGTCCTTCGGCTTGAACCCGCGCGTCGTCTGGATCGTGAACTTGACCGGCTTGTCGGGCGTGTAGCCGCTCTTGGCGAGCAGGTTCTTTGCGAGCTCGGGATCGTAGGAAACCTTGATCGAGGGGTCGAAGGCCGCATAACCCGGCGCCTCCAGCGTCGAGATCGGAACGCCGTAACCCTTCAGCAGCCGGTCGACGATCGCTTTCTTGTCGATCGCATGGTTCGCGGCCAGGCGAACGTTGCGATCCAGCATGGGATCGATATCGGTGAGGAATATCATCGCGATATCGGATACCGGCTTGGTCTGGCCAGCCAGGCTGGGCTTGGCCTTCAGCCGATCGAATTCCTCGTACGGAATTTCGAAAGTCAGATCCGAGCCGCCCGATTCCATTTCGGCGACGCGGCTGGTGGGATCGGTGATGAACTTGAACACCACGGTCTCAAAAGCCGGCTTGCTTCCCCAGTATCCGGGATGCGCTTTCAACCGCAGGAACGCGTTGCGCTCGAACGCATCGACTTTATAGGGACCCGATCCGATCGGCGCCTTTTCGAAGCCCTCGGCGCCGACCTTCTCGTAATAGCCTTTCGGCAGGACATAGGCGGTGAGAAACGCCATCCACTTGAACAAGGTCGGCTCAAACTCCAGCACATCGCCGGTGATCGTATTTCCGTCGATCTTGTAGTTGCCAACCTTGGACCAGACGAATTGAATCGGATTGCCGCTCTTCGGGTCGGCGGCGCGCTGCAACGACCACACCACGTCTTCCGCAGTGACCGGCGAACCATCATGCCAGGTCGCACCCTTGCGCATTTCAAGCGTGATCTTGCTGCGGTCCTCGTTCCAGCCCCATTTGGTAAGAAGGCCCGGCTTGAAGGAGAGATCCGGCGCCTGGCCGATATAAGGATCGAACACCGATTGATAGATCGACTGGATCGTTGGATTGACCGCGGACAATCCGACGGTCGGATCGAACGACGGCAGATTGACGTTATACGCGATTGTCAGCGTGCCCGCCGCGGCATGCGCCGCGCCCCCACCGAGGACACCGGAAGCGAGCGGCAGCGCGGCTGCGCCACCGGCGAGTTGCAGGACCGAACGGCGAGACAGGAAGGACATCATGTTCATTACCCCCAACGCTATGAGCCTTGTGCGCAAGCCGCGCAGCCGGCTCGTTTCGATTATTTGCCGGCGCTCTCCGACCAGCGCGCCATCAGCGTGTTCGACGGCAGTGCCTCGTCGACGAGCTTTTTCGCGGTCTCGACGCCGGCGACCGGAAGCTTCTTCGAATCGAGCAGGCCGATCTGGACCAGCACCGAGGCCTGGTCCCAATAGATGTGCTCGTTATAGAGCTTGTCGCCGCGGAAACGCACGATCGCGACCAGGGGTATCTCGACATATTTGCCGGTCGGCGCCACGCCGGGCAGCATCCAGTCGATCTCGATGTCATGGGTGAAGCAGAACAGCATCTCGTCGACGATGCGATCGGCGCCGATGGTGCGCGAGATAGGCACGAGCCTGGTGTCCTTCGGCGTCTTCGGAATGAAATGGTGTTTGTAGAAGCGCAACAGATCGCGATAGCCGACGCCGCCGGTCATGGTCGGAATATGGTTGACATAGGGCTCGGCGACCATGGTCGTCATGGTCTGTTCCGCCGACCGCGTCCCGAATTCGAGTTCGGTATGCCGGTCCCAGAGTGACGAGAGGTCATAGTGCGGACCCAGCACCTTGCGGAACAGCGCGATCGAGCGCGAATGCGCCATCAGTGTCGCGGGCTTGTTGAAGCTCGTGCGCTCGGGTGCGGCGAAGGCGTGGTCGCAGCCGGGATAGAGATAGAACTCGACGTCGGAGCGTCCCTTGAAAGCGCCCATGATTTGCTCGCGCGCTTCGGCCGGTGCGTATTTGTCGAGCTCGGCGAAATGGAAGACCATCGGCCCCTTGACGTTGCCCGCTTCCGCAAGATCGGCCTCGATGGCGACGCCGTAATAGCTGACGGCGCAATCTACATCCGTGCGCGCGGCGACGAGATAAGCAAGCTTGCCGCCGAGGCAGAAGCCGAGCGCGCCGACCTTGCCCTTGCATTCGGGGCGCCCACGCAGCACCTTGAGCGCGTCAGCGGCATCCTTGATCGACTGGTTGGCATCGAAGCGCTGATAGTAACCGAACGCCTTGCCGAAGTCGGCTTCGCCGTAGCCGAGCTCGATGCCCGGCTCCATTCGCCAGAACAGGTCCGGCACCAGCACGACGTACCCCTCTTCCGCATAGTAGTCGGCGACCTCGCGCATCGACTTGTTGACGCCGAAGATCTCCTGCAACAGCAGAATGCCGGGGCCCGAACCCGAGGCGGGGATGGTGAGATAGCCTTTGAACGTGCCGCCATCCCTGGCAGCGATGTCGATCCATTGTCCCGGCATTGAAATCCCCTTCTTCGCTGAAGTCCCTGGAGCCTTCCCGTGTCAAGGCAGCGCCTGTGCTACGCGCCTGACATGAAGAGTTTTGCACGAGCCGAGAGCTCCTGCCTCTTCATCATGCTTTATTAATTGAATTTTTAATGTAAGAATCGAAGTTGTAAATAGCATAGATTGGGCACTGCCTGCCTAAAGCATGATCCGGAAGCACGAGGCGGATTTCCGAGAAGATCGTGCGCAATCAAGAACCTGACGCGCGATGGCGTTTCGATTGAGCCCATCTCGCTCGGACTGTGGGAAGACGGAATCAGGAGACGATGTTGAGGAACACGCAGAAGGCGGCAGCGAAGCGAACCGGCGAGGCGATCAAGCCGAAACAACAGCCGGGCACCACCGAGCGGCCGGGCTCCTGGCATCTGGCGCGCACCGAAACCGAGCGGCGGCTGTCGGAATTCGAATTCAGACTGGAACGGCTGACACAGGCTTATTACCGGTGGAAGGCTGCTTGTTTTGCCGCGGTGTGCGATGTGCCGCTCACAGGAGACGACGTCGCAGTACTGAATGTGGTGCGCATGGGCGACGAGCCGAAGCGGCTTTCCGAGATCGGCCAATTGCTCAACCGCGTTGACGTACCCAACCTGCAATACGCTACGCGAAAGCTGGTGAAGGCCGGCTTGATCGAGACCGAAGGTTCATCATCACGCAAGGAAACGCGCTACCGCGCGACCGAAACGGGTCGTTCCGTCACCGAAGCCTATGCGGCGCTGCGCGCGGCGACCTTGCCGCCGATGTTGGAAGCTCTGGAGGGCTGGGCGGAGAAATCAGAAGCCACCGGCTCGCATCTGGAACTGGTTTCCAGCCTCTATACCCAGGCGGCCCAGGTCGCGATCACACGACGGCATCAGCCGTGAATGATGCACGGTCCCATCGCGCTTAGCGCGCCCGCGCTGCGCGCCGCAACGATTGCGGCGGCTGGCCGAAGGCGCGGATGAAGGCGCGGCGCATCCGCTCCGGGTCGCGGAAGCCCGCGGCTTGCGCCACGCGCTCGATCGGCTCGCCGGACGACTGAACCCGTTGTCGCGCCACTTCGACACGCAGACGCTCCACCGCCTTGAACGGCGTGGTGCCGGTCTCGGCGATGAAGGCGCGAGTGAAATGCCGCGAACTCATGCCGGCCCGTTCGGCCAAATGCTCGACCGTCAGCGGCGCATCGAGATTTTCGCGCGCCCAGGTGAGCAGTGAACCAAAGCGGCCCGCCGGCGCCTTCAGTTCCAGCAGCGACGAGAATTGCGACTGACCGCCGCTGCGTCGATCGTAGAGCACAAGCTGGCGCGCGGTTTGCCGCGACACCTCCTCGCCGAAATCCTCCGCAACCAGAGCCAGCGCCAGGTCAATGCCGGCACTGATGCCCGCTGAACTCCAGATGCCGCCATCCCGCACGAATATCTTGTCCGGCTCCAATCTCACCCCGGGATAGGTCTTGAGAAAATGCCCGGTGCGTTGCCAGTGGGTGGTGGCTCTGCGGCCATCCAGCAGCCCTGCTTCGGCCAGGATGTAGGCGCCCGAGCAGACGCTTGCGACGCGAACGCCGCGTCTTGCAACCGCCCGCACGAAGGCAAGAATCTTCGCCGATTGCGATGCCTCGCGAACCCCCAACCCGCCCGCGACGATCAAGGTCGAGATCGAACTCGCCGATCGCAATCCCCGCGCGAGCATTTCCACGCCGGAAGAACTGCGCACCGGACCCGGCACTTCCGAAAGCACCCGGATCGACGCCGCCGCACCGGCCTTTCGGCCCGCGATCTCGAACACCGAGATCGGACCGGCCGCATCCAGCAACTGGAAATCGGGAAACACGAGGACACCGATCATGAGCCGGTTCCCTTGTCCAAAATCATGCATGTCCGAAAATGAGGGAAATATGCCATTTAAGACACGAGAGGACCATGCCAGAGTGTCCGCGTCAAGCCGACGATGGAAAGGCGTTCCCATGCCGCTGCAGATCGGATTCGTCTTGTTTCCGAAGGTGACCCAGCTCGACCTCACCGGCCCCTTGCAGGTGTTCTCCAGCGTGCCGGGTGCTGTGGTGCATCTGGCCTGGAAGCGAATGGAGCCGGTCGCAAGCGACACCGTGTTGACGCTGATGCCGACGACGAGCTTCGCCGACTGCCCTCAGCTCGACGTGATCTGCGTTCCCGGCGGTGCCGGCACCGATGACATGGTCAATGACGAGGAGATGCTGCAATTCCTGCGCGCCCAGGCCGCGGGCGCGAAATACTTCACCTCGGTATGCACGGGATCGCTGGTGCTTGGCGCCGCTGGCTTGCTCAGAGGATTTCGCGCAACCACGCACTGGACGGCGATGGAGTTTCTCGCCGGTTATGGGGCCATACCGATGAAGACGCGCGTGTGCGTCGACCGCAACCGGGTTACCGGGGGCGGTGTCACCGCAGGGATCGATTTCGCGCTGACGCTGGTGTCGATCCTGATCGACCGGCCCACGGCAGAAATGATCCAGCTGCGGCTTGAATACGATCCGGCGCCGCCATTCGATGCAGGCTCTCCCGACAAAGCGGCGCCGGAAGTCATGGAGCGGCTGAGACAAAGGAATCCGGCGGGCCAGGACTTCCGGCGCGCGGCTAATCATCGTGCGGCCGCGCGTCTTGGAAGCGCACACCGTGCTTGATTGAAAGAATGCTTTGAACAGAGGGGCAAAGAAAAAGGCCGCCTGGTTTCCCAGACGGCCTTTCCTGTCCTACGGCAGCCTCACATTTTCCACGTTCACGGGCGATCTCAGGACGTTGAGCCCGGGGGCCTATCTCCCGGTGGCATCCCGATCGGAAGCCGCTGCTTATCGGGTCAGTCGCGAACTGTAGCCCGAACCGTCGCGGTGGTTTCCCATCTCCGTAAGATGGCCATATTGAGCCACGGCCTTAGGCGAGGCGCAACAGCGCTTCGATCGATGTCCCCGCAGTTCCCGTTGTTCACAGGGTCCTTGATGTGCTTGTGCCCGTCAGCCTGCGCTGCCTGGCGTCCAAGGCTGGTAATCGCCGGTGGCTTTTGGCCGGCGGCCGCTTGCAAGCGTCGAGCCGGAGGGGCGGTAGGCGGCCGGCGTCCCCGTCATGTTCGGCACATGAGGCTTTTCCCATTCGCGCGGCGTATAGCGCTGCTCGGTCGGCGGCACATCGACCGTGTGATGGAGCCAACCGTGCCAGGAAGGCGGCACGCGGCTCGCCTCGGCCAAGCCGTTATAGATCACCCAGCGCCGCTCGAAGCCAAGGGTCGGGTCGATCACTCCACCTTTGGTTCGGTAATAGCGGTTGCCCTGCTCGTCCTGCCCGACCAACTCGCCGAAACGCCAGGTCCATAGTTGCGTGCCAAAGGTCTGGCTGTTCCACCACGTGAATATTTTGAGCAAGAATTGCTTCATGAGCTCAACCAACCGGTTCGAGGAACTTTGGTGGGGCTCTGATGCCACCGGCGGGGGGAATTGTCCAGTTCGGTCAGCGGGCAAAGAAGGGTTCCTGGGCCGACCCCGAATGGCGAAAAACCGGAGATCACGATTGCGTTGCTAGAGCGACGCCGGCGAGCGTGAACACCAGTGCCGCGATCTGGCCGGTGCCGAGCGGCTCGTGCAGCGCAAGCGCGGAAGCGATCACGCCGATGACCGGCACGGCCATCGTGCCGATCGCGGCAACGGATGCCGGCAGGCGCGCCAATGCCGCAAACCAGCAGACATAGGCGACGCAGAATTGCACCACCGTCGAATAGGTCAGGAGCAACCAGCCGGCGCCGGAAAGCCCGGCAATGTCGGATTTTTCGATCAGGAGGCCCGCGATCGCGACGGGCAGGCATCCAATGCCGATCTGCCAGGCCGCGGCCGAGACCGGCGGAAGATCGATGGGCAATTTCTTGGCAAGGACCGCGCCGACCGCGAAGCCGAGCGCTCCGCCAAGCGCCATGATGATTCCCGGCAGTTTCGACAGGCTCGCCGTAACGCCGTTGCCGCCGAGAATGGCGCTCAAGCCCGCGAAAGCCATGACCAGCGAGATGACGCGCAAGAGATTGGGCCGCTCGCCGAGGATCGGCCAGGCGAGAATCGAGGCCCACACCGGCATGGTATAGGCGATCAGCGCCGCCTCGCTTGCGGGGAGAAAGAGCAGCGCAAACCCCATCAGCACCATCCAGCAGCCGACATTGAGAAAGGCGGCGAGCACCAGCCTTCCCCAGAACTTGCGCGGGACGCGCAGGCTTTGACCCCCGAGCAAGGCCAATCCCGCTAGCAGGCTCGCGCCGACGACGCCGGTCGTGCCGCGCAGCGTCAGTGGCGGCAGATGGCCCAGAAGGAACTTCGTGATGGGCCAGTTGAAGCCCCAGCCGATCGAGGTGATCGCGAGGAAGAAAAGGCCCGCGGGCGCGATGTGCGCCTTCGCGCCCGGCTTGTTCTGGAGTGTCATGAGAGGGTTGGACCGGTGGAATCGGTTGCGGACATTGCCGCTGATCCGCTCGGCGGACCATTGGCGGGACGGCATGCCTGACCGGACAGAACGGCCGTTGGCTCTGAGTCCCTCGGAAGCAAGCGCCCTCCCACAGCAATTAGTCGTCCTGTGAACAACGGGCGAAGCTTTGGATGCACATCCACAAGCGAATTATTTCGCTTTCGAATCCCTCAGGACTCACTGATACTTGGCCATGTCAGCGGCGCCCGATGCCCCCTGTTTTTCCCACCTTTCCACCATATTTAGTATTTGATTCAGAAACTCGTACTAGTCCTTGACGGGTGTAACGGAGTCGTCCTAGCTTTGATCCAGTTCGGCGCGAGTGTGTTCGGGTCCCGCCGGTCGCTCCCTGAAGGGTTCCAGAATGACACTCCGCCGGCCGGTCGAGGCAGCGGAAACGGGGCTTTTTGTCTCGAGTTCCGGGTCTTTCAGGACGCGAAAAACGGGCCAAATGGCTCATCTGGGCAAGTCGCTCAAGGATAAGAGCCGATTGGCCCAAAGCAGTAAGGGTGGCGTTGAGTGCATTGGGCCCTTGGAACTGGGGAGTTCCTTCTGGGCATCGATGCGGCCGCAGGCGGGGTGCTCGCACCGCGCCTGAGGTCAGAGAAAGGGCCGGATCAACCGGTAGAGCGTGCGGACATTCAGAACCAAAGCCGTCTTCCGGCTTTGGTTTGGGGTTCGCTCAAGGAATCAACCCGGCAGCCGCGGCGGCGGCCGGCTAAGAAGAACGGGGCACGACCATGCGAATCGAACGGCGCCACACAAAGGCGGGCCAGTCACCTTATGCACAAATTGATTTCAGATTGACGACATCTGAAATCCGCAACCCCGACGGCTCGGTGGTGTTCCGGCTCGAAAACGTCGAGGTGCCGGAATTCTGGTCGCAGGTCGCCTCCGACGTTCTCGCGCAGAAATACTTCCGCAAGGCCGGCGTGGCCGCGCGGCTGAAGAAGGTCGAGGAAGAGACCGTGCCCTCCTGGCTGTGGCGCTCGGTGCCGGACACCGAGGCGCTCGCCGCCCTGCCCGAAGCCGAACGTTATGTCAGCGAACTCTCCGCCAAGCAGGTGTTCGACCGCCTCAGTGGCTGTTGGACCTATTGGGGCTGGAAGGGCGGCTACTTCTCCACGGAAGAAGACGCGCAGGCCTTTTATGACGAGCTGCGCTACATGCTCGCCAGGCAGATGGTCGCGCCGAACTCCCCGCAATGGTTCAACACCGGCCTGCACTGGGCCTATGGCGTCGATGGTCCGGGCCAGGGCCACTACTACGTGGACTGGAAGACCGGCAAGCTGACCAAATCCAAATCGGCCTACGAACATCCGCAGCCGCATGCCTGCTTCATCCAGGGCATCGAGGACGACCTCGTCAACGAGGGCGGCATCATGGATCTGTGGGTACGCGAGGCGCGCCTGTTCAAATACGGCTCCGGCACCGGCTCCAACTTCTCGCGCCTGCGTGGCGAGGGCGAAAAGCTTTCCGGCGGCGGCCGCTCGTCGGGCCTGATGAGTTTCCTGAAGATCGGCGACCGCGCCGCCGGCGCGATCAAATCCGGCGGCACCACGCGCCGCGCGGCCAAGATGGTCGTGGTCGACGCCGACCATCCCGATATCGAGACCTATATCGACTGGAAGGTGAAGGAGGAGCAGAAGGTTGCCTCCCTCGTGACCGGCTCCAGGATCAACCAGAAGCATCTGAAGGCGGTGCTGAAGGCCTGCGTCAACTGCGAGGGCTCGGGCGACGACTGCTTCGACCCCGAGAAGAACCCGGCGCTGCGCCGTGAAATCAAGCTCGCCCGCCGAGCGCTCGTTAGCGATGCGATGATCAAGCGCGTCATCCAGTTTGCGAGGCAAGGCTACAAGGACATGGATTTCCCGGTCTACGACACCGACTGGGATTCGGAAGCCTATCTCACGGTGTCGGGCCAGAACTCCAACAACTCGGTGTCGCTCAAGGACGACTTCCTGCGCGCGGTGGAAACCGATGGCGACTGGAACCTGATCGGGCGCACCAACAAGAAGGTGACCAAGACCCTCAAGGCGCGCGACCTCTGGGAGAAGATCGGCTACGCCGCCTGGGCCTCCGCCGATCCCGGCCTCCACTTCAACACCACGATGAACGACTGGCACACCTGCAAGGCGTCCGGCGACATCCGCGCGTCCAATCCCTGCTCGGAATACATGTTCCTGGACGACACCGCCTGCAATCTGGCGTCCGCCAACCTGCTCACCTTTTACACCCCCACCCATCCCTCCCCCGCAAGCGGGGGAGCGTCAGGTAGCGGGCGTTTCGACGTCGAATCCTACGAACATCTCTGCCGGCTGTGGACGCTGGTGCTTGAGATCTCGGTAATGATGGCGCAGTTCCCCTCGAAGGCGATTGCGGAGCTGTCATTCGAATTCCGCACGCTTGGTCTGGGCTTTGCCAATATCGGCGGACTTCTGATGACCATGGGCCTTTCATACGACTCCAAGGAAGGCCGCGCGCTGTGCGGCGCGCTCTCCGCCATCATGACCGGCACGGCGTACGCCACTTCGGCCGAGATGGCGCAGGAGCTCGGTGCCTTCCCCGGCTACAGGAAGAATGCCGCGCACATGCTGCGGGTGATCCGCAACCATCGTCGCGCCGCGCATGGCGAATCGCGCGGCTATGAGGGGCTGTCGGTCAATCCGGTGCCGCTCGACCACGCCTCCTGCGCCCAGGCCGATCTCGTCACGCACGCGAAGGCGGCATGGGACAAGGCGCTGGAGCTTGGCGCAGCCCACGGCTTCCGCAACGCGCAGGTGACGGTAGTGGCGCCGACCGGCACCATTGGTCTCGTCATGGATTGCGACACCACCGGCATCGAGCCTGATTTCGCGCTGGTGAAGTTCAAGAAGCTTGCCGGCGGCGGCTATTTCAAGATCATCAACCGCGCCGTGCCGGAGGCCCTGCGCGCGCTCGGCTATCGGGAGTCCGAGATCGCGGAGATCGAGGCCTATGCGGTCGGCCACGGCTCGCTCTCCAACGCGCCCGGCATCAACATTTCCACGTTGAAGGCCAAGGGCTTTACCGATGAAGTTCTGGCCAAGGTGGAAGCAGCGCTTCCGACCGCCTTCGACATCAAGTTCGCCTTCAACAAATGGACGCTCGGCGAGGATTTTCTGCGCGATGGCTTGAAACTCGAGCCCGAGGTGATCGCAGCGCCGAATTTCGATCTGCTTGCCGCGATCGGCTTCACCAAACGCGAGATCGAGGCGGCGAATGTCCACATCTGCGGCGCGATGACGGTGGAAGGCGCGCCGCATCTGAAGGCCGAGCACTACGGCGTGTTCGACTGCGCCAATCCCTGCGGCAAGATCGGCAAGCGCTATCTCTCGGTCGAGAGCCACATCCGCATGATGGCGGCGTCGCAACCGTTCATCTCGGGCGCGATATCGAAGACCATCAACATGCCGAACGACGCCACGGTGGAGGATTGCAAGGAAGCCTATCTCCTCTCCTGGAAGCTCGCGCTCAAGGCCAACGCGCTCTATCGCGACGGCTCGAAACTGTCGCAGCCTCTCAACTCGCAGCTCATCAGCGACGAGGACGAGGAGGACGATGCGGTCGAAAGCTTCCTCGAGAAGCCGATGGCCGCGCGCGCCGCCCAATTGTCGGAAAAGGTGGTGGAGCGGCTGGTGGAACGCATCGTGGTGATGCGCGAGCGCGAGCGCATGCCGGATCGCCGCAAGGGCTATACGCAGAAGGCCGTGGTCGGCGGGCACAAGGTCTACTTGCGCACCGGCGAATATGACGATGGCCGCCTCGGCGAGATCTTCATCGACATGCACAAGGAAGGCGCCGCACTTCGCTCCTTCATCAACAACTTCGCGATCGCGGTTTCGCTTGGGCTACAATATGGCGTGCCGCTCGAGGAATATGTCGACGCCTTCACCTTCACCCGCTTCGAGCCTGCGGGTCCGGTACAGGGCAACGACTCCATCAAATACGCGACCTCGATCCTCGATTATGTGTTCCGGGAACTGGCGGTGAGCTATCTCTCGCGCTTCGATCTCGCCCATGTCGATCCGAACGAGAGCGGCTTCGATGCGCTCGGCAAGGGCGTCGGGGAAGGCAAGTCGCCGGAGGACGCGCCTTCCGGCAACCAGGCGACCAAATATCTGTCGAGGGGCCTGACCCGATCGCGCACCGACAATCTCGTGGTCATGCGCGGCGCCGGCACTTCATCCGGCACTGACGCTGTTTCCCCTCCCTCCCCCCTTGCGGGGGAGAGTCGGGGTGGGGGGTCGCGGGTGACCTCCCTCTCCTCCTCCCGCGCTTCCGATGCGGTCGAAGGCGCGGTCGCGCTGAAGCAGGAAGTCAGGCACGACCTGTCTCCGACCGAAAGGCTGGAAGCGCTGCAATGGAGCAAGGCCGGCAGCGCCGCCGCACCTTCGAAGGCCGAACGCCGGGCGGAAGCCAAGGCCAAGGGATACGAAGGCGAGATGTGCTCGGAGTGCGGCAACTTCACCCTCGTGCGCAACGGCACCTGCATGAAGTGCGACACGTGCGGGTCGACGACGGGGTGTTCGTGAGTTAAGCGCGCTGTCATGGCCGGGCATTGACCCGGCCATCCACGACTACAAAGGGCGGCCGAAAGGCCGCTTTTTTCATTTACAACGGACGAGGCGAAAAGCAAGCGTACCGGATGAGCAAAGCGATATCCGGGCTCTTTGCATTGGGCGTGGCTCCCGCATGTCGTCAGCCACGTTCCCCGGATGCTGCGCAACGCGAAGTGTACAACCGGAACGAGCGGTGACTAGATTGATCACGTCACCTTTTTTAAGGCGGGTCGTCGACGACCTACGACTGGCATTTCAATCGTCGCATTTCGGAGTCTCTATGGTCGACTACGCATATACGACAGTCACGGGCAAGATTAAGCCGCTCTTGGACAAAATCCGCTCAGTCGGAGTTCCTCCAAAAGTCACTGCCGCGTGGCTCAAAGTCCTTGGCTTCACATCGAGCAACGACACCACGTTGATCGGCGTGATCAAGTTTATCGGCTTCACAGATCAGAGCGGCATACCGACTGCCACATGGAGCGCGTACCGAGGAGCCAAGCACAAAGCAGTGCTCGGTGAAGCAATCCGCAGAGGGTATGCGGAGCTATACGCAGTCTACCCCGACGCCCACCAGCGCACGAATGCCGAGCTCACACACGTTTTCAGCACGAGCTCAACGGCGGGCTCGCAGGTTGTTGGAAAGACTGTCGCGACCTTCAAAGCACTCGTTGAGGAAGCTGAATTTCCCGCGTCGTCCGAGCCGGAACAGACGACGTTGCAGAGCGGTCCACTCGGCATACGCCCGCAGCGGCCCAGGCACCGCACACGCCCATGATCCCGCAAAATAGTAGCGCCGCCGGACCTGACCTACATATTGATATACAAATCCACATCTCGCCGGAGTTCGACCCCGGCCCAAATCGACAAGATTTTCGAGAGCATGGCTAAACATCTGTACGGCCGCAGGGATGAGTGATGTCGGTCCGCAACATCTTCGCTACCGCTAAGGCCATCCACACCGAACTCGCTTTGCAAGTTGGCCCACCCGAAGAGGGGTTCGTGGCGGACAACCCAGCCAGTGATCATGATGTCGCTCGTGCGTGGTATCTCGCGGCTACATCGAAAGGGTGGCAAGATCAGATCAATGGGGCATACGAGAAAGGCTGCCGTACGATGATCCTTGCGCCATTTTGCTCCGGCGTCTGATCGAAACGCTTATCATCGAGATCATTCGGAGCACTACGAATATTAGCGTCGCAAGATCCAAAACGGCTTGACAACGGAGATTTTCTCGATCTGCGCGAACCTGATGTCGATCAAGGACTCTTGAACCAGAGGAAGTCCGCGATGGCAAAGAATGCGAAGAATCGGCCGCAACACTAAGCAGGCGCGTGACCGAAGGCTAAAGCGACATAGGCGACAAATGCAGCCCAGCAGCCGACCGTTTCGTCGCGCAGCGCGGGGAAATTCAGCCACTGCTCAGCTGACATCCGTACAGTGGTGCAGGGAGCTGCTGTATTTGTCGGACAGCTAAAGATGAATGCCAGCTGATACGATCGGCAACACGAGCCGGGTAGGCGCGCGGATTAGCGTCAGCGCCACCATCACCGCCAGACACCGAAAATCGAACGGCGGGTTACACTTACGCCGAACCGCGGACGGCGGGCAGTATCAATCCATTCACCCCACAGCCTTCCGCGCGTCGATGACCTCTCCACTCGCGCTGCCCTCGACGCTTTGCGCATAGGCTTTTGCGACTTCGTCAGCGGGCATGCCGGACGAGGGGTCCATTTTCAGCGCAACAAGCGTCTCCTTGACCCAGGGCGGGCTGACGACGTTCACCCGCACCTTGGCTGATGCGAGTTCGAGTGCCGCAGCGCGCACGAAACCTTCCAGTCCGGCATTGACCAGGCTTATCGCGGCGGAGCCCGGCATCGGTCGTTGCGCGAGAATGCCGCTTGTCAACGTGATCGAGCCGCCCGGCAGAACATAGGGAGCACCGACGCGAACGACGTCGACCTGTCCCATGAGCTTGTCGTGAAGCGACTTCTCGAAATCTGCGTCCGACAGCGCGGCAAGCGGCTTGAATACCGCGCTTCCCGTCGTGCTCACGATGGCATCGACCTTGCCAATCGCGCCGAGAGCTGTCTCAAGCGAGGCCTTGCTGGTGATGTCGGCGCGGTGATCTCCGCCCGAGCGCGAGACCGCGACGACCTGATGTTTTTGCTTCAACAGCTTCACGACTGCGCTTCCGATCGTCCCGCTCGCTCCGATGACAACAACTTTCATGGGTCTCTCCAATGACTGTTCGGCCCGCTTCCTGGACCAGTGAGCGGCCCGCAGGCTGGCGGAATACGCCTTCGGCCAACCTGCCCTACGTGCTACGGCTTCATCAACCTGTATCATTGACGAACGCCTGTGACGGATGACGTGCATCGCCGCGCCGGTTCTGCGGGCGTACGTACATGATCGTCGCTTCCGGACGCTCTGCCTTGACTATCAGTGCGGCGTCGAGCGCGTCTTGTGCGTCTGCGACGACATGATCCATCTTTCCGTTCAGCTTGAACCCTACGGTAAAGCGCATCGGCAATCCTCCACGCCGCATCCAGATCACGCCCCAGGAGCGAGATTAGTGTTGGTTGAATCGCTCTGTCGGCCGACTCGATTCACCTCTCCCCGGCGGGGAGAGGTCGGATCGCATTACTAGATGCGATCCGGGTGAGGGGCCCGTGCTCTCATGAGAGACCGTACCCCTCACCCCGCCCCTCTCCCACAGGGAGAGGGAGCACACTTTCGTCGCAGTTACATTTCTACCTGGCTTCATCACGCTACTGGCCCAGCGAGTTGATGATTTCCCGATAGGCTGCTTCGGGAAACGCTTTCAGCGTGCGCGTCCTGATGTTTCCCTGCATCCCCAGCTGCAGGCTGAAGCGTGCTGCCACGGCGTCATCAGGAGCTTCGAATATCGCGACCATGTCATAGTCGCCCAAGGTGAGATAGAAGGACTTGAACTCGCCGCTCATATCCTTGAGAGCTTTCTTCGCGGCGTCCAGGCGATGTGGCGAGTCCTTTGCCTTGAGGATGCCTTGCTCGGTCCAGTTTGCAAGCATGACGTATGTGGTCATTGCTCTCCTCCTTCCGGTTCTAGGCAATCTTGTTTACGCGATTAGTCTACCCGAGGTGCCTCACGGCGTCATCCGGGCCGTGCAAGATCCGCGGTTCCTCCTGAGAACGGAACTTCGCGACAAACGGAACTGCGGCATCCCTCAACGACGCGGCTTGACAGTGCGCGGCAAGCGGAAGAGCATTGCGGTCTGTCGCCACCGGCGACAAATCGCGAGCAAAGGAGGTTTGAATGACACCACCTCCGCACAGAAAGCCGCGCAGGTTGATGGAACACGTTCGGATCATCGCCTAGCGGCCAACCACACGAACGGGACGCCGGGAGAGCGCTAAGTGGGCCGCATCAGTGAGGCATGGCCCCTTGCCTTCCCGGCGCTGTATTTTGTGCCGGCCGCAGAGTTCACGGCTGAGCGGAAAGCGATCAACTCGTAGCCTTCCGTTCGCTCTCTTTCAGACTCACATCGGATTTTTCCAGGAGCCGCCCGCAGGATGGGTTGAGCGCTTGCGAAACCCATCGGCTCACTCCGCATACGCGGTGGCGCGATGGGCATCGCCGGCTCCACCCATCCTGTGCACCAAGCCGCGGGATTCATCCCTCCCCACCGGTTGCTAACTACCCGCAAAAAAGCTACCGAAATGACCGGACCAGCGCGCATTCCGCGCAAACACAACCGAAATTGCGCCGGTCAGTCTGGGGAGTGAGTATCATGCGTACCCTGCAAACACGGCGGCAAGTTTCGCACGCCGCGCTGGTTCTGCTCGGCCTTGGCTTTGCAACCGGCCTTTCCTTCGCTTCCGAATGCTGCGCCGCCGACGGCCTTCCTGACAACCTCACCCGGCAGGAAATCGCCGAGTGGCACAACACGCTCTATGAATCGACCAATGCCCTCAACTCCCCGGGTGGCGGCTCCTCGGGCCTGCGCGGCTGGGCGATGATGGCGCTCGCCATGTTCGAGGCCTCGAACACGATCGACCGGACCTATGCCGCCTATGCCGTCTCCACCGCTTCGGTGCCTGCCGCAATCGACCTGAATAACGCTTCCAAACGCGTCGCCGTCTCGAGGGCGGCGCAGGTCGTGCTTGACGGACTGTTCGCGCCACCGCCCTCGCAAGGCGAAAGCGCGCTCGCCCATCTGCGCCGCTTCGCGCACTCAACGCAATTTGCCATCGACACCGCGGCGCTCGATCCCGCCTCGCCCGCCTATGTCAACGGCCTCGCGCTCGGCAACTTCATAGGCCAGCAAATCCTGAAAAACCGCGCCGACGACGGCCACCCCCCGGCAGACCCCAAGGTCGTCGAGGGCACCGCCTGGAACCAGTATCAGTACGGCCTGGCCTATTTCCCGGAAAAGCCTCAGTCGCCCGGCTATCCGAAAGTCCGTCCGTTCGGCGTTACCGCCTTCGGCCTTGCCGGCGGCGACGTGACCTACGTCGTCCCGCCGCTTGCCAGCGACAGCGCGGAGTTCAAGGCGCAGTGGGAGGAGCTCTACCGCTACGGCACGTCGGACAAGGCCCGCTCGGCGCGCACAGCGGGGTCTGACGCGACGGCGCGCTTCCATGACGGCAATTTCGGCTCGCAGATCGGCAACACGATCGACATTCTCTCCTCCGCCGATATCAGGGAAAGCGGCACCGACCTGCTTCGGATCATCGCGCTCACGGCGATGTCCGCGCATGACGCCCACGCGAACCACTGGTTCTGGAAATATCATTATCTGTTCGGCCGCCCGATCACGCAGTATCGCCAGGTGCCTGCCGACGCCCCCAACGGGCTCGGCGCCCTGCATGACAATTCCTGGCAGCCGCTTCTGAACACGTCGCAGACCCCTGAACATCCATCCGGTCACGCCGCCCGCACCGGCGCGTTGACGGCCTCCTTCCGAAAAGCCTTCGGCGACAACGTCACCTTCCGCACCATCTCGTTCTCCGACACCACCGCACCCCCGCGCACCTACACTTCATTCACGGCGCTTCAGGACGAGGTGATGATCTCCCGCACCTATGGCGGCGTCCACTGGCGCCACTCGGGTCCCGCCGGGCGTGACATGGCCCAGCGTGTCACGGACTACATCTGGAGCCACTATCTGCAAGAACTTGGCACCGCCGCCGCGAAGGCCGATGCGAGGTAGGCGCAATTGATGAAAGGCCTCGGTTCACCTCCCCCTGAAAGGGGGAGGTCGGCGAACAAAGCGAGCCGGGAGGGGTTCGCGTTCTTGCCGTTGCGGGCTGTTTACTTGCACTTCGGCTGACGGAGTGGACCCCCTCCCCGACCCTCCCCCTTTCAGGGGGAGGGAACGCACCATCACCGACGCGCTCAGTCCGCCACGTAAGACGGCGAGAGACTGACGATCTTCCCTGCTCGCGTGAGCGTGACGGCGTCCGGAAAATCCTGCTCGAACTTCACGCCAAGATCCTCGAACCGGCGCAGCAGTTCGCCCAGGCGGGTGAGGCAACCGGACAGGATGTCGTGCACCACCACCACGCTCCACTCCTGTTCCGAAGCCTGCGCGATGCAGCGATCAACCCATCCGTTCGGGTCCTTCCAGTCGCCCGGCACGTTGTTCCAGAGCACCGTCCTGAAGCGATGGGCGAGCAGATGGTCGAGCGCGGCCCGGCTCAACAGATGCGGCCCGATAAGCCCGGAATTGCCGTAAGGCCTGAACAGCTTTTCGGGATGCGCGCATTCGCCGATGCGCTGCTCGGCACCTTCGATCTCGCTGACCGCATAGGCGCGCTCAGGCCGGTCGCCCAGTGCGACGGTGTGCGAAAGCGTGTGATTGCCGATCCAGTGGCCGGCCGCGTGGGCCTCTTTCATGAGCGCCATTGCCGCGCGGTCATCGAGGTTGCGGCCGATGACGAAGAACGTCGACCGGATGCGCGCTCTTGCCAGAATGTCGAGCACGCGTTCGGTAACGCCCGGTGTCGGACCGTTGTCAAAAGTGAGCGTGACGCGTTTCCCGGTCATATCGGTTGTTCTGCCACAAGGCGCGGCCACGGCCAAGCATCGCGGACGCGCGGAAACCGTGTGGAATGCGGATAGCCACAAAGTCCTTTAAAACCGGCCATAATTTGCACTTCTTGAAACCTAGACTCTACCTGCAGATGATTCGAGATAGCGTGGGCAATTTTCGGGGGCGCCGTACTGTGAGACACGGAGCAGCCTATGCGTACCGAAGCGATCGTGGTGTTCGTCCTGGTGGCGGCCACGCCGGCATATGCGTCGAAATCCTGCATGACCATGGGGGAAGCGCGCCAGCAATTCGCGACTACACATCTCTACTGGCACGGACCAGGCCACTGCTGGGACGCAACAGCGCCGCGGCACCGCGTGGTCCATCGCGCCAGGCCAACGGTGGATCAGGCGAGAGAGGATCGGCCAAGAGAGGATCAACCCAGACAAGAGCATGCGGCGCGGCAGGAAGATCGCGAGGCCAGCTCTTCTGAGCCGAACTGGCGCAACGCCATGTCGGAGATGCTGCCGGGCGATACGCCGGTCGAGGCGGCGGCGTCCGATGCCGCCGGTGAGCCGTCGCGGACCGACTGGCTCGATCGCTGGGTCGACATCGCGCAGGTCACCTCGTCCGTTCTGGACCGCGAAGATGAGCCGGCCGACATCACGCCAACCGCCGGGAGCAAAGCCGTCGCCGCGGTCACGCCGGTGCACCTGATCGTGATGTTTATCATCATCGTCGTGACGCTTGCATCGATCGAGATGTTGTTTCGCAGTTTCATTGTCGATTGGCGGAGATAACGCCGCTGGATACCCTTCCCCTCCCCCAATCAGGCAGGGCTATCGCATTTGAACGCTCTTATCCCTCCCCACCGCTTCGCGGGGGGAGGGATCAGACGCGGATCTGGCGGCCTCGATCGGGTCTCGCAACGGTCGAGCCATGTGCGAAGCCCTGCCCAATCAGGGGGAGCGTACCCGTCATCCTCAAGCCTTACAGGCGAGAAGGCAGCGCTCACTGCCGTCCTGGCGATGCAAACGCGCCTTGTCACGAACACGGCATAAACAACGGTCAGAATGTAAGGGAGTGGGTAGCAGCCGGCCGGTCAAGACGGGATCTCCCGCCGACGTTTCGGGCCGTCAATAAGTCAATAATATGTGAGGTGCATGCTCAAGATGGATACTCGGCGAAGGCTGATCGGGATGTTCGTGAAAACCCTTCTTGGGGCCAAGTTTGCGACACTTGCGCTCATTGCTGCCGCATCAGCACAAATGCCGTCGCAAATGACACCTTTTGTGAATCCGGAGCCCGCCACCTCGGCATTTGGCCCCGATCCTACCATGCTGATCACGACGACATTCCGGACGCGAATTGAAGGGCCGGCAGACCCGCGCGAGGTGCCAAGCGCCACCGCGCAGAACAGCGCGCGTCGAACGCTCTACACCATGGCGGCGAACGAATGCCTGGTGTTGACCGAATTCTGGCAGGCTGAATGCCGGCTGAATTCGTTTTCAGTGTATGTGGCGGTTGCGGGCTTCGCCGAGGCTAACGCGGAGGCTCCCCAGCTTCCTTCGATGTTCGGCAAGGCCGTCTACGAGCTCAAGCTCAAGTCAGCCAAGCAATAGGCGTTTGAGTTCAACCGGAAGCCGGTTTCGTCGAGATGCCGTCATGGCGAGGAGCCAACGGGTCGCGCGAAACGCGCGAGTTCTGGCTTGCTTCGCTTCCGCTCGCGATGACGTGAACTGATTTGCCCGACGGGCAGATTGCACATATCCGCCATGCGAAAATTGCCCGTCGTGTTAAGTTGTCGCAGGCACCTGCGCTTGCCTGACGATCCCGAAACACTTCATGTTCAGCCATCCCGCGCCCGCCAGAGGGGCGTTTCGCGATCGTCACGGACGTAGGGTGCGGGAAGCGGTGGACGCGTCATATCGAAAGACGAGCGATATGGCGCGGACGGCGAAGTCGCGTGGTACCAGCGCCGCCGATTTGAAGTTCCTGCAGAGTTTGTAGCGGGTTCGTAACAGGAACTTCAAATCGAAAGCGGGACTGGAGATTTACGATTTGCAAGTGCCCTTTGCCTTCCGAAGTTCGTTGAAGAACGTGCTGCAACAGGGAGCGAACTTCGGAAGGCGGGCACTTGACGTCTCGACGCCGACGTCAAGCTTGGCGAGAAATTTCGCGAAGCGACGGTGACAACAAAGCCCGATCGCCGGGAAGAGCGCGAAGTAAGCCGTTAAAACCATTCGCGCAGGGAGTGCCGGAATGTTTCGGCGGACCTGTGGTGGACTTGCTCGTGTGGTTTTTTGTTTCCACGCGAGGCTACGGGTGCGGCCAGGCACCCGGCATTCCCTGCGCCCTCTTTACCGAGGGACGTTGTACCGCAAGCAGCTCGGGCGCTTTCGCGTCGCGGGAAGGTGGCGTCGTGTGTCCTTGAGTCCTGCCGGTGCCCATCCTTCGAGTCGCACGCCCGTCGACGTGCTCCTCAGGATGAGGTCTGACACGAGGGCTGAACAGCTGCGACCGGGTCGCAAAGAATGGCGAGATTTCAAATCCTCACAGTGAGGAGCGCGGCGGGGCCGGCGTATTGAACCATGCGGCCCGGACCGGGAGTCGCGAAAAAGGCGGGTTCACGTCTCCGTGCAGCGGACCCGCTTCGACCGATGACGCATTGAGACAAACGAAATCAGGGATTGATCGCGAACCTGTGAGCGACGACCAAAACGCCATATTCCCTCGTTTCCAGCGCAATTTTCTGCGCGAGCATGACGTCGCCCGTGACATACCCGGTCTCGGTCGTGAAACACAGCCCGACGCGAGGCAGGCCGCTGTCCCGATCGATTTCGATCACGTTCATCGCGGTACCCTGATGTATTCGGTACCGGTTTCCGCTGTCGCAACCGATGACATCGAAATAGCCATTGGCATCGTACTGGGCGAGCTGCTCGGGCGACAGCCACTCTCTCAGAAGTTTCATACCGCGAGCTTCGTCCGGGCTGATGCGCTCGAATCGCTCGCGCAAGCCTCTTATCCAGCGCCCGAGCACGCTGAACTCCTATCCGCCGACCAGCCGCGGGTAAAACAGGGTTTCCTCTGCGCCGGGGTCAAAGGATCGGGCTATTTCGATATCTCCAGACGCGCTTCGTACCGCTGCCGTAAAGCCGAGGCCGGTCAATTTCCTGAACCGAGCTTCCGCGCGCAGCACCGATTTCACGTCTTCCGCATCGAAAGTGTGCCGCGTATCACCGTAGCGATCCATCACAATTTGGGTTGCCATCACCAAATACTCCTCGTCGCCAACAACGGCCCTAGAGACCAGTAGAGACCAATAAAATTCCGAGTCCTGCAAAAAGTTCCAGGGAGCTGCGATACCCGGAAAGTCGGCGGCGGGCCTGCCCACCGCCGAAACGCAAGGCATCAGCTCTGATGCGGTCCCCGCATCATCTTGATGGCGTCCTCGATGTGACGCCATTCCCTGGCCTCTTCCGCATCGCCGCTGCGCTCGCAGGCCAGCGCCTTCTGGGCCGCCTTGGCGATCGCTTCTTGGCCATGCTTCTCGAACATCTGCCGTGCGATGTCGTGAACCTGCATTTCGGAAATCATGTCGCTCTCCTCCTGTGTTTCGCCATTCGGAGCCGCCGGGATCGATCCTTACTCCCTGATTGCGTTCAAACCGCGATACCGGCAGTCTCGTTCCAGCCGAGATTTCACGAATGCTTTCTCCTCTGCTCTTGCGCTGCAGTATCACTGGGCCAAGACTTCACAACTTGCGGGTGCAATCGAGCTTACGCCCTCCCCTCGCCTGTGCTAGGCTCGAAACAGTTACAAAAAAAAACGGAGGATGCCGATGACGCTGCGCGGGAATGGCTTTGTCAAAACCACGATAGCAGCAGGCATGTTTGCAGCCATGATGCAGTCGGGTTTTGGGGCGGAGCTGAAATACAAGCCGATCGCGGTGAAGACACCCGACGGTCTGATCATATCCGCGCAGGAGTGGGGCAACCCGGCGGGTGCGGAAATCCTCTTCATCCACGGTTTCTCGCAGAGCCATCTGTCATGGATACGCCAGGTGGACAGCGAGCTGGCGAGGGAATTTCGCATCGTCACCTACGATCTGCGCGGCCATGGCAATTCCGACAAGCCTCTCGATGCCGCCAGCTACCGCGATTCAAAGGCCTGGGGCGACGAGGTTCAGGCTGTGATGGATGCCGCCGGGCTCAAACGCCCTGTGCTGGTCGGCTGGTCCTACGCCGGCCGGGTGATTTCGGACTATCTCGCAACCCATGGCGCAAGCCGGATTGCGGGCATCGATTTCGTCGATGCTCCGATCAAGGTCGATCCCGCCCTGATCGGTGACAATCTGAAGAACCTGCCGCTGATGGCCTCGGAGGACCTCGCCACCAACATCAAGGCGACGCGGGACTTCCTGCACGGCTGCTTCTCCAGGCAACCCAGTGCGGACGATTATGAGACCATGCTCGCCTTCAACATGATGGTGCTGCCCAAGGTGCGGGCCGGACTTTCCGGCCGTCCGCTGGATGCCACCGAAATGATGTCCAAATTGAAAGTGCCCGTGCTGGTCACGCATGGTGCGGAAGACCGAAACGCCAGGCTCGGCGCTGGTCAATACACCGCCTCGGTGATCCCGGGGGCTACGCTCTCGGTGTATGAAGGGATAGGTCACTCCCCGTTCTACGAGGACGCCCCGCGCTTCAACCGTGAACTCGCGGCCTTCGTGCGCGCTGCTGCGAAGACCGATTGATGCAGCGGATTATTTCTCGTTCCTTGGACGAACAAACCCGGCAAGGTTCGTCTTTTCCGTTTCGCACCAGGTGGCCATTCCCAGGCGCCTCTGGTCGAGATCCGTCGACTGAGTTGCGACCGCGACCTCCGACATCAGGTCATCGGCCTGGCGCTCGCCCATCTTTCCGCCAGTGTGCATGTAGGCAATGGCCTTTCGCACCTGCTCGGTCGTTTCTTCCGGCAGTTGCATCTCATGGGCCATCTGCACCAGATCCCGGTAGGCGACGTCCATGCCGGGGCATTGGACCTTCACGGCGAAAGCCTGCAACACTTTTGTCACGTATTCCGCGCGCGGGGCGGCGTGGGCCGGCGCAACAAAGGCAATCAAGGCCGCGATCAACAAACCATAGCGCATCGTCATCTCCCTGGACTTTGCCAAAAGGCTAGCCCTGACGATCGCGCGGTGCAACCTCGACGAAACAATGATTTTTCAGGCCGCTTCTCGCCTATCGGACGACGTCAAGCTTGACGTTCGCGACGCCCTTGTCGACCATGCCGATCGTTTCGGCCGCCGAATGGGAGAGGTCGACAATCCGGCCGGGAACATACGGACCGCGGTCGTTGACCCGAACAGTCACGGACTTGCCTGTCGCGACGTTCGTCACGCGCAACCGGGTGCCGAACGGCAAGCTGGGATGCGCGGCGGTCAGTTCATTCGTGTCGAATTTTTCGCCGCTCGCGGTTTGCGTCCCCTCCGTGTAGAAGCTGGCTACTCCCCGCGAGGCTACTTGCGTATCGCGGGCGTTCCTGTGGCGCGCGAACGGGGTATGCCTCGCGGAGGCGACATGCCGGTGCGTCTCGACGAATGCAGTTCGATTTTGGTGCAACGACGCTTGCCGGGTCGCAACGGAGGATTGGGCGCAGGCCCCGAGCAGAGCTGCGCCGACCACGACCGCCGATAGGCGAACGACGTTCCCGATCGCAATGGTCGAGACTTTGGAATCCTTGAAACCGATACTCTTCGTTCGAATCCCGATACGCGAAAATCCGGCACAGTGGACGGAAGACATAACGCATCCCCGAATCTGCGCCCCCAAGCGCAACCAGAGCGCGACGCAATCGGGGCAGAACCGTGACACATGGCGGCAGGAAGCCACCACGGCGACGCGATTTCAGCGCGGTGTGCCAATTGCGCCACATGGATGCGGGGTTGAGCTTTCAGGCAATGGAGGCCGGTTTGGTGACCGGAAAACGCTTCAGGATTTCGACCACCTCATGATCGCTCACCTGGCGGAAATCCTGATAGAAATAGCCGATCGCCCCGAAAATCTCCGGCGTCTCGAGGCAGACCACGGTGTCGGCCTCCTTGCGCAATTCCTTGATCGTGTCGGGCGGAGCGACGGGAACAGCGAGCACCAATTCCTTCGGCTTCCGCTTCCGGATCGCCTGCAACGCAGCCCGCGTTGTCGCGCCGGTCGCGATGCCGTCATCGATCACGATGACCACCTGCCCCGTGATCGCCGCTCGGGCGCGCTCTCCGATGTAGAACCGGCGCCTGCGTTCAATCTCCGCCAGTTCCCTTGCACAGACCTCATCGAACTCACGGGGCGTTATGCCCGAAAGCTCGATCACCTCTTCATTGCGGACGACGATGGGCTCGGCGCCATCCACGACGGCCCCCATCGCGAGTTCCGGCTGATCCGGCACACCGATCTTGCGAACGAGGATCAGGTCCAGCGGGGCGTCGAGCATCGCCGCGACCTCTGCCGCGACCGGCACGCCACCACGAGGCAAAGCGAGAATGACGGCGTTGCGGCCCTTATACCTTGAAAGCGTCCGGGCCAGTCTGCGGCCGGCATCCGATCTATCGCTGAAGGTCATCATTATTGTCTAGCGCTGTTGGAACCAAGAGATTCGCGCTTGAAGAGGTGGCGCTCAAACCATTCGGCGGCAAGTTCAATCACGGCCTCAAGTGCACCGGGCTCCGAAAAAAGATGAGTTGCGTCGGGCACGATCTCGATCTTCTTTTCGCACCCAAGCCGCTTCAAGGCCCATTGGTTGAGCTCGATCACGCCGTAATCGGCTCCGCCAACGATCAACAGAGTCGGCGCCTTGACCTGCGGCAGCGCGGTACCGGCGAGGTCCGGACGCCCGCCGCGCGACACCACCGCGCCAACTCGCTCACCCCGCGCGCTCGCGGCGACGAGTGCGGCAGCCGCGCCTGTACTTGCTCCAAACAATCCCAAGGGATGGTTTCCCGCATCCGGCTGCTCGACGATCCAATCGAGCGCATCAAGCAATCGTTGGCCAAGCAACTTGATGTCGAACACGTTTTTCCGGTCGTCCTCCTCCTTGGGCAGCAGAAGGTCGAACAACAACGTTGCAATGTGTCGATCGTAAAGCCCCTTTGCAACCTGGATGTTGCGCGGGCTAAGGCGACTCGAGCCGCTCCCATGCGCAAAGATGACCAGGGCTTTCGCGCCAGCCGGTTGCTTCAAAGTGCCCTGCAGACCGAGCGGGGGTATTCGCACCTCTCTCTCCGAGGCACCGGATCCCGCTGCTTGCCCTGCACCTCGGCCGAACACGGAGACTGGCTGCATGACCATCACTCCTGGAATTATTGTATCCTTCGGCAGGCAAGCGGCTTTGATCGGTATCAAAAAACCTTGCGCGGGGCCGGCTAGGTTTGGTCAATGGAGCTACCGCAAATCCCGCCGGCCAATGACCCCTGCGGTCCGACTGCGCCCACACTCGAGGACAAGGTCAGCTTTCTGAGCCGTCCGGCGACGTATTCGTGCGGCCCCGACTATATGGACATTCGCGAAACCCATATGTCCTGGGTCTTCATGGCGGGCGATCGTGTCTACAAGCTCAAGAAGCCCGTTCGCTTTTCCTATCTGGATTTTTCGACGCTCGATCGGCGCGAAGCGGCGTGCCGCGCGGAAGTCCTGCTCAACCGTCGCCTCGCCCCCGACGTTTATCTCGGCGTCGCTCCTCTCACCGTCTCGAGATCGGGTCTTTCGATTTCCGGCGACGGGCCCATCGTCGATTGGCTGGTGGTAATGCGCCGGCTTGACGATAACCAGACGCTCGAGGCTGCCCTGCACGGCGCCCGGCTGAAACTCTCGCAAGTGGACCGGATCACGGTGGCGCTTGGTTCATTCTACGCGCATGCGCCTCGAGTCCAGCTTGATCCCGACCGCTATCTGGTCGAATGGCAGAAGGCCCTCGCCGAGAACAGCCGCGTGCTGCTCAACGCGCGTTTCGATCTTCCGCTGGGTCGCATGGAACGGATCATGCAAGTGCAACGCAAATTCAGCGCCAGCCACTCGGCCGTTCTCCGCGAGCGGGTTCGCGCGCGATGGTACGTTGATGCTCATGGAGATTTGAGGCCGGAGCATATCTGGCTGCGCACGCCCGTAACGATCATCGACTGCCTGGAATTCGATCCGAGACTGCGCGCGCTCGACCCGCTCGATGAAATTGCCTTTCTGCATCTTGAATGCGAGCGCCTCGGAGGCGTGTGGGCCGGCGAGCGGATCAGGCGTCAGCTGGCGCGGGCGTTGGATGAGGACGAGGCCGGAGGGCTTTTCCGCTTCTATCGCAGCCATCGAGCGATGCTCCGCGCCCGCCTGTCGATTGCTCACCTCTTCGACAAAAATCCCAGGACCCCGGAGAAATGGCCACGGCTTTCCCGCCTTTACCTCGACCTGGCCGAAGCTGATGCCGCGCACCTCGAACGCATTTTCGGCAGTCACCTGAAGGCGAGGTCGAAAAGCCAGACTGGCGTGGCGGCCTTCAAAATACCAAGAGATCGGCGAGCGGCTTGTTCTCGTGGAGCCGGCGGATCGCTTCCGCGAGGAGCGGCGCTGCCGCTACGATCTTGAGCTTGTCGCGCACCGGCCCCGCCGGCAACCGAAATGCCGGCACGGTATCAGTCACGATGATCCGGTCGATCGCCGGATCGGCCAGCGCCGTCTCGGCCCCCGGCATGAACAGCCCATGCGCTATGCAGGCCAGGACCCGCCTCGCACCGCGCCCGCGCGCGGCCCGCGCGGCGCGTACCAGCGTCCCTCCCGTGCTGATGAGATCGTCAACGATGATGCAGGTTGCGTCGGCAACGTCACCCACGAACAGGTCGCCCGAAACAACCCCGGCACTGCGGCGCTTCTCGGCAAACGCCTTGCCGACGGGACGTCCCGTCGACGTTTCCAAGGCTTCTCGCAACAAGTCAGCCCGCTTTCCGCCACCCAGGTCCGGAGAAACGACACAAAGCGGCTCAACGCCGACAAAGGCCCTGATCGCATCGATGAGCAGCGGAGCGGCGGTCAGCGCCACGGCGCGGCAACGAAACGCATTCTCGAACGCAGCCTCGTTGTGAACTTCGAGCGTGACCACCGCGTCACATCCGACTGCCTCAAACAGCGTTGCGACGTATCGCGTCGTCACGGGGTCATTCGTCTTGGTGCGACGATCCTTTCGTGAATAGCAAAGATAGGGGGTAACGGCCGTTACCCGCCTGGCTCCGGCATCCCTGAGCGCCCCGATGAAGAACAAGAGCCGGCACAGCTTGTCATTGGCGCTTTGGGACGGACCTCCGTGAAGACTATGGATCACAAAGACATCGGTGCCGGCCACGCTGTCGAGCGGCCTTGCCTTGTGCTCGCCGTCCTCGAAATCCCTCTCCTCATGTGCGCTAAGGGGAAGATCAAGCAAGTCGCCGATATCCTGACCAAGCTCGGCTGTGCCGTTCAGTGCAAAAAGCCGGACGTGGTCGCTTGCCATCCGGCCCACAGCGGAAGGAGACCAAATCCGCTGTTCCATCGCAGGCCCCGCCTTCACTCTTCGAACAAGGGCGAAGGCGGACGACGGTCGGGCTCGGTACGCTCTACCGGGGAGTTATCCTCGGCCGGCAGCTCGCGCTCGACTTCCACCGGGTCGTTCTCCAACAACTTGGGAGCCTCGTCGGTCTGCTCCGAATAAGAGCCCCGCCTGTTCGGCTGCCGGGGCGGTTCGTCATTCAATTCGGATACGCTCGAGTTTCGCATGGCGACAATTCCTGAAAAGTCACCTGTAAACCAGCACCGGTATTTTTGAGTGCGTCAGCACCTTCAACGTCTCGCTTCCGAGCACAACGGCGGCAACGCCGCGTCGGCCGTGAGAGGCCATCGCGATCAAATCGCATCCGCACTTTTCGGCGGTTTTGATAATCGCATCGTAAGGCACGTCGCTCTCGACCTGCGCAACATCGCACGGCACGCCGCGCGCCTTCGCCTTCAACTGCGCATCCGTCAGGATTTCTGCCGCATGGGTCCGTGCGTGCCGCTCGTATTCGGTGCGTGTGTCCGTCAACGCGGCGGCATCCGTTGTGAACACGTGGAACGGACTTATGACAGTGAGTACCGTCACCTTGGCTTCGGCATCCCGCGCGAAATCCATGCAATGCTCGACCGCAACCGTCGACAGCGGCGAGCCGTCGGTGGGAATTAGAATGTGGTGATACATCGTTCCTCTCCAGGAATTCTTTTTTAGGAATTGGACCGAAGTGGAGATTGATCCAGGTCAAGTTGTTCCGCAAAATCGGACATTCGGGAAGTGCGGATTGATCCACTGGCTCGTCTTCCGGTTGAGCGGCCAGCTTGATCCTGATCAATTGATTGGGCACTCTGGCATCTATGAAGGCCAGTCCCATATCTGCGCCGTCTTCCGTTTTCCAAAGGAAGGGCGATTTGGTCCTTGTTTTCCATTGTATGTGACGGGTGAAACGAATGTCGACCAAGGATCCCATCAACTGGATGCTGTCGAACGCCATCGAGACACTCGCCCGCGCCGAACGGCTGCACCAGCAATTCCTTAGTTTGCAACCCGGGACGGGAACAGGCGAGCCGAGTTGGGAACCGCCCATCGACGTGCTCGAGACTGACCGGGAAGTGCTGATATTGATTGCGCTGCCGGGCGTTGATCCTGACGAGGTCATAGCCGTGATCGACAAGGGAATGCTTGTCATCAGCGGACGTCGCGTCTTGCCTGCCGAATTGCGCAACGCCCGAATTCTGCGCCTCGAATTGCCTCAGGGACGGTTCGAGCGCCGCATTCCGCTGCCGCTAGGCCGATACACCATTACCCGCTTCGCCGCCAACGGCTGCGTCGGCTTGCGCCTCGCCAAGTCCAGTTGAGGAGATGCAGCATGGTCGATGAAACAACCCGATCTGCTCCCGCCGTATCCTCCGATCTAGCGGCTCCGATTCCAGGTGACGCTCTCATCATCATCCCGGTGCGCAACACGGTACTGTTTCCCGGCGTCGTCATTCCCATCACGATAGGGCGGCCGAAATCGATCGCGGCGGCGCAGCAGGCGGTGCGCGAGCAGCGGCCGATCGGAATTCTGCTCCAGCGCGATCCCGAAACGGCCGACCCGGGACCGGATGACCTCTATCGCGTCGGCACCATGGCCAATATCGTGCGCTACGTCACTGGGCCTGACGACGGCCATCACCTCGTATGCCAGGGCGTCCAACGCATCCGGATCCTCGACTATCTGCCGGGCACTCCTTTTCCGGTGGCGCGCGTCCTGCAGGTAGCTGAGCCCACGACGAGTTCTCCGGAAATCGAGGCTCGTTTTCTGAATTTGCAGCGGCAGGCAATCGAAGCGACCGAACTCCTGCCGCAGGCTCCGCAGGAATTGATCGCCGTGCTTCAGGCGACGAACTCGCCCTCGACATTGGCCGATCTCGCAACGTCGTACATGGATATCAAACCGCAGGAGAAGCAGGAAATTCTGGAGACCGTCGACCTTGCTCTGCGAATGGAGAAGGTTTCACGGTATCTTTCCGAGCGTATCGAGGTTTTGCGCCTCAGCCGGGAGATCGGCCAGCAGACCAAGGCGACCTTCGACGAGCGACAACGCGAGGCCATTCTGCGCGAGCAGATGGCTACAATTCAGCGCCAGCTCGGCGAAGGCGATGGAAAGACACAAGAGGTCGCCGAGCTCAACGAGGCCATCGCAAAGGCAAGGATGTCGCCGGAGGCGGAAAGCCAGGCTCGCAAGGAAGTACGTCGTTACGAACGCATGCCGGAGGGCGCTGCTGAAGCCGGCATGGTCCGCAGCTATCTCGACTGGCTGATCGAGCTTCCCTGGAGTTTGCCGGAAGAAAAGCCGATCGACATTGCCGAAGCCAGACGCATTCTCGACGAGGACCATTACGGTCTGGAGAAGATCAAGAGCCGGATCATCGAATACCTTGCGGTCCGCAAGCTGGCGCCGGAAGGCAAGGCCCCGATCCTCTGCTTCGTCGGTCCGCCCGGCGTAGGCAAGACGTCGCTGGGGCAATCCATCGCACGGGCGATGGGCCGGCCCTTCGTACGGGTCAGTCTCGGCGGCGTCCACGACGAGGCCGAAATTCGCGGTCACCGGCGCACCTACATTGGAGCCTTGCCCGGCAATATCATCCAGGCGATCAAGAAGGCGGGAGCGCGCAACTGTGTCATGATGCTTGACGAGATCGACAAGATGGGGCGCGGGATACAGGGAGACCCTTCGTCGGCAATGCTCGAAGTGCTCGATCCCGAGCAGAATTCGACGTTCCGCGACAATTATCTCGGCGTACCTTTCGACCTCTCGCGGGTCGTGTTTCTGGCCACAGCCAACATGCTCGACACCGTCCCCGGTCCATTGCTGGACCGGATGGAGATCATCAGCCTCGCCGGCTACACCGAGGAGGAAAAGCTCGAAATCGCGCGTCGCTATCTGGTGCGCCGCCAGCTCGAGGCCAACGGACTGAAGACGGACCAGGCCGAAATAGATTTGGACGCATTGAGAATGATCATCAAGGGATATACCCGCGAGGCGGGTGTTCGCAATCTGGAGCGGGAAATCGGCAAGGCCTTTCGCCACGTCGCCGTCCAGATCGCCGAAGGCAGCACCGGCCGCGTTGTCCTCACCACGAAGGACATTACGCCGGTGCTCGGTCAGCCCCGTTTCGAAAGTGAGATCGCGATGCGCACCAGCATTCCCGGTGTCGCGACGGGGCTCGCCTGGACACCGGTCGGCGGCGACATTCTCTTCATCGAAGCCACCCGCACGCCGGGAAAAGGGACCCTGATCCTGACAGGCCAGCTTGGCGAGGTGATGCGCGAAAGCGTGCAGGCCGCGTTGACACTGGTGAAGAGCAGAGCCTCTCAACTCGGCATCGACGCCTCGATTTTTGAAAAGAGCGACATCCACGTCCACGTCCCGGCAGGAGCAACGCCCAAGGACGGACCGAGCGCAGGGGTTGCAATGTTTACTGCCCTTGCCTCTCTGCTTACGGATCGCACCGTCAGAAGCGATACCGCCATGACCGGAGAGATCTCACTGCGTGGCCTGGTGCTTCCGGTCGGGGGCATCAAGGAAAAAGTGGTCGCCGCGGCGGCCGCCGGACTGACTCGCGTCATGCTGCCGGCACGCAACAAGCGCGATTTCGATGAAATTCCGCAAGGCGCTCGCGACAAGCTCGAGTTCATCTGGCTCGAGCGCGTCGACGAGGCGATCGAGGAAGCCCTGGAGCGCACGCGTTCGCCCAGCATTGTCTCCGCGCATTAGAAGCCGGCCAGCCAGGATGGTGAAGTCTTTCAATCTGTCATGTGGCTTTTGACGGCTCCCTCCATCCGCCGTGCGTTGTTCTGCAGCTGGCGCCGGGCCCGCTTGAACGCATCGTTGATGGCGAACGCCAATTCCGCATGCCGCTCATCCGACTTCGGTGTTCGACCGATATTGACTTCACGGCCGTCCGGCAGGGCAAGACGTATGTTGATGTCGTACTGGCCGCCGGTTTGGTGATGGTTGCCCGGCCCCTTGACCACGATCCTGCATTTTGTGATCCGGCCAAAGCGCTCTTCGAGCTTCTCGACCTGGCTCGCGAGCGATTCACGGGCCGCAGGCGTGGCGTCCATCCCCTGGAATTCGATTTCAACCGGCGTTTGCATTGCTCTCTCCAGTTCTTGTCCATCGGGAAAGGAGCGTTCGGGGCCCTCCGTCATGCCCATTTGGTCAGTGAGATGCTACGCCGCCCGTGAGATGCTTTTCGATTTCGTCAACCGGATGCTTGGTCAGATCCTTGTTCACCTCGGCCACAACGCAAGCCTTCACGTCCGGGTGGAATGCCAGTCGCAGGTCCGCAAGCGTCCTTGGCGGAGCCACGACAAACAGCTTCTTCACCTTGCTGGCCCGGACAAGCTGCTCCATGGCCCCGGCGACCATACGAACGAAATGATGTTCCTCCATTATGTGCCAATCGACTGGCTCGACGGCGCTTCTTCCGGATGCCTTGCTGATACGACCCGGCCGCTCGGACCCCTGCTCATGGGTGAGCGGGTTTTCGTCGACGAACACCTTCTCGGTCTTCAGAAACGGAAATTTTTCATCGCCCTCGTTTCGCAAGAACAGCGCCTTTCGGCCGTCGCCGACGAAAACGAATGCATCATGTGGAATCTTGAGATCCATGTGTCCTCCGGGAACCTGAACTAAAGCCTGCACGACCGATCCTCGACCCGAAACGTTCGACAGCAACCTGTTTGGAACACTATCGCGGCGACGAAAGATCCTCTTGATGCAAGTCAATTTTCCCTTTTGGAAGCGAACGGATAATCTCAAACGGCGTTCCATCACATCGGCGGGACATCTCCTCAAGCTTGACGGATTACGGAATGGCGAGGATGAGCGCGGGCGTCTTGATGTACAATCAAAACGGTGGTGCTCTGCGAGTTCTGCTCGTGCATCCCGGCGGACCATTCTGGCGCAACCGCGACTTGGGCGCCTGGTCCATTCCCAAGGGGGAATTTGACGAGGGGGAGGATGCGGAAACCGTGGCCAGGCGCGAATTCAGGGAAGAACTTGGCATCGAAGCCGATGGCCCGCTTCGGACGCTCGGCGACATACGTCAACGCTCCGGAAAAATAGTTTGGGCCTTTGCGCTTGAAGGAGATCTTGACGTGAGCGCTGTGCGCAGCAATACCGTCGCGATCGAGTGGCCTCCCCGCAGCGGTCGCACCGCGTATGTTCCGGAAGTCGACAGCGCCGCCTGGCTCGATCTTCCTCTGGCCCGAAGAAAGATACTCGCAAGCCAGAAGCCGCTGCTGGACCGCCTGGAGGCGCTCGTGAAAGAGTGATCGCGCCCCGCTGGAACTCCACGCTAGCCCGTCTTCGCCCATTCCTCGTCTTCGGGCGATCTGAAGGAAAGTCCGGACATGGCGTCGAACAAATAGATGTGGTCATGGACGAGTGTCACGCCCGCCACGTTCTCGGCCGCCACAATGATCGCCTTGCGGACCCGTTCATCGGTAATGAAGCCACTGAGGTGCACGATCCCGTCGCGCACGGTGACGCTAAGCCGCATCGGCTGCCATTCGTTGCTTTCGATCGCCGCGACCACGCGCTCCCTGATCAGATCATCGTCGGCCGTCGGCTCCGGAACATCTCGCGCAAGACTTGCGACGGCCCGAAGCAAATCGGAGCGCGTCACGATACCGACCAGTGCATCTGCACGCATAACCGGCAAACGCTTTACGTTCTGGCGTTCCATCAATTGTACGGCGTCCTCCAGCGACATGTCCTCGGTCGCGGTGCAGACATCCACCGCGGGCGTCATTATTTCGCCGACCTTACGACCCTGATCGTGGATGAACTCCGACGCCGACAGGCCCGGCCCGAGGAGAGCCTTCAGCCACCGGCCGCGTTTTCTGTGCGTCCCGATCTCGTGACGGCGAATGAAATCGCCTTCCGAAACGACGCCGACCAGATTGCCGCCTTCCCCGACCACCGGTAGACCGCTGATGTGCTGGCGCAACATCAAATTCGCAGCCTCCAGGATCGGCGTTTCCGTCCTCACTGTCGCAACCTTGCGGGTCATAATCTGATGCACGCGCATTTGGCGTCGCCTCAATGTGAAAATGGCCGGGCACGATCGAGAGGAAAGCCGAGTGTTCTTTCAGCTGACGAATTTACCTGAGCGAATTCGGCTTTCTTGCCACGACTTTCTGCGCCAGCGGCACGCGCCGCATTGCTGACGGCAGCAAGATCGCAAGAAGTAGAATCGCCGCTAGCGCGGAAGACACCATTGTCATTCTCCTTGTCGGGTCGATCGCAGATTAGTTCGAACTTGCAGGCCAACCTTGCGTTAGGTCAAACGGAACGAACTCCGGAAGGTTCCATCATTGCTCCGCTATGACAGGCGTCGAGAGCGCCGTGGCTTGATCCTGGTCAAGCAATCCCTATGAGCGTGACTTGGGACGAACTCGGCCCCGGCGCTTGCCGCTAGCGGGGTGAGCGGCGCGCGCCGGTCACCGAATCATCGGAGATGGCAGCGTACGGGCACGGCCTGACCATGGCCAGAATAGCGCGGTCCGTTTTCGCGATCTGCGAAAAAGCCGCGTTTTGGCGGCAATTTCGATGCCACAGGCTGCGGGCCTGGCCGCGTTTCTAAATTTTTAAGCAGTCTGGCAGAAAATCCCGCGGCCTAAAATCGCCAAAATCTTCTCTTTTGAAATTACCTCGTTTTCGAACGGAGAACCTCATATGCGGATCACCCAATTGATCTTCGTTGGTTCGATCGCCGTCCTCGCAGCACTGACGGCGCCGGCGCTGGCGAAGAACTCATCCCCGAATTCCCATGCAAACGCCAACGCCCAGAAGGTCGACGAGCAGCCCGCGGCGGAGGGTTGCCACGCGTATCAGAAGGGGGCGGACGGATCATGGGTCCAGCTTTCGTGCCAGGAGGTGGGCCCGACGGCGCAAGCGCCCGGGCGCGGCAAGTCTGCCACGCGGGCACCGGAAGAGCAGACTCGTTGAAGGCGTGAGTGGCGCGCTGGCCTGAGCGCGTTGCTCGATGCCGGCCCATTGAGGGAGGTCAAAGCGACTTTCGGCCGTAAGCGCATTCTGTTGAGGCCGCAAACGCAGCGACGCGGCCGGCGGACCGGTGTCATCGAGTTCATCCATGAAGACGCTTTGTCTTGCGCTCCTGATGATCTGCTCATTCAGCAAGCCGGCCTTGGCACTCGATGCCGAACAGCAACGAGGCAAAGCCCTCCTCGAGAAAATGTGCGGGCAATGTCACGCGATCGGCGAAAAGGGAGCCAGCCCACATGTGGACGCGCCACCATTTCGCAACTTCGCAGAAGACAAGCTTTACGACAATGATTTCGGCCAGCGCCTGCAGGACGGCCTGACCACGATCCATCCGGACATGCCGACCTTCCGTTTCACCCGCACTGAGGCCGAGGCTACGGTCAATTATCTCAAGGCCATTCAAGAGCCCAGAAAGCAGAAATAGCTGGCGCTCGGCCGACCCCTTGAACCTGCTGCACATGCGCCCCGACCAAGGGGGCAGAGCGTCTTGTCTTCCAGAATCGGCTGCATTACATGGGGATACAACTTTTGAGCGAGACGAATTAATGACTGACCGGCCGACACCGAAAGCCGCAGGCACCCGCCGAGATTCCCTTTTGGAAATACTGGTACCATGCCTCCTGATCGCTCAATTCTCCTGGAACTTGTTCGCGACGGCGCATGAGTATCCATTGCGCGCAGAGCAAGTCATGACCATGACTTTCGATTTCCTGCTGATAGTCGGCCTGTTTGCTTACAGGCGCGCAATGCCACAGCCGTTGTTCTGGATTGCGCTTGTGGCCGGCATCGGTTTGTTCGGTCTCCGCCTCCTCAGTGATCACGGCTGGTGGACCGGACACCTGTACTATTCGCTGTCGTAAGCCGGTTATGCTGCAATCGGTTGACAAACTCATCGCCGAGGCCGCCGCACTGCCCCTGCTCGACGCCGCCTACGCGATCTGGCGGCAGAAGATCACGTTCGAGCGGCTGGAGGGCCGAGTTTGGCCGAAGCGCGACCTGAGCACACCGGAAGCGGTCGAAAAGTCCATGACGGAAATCAACGCCCAACTCAAATACGAACATGATTTCGCCCAGGCCGGACCGACCTTCGACCGGCTGAAGCGAGCCCACCCCAACGCCACCGATGATCAATTGAAACGGGCGATCGTCGCCGCGGTCAAATTTGACGATGATTGCTTCAGGTACTTCACCTACGGCCGCGCGGAAGACTTCGGGGACATGTGTACGCGCGCCGTGGAACGCGCGGCGCAGGCCAATCCGGCCTATCTGGAGACCACCTATCGCGATGCCCGCAACCATGTAGCCTATTGCATGAAGTGAGCGCCCCTTCCTGCGACAGCGATTGCCTTTCGGGTAGGCAGTTATTTTGCCGGCAAGGTGCTAAAAGCGGACTGGCCAAGGCAGGAGGCACGCTGGGTCAGAACCAGGACACCAGCCGCGCCGCCTGCGCCCAACGCGCCAGGTTCAGTCGTCAGGAGACCCCATGACTTCCGCAAATGCCGTTCATGTCGTCGACCACCCCCTCGTGCAACACAAGCTCACTTTGATGCGCGAGCATGATCGCTCCACCAAGGGCTTTCGGGAACTCCTGAACGAGATCGGAATGCTTCTTTGCTACGAAGTGACCCGAGACCTGCCGCTGGAAATGGTCGATATCGAGACGCCGCTGATGCCCATGAAGGCGCCGATGATCGCCGGCAAGAAATTGACCTTTGCGCCAATACTTCGCGCTGGCGTCGGCTTTCTCGATGGCATGCTCGCCCTCGTTCCATCGGCCCGAGTTGCGCATGTCGGTCTCTACCGCGATCCCCAAACCCTGCAGGCTGTCGAGTACTACTTCAAGGCGCCGCAGGATCTCTCCGACAGGACCGTGATCATGATGGACCCGATGCTGGCAACCGGTAACTCCGCCTGCGCCGCTGCTTCCCTCCTGAAGGCGCGTGGCGCGCGCGACATGCGCTTTGTCTGCCTGCTCGCGGCGCCGGAAGGCGTCAACCATTTCCAGGCCGAACATCCGGATGTTCCGATCTGGACCGCCGCCGTCGACGAGAGGCTGAATGATCACGGCTATATCCTGCCGGGCCTCGGCGACGCCGGCGACCGGATGTACGGGACGAAATAGCCCCTCGCTGCCAGGCAACTAATGACGCTTGAAATACTGCACCGCGCGCTCGTGCTTCTCGGCAGCAGCACGCGATTTGAAGGTACCAAGATTGCGGCGCTTTCCGGTTTTCGGATTAAGCTTGCGGGAATAGAGCCGATACTCTCCTGATCTCAATTTCCGAATCATGGCGTCGGACCTCGTTGAATTGATCTATAGCTCCAACCCCGTCGCCTGCGCTCCTGTTCCGTCGGTTATCGCTTGCCCTGCGGCGCGAACTGCTGATCGCCGAAAGGCGAAACATCCGGGGTCCGCATGGTGATGAAGCCACGTCCCATCGACTGATGGCACCCATTGCACCCGTTGGTCAGATCGCCATAGGTTGTGCTGAATTTCCTGCCGTCCTTCGCCTCGATCGCATCGGCCATCGCTTAAATCGGCTGCGCCATCGTCGTGACGTTGGTCACGGGGATTCCTTCGTAAAGCGAGGCAGCCTCGGTGAGGCCAGCCTTGAGCTGGCGGAGTTCGTAAGCTGCAAGTTCCCAATTCGCGGACTTGCCGGCAAACCACAATTTCATGTGACGGGTCTGGACCGCGTTCATGATATCCCCGAGTCGCGGCACATAAGGCTCAGCCGGCGGCAGGTTGACCCCCGTTTGAGCCGCAGCAACCAACGGAGAAGCGCAAACCAGAAGGACCAACAATCCACGCCATCTCATTTTTTTCTCCGTGCAGGACATACGGTGTAGTCTAGTTGCCTTCGATGGCGGCACCTTGCGTTCGATCAAGGACGCGACCGTTTGGCAATCCCGCCCATCAGAGAGGCTCGAGCCCGGACTCGCGCAGGGCCGGCACCATTTCCTCCGAGGCGAGAAATTTCAGCAACTGATCGGATTGAACGACCAACCTCGAGCTCGTCAGGCGCCCCGCGGAGAAGACGGCCGGCTGCTGCAGGTGGAGCGGGACGGGCCCGACAATTTCGACGCCTGCGACCTGCTTCAATTCGCTTATCTGCTGAACCGCCAGATCGGCCTCGCCAGACACCAGCCGTTCGGCTGTAAAGCCCTGTGGAACGATGGTGGCGCGAGCATTGATCTCTTCAGCGATTCCCAGCCGGTCGATCAGCTGCGCGAAGAAAATGCCGCTCGCGCCGAGGCGCGAATAGGCAATCGATCCTGCGCCCAAAAGCGCCGTGCGCAGCGCATCCTCCGTTGCTATGTCGGGATGAGCAGCTCCGGCTTTCACTGCAAGGCCGACAACGGAGCGCGCCAGATCGACACAGCTTTCGGCTGCCACCACCCCTTCCGCGACCAGCCCCGCAAGCCCTTCTTGCGTGAGAATGAGCACGTCGGCGATCTCGCCATTGCGCAAACGCTCCAAAAGGCCAAGCGTCGGCGCGAAATCGGCCTCGATGCGCATGCCGGTCATTGCCTCATATTTTCCCGCAAGGCCGCCGAGCGCCCCCTTCAAAGCCAGCGTCGAAAACAGACGTAAGATATCCGCCATCGTGTCATTCCGGTCGCGAGGGTCGTTTCTAACACGGCGCCAGTGGACCCCAAACGCAATGATCCGCCAAGGCTGGCGCCTGGCGGATCAGATTGCGGTGAAGGCGTGCCTGGTAAAGGCCTGGCCTGAAGGATCGGTCGGCTTACGCGGCAGCGGCCTTGGCAGATGTCGGAACGGAGGCGATCGTCTTCAGAACCTGCGAAGCGATCTGGTAGGGATCGCCTTGCGAGTTCGGACGGCGGTCCTCCAGATAACCCTTGTAGCCGTTGTTGACGAAGGAATGCGGCACACGGATCGAAGCGCCGCGATCCGCCACACCCCAGCTGAAGGTGTCGATCGAGGCCGTCTCATGCTTGCCGGTCAGACGCATGTGGTTGTCGGGACCATAGACAGCGATGTGCTCGGCCCGGTTAGCCTTGAAGGCTTCCATCAGCTTTTCGAAATAGTCCTTGCCGCCGACTTCGCGCATATACTTGGTCGAGAAGTTGCAATGCATGCCCGAACCGTTCCAGTCGGTATCGCCGAGCGGCTTGCAATGGAATTCGATGTCGACGCCATACGTCTCCGTCAGTCGCAGCATTAGGTAGCGCGCCATCCACATCTGGTCGGCAGCGGTTTTGGAGCCCTTACCGAAGATCTGGAATTCCCACTGGCCCTTGGCCACTTCGGCGTTGATGCCCTCGTGGTTGATGCCGGCAGCAAGGCACAGATCGAGATGCTCGTCCACGATCTTGCGCGCGACGTCGCCCACGTTCCTGTAGCCAACGCCGGTGTAGTACGGGCCCTGTGGCGCCGGATATCCGCTCGGCGGGAAGCCCAGCGGTCGGCCGTCCTTGTAGAAGAAATATTCCTGCTCGAAGCCGAACCATGCACCCTCATCGTCCAGAATTGTGGCGCGCTTGTTGGACGGATGCGGCGTCTTTCCGTCGGGCATCATCACTTCGCACATCACGAGCACGCCGTTGGTACGCGCGCCATCGGGATAGACCGCGACCGGCTTCAGCACGCAATCCGAACTGTGCCCCTCGGCCTGCATTGTCGAGCTTCCGTCGAAGCCCCAGAGCGGCAGCTGTTCCAGCGTCGGAAATACTTCGAATTCCTTGATCTGTGTTTTGCCGCGCAAATTCGGCGTCGGCGTATATCCGTCGAGCCAGATGTACTCGAGCTTATACTTTGTCATTGAGCCTCTCATGAGTTGATAATGCGAAAAGTGTGAGACCTCAAAATTTCCTGGCTCACACGCATACCCGGCCCCCATCGGCCAGAGCGCTACGAAGCAATAAAAGTGCCAATCGCTGCGGTGCAAAAGATCCGGCCAACGAACATCCGGCGGCACTGACGCAGTCGCTCGGCTTGGTTTCGAGGTGCGGCAAAGGCGCGCGGTTATCGAGAGGGCCGAGGCACTTCAAGGAAGCGACTTGAACCCGATTGACGCCTGTTTCTGTGGCATCGGGCCGGCATCTCCGCGCCCCGGTTCATTAGCGCGGCAACCGCCCGCAATTTTCCGCCAGACTAGGCGCAGCATCCGCAATGTTGGCAATGGACGGCGCGCGAACTCAACGGCGATTGCCTTGCCTGAGGCAAAACCGAATGTGCCTATATTTTATTCATTGCATGATTTTTTATTGGTCAGGTTGCACTGCTGGTACGCACGGCCATATCGAATTCCCCAGTAACTCACGAACGAGTCGGGCCCTGCACGAGTTAAGCCGCCGCGACCAATGGAGATATCGATGAATACGAATTTAAGTCAGAGGTCCGCCAGGATCTACCAATTCCCTCCCGGGGGCCGTGCGGCCCTCGGGAAGGCCCGGTACGAGGAAACGAAAGCCACCGCCGATTCAGGCCGGGCCACACTCGCCGTGCCCGTATACAGCGGGAGCTGGTATCACGAGGCTGCCATCGAGGAAGCAAGAGAGGCGCGTGAGCGCTGATGCAACTCAACTCGCGCTCGCTGTCGGTCGAGGCTTTTTCAAGAACGGCGATTGGAGATTAAAAGGGGTCGAGCAAAAATGCTTCGACCCTTTTTCGCGTCGTCCCGCTTCAAGTCAATTCGCACGCGGTCGCCGGACGTTCGATGGGCGTGATGGTAGTGCCGGACCTTGTGATTGCGCCGCCCGAATAACGCGCCGGACTCACAACTTACGCAGCCGCTTCCAGTTCGGCGTCGAGATCGGCGATAACGTCCTCGAAGGCCGATATGGCCTGCTGGACCGCCGCGATCTGCATCAATTCCCAGCCGCTCACCGGCCCGACGCGGTTTTGCAGCGCGACGACCAAATCCCGCCGCTGCTCCTTGAGCTGAACGAGCGGCAAACCGTGATCAGGCAGATGTCTCATCATGATGCTTCCAGCCCCAGATTGACCGATAAGGCGATATATCCGGATGACTCTGCAGTCCGCTTACAAAAGTCCGGCAAATTTTAATCGATTGCCGTGCAGGCCCGCCCGATGCGGGCTCGGCGAAGCAATCCAGAATTGATACGACAACTCCGGATGATGGCTAACGGGTGAAGCGTTTCGGGATCGGCGGGCAAGGGCGCCCATCTGCGACAAGCTAACACGACTGGCAATTTCCGCATGGCCGCCATGCGCAATCTGCGCGTCATCAGCAAGCCAATTTCCTCAAGGTTGCATCGGCGGCAGGCGCGATTTTGCGCCACCCGCAGCTCCAGGGGACGCTTCCATGAATGTTTGATGTCCGCTTTCCGGAGGTAAGGCGGAAATGCCCTAAGGACGCGAGAAGTGGCCGCTTTCAGCCACTATCAGAGGTGGTCCATCGGGGTGTCAGGAACACAATAACGATAGCGAGCCAGCAAATCGCTGCACTCGAGCTGCCTCCATCTTCACACTGATGCTACGGCAAGATGACAAAGCAGCAGCGGGCGGCGCAGAAACAATTTGTGACGCCCAACGAAGTAAGCCCGCAATCAAAGTCCCCTAAGGTAAGGCGTCAAATGCAGTCGACGAGTATGGATCGGGTTTTGGTTCAAGGCGCGATATGAAAGCGAGTGCGGCTTGGCAATAGTTGCCGTCTGCGAGACGGTGGCTTCAGTGCGGGCGATCCTCTGACAAAGACCCACGCACCTGCGCCCCGCACCCATTGAAGTCGAAGCATTTGGCTGGGAACCAACAGGCGCTGGAGTAATCCATGCTTAAAAAACCGTCCTCGATGGTTACGATAGTTTTGCTGGCGCTCGCCGCCCTGGGCAGCATAGCCCTTGCGGCGCAGGACAGGTACACCTTGAAATTGGGCGAGCTCGCGTTTGCTGATTTCAGAGGATACGAGAACTGGAAAGTTGTCGCAGTCAGTCAGACCGAAGCTTTCCTGAAAGTAATCGTTGCCAATGACGTGATGATGGACGCGTACAAGCAAGGTTTGCCTTCGGACGGCAAGCTTTTTCCCGAAGGGTCCAAGATTGTGAAGATCGAGTGGAGCTTCAAAAAGAACACGGAGGCCCCGTATTCTGTGATGGTCCCCGATGCCCTCAAGGCGGTTGCCGTAATTGAAAAAGATTCAAAGAGATTCCCGGACACGCACGGATGGGCTTACGGCAATTTCAATTATGACGCCGCATCTGACACGTTCACGCCTGAAGGGAACGACGCGAAATGCGGGTACGCGTGCCATACGACGGTAGCGGCCAAAGACTACATTTTTACAGCGTATCCCAAGAGGTGAGCGCGCGACGGCATCACCACGCTTCCTCTCTCTGACGAACCGAGAATACCAAATCCGAATTTGGAGGTCGTCTATGAACCAGGTACAGGTCGAGCAGAAAACCTATCAGATGCCCCCGCAGGATGGTTTTACCGTCGCACACTTTCTCACTGTCGCTGACGTCGAACGATCGCTTCGATTTTACGAAACGGTCTTCGGAGGTCGCATTCTGAGCAGAGGCGATAGCAGCGGCGCGCCGGGGTACATCCAGATCGCGAACACGTGGCTCCTTGTTAATCCCGGGGGCGGTCCGACACCCGACAAACCATCGGTAACGCTCAGCGTCCCCGCCAATCCCGATCTGGTCAGCAGCTTCATGAACATCCGCGTTGCAGATATTCAAGCATGTTATAAACTTTGGCGAAGTCGAGGAGCCGAGTTCATCACGGAACCGAAGGCCAAGTACGGCGAGACGCGCTGCTACATTCGCGATCCTGATGGCTACATTATAGAAGTTGGGCAAAGCAACCCGGGCGTTGCTTACGGCTAAAGAATAAGCCGCGACTGGCGCTCTCGGATTGCTTTGGGTGACATTCGAGCGCATCCGGCTCAATACCTCGAGACACTCGCAAGCATGGATTGGTTTTGAGGCGCTCTCTTGCCACGAGCATTTCATGCAGAATATTTCAAGACGCCCTGAATTGCACGATGATGCTCGATGACGACCAGCACGTCGAAGGGTCGGAGGAAGCTGACGTCGCTCTGGTCAGTTTTTTCCGCGCATCGAAAACGCCGACGTCGGGAAAAGGCCGCTGATCGATCGCCAGGAGGTCACCAAAAATTGCGGAGATCAATCGTAAACAAGCAAAAAAGGGAGGACACGATGGTACTGGAACGTCGGACGGTTCTTAAGGGGGGCGCAGCGGCGGTTGGCATATTGGGGAGCGCCGGATCCGCTTCAATGTTGGCAAACGCCGAGCAGGCATCTGCCGATGCCGCCCAATCCCCCCTCCCGGATCAAATTAGAACTGCGTTTCAGCGTTTTCGCGAAAGCATTCCGGCCAACTTCGATCATGAATACGTCGAGAAGGTCGTCCGGCCGTTTTTCCTGACGAGCTTCTACGAAGGCGAGCGTCCAATGCTGCCGTTGATCGACGTCGACTTCAGCAAGGAAAACGCATTGCCCTACGACCTTTGGGGACTCATTACCCGCGACTGGCGACCTACTCCTGAAGATGGCGTAACCGTTTTTTTGCAGGGTCTTGAGAAGCGCGGCCCGGATAATCTCCGTAAGAGAATTTACTTCACGGCAGTGACGCCAGATCTCTACAAGCCAATGTACAGTGCGAAGGTCGTCGCTTTCTTCGACAAGCTCATGGATCAGAAATTCGCCAACAAGCCGTTCATGCGGCATTACCTTGATTATTATTTCGACCTCTATTGGGACCTTCATCTTGGAGTGACCGGAGACGCTATTCCCTTCCAGGTTCGGCAGATCGGCGAAGCATTCAATACTGTTCTTGCGTACAGAAATCCTCTGCTGCCTATCACATATGATAATTACATGATGGTTCGTGAACGCCTCGACTTTCTGAAATCATGGATCGACGATCAACTCGCCGACATTGAAAACGGCAAAACCAAGAATCCCGAAAAGACGATAGCCTGGTATTGGTTGAAGAACGCCGGCGACGGTCGTCACTTTGCGAAAAAGGACGTCGTGTTCGAGTGCTTCCACAATTTCGTGGCGCTTAGCCAATGGGGCAACTCGATCTTCGGGATTATGTCGCGCTTATCCGAGAACGGCGGCGACCCGGCTCTGCGAGCCTCGTTTCAGAAGACGATGAGCGGAGATTTCGAAAACGCCAACGGCGCCGCCTTCTCGCCGCTGGAATTGTTCGTCATGGAATTGTTCCGCGTAATATCGCCAAATGGCGGCAGCATCTCGGCTATTGAGGACGCCAGGACAAGCGCCTATGGCGCGTCTCCTCAGGAGAGGTTTGGCTTTCCAATGGCGCGCCATAGTTACATCAGCACGCCCCACACTAGCACCAGCCTGGATCCGGTCCACTGGAAGGACCCGAATGCTTTCGATCCATCGAGGTATCTTGGCGTTCCTACCAGCGCCCAGATCACTGAGGATAAATGCCGGCAGATGGGCCTCGCGCGATGCCCATTTGAAATCACAAATTTCGAGGTCAAGGACGGACGCAAGGCAAACATCACGAATAGTGGTTTCGGGACGGTCTTCGGTGTTATCAACGGAAGGAACCTGCCGGTTTGTGACTATGCCGGCTTCGCGCCATTCGGCTTCGGGTACCGTCGGTGCCCTGGCGAGCAGTTAACGATTCAGGTCTTCGAAGATTTCCTCCGCAAGATCTGGCATGAGAAGATCGTCTTCCGCAAACTCAATCTGGCCAATTCAAGCCAGGTGCCAATCGGACCCAACGCCGTAATCGAAGACGATCTTGGATTCGACAGGGCGGCCTAGCACGAACCGTTTCCGACCGTGGTGGGCTGAACCATTCGCGACCTTGGAGGTGTTCAGCCTGTTGACCCGCCGCCTCGCTTCGTTGCTGCGCGGGAGCCGCGTCGCTTCGGGAGCAAAGCGGACATCATTGCGCCACGCTACCGGGCTTATGAGAATACGGCCAGTGAGGTGAGCCCTCCTTCCCGGCTCGGAGATCATCATGGATGGAAAAGTCATTGTCGTGACCGGAGCCTCCGGCGCGCTCGGCAAGGTCGTCGTGGCCACCGCGCTCGCACGTGGCGCACGTGTTGCCGGGGTGGACCACATAGCATCGCAAGCCGCCACAACGAACAGCAGGATCGAACTCGGCGGCGTCGATTTGACGGACGCGGCCGCCGCCCGGAAGGCGATAGATGCAGCTGCCTCGCATTTCGACAGGCTCGATGCACTGGTTAACATTGCGGGCGGCTTCGCATTCGAAACGATCGCCGAAGGCGATCCCAAAACCTGGCAACGCATGTATGCACTCAATCTGATGACGGCCGTAAACGCCTCGCGAGCGGCGATCCCGTATCTTGCGCGTTCGGCCGCCGGGCGGATCGTCAATATCGGCGCGATGGGCGCGCTGCAGGCGAGCTCAGGCATGGGGGCCTACGCCGCGTCCAAGGCCGGCGTGCATCGCCTCACCGAGGCGCTCGCGGCCGAATGGAAGGGCAAGATCACTGTCAACGCCGTGCTGCCCTCGACCATCGATACCGCGGCCAACCGCGCCAGCATGCCGAACGCGGATTTCGCGAAATGGGTGACCCCGGAAGAACTGGCCGATGTGATCCTGTTTCTCGCAAGCGACGCGGCGAGCGGCATCACCGGCGCGTTGATTCCCGTTGCCGGCCGGGTCTAAAGCATGATCCGGAAAAGTGTGTAGCGGTTTTCCCTCGCGACAAACGCGAATGCGTTTGCGCGGAGATCGTGCGAAAACAACAACCTGAAGCGCGATAAGTGGTTCAGCCTGATCCCATCGCGCGCTTTAGGAAACAAAGGGAAAGACTATCCGCTGCCAGGGGAACGAATGTTAGAATCGACAAGTGAGTCGCCGTTCTTGACGCCGGAGCCCCTTTGGAAACTGCCCTGTACCTGCCAGTCAAACGTTTCCTCGAGAAGCTTGGCTATGCGGTCAAGGGTGAGGTCGGCGGCTGCGATCTTGTTGCCTTGAGCGGTGACGACCCTCCGATCGTGGTCGTCGGTGAATTGAAGCTCTCATTCAACCTCGAACTGATTTTGCAGGCGGTCGATCGCGCGAGCGCGTCCGACGAAGTCTGGGTTGCCGCGCGGCTTTCAGAGCGCGGCAAGGGACGCGAGAGCGACGCGCGTTACCGCAATCTCTGCCGCCGGCTCGGCTTTGGCATGCTCGCGGTGACCAGATCGGGCGATGTCGAGGTGATCGTCTCGCCCGCAAGCAGCCCGCGCCGAGATCCGAAGAAGCGCTCGCGCCTTGTTACCGAACATCGACGGCGCCGCGGCGACCCGGCGGCGGGCGGCAGCACGCGCGCGCCGATCATGACCGCCTACCGGCAGCAGGCCCTGGCTTGCGCGCTGGCCCTTTCGCAAGGACCCAGGCGGGTCCGTGACCTCAAGCCAGAGATTCCCGACGCTCCGAAAATCCTGCTGCACAACGTGTATGGCTGGTTCGATCGCGCTGAGCGCGGCATCTATCTCCTGACCGATGCCGGTCGGGCCGCGCTGAAGCGATGGCCCCAGCAGCCGATGGAATTGGCGGGCGCTGGAGAACAAGTGCCGTAACGCGGACACGAACAATTGCAGTGAAAAATTCCGCAGATCGAAAGACGCATAGCTGGATTGCCATACCATATTCATCTTGCAATGCAACATTGGTCTCCCTAGGTGTTTGCACGTCGAACAAGGGGCCCGCGATGAGCCAGGACTGGAATACGAAATATGGACCACGGCGTGTCCGGCACGATCCACCGACTCTGGAAGAAGCCATCTTCGCAGCGTCAGGCCTGACCGACGATCAGAATGAACAGGCGGAGATCGCAGCGTCTCTGATGGGGCTGCCGGTTGAATCCGTGACATCCGAGGTAAAGAAAGCCGCGCGCGCCTCCGCCCGCTCGTCGAGCCGGGTAATCGCCGGAGAACACGGCGCACAGCGCTCCGTGGTGGTCGAACGCCGCGTCGTCAGGCGGTTCGGCAACGACAAGCGCACCGGCACCTAGATCGTTGACGCACCATTGCGTCAGGCGACGCCGCGATCACGTGGCTCGTCCCAAGCCGTACATTCGCAGCAAGAACTGCCAATAGGACCGATTGAAATTGATCATGGCGCGCGTCGCTTCCAGCGGCGTGGCTAACCAAAGCCGTACCGGAGCAGGCTGCGGCTGCTGGCTCAGATCGATGCTGCCGGTGGATTCTCCGTGACGGAATGTGAGGTGCGCACCGAACTTGTGGGCAAGCGCGCGCATCGCTCCATTCTGGGCTCCGGTGGTAATCCGCAGGGTGCGGTAACCCCTCGCCCGCGCTTCCGCAATCAACTTGCGAAAAAGGATGCTGCCAACGCCCTGCCGGCGGAGGCCGGACTCAACGCTGAAGGCGACCTCCGGCTCCGAGTTTGGCGATTGATCCGGCGGATGCAGTTCGGCAGCGCCCCGGACCGCACCGTCTTCGAGATAAGCGATCACGACGGTGCCATCACTGGCGCATCTTGCGGCGTAACGCTCGATGAAGCCATCATCCATGAAACCGTGGAAGCGATCGTGACGACTTTCCCGATCAAGCCGCAACAAGTGGTCACGCAAAAGCGGCAGCTCTTCCTGCCGACCCAGAGTCCGAACGGTGCCATTGGCGACCCTCGAACTGAGAACGTCCTGGTAGCTCACTTCAAACTCCTCTCGGTAGCCCTCGAGGAGGCGTCCAATCCCTAGATCGACCTATATTGTGCATCGCAGCATAAAATTCAAGATCCCGAAATGGCGGGGAATCGGCTCAAATCTCGCGAGTTTTCCGCGATTGCGGGATTTTCAGAGCACCATCTGGGTCTGGGTGACCAGAGCCACCAGCTTGCCCTCCTCGGTTTCAAGGCGAGTCTGCCAGACCTGGGTGCGCCGGCCTCGATGCACCGGCGTTGCGGTCGCGATCACGGTCGTACCCTCCCTTGCGCCGCCGATGAAATTGGTCTTGCTCTCGATGGTGGTTGTGCCTTTCGCCTCCTCGGGCAAATTGATCACGGTCGCCGCGGCGCCCACCGAATCCGCCAGCGCCATCAGTGCTCCGCCATGTATCGTATGCTCGAGCGTACAGAGATCGGGACGGACCAGCATCCGCGCCACCACGCGATCCTTGTCCGCTTCGGTGAATGTGACACCCTTCAACTCGGCAAAGGGCATTTTCATCGAACGGATTTTCTCAAGCGGCGTCATCTCGTGCTCACTTTCGGAAGTTCGTGCTCAAATCGCAGCGCCCACCTTCATGGGCGCCAACTTCGATCGGCGGTTCCAGCGTCTCCCCCGGCGGCGTTGCAGCGCGCTGTCATAGTTTCTCCACGCCACACCATCCGGCGATGAACAATGCCATGGTCTTGGTCGTCTTTCGCAAGGAATCGAGATCGACATATTCGTTGAAGCCGTGCATCGCGGCCCCGCTGGCGCCGAAGCAAAGACTTGGGATGTTGTAGTTCAGGCCATAGAATTGCGTGTCGGTGAGCGCGGTGAAGGCGATATCCTTTACCGCTCCGCCATAGACAGCGTCGTAGGCCTTCCCGAATACGGCTTCCGCTTCGCCCGAATCCTTCAGCTCATAGCCTTCCGACAGAAAACCGGACCATTGCACCTCAGGCGGATTGTTCGCCAGGAAGCGATGCTCGCGTGCTGCCGCGGCGACGTGACGAAGTATCTCGGACTGGCACTCGGCGACCGACCAGCCCGGAAGGATTGCGATCCGGCAGTCGACGTCACACCACGCCGGCACGCTGGAAGCCCAGTCGCCGCCCTTGATGATGCCCGGATTGAAGTTGATCGGATGCGTCACGGCCTTGAAGTGTCGATCGCTCCCGGCGCGCTCGTTCCATTCCGACTCGAGCTTCTGCAACGATTGAATCAGATGATAGGCTGCGGTGATCGCGTTTGAGCCGCTGCCCGCCTCGAACACATGCACGGGATGACCTCGTACCTTCAGGCGAAACCAGATCACGCCAACCTGCGATCGCACCATGCGGCCCGAAGTCGGCTCCGGAATGAGACAGGCATCCGCGCGATAGCCACGCTGCAGGGTCGAAAGCGCGCCGACGCCGGTGCTTTCTTCCTCGATCACCGACTGGAAGTGGATCCGTGCCGTCGGCCTCAGCCCCGCGGCCTTGATGGCATCCAGCGCGTAGAGCGCGCCGATGGTGCCGGACTTCATGTCGCAGGCGCCTCTGCCGTACATCCTGCCATCGCGCACGACCGGCGAAAACGGCGGCGTCTCCCACATGTCCAGAGGTCCGGCCGGAACCACGTCGCAATGACCTTGCAGGATCAGCGATTTGCCGGCGTTGCTTGCCGGACGCCAGGTGCCGACCACGGTGCGGGCCTTCGAGAAATCATGCTCGATCGGTCCGAAACCCCGCAAATCCCGGAGATCGTCGATTTCGATATGCCAGTCGTCGACCTCGTAGCCGCGCTGGCGCAGGAGATCGCCGATCATGTCCTGGCAGGGCCCTTCCGCGCCACGGGTGGAGGGAATCGCGACAAAATCCCGGGTGACAGCAAGCTGCGCCTCGAAACTCGCGTCGACCGCGTCGAGGATTCTTCGGCTCGTATCGCTGGTGTTCATTGCGCTTGGTTCCATGTCGAAGCACGAGAAACGGGGAAGCAGGACCGCTCTCTTGCCGGATCGCTTTCAGAATCGCGAGCGTACGAATATTTTGCCGCAAGGCGACATGCCTCAAAGGAAGCACCGGATGACTGGCAAGTGCAAGGCTCTGTTCGCATCCCAGGTATTTCGCATGACGGCGAGTTTTCCCATCTTGTGCAGCTTAGGATATCTCGTACTCGCAGCGTCCGCGCTTGCGCAGCAGGTATCCCGCGAGCAGGAGATCGGCGAACTGCGGCTCGGACAACGCGTCAAGGTGGACGATGGAACCTGCCCGGCCGGCCAGATCAAGGAAGTCTCCGGCACCAAGATTACGCCCACCGGGATCGTCCGCTCGCGAAAATGCATCCCGCGGCTGGGGCCGAAGCGAAAATAGGCGGCTCTCGTCAGTTACGGCTGTTTCGCCGGATCAAACATGCACTGCATCGTCGGCTTCGCAACCTTGGTGAAGGTGGCGCTGATCTCGGATCGTTTCGATACCGGTACCCACTCGTTTTCGATGGTGGGGACGCCGGTCTCGCTTATTCCGCGCAGCAATGCCGATCGAAGATCTGCGTCTTCGATTGCGGCTGCGGCGTAGTCGTGGAGACAACTACAAACGGATTCAGGATGCGCCCAGCGTCCCAACATGTGAGGGGCGCATTGGCGCACGAACTCTCCGCGCGGATCGGGCAGCCTCGTTGCGGCCAGCATCTCAGCCTGCGCCGAAGCGCTCGAGGCGACACATACGAAGATCACCGATGCGCGGATTCGCAAAAACATACACGAAGCCCTGGCGGCAAAGGTTGCGTCACAGCACGCCTTTATCACCGCCCCGTTTCCGGATCTTTGCGTCAAGAGCGAAAATGGTTTCGTCGCGCAGAAGTTTTGTTTCGTCGTCGCCATCCCACGAAGCAAAGCTTGAAAGCGGAACGATTTCAACAGTCTGGTGGCCCAATGAACCGATCGTGTCCATTGGGCCAATTCTTGTCGTTCATTGGCCGACACCGGGACATCTTATTGAATGAAGTCGCCGCATTTCTGAACGACGCTATCGCCGGGCCCCCAGGGCATGATCGGCACTGACGAGGTCGAGTTCTTCGGCGAGCCTTCGATCAGCTTGTCCGAATACACCATATACACCAGCACGTTCCGCTTGGCGTCACAGCCCCGCACGATCTGCATCTTCTTGAAGAAGAGCGAACGCCGTTCCCGGAACATATCGTCGCCCTGCTCCAGCTTGGCCTTGAAATGGATCGGACCGATCTGTCGGCATGCGAGCGAAATGTCCGACACTTCCTCGGCAACCCCCAGCCAACCCTTGACGCCGCCCCGCTCGGGCACCGTGAAATGACAGGCCACGCCCTCCACCTCCGGATCGTCGATGCCGTATGTCGCAAGCTTGTCATTCGGGGTCAGCCACTTGAAGACCGTCGAGCGACGGAAGATCAGGTCCGGTTCGTCGGCTGCAAAGGCGGACGGTCCCGGCCACACAAGCAGCACAAGCAACAGCAAGGCCCAACGATGCCATCGGGTGTCATATTGGCTTTCGGGGCAGCGTTGCATGATTCTCTCCGTGAGCCCGTTCGGCGCATGTAAGCGCTCGCCCGCCCTGCGGGAAGGCTCCCGCATCCCGCGGTGTTTAACCGAATGTGAGGCTTTTTTGCTACGTTCGTGACCAAAATCGCAATCAGAGCAAGCGCCAAGCTGGTGAACGCGTACGCAAGTCGGCAACACTAACCGTGAATTGACCAGGATTTGAAGGTAATGGACGTGAACGGGCAAAGACTGAATTCGGTGCACGGACGGCATTGGCAGATCGTCCTTCTGACGGCTGCAGGAGTGATCGGTCTGAACTCGCCGGCGGAAGCCGCGATCTACTATTGGCAGGACTCCGGTCCGGGCTTCTGGCAGTCTGCGCCTGCCCAACCTGCGCCGCCGCGACGTCAGAAAGTTCGTCGTCATACCGATAAAAAGATCGAGACATCGGAGAAGGAAACCGCCAAACCGCAGGGGCCCCTGATTATCTCGATCTCGATCGCCCAGCAAAAGATGCGGGTCTACGATGCCAACGGGCTATTCGCGGAATCGCCGGTCTCCACCGGGATGCCGGGTCACCCGACGCCGATGGGCGTGTTCAGCGTGATCCAGAAACACAAATTCCATCATTCCAACATCTATAGCGGCGCCCCGATGCCCTTTATGCAGCGAATCACCTGGTCCGGCGTTGCCATGCACGCGGGCGTGCTGCCGGGACATCCTGCATCGCATGGCTGCATTCGCATGCCGGCGGCATTTGCCGTGAAGATGTGGAATTGGACCAGAATGGGCGCGCGCGTCGTCATCACCCCCGGCGAGGTCACCCCGGCCAGCTTCTCGCATCCGCTTCTCGCGGCCACGAAGCTCCCTCCCCAGCCGGCAATTCCCGAAGAGCCGAAAGCGGAAGCCCCGGCGGCGGAGAGTGTTGGCGCCGTCGCCGCAGCCGAGACGATCGCGAAGATCGCGGAGACGAAGGTCGAACTGCGATCGACCATGGGCCACGACGACAGTGAAAAACCCGCAACGGAGGAGACACACCCTTCCACAACGCAGACGCGAACCGCAGATGCCCGCGACACGCTGCCATCCACCCGGCCATCCATGACGATGTCGGATGCAGCGCCGGATCGCACGAGCGCGCCATCCTCTGCCGATAAAAAGGTTGCCGAACAAGTTGATGATTCGTCGAAGTCCGAAGCGGACTCCGAAGCCGCGAAACCTCAGGCCGAGCCGCACACCGCAAGGCAGAATGAGGTCAAGCCGACCGAGTCGAAATCCGGGAACACCACCGTCGAAATCAGACCGGGCAGGACGGACGAGCCCAGGCCGTCCGGAATGGAGGCCGACAAATCCGGTACGGCGCCCGTCATTGCGGCCGAGCCGAAGAAGGATCCGACGCGGCCTGCCGAGACCGCTAAATCCGTAATACCGAAGATCGACGTGCCCGCAGCAGCCAGAGGCGCCCAGATTTCAGTGTTCGTCAGCCGCAAGGACTCAAAGCTCTATGTCCGGCAGAATTTTTCGCCGCTGTTTGACGTTCCCGTGACCATCTCGCCCGACGAGCGCCCGCTTGGAACGCACATCTTCACGGCGCAGGTCGACAAGGACGACGCAAATGTCCTGCACTGGTCGGTTGTCTCGCTCCCCACGCGAACGAAGCGCGCCGACCAGCGTGGCGACGACGCGCGGGCTTCGCGCAGATCGAAGGTGGCGCGCACGGCTCCGGTCGAGGCGAAGGCGTCACCGGAGCAGGACAGTCCCGTCGAGGCGCTTGATCGCCTGAAGCTCCCCGCCGACGTCATGACAAGAATAGTCGAGGCGCTTTCGACCGGTGCGTCCATCATTGTTTCCGACCAGGCGATCGCCGCGGGCGAAACCGGCGAGGGAACGGATTTTATCGTCCGGCTCCGCTAAGCCCTTCGGAAACACGGCCCATACGTCGGCGCCGGGTCGCTTTGGACCGAAGGCTGGTCTAAAAGACCGCCGGCATGGATCAAGCTCTCAACCCCGTCCCGACGAGACGAGCGCCGCCCAGCGCGGGGCCAGATGCCCTCGCCCGTCTCACTTTGCTCGGCTGGCGCGGGGGATTGGCGGCGATCGTCGCCGGACTTTCAGCCTCGTTCTTCCTGTGCGGATACGCGCTGATCTACTGGCGCAACGCCGACATGGATTTCATGGTGGTCTACAATGCGCTTGTGCTCAACGACGGCAAGTCGCAGCAATTCTTCGACCACACCGGCTATTTCACCATCCTGTCCGTGAAACTCTGGTTTCAGCTGCTGCATGGCCTCGGCCTGCTCGACAGCTACTCGCTGTCGACGTTTCCGCCGGCAACCGACCCCACAGCCTTCGATGCCGCCATGACCAGCGCTGTTCGCGCGGGACGCGTCCTCGCCTGGTTGATCGCGACCGGTTGCGTACTGATTTTTGCCGCGCTCATCCGCCTGATCGTGCGGGACTGGCGGGTAGCGGCGATCGCGACATTCGCCTTTGCATTTTCGGGCGGGGTCGCCGTGCACTCGCGCATCCTGCGCACGGAACTGGTGGCGGCGTGCCCGGTGCTCTTCGCGCTGATGATCCTGATCGTGATCGGGCGCCGGGCGAGTGTCGTGCGTCCGCTGTGGATGGCGGTTGCGGCTGCGCTGTGTGTGCTTGGCCTTGAGAACAAGGTGCAGGTCATCCTGCTGATCGCCGCCTTGCCCGTCGTGGTGTTACCGTTTGGAAGCCCGCAGAGCGCCAGCGTCCCATTCTGGCGGCAGGCGCGATCAGGTGTCCCGGTGGCGATATTTGCCGCGGCGGCGGCGATTGCCACAGCTTGGGCGGCGTGGCCGCTCGTTGCCACGGGTTTCGACCGCCCGCTTCTCGAGGCTGCGCAATTCCACCCGCTTTTGCTCGGCCGTTTCGGCGTCTATCAATCGGCGCTGCTACTTCTGATAGCCGGCTGCGTCATCGCCTATGCGGGGATCTGGCGCGTCAGCGCAACGGAGACTCTGACCTCGTTGTCGGCGATTTTGACGGGCGCCGCGGTGGCATTGCTCGCGCTCGACCTCCAGTACAACACGAGCAACGTGATTGCGGTGCTCAACCCCCTGGAAAAAATGCTGACCTTTGCGGATGCGAACACAGCGGCCGCTGCCGGCGGATCCAGCCCCTTCGCCGCTCTGTGGCTCCTGTTCGAAGGGTTCGCATCGGTGCTCGCGCGCTACACTTTCGTGCTGCACTCCTCACCCCGTCCCACGGTGTTTCTCACCTGGCTGATCGTGCCCGGTATCGTCTATGCCTGGTCGCGCGGCCAAAAACAGCTCGCCCTGCAGGCGCTGCTGCTCCTCCTGGCCGCAGTCGCTATCGACACGCTCGGCGTGAGACGCGGATTGAAGGCCGAGTATTTCATCTTCACCGATCCGCTCATCATCCTCGCCGGCGCGATTTTGCTCGATTGTCTGACCGAGCTGCGCTTTCACAGGTGGGCGGCTCCCATCGCAATCGTCCTTTTCAGTCTGCAAATCGCGATCAGCCAGGCCGAGCCGGTCAAATACGCCTTCATGCGCAGGGGGCGCGAAACGGTTTGCGAATGGAACTGGTACTACCTGACGCTGATGCCGATTCCCTGGTGCCCTTCCGGCCGAAAATGACCGCTTGTTGATGGAAATGCGGGCCAGCGGGTGAGGCTTGGCCCAACGCAAAAGCAATATAGCGTTACCTTTCGCGCGGCCGGCACCGCGAGCGATCCGACATTCCCCGACGGAACTTCACAAATACCTGATTGGCCGCGATGGCTATATCGTGGACGTCCTCGCAGAAACGATTGAGCCCGTTGATTCGCGGGCGAAGACCGCCATCAAGCGTCCGCTCGCCGACTCCTGACGCATCGCCTCGGGATTTGGGTCCGTATCCCCGGAATCCGATCCCAACTGGCAAATCCGGCCGCTTTGAAAAAGCCGTTGCCGTGGCCGCACCGGTCCAACTAGGCTATGATTCCCTGGGGGCAATAAGTCGCTCGGCGCGACGGCGAATGCCGATCCCGAGCGCTCACGATAAAGGAACGGCAAGATGCGTGTTGCGGCTGGATTGATCTTGGCAAGCGCGATTTCGTTTTGGTCGGCGGGTGCAGCCTGGTCGCAAACCCCCTCGATCAGCAACAACCCGGCACCCGCTGCCGCGGCAACCGCGGCTCCGGCGCCCGCCGCCGTGCCGGCGCCAGCCAAGCAACCGTGCTCCAATCCCGATGCGCTCGGGATCGGCCGCGTTGTCGAGATCGACACCACGGGTGGGCCGGGTTTCGGTTTTGAGCATTTCAAGCAGCTCGATTTCCTGCGCGACAAGGAGGTCGTTCTGACGTTTGACGACGGCCCATGGCCGCTCAATACGCCCTCGGTGCTGAAGACGCTCGCGGACGAGTGCACGACCGGCATCTTCTTTCCGATCGGCAAGCACTCGACCTACTACCCTGAAATCCTGAAGCAGGTTGCCGCGGCAGGTCACACCATCGGATCGCATACCTGGTCGCACGCAACCCTCACCAACAAGAAGCTGACGGAAGATCAGCGCAAGGAAGAAATCGAAAAGGGCTTCAGCGCGGTGAAGTGGGCCCTGGGCGCCCCGCCATCGCCGTTCTTCCGCTTCCCGGCGCTGCAGCACCCGCCTGAGATGGTGACCTATCTCGGTACCCGCAACATTGCGATGTTCTCCTGCGATCTCAACTCGTTCGATTTCAAGGCGCGCAACCCGCAGCAGGTGATCGACGTCACCATGAAGAAGCTGGACAAGCTGGGCAAGGGCATCATCCTGATGCATGACTTCCACAAGCATACCGCCGAGGCCCTGCCGGCGCTGCTGCGCAGACTGAAGGCCGGCGGTTACAAGGTCGTGCAGATGAAGGCGAAGGCTCCGGTCCAGACCCTTGCGCAATACGACGAAGAACTCCTGAAGGACGTGAAGCTGCCCACCGTAAGCTCCAAGCCCGTATCCAGCGTGGTGCAGACGATCTCGGAATAGGACCGGCTCGCGCTCGAAGGGACGCCGCGCCCGTGCTCCGTGTGAACGGTTATGTCATCGTGTCCGCCGACGGCATGTTGGCGAATGCAAATCGCGTCATGCCGGACGAGCTGAAATTCGAGGGCGACAACCGGTTTTTCAATGACGCCCTCGACCGTGCCGACCTGATCGTGCACGGACGGCGTTCCCAGGAGGACCAGCCGAACTCGCCATTCAGAAAGCGGATCATCTTGACCCGCAGGATCGACGGCGTTGCTCCCGACCCGTCCAATCCGAAGGCCACGCTCTGGAATCCGGCCGGAGTATCGTTCGAAACCGCTTGCGAGCGGGCCGGCGTTCGCTCCGGCACGATTGCGATCATCGGCGGACCGGATGTGTTCGACATGTTCATGGATCGCTACGAGACGTTCTGGCTGTCGCAAGCACCGAAGGTGCGGCTGAGCGGCGGGGAGCCGGTTTTTTCAGGGGTACCGCAACGTTCGCCGCAAGAAATCCTGGCCGCTCACGGCCTGCAATCTGGCGAAAGCCGGGTCCTCGATGCAGCCGAAGGCGTCATCGTCACGCCGTGGAGGCGCGTGCCTCAAACCTCGTAGGCTGGCTCGTGAACGGATGCCGGCCGGCCCAAACCCGCCACCATGAACAATGCGCCGATGATCGATAAATTCTTCAACGCATGAATCATGTTGTTTCTGGCGTCGGCGCCGGTTTGGTCCCAGAAATCGTGAAAATAGAAGGTAGCGCCTGCCACGAACAGGATCAGCAGAATCGCAAAGAAGCGCGCGCCGAAGTTCAATGCGATGCAGATGCCGCAGACCAGTTCAAGCGTTCCCGCCGCGATCGCCAAAATTTGCGCCATTGCCATCCCGGTGAGAGCCTCAAGCTGGGAGACATAGGGAGCCACGACAGACGGAAGGACAATCTTCTCCGTCATTTGAGCCGTCGCAGCCAGATCCAGCAGCTTGGAGGCACCGGACACGATGAAGAGCACGGCAAACAGAACTCGCCCGATCGTAATGAATACTGGCATGGGTCGGCCTCATTGAATGGCGGGGTTCGCTGGTGTGGTGGATTTGACATTCGCTTCAGCAGGGCCGCGAGTCCTTTGAAGCGAATTTCAAATCCAGGGGATTATGGGGTTTCCACTTCAGCTTTTCAAACGATCAAATCGCTTCCCGGCTGGCCGAATTGCGGATGCGCGACCCGACCGTTATTGCCTATGCGAACAGCGACGGCTGCCGGCTGCCGGCCCGCTCCTGAGCCTCGACGACGGCGACTGCCGTCATGTTGAGAATGCCCCGCGCCGTCACCGAGGGCGTCAGAATGTGCGCGGGCCGGGATGTACCAATGAGAATCGGCCCTACCGGCAGCGCATCGGCAAGAGCCTTGATCATCGAATAGGCGACGTTGGCGGTGTCCAGGTTCGGCATGATCAGGATGTTCGCCTCGCCCTCCAGCTGCGAATGCGGAAGAACCAGCTCACGCACCGCCTCCGAAAGCGCGGTGTCGCCCTGCATCTCCCCGTCGGCCTGGATTTCGGGATGGTTCTGTTTGAACAGCGTGGTGGCACGACGCATTTTTCGTGAAGATTCCGTGTCGTAGCTGCCGAAATCAGAGTGTGACACGAACGCGATTTTTGGCTTGATGGTGAAGCGCTGTACATGGCTTGCCGCCAGAGCGGCCATCTCGGCAAGTTCCTCCGCGCTCGGGTTCGGCCGCACCTGGGTATCCGCGATGAAATAGGAACCCTTGCTGGTGATCATCAGCGCGAGCGCCGCGAAATCGCTCACCCCCGGACAAAAGCCGATGATTTCACGGACGTGACGCAGATGGCTCATGAAGCGGCCCTCGACGCCGCAAATCATGGCATCGGCTTCTCCCCGGCTTACCGCGAGCGCGGCAATCACGGTCGCATTGGTCCGCACCACGGTACGCGCGGTATCGGGCGTCACGCCGTGACGACCGGCAATATCGATGTAGGACTGGACATAGGACCGATAGCGTGGGTCGTCCTCGGGATTGACAAGATCGAAATCCCTGCCCGCCTTGATGGCGAGGCCAAACCGCTTGATCCGGGCCTCGACCACCGACGGACGACCGACCAGGATCGGCCGTGCGAGCTTTTCCTCGAGCACCACTTGCGTGGCATGCAGTACGCGCTCGTCCTCACCCTCGGCATAGATCACGCGCATCGGCTGGGTCTTCGCCTTCGCGAACATGGGCTTCATCACAAGCCCGGAGCGGAATGCGAAGCGTTGCAATTGTGTGGCGTAATCCTCGAAGTTCGTGATCGGACGGGAGGCGACGCCCAATTCCATCGCCGCCTTGGCGACCGCCGGCGCGATCCGAAGGATCAGCCGCGGGTCGAACGGAGTTGGTATCAGGGAACCCGGGCCGAACCCCTGGGCCTCGCCGGTGTCAAAGCGAGCCGTCAATGCATCCAATGGCGGATCGCGCGCGAGTTGCGCGATGGCGTCAACCGCAGCCTTCTTCATTTCCTCGTTGATTGCGGTAGCGCCGACATCGAGCGCACCGCGAAAAATGAATGGAAAACACAAAACGTTGTTGACCTGATTGGGATAATCGGAGCGCCCGGTGCAGATCATCGCGTCGGGCCGCACTTTCCTGGCTTCTTCCGGCATGATCTCCGGCGTCGGGTTTGCCAGCGCCATCACCAGCGGTTTGTCCGACATCTCCTTGACCATTTCGGGCTTGAGCACGTTCGGCGCCGACAATCCGAGGAATATGTCAGCGCCCGCGATCACATCCGCCAGCGCGCGCTTGTCGGTCTTCTGGGCATAGACGGCTTTCCACGGGTCCATCAGCGTTTTGCGACCCTGATACACCACGCCCTCGATATCGCAGACCCAGATGTTCTTGCGCTGGACCCCCATCGACACCAGGAGATTGAGGCAGGCGATCGCGGCGGCACCCGCGCCGGAGCAGACGATCTTGACTTCGGAAAGCTTCTTGCCGTTGAGCCGCAATGCATTGGTGATCGCGGCTCCGACGATGATGGCGGTGCCATGCTGATCATCGTGAAACACCGGAATTTTCATTCGCGCCTTGAGTTGCGCCTCGATCTCGAAGCACTCTGGACCCCGGATGTCTTCAAGATTGATTCCGCCGAAGGTCGGCTCGAGCGCCGCCACCGTTTCGACCACGCGTTCAATGGTATCAGCCGCGATTTCGATGTCGAAGACGTCGATGCCGGCGAACTTCTTGAACAGAACCGCCTTGCCTTCCATGACGGGCTTGGAGGCCAGCGGGCCGATATTCCCGAGCCCGAGCACAGCTGTTCCGTTACTGACCACCGCGACCAGATTGGCACGCGACGTCAGGGTAGCTGCTTCCGCCGGATTGCCGGCGATCTCGGTGCAGGCGGCGGCCACGCCGGGTGAATAGGCCAGCGCAAGGTCGCGCTGATTGGCGAGCGGCTTGGTCGCCTGGATCTCCAGCTTCCCCGGCCGAGGTAACCGGTGATAGGCGAGCGCAGCAGCGTGAAGATCTTCAGAATAGGACGACATTCATTTCCCCCGCGGTCTCCTTCGACCCCGAATTAAGGTTTGCTGCTTCAGTTCGACGGTAGATTGAGCCGGATGTGAAGCTCGCGCAACTGCTTCGGCGTGACCTCCGAGGGCGCTCCCATCAGCAGGTCCTCCGCCCGCTGGTTCATCGGAAACAGCGAGATTTCGCGGAGATTGGTCGTGCCGCAAAGAAGCATGACGATGCGATCGACGCCTGCCGCCATGCCGCCATGCGGCGGCGCGCCATACTGGAAAGCACGATACATGCCACCAAATCGCTCGACGACTTCCTTCTCGCCGTATCCGGCAATCTCGAAGGCTTTCACCATGGCCTCCGGGCGATGGTTGCGGATGCCGCCGGAGGCGATCTCGTAACCATTGCAGGTGATGTCGTACTGGAACGCCTTGATGGTCAGCGGGTCCTGGGTCTGCAGCGCCTCCAACCCACCCTGCGGCATCGAAAATGGATTGTGGGAGAAGTCGATTTTCTTGTCTTCCTCGTTGTATTCGAACATCGGGAAATCCACGATCCAGGCGAGTTCGAACCGCTCTTTGTCGACCAGGTTCAGCTCTTCACCGATCCTGGTGCGGGCAAGCCCTGCGAACTTCCAGAATTTTTCGGGATCGCCGGCAACGAAGAACGCCGCATCGCCCTCTTTCAGTCCGAGTTGGGATCGAATGGCGGCCGTCCGCTCCGGCCCGATGTTGTTGGCCAGCGGACCCGCGCCCTCCCCGCCTTCGCGCCAAAAGATGTAGCCGAGGCCCGGTTGGCCTTCGCCCTGGGCCCAGGAGTTCATGCGGTCGCAGAACGCGCGCGAGCCGCCGCCTTTCGCCGAGATCGCCCAGACCTGGTTCTTCGGCTCTTCGAGCATCCGCGCGAACACCTTGAAGCCGGAGCCGCGGAAATGCTCGGAGACCTCCTGTATGATGATGGGATTGCGCAGGTCGGGCTTGTCGGTGCCATATTTGCGCAAGGCCTCGGCAAAGGGAATCCGCGGCCAATTCGTAGTTACCGGTTTGCCTTTCGAAAACTCCTCGAACACGCCCGTGATCACCGGCTCGACGGCGGCGAAAACGTCGTTCTGCTCGACGAAGCTCATCTCCAGATCGAGCTGGTAGAATTCGCCGGGCAGCCGGTCGGCGCGCGGGTCCTCGTCGCGAAAGCAGGGCGCGATCTGGAAGTAGCGATCGAAGCCGGACATCATCAGAAGCTGCTTGTACTGCTGCGGTGCCTGGGGCAGCGCATAGAAGCGGCCGGGATGAATGCGGGACGGCACCAGGAAGTCACGCGCGCCCTCGGGCGAGGATGCCGTGAGGATCGGAGTCTGGAACTCGAAGAATCCCTGCTCCTTCATGCGCTTGCGCATGGAATCGATGATCGCGCCGCGCGTCATGATATTTTGATGCAGCCTCTCCCGGCGAAGGTCGAGGAAACGGTATTTGAGCCTTATATCTTCAGGATATTCTTGCTCTCCGAATACCGGCAGCGGCAGTTCGCCTGCCGGTCCCAGCACCTCGATCTCGCTGGCGTAGACCTCGACCGCTCCGGTCGACAGTTCCGGATTCTCCGTGCCTTCGGGACGGTGGCGCACCTTGCCATCGATCCGCACTACCCACTCCGACCGCAGCTTTTCGGCATCCTTGAAGGCCGGCGAATCCGGATCGGCAACGCATTGGGTGATGCCGTAGTGGTCGCGCAAATCGATGAACAGCACACCGCCATGGTCTCGAATGCGATGGCACCAGCCCGACAAACGAACGATCTGGCCGATGTCGCTCTCCCGGAGCGCGCCGCAGGTATGAGACCGGTAACGATGCATGGATATTCCAAAAAGCAAATGTCGGTGAATCGAATCGGGCTTCCAAGGGCCGGCCCGAAGAGGTTGAGGGTTTACCCGAGGCTTTCAGACGCGGCAACCGAATGAAGGCCGAAAACCGGGCCTTTTCGGCATGAGGGCGGAGCCAAAAAAGCGCAGCGGCGGGTAGGGATCCGAAGATCGGCGAAGGCAAATCGATTGTGAATTCACAACATATGCCTATCTTGATGGCATGACGGTGCATTTCCCCTTCGAGAACACCTATGCGACGCTCCCGGATGGCTTTTTCGCGCGGGTCGCGCCGACGCCGGTGGCGTCGCCCAGGCTGGTCAAATTGAACCGGCCGCTGGCGAGAAAGCTTGGGCTTGATCCGGACCGGCTGGAAAGCCCGGAAGGGGTAGAGATTCTTGCCGGCAAGCGTGTTCCAAACGGCGCGGAACCGATCGCGATGGCCTACGCAGGTCACCAGTTCGGATATTTCGTGCCGCAGCTTGGTGACGGCCGCGCCGTCCTGCTCGGCGAGGTCGTCGACGTCGACGGGGTACGTCGCGACATTCAGCTCAAGGGTTCCGGACCGACGCCATTTTCGCGTCGCGGAGATGGTCGCGCAGCTCTCGGTCCGGTCCTTCGCGAATACATCGTAAGCGAGGCAATGGCTGCGCTCGGGATTCCGACCACCCGCTCGCTGGCCGCCGTTCTCACCGGTGAGAGCGTCATGCGCGAGACGGCTTTGCCGGGGGCAGTGCTGACCCGCGTTGCCTCCAGCCATGTTCGCGTCGGGACCTTCCAGTATTTTGCCGCGCGCGGCGATACCGAGGGCGTGAGGCGGCTCGCCGATCACGTCATCGCCAGGCACTATCCGGAAGCCGCAGAAGTCGAGCGCCCCTACCACAAGCTTTTGGAAGGCGTGATCGCGCGGCAGGCGGAGCTGGTCGCGCGCTGGTTGTTGGTCGGGTTCATCCATGGCGTGATGAACACGGACAACACATCGATTTCCGGTGAGACCATCGATTACGGTCCGTGCGCCTTCATGGATCATTACGATCCGTTGGCGGTGTTTTCTTCGATCGATGAGCAAGGCCGTTACGCCTATGCCAACCAGCCGCGGATTGCGCTGTGGAACCTGACCCGGCTGGCGGAATGCCTGCTGCCGCTGTTTTCCGCCGACCAGGAGAAGGCCATCGAACAGGCGCAGGTCATTCTCGGCGAATTTCCGCAAAAGTTTTCACAGGCGTATCAAGCCGGGTTGCACCGAAAGACCGGCCTGCTCGGCCAACGCGACGGGGACGATGCGCTGATCCAGGATCTTCTCGACGCCATGGCCAGCAATCAGGCCGACTTCACCCTCACCTTTCGCGGCTTGAGCGAGGCTGCGCTCGACCCCGCACGGGATCAGGAAGTGCGACGGCTATTCGCCGATCCTGCCGCCTATGACGGCTGGGCGATCCGCTGGCGTCAGCGCATTGCCGATGAGCCTCACGCGCCCGCGGAGCGAACTGCCCTGATGCGGTCGGTCAATCCGGCCTTCATTCCACGCAACCACCGCATAGAGGCGGTGATCCAGGCGGCCGTCGGCGACGACAACTACGCGCCGTTCGAGGAGCTTCTGACGGTGCTGTCTGCTCCTTACGAAGACCAACCGACGCGATCGGCCTATGCAGATCCGCCCCAACCGCACCAACGCGTTCTTCGGACGTTTTGCGGGACGTAAATCATTAACCGTTCATGCAACATTGGACGCGGAGAGCGCGCCCCACTTGCGAAAATTAACAAGTGTTCAATCGCTCCCCGACAAATCTGATGGTTTGTTGGGGAGATTGACTTTGGACGCACTGGTCTTCGAATTCATGGGACTTGCGATGCTCGCCCTTTGCGTCATCGTTCTGGTCGTTCCCGCCGCGAGGAAGCCCTCCGACCGCCGCGTGAGCGACTTCTGAGCGCTCTGGGTACCCCGTGTGATCGGGTCGGATGCCGCTCAACCTGAGCGGTCACAAGCGGCAGGCCGGTCGAAAAAGGCGCAGCCACCGCAGATTCAAGCCTCGAATTCGCCGCAAGACCCTTGACATATCAGCGCTTTCGGCCGAACGCCGTTACTGAAAGCGTTATGGACCGTTCATGGATCTGATCACTACCACTGGCGAGCTTGCCGCCGCTTGCGACCGCCTCGCCAAACACCCTGTCATTACCGTCGATACCGAATTCCTGCGTGAGACAACCTACTACCCGCTGCTTTGCGTGGTGCAGATGGCGAGCGCGGACGAGGCTGTGGTCATAGACACGCTCGCCGAGGGCATCGACCTGAAGCCCTTCTTCAACCTGATGGCGAACGAGAGGGTGCTGAAGGTTTTCCACGCCGCCCGTCAGGACATCGAGATTGTCTGGCATCGCGCGGGCATCGTTCCGCACCCGATCTTCGATACCCAGGTCGCAGCCATGGTGCTCGGCTACGGCGATTCGATCGCCTACGACCAGCTGGTCGAGCGCATCACCGGTCACCGGCCGGACAAGACCCATCGTTTCACCGACTGGTCACGCCGGCCGCTCAGCGCAGAGCAGATGCATTATGCGCTCGCCGACGTCACCCATCTGCGCGATGTGTTCACGGCGCTGGATGCCGATTTGAAAAAGCGCAGCCGCAGCGACTGGGTCAGCGAGGAGATGGATGTCCTGACCAGCCCAAGAACCTACGACTTTCACCCCGAGCGCGCGTGGGAGCGGCTGAAGACGCGCGTACGCAAGCCGAAGGAATTGGCGGTGCTGATGGAAGTCGCGGCATGGCGCGAACAGGAAGCGCAGAGCCGGGACGTTCCTCGCAGCCGCGTTCTGAAGGACGACGCCGTCGGCGATATCGCCACCCACGCGCCGACCAGCCTCGACCGGCTTGCTGGTCTGCGCTCACTGCCCAAGGGTTTTGATCGGTCGAAATGGGGCGCCGATATCGTCGCCGCGGTACAGCGGGGCCTGGCTCGCGACCTCTCGACATTGCCGAAGATCGAGAAGCCCCGTGGCAGCTCCAACGGCGGAGCGATCGTGGAGCTTCTGAAGGTGCTGTTGCGGATGACCTCGGAACGCCACGCTGTCGCCAGCAAGGTGATCGCGACCGTCGACGATCTCGAGCAGATCGCGGCCGACGACAACGCCGATGTTGGCGCGCTGCACGGCTGGCGCCGCGAACTGTTCGGCGAGGCGGCACTCGCGCTGAAACATGGCCGGCTTGCGCTGGCGATAGAAAAAGGCAGGGTGGTCAAGGTCGACCGCAGCTAGTGTGGCGTGGATCTGCTGGCATTCTTTCGATTCCGGAATTCGCAAACGAGGTGGCCTCACAGCTCGCAATGAGAAGCACTTCGGAACACTAGCTGTTTGGCCGAAAGGCCGGGGTGCGCAGGATCAAGGGGGAGCGTCGTCCTTGTTCTCGTTGGCGTCTTTCGTTGCTTCCGATACTTCCACCAGGACCATTGATAGAATATAAGCGCTTGTGTGCAGGTTTAGCTGGCGCGCCTTCTCGATCGCTGTCGAAATGATGGAAGCCAGTTCATTGAGGTCTTTTTCGGAGCTCGCCATCTGTTCTTCTCTTCCGGAGCACTCGCGGTGAACACTGACGATCCCGATCACCCGGGCGACAAACTGTTACAGCTGCTTCGGGAAAATCAGATCGATCTGAATGTCGTCGAAGGGTTGCGGCTCGTCATCGCCTTCCGAAGAATCAAGGATCCGTGCGACAGGCGCGTCCTCATCGAGCTCGCCGAAAGACTGGCAAAGTAGCCGCTTAAAGTAGCCGCGTGTTCGCGCCAAAAGCTCGAACTACTTTAACGGGTACATATTCTGATTTTCAACCTGATAAATCGTACTCCACAGAATCATGAGAATTTGATCTCAAACTGGTCGAGAAGGCGTGTCTCGTCGAGCTGGAATCAGCAGGCCCGTCATTCAGCTCGCATCGAGCGAAAGACCATTTCGCCATGGGACGGAAGGGTAGCGGGAGCGGGCGGCTACCACCTCAATTCGAGTCCCAGCGTCCCCTGGTGTGATTGCAGGGCAGCGCGAAACTTGCCGTCATAGTTGAGATAAATGCGCGCCGTGTTGCTTAGACTGATCGAGGCGGAGGCACCTGTGTCCGCGCCGTATCTGCTTTCGCCAATTCCCTGAACCGTAATGCTCTGAAAGCCGGAGTTGACGGTGACCGAATTGAAGTTCTGCTCGAAATTGTCGACGAACTTGCCGTAGGCTGACAGATCGACAACCTTCTGGTCCACGATCCAGTAGCGGCCGATCTCGGCACCCAGCAGCATCCGCGAGCGCTCGAGAGTGGCCCCGCTTGCCATTACCGGATTGAGACCGCCGACCTCCTGGAACGCGCTTGTCGAGGCACGAACGAATTCGAAGGCTGCCTTCGGCACGATGCGGCCCTGGTCCTTCGTCCAATAATAGCTGACTTCGCCAAGCGCTCCGTCGACCTGCCCGGTGTAGGCGGCAACGGCGTTGCCAAAGAAACCGGTGTCGCGGATGGATCTGATATCTCCAAGGCCGTGCACGACGACGATGGCCCCGCTCCATGGCCCTCTGTCCACCGACGCGTTAAGGGCAAGCTGGGTGAGATCGAGCGTCGCGGTCTGCAGCGCCAGCGGTACGTCGATGGCCGTCCGGCTCTGGTCGATCGAAAAGCCAACGTTGAATCCGGGCGCAATGCTGGCGCCGATCCCGGCAACGCCTCCCGCGGTCGCGCGCCGATCGCCGACAAAATCGAGCTGGGGACCGGTTCTGGTCGAGATCCCATAAGCCTCGGCCCAGGTGCGGTAGAGAGGCCCATCCGTTGCCTGCGAGGCGCCGCCGCCGCCCGGATTGCTCCGCCAGGCGCGACCGAATCCACCTGTTGCCTGGTCCCCGAGCCGCTCCAGATAGTTGCTGTTAAGGTCCGCCAGGGTAGCGCCGGCCGACAGGTTGTAATCGACAGCCGTCGGCGCCAGGACGGGGGGCGGCGGGAGCCGAGCGGGAATCAGGGTCTGCGCCTGAACACCCGACGCAGCAGCGAGGGTGAGAACGAGAACGAAAGCAATAGCGAGAGATGCTCCGAGGCTCCGCCCGGCTCCGGTCTCCACCACCCGCGAAGACTGCGACGAGCAGGCCATTAACCCTATTCCCAAAAGGATGCGCCGGAAGAATATGCAAAATCGCGTCCTGGCGGGGATTTGCTCGTAGTTCGGAAGCATCGTCAATCGGTCACGACCTGTAGTTGGGGGCAATTGGGGGCCTTGTTGTTTCCTTGCCACAGACGAGAGGTGGACCAGGCGGGCCATTGGACATTTTCCAAGCTTCGCCAGAAGCTTGCTAACGCGCGAATTTCGTGTTGCAATCGCAGTTACAAACGGAATTAGGCCGTTGGGCTGTGCGTTTCGCGACTAGGAAATTCAACAGACATCCGGAAGCCCGCTTGTGGCGCGGCGCGCGAACAGCGTGTCCGCGTCTTCTTTACGTCTAGACGAGGAGACAGGCGATGCAAAAAGGCACCGTCAAGTGGTTCAACCCGACAAAGGGGTATGGGTTCATCAAGCCGATGGTCGGCGATAAGGACGTGTTCGTCCATATCTCGGCTGTCGAACGCGCTGGACTCACAACCCTCAACGAAAACCAGGTGATCGAATACGACCTTGTGGAAAATCGCGGCAAGACTTCCGCCGAGAATCTGAAGGTTACCTAAGCTTCGTCACGATCCGCGCAAGCTATCCTGATGCCCCCGGCCCTTGCCGGGGGATTTTTGTTAGTCCTTTGGGACTGGCGAAATCAAAATCCCGCCCGGGTTGCCGCTGACTTCCAGCCGGCATCTGCCCCCATCGATACGAACCTTGCCGGCAGCGAGAAGCCGCAACGCGTCGGGATAGATGCGATGTTCGACCTCGAGGATCCGCGCCGATAGCGTATCGGGCGTGTCGTCATCGCGAACTCCGACCGCGCCTTGCATCAGGATCGGCCCGGCGTCGGTTTCCGCAATCACGAAATGAACGGTCGCTCCCGAGATCTTGACCCCGGCGCCGAGTGCCTGACGGTGGGGGTCCAGGCCCGGAAACGAGGGCAGCAACGAGGGATGAATGTTGATCATCCTGCCATACCAGCGCCGCACGAAATCGCCGGTGAAGAGGCGCATGAAACCCGCAAGGCAGATGAGCTCGACGCGGCATTCGTCGAGAGCCGCCTGTAGCGCCGCTTCGAACCCCGCGCGGTCATTCCCGAACGGCTTGCTTGCGATGACCAGGATCGGAATGCCGCTCGCACTCGCCTTTTCGAGACCGCCGGCATCCGCCCTGTTGGAAATCACGACCGCGATCTCGGCCGGAAAATCCTCATGCTTCGCAGCCTGGATCAGTGCGGCCATGTTCGAGCCACGCCCCGATATCAGGATGGCGACGCGACGTTTTGCGGGACTCACCATGGCGGGCTCGAGCTCACCATGAAAGATCGAGATGGCCGTCATAGACCACGCGCGACTTGTCTCGGGCAGGGATCACTTCGCCCAGCGACGTCACGCTCTCGCCGGCTTCGGTGAGAACTGCCGTCACCGCGTCGACGGCATCAGGCTTGACGATGGCGATCATGCCGATGCCGCAGTTGAAGGTGCGCAGTAGTTCGAGTTCGGCGATCTTCCCCTGCCCGGCCAGCCATTTGAAGACCGGCAGCACCGGCAACCGCGCAAGATTTATTCGTACCCCAAGCTCCCTCGGCAAAACGCGCGGGATGTTATCTGTAAATCCGCCGCCGGTAATGTGCGCAAGTCCCTTGACCGCACCAGTTGCCTGGATCGCACGAAGACAGGATTTCACATAGAGCCGCGTCGGCGTCAGCAAGGCCCCGCCCAGCGTCATGACAGGCGAGAACGGGGCCTGGTCGGCAAAAGCAAGTCCGGACGTCTCGACGATCCTGCGAACCAGGGAAAATCCGTTGGAGTGAACGCCCGACGAGGCAAGGCCGAGCACTGCATCGCCGGCGACGATATCGGATCGCGGCAACAGCATACCGCGTTCGGCTGCACCGACCGCAAATCCCGCAAGGTCGTAATCGCCCGTCTTGTAGAGCCCCGGCATCTCGGCGGTCTCTCCCCCGATCAGCGCGCAGCCGGACTCCCGGCAGCCTTCGGCTATCCCGGCCACGATCGCGGCAGCGGCTTCCGGGTCGAGCTTGCCGCAGGCAAAATAATCCAGGAAAAACAGGGGTTCTGCGCCCTGCACCACAAGATCGTTTACCGACATCGCCACCAGGTCAATGCCGATACCACCATGCAGGCCGGTCTCAATTGCGATCTTGAGCTTGGTGCCAACACCGTCGGTCGCGGCGACCAGAACCGGGTCCTTGAACCCGGCTGCCTTCAGATCGAACAACCCGCCAAAACCGCCGATTTCAGCCTCGGTGCCGGGGCGCGCCGTGGCGCGAACCATCGGCTTGATCAGATCGACCAGGCGGTTGCCCGCATCGATATCAACACCCGAATCCGCGTAAGTGAGCCCGTTCCTGCGATCGGCCATTGACCTTGTCCCAGATGCCAGTGCCGGATTTGACATTCGCAGGCACTCGCCGCAACCGCAGACGAATGTTGGAGCCCGGGCACTCGCCGCTGGTTACGTCGGAATCCACCGGTGTGCAATGGCTCGCAACGAAGCCGGGCATATACTATGTAGACAAGAACCGGTTCACCCCCGCAAAGGACCGGATCTTCCGGGAATACAGGCCGATTAGCCGGGAAACGACCGAGTTGAGTATTCCAAATATCATTACGCTGGGCCGCATCCTGTTGGTGCCGATCATCGTCTGGGCCATTGCCTCCAACCAGATGGTCATTGCCTTTGCGATCTTCGTTATTGCCGGAGTGAGCGACGCCGTCGACGGTTTTCTCGCCAAGCGCTTCAATATGTCAAGCGAGCTGGGGGCCCTGCTCGACCCTCTTGCCGACAAGGCGCTTCTGGTTTCGATCTATGTCGCGCTTGGAATCTGGGGCGCGGTACCGCGCTGGATCGTCATTCTCGTCGTCTCGCGCGACATCATGATCGTATCCGCTGTGATAGTGTCCTGGTTGTTCGACAAGCCGGTGGAGATGAAACCGTTGATGGTCTCCAAGCTCAACACGGCTGCACAGGTAGCGTTTGCAGCGCTGATCCTGGCCGCGCTCAGCTTTGGCTTCGAGCCGACGCCATATGACGTAATTCTGATGGGTTTTGTAACGGTCTTTACTTTGGTTTCCGTGTCCCTCTATCTCGTCGAGTGGGTCAGACACATGAGCACCATCGATGCGCGCTAGAGAAACTCTGGCTTCCAGTGATCTGATTCTGATATTCGGCCCCCATTGCGGCAGGCACGTTTGCGAATGTTAGAATCAAGGGACCACTGGCAAAGACACAATTTTCCAGTGGAGTTCGGGATTTGACATTCGCCTTGCAGGCTGCGGCTAGATGGGTAGCGAATGTCAAATCCACTCCACTAGTGTAGTCTCGGTCCCGGCATGGAGAACTGCGTGGCAGGCCGCGTTCAACCCCGTCAGCTGGCATTCGCTCTGCCGCACGCAGAGAGCCTTACGCGCGACGATTTCCTTGAAGGACCGGCAAATGCCGCAGGCCTCGCGCTGGTCGACAGCTGGCCCGACTGGCCGAACCGCATCATGCTGCTGGCCGGGCCCGAGGGGTCCGGCAAAAGCCATCTCGCCGCCATCTGGGCGGAAGCGGCGGGTGCGCGCGCAACGTCGGCGCACGCACTCACCCCAGCGGCGGTGCCGGGTACGTTGGCAACTGGAGCGCTTGTCCTTGAGGACCTGAAATCGCCGGATATCGACGAACGCGCGTTGTTCCACTTGCTGAACCTCGCGCGCGAGGAAGCGGCGTTCGTTCTGATTACCGCTCGCACGCTGCCATCGGCGCTTCAGATCGAACTGCGAGACCTCCGTTCCAGGTTGCGCGCCGTACCGACCGTATCGCTGCTGCCGCCTGACGACGATTTGTTTCGTGCCCTGATCGTCAAGTTCTGCGCAGACCGCCAACTCGCCGTCGACGAGACTGTAGTCAGCTATCTCACGAACAGGATCGAGCGCTCCTATGCGGCCGTTCGCCGGACAGTGGAACTTCTGGACGCCGAAGCCTTGCGGCTCGGTCGGCCCGTGACCCGCGCGTTGGCGGCGGAGATCTTGCGCGGTAGCAGCTGATTGCCCCTCGTCTCTTGACGACGCCCAGCGAGGGAACATCATGTCATTGAAGCGTCATCGCGATCCCACATGGTTTGCGGCCTCACTGCCAGGCTTGCCGCAGGCCAAGGCTTGAATTGGACCAAAGCTTGATGGACACCCTGCAAACCATTGTGAACAAAGAGAAAGATGGCGACATAGTCGCCGGACCCGCGATTGCCAGCAGCCCAGAACGTTTCATAAACCGGGAACTTTCCTGGCTGCATTTCAACAGGCGCGTACTGGAAGAATCGGTCAATCCCGGACATCCCGCGCTCGAGCGCGTGAGGTTCCTTTCGATTTCCGCCAATAACCTTGATGAATTCTTCATGGTGCGGGTCGCCGGTATCAAGGCGCAAGTGCGCGAGGGCATCACCGAGCGCAGTCCGGATGGACGGACCCCCTCTGAACAACTCGCGCTCATCAATGAGACGGTTTCCCAGCTTGCCATCGACCAGCAGGCGATCTGGCGCGATCTGCGCGCGACCCTATCCGATGTGGGCATTGTTCTCGTCGATGGCCGCGACGTGACCAAGCCCGAGCGGGTCTGGATCGAAGACCATTTCCTGCACAACATCTTCCCGCTGCTGACCCCGCTTGCCATCGACCCGGCGCACCCCTTTCCTTTCATTCCGAGCCTCGGATTTACGGTCGCGCTGCAGCTCGCGCGGGTCTCCGACGGCAAGCCGATGAACGCCCTCATTCGCATGCCCGGCAAGATCGATCGCTTCATCCGTCTGCCCGCCGGCAAGGACGGCGACGTGCGCTTGATCACGCTCGAGCAGGCGACCGGGTTGTTCATCGGGCGGCTGTTTCCGGGCTACACCGTCAAGGGTCAGGGCGCATTCCGGATCATCAGGGATTCCGAACTTGAAATCGAGGAAGAGGCGGAGGACCTGGTCCGCCTGTTCGAAACCGCCCTCAAGCGGCGTCGGCGCGGGTCCGTGATCCGGCTCGAAATGGAAGCGAAGATGCCGGAGGAGCTTCGCGTTTTCGTTCAGCGCGCGCTCTCCGCCGCCGATGACGAGGTCTTCCTGGTCGACGGCGTGCTTGCGATGAATGAGCTGTCGCAGCTGACGCGGCTCGACCGGCCCGATCTCGAATTCGCGCCCTACGTCCCCCGTCACCCGGAGCGTGTGCGCGATCACGGCGGTGACATCTTCGCCGCCATCCGGCAGAAGGATCTGATTGTTCACCACCCCTACGAGTCGTTCGATGTCGTCGTGCAGTTCCTGCAACAGGCCGCGCGCGATCCCGACGTGGTCGCCATCAAGCAGACCCTCTATCGCACCTCGATCAATTCGCCGATCGTGCGCGCATTGGCAGAGGCCGCCGAAGCGGGAAAATCAGTGACCGCGTTGATCGAGCTCAAGGCCCGGTTCGATGAGGAGGCCAACATCCGCTGGGCACGCGACCTCGAGCGCGCTGGCGTTCAGGTGGTTTACGGATTCCTCGAGCTCAAGACCCACGCCAAGCTTTCGATGGTCGTCCGCCGTGAAGGCGGAAGCCTGACGACTTATGTCCATACCGGGACCGGCAACTACCATCCGGTCACTGCACGAATTTATACCGATCTGTCCTATTTCACCTCCGATCCGATCATCGGCCGGGACGCCGCGCGGGTGTTCAACTACATCACCGGCTACGCCGAACCGAGCGACATCGAGAAGATGGCGGTATCGCCGCTTACCTTGCGCAAGCGAATGCTCGAGCACATTCGCGCCGAGACCGCGTTTGCCCGTCACGGCAAACCGGCCGCGATCTGGCTGAAGATGAACGCGCTGGTCGACCCTGAAATCATCAATTCCCTCTACGAAGCCTCGCAGGCAGGGGTTTCGATCGAACTCGTGGTACGCGGAATATGCTGCCTGCGCCCGGGCATACCGGGGCTTTCGGAGAATATCCGCGTAAAATCGATCATCGGCCGCTTCCTCGAGCACGGCCGGATCTATTGCTTCGGGATGGGCCAGGGACTGCCAAGCGCCAAAGCCGCTGTGTATATCTCCTCGGCCGACATGATGCCGCGCAATCTCGATCGCCGCGTCGAGATCCTCTGCCCACTGCAGAATCCCACGGTGCATCAGCAGGTTCTCGAACAGATCATGGTCGCCAACCTCAAGGATAACGAGCAAAGCTGGCAGCTGTTGCCGGACGGATCGTCAACGCGTATGAAGGCCGCGAAGGGCGAGGAACCCTTCAACCTGCATAATTATTTCATGACGAATCCGAGTCTTTCGGGCCGTGGAAAGTCACTTAAGGAATCATCGCCGCGCCGCCTCACCCGCCGCACCGAGCGCCAGCAATCTGCGTAAGGGGAGTTGCCGGTGAAGCGGACGCGCAAGCGCGCGCCCAGCGTCGCAGTGATCGATATCGGTTCGAATTCGGTTCGCCTCGTCGTTTATGAAGCGATGGCGCGCAGCCTGATTACGATCTTCAACGAAAAAGCTCTTTGCGGCCTCGGCCGGGAGGTCCAGACGACCGGTCTGCTGGCGCCGGATGCCGTCAACAAGGCGTTGACCGCGTTGCGGCGCTTTCGCGCGGTATGCAGGGTGATGAAGGTCGGTCGCATCCATGCGATCGCCACCGCCGCCTGCCGCGATGCCAGCAACGGACCCGATTTCATCGCAAAGGCCGAACGCATTTGCGGAGTGCCCATCGAAATCCTGTCGGGGTCGCGCGAAGCAAAACTATCGGCGCTCGGCGTGGTATCGGGCATTCACAAGCCGGACGGCATCGTGGGCGATCTCGGCGGCGGCTCGCTCGAACTGGTCGATGTGCGCGGCAACAGCGTTCGCCGGGGCGTCACATTGCCGCTGGGAAGCCTCGCCCTGCAGGACCTTTCGCACAAGTCGCTGAAACGCGCCGAGCGGATCGTCAAGGCCGAGCTTTCCGGGGTCGACCATCTCGAGACCGGCCGTGGCCGCGCCTTCTACGCGGTCGGCGGGACCTGGCGCGCGCTGGCGCGCATCCACATCATCCAAAGCGAATACCAGCTCGGGGTCATGCACGGCTATTCGATACCTGCCGAGGACGCACTCGATTTCGTGCGGCGCCTGCGCCGTCTGGTAGCGGCAAACATGCTGGCCGATATCGAAGCCGTGGCTGACGCCAGACGACCGCTGCTGGCCTATGCGGCGCTCGTTCTCGAATACGTTGTTCGCGTCGCGAAACCGAGAACCATCGTGTTTTCCACGTTCGGCGTCCGCGAGGGCCTTCTTTACGAAATGCTGCCTGAGGCCGAACGCGCCAAGGACGGATTTATCTGCGCTGCGCAGGAGCTGAACAAACTGCTGTCGCGATCGCCCCGTCACGCCGAGGAATTGATCGAATGGACCGATCGTCTGGCGCGAGTGGTGAAATTGCGCGAGACGGAGGAAGATCGCCGCCTCCGCCATGCCGCTTGCCTCCTGTCCGACGTTGGGTGGCGCGTGCATCCCGATCATCGCGGCGAAGAAACGCTAAACCTCATCTTGAATGGAAATTTCGGCTCGATCGGCCACCAGGGCAGAGCCTTTGTGGCGCTGTCGGTCTTTTATCGCTACGCCGGCTTGAGCGAGCAGAACGAGCCGCCCATCGAAATTCAGCAGTTGGTACCGCCGGCGATGCTGGAGCGCGCGCGCCTGCTCGGCGCTGCATTTCGCGTCGCCCATCTGATATCGGCGGCGCAAACCGGGGTGCTGCCGGCGACCCATTTTCGCAGCCATGGCCGCAGGCTTACGCTTGTTTTCGAGCACAAGCTGGTCGACCTCGTCGTCGCCGACCGCGTCGCAAGCCGCTTCAGGCAGCTCGCCCGGCTGGTCGGCCGCTCCGGGTCGATTCTCAGACGCTGAACCCTGCGAACTTTGCGCCGACCTTGGCCGCGCGAGCCCCTCTCGAGCGAACCGGCTCCGACTTCAATCGAAAACGCTTCAGGACCGCTCGACGGTTTGAACGACTTCGCCTCGATCAGGCAGCGCCAGATGTTCGAGCTGCTGCATCCTGCGCTTTCGCCAGATCGAGCCCGCCAACAATACAGTGACCGCGCCGAGAACGGAGGCGACATAGCCGTCAAGCTCACCCTCCAGACTGAGATGCGGCGAGAGGCCAAACACGGCCGATTGCGCGTCGATATGCAGAGCTATGGTTCCGTCGAGCAGACGATGCAGCATGGGCTGAACTGCCGGATCGCTCTCGATAACGTCGCCGGCGATCCAGCCGAGCAATAACGCGCCGAGCCAGACCAGGATCGGAAACCGGTCGAGCACCATCATGATCAGCGCAGCACCAGCGACGATCATCGGAATGCTGATGGCGAGGCCGAGGACCAGCAGCGGAAGCTGACCATTGGCAGCAGCCGCGACCGCAATCACATTGTCAAGACTCATGATGATGTCGGCAATCACGACGATGCGGATGGCATGCCAAAGCGTGGTGCCCGCGGCAACTTCGTCGTCTTCGTCTTCCGGCACCAGAAGCTTGGCCGCGATGACAATCAGGGCGATGCCGCCGACAAGCTTCAAATATGGCAACCTCATCAAGGTTGCCACGACGCCGGTGAAGGCGATCAGCAGGACCACGGCGATGCCGGCGCCGATGATCATGCCCCATAAACGGTGCCGCCCATGCAGGCCGCGGCAGGCCATCGCAATCACCAGCGCGTTGTCGCCGGATAAAAGGACGTTGATCCAGATGATCTTGCCGACGGCGAGCCAGAAAGCCGGCGTTTGCATGTCGGCCTGGATCTGCGCGAAGAAAGCGCCGGAATTCGCGGGATCGACGGCCTGCAAAAGCGCGTTCACAGCCTACCCCCTTCGGGCCGCAAGCCGCTGCCGGCGGCACTTTTCAACCGGTGACAAAGGCCTCGGCTGCAAATGCTGGAACAGGACCACTGGATGGCGCGCCTATGCCACCCAGGGTCAGCCGACGATTTCGTTGCCCGAGAAGAACTGGGCGATTTCGATTGCCGCCGTCTCCGGGGCATCCGAACCGTGCACCGAGTTTTCGCCAATGGACTTTGCGTGAAGCTTGCGGATCGTACCCTCCGCCGCCTTGGAAGGATCAGTCGCCCCCATGACCTCGCGGTATTTCAGAATGGCATTTTCTCCTTCGAGAACCTGAACGACCACGGGACCGGACGTCATGAAATCCACCAGTTCGCCGAAGAAAGGACGCGCCTTGTGTACGGCGTAAAAGGTCTCGGCCTGTCCGCGGGTCATCCGTATACGCTTCTGGGCGACGATGCGAAGCCCGGCCTTCTCGATCAGCGCGTTGACGGCGCCGGTCAGATTGCGTGCGGTTGCGTCCGGCTTGATGATGGAAAAAGTGCGTTCGATCGCCATGATTTCGTCCTTGAGGAGCGCTGATGGAAGTTGCGGGCTTATATCGGCGCCCTCGGTATACGGCAAGCGACCAGGTGACTACATCGTCGTCTCCCGGCATTTGCGCCCGGATTAACGACTGTTCGCCGACACGTATCAGCGAGATCGTAAAAGCGCGGACGCCTGCCCAAACCAGGATTTCTCCGAATTCACGAAGGTGAACCCTCTCTGAAACAGTCGTCCGGGCTTTGTTCAGGCACGACGGCTTAGCCTCCCGATAACCGAAGCCTTGTCGCTTCGAAAGGCGTCGGGGCAGTGCTGTTCACCGATGGCGCCCATGGCGCCGAACCTCAGGAGACGATCATGTTACGCAAATTCTCGCTTGTTGCAGTCGCTGCGGCCTCGCTAGGCGTGGCCGCGCTGGCCCCGACCTCCGCCTCGGCCTGGGGTGGTTGGCATGGTGGCTGGCATCACGGCTGGGGCTATGGAGGCCCGCGCCTCTTTGTCGGCGGCCCGGTCTATTACGGTTACGGTTATGACGGCTATGGCGGCTGCTATGTACGCAGGCTGGTTCCCACGCCCTGGGGGCCCCGCTGGCGGCTGATCAATCGCTGCTATTGATCCAGATCGCCTGATCTTTGCGCCAAAAGGCCCCGGTCCCTCCGACCGGGGCCTTTCGCTGCTCCATTTTTGGAACCTCTCGCCGCTCAT
>CAWFZL010000044.1:0-197952 GCA_963820275.1 uncultured Alphaproteobacteria bacterium
CTTCTGTTTGGGTGGCTCGCCCAGCAGATAGGGACTCTGGGAGCACCTGGTCGAATACGTTGCCGAGGCTGCCGACACCCTCGATTACGATGTCGACGCGGTTGTGGGCTTCCCCCATGGTGCCGGCGCCGAGCTAGGTGCCGCACGCGATGACGTCGCCGGGCATCAGCGTGACGTCTCTGGAGATGGCGGCGACAAGCCTGTGCGGCGGGAAGAACATGTCGGCGACGGGATAGTTTTGCCGTTCCTTGCCGTTGAGAATGGTCTTGACCGAGAGTTTCATCGGGTCGAGGCCGGTCGCGATCACGGGACCGAATACGCCGAAGGTGTCGAAGCTCTTCGAGCGCGCCCATTGCTCGAACGACTTGTCCTTGCGCAGGAGATCGACGGCGGTGACGTCGTTCACGCAGGTGTAACCGAAGATATAATCGCCGGCTTCGGCCTCGGAGATGTTGAAGCACTTCTTTCCGATGACGATGCCAAGCTCGGCCTCATAGATGATTTTTCCGGCATAGGTGGCGGGACGCTGGATCGGCCGGTCGGCGGGCCAGTCGGAGTTAGGCGCCTTCAGGAACCAGAGCGGCTCTTTCGGCTCCTTGAAATCGTTCTTGGCGGCAAGCTGGTGGAAGTTGTTCCAAAGGCAGATCATCTTCTGGGGATCGCAGGGCGTGCGAACCTGGACTTCCGAGAGCTTTAGCCTCTCGCCGGTCGGCTTTGCTCCGGAAAACATATCGCCCGCGTGAACCGCGATGCTGTCATCTTCCAGCGTGCCGAAGCCGGCTTTTCCTTCCTGCTCGAAACGAATCCACTTTGTCATTTGAAAACCTCCCGCTGACGCAAGGGCATCATCGTCATTCATCGCGCGGCCCTTTTGATCATTCTAGTCCCGATCGCGACACCCGCAATCATGCAGTGCATCATTGGCGTGTCAGCACACCCGAATTTGATTTCCAAGATTTCGAAAAGACTTGTGAATTTGAAAAGACATGTGCCGGCGATCTCGCGGCGCTGAGGGCCCGAGTTTTGCGCAAGCTTGACCGCCCATCGAAAACGAGGGCGCAGGGAAAGCCGGATGCCGATAGCACCCGCGGCCTCGTGCGCAAGACAAAAAAGCACACGAGCATAGTCACCACAGGTTCGACCGGATCAGTCCGGCTTTCCCCGCGCGAATGGTTTTAACGGCCTACTTCGTGCTCTCCCTGGTGATCGGGCTTTTTTGCCACCATCATCGGCAGACCGTTCCGCCGATTTAACGTCCAGCGTCGAGGCGTCAGGACCACACGACTTAGCCGTCCGCGACAAGCAGCGTTCGTCCGCCGTGCCGTCGCGTCCATCGCATCCCGCACCCAACGTTCGTGACGATCGCGAAGCGCCCCTCTTGAGGAGCGCGGGACGGCGCAAAGGTGAAGTGTGTCGCCATCGGCCGGCAAGCGTGCATGCCTGCGACAAGTTAACACGACGGGCAAATCAGTCGATGCGCCGCTGCGCGTGTCAAGTGCCAACAAACTGCGTCGTCATTTGCGAGCGCCAGCCAAGCAGTCCAGTGGCAAGGCCATAAGACCCAGGGCTGGTCGCTTTCGCTTCTTGCAATAGCGGACAGGGACAAGCCCAGGTCCTTATTCGCCAAAGAAGCCGACTGAACTATGTGCGATTGCCCGGCACTTCGACAATTTTGAATGTGCCCGAGTTTTCGCCGTTAATGGCCGTATCCGCGACATAGCCGACAAGGCCCCCGAAGACGATCGCAGCGTACTGTTCGTTGCGTGGTGAAACCTCGAAGGCATAGTGCTTGCCGGCCTGGGCTTTGAAGTGAATGCTGCGTGCGAGGTCGCACGCGCAGGAGACGGTCAAGGAGCAGGTCCAGGTGGCACACTCCCCGAGAACGTCGCGCCACCCTTGTCCAGGCTTGCGATTTTGGTGCCATTGGCTTCGATATCGGCCGCTGCGAGGAACCCGTAATATCCGCTCAGGCGGGTAATGGTGATCCCTGCCTGGCCGCGCGGAACAGGCGCGATGGTGGAGGCGACAGGTGGTGCAGACTGGTCCGTCACGCAGCCGGCGAGCAGGATGGAAATCAACAGAAGAGATGAATGGACTCGCCCGGTCGAAGAATTGAAAGAAAGCACCTTGTCAACTCACGCTTGGACTTTATCGCAGGATGGCTGATGTAGCCGCGAGTAACGCCTGACCTCGCTTGCAACCTAAACTTGTATGACTGCGCATGCAACATAAACATGCTGCTTGTGTACACTTTCATTTTCGGTCGAGGGTGTTTGTCCGCGAGACAGACCCGGGGCTTGCCTCACCTTCCGCCACCAAGTGATGATGGCGGTGCGGGCGGTGTCCGCTAACATGGACGTCGAAAACAACAAAAGCCGTCCGCGGGAGGAACTTGATGCAGAGACAAAAATGGTCGAGGCGCGAGGTGCTTGGCGCGTCGACGGGGATGGTTGTGAGGAAAGCTGCCCCGCCGCCGCCTGTGGCCGTGACGCCGGAATTGATCGAGGCCGCGCGCAAGGAAGGCAAGATTTCCTATTACGCGGCGATCGAACTCAACGTGGCCGAACGTTTGGGCAAGATGTTCGAGGCCAAGAGTACGCCGGCATTGAAGTGCGGGTCGAGCGTTCCGGGGCCGAGCGGATTTTCCAGCGCATCGCGCAGGAGCAGGGGCAGCGGCATCCATGCCGTGGATGTCGCCAACAGCACCGACACCGCACACTATCTCGACTGGAAAAGAACGATTCGGCTCGCGACCTATCTGCCAGAGGAGGTCGCGCAGCATTTTCCCCCCGATCAATTCGATCCGCAGGGGCTGTACGCCACGTCCTGCGCCTGGCTGGAAACGATCGGCTACAATACAAACCTGGTCAAAGCCGAGGAGGCCCCGAAGAGCTACGCCGACCTGCTGGATCCGAAATGGCAAGGCAAGATCGTCAAGGGCCATCCGAGCTACAGCGGCGCCATCTTACGACCACTTTCGTGCTCGTGCGCGAACTGGGCTGGCCGTATCTGGAAAAACTGGCGCAGCAAAGGGTGATGCAGGTGCAATCGGCAGGCGATCCGCCAAAGAAGATCATGCTCGGCGAACGCGCCGTGATGGCCGATGGCAACGACTACAACCTCGTGCTGTTCAAGGATCAGGGCAAGCCGGTCGAAGTCGTGTACCCGGCCGAAGGTTCGCCGCTCATCATCGTCCAGAGCGGGATATTCCGGAATGCGCCAAACCCGAATGCGGCGCGCCTGTTTCAGAACTTCTTCTTCAGCGCGGAAGCGCAGCAAATGCTGGTCGACGAATTCGCCCATCGCTCGTTCCACGCAAAGGTCAAGCCGCGGGCCGGACAGAAGCCGATGTCGGAGGTGAAGATGCTCAAATCCGATCCGGCGGCGGTGCAGGCGCAAAGCGAGGAGATCAAGGCGCGTTACGCGAAGCTTTTCAGGGTTTGAGAAGGGTGCCTCAGCATAAATGCGCTCACGGAATTAGTCTCTGGTCGTCCGGGATTTTCGCCTGATTTCAGGCGCTGGGTATGCCGCTTGTGCACTTCGCTTCGCAGAGAGCGACGCCATGCGGGCGCTAACATGAGAGAGGAGGAAACATGAGTACTCCCACCCGCCGCATTTTCCTCAGGCTTGCACAGGGCGCTCTGACCGCAGTCTCGATCTGGGCTGTGTCTGCGGACGCGCAGGAGCGCGCCGCCGTCACCGTATTCGAGAACGTCCGGATATTTGACGGCACGCATGCATCGCTTTCGGTTCCGTCCAATGTTCTGGTCCGGGGCAACATCATTGAAGAGATATCGACCCGTCCAATCGCGACTGATCGCCGTGCCGACACCCAAATTATAGCGGGCGGTGGCCGGGTGTTGATGCCTGGACTTATCGATATGCATTGGCACGCCATGATGGTCCGCCCGACGCCTGCCCAGCTCTTGTCCAGCGATATCGGCTACAGCACGCTTCTGGCGGGGGCCGAGGCAACCGCTACGCTCATGCGCGGCTTCACAAGCGTTCGGGACATGGGTGGGCCGGTCTTTGCCCTCAAGCGGGCCATCGACGACGAGGTGCTGCCGGGGCCCCGCATCTACCCCTCAGGCGCGGTCATCACGATCAGCGGCGGCCATGGAGATTTCCGTGAGCTCAGCGACCTGCCCAGAACCACCGGCGGGAGGCTGAGCCGTGTCGAGGAGCTGGGGGGTAGTGCTATTGCCGACAGTCCGGATGAGGTCCGAAAGCGGGCGCGTGAACAACTCATGCAGGGAGCGTCACAGATCAAGTTGACGGCCGGCGGCGGCGTCGCCTCACCATTCAGTCCACTGGAGGTCACTACGTTTACGGAAGCCGAATTACGTGCCGCGGTTGAAGTGGCTACGGATTGGGGTACTTACGTCGCCACGCATGCTTACACCTCAGACGCGATTTAGCGCTCGATCGCCGCCGGGGTAAAGGTCATTGAACACGGGCACTTGATGGATGAGGCGACCGCGCGCCTTATGGCCGAGAAGGGCATCTGGCTCAGCACGCAGCCATTCCTTGACCTTGCTGGCGCAAAAGTCCTCCCCGTCGCACAGCAGCAGCAGATGATGCAAGTGGTCAGGGGCACTGACACAGTTTACGGCTATGTGAAGAAATATAGGATCAAGACCGCCTTCGGAACTGACATCCTGTTTCGCCCGCCTTGGCCGAGCGTCAGGGTCAGGGAATTGTGGATCTGACGCGCTGGTTTACCGCGGCCGAAGCGCTCGCCATGGCGACGTCGGCAAACGGGGAGCTGCTCGCGTTGTCAGGCTTGCGCAACCCCTATCCCGGCAAACTTGGCATCATCGAACGAGGCGCCCTCGCTGATCTTCTGGTCGTGGACGGCAATCCCCTGGAAAACATAAACCTCGTTGCGGACCCATCGAACAAGTTTCTGGTCATCATGAAGGATGGCGTCATCTACAAAAATACCATTCCCAAGTGATCGTTCACGCCCCTGGCAATACCTCGCGGGGCGACCGTTCCTGGCTCGTCGTGCCATAGCGCTGCCGCACGCCAAAAATACCTTCGCATTTTCGCGGTTGCGTGTGAGTTGCGATGTTCATAGCTTGTGGAGGGTGTGCAGAGGGCGAGGCGATGGGCACCGACGATTTAAATCCTCGTCAGGTGAGCCGGACTTCGCGGCTGCACTGGTGCTGTCGCGGATGGGAGCGCATTCTTCAATTCGCGCTGACCCTCTGGGTTGTTCGCGTGCCGCTGATCATGACGGCGCTCGGGCTGCTCATTCTCAGTTCCGCGCCGCAGGCGCAGGATTTATTCGTTGAGTTCGCGCACAATCCCTTGCGAATCCCGCTGTTTCTGTTGCTCCTGATATTTGTGTGGGCGATGCCGACCCATTATGCGGCGCGATTGTTGCTCGACACCGATGCGAGATTTCAGGACGTTGTCGCGGCGCAGCAGGCTCTCGGCCAGGCAAATTTCATCGAAGCCGTTGAACGTGTCGTGCCGCGTGCTTTGGGGCTCCTGACCTTTGTGGCCGTGCTGATCGCGATCTGGCGCTCGCATCTCAATCTGCCAATCTTCAGCGATCCCGGCGATCAAGAAGCCGTTGCCGCGACCAATCGGGTGCTCGGGTGGCTGGCAGTTGTCGTTATCCTGGCCGCCTTCGGCTTCCTCATCTACACCATCAAGCGACCACGCAATGCCGACACTGTCGGGCTGCGCACGCTCAAAAATCTCAATCGTCGGCTAGCCTCCGAGTGGAACAGGATTTCTCCCGGGCTACGGGACCAGGAAAGCCAGGATGCGGAGGCGAGCCGTAACGTCGGCCGGTTTCTGCTTCTGGTTGTTTTTGTCGCCTTTGTGGCGATCTTCCTGTGGGGAGCCGATTTCGCGGCCCGGCTTGCCCCACGATCGATGGCGGTGCCGTTCATCCTCGGCGGGTGGTTGCCGTTTCTGTCGTATCTGTCCGGTGCCGGCAGACAGTTGCGCGCGCCCCTCATTGTCGGGCTTTTCGCGTTGACCTCACTGGCGGCGGTCGTACTCGGTGACAATCATTCGGTACGCTTGATTGATGCCAGCAGCATCGCGGGTCGCCCGGTTGACGTGGCTCCATTGCCGCTACAGCAGGCCGTTTCATTATGGATGCGCGAGAACAAGTGTGAGGCGACGCCGGGTATCCGCCCGCGCCCGATTGTGGCGCTGTCGCCGCAGCCGGAGGCGCGAGCCGCGCCGGTTTTTTCCTGGCAAGCATCATCGGCTACTTCATGCAGGAGGCCTCGACCGGTCACCTTGACGCCAACAAGGTCCGGAACCGGCTGTTCGCCATATCCGGGGTCTCCGGAGGCTCGATGGGCGCGGTCATGGTCGCCGCGGCACTCGATGCGAAGGCCGACAGCAATGATCATCCCTGCGTGCAATCAAGTTTCAAGCTCTGGTGGGGTCAACAGATCAACAACTGGCGCGATTGTTTCGAGACCCTGACGAGCTGTGATTTCCTCAGCGCCGATTTTTCGGGTTCGCGTTCAATGATATGGTCCCATTTTCTTTCGCTATCGTGCCGCGGTGTTGGAGGATACGTGGGATCATCGGTTCCTATCTGCGGTCTTGCGCGCGGACGGTTTCGTTCCCTTTCCTGCAAGGGATTGAATTGCCCGTTTCGTACCTTAGAACGCGTGAGGGTCACTGGATTCCGCTACTGGTGCTGAATGGTACTTCGGAGGCGACCGCAGGGGTCGCATCGTTACGACGCCACTGGCCAAAACTTACGAGCCGGCCTCGAATTGTCGTACCTCGGCGGTCGATGAAGCGGCTGCACGCTGTTTGTGGTAACGCTGACCGTTTTCATGATCTGCTTGAGCTACGAGGCTCAGTCGGGCGGTTGGCTTGGCGCCTTCCAACGTGCGGTATTGAATCGGAGATAGAGGGCATGAAGTTCTCAATGATGTCCGTTGGATACGGCCGTGCACAATTTCGGCGCGTTTTCCTCTTATTTCTCCAGCCGGTTCGATCCGGAACGGAGATCAGGTCATCGTTGATCGGATCGTCGATGGGGGTATTTCGAGAATTATGGAGCGTTGAGCGCGAAGGAATTGGCACTGGCGATACACGCTGTCCAGCCGGCGTTGGCGCCTGTCGTTGTCGTGATCTCAAACGATCCGAATGACCTTCTCAATCAGGACGCCGACGTCGTCATGCCGGACATCAAGGCGAGAGTCCGGGCTACTGCGCGACAATCAGGAAAAGAAGGCGCGGGCGGCGGTCGATGGAGCAAGCGAGCCGTAACGGATATCGTAGCCCGACGATTCGTTACCGCCGCGAACACCCGTACCGCGCACGGGATTCTGGGCGTTGATGAGCTTGGCAGCGCGCTTCGCGAGGCGATGCCGGGCTGCCAATCCATACATGATCCCGGTTCGCGTTTGGCCTCAACCGCTCGAGACGTCGGATGGACCCCGCGCGGTGTCGATGAGTCGGCTGGCTATCACGCTGGTTCAGCGCCACCTGCATCAACAGACCGAGCTTGGAAATGATCAAATCAAAACGGACCGAGTACTGCAGGAGATCTGGAACGTGATGAAGGCATCGTCGAGTTGCGCAATCTCGGCGCGACTTCCACCTTAGCGTCAAATAAGGGGCGCCTTCGGCGCCCCTTTTGTTTCGCTGGCGGAAAGCCGCCGCCAGCTTTACCCCGAATAATACATCTCGAATTCGACCGCATGAGGGGTATCTCGAAACGCGCGACCTCGGTCATCTTCAGCTCGAGATAGCTGTCGATGAAGTCGTCATCGAACACGCCGCCGTTCTTGAGGAAGGTGCGGTCCGCGTCGAGACTTTCCAGGGCCTCGCGGAGCGAGCCGCAGACCGTCGGAATGGCCTTCAGCTCTTCCTTTGGCAGATCGTAGAGATCCTTGTCCATGGCCGGACCCGGATCGATCTTGTTCTTGATGCCGTCGAGCAGCCATCAGCATCGCGGCAAAGCCGAGATAGGGATTGGCGAGCGGATCGGAAACGCACCTCGACGCGCTTGGCCTTTGGATTGGAGGTGTAGGGAATGCGGGCAGGAAGCCGAACGGTTGCGCGCGGAATAGGCGAGCAGCACCGGCGCTTTTTCCGCAGCCGGAACGAATACGCTTGTGCGAGTTGGTCGCCGGGTCGTAAGGCGTTGATCGCCTTCGCAGTGAACTCTTTACGACGCCGCCGATGTAATGCAGCGAGATCCTCCGAGAGGTCGGCGTATTTGTTGCCGCGAAAACCGGCTTGCCATCCTTCCAGATCGACTGATGGCAGTGCATGCCCGAGCCGTTGTCGCCAAACACCGGCTTCGGCATGAAGGTAGCGGTCTTGCCGTAGATATGGGCGACCTGCTGGATGCAGTATTTGTAGATCTGCATCTGGTCCGCCATCAGCGTCATCGTGTCGAACTTCATGCCGAGTTCGTGCTGCGCGGACGCCACCTCGTGGTGATGCTTCTCGACCTTGACGCCCATTTTGGCCATTGCCCCAGCATCCGAGCGCATGTCCTGCGCCGAGTCCTGCGGGGGAACGGGAAAATATCCGGCCTTGGTGCGAATGCGGTGGCCGAGATTGCCGCCTTCATATTCCGTACTGGAATTGATCGGAAGCTCCGAGGAATCGAGCTTGAATCCGGTGTTGTAGGGTTCGGCCGCGTATTTCACGTCGTCGAAAACGAAGAACTCCGCCTCGGGTCCGAAATAGACGGTGTCGCCGACGCCCATCGACTTGACCATGGCTTCGGCCTTCTTGGCCATGCCGCGGGGGGTCGCGGTCGTAGGGCTCGCCGGTAGTGGGCTCCAGCACGTCGCAGGTGATCATCAAGGTGGTTTCTGCGAAGAACGGATCGATCGTGGCCGTCACCGGATCGGGCATCAGGCACATGTCGGATTCGTTGATCGCCTTCCAGCCGGCGATCGACGAGCCGTCGAACATCATCGGCGAAAACGTCATCGTCGATCATGCCGACGTCGAACGTGACGTCAGGCCCGGCGGATCGGTAAAGCGCAGGTCGACGTACTTGACGTCGTTGTCCTTGATCGACTTCAGGACGTCTTTGGCGGTCTTCATGAATCCCCCGTGCGGGTCGTTTTGGACAGGCCGCAGGAGCGGCCGGCTAGTGTACCGGTTCTGGCATGCGTATCACATAGCGGTGGGCTCGTTTACGAATGCCAGAACCAAAGGCACACTACAAAACCTTGTTTCTAGCGCGGTTTTGGATTGGCATCCGCTTCAGGTACCCGCGGCAAATCTGAAGCGAATGTCAAATCCACCGCACTAGCCAATACAATCGGGGGATCATCAACACAATATCGGATATCGGCATCAGCTACGGGAAGGGATCGTTGAAATAGCGTCAAGCCCGGATTCGGCCGGTTCTGATGCGAATGGCCTCTTCGATGTTGGACACGAAGATTTTCCCATCGCCGATGCGCCCGGTCTGGCGGCGCGCCGGATCGCATCGATGGCCCGTTCGACGAGCTCATCGGAAATCACGATCTCGATTTTGACCTTGGGCAGGAAGTCGACGATGTATTCGGCACCCCGATAAAGCTCGGCGTGGCCCTTCTGCCGCCCAAACCCCTTGGCTTCGGTGACGGTAATACCTTGCAGCCCGACTTCCTGGAGCGCTTCTTTGACCTCGTCGAGCTTGAACGGCTTGATGATGGCTTCGATTTTCTTCACGGATCGCCTCCCGGACGCTTTTCAGTTCCAAAACTTCAGCTTGGTTTTCACGCTGCGCAAGGTCCGCGCAGGTGACAGATGGCCGGCCCGGCATTCGGGCGCGCACATCCAGAATTTACCGGTTCAGCACAACGATCCGAAGCCGGCTTCCCCAAAAGCAGGGTCTATGCCAAGTTGTGATGACGGTCGATTTTGAAACATTATCAGGCTTTTAACGGCGATCCGCGGGGGGTAGCTCCAAGGCCGAAGCTTAACGCAGCTGGCGAAATAGGCAAATAGATCAATTGGTATGCAATTGTATTAACTGGAACCTGCGTAGCAGCCAGAAGATGCCTCATGAAGAGGCGATTTTGGCGGGGAATCTGGCATGGAAGTCCTGACTACCGCCGAGATCCTGACTACCGCCGAGATGGAGCGCGCTGATCGGCTTGCCATCGCAGCCGGGACGCCGGGCTTTGCCCTCATGCTCAGTGCGGGCCAGGCCGTGGCCGAGGCGGCCATGGATATCGTCGATGGTGGCCCTATCGTGGTGATCGCGGGTCCCGGGAACAATGGCGGCGACGGCTTTGTCGCGGCGGCAGAACTGGCCGCGCGAGGGCGCGAGGTCTCCGTCATCCTGTTGTGCGAGCGCGAGGCCCTCAAGGGCGACGCAGCCTCGGCGGCGAGGGGATGGAAGTATCCGGTGCTGCCGTTCAATCCCCAGGCGATCGGCAAGCCCGCGCTGATCATCGATGCGCTGTTCGGCGCAGGTCTCGACCGGGCGGTAAAGGACGAGCCGCTGGAAATGATCGAGGCCATCAACGCCAATGGCGCTCCTGTTCTCGCGGTCGACCTGCCCAGCGGCATCAACGGCACCACGGGTGCGGTCATGGGTGCCGCGGTGCGCGCGAGCGAAACCGTTACTTTCTTCCGGCGCAAGCCGGCGCATTTGCTGATGCCGGGCCGGATCTGTTGCGGCCGCGTGCGCGTCGCCGATATCGGCATCGACGAAAGGGTGCTCGCCGAAATTCAGCCGAAGACGTTCGAGAACATCCCCTCGCTGTGGCACCCAACGTTCCCGGTGCCGAAGATCGACGGGCATAAATACGACCGCGGCCACGTCGTCGTCGTGTCCGGGGGCCTTGCGGCGACCGGCGCGGCACGGCTCGCCGCGCGCGGCTCATTGCGTACCGGCGCCGGCCTCGTCACGCTGGCTTCGCCACGCGATGCGCTCGCGGTGAATGCTTCCTCGCTACTGGCGGTGATGGTTCGAGCCGTCGATACGCCAATCGAATTTGGTGAAATGCTCAGCGACAAGCGCTTGAATGCATCGGTGATCGGACCCGGCGCGGGCGTTGGCGAACGCACACGCAACTTCGTCACTACGGCATTGCTCGCCAGGCGAAGACTGGTACTCGATGCGGATGCGCTGACGAGCTTTGCCGACGCTCCCGACCGGCTGTTTGAAGCCATCAAGGCCTTGCCTGAACCGCAGGTCGTGTTGACGCCCCATGAGGGCGAGTTTCCGCGGCTCTTTAGCGACATCAGCAACAAGCATCCGTTTCGTTCGAAGCTGGAGCGGGTGAGGGCGGCGGCCGAGCGCAGCGGCGCCGTCGTCCTGCTCAAGGGCCCGGATACGGTTATCGCTTCGCCTGACGGTCGCGCGACCATCACCGCCAATGCGCCACCCTGGCTCGCGACTGCGGGCGCCGGCGACGTGCTGTCCGGAATGATATCTGGCCTCCTGGCGCAGGGCGTTCCGGCCTTCGAGGCCGCCTCGATGGGCGCCTGGATGCATGGCGAGGCCGCAAGCGAGGCGGGGCCCGGTCTGATCGCAGAGGATTTGCCGGAGACATTGCCCGCGGTGATGCGGCGTCTCTACGACGAGTTCGGCATCGATTACTGACGCCTTTCAGGAACGTTTCCTCATTCGATGCTGTACCACTTCACGAGCCGCGGCGCTGCCCAGTCGGCGGCGACGGATTCGATAAGCCAGCGCCCGGCAAATTGAGCGGCAAAGGCGATGCGCTGGGTCTGTCCGGCGTCGACGGCGAGCGTGTCAAGCCAGAACGGCTTCCAGCCGTCGTCGAGCCGGTCCAGCAGCCTGAAAGGATGGCCGTGGAGGTGGAATGTGACCGTGCTCTCGGCACGGTTGCTCAGCGCCAGCACGACGGTGCGGCCGGCCTTGGCACGGAAGGCAGGCGGGATTGTCGCGACCAGCCTGGCGGGGGCGACCCAGTCGGCCTGTGATCCCCCCAGTGTCAGATCGAACCGCAATGCGTTTTTCAGTTCGACCCGCGTCTGCAGGTCATTGGGCGGCAAGGCGGCCGCAGGCGGCAGCGCCGCAGCGCGGATGGGAGGATCATTCGAGGTGATCAAGCGCGCGATCGGGCGGGCCTCCTTGCCGTCGTGGAGCAGGATGGCAGAAGCCGAGCCCGGCGGAGCCGTGACGTCGACGAAGGCATCCACACGACCGCCCGGTGCCATCCGGAACGCGCCGTTTCGCGCCGGAAACGGTTCTGCCGGCCGACTGTCGAGAGCCATCACCCGCACATCCTGACCCTCGAGTTTGACGGCAATGACAGCCCGCTGGCAGCCATTGATAAAGCGAAACCTCAGGCGCTCGTTGAGGCGCGCCGTGAAATCGAGCGAATTCCGGCCGTTCAGGGTATAGATGGGCTGCGTGCCTTGAGGGTCGTTGCCCGGTGCGATCGCCGTGCCGTCCGGGCGCAGCCGCCAATCCTCGATCAAGAACAACTCGTCCCGATCGACGGAGATCGTCTCGCTTTCCGCAATCACCAGCGGCAGCGGTCGGGACGGCAGCCCCGCGCCATCCCCCAGGAGGCGGACGTCGCACATGAAGGTGCCGCCATAGCGCAGCGGAATTCCAAAGGTTTCCCGGCCGTTTGGGGCTACGGCCGCCTGGGAGAGCAATGGCTCGGCGGCCTTCGCGCCCGATATCCCCCACCAATTCAGGACAGCTGGAACGGGCAGGCCGTTTTCGAACGTGATCTCCTGCTGGTCGGTAGGCGCGAGCCGCAGATTTGCGGCCTCAAAGGCCCAGACGGGCGTGTCGGGTCCGCCCTGACGAAGGGCGATGGTATCGGCCCTGGGCCTGAGCACCGCCGCCGCCGCCGGCCGCGCCAGGGCAGGTGCGGTGGGAAGCGCAGATGCAATGGCTGCGGCGCCCAACCCCGCCATCAATTCACGCCGGTCGGTCAGGTGAATCCGGTTTGACATGCCGCCAATCCGGACCATTTTACATTGAACAAGTCCAGTGGAGTGGATTTTGATATTCGCTCCACCGGTCGAAGGGCCTGCTTCCGGACGGGGTCAAAAGAGGCCATTTTTTTGCTGCGAAGGCTTGTTTTTTGCTGCGAAGCCCTGGGCTCATGATATAAGCCCGCCGCCCGCGGCATCGCGGCCGGAAATGATCATGATGCTATCCTGGCGGGCGTGGCGGAACTGGTAGACGCGCTGGATTTAGGTTCCAGTGACGAAAGTTGTGGGGGTTCGAGTTCCCTCCGCCCGCACCAAGCGCCCACAGCGTTTGCGCATGACGAATGCTGACGGATCCGCCGTCCGAAGGGTTTTCCCGACGGATCGGATCTGTTGAATCACCGGCGCAGGCAGACAAGCCGCGCGCCACAACATTGTAGATGTCCGGTGTTCGCGCCGGATTTAGCGGAAGAAGATTGACGCCATGCAGGTGAAGGAAACGGTCGCTGACGGATTGAAGCATGAATTCCAGATCAGCGTTTCAGCAGCGGATCTCGATGCCAAGGCGGACGCTCGCCTGGTAGAGCTCAAGGACAAGGTCCGTCTCAACGGCTTTCGTCCGGGGAAGGTGCCCGTCAGTCACCTGAAAAAGGTCTATGGCCGTTCGGTGATGGCCGAGACCATCGACCAGACCATCCGCGACACCAACGCGCAGATCTTCACCGAGCGCGGTTTCCGCCTGGCGACGCAGCCAAAGGTCACGATGCCGACGGAGCAAAAGGCGGTTGACGACGTCCTGGCCGGCAAAACCGATCTCACCTACACGGTCGCGATCGAGATCGTGCCCGCCATCCAGCTGGCCGACTTCAAGACCTTTACGGTCGAAAAGCCGGTCGCCGACGTAACCGATGCCGAAGTCGACGACGCGATCAAGCGTATCGCCGATCAAAACCGCAGCTTCGCCCCGAAGGGGGAAGGCGCCAAGGCGGAAACAGGCGACCGGGTCACCGTCTCGTTCAAGGGCACCATTGACGGCACGCCGTTCGAGGGCGGAACCGGGGAAAACATTCCGGTGACGATCGGCTCGAACACGTTCATTCCGGGCTTTGAGGACCAGTTGATCGGCATCGCCGCGGGCGAAACCCGCAATCTGAAGGTTTCATTCCCGAAGAACTACGGCAACGCGACGCTGGCCGGCCAGCCTGCCGAGTTCGAGACCACCGCATCCCTGATCGAAGCGCCGCAGGAAATCGCCATCAATGACGAGTTTGCCAAGACGCTGGGTCTGGAATCGCTCGACAAGCTCAAGGAAGCCGCTCGCGATCGGCTGGCAGCCGAGTTCGCAGGGGCGACCCGACAGCGCGTCAAGCGCAGCCTGCTCGATCGTCTTGACGAGACCCATCGTTTCGAGGCTCCGCCGTCTCTCGTCGACGAGGAGTTCAGGCTGATGTGGGATTCGATCAAGGCCGAGATGGAATCCGGCGGCAAGACCTTTGCCGATGAGGGCACGACGGAAGAGGCCGCGCGGGAAGAATATCGCAAGATCGCCGATCGTCGCGTCCGGCTCGGTCTCGTGCTGTCGGAGATCGGCGATAAGAACAAGATCACGGTCACCGACGATGAAGTCAGTCGCGCGGTCATCGAACGCGCTCGCCAGATGCCCGGGCGCGAGAAGGAAGTCTGGGATTTCTACCGCAACAATCCCAACGCGCTCGCCCAGCTTCGCGCACCGATCTATGAGGACAAGGTAGTCGATTTCATTCTTGAACTTGCCACCGTGACCGAAAAGAAGGTGTCGCGCGAGGATCTTTACAAGGACGAAGAAACGGAGAAGAGCGCGGCCTGAGGGCCTTAAGGATGCATCAGCTGGCTGTTAACGTTGAAAGGCAAAAGGGGCTCCACGTGGCCGTCGCCTGCTATGCCCACGCGTCAGAATCAGCTTCAACTGCCATGAAGTCGGCTGAGGATTTCACCCGGTCTTGTGGCCGGGTCGAGCAGGCCTTGTGGCCGGAAAACCGGGCCCTATCTGTTAGGCCGCCTTCCAAGTGCTGCGCTGTGGGGCGTTCGTCCGCGTCGATGAATTCCCCGGCCTTTTTCGATCCTGCCGACCGATTTTGTCGGCCAATGTACCTGCCAACCTTTGGGTGACTAATGCGCGATCCGGTGGAAACCTACATGAACCTGGTGCCGATGGTGGTCGAACAGACCAACCGCGGTGAGCGGGCCTACGACATTTTCTCGCGCCTGTTGAAGGAGCGGATCATCTTCGTGACCGGACCGGTCGAGGACGGCATGTCGACCCTGGTCGTCGCCCAGCTTCTGTTTCTCGAAGCCGAGAATCCGAAGAAGGAAATCTCCATGTACATCAATTCGCCGGGCGGCGTCGTGACCTCGGGGCTTGCGATCTACGATACGATGCAATTCATCCGCCCGCCGGTCTCGACCTTGTGCACGGGTCAGGCCGCCTCGATGGGCTCCCTGCTCCTGGCTGCCGGACACAAGGATATGCGCTTCTCGCTGCCGAATTCGCGCATCATGGTGCATCAGCCCTCGGGTGGCTTCCAGGGCCAGGCCACCGACATCATGCTCCATGCGCAGGAAATCCTGAACCTCAAGAAGCGGCTTAACGAGATTTACGTCAAGCACACCGGCCAGACCTACAAGGCGATCGAGGATGCGCTGGAGCGTGACAAATTCCTCACCGCGGAGCTGGCGCGCGACTTCGGAATCGTCGACAAGGTCATCGACAAGCGTCCCGAGGAACCGGCGGCGATGAAGACCGCCTGAGGGAGGCGTTCCAGCCACAGGTTGAATAGTCCCCGGTCATCGCTTTCTGCGGGAAGTCCGGCCGTTAAGGCTGCTTTTTTACCTCCGTCGGCCCGAAAGTTCCGCTTTCGTGCCGGTGGGGCGTGGCAATCGCGCAACGCCTGGCCGATTTTGACAGGTTCTCCCCGGGAAAAACCGCAAATCACGGTATTGTCACGTAAATCCTTTGGCCGGCCGATTAGCGAATTCTTGATAGTCGGGTGCGAGCATGGTTGGCTAGGTGAATGGGATATGAAGGCTTTGAGGATTCGAGTTTCCGGCGCTTCGTGTGGCGTCCAGAACGTAGGGTCTTCATTGGTACGAATTTTGCTCTATGTACAAACTGTGCCGGTCATTCCCGGAATAGGGCGAACAGACGTACGGGATCGAACGGCAGACGGAGATTTGAATGAGTAAGGTTGGCACCAGCGACTCCAAGAACACGCTGTATTGCTCCTTCTGCGGCAAGAGCCAGCACGAAGTTCGCAAGCTGATCGCCGGTCCAACGGTTTTCATCTGCGATGAATGCGTCGAACTCTGCATGGACATCATCCGCGAGGAGAACAAGTCTTCGCTCGTGAAGTCCCGTGACGGCATTCCCACGCCCAAGGAAATCTGCAAGGTCCTCGACGACTACGTGATCGGCCAGAGCCACGCCAAGAAGGTGCTCTCGGTCGCCGTCCACAATCATTACAAGCGGCTCAATCATCAGACCAAGCACAACGACGTCGAGCTGGCCAAGTCCAATATCCTGCTGATCGGACCGACCGGATCGGGCAAGACGCTGCTGGCCCAGACGCTGGCGCGAATTCTCGACGTGCCGTTCACGATGGCGGACGCGACGACGCTGACCGAGGCAGGTTATGTCGGTGAAGACGTCGAGAACATCATTTTGAAGCTCCTGCAATCGGCCGACTACAATGTCGAACGCGCCCAGCGCGGCATCGTCTACATCGATGAAATCGACAAGATCAGCCGCAAGTCCGACAATCCCTCGATCACCCGAGACGTTTCGGGTGAGGGCGTGCAGCAGGCGCTGTTGAAGATCATGGAAGGCACGGTGGCTTCGGTTCCACCGCAGGGCGGCCGCAAGCATCCGCAGCAGGAATTCCTGCAGGTTGACACGACGAACATCCTGTTCATCTGCGGCGGCGCATTCTCGGGACTGGAAAAGATCATTTCGGCGCGCGGGCGCTCGACCTCGATCGGTTTTGCCGCACAGGTGTTGGCGCCCGAAGACCGCCGCACCGGTGAAATCTTCCGCCATGTCGAGCCGGAGGATCTCCTGAAATACGGCCTGATCCCGGAATTCGTGGGCCGCTTGCCGGTCGTGGCGACGCTGGAAGATCTCGACGAGGCTTCGCTGAAGAAGATTCTCACCGATCCGAAGAATGCGCTGGTCAAGCAGTATCAGCGGCTGTTCGAGATGGAGAATATCGAGCTCACCTTCGCAGACGAGGCGCTCGGCGCGGTCGCCCGCAAGGCGATCGAGCGCAAGACGGGCGCGCGGGGCTTGCGTTCGATTCTCGAAAGCATCCTGCTCGAGACGATGTTCGATCTTCCAGGCCTGGAAGGTGTCGAAGAGGTCGTGATTTCGCGTGAAGTGGTGGAGGGCACCGCTCGTCCGCTCTACATCTACGCCGATCGCTCGGATCGCGCCGTCGAAAGCAGCGCCAGCGCCTGATTGTTTCAGCCGCAGGCGTCTTGCCCGTCCGGTGGTTCCGGCTGCCGAACCCTTTTCGGCGGCCGCGCCTGCTCAGTTTTTTCCGGCGCCTGGCCGAATTTGGCCGTCATTCTTCAACGACTTGACTCCTGCGTGGTCGATAGCCACCTAATGCTACCTGCAGCGAAAATGCGAGCTTCAGATTCGCTGCGACAACGATCCGGGAGAGCGAGGCGTAAGCGGCCATTCGATCCCGGAAACATCCTGGCACCTTGTGGCGGTTGCGCACGGAGCGGACTGCGTGCAAGGGGGCACAACAAAAGGAAAAGGCCATGACCACCCCGAAACCCCGGCCATCTATCGTTCACGGCGAAAGCCATTCCTATCCCGTGCTTCCGCTGCGCGATATCGTCGTTTTCCCGCACATGATCGTGCCGCTTTTCGTCGGCCGCGAGAAATCGATCCGCGCGCTCGAAGAAGTGATGAAGAATGATGCCTTGATCATGCTGGCGACGCAGAAGAATGCGTCGGACGATGACCCCACGCCGGAATCGATCTATGAAACCGGCACGCTCGCCAGCGTGCTTCAGCTTTTGAAATTGCCCGACGGCACCGTGAAGGTGCTGGTCGAAGGAACTCGAGCGCGCGCACGTCCAGAAATATACCGGCCGAACCGATTTTTATGAAGCCACGGCGGTCGCGCTGGCCGACACCGATGCGACCTCCGTCGAGGCCGAGGCTCTCGCCCGCTCGGTCGTGTCTGACTTCGAAAGCTATGTGAAGCTCAACAAGAAGATCTCCGCCGAAGTCGTCGGCGTTGTGCAGGCGATCACCGATTTCGCCAAGCTCGGCGACACGGTTGCCTCCCATCTTGCCGTCAAGATCGCGGACCGCCAGGCGATCCTGGAGACGCTTTCCGTCACTGCACGTCTTGAGAAGGTGCTGGGCCTGATGGAGAGCGAGATTTCGGTCTTGCAGGTCGAGAAGCGCATCCGCTCGCGCGTCAAGCGCCAGATGGAGAAGACACAGCGCGAATATTACCTGAACGAGCAGATGAAGGCGATCCAGAAGGAGCTCGGCGACGACGAAGGCCGCGACGAGCTCGCCGACCTGGAAGAGAAGATTTCCAAGACCAAGCTTTCCAAGGAAGCGCGGGAGAAGGCGCAGCACGAGCTGAAGAAGCTGCGCCAGATGTCGCCGATGTCCGCGGAAGCGACCGTCGTGCGAAATTATCTCGACTGGCTGCTCTCGATCCCCTGGAACAAGAAGTCCAAGGTCAAGAAGGATCTGGTTGCGGCCCAGGCCGTGCTCGACAACGATCATTACGGGCTCGAGAAGGTCAAGGACCGCATCGTCGAATACCTCGCGGTGCAGTCGCGCGCCAACAAGCTGACCGGCCCGATCCTGTGCCTGGTCGGTCCTCCCGGCGTCGGCAAGACCTCGCTCGGCAAGTCGATCGCGAAGGCGACGGGACGCGAATTCGTTCGCGTGTCGCTGGGCGGCGTGCGCGATGAAGCGGAAATCCGCGGTCACCGCCGCACCTATATCGGCTCGATGCCGGGCAAGGTCATCCAGTCGATGCGGAAGGCGAAGACCTCCAATCCGCTGTTCCTGCTGGATGAGATCGACAAGATGGGCTCCGACTTCCGCGGCGATCCCTCATCGGCGCTGCTGGAGGTCCTCGACCCCGAGCAGAACTCGACCTTCAACGACCACTACCTCGAGGTCGATTACGATCTTTCCAACGTGATGTTCATCACGACCGCGAATACGCTGAATATTCCGGGACCGCTGATGGACCGCATGGAGATCATCCGGATCGCGGGCTACACGGAGAACGAGAAGGTCGAGATCGCGCGCAAGCACCTGATCCCGAACGCGCTCTCCAAGCACGGCCTCGATTCCAAGGAATGGTCGATCGACGACGACGCATTGTTGTTGATGATCCGCCGCTACACCCGTGAGGCGGGCGTGCGCAATCTGGAGCGTGAGCTTTCGACACTCGCCCGCAAGGCGGTGAAGGACCTCATGATTTCGAAGAAGAAGTCGGTCAAGATCACCGAGAAGTCGCTCGAGGAATATCTCGGTGTGCCGAAGTTCCGTTACGGCGAGATCGAGACCGACGATCAGGTCGGCATCGTCACGGGCCTTGCGTGGACCGACGTCGGCGGCGAACTGCTCACGATCGAAGGCGTCATGATGCCTGGCAAGGGCAAGATGACCGTCACGGGCAATTTGCGCGACGTGATGAAGGAGTTGATTTCGGCGGCGGCCTCGTTCGTTCGTTCGCGCGCCGTCGGCTTTGGCATCGAGCCGCCTCTGTTCGACAGGCGGGACATCCACGTCCACGTGCCCGAGGGGGCGACCCCGAAGGACGGACCTTCGGCGGGCGTCGCCATGGCAACCGCGATCATTTCCGTCATGACCGGAATTCCGGTCCGGCACGATGTCGCCATGACCGGCGAGATTACGCTGCGCGGAAGGGTTCTGCCGATCGGTGGATTGAAGGAGAAGCTTCTCGCGGCCGCGCGCGGCGGGATCAAGACCGTGCTGATACCGGAAGACAACGCCAAGGATCTCACGGAGATTTCCGATGCGATCAAGGGCGGGATGAACATCATCCCCGTGGCGCGGCTCGACGAAGTCGTTTCCAGGGCGCTGGTGCGGCCTCCGGTGCCGATCGTCTGGGAGGAGGACACCACCAAGGTGCCAGTCACCCCGGATGCCGGCGATGAGGCGGCTGGCGGTCTGACGGCGCACTGAACCAGATGGTCACAAGAACGTTGGAGCGGCGCCTGCGGGCGCCGTTTCTTTTGAAAGTAAGGAGGGCGGCGCGCCCTCGTCGGACCTTGCCCGACACGGCCTGCAAGGTTAAACACGGGGCGAGGGCGGCTAGCTCAGCTGGTTAGAGCATCTCGTTTACACCGAGAGGGTCTGCGGTTCGAATCCGTAGCCGCCCACCATCTTTCCTTGATATGAAACGCATGTCCCGCGTCGCCGCGCTGTATCAGCGCACGGCTACGGCGGGACCCTCCCGGTGCACATCCTTGTGGTCTGCGCGCCGCCATCGTTGAGGCAATAGGCGACATCGGGAAACAACGGTCCCTTGACGTGATCGGCCGTGATGATGCCGGCAACGATGGCGATCACGACGACAGGCAAGTTCATTGCTCTTCTCCGTTACCGTCGTCTCTGGATCCCGCCTTCGACAGACCGTCCCGAATCCGAAGCTCGCAGGAATTCGCGGCCCCTCTTTTGCGAACTTCGGATTCGAAAGGACACTAGAAAATCTGTGATTCTAGCGTGGTTTCGGTTCAGAAGTTCTCTTGACGGATCCGCGGCGCCACCGAAGGGAACTTCTGAACCACCACACTGGAGAGGCATCTCGGCAAATGCGCGCCGGGATTGGGGCAGACGAAGTAGAGAGTCCGGCGGCGACGTGGCGGTGGTTGCGACAGATCAATGAAGGCGGCAACGATACCCGCGATATCTGGCGACGCCCCGTGTGGGGGGCGCGGCGGTATCTCCGACAAGAACTCTACTTTTGGAGGAAAGCCATGACCACCTACGTCACGCTTTACAATTTCACCGAACAAGGTCTCAAAGCCATCAAGGATACGGTCAAGCGAACGGAGGCTGCCAAGAAAGCAGCAGCGGCAAACGGGATGAAGGTCAAGGAAGTACTCTGGTTACAGGGACAATACGACCTGGTCGTCATCTCGGAGTCTGATGACGACACGAAAGGGACGGCGTTTGCCTTGAACACACTGAAAATGGGCAACGTTCGGGGACAGACATTGCGGGCCTTCACGGCCGCCGAGATGGAGAAAATCCTGGAGCACGTTGCTTAAGGGTTTGGACCGCCGGATCGATCACCCGGCGGTCTTTCCATTTTCTGGATCCACTGTTCGAGCGGGCGGCCGCTGCTGTTGCCGATAGGGTTCGAAACAGCGAGACGGCATGGCCCGGCCGTCCGCGTCGAACAGCAAGATCCGATCAACGCTGGTTGGTCGCTATCAGAAAGGCGAGAATTGACTCCGATATCTCGCGGTCGGCAAGCCGTTGGCGCAGTTCGTCGGCGATGTCCAGGGTAACGTCTCGCGACCAGCCTTCGTTGGTGTTGAAGGCAACGATGCGGATCGGGCTGTTGTACTCCCCGGCGAGCAGATCGCGGATCACGGTCTCGCGGTCGGCGGCGTCCTCGTTGGTCTCGCGCCACGCTCGACCGATCTGTCCGAAGTCATCCAGCACCAGGTATGTGTTTTGCTCCGGCCGGTGGGGCGTGATGGATGGCGAGATACGCATGACGAACTCCCCGAATACCAACGACCGACCTTACTCCGTTTCTGGAGTTGCCAGAAGCCGGCCGCGCTTCCTGCCCGTCCTTGACAGATCGAGCGTCTGCCGGGACCAGGGGCTTTTGCGCCTGGCATGGTGGCCCGGCAGGCAAGCCGAAATCAAGCAGGTGGTTCCGATGGCGGAACATCAACTGAACTCTGTTGGAAACCTGCCTTTGTCCAATTGCTGCCGCAACCCCGCGCCATCGTGGGCCGAAGATGGAGCAGGATCAATGCCGTATATCGTTTTCTTTGGAACGAGGGACGAGGCGGAAATTTCGAGTGCCGGGGCGACAACGGCCAACGAAGCCCTGGCAATAGTCGAGACCATTCAAAGACGGGAACAGGAGGTCAGGTTCATCAGCTCGCCGCACGAAGGCGAGTTCGGAATCGAAATGCTTCGGGTTTTGGCGAAGGAAGAACAAGCAGAGTTGCCCATGGCTCCAGTGGCGTGAGTGCTGGCGGAAGTACCCACACTCAACCGAATAAGCCCCGGACACTTGTGTGCCGGGGCTTATTCACGTTTTTCACGATAGCCACGCCCCTGGCTGTTTCAATCTCGATCGGATAATTGACGACTTTCCTCCCGGATCAAACGGCGGAATCATGGAGCATGCAAGAGTCCGCCCGTTCTCGGAAGATAATGCTCGCCGAAATGCGCTCCTCGGGAGCATGCGGCGTGCTCGTCGCCTTGTTGCTGAGCGGATGTTCTTCCGTGGAGATGCCGGCAGTTACTTACACCGCTCCATCAGCGCCGACACAGGCCGCCGTCATTGAAGGTGTCAAGAAAGCCGCATCGGAGGCAAAGATTGGCCCTGCGTTGGAAATATCCGAGGTGCGTCCAGCGGACCATGGTCCCGGGCGCTATTTTGTTTGCATGAGAGAAGTCGTCAGTTCAACTTCGGAGAAGCGGCCCGCCTATTCTGTTTTCTACAATAACAACGACTTCAAGGGCGAACGGCTGTCGGTGATCATGGACGCCTGCGAGGCCCAGGCATTCACTGCGATCGACATCGCGCCGTCGCCGGCGCCTTCACCCTCTCCCTCGCCGAAGCCGGGCCGACCCAATCGGAAGTGAGTGTGGCGCCGTCCCCTCACGGCCCCAGGGAAAATCGCCGCGCGTGACCCGGCGCATCCAGACTAATCCCTTTGGGCAGGGAAAAACGGCGCAATAGCGACAACATTGTCGTGCCGGATCGAGACTTCCCCTGGGCTCTCCCGCCCTTGGGGAAGCAACGGGCAGTCGGCCCCGGCGCTCCCTGGCAGCCGGGGCCGCGTTCGAACCTGAGGTCAGCGATGTGGGTTGATCTGTTGGTTGCGTTCGGGATGATGCTTCCAGCCATTCTGTACGGTTCGGTTCTCTTCGTGAATTACCTGCAATAGGCGCAGGGCTCACCATCCGCAGCCGCTCACCAGTTTTTTCTTTGACAGGCCTGGCCCGTACGCGAGATAAGTCGCGCCGATCAACAGATCGACACAGAGCCTCGCCCGACGATGGACGCTCCCAGGGGTCACGATCAAAACGCGGACCAGATTGCGTACTGGAATGGCCCAGGCGGCCAGCGCTGGGCCAATCGCCAGCAGGCGCAGGACGTCCTGCTGAAACCGGTCGCCGATCTCCTGATCGAGCGCGCTGGAATCGAAGCGGGCGAAAGCGTCATCGATGTCGGATGCGGTAGCGGAGCCGTCTCCATCGCGGCCGCGCAGAAGGTCGGCCCTGCCGGAATGGTGCTGGGGATCGACGTTTCGGGGCCGATGCTGGAGCGCGCCCGCCAGGTCGCACCGGCTGGCCTGCCAGTCGATTTTGCCTTGGCTGACGCGACCGTATATCCGTTCAAGCCTGCAAGCTTCGATCTCCTGGTTTCCCGCTTCGGCGTGATGTTCTTTGCCGAGCCTGCCCGCTCGTTCGCCAATCTGAGGACGGCCCTGAAGCCGCAGGGCCGGCTGGCCTTCGCCTGCTGGAGGGAACCTCGCGAGAATCCGTTTTTCATCGCGCCCTTGCAGGCCGTCTACAAGCACGTTCCGAAATTGCCGCAGGTTGGCCCCGAGGACCCCGGCCCGTTCTCGTTTGCTTCCGAACAGCGCGTCAATCGGATCCTGAGCGAGGCCGGTTTTTCGGGAGTCGCGATGGAGCGATGCGATCTGTCGCTCGATGTCGCGATAGGGGGCGGCCTGGATGTCGCGGTCCAGAGCGCGCTGGAAATCGGTCCGTCCGCCCGCGCGCTTGCCGAGCAAACCCCTGAGGTCGTGAGCGCCGCCGCCCAATCGATCCGAGAGGCTCTTGCGCCCCATGTCAGGGGAAAGACCGTGCCGCTCGATGCCTCGATCTGGATCGTGACGGCAAGCGCCTAGGCGCGCTCTTCCCAGATCATCGCGAGATGGACGATCGTCTGCACGGCCTTCTCCATGTCCTGCACGCTCACCCATTCCAGCCGCGAATGGAAGGCGTGCTCGCCGGCGAAAATGTTGGGGCAGGGCAGCCCCATGAACGACAGCCGCGAGCCGTCGGTGCCGCCGCGGATCGACGCCCTGACCGGGTTCAGCCCCGCGCGACGGATCGCCTCCATCGCGTTGTCGACGGTCTCGGGGTGGCGATCGATGACCTGTTTCATGTTGCGGTATTGTTGCTTGACCTCCATCCGACAGGTCGAGCGCGGGAAACCGCGCATCACCTCCTTGACGATGTTTTCAAGCAGCGCTTCCTTTTCCTTCAGGCCGTTCTCCGTGAAATCGCGCACGATGAAGTCGAGCGTGACCGTCTCCAGCGCGCCCGATATGCCGATCGGATGCACAAAACCCTCCCGGCCTTCGGTGGTCTCCGCCGAGCAGGTCGCTTTCGGCAGGCGATCGATGATGGCCGCGGCGATCTTGATCGCGTGCTCCATCTTGCCCTTCGCGAATCCGGGATGGGTGCTGACGCCTTCGATGGTGAGCGTCACCCCATCGGCGGAGAAGGTTTCGTCCTCGATATTGCCGGCGGTCTCGCCGTCTATCGTGTAGGCGAAATCGGCACCCAGTTTTTTCAGGTCGACCTTGTCGACGCCGCGGCCGATTTCCTCGTCCGGGGTGAAAAGGATCTTGATCGTGCCGTGCTTCACCTGCGGATTTTGCAGCAAAAATCGCGCGGCATCCATGATTTCGGCGACGCCTGCCTTGTTGTCGGCGCCCAGCAATGTGGTGCCATCCGTGGTGATGATGTCGTTGCCGATCTGCTCCGCGAGCGCGGGATAGTCTGCCGCACGGATGATCTGCGCGGGATCCGCCGGCAATACGATATCGCCACCGCGGTAATTCCTGACGATCTGGGGCTTGACGTTGGCGCCGGTGCAGTCCGGCGAGGTGTCCATGTGCGAACAGAAGCAAATGACCGGGACCTGCTTGTCGGTATTTGCAGGAATTGTCGCGTAGACGTAGCCGTATTCGTCGAGATGGGCGTCGGAAAGGCCCATCGAGCGGAGTTCGCTCGCGAGCAGCCGGCCCAGATCCTTCTGCTTTTCGGTCGAAGGGCAGGTCGCGGAGGCGGGATCGGATTGGGTATCGATCGCCACATAGCGCAGGAAACGCTCGGCGACGGTGTACGAAAACTTCAGTGGTGAAGTCGCAGTCATAGCCGCTGCAAGTAACAGAAAACGGCTTTGCCCGGTAGCGTCATTCCGGAGGGAACAATCCGCGCCGGAATGACGCAAGTGTGGCGGTTCAGAAGTCCGCATCGTCACTGCCAGGACACCAGGTTGGAACGGAAACCGGCCTCTGTCAGACCGCTTCCTTGAGTTCCTTGGCGGCGCGGAAGGCGACCTTCTTGCTCGCCTTGATGTGGATCGCCTCGCCGGTGGCGGGATTGCGGCCCATGCGCGCGGCACGTTTGCGTACCTGAAGGATGCCCAGACCGACGAGACGGATGCGATCGCCTTTCTTCAGATGCTTGGTGATCCGGTCGACGAGATCGGCCAGGATAGCTTCCGCCTGCTTCTTTGAGAGTTCCTGGTCATCGGCAATTGCCGCCGCGAGATGCTTTAACGTAACGGTAGTCGGTGTCGCTGCCTTCTTCGCCATCGGTGGCCCTCCTCGTTGTTATGGCTCCAGAATCGCAGGCGTATCAGGCCCTGGACAATTCGGGGACGATATGACCACGCAGTTCTGCCTGAAAACAGCCTGTTTTTTGCATCGAGGGTCAAAAAAGGCCTGAAAAATAGGGGGATTTGCAACCACCTTGACTAAGAGGGGGCGCGCCTTTAATTCGTCAGGGCTTATTTGCGGATCAGTGTCCGATCAGGGCATCCGCGGGAGTAGCTCAGTTGGTTAGAGCGCCGCCCTGTCACGGCGGAGGCCGCGGGTTCGAGTCCCGTCTCTCGCGCCAGTTCGGTACAGTTATCAGCACCATGCGCCCCCAATTTCCCAATGCAAGACGTCAGGCCGTCGATGGGGAGCGAATTGAGTGCACCTTTACCGTAATTCGTAGTTCCAGAGCTCTCGGCGGAAGAGTTGTCCAATGCGCGTCACGCCTTGGTCTTATCTCCTGCTTCGTCCTTTTTGTGCTTGCGGCTGCGCCGGCCGGTGTGGTGCATGCGGCCGCGACGTGCCCGTTTATGAGCGACCAGCAGCTCGCAGCCGCGATGCCGGCGATCAGGTGGTCGCTGATTTCAAACCAGGATGGCCGAGGCTGTATCTACCGAGGCGCGCGCGGCGACACGTTGATGCTCACGGTATTTCGCAATCCAACGGCGGATCGCGCCAAGGAATTATATGCAACATTTGTCAAGACGCTCAAAGAGCGTATGCCCGTCGCTCCAGTGTCCGGGATTGGCGACGAAACACAGGCGGGAACAACCGCACCTGATGCCGAGCGTCCAGAAGCCTCGATCGTGGCGCTATCCGGGGAATACATTCTTTCGATCAGTATCTACCGGCCCGGCCAGCCAGCCACCGATGCGCTCCTGAAGCCGCTGACCGAAGTCGCGCGACGTGCGATCGGCAATGTCGGCGTAACGAGCGAAAAATTCGGCGCCTGCGAATGGCTCACGGCCAAAGATGCCGAGGGGTTTCTCGATCCGAACACGTTGACGATCCAGCGCACCGGCGCGGGTAGCTGTCTGATGTTCGACGGCTCCCCCAATACGATGATGGTCGCGGTGATCGATATGTCACGCGATACGCAGGTCAGCATGATGAATCGTAACGGCCCGTGCAAGCACGTGGCGTTACCCGAGCTCGGCAGAGAAGCCTTCGGCGAACATTCCTGCAGCAGCGGCAACGCCAATGCTGTTACTATTTATGTCTGGAAAAATGGCAAGCAGGCGACGATACTGTTCGCACCGAACCAGCCGCACCCCGAATCCGGATCCGTCGAGCGCCTGAAAAACGTCGCCGGCCGGGTGTACGGAAAATTGTAGCTGGGATAGCAGCCCATGCGGGGTGCGCCGGTTTCCCGCGCCAATTTTTTCAAAAAAGTCGGTTTCATTACTGCGACAGCGGCGAGTGGTATTTCTTCAGCGCGGTCTCGACGAGTTTGTTGTCATAGGTCAGGCTGAAATCGATCTTCGCCTGTCGCAGGACCGGATCGAGTACGGCAATGGAATCGAGCACATTTTTGGCCGCTTCCGGCTTGACCAGGCCATCCCACTGGAAGGCCGACAGGTTCTTTTCCAGCGACTCCCGATAGAGCCGTTCGTCGCTCTTGTAGTAGGCGGGAGGCAGCGACTTGATGATGTCGTCGATCGAGGCGGTCTTCAGCCATTGCATGGCGTGGACGACCGCATTGGTGATCGCCTGTGACGTGTTGGGGTTGGCTTTGAGAAATTCGGTCTTCACCATCAGGCAGTCGGCGAGGTATTCGCCGCCGAAGGCGGCATGCGTTCCCTCCGCCGTGCGGCTGTCGGAGAGGATCACCGCATCGCCGCCGTCCAGGAGCGCGTTGATCGCCGGATCGAGGTTCACGAGCGCATCGAGCTCGCCGCCGGTTTTCATCGCGGCAACCGCGCTTGGGCCGGTGCCGATCGAGACGTAGCTCGCCTCCTTCCAGGACACGCCGGCGCGCTCCATCAATCCGGCGACGAAGTTATGCGTGGAAGCCCCGGGCGCCGAGACACCGATCTTCTTTCCCTTCAGGTCGGCAATATTCCTGATCTGACCGGCCATCGATTTCCGCACGACCAGCACGTTGCCCGGATAGCGGCCGTAGGGCACCAGGCAGGTGAGGTTGATCCCTTTCGTCTGCATGCGCAGCGTATGCTCGTAGGCGCCTTCGGCGACATCCGCGCCACCGCCGATAAGGCTCTGCAGCGCCGCCGTTCCCGACGCGAAAGCCGTGGAGTCGACCGTCAGCCCCTCCTGTTCGAAATATTTGCGGTTCAGGGCCACGAAATAGGCGACCTTGTTCATCTGACTGATCGAGCCGCCGACCGAGATCGCGATATTGGTTTTCTCAAGCGCGGCATTCTCCGCCCACGCCGCGTGGCAGGCGGCGAACGCCAGGAAGCCGGCCGCCAAAGCCGTCAAAATGTATTTCATCGTTTCCTCCGCGTTCTTACCTTTTGTTTCAGAAAATCCTGTTGTAGGCCCGAAGACCTTGCCCGGGCCTGATTTCAAAGCGGCTCCTTCTTCAGAAGGTCCTGCAGCACGCCACGGGGAACGCGAATGTCGAGGCCCGCACGCTCCTCCTGGATCAGCATGGCCGCGCGGGAATCCCGCTTACCCCATCCCCTGTTGAGCGCCTCCGTCATCTCGGCCAGCGTCATGTTGGCGAACCGCATCGGCAGATCATTTTCCCGGCCAAGCGCGGTGGCCAGTGAGACGTCCTTATGCGCAAGCTCCAGCGCGAATGCGGGATTGTCGAAATCGTGGGGCAGGAACTGATCCGCCATGCGGTCGACGGCGCGCTGGCGGCCAAGCGAGCCCTGCCGGATCGCGCCGAACAGGGTCACGGGATCGACGCCGGCCTTGACACCGAGCGTGAAGGCCTCGGCGAGAACCATCTGGATGCCGTAATTGGCGCAGTTGTGAACGAGCTTTGCGACCGACGCATTGCCGCTCGGCCCGAGGTAGCGAACCTGATCGCCGAGCAGATCGAGTATCGGTTTGCAGGCGTCGAAGGTCGCCCGTTCGCCACTGACCCAGATCGCGAGTTTACGAGAGGCCGCGCCCTTGGGGCCGCCGCTGACGGGCGCGTCGAGCATGGAGACGCCGATCTTGGCGAGATCGGCCGAGAGTTCACGCACCAGGGCCGGCGAATTGGTCGACAGATCGATGAAAGGGGTGCCGGCCGCGAAGCCGGCCCTCAAACCATCCTCGCCAGCCATGATCGCCTCGATCTCGGCAGGTCCAGGCAACGCCGTGAAGACGAGTTCCGACCTTGCGGCAAGTGCCTTTGCGGTCCCGGCCCAGATCGCGCCTCTCGCGATGGCAGCCTGTGCGGACTCCGGGCGCCTCGTCAGCACGCACAATTCGTGTCCGGCATCGAGCAGGTGACCGGCCATCGCGCCTCCCATGGCGCCCAGTCCGGCGAAGCCTATTTTCATCGCGCTCTCCCAGTCGAGAAAAGGTATTTGGCGTCAGACCGTCCGGCGGCGTTTCGGCGAAGCTGGCTTGGCCTCGGTTTGGGTAGCGCCGTCCTCGGCCAGAATTGCCGCAGCCAGCGCGCCGGCATTTTCAACGTGGAGACGGCAGGCACGCGCGGCGGCTTCCGCATCGCGAGCCTTGATCGCCTCCACGATCTGACCGAGTTCGGCGAGGCTGGTTGCGAGCCGGCCCGGCTGCGCCAGGGTGGTGGCCCGCAGCATCGAGACACGTCCGTGGATGAGGCGCAGCATCTCGACCAGCACCGGGTTATGGGCGCCCGCGGTCAGCGCCGCATAGAATTTGCCTTTCACGCTCAGATGGTCGGCGCCAAGCTTGCTCATGTAGCTGCGCTTCATGTCTACAAAGGCTGCTTCGAGGGCCTTGCATTCCTTCTCCGTCGCGCGCTCGACGAAACAGCGCCCGGTCATCTCTTCCAGCGCCGCGCGGACTTCGTAGATCGATTTCGCGTCTTCGGCCGTGTAGACCGCGACGATCGGGCCGCGGTGGGGGATGATCTGAACGACGCCCTCGGCTTCGAGCTGGCTCAGCGCTTCGCGAAGCAATGTGCGGCTCACATCCAGCATTTCACACAGCTCGCGCTCCACCAGGCGGTCTCCCGGTGCAAAGCGGCGATCGAAAATGGCGTTGCGCAGGGATTCGACCACCTGCTTCTTCAACGACACGATGGAGCGAACCACGCGGAGCGATGCGTCGGTCATGGCAGCAATCTTTCTGTTCGACCTGTTGTCCCGAGCATGATCATGCAATCGGCGGATCATCGAGGCGCACCACGATGCCTTCGAGTTCGGGACGCGGCGCCTTGTAGCGCCGCATCACCTGAGGGTCGTGACCGGGAATGATGTGCTGGGGTGAGGGTGCCAGAGCCCGCAGCTTGTCGAAGCCCTCAAGCATGTTGCCGATATGGAAGGCGGTCACATACGGCTTGTAGGCCTCCATGTTCTCGTAGAAATGCGTGACGTCGGAAGCGAGCACCACCCATCCGCGCCTGGTGTGGACGCGCACGAACTGCAGGCCTGCCGAATGTCCCGGCGCGGGATGAATTGTGATGCCGGGCGATAGCTCGGCCATTCCGTCGTAGAAATTGACCCTGCCGGCATAGTTGGCGCGGACCATGCCGACGACGTCTTCGACCTCGTAGGAATGCTGCAGCTTCTTGTATCGCATGTAGCGGCCGACCGCGTAGTGCAGCTCGCTCTCCTGCAGATGGAACGTCGCAGACGGCAGCTTGTCGAAATTGCCGACGTGGTCGTAATGCAGATGGGTCAGAATGACATCCTTGACCTTGCCCGGGTCGAGACCGATGAGTTGCAGCGATTGGATGGGACAGCGGAGATAGTCGCGCTTTCGCTTCGCGGCGATTTCGGCCGAGAAGCCGGTGTCGATGACGTAGCTCCGCTCTGCGCCTATTGCGGCCCAGACATAGTAGTCGAGCGGCATCGGCCCGTCATGCGGGTCGCCGCCGATGAAATTGTCCGATCGTTTCGACGCGCGCGTGGCGTAGCGGATGGCGTAGACCTCATAATGGGGAAGATCGGACATGGCTGGCTCGTTCAGGTATGCAGGGCGTGGCGGCGGAATCTATCGGCGTATTCCGAAATGCCGGCTTCGAGCTGCCATTTCGGCGACCAATTCAAGAGGCGCTTCGCCGCGGTGACATCGAGCGACGCACGCATTTTGACGTTCTGTTCTTCCAGCGGCGTCAGGTCGTCGCCGATTTCAATATCGGCTCCCGGGATCGTCTGGCGAACGATCCCGGCAACCTCCGCGGCCGTCCGGACTCTCCCGCTGGCGATATTGATGACCCGCTGCTCGCCGGAGGTCCATCCAGGCGCATTGAGAGCCGCAAGAATGCCGGCGGCGCAGTCGCCGACGTAAGTATAGTCGCGCTTCATGCGCCCGCCGGTCGCAAAGCGCGTGGGCCGGCCAAGGACGGCGTTCTCGACCATCGGCTTGACATACATCGGGCTGCGCATCCCGAAGCCGTAGATCGCCGTGACGCGCAAGCTCAGGAAATCGAGTTCCTGAAAGGTCGCATAGGCAAGCCCGATGGCTTCGGCGGCCATCTTGGATGTGCCGTAATGTCCGGCCGGGTTGCCGTCGCGAATTGAAAATGCCGGATCGGATTCGACGAGCGCTGGGCCCGAGCCCTTGTGATAGGCGGCATTGCTGGAAACGAAAACGACGCGTCGCATGCCCAACTGACGCGCGACCTCGCAGACATTCACCAGGCCCATGACGTTGGTCAGGTAGGTCGCAACAGGCTGCTCCAGCGACTGTTCCAGCCCAACCATCCCGGCCGTGTGCACGATGGCCTCGATCCTCTCGCTGCGGCAGACGTCAAACAGCCGGGCGATATCGTTGATCTGCCCGGGACGAAATCTCGCTGCGACGGAGGGCGAAACCGCGAGCGTTTCCGCGCCCGGCGGCGCGATGTCATAGGCGAACGCTTCGTGCCCGTGCGCGCCGAGCGCGGCCATCACATATCCGCCAAGAAATCCCGCTCCTCCGGTCACCAAAACATTCATCGGCCTTGTCCCGTTCGAGGAAGGCACCGGGTTTCAATGCGTGCGCTCGGCCAGCATCACGCTCATCAACGCAACCGCGTGCTCGCTCATCGGCCTGGAATGCACCTGCGCGGCCTCGCGTCCGAACCTCCGCAGAAGTCCGAGCGCCTTTGGATCGAAGGCGGCCATTTTTTCGGCAACCTCCATTGCCCGCTTCAATGTGGTGCCGGGCGGCGCGATTTCGGTGAGGATACCGGCCTCCGCAGCCTCATTGGCGGAAATCTGCCGGCTGGTGACGGCAAGCTCGAAGGCGCGCTTGTACGGCACGAAGCGGAACAGGTATGAGAAAACGATCAGCGGGGGCAAGCCGTGGGACATCTCGGGGAGCGAGAACACGGCGTTTTCGGCCGCAATCGCGTAGTCGGATTGGGCTGTAATGCCGAAGGCGAATCCGAACGCCTGGCCTTCGACCGCGACGATCAGCGGAACGCCCAGCGCATTCAGTGCGCTGTTGACCTTCAAAATCGCGTTCAGATCCTCGGCGATCTCGGAGGCACGCGTCAGCCCCTTGGCCCCGATGCGGCCGCCGCAAAAAGTATTGCCCCGCCCGGTGATGATCAGCGCCCGCAGATCCTTGTCGGACGCGCATGTGGTAAGGATGGCAGCCAGATCGAGCAAATCCTGCGTATAGACGAAGTTGCCCGCCTCATGACCGGCAAGCGTTATGACAGAGACGCCCTTGGCCCGGCCATTGATCTCGATCGCCATGGCGTCACCTCCCGTTTGACGGTTTCGATTGGGCTCCGCGGGAGCCGGACAGACGGAGCAGACAGGATTGTATGATAATCTGTCAATCAGTTTGTCATTCAATTTTCGCCCTCTTCCCAAGGCTGAGCCGGAGCGCGCCCTCGACGGGCCAGAAAACGAAAAGGCCGCCCAGAGGGCGGCCGGCTCCATAGCGTCAAATTTGAGGGCTCAGCGAACCATCGATGCATCCGAGCTGGTCACCGCCACCGGTTTTCCTGCCTTCACCACATGGGCGGTCTGGCTGTAATCGGCGCCGGTGCGCGCGGAGATGGCCAGCGCGGTCACCGCGATCCCGGCCACGAGGGCTACGACCACGATCTTCAGGTGGGTGGCACGGTCGGCCGAATGGATTGAGTGGTTCATGAAAGCCTCCTGGCGCCTTTTTCCGCCGCCTTGTTGGCCGGAAAGCTACCTTCCATTTGTTTCCGGTTGGTTTCGTGGGTTCCTAAAAATGGTTTCGTCGACCCCGAAAGCCAGTTTGCCCGGCGACATCTGATCTCCGCGAGGCCCCTTTTGGCGCAGAGCTTGGCTGGGGTCGTGGGATTGCGGGGGCGGGAAGGCCTGCCCGGATAGGATCGGCGTGCGAATTGACACCGATCACGATTCCGGTGCTCCGGCACTTTCTGGCCTCGCGCGGGTTTCCCTCTTGGGATATGCGGGTTTCCCTCTTGGGATGTGGAGGCTGCCAATCGTCAAGATTGCTTGTCTTGCGCGCCTTGTTGCGCTGCGCTAAGCCTCGGAACAACTCCAATTAACGAATCTGCGGCCGCCCGCAACCGCAGGAAAAGGTCTGGCCGATGAACGGCATCTTGCAAAATTACCTCCCGCTCGTCGTGTTTGTCGGGGTCGCTGGCGTCATCGGCCTGGTGCTCCTGATTGCACCATTCCTCGTAGCCTTCCAGCAGCCTGATCCGGAAAAGCTGTCGGCCTATGAATGCGGGTTCAACGCCTTTGACGATGCACGCATGAAGTTCGACGTTCGCTTCTACCTGGTAGCCATCCTCTTCATCATTTTCGACCTGGAAGTGGCGTTCCTGTTTCCGTGGGCCGTGGCGTTCGGCAAGCTGGGAGCGACCGGCTTCTGGTCGATGTTCGTGTTTCTGGCCGTCCTCACTATCGGCTTTGCCTATGAATGGAAGAAAGGCGCGCTCGAATGGGATTGAGCCCGGCTCTCGCAGCTAAAGGACCGATCGTGGCTCCGGCCGCAACCGGCATTATCGATCCCTCGACGGGCAGGCCGGTTGGGGCCAACGATCCCTATTTCCTCGAGGTCAACCACGAACTGTCCGACAAGGGTTTTTTCGTTGCCGCCGCCGACGACCTGATTACCTGGGCCCGTACGGGCTCGCTGATGTGGATGACCTTCGGGCTTGCATGTTGCGCGGTTGAGATGATGCAGATGTCGATGCCGCGCTACGATGCCGAGCGCTTCGGCTTTGCGCCCCGCGCTTCCCCGCGGCAATCGGACGTGATGATCGTGGCGGGGACGCTGACAAACAAGATGGCGCCGGCGCTGCGCAAGGTCTACGACCAGATGCCGGAGCCGCGCTACGTGATCTCGATGGGATCATGCGCCAATGGCGGCGGTTACTATCACTACTCCTATTCGGTGGTGCGCGGCTGCGATCGTATCGTGCCTATCGACATCTATGTGCCCGGCTGTCCGCCGACGGCGGAAGCACTGCTCTACGGCGTCATGCTGTTGCAGAAGAAGATCCGGCGCACGGGTACCATCGAACGCTAAGGTTTATTGGCATGGACGACGGCAGGCTCGACGCACTGGGGCAGACGATTGCTAACGCGCTTGCCGGTGCGGTGACCGGCCATTCCGTCGCGTTCAACCAGCTTACCGTGACGGTTGTGACCGCCAAAATCGTCGATGTCGTGCGATACCTGCGCGACGACCCCGCCTGCCGGTTCGTCAACCTGACCGATGTGACGGCGGTGGACTATCCGGGGCGGGAGAAGCGCTTCGATGTGGTTTATCACCTGCTGTCGCCGACGCTGAATACGCGCATCCGTTTGCGCGCCGAAGCTGACGAGGAGACCCAGGTACCCTCGATCATCGACGTCTTTCCGGGCGCCGACTGGTTCGAGCGCGAAACCTACGATCTTTACGGCGTGATCTTCACCGGCCATCCCGACATGCGGCGGATCCTGACGGATTACGGGTTCGACGGGCACCCGCTGCGCAAGGACTTCCCGCTCACCGGCTTCGTGGAGGTTCGCTACGACGACCAGGAGAAGAGGGTGGTCTACGAGCCCGTCCGCCTCAACCAGGAATTCCGCAAGTTCGATTTTCTCTCGCCGTGGGAAGGCGCCGATTATCCGGTGCTGCCGGGGGATGAGAAGGCGAAGACATAAGAAGCGAATAGCGAATAGCGAGTGGCGAATAGGAATGATGTTTGACCGATCAGCCGATCAATTCGTATCGCGACCTGAGGGTGTGGCAGGATGCCATGTCTCTGGCCGAGGCGTCCTATCGGCTCACGCGCGAATTTCCGCGCGAAGAGTTATTCGGTCTGACGTCACAGATCGGGCGATCGGCGGGATCGATTGCAGCAAATATCGCCGAAGGGCACGGACGGGAGAACACAGGCAGCTTCGTGCAGTCCTTACGAATCGCGCAAGGCTCGCTGAAGGAACTGCAAACACATCTGATCTTGGCCGAGCGCGTCGCTCTGTTGCCCGCATCCACCCTCCAAGCCGCTCTCGCGCAATGCGAGAGCTTGGGGAAAATGGTTCGAGCACTGATCCGATCATTGCAGGACAAGCCCTCCAAATGACATTCGCTACTGGCTACTCGCTATTCGCTACTCGCCGGCTCGCGGGAGCTGCCCGATGAACGAACAACCGCAAAACCTCCGCAATTTCACCATCAATTTCGGACCACAGCATCCGGCCGCGCACGGCGTGTTGCGCCTGGTGCTGGAGCTCGATGGCGAGGTCGTGGCACGCGTCGACCCCCATATCGGCCTGCTTCACCGCGGCACCGAAAAGCTGATCGAGCACAAGACCTACCTGCAGGCGATCCCCTATTTCGACCGGCTGGACTATGTCGCGCCGATGAATCAGGAGCACGCCTTCTGCCTGGCGGCGGAAAAGCTGCTCGGGATCGAAGTGCCGCGCCGCGGCCAGCTGATCCGTGTTCTCTACTGCGAGATCGGCCGCATCCTTTCGCACCTGCTCAACGTCACCACGCAGGCCATGGATGTCGGCGCGCTCACCCCGCCGCTGTGGGGCTTTGAGGAGCGCGAAAAGTTGATGGTGTTTTACGAGCGCGCCTCCGGCTCGCGCATGCACGCGGCTTTTTTCCGGGTCGGCGGCGTGCATCAGGACCTGCCGCCAAAGCTGATCGACGATATCGAAGCCTGGTGCGATCCGTTCCTGACCGTGGTCGACGATCTCGAAACATTGCTCACCGGCAACCGCATCTTCAAGCAGCGCAACGTTGACATCGGCGTGGTCTCGCTCAAGCAGGCCTGGGAATGGGGCTTCTCTGGCGTGATGGTGCGCGGCTCGGGTGCCGCATGGGACCTGCGCAAGGCGCAACCCTATGAGTGCTATTCCGAGATGGATTTCGACATCCCGATCGGCAAGAACGGCGATTGCTACGACCGCTACTGCATCCGCATGGAGGAGATGCGCCAGTCGGTACGCATCATGAAGCAGTCCATCGCCAAGCTGCGCGCGCCCGACGGGCAGGGGCCCGTTGCAATACAGGACAGCAAGATCTTCCCGCCGCGGCGCGGCGAGATGAAGCGCTCCATGGAAGCGTTGATCCACCATTTCAAGCTCTACACCGAGGGCTTTCATGTGCCCCCCGGCGAGGTCTATGCGGCGGTCGAAGCGCCCAAAGGCGAGTTCGGCGTCTATCTGGTCGCCGATGGCAGCAACAAACCCTACAAGTGCAAAATCCGTGCGCCGGGCTTTGCGCATTTGCAGGCGATGGATTTCATCTGCAAGGGCCATTTGTTGGCCGACGTCTCGGCCATTCTGGGCTCGCTCGACATCGTGTTCGGAGAGGTCGATCGGTGATCGCGCTGCCGCCCATACATTTTGATCGGGCTTCGGGGGCTCTGGAGGGAGCCAACCTGTGGGAGCGGACGGCTGCTCTGGCGCTGGCGACGGGTTCGAAAATATCGTCGCATTTCTCGCATGGCTGCGAAGAGCACGGCAACGACCCTGCACGCACCGTCTCGCGCTACATCCTCGAAAAGACGCCGCTCCGGCTCATCGTCTACGATCCCCGCTCCAATCAGATGGAGACCGTGACCGAGCTTTCGATCCTTGATCGCATCAAGGTTTCATCCCACGTGGGCTATAACGTGTTCGGCACTGCAAGTGCGTTCTGGCAAGACCGTATCGATGCCTTGAATGCCGAAGCCTCGCGCCGCATGCACTGAAAGACTGAAACACAATGTCCGTCCGCCGCCTCGCGCCCAAGGAACTTCAGCCCGCAAGCTTCACCTTCACGCAGGAGAATCTTGCCTTCGCCAAGGAGCAGATCGCCAAATATCCGGAAGGCCGGCAGGCCTCCGCGGTGATCGCGATCCTGTGGCGGGTGCAGGAGCAGCATGAGGGATGGGTTTCCGAAGCCGCGATCCGTGCGGTCGCCGATCTTCTCGGCATGCCCTACATCCGCGTGCTCGAGATCGCGACATTCTACACGATGTTCCAGCTTCAGCCGGTCGGCAAGAAGGCGCACGTCCAGGTCTGCGGCACCACGCCATGCCGCCTGCGCGGAGCGGGCGACCTCATCGAGGTGTGCCAGAGCCGGATCCACCACGAACCCTTCCACCTGTCCAAGGACGGCAATTTCAGCTGGGAAGAGGTGGAGTGTCTCGGCGCCTGCGTGAACGCGCCGATGGTGCTGATCTGGAAGGACACTTACGAGGATCTGACCAAGGAGAGCTTCGGCAAGGTGCTCGACGGCTTTGCTTCCGGCCATCTGCCCAAGCCCGGTCCCCAGATCGATCGCCAGTTCTCCGCGCCGGTGGGTGGGCCGACAACGCTGAAGGAAACCACCTGATGCGCGATCTTGAATTCCGGGAAATCTGACTATGCTCGACGACAAGGACCGCATCTTCAAGAACCTCTACGGTCTCCATGATTGGGGCCTCGAAGGCGCGCGTCGCCGCGGCGCGTGGGACGGCACCAAGGCCATCATCGACAAGGGCCGCGACTGGATCATCAACGAGATGAAAGCGTCGGGCCTGCGCGGTCGAGGTGGAGCCGGCTTTCCGACCGGCCTGAAATGGTCGTTCATGCCCAAGGAATTGACCGACGGCCGCCCGAGCTACCTCGTGGTCAATGCCGACGAGTCCGAGCCCGGCACCTGCAAGGACCGCGAGATCATGCGGCACGATCCGCATCTTCTGGTCGAAGGCTGCCTGCTCGCGAGCTTCGCGATGGGCGCGCACGCCTGCTACATCTATGTACGCGGCGAATTCATCCGCGAACGCGAGCATCTGGAGGCTGCGGTCGAACAGGCCTATGCGGCGAAACTGATCGGCAAGGACAACGTCAATGGCTGGCCGTTCGACCTCTACGTGACGCATGGCGCCGGCGCCTATATTTGCGGCGAGGAAACAGCGCTGCTCGAGAGCCTTGAGGGCAAGAAGGGCATGCCGCGGCTAAAGCCGCCATTCCCCGCGAATGTGGGCCTGTTCGGCTGTCCGACCACGGTCAACAATGTCGAGTCGATTGCGGTAGCCCCGGATATTCTGCGCCGCGGTGCGGCATGGTTTGCCGGCATTGGCCGGCCCAACAATGTCGGTACCAAGCTGTTCTGCGTTTCCGGGCATGTCGAGCGCCCCTGCAACGTCGAAGAGGCGATGGGAATTCCGTTCCGCGAATTGATCGAGCGCCATTGCGGCGGCATCCGGGGCGGCTGGGACAATCTCAAGGCGGTGATCCCGGGCGGGTCGTCGGTGCGCATGGTGCCGGCGGAGCAGATCATCGATACGCCGATGGATTTCGACAGTCTCGGCAAATTGCGGTCCGGTCTGGGCACCGCCGCCGTGATCGTGATGGACAAATCGACCGACCTGATCCGCGCGATTGCGCGTATCTCCTATTTCTACAGGCACGAGAGCTGCGGCCAGTGCACCCCGTGCCGCGAGGGCACCGGATGGATGTGGCGGGTGCTGAGCCGGATGGCTGAAGGCCGCGCGCACAAGCGCGAAATCGACATGCTCCTGGAAGTGACCAAGCAGGTCGAGGGCCACACGATCTGCGCGCTCGGCGATGCCGCCGCCTGGCCGATCCAGGGTCTGATCGCGCATTTCCGTCACGAGATCGAGGAACGCATCGCCCATTATTCGCACAAGGCCGATCTCGACGATCAGGGCGTGCTCGATCCCGCGCACATGGTCGCTGCGGAGTGAGTTCGATGTCGCAGCCGAGCATTTTCTGGTGGCACAGATACGGGACGCTGGCGCAGATGGCGCAGGCTGCCGTAGCGCTGCTCGGCTTCGTGGCCATCCTTTTCCAGATCAACGAAATCCGCACCGGCAATCGCGCGGCGAGCGCGCGACAGGCGTTCCTGGGATATACCGATCTCGCATTCAAGAATCCGAGATTCGCAAGCCCCGACTACGAAATCATAAAGGCCGGCGATCGCGATCAGCGGGTTCAATACGAGAGCTTCGTGTCCTACTTCCTCTATGCATGCGAGGAAGCGACCAGCGCATTCGCCAGCAAGCGCGAGTGGCTGGCCTCCTGTGACTACGATTTGAAGCCGCATCTGCCGTTTCTCTGCGAAAAGAGCGCGGCCGAGCCGGCTTATCTTTCGACCTACAGCACCACCACCCAGGAATGGGTGAAGACTTCCATGAAGACCGCCAGCGTCACACCGCCGGACTGCAAGCTGGGAAAGACCTGAGACAGCAATGACCAAACTGATCGTCGACGGCAAAGAGATCGATGTTCCCGCGGAATACACGCTGCTGCAGGCATGCGAGGCCGCCGGAGCGGAAATTCCGCGCTTCTGCTACCACGAGCGGCTGTCGATCGCCGGCAATTGCCGGATGTGCCTCGTCGAGGTGAAGGGCGGCCCGAAGCCGGTCGCAAGCTGCGCCTGGGGCGTGCGCGATTGCCGTCCGGGCCCCAAGGGCGAGCCGCCGGAAATCTCGACACGCTCGCCGATGGTGAAAAAGGCGCGCGAAGGGGTGATGGAATTCCTGCTCATCAACCACCCCCTGGATTGCCCGATCTGCGATCAAGGCGGTGAATGCGATCTGCAGGACCAGGCGATGGGATATGGCGTCGATACCTCGCGCTTTGCCGAGAACAAGCGCGCGGTCGAGGACAAGTATCTCGGTGCGCTGGTCAAGACGTCCATGAACCGCTGCATCCAGTGCACGCGATGTGTCCGCTTTGCCGCCGAAGTCTGCGGCGTGCCCGAAATGGGCGCCATCGGCCGCGGCGAAGACATGGAAATCACCACCTATCTGGAAACCGCGTTGACGTCGGAGCTGCAGGGCAACCTTGTCGACATTTGCCCGGTCGGCGCGCTGACCTCGAAGCCCTATGCATTCGCGGCACGGCCATGGGAGCTCGGCAAGACGCAATCCATCGACGTGATGGACGGGGTTGGATCGGCGATCCGCGTCGATACCCGCGGCCGCGAGGTCATGCGGATCCTGCCTCGCATCAACGAAGCGGTGAACGAGGAGTGGATTTCCGACAAGACCCGCCACGTCGTTGACGGCCTGCGCACGCAACGGCTTGACCGCCCCTACATCCGGCAGAACGGCCAGCTGCGGAGCGCATCATGGACGCAGGCTTTCGAGGCGATTGCCGCAAGGATTGGGCGAACCGACGGCAAGCGGATCGGCGCCATCGCAGGCGACCTCGCCGCGGTCGAGGAAATGTTCGCGCTGAAGGAGCTGTTGGCGAAATGCGGCTCCGTCAATCTCGCCGTGCAGGGAGGGGACGCCTTCGATCCCAAAGCCGGACGTTCCACTTATCTCTTCAATCCGACCATTCCCGGCATCGACCAGTCCGACGCGCTCCTCATCGTGGGGTCGAACCCGCGCAGGGAAGCCGCCGTGCTCAATGCGCGCATTCGCAAACGCTGGCGCAGCGGCCAGCTCAGGATCGGCGTGATTGGCGAGAAGGCCGACCTGACCTATGGCTACGACTACCTCGGAGCCGGGACCGATACGCTCGCCGATCTGGCTGCTGGCAAGCATTCCTTCGTCGAAGTGCTCAAGAACGCGAAGAAGCCGATCGTCATGGTCGGCTCCGGTGCTGCCGCGCGTCACGACGGACGGGCGGTTCTTGCAGCTGCGGCCAGGATTGCTGCGGATGTCGGCGCGACCGCGGAAGACTGGAACGGTTTTGCGGTACTGCAGGACACCGCCTCGCGCGTCGGCGCGCTCGACATCGGCTTTGCCCCGGGCACGGGGGGATTGAGTTCGGTGGAGATGACCACGTTCGGAACGCTCGACGTGCTGTTCCTGCTCGGCGCCGACGAGGTCAAGGCGCCGGATGGCACGTTCGTGGTCTATATCGGCACCCACGGTGACCGCGGCGCCCACCGCGCCGACGTCATTCTGCCGGGCGCTGCCTATACCGAGAAGTCCGGGATCTTCGTCAACACCGAGGGGCGGGTGCAGATGGCCAATCGCGCGGCGTTCCCGCCGGGGGAGGCGCGCGAGGACTGGGCGATAGTCCGGGCGCTCTCGGAAGCGATCGGCAAGAAGCTGCCCTATGACTCGCTTCCGGCCTTGCGGCAGGCGGTCGTCAAGGCCGTTCCGCATTTGATGCGGCTCGATCAGGTTGAACGCGGCAAGGCTGCCGATGTCCAGGCGCTCGCAGGCAAGGGCGGCAATCTCGAGAAGTCGCCGTTAAGGAGTTCGCTGGAGGATTTTTACCTGACCAACCCGATCGCGCGGGCCTCTGCGGTCATGGCGGAATGTTCTCGCCTGGCCTCGGGCAAAATGCTCAACGCTGCGGAGTGAACTGATGGCTGATTTCTTCGCGAGCGCGTTCTGGACCGGCTTCCTCTGGCCGCTGATTGTCATGGTCGCCGAAAGCGTCCTGCTGCTCGTCGTGCTGTTGATTGCGATCGCCTACATCCTGCTGGCGGACCGCAAGATCTGGGCGGCGGTTCAGATCAGGCGCGGTCCCAACGTGGTCGGACCGTGGGGCCTGTTCCAGTCCTTTGCCGACCTTCTCAAATTCGTGCTGAAGGAGCCGGTCATTCCCGCCGGTGCCAACAAGGGGGTGTTCCTGTTGGCGCCGCTGGTCTCCTGTGTGCTCGCGCTCGCCGCCTGGGCGGTGATCCCGACCAACCTCGGCTGGGCCATTGCCGACATCAATGTCGGCATCCTCTACATCTTCGCGATTTCGTCGCTGTCGATCTACGGCATCATCATGGCCGGCTGGTCGTCGAATTCGAAATACCCGTTTCTTGCGGCGCTTCGCTCCGCCGCTCAGATGGTCAGCTACGAAGTGTCGATCGGCTTCGTGATCATTACCGTGCTGCTCTGCGCCGGATCGCTCAACCTGACGGCGGTGGTCGAGGCACAGAACGCCCGCGGTCTGGCGAGCATGATCGGCCTTCCGCAGCTGACGATCCTGAACTGGTATGTGTGGCCGCTGTTTCCGATGTTCGTGGTGTTCTACGTTTCGTCGCTGGCCGAAACCAACCGGCCGCCATTCGACCTCGTCGAAGCCGAGTCCGAACTGGTCGCGGGCTTCATGGTCGAATATGGCTCAACGCCTTACCTCCTGTTCATGCTCGGCGAGTATGTCGCCATCACCACGATGTGCGCGATGGCCACGATCCTGTTCCTCGGCGGCTGGCTGCCGCCGGTGGCGCTGCCGCCCTTCACCTGGGTGCCCGGCGTGATCTGGTTCTCGCTCAAGCTGTTCTTCATGTTCTTCCTGTTCGCGATGGCCAAGGCAATCGTTCCGCGCTACCGCTACGATCAGCTGATGAGGCTTGGCTGGAAGGTTTTCCTGCCACTGTCGCTGGCGATGGTGGTGATCGTCGCAGGCGTCCTGCAATTGGCCGGCATCGCGCCGAAATGAGGTCGCCATGAGTGTCAACATCAACGCCACGTCACGCTCGCTCCTGCTGTCGGAATTCGTATCGGCGTTCATCCTCGCCATGCGCTATTTCTTCAAGCCGAAGCCGACGCTGAACTATCCGTTCGAGAAGGGACCGATTTCGCCGCGGTTTCGCGGCGAGCACGCGCTGCGCCGTTATCCCAACGGTGAGGAACGCTGCATCGCCTGCAAGCTCTGCGAGGCAATCTGTCCGGCGCAGGCCATCACCATCGAGGCCGGACCGCGCCGCAACGACGGCACTCGACGCACCGTGCGCTATGACATCGACATGGTGAAGTGCATCTATTGCGGACTGTGCCAGGAGGCTTGCCCGGTCGATGCGATCGTGGAAGGCCCGAATTTCGAATTCGCGACCGAGACGCGCGAGGAACTTTATTATGATAAGGCGAAGCTTCTCGCCAATGGAGACCGATGGGAGCGCGAGATCGCAAAATCGATCGAACTCGACGCGCCGTACCGGTGAGGTGAGGGCATGATCCTTCCAGCGTTGTTCTTTTATTTGTTCGCCGGCGTCTGCGTAGCGTCGGCGGTCATGGTGATTGCGTCGCGCAATCCCGTGCACTCCGTACTGTTCCTGATCCTGGCCTTCGTCAATGCCGCCGGCCTGTTCGTACTGATGGGCGCTGAATTTCTGGCGATGATCCTGGTCGTGGTCTATGTCGGCGCCGTCGCAGTGCTGTTTCTGTTCGTGATCATGATGCTTGACGTCGATTTCACGGAGCTCAGCGAAGGCTTCATGGAATATCTGCCGGTCGGTCTGGTCATCGGCGGTATATTCCTTGCGGAGCTGCTGCTGGTCGGCGGCAGCTGGGTCATCAGCCCCGACGTGGCGAAATCGATCACGGCGGCGATTCCCACCAATGTGAGTAATACCGAAGCGCTCGGCCTCGTCCTCTATACGAAGTACATCCATTATTTCCAGATTGCGGGCCTGGTACTCCTGGTCGCGATGATCGGCGCGATCGTGCTGACGCTGCGCCACAAGGTGAACGTGAAGCGCCAGGACATCAATGTTCAAAATGCGAGGACCCGCGAACTCGCCATGAGCGTGCGCAAGGTCGCGTCAGGGCAGGGCCTTCAGGACGCGGACGCGGCGGAGTGGGTGCAATGACAATCGGCCTTGGGCATTATCTTGCGGTCGGCGCGATCCTGTTCACGCTCGGGATTCTCGGCATTTTTCTCAACCGCAAGAACATCATCGTCATCCTGATGTCGATCGAGTTGATCCTGCTCGCCGTCAATATCAATCTGGTGGCTTTCTCGACCTTTATCGGCGACATCGTGGGCCAGGTCTTCGCGCTGCTGGTGCTCACCGTGGCCGCGGCGGAGGCCGCGATCGGCCTTGCGATTTTGGTGGTGTACTACCGCAACCGCGGCTCAATCGCGGTTGAGGACGTCAATCTGATGAAGGGTTAAGGCATGATACGGACGGGTGGGGCGCGAGTTTCCCGGACAAGCTTCTGGCTTGGTCCTGAGATCATGCCCAACGGGGCACGCCAATGATCCAGGCCATCGTCTTTTTGCCGCTGATCGGCGCCATCATCGCGGGGCTGATCTCGATATTCGGTGCGCATGCGCGCCATCCGAGCGGCGATGAGGTCGAACATCACGACGACGCACACGACGCGGCGGCCCATGCGGCCGAGGCTCATGATGAGCACGGTCATGACGACCATCATGCAACGGAGCCGCCAGCGGCCGGCTCCCGCGCGGCCGAATTGATCACGACCGGTCTGCTGCTGGTCGCTGCGGTCCTGTCCTGGATCGTGCTGGTCGATGTCGGCTTCGGCCACCACGACGCGCGGATCGCGCTGTTCCCATGGATCACCTCGGGCGATCTGCAGGTCGAATGGGCGCTGCGCGTCGATACGTTGACGGCCGTCATGCTGGTTGTGGTCAATACCATCTCCTCGCTCGTGCACGTCTATTCGATCGGCTACATGGATGAGGACCCGTATCGGCCGCGGTTTTTCAGCTATCTTTCGCTCTTCACTTTCGCGATGCTGATGCTGGTGACTGCCGATAACCTGGTACAGCTGTTCTTCGGCTGGGAAGGCGTGGGGCTCGCCAGCTATCTGTTGATCGGATTCTGGTACCAGAAGCCGTCGGCGAACGCGGCGGCGATCAAGGCATTCATCGTCAACAGGGTCGGGGATTTCGGCTTTGCGCTCGGAATTTTCGCCGTGTTCATGCTGATCGGGTCCATCGATTTCGAAACGATCTTTGCTGGCGCACCAGGCCTGACCGGCAAGACGATCGACTTCTTCGGATGGCACGCCGACGCGCTCACCCTGACATGCCTGCTCCTGTTCATGGGAGCGATGGGCAAGTCGGCGCAATTCCTGCTTCACACCTGGTTGCCGGACGCGATGGAAGGCCCGACGCCGGTCTCGGCGCTGATCCATGCCGCGACGATGGTCACCGCGGGCGTTTTCATGGTGGCGCGGTTGTCTCCTCTGTTCGAGCTGGCGCCGACGGCGCAGGCCTTCGTAATGTTCATTGGCGCGACCACCGCGTTCTTTGCGGCGACCATCGGCCTCGTCCAGAACGACATCAAGCGCATCGTCGCCTATTCGACCTGTTCGCAGCTTGGCTACATGTTCGTGGCGATGGGGGCGGGGGCTTACTCCGTCGGCATGTTCCATCTGTTCACGCACGCCTTCTTCAAGGCGCTGCTGTTCCTGGGCTCTGGCTCGGTGATCTACGCCATGCATCACGAGCAGGACATCCGCAACATGGGTGGGCTGAAGGACCGGATTCCGTTTACCTATCTGGTCATGGTGATCGGCACGCTGGCCTTGACCGGGTTCCCGCTGACCGCAGGCTATTTCTCCAAGGATGCGATCATCGAATCCGCCTATGCCTCGCACAATCCGTTTGCGGCCTACGGCTTCCTGATGACGGTGGTCGCGGCGGGGCTGACCTCGTTCTACTCGTGGCGGCTGATCTTCAAGACCTTCCATGGCGAACCCCACGATCGGGAGCATTACGAGGCCGCACACGAGGCGCCGCTCTGGATGCTGGTCCCGATCGGCATACTGGCGGCCGGGTCGATTTTTGCAGGCTTCCCGTTCAGGGAATTGTTCGCCGGCCATGGCGTGGAGGAATTCTTCCGCGAGTCGCTCAAGATGAACCCGCATATCATCGAGGAGATGCACCGGATCCCGGAGAGCATCGCGACCCTGCCGACCGTGATGATGGTCGTGGGCTTCCTGGTGTCGTGGCTGTTTTATATCCGCAGACCTTATCTGCCGGTCGAACTCGCCAAGCAGCAGCCGCTGCTTTACCAGTTCCTGCTCAACAAGTGGTATTTCGACGAGCTGTACGACCTGATCTTCGTTCGCTCGGCGAAATGGATCGGACGCGTCCTGTGGAAGGGTGGCGACGGTTACATCATCGATGGCTTCGGTCCGGATGGGGTCTCGGCCTGGGTGCTCGACGTCACGCGGAACGTGGTGCGGCTGCAGACGGGATATCTCTACCACTATGCTTTCGCCATGCTGGTTGGAGTTGCGGGCCTGATCACCTGGTTCATGTTCGGCCTGGGAGGGCATTGATGACGACCTGGCCCATTCTCTCCGTCGTTACCTTCCTGCCTGTGGTCGGCGCGCTGCTCGTCTACATCAGCCGCGGCGACGATGAGGCGGCACGCCGCAACGCGCGCTGGATCGCGTTGTGGACCACGCTCATCACGTTTGTCGTCTCGCTGATTCTGGTGCTGCGCTTCGATCCGGCGCAGGCGGACTTCCAGTTCGTCGAAAAGGCGCCCTGGCTCGCCAACGCCATTACCTACCATATGGGTGTGGACGGCATTTCGCTGCCATTCGTGATCCTGACCACCGCATTGATGCCATTCTGCATCATCGCGAGCTGGAAGTCCGTCACGGTGCGCGTGCGGGAATACATGATGGCGTTTCTGATCCTGGAAACGCTGATGGTCGGCACCTTTTCGGCGCTCGATCTCGTGCTGTTCTATCTGTTCTTCGAGGGCGGCCTGATCCCGATGTTCCTGATCATCGGGGTCTGGGGCGGCCCGCGCCGCGTCTATGCATCCTTCAAGTTCTTCCTCTACACGCTACTCGGCTCGGTGCTGATGCTGCTTGCGATCATGGCGTTGTACTGGAACGCCGGCACGACCGACATTCCGACCCTGATGCATACCGCCGTTCCTCGGTCGTTGCAGACCTGGGCGTGGCTGGCGTTCTTTGCCTCGTTCGCGGTGAAAATGCCGATGTGGCCCGTGCACACATGGCTGCCGGATGCGCATGTCGAGGCGCCCACGGCAGGCTCCGTGATTCTGGCCGCGATCCTCCTGAAGATGGGTGGCTACGGTTTCCTGCGCTTCTCCCTGCCGATGTTCCCGCTGGCCTCGCACGATTTCGCGCCGCTGATTTTTTCGCTCTCGGTGATTGCGATCATCTACACCTCTCTCGTGGCGCTGATGCAGGAAGACATCAAGAAGCTGATTGCCTATTCCTCGGTCGCTCATATGGGCTTCGTCACGATGGGAATCTTTGCCGGCACCACGCAGGGGGTTGCCGGCGGCGTGTTCCAGATGGTCTCTCACGGGATCGTCTCGGGCGCCTTATTCCTCTGCGTCGGCGTCGTCTACGACCGCATGCATACCCGCGAGATCGCGGCCTATGGCGGGCTCGTCAACCGCATGCCGCTCTACGCTCTGGTATTCATGGTCTTCACCATGGCCAATGTCGGTTTGCCCGGCACTTCGGGCTTCGTCGGCGAATTCATGACGTTGATAGGCACTTTCAAGGTCAACATTCCGACCGCGACTTTCGCCACGACCGGCGTGATCCTCTCGGCGGCCTATGCTCTATGGCTCTATCGGAAGGTGATTTTCGGAGAACTGGTGAAGCCATCGCTGGCGAGCATCAAGGATCTCACCTTCCGCGAATGCCTGACCTTGATGCCGCTCGTTGCGCTGACAATCCTGTTCGGATTCTACCCGAAGCCGGTACTCGACATGTCGGCATCGTCGGTCCAGCAGCTCGTCAACAACTACAATACCGCGGTGACGGCCGTGAAGGCGGCCGCACTGCTGCAGTAACGTCAGCGTCTTCGCGAGGACGCCCAAACAAAGGGGACAAAGCGCCGGCTCCGATGCGGTCGGAACGGCGCTTGAGGGTCAGGACAAGGTACCATGAGCTTTGAGAGTGCAGGTTATCAATTGCTGCCCGTGCTGCCGGAGCTTGTTCTGGCGGTCGGCGCCATGGCGCTCCTGATGATCGGAGCCTTTGTGGGCGAACGGATGACCAGCCTCGTCACCGGCCTTTCAGTGTGTCTGCTGGTTGTTGTGGGCGCAATCGAGCTTGCGTTGCCTTCCGGAAGGTTGACGACCTTCGGCGGCAGTTTCATCGTCGACGATTTCGCGCGCTTCCTGAAAATTCTCGCCTTGATCGGCTCGGCTACTACGTTGATCCTTTCGACCGAATTCCTGGCCGATCCCTCGCGGCGCATCTTCGAATATGCCATTCTCGTACTGCTTTCGACGCTCGGCATGATGGTGCTTATCTCGGCCGGCGACCTGATCATGCTCTATCTCGGTCTGGAGCTGATGAGCCTTGCGCTTTACGTGGTTGCAGCGAGCAACCGCGACAATGCGAAATCGACCGAGGCGGGCCTGAAGTACTTCGTCCTCGGCGCCCTGTCGTCGGGCATGCTGCTGTACGGTGCCTCGTTGATCTACGGCTTCACCGGTACCGTCGGCTTTGCCGGCATCGCGGCCGCCGCCAGGACCGGCAGCGTCGGCATCGTGCTGGGGCTCGTGTTCCTGCTGGCCGGGCTTTGTTTCAAGGTCTCGGCCGTGCCGTTTCATATGTGGACGCCCGACGTCTACGAGGGCGCGCCGACGCCTGTTACAGCATTCTTTGCTTCGGCCCCGAAAGTGGCCGCGCTCGCCGTGTTCACACGCGTGACGCTGACCGCGTTTCCGGGGATTGTGCCGCAATGGCAGCAGATCGTCGTGTTCGTGTCGATCGCCTCGATGGCGCTGGGCTCGTTCGCCGCCATCGGCCAGAAGAATATCAAGCGCCTGATGGCCTATTCATCCATCGGCCATATGGGATTTGCCCTTATCGGCCTGGCCGCCGGCACGGCCGAGGGCGCGCAGGGCGTATTGGTCTATATCGCGATCTATGTCGCAATGACGCTCGGCAGCTTCGCCGTGATCCTCGCGATGAAGCGGAACGGCCAGCACGTCGAGAATATCAGCGATTTCGCGGGGCTCTCGCGCACCAATCCGGCTCTTGCGTTCATCTTCGCGATGCTGCTGTTTTCGCTGGCGGGCATTCCGCCACTGGCGGGTTTCTTCGCAAAATTCTACGTATTCCTCGCCGCGATCAGGGGCGGTTTGTTCACCTTGTCGGTGATCGGCGTTCTCACCAGCGTGGTCGGGGCCTACTACTATCTTTTTATCGTCAAGGTGATGTACTTCGATGAGCCGCTGACGAAGCTCGATCCCGTGCGCCTCGAACTGCGCCCGGTACTGGCGGTGGCGGGTCTTTTCAATATTTTCTTTTTTGCCTATCCGGCGCCGCTGGTCAGCATGGCCTCGGCCGCGGCCAAATCGCTTTTCTAGTGGAGTGGATTTGACATTCGCTACCTACCCAGCCGCGAATTCGTGAAACGCGAATGTCAAATCCGAAACTCCACTCGAAACATATATTTGCCAGTGGTCCTTTTGATTCTAACATTCGCAAAAGTGCCCGCTGAGAAGGGATGCGAATGTTGGAATCGGACCACTAGATGGCATTCATGCTCGGGTCTCGAGCCGCATCGGCAGGTTATCGGCTCGCTGTTTTTGACAGCATCGGCTCGACCAACGGGCAGGCCCTGTTGCGTGCGCGGGAGGGCGAGCGCGGGCCAATATGGTTCGTGACCTCCGACCAGACCGCAGGCCGAGGGCGAAGACATCGCCCCTGGATCGCTCCGCGCGGCAATCTCGCTAGCAGCGTGCTGGAAACGGTCGACACGTCTCCGGCGCTTGCGGCTACGCTGGGGTTTGCGGCGGGGCTTGCCCTGGAGGCCGCGTTGCGCGGAGTGACCGGATCGGGCGATCTGAAGTTTTCGCTGAAATGGCCCAACGACCTGCTCGCGGGCGAACAGAAGCTCGCCGGCATTCTGCTGGAGGCGGAGGCCGTGGCAGGCGGCTCGCTCGCGCTCGTGGTCGGGATTGGAACCAATATCGTCGGCGCGCCGCCGGATATGCCGACGCCTGCGACTTCGCTCAAGGCCCTGGGCGTGGATATCAGCGCGGAGCAATTGTTCGGGGCCTTGTCAGACAGCTGGGTCGAATTTTACCGGCTGTGGCAGGGCGGACGAGGCTTTACCGAGATAAGGCGTCTCTGGCTTGAGCGCGCGGCGGGACTCGGACAGAAGGTTGCGGTGAAGACCCTGGACTCTACACTCGAGGGCACGTTCGATACCGTCGACGACAGCGGCAGCATGATCGTCCGAACATCCGGTGGTGATCGAATTGCGGTAACGGCGGGCGACGTCTATTTTGGCTCGGCCGCGTCAGCGGGGGCGAGGTGATGGGTCGACCGGATGAACTGACATTCGCACCCCTTGGCGGCGTCGGCGAGATCGGCATGAACCTGTCGATCTACGGTCTCGGCAATCGCCATCAGCGCTCCTGGCTCGCGGTCGATCTTGGCGTGTCCTTTGGCGATGAAGAGCATCTGCCGGGCATCGAAACGATCATGCCGGATATCCGCTTTCTGGAGCAGGAGCGAAAGAACCTGGTCGGTCTCGTGCTGACGCATGCCCATGAAGACCATTTCGGCGCCATCATCGACCTCTGGCCCAGGCTGAAATGCCCGATCTACGCGACCAGATTCAGTGCTGCGCTGTTTGAGGCCAAATGCGCCGCTGAGCGCAACCCGCCGAAGATTCCGGTGACTGTGCTGCCGTCGGGTGGCCGTATCGATCTCGGGCCGTTCAACGTCGAGTTCATTCCTGTCGCGCATTCGATTCCCGAATCCCATGCGCTGGCGATCCACACGCCGGTCGGCACCGTGCTGCATACGGGCGACTGGAAGATCGATCCGACGCCCGTTGTCAGTCCTCCCACGGATGAGCGCCGGTTGCGCGAACTTGGAGACGGCGGAGTGCTGGCCCTGATCGGCGATTCCACCAACGCGGTGCGGGAAGGGCGCTCGCCCTCGGAGGCCGAAGTCGCGAGAACGATCATCGAGCTTGTCAAGGAGGCAAAGGGCCGTGTCGCGGTGACGACCTTTGCTTCCAATGTGGCCCGGTTGCGGGCGGTCGCCGATGCCGCGCGCGTCACGGGGCGCGAGGTCGTGGTGGTCGGGCGCGCCATGGAGCGCGTGGTGCAGGTGGCGCGCGAAACCGGCCATCTGGATGGCGTGCAGAATTTCCGCGGCGCCGATCTCTACGGCCATTTTCCGCCCGACAAGGTGCTCGCATTGTGCACGGGAAGCCAGGGCGAGCCGCGCGCGGCGCTGTCGCGCATCGCCAATGACGATCACCCGGAAGTGACGCTCAACAAGGGCGATTGCGTCATCTTTTCGTCCCGCACCATCCCGGGAAATGAAAAGGCGGTAGGCGCCGTCATCAACGGGTTGATTTCGCAGGGCATCGAGGTCATTACCGATCGAACCCACCTTGTTCACGTGTCGGGCCATCCGCGACGTGACGAGTTGCGCGACATGATCGGCTGGGTGCGTCCGCAACTCCTGATCCCCGTCCACGGCGAAGCGCTGCATCTGTTCGAACACGCCAAGCTCGCGCGAGCCGCCGGCGTGCCGAAGGCGCTGATCTGCCGCAACGGGGATCTGGTGAAACTGGGGCCCGGTGAACCCGGGATCATCGAGGAACTGCCTTCCGGGCGGCTCTACAGGGATGGCCTCATTCTCGAGGAATCGAAATCGCGGGCAGTTATCGAGCGGCGCAGAATGGCGTTTGCGGGATGCGCCTTCATCGCCATCGCGATGACCGAAAAGGGCGATCTTGCCGACGATCCCGAAGTCGATCTGGTCGGTATACCCGAGAAGAATGTCGCCGGCGAAGTCATCGACGAAATCGTATTCGATGTCGTGGTCTCGACCGTGGAGGGTTTGCCGCGCCCGCGGCGGCGCGATCCGGATGCGACCGCGGAATCGGTCCGCCGGGCCGTGCGCGCGTCGATCAACGAGCAGTGGGGCAAGAAACCCCTCTGTCTGGTCCACGTCCTGGTGGTGTAAGACCGCGAAGCCAGAGGGAGCCGATGCGAGTTCCTGCCGATTTTGCGCAGTTTTGCGCTGCGGGTCCGCGCGAGCTATAAAGGGAATGCAGAGGAGTGCCATGCTGGGCCGGCTCAATCACGTGGCGATCGCGGTAAAGGATGCCGAGAAGGCCGCAAGAATTTATGGCGCAGCGTTCGGTGCCGAGGTTTCCAATGCCGTACGGCTGCCGGAACATGGCGTGATCACGGTCTTCGTGACCCTGCCCAACACCAAGATCGAATTCATCCAACCGCTTGGGGAATCCTCGCCGATCGCGAAGTTCCTCGAGCGCAACGCAGATGGCGGCATCCATCACATCTGCTACGAGGTGCCCGATATCGTTGCGGCGCGTGATACCCTGATCAAGGAGGGAGCGCGGGTGCTCGGCGACGGCGCTCCGAAGATCGGCGCCCACGGCAAGCCGGTACTCTTCCTGCACCCGAAGGATTTCTCCGGTGCGCTCGTTGAAATCGAGCAGGCGTGAGTTGCGATGGCCTATACGATCTCGACCGGCTTTGCGATCTATTTCGTCCTGTGGTGGGTCACCCTGTTCGTGACCCTTCCATTCGGCGTGCGCAGCCAGCATGAAGATGGCGGCGGCAGCCCCGGCACCGATCCCGGTGCGCCGGTCGCGAGCCGAATGGGCCGCAAGCTGCTCTGGACAACGCTTTTGTCCGCCGTCATCTATGCGGCGGGTCTGGCGACCTACCGCGCTGGTTTCCTCAACATCGAATGGCTATCCAAGCTGATGGGAATGCCGTTCTGATCGTTTGCGCAAAAATCTTGCATCGGGGGGAAGGAAATGTCGTTTCAGCGAATAATCGCCGGTCTTTTGGTTCTGACGATCGCCGGCCTTGCGGCGTCCTTCTACCTGCACTGGAAAACCAACACCCAGCTTCAGACGATGAAAGCATTCGTCGAATCTTACGTGTTCGCGGAGGCAGTTGCAGCTTGCGAGCGAGCGCAGAGCACAACGCCATTCAAATGGAATGGCGGCACCAGCACGCGGGTCCTCGGCCTGAATTCGGTCAGACTGGACAAATACGTGATCGTCGCCAACTACACTTTGGTTGCCGATGGAGTGTATTGCGACTTCGATCCCATCAAGAAGAAAGCCGACATCGGATCGAGTTTCCTCGAGCGGGAATGACACTCGCCACGGACGTTCTGGCGGAAGTTTTGACGGAAGAAAGTGGCCGGAAGAAAAAGAGCAGGGCGATAAGCCCTGCTCCAGAAATTGTGTCGACCCTGTTTCCGCAATTGTTTGATTTTGGTTAGATGCGGCGACGCTGCTTTTGCGCGTCAGGGCTCCTCCCGAGACTTGGACCACCAGATGATCTCGCGATCAGCCTGAGGTCGCAACTCCTAGACCATAATTTTCGTCTTGTCACCAATCTCGGCAACGATTGTTCAAAACTGAGGCATATTCTGAAATGATAGGGATTTGAGCAGGGCCAATACTGAATTTTGCGCGCGAAAGACTTGAGGTATTATGATACGATTGATCCCAAACTCCCGGGCGCCGTGTGGGATTGGTTCATGGGTCGAACCTAGTGAGTGTGAACGGGCATGTCGGTTGCGGGTGCCGTAATGCCAAGCACGCCAACAATGGCGATAATTGCAAGGCCCAGCGCAATTTCGACAAGCGTGCTGCGGACGAGGGTCTGGACCGCTGGAGAGCTTTGGTCGGCTCCAGCCTTGCCACAAAGCCGCGGCAAGAGGTACTGGCGGTTGACGGCGGCCACGCAGAACATCGCCACGAACAGCACCAGCTTGACCATGAGCAGGCGGCCGTATTCTGTCCCTGTCAGGGCCCGTGTCCCGGCGACCAGGAACGAGATGTTAACTATGCCACTCAGCACCAGGATGCCCACTGCGAGCATGCCAAGGGCCGAAAAACGACCAGCCGCGTTACACGCGACCTCGCTCCAGTGCTGCTCCCGAAATCTGCGCAGATAGCCCAGCAGTACTGCAAGCGGGATGAGGCCGCCGAGCCACAGGCCAGCCGCGAGCAGATGCATGAAATCGGCGGCAAGATGGATGTTTCTTTCAAATCCCAGACCCTCCTCGCCATGCCCGGCAAAGGCCAACGAGCCGAGATAGCCACCCGCAAGCAATGCGGCCACTACCGATTGCCAGATCGCCGCTCGCGTGTTGACCGCTGGGCGCGGCAGCGAACATGCGGCCAGCAGGATACCGAGTAAAATTCGTATCGCCCAGGCGAGGCCGAACCGGGTTTGCAACAGAACGATCCAGATCGTGCCGTCGGCGATGACCTCATCGAACGGTTTGCCGGCGATCCGCGCCGACAGCAGGATGAGCCATATCAGGGCCGAAGCAACCGACAGGCTCAGGCTGATCCAAAGGATCGTCCGCGTTCGCTTCCTGAAGGAGGACTCGGTCGCAGGCAGCCGCGCATCCGGTCGCAAGACCGCCGCAGCAATGATGAGATCGAAAAAGACGATGCCCGCGACGATCACCGACGTGGCGAAATGGATATCGCGTACCACGATCAGCGGATTGATCAAGATTTCGTCCACGTCGATCCCTGCGACGGCCTGACCTCTCTCCATGCGAGAGGTTTGCCAGCGCACCCCTGTCTTGCTGATCTACAATTGTCTCACTGCTTCACATGGAAGGTGAAGCTGCCTTCCGTTGTGTGCGTATCCACCGACAAGACTTTCCAGCGAACCTTGTAGGATCCCGGAGCCAATTGCTTCAATCCGACACGCATCGTGCCTGCGCTGATCTTCGGCTTGCCAAGATCGACGCGCGCGCCGTTGGCATCGGTTACTTCAACGGAGCTGAACGCCGGCTCCAGGTTTTGTGTATAGGAGAGCACGAGTTCTCGAGGAGCGGCGGGCACGGTGCTGCCGACCCGCGGCTCTGCATGGTCCAGGAAAGCGTGCGCGTAGGCGGCGGTGCTCGCGCTAACGGCAAGGAGGATTGCCGTCGTCAGATTCGTTATGCGCATGATGACGCCTCAAAAGGTCAATTTGCGGGAAGGGGTTGAAGTTCCCCCGAACAGCGGTTGTCCGATGCTCGTCGGGAACACGTCGTCGAGATACACGTGCAACTGGCCGATGACGCCGACCCCGCTGCCGCTTTCGCGGTTGATGGGAACCATGGCCTCGATCCCGACCTGGAAATAGCTTCCGACCCAAATCACGCCGGGGTTGACTGTTCCGGTGGTGGTGTAGGGGTTACCGAAATTATTGGCGACCGGCGTCGTCAAACTCACTTCGATGATCGGGATCAGATGGTTGAGGAAGTCAGGAAGCCCAAGGTCGATGACCTCGGATTTCAAATAGGGCATGCTGTATTGCAGCGAGCCGCCGTAGACGAGTTGCTGCGGGATGAAGACATTCTGGGTGAAGTCGAAGGAGTTGGTGGGTATTTGATAGCCGACCTGTCCAGTCACGGCGAACGGGCGAATCCAGGAGAAGCTGTCGGGCAGATCACCTAATCCCTTGCCGAAATAGAGCGTCGGGGTGACCTGACTGAACGTGTTGGCCAGACCGGAGCCGGTTGAGCCGGTGTGGCCCCAATCGACGATAAGCCCTGAAAGGATCGCAAGTTCATGCGCGGGGTCCTTCAGGATTTGATACTGAAATGTCGTTTCGAGATTCTGGAAACCCGACATCAAGGTACCGTCGGGCTGGCAAATCTGCGTCCAGGTTTGACCGACAGAAACGCCGAAATTCTCGGTGATCCGCTTGGATAACTCGACTGAAACATCCCACTCGGTGCCGGGCGGCACGTCTGCGGTCTTCGACCAGGAAACCGTCGGCGACGACATTTCGTCGGCGACGCAGGGATCGTCCGTCACCAGCGTGGCTGGAAGGAAACGGGCGCCGACGAAGCAATGAGCGAGGGCATTTGTGGTGAATGTTGCCGCGGCGAAACTTGCAAGCGCAAGCGTATGCAGCATGGATCGAGACATCGGGATTCCTCCGGTCAAACGTGAACACAGTTGCGGGCAGCCGATCACGACTGCAATGCATCACGCGTTGAGCGGGGGCCCTCTGGGACGGGCGACGGAGTAGAGGAAAGACCGGGTCAGCCGCGCCGAACGTGCCGCTTGACGCAGCTTGCGGATTTCCGGATCAACGGACGTGACCGTCGTCGGATCGGCAGCACCGAGAAGGTGGAATGCTCCGGCAAAGCAAAGCAGACAGTGATCATTCGCCGGATGTTTTTGCTGGTCGGCAGGTGAAACCGGACTGCCGTCAGACTGATGCAGGCACAGCTGCGACAGCAAGGCATCATCAAGAGCAGCGGCTTGGGCGATCTGAGTGCCAACTATCGCAATCAGCAGCGGCTGCGTGATAAGCGCGTAGATCGCTGCCGCGCTGATCAGGCTTCGCCAGAAGCCCCGTCCCGAATTCGCTTGATTTCGCTCGGTTCCCATGCTCACGAGATTGTGCTGATACACCGCGTCCTGGACACACTCGATCAGGTGACGTGGTTCGCCGACGGTTTTAGTTGGTATGTATGGTCCGACTTCGAAGGCCCCGAACCGCAAGCCAGTATAGTTGGTAGTATAGGAGTAGCAACCCTGACGGCTTGGTGCCGAAGTCGAAAATTTCTGGATTGGTAGGGAATAGGGTCATGAAACCGATCGTTCGCTCACTCTGTGGCATCCTGTTCGTTGGCGTTGTGATGGGAAGTCCAGCCCGTGCGGAGGACGTCAAGGCCGGCGATCTCGTGATCACGCAGGCGTGGAGTCGCGCAACCCCAGGGGGCGCCAAGGTCGGCGGCGGTTATCTCACCATCGAGAACAGGGGTTCGACCCCGGACCGGCTGACCGGTGCTTCGGCGGGAGTGGCCGGACGGGTGGAAGTTCACGAGATGGCCATGAACAACGGCGTGATGACGATGCGTCCGCTCGACAAGGGTCTCGTGATCGAACCCGGCAAGACCGTGACGCTTGCGCCTGGCGGTTATCATCTGATGCTGTTCGATCTGAAGAGCCCGCTGAAGCAGGGTGAAAAGGTGCCGGTCACCCTTGACTTCGAGAAGGCGGGAAAGGTTTCGCTCTCCCTCGATGTGCAGGGAGTTGGTGCGCAGGGGCCGGCGAATTCGGACGGCTCAGCCGGCCAGATGCAGATGAAGAAGATGCCCGACCATCCCGGCATGAAGATGTGAGAGTTGAGGGCGAAGCGCGATCGGCGCAGCCTGACCGCGTCATGATCGGGCGGCCGGATCTTCGCGAAAACAAGAGGGAATACGTTCAGTTGGCGGCTTTTTGCCAGCTCCGCCCTTGTAATTTCGTACCCGATCCGGTTTGACTGCGCCCTGCCTGACCGAATCTTCTGGTGTGACCATGCGACTGTCGCGTTTCCTGCTTCCGATCCTCAAGGAGAATCCGAAAGAGGCTGAAATCGTCTCGCATCGGCTGATGCTGCGCGCAGGCATGATCCGGCAGGAAGCCGCCGGCATTTATGCCTGGTTGCCGCTTGGCCTGCGGGTGCTGAAGAAGATCGAGCAGATCGTTCGCGAGGAGCAAAATCGCGCAGGAGCGCTCGAAGTTCTGATGCCGACGCTGCAGCTGGCCGATCTGTGGCGTGAGAGCGGTCGCTACGATGCCTACGGCCCTGAAATGCTGCGCATCACCGATCGTCACAAGCGCGAGCTGCTCTACGGGCCGACCAACGAGGAAATGATCACCGAGATCTTCCGCGCCTACGTCAAATCCTACCGCAGCCTGCCGCTCAACCTCTATCACATCCAGTGGAAGTTCCGCGACGAGCAGCGGCCGCGTTTCGGCGTAATGCGGGGACGCGAATTCCTGATGAAGGACGCCTATTCCTTCGATATCGACGAGGCCGCGGCGCGGCGCGCCTACAACAGGATGTTCGTCGCCTATTTGCGCACCTTCGCGCGGATGGGGCTCAACGCGATCCCGATGCGCGCCGAGACCGGGCCGATCGGCGGCGACCTCAGCCATGAATTCATCGTGCTCGCCGAAACCGGCGAGTCCGGCGTCTATTGCAACAGCGATGTGCTGAACCTGCCGGTCCCGGGCGAGGACGTCGATTACGAGGGAGACCTTACGCCGATCATCAAGCAGTGGACCTCGGTCTATGCTGCGACCGAAGACGTCCATGACGCAGCGCGCTTCGAGCGCGAGGTGCCGGCGGAGAAGAGGCTGCACACCAGGGGTATCGAGGTCGGCCAGATCTTCTATTTCGGCACCAAATATTCCGATCCGATGAAGGCGCTGGTTGCGGGCGCCGATGGCGCCGACGTCGCCATTCACGGCGGCTCCTATGGCGTCGGGGTCTCCCGACTCGTGGGTGCCATCATCGAGGCCTGCCATGACGAGGCCGGCATCAAATGGCCTGAGGCGGTTGCCCCGTTCAAGGCTGTCATGCTGAACCTGAAGCAGGGCTCCGACGACACCGACGCCGCTTGTGAAAAGCTCTATGGCGAGCTGTCGGACAAAGGCGTCGAAGTCCTCTACGATGACACCGACCAGCGCGCCGGCGCCAAATTCGCCGCCGCCGATCTGATCGGCATTCCCTGGCAGATCCTGGTGGGACCCAAGGGCCTTGCCGAGGGCAAGCTCGAGCTCAAGCGGCGGAGCGATGGTATGCGCGAGAATTTGAGCCCGGCGGACGTGCTGGCGCGGCTCGCCTAGTAGTTTACATTCATTGGCGTTATCCACCGCCGCCGGCGCCGGGAGATGGTTGCCGCCACAATTAGCCCGAATCGTGTGAAAATCGGAACATGGATGCAGCTATGAGCGAGCCAGTTCGGACCCCACCCTTCGCGCCATTCGAGTGGCTGCTGTCGGGACGCTATTTGCGGGCACGTCGCAGGGAAGGCTTCATCTCCGTCATCGCGGGCTTCTCGTTTGTGGGCATCATGCTCGGCGTCGCCACGCTGATCATCGTGATGGCGGTGATGAACGGCTTTCGCAAGGAACTCCTGGACAAGATCCTCGGCCTCAACGGCCATCTCCTCGTGCAGCCGCTGGAATCACCCCTGACCGACTGGAAAGATGTCGCCGATCGCATCAACCAGGTTCCCGGTATCAGGCTTGCGGTACCCGTGGTGGACGGACAGGCGCTGGCGTCTTCGCCTTTCAATGCGTCCGGCGTATTCGTTCGCGGCATTCGCGCCGACGACCTCAACAACCTCACCTCGATCGCGAAGAATATAAAACAGGGCTCTCTGGAAGGTTTCGACGAAGGGCAGGGGGTTGCGATCGGCCGCCGGCTGGCCGATACGCTGTCATTGCATGCCGGTGACAGCGTCACGCTGGTGGCACCGCGGGGCGCGGTGACCCCAATGGGGACGACGCCGCGGATCAAGCCTTACAGGATTACGGCGGTGTTCGAGATCGGCATGTCGGAATATGACGCAAGCTTCGTGTTCATGCCGCTGCCCGAGGCGCAGGCCTATTTCAACCGCAACAATGACGTGACCGCGATCGAGGTGTTCACCTCCAACCCCGACAGGATCGACGGCTTCCGCAAAAGCGTGACCGAAGCCGCGGGGCGTCCCGTATTCCTGGTGGACTGGCGGCAACGCAATTCGACCTTCTTCAACGCGCTTCAGGTCGAGCGCAATGTGATGTTCCTGATTTTGACCATGATCGTGCTGGTGGCCGCGCTCAACATCGTTTCCGGCCTGATCATGCTGGTCAAGGACAAGGGCAGCGATATCGCCATCCTGCGCACGATGGGCGCCTCGCAGGGCTCGATCATGCGGGTGTTCCTGATCACGGGCGCCGCGATCGGCGTCGTCGGAACGATCACGGGATTTCTGGTGGGCATGCTCATCTGCCTGAATATCGAATCGATCCGGCAGTTTCTGTCCTGGCTCACCAATACCGAACTGTTTTCGCCGGAACTCTATTTTCTTTCCAAGCTTCCCGCCGAGATCGATTTCGGCGAAACCAGCGCTGTGGTGATCATGGCGCTGACGCTGTCTTTCCTCGCGACCCTCTATCCATCCTGGCGTGCCGCCCGTCTCGATCCCGTCGAAGCGCTACGGTACGAGTGAGGCCGTGATGGAGCAGGGTACGGAAGATGTACCGGTCATCTATCTCCACGAGATAAAGCGCCAGTACCTGCAGGGCGAGGCGCCGCTGATAATCCTCAACGGCGCCAAGCTCGCGCTTTGGGCGGGCCAGTCGGTTGCACTGGTCGCGCCGTCAGGTTCCGGCAAATCAACGCTGCTGCATATCGCCGGCCTGCTCGAAAGCCCCGATGACGGTGAGGTCTATGTAGGGGGAACGCCGACCTCGGGTCTGCCCGATGTCGAACGAACCCAGATCCGCCGCACGGAGATCGGTTTCGTCTATCAATCCCACCGGCTGCTGCCCGAGTTCTCCGCGCTCGAAAATGTCATGCTGCCGCAGATGATCCGTGGCCTGAAAAGGTCCGAGACCATCAAACGATCCACCGAGATTCTTTCCTATCTTGGCCTCGGCGACCGGATCAAGCACCGACCGGCCGAACTGTCGGGCGGCGAGCAGCAGCGCGTCGCCATCGCGCGCGCCGTCGCCAATGCGCCGCGAGCACTGCTTGCCGATGAGCCGACCGGCAATCTTGATCCCCACACCGCCGATCACGTGTTCCAGGCGCTGATGCAATTGGTGAAAGCCACGCGGGTGGCCATGCTGATTGCAACCCACAATATGGAACTTGCCGGCCGCATGGATCGGCGCGTGTCGCTTGTCGATGGCGAAGTTGTCGAACTCGATTAGCCGAACAAGGTCAGCGGCGGGTGCTGATTAACTATGGTCCGCATCTGACATTCATGTGATGTTCCGTCAGGCTGGAAAGCCATTCAGCGGCGCGGCATATTCCCTCCATGAAACGGTCCGACGTCATCTGCCCCAAATGCAGTGCCGGCTATCGCCGCATTGAGTTGACCTCCCGCCCGGGAGTGAAGGGCGAGTATCGCTGCTTGCTTTGCGATCAGGTTCTCGAGGTGTTCGACGGTTCGACCGACGTGGCCATTCGACTAACCGTCCAGCCCGAAAAGACATTCGAATAGCAATCAAATCGCGCTCGCGTTTTCGTGAGCAGCGTCACGCGCAATACGTTTGCGCTGACTTCGCTCGGAAGACACAGCGGGAACTTTCGATGTCGGCTGATGAGTTCCATGATATGGCCATATTGGAACTTGCGGAAACATCCAGAAATGCAAGAAGTGCCTGCAGCACAGGGCTAAATTAAACTTTAGCAATCTGAATTTCCGCGAAGATGTGGCTGGCCGGTGACAGCATTTCAATCAAAGGATGATAAACATCTCATCGTGGGGCAACAATTCTAGGACGGAAAACCAGACGATGAAGAAACTCCTGCTCTTAACGACGGCCGCTATTGCGCTCGGCGCCGCGCCGGCCGTTGCCGCGGATCTTCCGGCACGAACCTATACCAAGGCGCCTCCGGTAATGGCCCCAATCTACGATTGGACCGGTTTCTATGTCGGCATCAACGGCGGTGGCGGCTTCAGCCACAACTGCTGGGATTTGATCGACGTGGCCGGCTTTGCCGATCCGGAAGGCTGCCACAATGCGAGCGGCGGCACGGTCGGTGGCCAGATCGGCTACCGCTGGCAGATGGCATCCTTGGTTTTCGGCGTGGAAGCACAAGGCAACTGGGCTGATCTCAGTGGCAGCAATATCAGCTTCCAAACCGGCCTTCAGAATCAAACCAAGATTGATGCTTTCGGCCTGTTCACCGGCCAGGTCGGCTACGCCTGGAACAACGCGCTTCTTTACGTGAAGGGCGGCGCCGCGGTCACCGACAACAAGTACAACGTTTTCGATCCGACCGGGCTGCTCGTGGATAATGCCGCAGAGACCCATTGGGGCGCCGCGGTCGGCGTGGGCTTCGAATATGGCATCCTGCCGAATTTGTCGCTTGGCTTCGAGTACGATCACCTGTTCATGGGTGGTAACGACGTCACCTTCGTCACCACCACTGTCGATCACATCAACCAGAATATCGACATGTTCACCGCGCGCCTGAACTACAAGTTCGGTGGACCGGTGGTCGCGCGCTACTGATCTTGCTGGCGCTCTCTGGCATCTAGGCCCCGGCTTCGGCCGGGGCTTTTTTTGTCTCGGCGATTCCTGCAGGGGGTTGCCGGGGCCAGCAGGGGTCACCGGGCGGTGACCGGTCGCTTGGATTAACCAAAGGGACTTGCTTTCCGAACCGCACTCTAACGGCTCTTGACTCTGAGAACAAAAACGGAACAATGTTCCCTCTATGTTCTACTCAGGAGGTACAAAATGTTCAGGGTATTCGTGGAAGAGGCAGCCGCGCTGGCATCGATTGTGTTGTTTGTCGGGATGATTGCGGTCTGGGCCCAATTGATCACTCAAATCTGAGGGTTCTGGGAAATGCCGAGCGCGCGGCCCGGTGCCTTTTGGGCTGCTTGGGGAAAAGCGGGATCGCGGCAAAGGAGGGCGCCTTCCGCGTGGACTCGTCCCGTCTGAAGCCCCACCATTGCCGCCCGCGAGTTGGCCATGAGTGCCGCTCGGCTTCCCTCTCGCCCAGTGATTACCGATCCCGATCATGTCCAAGCTCGCTCCGCCGCCGTCCAATGCCGGATTTGTCCACCTCCACGTCCATTCCGCCTATTCGCTGCTCAAGGGATCAATCAAGATCGCCAGGCTTGGCGAGCTGGCGAAGGCCGATCGGCAGCCGGCGCTTGCGCTGACCGACACTGACAACATGTTCGGGGCGCTGGAGTTCTCCGACAAGATGGCCGGTTACGGTATCCAGCCGATCATCGGCTGCGAGCTCGCGGTCGATTTCGGCGACCAGGACCCCAACGCGCGGAATGCACCGGCGGCAGTGCCCTCGCGCATCGTGCTGCTGGCGGCGCGTGAACGCGGCTATCGCAGCCTGATGCGGCTGAACTCCCGTGCCTTCCTGGAGACGCCCGTCAACCAGGCTCCGCACATCAAGTTCGAGTGGCTGCAAGGAGATTGCGAAGACCTGATCGCGCTGACCGGCGGTCCTGATGGGCCCATCTCGCTGGCCATCGGCGCAGATCACGTGACGCTGGCGGCCTCGCGCTGCGACCGGCTCGCGGCCTTGTTCGGCGACCGGCTTTATATCGAATTGCAGCGGCACGGCACCGAGAAAGAGCGCCGCGTCGAAGCCGCCCTGATCGATCTGGCCTACACAAAAGGATTGCCGCTTGTTGCTACCAACGAGCCGTACTTCGCGACGGCGGACGACTACGAAGCCCACGACGCGCTGCTGTGTATCGCCGGCGGACGCCTGATCGCGGAGACCGACCGCGAGCAGCTCACCCCCGATCATCGCTTCAAGACGCGGGCCGAAATGGCCGTGCTGTTTGCCGATGTTCCGGAAGCGCTGGCATCCACGGTCGAGATCGCCGAGCGCTGCGCGTTCCGTCCCGTGACGAGCAAGCCGATCCTGCCTCGCTTCACGGTTGGTGCCGCTGCCAATGCTGTGGACGCTGCAGCCGGGGAAGCGGCGGAATTGCGACGCCAGGCCGAAGAGGGGCTCAGTCGCCGGCTCGCCGTTCACGGACTTTCGCAAGGAGCCACCGAAGAGGATTATCGCGCGCGCCTTGCCTTCGAACTCGATGTCATCACCCGCATGAACTATGCGGGCTATTTCCTCATCGTCTCGGACTTCATCAAATGGGCGAAGGCCGAAGGCATTCCGGTCGGCCCGGGCCGCGGCTCCGGCGCAGGCTCGCTGGTCGCCTATGCCCTCACGATTACCGATCTCGACCCGATACGCTTTGGACTTCTGTTCGAGCGCTTCCTCAACCCGGAACGCGTGTCGATGCCGGACTTCGACATCGATTTCTGCCAGGACCGGCGCGGCGAGGTGATCGACTATGTGCAGCGGCGTTACGGCCGCGATCAGGTCGCGCAGATCATTACCTTCGGAACGCTGCAGGCGCGGGGCGTCCTGCGCGATGTCGGGCGGGTGCTGCAGATGCCTTACGGGCAGGTCGACAAGCTCACCAAACTCGTGCCGCAGAATCCGGCTGCTCCGGTGACGCTGGCAGCCGCAATCGAAGGCGAGCCGAAGCTGCAGGCGTTTCGCGACGAGGATCCGGTGGTGGCGCGTGCCTTCGACATCGCCCAACGACTGGAAGGCCTTACACGCCATGCGTCGACCCATGCCGCGGGCATCGTGATCGGGGACCGGCCGCTCAGCGAACTGGTGCCGCTCTATCGCGATCCCAAATCCGACATGCCGGTCACCCAGTTCAACATGAAATGGGTCGAGCCCGCCGGACTCGTGAAATTCGATTTCCTGGGGCTGAAGACACTCACGGTGCTGGATGTCGCCGTGAAGCTCCTCAAGCAGCGCGGCGTCGAAGTGGACCTCGCGACCCTGCCGCTCGACGACGCCGAGAGCTACCAGATGCTCGCACGAGGGGACGTGGTCGGCGTGTTCCAGGTGGAAAGTCAGGGCATGCGGCGCGCGCTGGTCGACATGCGACCCGACCGCTTCGAGGACATCATTGCACTGGTGGCGCTCTATCGGCCGGGCCCGATGGCGAACATTCCGACCTATTGCGCGCGCAAGCATGGCGACGAAGAGGCGGAATATCTGCACCCCATGCTCGAGCCGATCCTCAAGGAAACGTTCGGCGTCATCATCTACCAGGAACAGGTGATGCAGATCGCGCAGGTGATGGCCGGCTATTCGCTCGGCGAAGCCGATCTGTTGCGGCGCGCGATGGGCAAGAAGATCCGCTCGGAAATGGAAAAGCAGCGCGCCGGCTTCGTGGCCGGTTCGGTCAGGAACGGCGTCTCGAAGGCGCAGGCCGAGACCATCTTCGAGTTGCTCGCCAAATTCGCCGACTATGGTTTCAACAAGAGCCACGCCGCGGCCTATGCGCTGGTGTCCTATCACACCGCCTACATGAAGGCGCACTATCCGGTCGAATTCCTGGCCGCGTCGATGACGCTTGATCTGAACAACACCGACAAGCTGTCGGAATTTCGCGCCGAGGCGCAGCGGCTCGGGATCAAGGTCGAAGCGCCCTCGATCAACCGCTCGGGCGCCACGTTCGAGGTCCACGACGGCACGATCTATTACGCGCTCGCCGCGCTCAAGGGCGTCGGGCCGCAAGCCGTCGAACTGATCGTGGAGGCGCGCCGCAGCGGAGAATTCACCTCGTTGGCCGATTTCGCCGCCCGCGCGAATCCGCGCGCGATCAACAAGCGCATCATCGAGAGTCTCGCCGCGGCTGGCGCATTCGATTCGCTCGACCGCAATCGGGCCAGGGTGTTCGCCGGCGCAGAGGCAATCCTCGCCGCCTGCCAGCGCAGCCATGAGGCCGCGAGCATTGGACAGAACGACATGTTCGGAGGGGCTGCCGATGCCCCGACCATCATGCTGCCGCAGATCGAATCGTGGCTTCCCGCCGAGCGGCTGCGGCGCGAATACGACGCGATCGGCTTCTTCCTGTCCGGCCATCCGCTCGATGATTACGCCACGGTGCTCAAGCGGCTGAGGGTCCAATCCTGGGCGGAATTCTCGCGCGCGGTCAAAACCGGGGCGACCGCGGGCAAGGTTGCCGCGACCGTGGTTTCGCGCATGGAGCGGCGCACCAAGACCGGAAACAAGATGGGCATCATCGGCCTGTCGGACCCGACGGGCCATTTCGAGGCCGTGCTGTTTTCCGAAGGGCTTGCCCAGTATCGCGAGGTGCTGGAACCGGGGGCGGCGGTGCTGTTGCAACTGGGCGCCGAGCTGCAGGGCGAGGATGTCCGCGCGCGCGTGCTGCATGCCGAGCCGCTCGACGACGCCGCCGCCAAGACCCAGAAGGGACTGCGGATCTTCGTTCGCGATACGAAGCCGCTCGAATCCATCGCCAGGCGCTTGCAGATTCCCGAGCCGGCGGCGCAGAATGGGCGTGGTCCTCAGGCGAGGTCTGCGACGGTCGCGGGAGCCGACGGAGACGTTTCGCTGGTGATGATGCTTGATCTGGAAACCGAAGTGGAACTGAAGCTGCCGGGCCGCTTCAAGGTTTCGCCGCAGATTGCTGGTGCAATCAAGGCGGTTGCAGGTGTGGTGGACGTGCAGACGCTGTAAGCAACGGGAAGGAGTTTCCCATGTGCCGGATGTGCCGCCAGGATTCGACGCCGAAGTTTGGGCCCTCGCGGCGCAATGTGCTCGGCACGGCGGCCTCAGCGGTGGGCTTGCTGCTGGCAGGCGCGGCTTTCGCCAAGGAGATGAAGCCGCCGCCGAAACCGCAGAACGTGTTGACGCCCGATGCTTCGCTCCAACGCCTGCTGAAGGGCAACGCGCGCTACGTCGAAGGCGTGGCGGCACGTCACGACTTCAGGCATGAGCGGGAAGCGCTGGCCGGAGGTCAAAACCCCTATGCCGCCATCCTGAGCTGCGCCGATTCACGCATCGCACCTGAATATGCCTTCGATAGTGGCCGGGGGGATCTGTTCGTCTGCCGCGTGGCCGGCAATTTCGCAAATCCGGAAAGTGTGGCGAGCCTGGAATATGCCGTGGCCGAGCTGAACACGCCGCTTATTCTGGTCCTGGGTCATGACAGCTGCGGAGCGGTCAACGCGGCGATAAAATCGATCAAGGACGGCACTACATTGCCGGGACACCTGCCGTCGCTGGTCGAGGGGCTCGCACCGGCGGTGAAGGCCGTATCGCAGCAGGGCGGCGATACGCTTGCAAACGCCATTCGTCAGAACGTGATCGACACCGTTGCCAAACTTCGTTCGACAGCGCCGATCCTGAGCGCGGCGGTCGAGCAGGGCAAGCTCAAGGTGGTGGGCGGCATCTATCGGCTTCACGACGGAAGAGTGGAAATGGTCGGCTGATTTCCGCTTGGGGTCGCCCGAAACGCCGGATGGCCAATTTCCGGCGCTTTTCATTCAAACGATGTTCAGATAATCCGGGGTCCAATACAAGGACGTCGCGACAAGTCCTGGAGCCGGCGGGGAAGCCATGCATATATCCAAAGCGTTTTTTGTTCTTTCCATGGGCCTTGTCGCGGTTTTGGGGCTTGAGGGTTCGCGCAATTCAGCCGAAGCCCAGCAGCAGGAAAAGCGGATTGCGCTTGTCGTCGGCGACGGCGCCTATGCCAAATCTCCGCTCGCAACCGCAGCCAATGACGCCGGACTGATCGCGCAGACCTTGCAGGCGGCGGGCTTCGACGTGGTCGGGGCGCGCGACCTGGATGGCGACACGCTGCGCCGAAGCTTCCGCGATTTCGTGCAGAAGGCGCAGGCCTCCGGTCAAGACACTGTCGCGATGGTCTATCTCTCCGGCTATGGCATGCAGCTTGCCGGCGAAAACTATTTCATCCCTGTCGATTCCTCGCTGTCTCGCGAAACAGACATTCCGATCGAGGGATTGCGGATCAGCGACTATTTGCGTGAACTGGCATCGCTTCCGCTGAAGGCGAGCGTCGTCGTGCTCGACGCCGCCCGGCAGCAGCCCTTCATCGAAGGTGGCCAGCCGCTTGCGGGCGGTCTGGCTCTGGTCGAGCCGCCGCCGCATATGTTGATTGCTTTCAATGCCGCGCCCGGAACGGTAGCGCCGGAAGAGCAGGGGCCGTATGGCGCCTACGCCCAGTCGCTCGCGGAGATGATCCGAACCGGCGGAATGATGCTGCCGGAAGTGTTCAACCGCCTGCGGCTCCGCGTCAACGATACGACCAAGGGCGCGCAGGTGCCTTGGGACGCCGAAAAGATCGATGCACAGTTCATGTTTTTCGATCGGGCGCCCGATGCCCCGGCGCAGGCGCCGCCGGACCAGGCCGCAGCGGTCATGAACAGGCCGATCCGTGATCTCAGCGTGCAGGATGCCTACGCGGCTGCGCTCGAGCGCGACACGCTTCAAGGCTATGAGGATTTCCTTGGCGCCTACCCCGGCGATCCGCTTGCAAAACGGGTGCGCGCGATCGCTGCGGCGCGGCGCGAGGCGATCACCTGGCAACGCACCTATGGCGCCGACACGCCCCAGGCCTACTGGTCCTATCTGCGGCGCTATCCAAATGGACCCCATGCCTGGGACGCGCGGCGGCGCCTTGCCATTCTCACTGCCCCGCTGGAGCCGCCGCCGTCGTTTGCGGCCTATGCCTACGACGTGCCGCCGCCGCTGCCCGACGAGATCGTCTATGTCGATCGCCCGTACCTCGCCTTCGGCGATCCTGATTTCGGGTTTGTGCCGCCACCTCCGCCGCCACTGTTCTTCCTGCCGCCGCCGCCACCAGATTTCATAATCCTGGCTCCGCCGATCGCGCCGATCGGGCTCTTCATCCTGCCACAACCGATGTTCGTGCCGATGCCGGTTTACATCCGGCCGCCGATCTACGTGGCGCCTCCGCCAAACAACATCATCTTCGCCAACATCCACAACACCACGGTCATCAACAACGTCATCAACAGGCCGCCACCGCCGGGTCCTGCCGGGGCAGGTGCTGGCGCTGCGCTGCCGGGGGGCCCGAGGGGCGCGGGGAGCCCGGTTCTTCCGCCATCGGTGGCACAAAGGGCAACGCTAATTCAGCAGGGAAAACTGCCGGTTCCGCCGAGCGCCTCGATCAATACGGCCATCAAGCCGGGCATGCCGGCAGGCGCTGGCGCGACGCCGGGCAAGCCATTTCCCGCCAACGTCACGCCCGAAGCCTTGCCCAAGAATGCCTTGCCCAAGAATGCCTTGCCCGTTCCGGGATCACAGGGTGGGCCTCCTGTACCGCCGGGCGGTGCGGGCCATACGCCGACCGTGACCAATCCCAATTTGAGGTTGCCGCAGGGAACAACGTCTCCTGCGACGGGGCCGAGGCCTGGCGGCGCTGCGCTGGCTCCGGAAACAAAGCCGCTTGTCCCGGAATCCGAACGCAGGAAAGATGTGACGACACCTCCAATGCCGCCACGCAATCCGGCGGTCACGTCTCCGAAGCCAGCTTCCCAGCCGCCAGCACCGCCGAAGCCGGAAATGCGACGGGTCGAGCAGCCGCCCAAGCCGGCACCGCTGGCGAGGCCTGCTCCACCGCCGCCTCCAAGGCCAGCACCACCGCCGCCGCGTCCAGTGCCTCAGGTCGCACATACGGCTCCGCCGCCGCGTCCGGCTCCGCCACCGCCACGTCCGGCACCGCCGCGTCCTGCACCCGCAGCGGCCAAGAAATGTCCGCCGAACAACCCGAGGTGCTGAAGCGATCGAACGTTTCGTGGAGCGCAGTGGCAGCACGATAACTGTTCGGCCGGAGACCGTCGCTCGTTGGCGCGAGAGTTGATGACAGTTCTCTCGCGTCACGAGCGAGGGAACCGCCGCGGAACGCGTTGCCGCCAAGCGGCTTGCTGTTCACGGTAATATTCCGCGAAGTTGCAACCAAACATTGTTTTGGCTAGAAGGCCCGGCGGCTTCCCGTGCGGCTTGCGCAGCAAGGACAGCGCGAGGAAGTATTGCGGGCGCGCGATTGCGCGGGTGGTTTCGGGGGATGCTCTGACCGGGTTTGCGATGCTTGCGCGCTGGCTATGGCTGTTGATGATCGCAGCACTCGGCTGCGGCAACGTACAGGCCGCTGCCGATCAGGTCTCCAGCGCGGGTGCGGCGGTCTATGCCACCGCGCCGCCGCGCCTGCTGCAGATCCGCACGCTGGTTTCGGGCGCCGGCCAGCAGACATCGAACGGCTCCGCGTTTCTGGTCTCGGCCGACGGACTCGCGGTCACCAACTACCACGTGGTCTCGCAGGTCGTGTTCGAACCGCACATTTACCGGCTCGAGTATACGGCGGCTGACGGTACCCAGGGCGACGCTCGTCTTCTTGGCGTCGATCTACCCAACGACCTCGCCATCGTCCAGATAGACAGGCGCAATGCGCCGTTCTTCGCCTTCGATCCGACCGCTATCCGTGGCGATCTGCCCAAGGGAGAGCGCCTGTACTCGATGGGCAACCCGCTCGATCTCGGCTTCACCATCGTCGAGGGTACTTACAATGGTCTTGTCGATCACAGCTACAACGACCGAATCCACTTCACCGGAGCACTCAATCCCGGCATGAGCGGAGGCCCCGCCGTCACCGCGGAGGGCAAGGTTGCCGGGGTCAACGTCGCCACGCGCCGCGGCGGCCAGCTTGTGAGCTTTCTCGTTCCAGCGCGGTTCGCGGACGCGCTGCTTCAGCGGGTCCGGGACGGGGGAGCGTCGGCGGATTTGCGCGCCGAGATCGCGCGGCAAATCGGGCAGTGGCGCTCGGTACTCTACAAATCCCTTGCTGAGCACGGATTTCGCTCGACCGCGCTTGGTCCCTATCTGGGGCCGGAGACGGCTGCGCCATGGTTCAACTGCTGGGCACAAACCAATGCCGGCGCCACGCCCAAGCCTCGCGCCAACCTGAATTCGACGAGCTGCACGAGCGAGACCAGCGTGTTCGTCGCCTCGGATCTCAATACCGGCAACATCCAGATCAATCATTCCTACGTAAGGGCCTCCGACCTGAATCAATTTCAGTTCGCGACCTATCTGGCCCAGTTGAGCCAGCCCCGTCTGGTCGGCGGCGGCCCTTTCCGGAAATGGTATACCCCCGAACGCTGCCATGAGGACTTCGTCGGCACCGCCGCAGCGACGGACCGACCGTCGCTGCGCGTGATGTGGTGCGCGCGGGCCTATCGCGAATTCGAGGATCTCTACGACGTCGTACTTGTCGCGGTTACGCAGGACGATGGCAGCGAGGCGCTGGTGTCGCGGCTTAGCCTGCAGGCCGTTGGCTATGACGACGCAATGGGGCTGGGTCGGCGGTTCCTCGACGCAGTGCGGGTGAACAGGTGATCTGGGTCGAAATTCTCAATCGTCAGCGCGATGTTGCCGCAAGGGTCCGCGTTTCCGGTGAGGAGGCGAGCATCGGCCGCGGCTATGACAACGATGTCGTCGTCGATGATCCCTATGTCGCTGCCCGTCATCTACGCGTGACTTGCAACGAGGTCGGACAGCTGGTCGCGGAGGACCTTGGCAGCACCAACGGCACCTTCCTGGATGGCAGGAAGAACATCAGGGTGACGCGACTGGTTGTCGATGGAGTGCAGCCGCTGCGGATTGGTCAGACGTTGCTGCGTGTCCGTTCAACGGATCATGCAGTAGAGCCTGAGCGTATCGCGCCGGCTGAACGGCACGCATTGCCGATGGTCCTGGTTGTCGCGCTGACGTTCGTGTTGCTCGGTTTCATCCTGCTCAGGATCTGGCTTGCCCAAACCGGCGAGCCGCGGTTGTCGAACTATGTGACGCCGGTACTGACGACCGTCGGAACCGTGGTGGTTTGGGGCGGCATCTGGGCGTTGCTCTCGCGCATCTTCGCCGGGCGCGCCCATTTGCTGCGCAATCTCTTGTTCCCGGTCGCGGGCTTGCTCGTCTCGCTGATCTACAACGAACTCGCTCGATACGCGTCCTTCGCGCTGACCTGGCCGGCGCCCAGCAACTACGAATATGCCGCGACATGGTCTATCCTGGCCGTCGTGATTTTCCTGCATCTGCGCGAGATCAATCCGACGAGATTGCTGCTGAAGGCCGCGGTCGTGGCAATCGTCCTCGTGGTCGCAATCGGAGCGCAGACACTGCAGCGTTCGGAAGCGTTCTCCGATCAGGGCCGCCAAAACACGGCGCGGTTGCTGCTCCCACCCATGTTTCGCGCCGTGCCGCTGCGCCCGCCGGAGGTATTCTTCAAGGACGTCGCTGGCCTGAAGGCGAGCGTTGATGCCGACCGGCGCCAGGCCCGACCCGGCGAAGGGGTGCGCTGACGGTCTTCCAGCTCGGCTAGTCATCCGGGTTTTTGGGGGCGAAAAAGCCGCCAAAAACCGGCATATTTCCTTGCTTCGGACGAAAATCCCGCTATATACCGCGCCATCTCACACGGAAACATGGCTCAAAAGGCCGTCCGGTGGCAGCCGGGCCGATAGGCCCGTTTGCTCACACGTTTCCGCCAGGAACCAACCGGAGAACTCAAACTATGTCGCTGCCCGATTTTTCCATGCGTCAGCTGCTTGAAGCTGGCGTGCACTTTGGCCACCAGTCCCACCGCTGGAATCCGAAGATGGCGGATTTCATCTTTGGCGAACGCAACAACATCCACATCATCGACCTCGCTCAGACCGTGCCGATGCTGCATCGCGCGCTGCAGGCGGTGAGCGATACGGTGGCAAAGGGCGGCCGTATCCTGTTCGTCGGCACCAAGCGGCAGGCGCAGGATGGCGTTGCCGAAGCTGCCAGGCGCTCGGCGCAGTATTTCGTCAATTCGCGATGGCTCGGCGGAACCCTGACCAACTGGAAAACGATTTCCGCGTCGATCAAGCGGCTGCGACATCTCGACGAGGTGCTCACTTCCGCTGACGCGAATGCCTATACCAAGAAGGAACGGCTGACACTGCAGCGTGAGCGCGACAAGCTCGATCGCTCGCTCGGTGGCATCAAGGACATGGGCGGTCTGCCTGACATGATCTTCGTGATCGATACCAACAAGGAAGACATCGCCATCCAGGAAGCCCAGCGGCTGAACATTCCGGTCGCCGCCATCGTGGATACAAATTCGGACCCGAAGGGCATCACCTATGTCGTTCCCGGCAACGACGATGCCGGCCGGGCGATTACCCTCTATTGCGATCTGGTTGCCCGTGCGGCGATCGATGGCATTTCGCGCGCACAGGGCGAAGCCGGGATCGACGTCGGCGCTTCGGCCCAACCGGCCGCGGAGGAGATCCCGACAGCGCCGCAGACTGCGGGATTCCAGGGGCTTGCCGGACCGCGTGGCGCCCCCGACGATCTCAAGAAGCTTCCCGGAGTGTCGGGAGCGATCGAGAAGAAGTTCAACGACCTCGGCATTTTCCACTATTGGCAGCTCGCCGAGCTCGATCACGACACCGCCCACCAGATCGGCGAAGAAGTGGGCTTGCCGAGCAGGGCAGATGCCTGGGTAGCCCGGGCCAAGGCCCTTACCGCGGAAGCGGAATAGCGGACGTGCTGGCCGGATCCTCCCGGCCGGCAACTCAATTTGCGAGATTGCTGGGAGTGGATGGCAGCGGGGCGTAAGGCCGCGCCGCCGTCGCCCTGACAGGCAAAGGACGTGCAACGATGGCTACAATCACAGCGGCGATGGTCAAGGACCTTCGTGAGTCCACGGGCGCAGGCATGATGGATTGCAAGGCCGCATTGACCGAGAGCGGCGGCGACATGCAGGCCGCGCAGGATTGGCTGCGCAAGAAGGGCCTCTCCAAGGCCGCCAAGAAGGCCGGCCGTATTGCGGCCGAGGGCCTGATCGGCGCGCTTACATCCGGAACCAAGGGCGTCGTCGTGGAGGTGAATTCGGAAACGGACTTCGTCGCTCGCAACGGCCAATTCCAGGGACTGGTCAAGATGATTGCCCAGGTCGCGCTCGAAGTCGGTGCCGACATCGAAAAGATCAAGGCGGCCAAGGTCGGAAATGTGACGGTCGAGACGGCTATCGCCGATGCGATCGCCACCATCGGCGAAAACATGACGCTGCGCCGCGCAGCCTCGCTCGAAGTCAGCAAGGGGATCGTCTCGAGCTATGTGCACAATGCGGTGGTCGACGGCGCGGGCAAGATGGGCGTGATCGTGGCGCTGGAATCGGCGGGCAAGACCGACGAACTGGCTGTGCTCGGAAAGCAGCTCGCGATGCATGTCGCAGCCGCAAATCCCCTTGCGCTGGATCCGGCCAGCCTCGACCCCGCGGCGGTCAAGCGCGAAAAGGACGTGCTGGCCGACAAATACCGTCAGCAGGGCAAGGCGGAAAACGTGATCGAAAAGATCGTCGAGTCGGGGTTGAAGACCTACTACAAGGAAGTCTGCCTGCTCGAGCAGGCCTCGATCCACGCCGAGCACGGTGGCAAGTCGGTGGCCCAGGCCGTGAAAGAAGCTGAGGGTAAGGTCGGCGCGCCGATCAAGGTGAGCGGCTTTTTGCGATATGCTCTGGGCGAGGGAATCGACCGGCAGGAATCCGACTTCGCAGCAGAGGTCGCGGCGGCCAGTGGGAAGAAATAACGGCTCGAACGGTGGTTTTGGTCCGTTTGCGCGGGTTGAACTTGATACGCTTGGCGGCTTAAGGAAGGCGATTAGCAATGGCTGAGCCGGTCTATCGTCGCGTCGTGATCAAGCTTTCCGGTGAATATCTCGCCGGCGCCCAGGCTTCGGGCATTGATCAATCCACCGTCGACAGGCTCGCAGGCGAGTTGATCGCCGCTCAACAATTGGGGGCCGAGGTCGCGGTGGTCGTCGGTGGCGGCAATATCGTCCGCGGCCTTGAAGTATCCTCCCGCGGGATCTCCCGAACCATCGGCGATACCATGGGCATGCTCGCGACCGTAATGAACTGCCTTGCGTTGGAGGCGGCAATCGAACGGCGCGGCGCACTCGCCAAGACGCTCTCGGCGTTCGTCATGCCCGAGATATCGGAACTGTTCACGCGAAGTGCAGCGCACAAATACCTTGCCCAGGGCCGAATTGTGCTGCTTGGCGGAGGCACCGGCAATCCATTCTTCACCACCGATACGACGGCGGTGTTGCGCGCTGCCGAGATTGGCGCGGAAGCGGTACTGAAGGCGACCAACGTCGATGGCGTCTACAGCGCCGATCCGAAAAAGGACCCCTCCGCCAGGCGATTTGACCGCCTGAGCCACTCGGAGGCCGTCGAGGGTGGCTATAAGGTCATGGATGCCACCGCATTCGCGCTTGCCCGGGAAACATCGCTGCCTATCATCGTGTTTTCGATCGCCGAACCGGGCTCGATCGGTGCGATTTTGCGCGGCACGGGCCGCGGCACGATCGTCGCGGGCTAACAGGCTTCCAGCGCCAAACGCGCGGAGGACTGCCGGCCTCGATGAGCAGCATCAGGAGGAGAGAGCGTCATGGCCACGGGTAGTTTCGACATCAATGAATTGAAGCGTCGCATGCAGGGCGCCACGCAGTCTCTCAAGCACGAACTCGGCGGTTTGCGGACCGGCCGTGCCGCAACCTCGATGCTGGAACCGGTGCAGGTCGACGCCTACGGGGCCCACATGCCGCTGAACCAGCTTGCTACCATCAGCGTGCCGGAGCCGCGGCTTATTTCGGTGCAGGTGTGGGACAAGTCGATGGTCAAGGCAGTGGAGAAGGCTATCGTGGATTCCAACCTCGGTCTCACCCCCGCCACGGAAGGACAAGTACTTCGCCTGAGAATTCCCGAACTGAACGAGGAGCGCCGCAAGGAGCTGGTCAAGGTCGCGCACAAATACGCGGAGGCTGCCCGCGTCGCGGTTCGGCATGTTCGGCGCGACGGGCTCGACATCATCAAGAAGCTCGAAAAAAATCATGAGATTTCCGAAGACGACCAGGAGCGCCTGGCAAACGATGTGCAGAAGGCGACCGACGGGACGATTTCGGAAATCGATCACCTGCTTGCCGCCAAGGAAAAGGAAATCCTCACTGTTTAGGCCTATTTCTTTGCTTGGGCACGATCTTCGGGGCAGGCCGACACGCGCTGTTCGGGGATCGTACTCGAAAAGGGATCGTTAGATGTCGAATGCCGCGGCCCCTGCACCTGAAGGACCGGATCGAGCGGACACTCCGTTGCATGTGGCTATCATCATGGACGGCAACGGACGCTGGGCGGCGGCCCGTGGCCTGCCGCGCGCGGAAGGTCATCGCCGCGGTGTCGACGCGTTGCGCAACGTGGTTCGTGCCGCAGGCGAACTCGGCATTCTCTACCTGACGATTTTTTCATTCAGCTCGGAGAACTGGTCGCGTCCTGCCAGCGAAATAGGAGACCTGTTCGGCCTGTTGCGGCGATTCATTCGCAACGACCTCGCAACCCTGCATCGCGACGGGGTCCGTGTCCGCGTGATCGGCGAACGCGAGGGGTTGGAGCCTGACATTTGCGTTCTTCTGAAGGAGGCCGAGGACCTGACAAGGGACAACAACCGCCTCCATCTCGTGGTCGCGTTCAACTACGGATCGCGCCAGGAGATCGCGCGCGCGGCCCAGCGTCTTGCGCGCGAGGTCGCAGACGGAAAACGTGATCCTTCTTCGATCGATGCGGACACGCTCGGCCGTTATCTCGATGCACCCGAAATTCCCGATCCCGACCTGATCATTCGCACCAGCGGGGAACAGCGGCTTTCGAATTTCCTGATGTGGCAGGCGGCCTACAGCGAACTGGTATTCGTGCCCATCCACTGGCCGGATTTCGACAAGGCCGCGCTGGAAGAGGCGATAGCCGAATACGCCCGACGCGAGCGTCGGTTTGGCGGTTTGGCTGCGAAAACCGGATCGTGATGGACGGCGAGGCAGCACCTGCGGCCGGCGCCGGGCAGGGCGCGCGCAATCTCCTGATGCGCGTGGTCGCAGCTCTTGTGCTTGCCCCGCTTGCGATCGCAGTCGCCTACGCCGGCGGGTGGTTGTGGGTCGCCCTGGCGACCGTTGTTGTCGCTGGTCTCTATGTCGAATGGCTCTCGATCGTCGGCGTGCTCACGCCGCGCGTGGTGGCGGCGGGCGTCGCAGCCTTTGCGATGGCGGGATTTTTTCTGGCAACCGGACGGATGGACCGCGCGGTCGCTCTCATCGTCGTTGTCCTTGGCATCGTCATGTTTCTCTCACCCGAGCGCCGCCTTTGGGCCGCAGGAGGATTTGGCTATGGCGCTGTCGCCCTGCTCGCATCGGTCGTGGTGCGGCTTGACGAAGCTTACGGTTTTGTCGCGCTGATGTTCGTCCTGTTGATCGTATGGGCGACCGACATCGGTGGCTATTTCGCCGGGAGAGGGATAGGCGGCCCAAAACTCTGGCCGCGGGTTAGTCCGAAGAAGACCTGGGCGGGCGCCGTCGGAGGCTTTGCCGGGAGCGTTGCGGTCGCCGCCGGTTTTGCCTCTTTCAGTCCGGCAAATGCGGCTCCTTTGCTGTTTCTGGGGGCTATTCTCTCGATCGCGTCGCAGCTTGGCGATCTCTTCGAGTCGGCCGTGAAGCGCCGGTTTGGCGTCAAGGACTCCAGCCGCATCATCCCGGGCCACGGCGGATTGCTCGATCGTCTCGACGGCTTCGTTGCCGCCATCCTTTTGGCGGCGATTTTGGGATATTTGCGCGGCGGTCCGGATGGCGCCGGTCGCGGTCTTGTGGTTTGGTGATGTCATGAGCGCAGTTCCCTTGCGTAACGCCAAAGCGGCTGCGACCGCCGTTCGTTCCGTAACCGTGCTGGGCGCGACCGGCTCGATCGGCGACAGCACGATGGATTTGTTGCGGGCATCGCGCGACCGCTATTCCGTCGAAGCCTTGACGGCGAATACCAACGTGCCGGCACTTGCAAAGCTTGCGCGGGAGTTCGGCGCGCGTTTTGTTGCGGTCGCCGATCCCGGCCGCCTTTCCGAGCTGAAGGATGCCCTGGCCGGCACCGGCATCGAATGCGGAGCGGGCGAAAGCGCGCTGATCGAAGCTGCCGCCAGGCCTTCGGATTGGGTGATGGCAGCCGTCAGCGGCGCCGCCGGGTTGAAGCCTGCGCTTGCAGCCGTCGATCGCGGCGCAACCGTTGCGCTCGCCAACAAGGAGTGCCTCGTCTGCGCCGGAGACTTCTTCATGAAGCGGGCGGCGGAGGCGGGAGCCTGCATTCTGCCGGCGGATTCCGAACACAACGCTCTGTTTCAGGCGCTGAGTTCAGGGAATCGGGAAGAACTGGTCCGGGTCATCATCACTGCCTCGGGAGGGCCCTTCCGGACCTGGGCCGCCGCCGATATCGAGCAGGCGACGCTGGCGCAGGCCTTGAAGCATCCGAACTGGAGCATGGGACAAAAGATCACGATCAATTCCGCATCGATGATGAACAAGGGCCTGGAAGTGATCGAAGCGTCCTGTCTGTTTGCGCTGGCGCCGGAGGAGATCGATGTTCTGGTTCATCCGCAGTCGATCATCCACGGCATGGTCGAGTTTTCCGATCGCTCGGTCGTAGCCCAATTGGGGGCCCCCGACATGCGAACGCCGATCGCGCATTGCCTCGGCTGGCCCGACCGGATCGTTGGGCCGGCGGCCAGGCTTGACCTTGCGAGGATCGGACAGCTGACCTTCGAGGCCCCCGATTTCGAACGATTCCCGGGACTTCGGTTGGCTTACGATGCCCTTCGAACAGGCCGCGGTGCGACCACGGTCTACAACGCGGCGAACGAAGTCGCGGTCGCGGCGTTTATTGCTGGCAAGATCAGGTTTGGTGCCATTGCGCGGCTTGTCGAGGCAACGTTGGACGCCTGGATTCGATCCGGCAGCCTTGCCCAACTGATGTCCGCGGATGATGCGATATCCGTTGACCATAACGCACGAAATAAGGCAGCCGCCCTATTGCCTCAAATTGCCTTAAAGGCATCTTAGCGATTGGGGGCGGGGCTCTGGCCCGGGTGAGGGGAATAGAATGTCTGAGTTTTTTCTGCATGGTTTCAATGTGTTAGGCCATGGCGTGGTCGGATATGTCGTTCCGTTCCTGTTCGTACTCACCATCGTCGTCTTCTTTCACGAGCTCGGTCATTTCCTGATCGCCCGCTGGGCGGGCGTCAAAGTGCTGACTTTCTCGCTTGGTTTTGGGCCCGAACTTGTCGGCTTCAACGACCGCTACGGCACGCGATGGAAAATTTCGGCCGTACCGCTCGGCGGTTACGTCAAGTTCTTTGGTGACGACAACGAGGCCTCTGCACCGTCTTCGGAGATGCTCGACAGCATGACCGAGGAGGAGCGGGCGGGCAGTTTCCATCACAAGAAGGTTGGACCGCGCGCCGCGATCGTGGCGGCCGGCCCAATCGCCAACTTCCTCCTGGCAATCGTGATTTTCACCGGTCTTTTCACATTTTTCGGCAAGCCGAGCACCACGGCCCGCGTCGACAAAGTTGAGGCGGGCAGCGCCGCGGCCGCTGCCGGTTTTCAGGTCGGTGATGTCGTAACCGCAATCGACGGTCGAGCGATCGGCAGTTTCTCCGACATGCAGCGCATGGTCAGCGTTCGGGCCGGCGAACAATTGACCTTCACAGTCAAGCGCGGCGACGCGACGGTGCAACTGCACGGGACGCCGGAACTGAAGGAAGTGAAGGACCCATTCGGTAACGCGCATCGGCTCGGGGTGCTTGGAATTACCCGCCAGACCGCGGCCGGCGATGTGACGACCGAGCGCGTCGATCCGGCGACCGCGTTCGTGCTTGGGGTGAAGGAAACCTGGTTCGTGGTGGATCGTACGCTGGCCTATATCGGCGGCGTTTTTGTCGGGCGCGAAGCAGCCGACCAGGTCGGGGGGCCGCTCAGAATCGCCCAGATTTCCGGTCAGGTCGCCACCATCGGCCTTGCGGCATTGGTGCATCTGGCCGCCGTCCTCTCGATCTCGATAGGGCTTTTGAACCTTTTTCCGGTACCGCTGCTGGATGGAGGTCACCTTCTGTTCTACGCAGTGGAAGCCGTTCGCGGGCGGCCTTTGTCGCCCAGGGCGCAGGAGATGGGGTTCCGAATCGGATTGGGGCTGGTGCTGATGCTGATGGTGTTCGCGACCTACAACGACATCCTGCATTTGGCGGCATCCTAAAGCGCGGCTTTTTTATGACGTGGCCAATGGGCAACGTCTTGGAATGAAAATGAAATTGCGCTGCGAGTAAGGTTTGCCGGCTTGGCAAAATTGGTTACAAGCGGGTCGACCATAGGGGAATCTGCCGGACCGTGGGGGTGCGGGCCGGCAGGGAATTGTAAGGGCGCCTGGCGCATGAAGGTCGGAATGGGGGTACGGGGGGGCTTGTTGGCCGCCCTGATCATGTTGGGGGCGCCGATTGCCGTCACGGTGGCGGGGATCGCGTTCTCGCCAGCGTTCGCGCAGACAGCCGATTCGATTCAGGTCGAAGGTAACCGTCGTGTCGAAACCTCGACGATTCGCTCCTACTTCAAAGCAGGCCCCGGCGGCCGTCTGGACCAGGGCGCCATTGATGACGGCCTCAAGGCGCTGATCGAGACGGGTCTTTTCCAGGATGTGAAAATCGACCAAAAGGGCGGTCGTGTGCTCGTAACCGTGGTCGAAAACCCGGTCATTGCCCGCGTTGCCTTCGAGGGCAACAAGAAGGTCAAGGACGAGCAGCTCACCTCGGAGATTCAATCCAAGCCACGCGGCACGCTGTCGCGTCCCGTGGTTCAGTCCGATGCCCAGCGCATCGCCGACATCTACCGGCACGCCGGCCGTTATGATGTGAGCGTGGTTCCCGAAATTATCGAGCAGCCGAACAATCGCGTCGACCTGATTTTCACCATCAACGAAGGCGCGAAGACCGGCATCAATTCGATCGAATTTGTCGGCAACAGGGCGTTTTCTTCGTATCGATTGAAGGACCAGATCAAGACGCGGGAATCGAATCTGCTGAGTTTCCTTGGCGGGAGCGATGTCTACGATCCGGACCGAATCGAAGCCGATCGCGACCTGGTTCGCCGCTACTATTTGAAGAACGGTTATGCCGACGTGCAGGTGGTGGCCGCGCTGACGGAATACGATCCGCAGCGCAAGGGATTTTTGGTGACGTTCAAGATCGAGGAGGGCCAGCAGTACCGGGTCGGCTCGGTCGATTTCCAATCCAGCATTCCCTCGCTCGAAGGAAGAGTTCTCGCCGGCTACTCGCGCGTCAAAGTCGGCTCGGTCTATAACGCCGAAGCGCTGGAGAAGTCGGTCGAAGAAATGCAGATCGAGGCTTCGCGGCGCGGATTCGCCTTTGCAGTGATCCATCCTCGCGGTGATCGCAATTTCGAGGCACACACGGTCTCGATCGTCTTCGCGATCGACGAGGGACCGCGGACCTATATCGAGCGCATCAACGTGCGCGGCAACACGCGCACCCGGGACTACGTGATTCGCCGTGAATTCGACATTTCGGAAGGCGATGCGTACAATCGGGCACTCGTAGATCGCGCCGAGCGCCGCCTGAAGAATCTCGATTTCTTCAAGAGCGTCAAAATTTCCACCGAACCCGGATCGGCCAGCGACCGCGTCATTCTCAACGTCGATCTCGAAGAGAAATCCACCGGTGACTTCTCCGTGTCGGGTGGTTATTCGACCACCGACGGTCCGCTCGCCGAAGTCAGCATTTCCGAGCGCAACCTGCTGGGACGCGGGCTGTTCGCGAAGGCTTCGGTCGTTTACGGCCAGTTCGCGCGCGGGGTGTCGCTTTCCTATGTCGAACCCTATCTGCTCGATTACCGAGTAGCGCTCGGCCTCGATACGTATTATCGCGAGCAGTTGGCCAACTCATTCATTTCGTACGGCACCAAGACGATCGGTTTCAGTCCGAGAATCGGAATGACGCTGCGGGAGGATCTCAGCCTGCAGCTGCGATATTCGATCTATGACCAGAAGATCACGCTTCCGAGCTATCTGGATAATTGTAACCTCAACCCGTCGAACGGCTTGCCGTTCAATCCGTCTCCGGCATGGGTAGCGGCGAACATGCGGCAGCCGCTGCCATGGCACTCGGTGCAACGGATCTGTCGGGTCTGGGTCTGTGGTGCTACAGCGACGGCGAGGCATCGCTCCCGGTCCGCAAGGAACTCGCCAACGGCGCCACACTGACTTCCGCGGTGGGTTATTCGCTCACCTACAACACGCTTGATAACAACAAGAATCCGACCGACGGCCTCATCGTCGACTGGCGGCAGGATTTCGCCGGCGTCGGCGGCGACGTGACTTATCTGAAGTCTGCGGTTGACGCGAAGTTCTACACGCCGGTGGTGGGCGACGTCATCGGCCTGCTCCACATCCAGTCGGGCCTGCTCACCCAGGTCGGCAACAACCCGATCCGGATGCTCGATCAATTCCAGATGGGACCCAACCTTGTTCGTGGCTTTGCGCCGAACGGCATCGGTCCGCGCGATATCAATCCATACGGCACGCAGGACGCGCTTGGCGGCACCAAGTATTGGGGCGCCTCCTTCGAACTGCAGTATCCGTTCTGGTTCCTGCCGAAGGAAATTGGTCTGAAGGGCGCGGTCTATGCCGATGCGGGTGGTCTGTATGATTACAAGGGGCCGACCGACTGGACGTTCACGGGCGAAGTCAATACGCCCGGTTGTATTCCGCCGACGAACATCAAGAACGTTCCTCCCGCACCCGGGACCTGTCTGGGATTGCAATTTGACCCGCAGAATGTTGTCCGCTCAGCGGTCGGCATTGGCTTGATCTGGCAATCGCCATTCGGCCCGCTGCGCTTCGATTATGCGGTTCCGATTACCAAGGGTCCGCACGACGTCGTCCAGCAGTTCAAGTTCGGTGGCGGAACACAGTTCTGATTTCGAGCAACTGCCGGACTGCGAGGGGAGGAATGCCGCAGAAGATTTTGAGCGGCCGTCTTCACCGACGTCCGCCGAGATCGCCGTGCCGGGGACGGTGCTTTAGAGCGCGATGATTTGAGGTGGAACGGCCATCGCCCTTTAGGTTATTGTTTGCGCATGATCCTTTCGGAAAACCGGTTTCCACTTTGCGCTGACGCGGCCCTTCGGGTCCGGATCATGCTTTAGGGACGAGAACGATGGAGGAGGCACCGGTCCGGTTTGCGCTCGTGGACATCAACGAGATCCTCAGGACACTGCCGCATCGTTATCCCATGCTTCTGATCGATCGGGTGGTCGATATCCGGACCGATTACAGCGGAATCGGTATCAAGAACGTCACATTCAACGAGCCGCCGTTTGCCGGGCATTTTCCTGATCGCCCGGTTTACCCCGGAGTGATGATGATCGAAGCCATGGCGCAGACCGCCGGCGTCATCGGCATCAAGTCGGTTGAGGGCACCGAGAGGCCCAGCGCGGTTTATTTTCTCACCATCGACAAGTGTAAATTCCGAAAGCCCGTCCTGCCCGGCGATACCGTGGAATATCATATGCGAAGGATCGGCAGGCGAAAGGCGATGTGGTGGTTTCACGGCGACGCCAGGGTGAACGGGGTGACGGTCGCCGAAGCCGATGTTGGTGCGATGCTCGCCGACTGATAAAGGCCCGCTATGTTGCGGCTTGCGATCGCCGATGCCGCAATCGACACTGCCGGGATTATGTGTTCTATTTTTCCGTGGCGGGCTGGGGAGCACACGGGATGCGCATCTGGATCATGTTGGCCATTTCGGCTGCTCTGCTGATTCCCCAGAAGGGCGACGCCGAAGCTGGAAGCACATGCCTGGCCAAGGCCACCGAGGCGCTTCCGCGTATCTCCGGGCTTGTAATCAGGGGGTCGCGCACGCGTCCGGTTTCTCCGACGATTTTGGCCACCTGGAGAGGCCAGTCAAAGCCTGTGATGATCGACGTCGATTTCGAGGCCGCGGGCGAGGCCCAGACCTATTCATACATGTGCGTGGTGACGAAAGGTTCGGCATTCGTCCAGCGCACCATGAATTAGCAGGTCTACTGTTGTTAACGGGCTCCAGCATCGGTTGGCGAATAACCGGGTTTTCCGCTGTCTGTCTTGAGCGGTTTGGGTGAGCAATTTCGGCCGTTGGCCCAGGAAAAAAATACGTGACGCCGGGTCGCCAGAGCTCACTGGACAGCTTCGCTAGCCCGCGCTAACCACTGAAAAATCAAACGATTTGCGCCCTGCAAGCGATGCGAGACCAATGGATATGAGCACGATCGATCCCACCGCGCGGATTGAAGATGGCGCTGTGATCGGCGAGGGGACTTCGATCGGTCCTTATTGCACCATTGGCCGCCTTGTGGTGATCGGGGCCAATTGCAAGCTGATTTCGCACGTTAATATCACCGCCCAGACCACGATCGGCGCAGGCTGCACGATATATCCTTTTGCCTCGCTCGGGACGGCGCCGCAATCGCTGGGTTACCGCGGCGAGCTTACAAGGCTCGAGATCGGCGAAGGTTGCACGATCAGGGAATCCGTCACCATGAATGCCGGGACGGTGGCGGGGGGCGGTGTCACCCGGGTCGGCGACCGCGGCTATTTCATGAATTGCAGTCATGTCGGTCACGACTGCCAGGTCGGCAACGATGTGATTTTTGCGACTTCGGCGACGCTCGGCGGGCACTGCGAGATCGGCGATTTTGTATTCATAGGCGGCTTGTCTGCCGTTCACCAGTTCACGCGGGTCGGATCGCAGGTGATGATCGGCGGCGTCTGCGGCGTTCGCAACGACATCATCCCGTTCGGCCTCGTCAACGGCCAGTACGCCCATCTCGAGGGACTGAACATCGTCGGCATGAAGCGCCGCAAATTCACCCGCGAGCGGCTCGCCACGGTCAGGTCGTTCTATCAAAGGCTGTTTCACGGACCCGGCATGTTCGCCGAGAGGTTGAGCGCGGTGCAGCCACTGGCGAGCACGGATCCTGCAATCGCTGAAATCCTTGCCTTCATCGGCGACGGCAAGCATCGTTCCTTGTGCCTGCCGGCCGATCATCACGAAAAGTCTTGACCACGGAGCCACCGGAGCCATGTCAACAACGGCTTTGGAGATCTCGTCGCCGGTTGGACTGATCGCGGGGGGCGGTGCCATGCCGTTCGCTGTCGCCGATTCTCTGACATCCCGCGGCATCGATGCGGTCGTCTTCGCCCTCAAGGGCGCCTGCGATCCCAAGGGCGCGGAACGCTTTCGCCATCACTGGATCTCGGTTGGGCAGCTCGGCAGGGCGGAGAAGCTCTTCCGCGCCGAGAATTGTCGAGATCTGGTCTTCATCGGAACATTGGTGCGGCCGGCACTTTCGGAAATTCGTCTGGATTGGGGAACGCTCCGTGCGCTCCGGCGGGTTTGGGCGGCCTTCCGGGGTGGCGACGATCATCTGTTGTCCAGCATCGGCCGCATCCTTGAACAGGATGGCTTCCGCATGGTGGGAATCAAGGATGTCGCTCCGGATTTGCTGATGCCCGAAGGATGCGTCACCCGGAAGGCGCCGGACGATCATGCCAGCGCCGACATCGCCAGGGGGCGAGACGTCCTGCGCGCGCTTGGTCCGTTCGACATTGGTCAGGCTGTGGTCGTGATCGATGGTCATGTGGTCGCCGTCGAGGATATTGAAGGTACCGACGGCTTGTTGGCACGCGTCGCACGCCTTCGTGCGGAAGGCCGCCTTCGCGCCAGGAATGCTCGCGGTGTTCTGGTGAAGGCGCCCAAGAGTGGACAGGACCTGCGCTTCGATTTGCCGACTATCGGCCCGCGAACGATCGAGGGCGCCGCGGCGGCCTCGCTTGCCGGGATTGCCATCGTTGCCGGTAACACCATCGTGGTGGAGCCGCAGACCATGGTTGAGGCCGCAGACGCTGCGGGCCTCTTCGTAAGCGGTTTGCCCGCGTGAAGCCGGCCCGCTTGAGCGGTGATGTCGAACGCAGGATTTTCCTGATAGCGACGGAAGAATCGGGCGACCGGCTTGGTGCCCATCTGATGAAGGTGCTGCGTCAGCGTCTCGGCGGCGCTGTGCGGTTCGAGGGGGTTGGCGGCCTGTCGATGACGCGCGAGGGGCTGACCTCGCTGTTTCCGATCGAAGAACTCTCGATCATGGGATTTGCAGGCGTCGTGAAGCAGTTGCCGAAGGTGCTTCGACTTATTCGGGAAACAGTCGGCGCGGTGCTGCACACGCGACCCGATGTTCTCGTGATCATCGACAGCCCTGATTTTACGCATCGGGTGGCCAGGCGCGTCCGGGCCAGAGACCCCGCGGTTCCGATCATCGACTATGTTTCACCTTCTGTCTGGGCCTGGAGGCCCGGCAGGGCTCGTGCCATGCGCCGCTATATCGATCACGTCCTGGCGCTGCTGCCGTTCGAGCCGGAAGAATATCGCAGGCTGCACGGGCCGCCCTGCAGCTATGTGGGCCATCCCCTGATCGAACAGCTCAGCTCGCTCAGGCCGAATGCCGGGGAACGGGAGCGCCGGAAGGGGGCTCCGCCGGTGCTTCTGGCACTGCCTGGCAGCCGCCGCGGCGAGATCAGACACCACCTTGCGATTTTCGGTGAAGCATTGGACCGCTTTCGGGCCGAAGGCGCGGAGTTCGAGCTGATCCTGCCGACCATGCCACATCTCGTCGAGCTGGTCAGGGAGGGTGTAAAGACCTGGAACGTCGTGCCGCGGATCGTGGTCGGTGAGCAGGAGAAGCGCGCGGCGCTCCGGATTGCAGTGGCGGCACTCGCCAAGTCCGGCACTGTCACGCTTGAGCTCGCACTCGCAGGCGTGCCGATGATCACGGCCTACCGGGTGGGAGCCGTCGAGGCCTCGATCCTGAGGCGCGCCCTCAGCGTCAATTCCGTGATCCTGGCGAACCTGGTTTTGGGCGAGAACGTGATACCCGAATTCCTCCAGGAGGACTGCACGGCGGAAAAGCTGGCGGGAGCTCTGCGCGAAATCCTCTCGGACTCCGCCATGCGAAGGCGGCAGCTTGAGGCCTTCGCAAGGATCGACGATATCATGTCCACGGGCAATCAGCCGCCCGGTGTCCGCGCTGCCGACATCGTGCTGGCGACCTTGCGGCAATCCCGAAGCACGAATTAGAGCGTTTTCGAGCGAAGTGGAAACCGGTTCGCGTGAAGAAAACGCGTCAAAGCAAAAGATCAGAGCCTATCCGGTTCTGAGTCAATCGGAACGGGACAGGCTCCAGGAAGCCGAACGATTTCCCGAACAGGGCCGCTCAGTTCGACTAGCCCATCATTTGCGGTTTGCGATCGGGATGTAATCCCGACGCGTCAAGCCGGTATAAAGCTGTCGCGGGCGACCGATCTTCTGCTGCGGATCCTCGATCATCTCGCTCCATTGGCTGATCCAGCCGACGGTGCGCGCCACCGCAAACAGAACAGTGAACATCGAGGTGGGGAATCCCATCGCCTTGAGCGTGATGCCCGAATAGAAATCGACGTTCGGGTAGAGCTTGCGATCGATGAAATATTGATCGTTCAGCGCGATCTTTTCCAGTTCCATCGCCACTTTCAGCATCGGATCGTTGCCATGGCCGGTCTCGGCCAGCACCGCGTGACACATCTTCTGCATGATCTTGGCGCGAGGATCGTAGTTCTTGTACACGCGGTGACCGAAGCCCATCAGGCGGACTTCGCTGTTCTTGTCCTTCACCTGTTTGATGAAATCGGGAATCTTGTCCACGCTGCCGATGCTGTAGAGCATGTTCAATGCGGCTTCATTGGCGCCGCCATGCGCCGGGCCCCACAGGCAGGCAATGCCGGCTGCGATACAGGCAAAAGGATTGGCGCCGGAAGAGCCGGCGATGCGCACCGTCGAGGTCGATGCATTCTGTTCGTGGTCGGCGTGCAGGATGAAGATCTTCTCCAGCGCGTCTGCAAGCACCGGATTGACCTTGTACTCCTCGCAGGGAACGCCGAAACACATGTAAAGGAAGTTTTCGGCGAACTTCAGCGAGTTCTTCGGATACATGAACGGCTGGCCGATGGTGTATTTGTAGGCCATCGCCGCCAGCGTCGGGATTTTCGCGATCATGCGCATCGACGCAATCATGCGTTGCTGCGGATCGTTGATGTCCGTGGAGTCATGATAGAAGGCGGCAAGCGCGCCGACCGATGCCACCATCACCGCCATCGGATGAGCGTCGCGCCGGAAGCCTTGAAAGAACCGCGCCATTTGCTCGTGAACCATCGTGTGGTGGATCACGCGAAAGTCGAAGTCCTTTTTCTGCGCGGCGGTCGGCAGCTCTCCGTAAAGCAGCAGGTAGCAGGTCTCGAGGAAGTCGCCGTGTTCGGCGAGCTGCTCGATCGGATAGCCGCGGTATTCCAGGACGCCCGCGTCGCCATCGATATAGGTAATCTTTGACTGGCAGCTCGCAGTCGAGGTGAAGCCGGGGTCATAGGTAAACATCCCGGACTGCGCGTAGAGCTTGGCGATGTCAATGACATCGGGCCCGACCGTGCCGCTCAAAATCGGGAAATCGTAGGTCTTGTTGCCTACCGTCAGCGTTGCGGTTTTTTTGTTGGATGTTGCGTCCATCGTGAGGTCCCCGATGAGGTCGTTGTCGAAAGCCATGCTCCCGAAATTGATGGCGAGGGAGGCCAATTCGTTCTGAAGACCAAGTTAAATGCGTAGCTTATTCCAGTGTGCACTGCAAGATGGCCTTCCTAGGCCTCAAGTAGGGGGCTGGTCGCCGAGTCGGGCAAGGGTCTCCTGCCGTCCCAGCACGGCCAGGACGTCGAATATACCCGGGGAAGTCGTGCGTCCGGTCAGAGCGGCACGCAGCGGCTGAGCGACCGCGCCCAGCTTCAGGCCGTTCTGATCGGCGAACGACCGCACTGCCGCTTCGGTTGTTTCCGCGGTCCAGTTTTCGACCGCCCCGAGGACGTCGCGAAGCCTGCCGATGAGTTCGCGGTTTTCCGGCGTCAGCAATGCAGCCGCCTTGGGGTCGATCTGCAGCGGCCTGTCGGCAAAGATGAAATAGGCGCCGTCGATCAGGTCGATCAGGGTCTTCGCGCGCTCTTTGAGGTAGGGCATGGCCTGCAGCAATTGACCGCGCGTTCTTGCGTCGAGCTTTCCCTTGAGTTCAGCCCCATTGGGGACATGGTCCAGTACCCCCTCGAACATCTTCACAAGGGATTGATCTTCGGTCTGGCGGATATAATGACCGTTTAGATTTTCCAGCTTGGCGAAATCGAATCGCGCCGCCGAGCGGCCGACGCCCGAAAGGTCAAAGGCCGCGATCATTTCCTCGGTGGAAAATATCTCCTGGTCGCCATGGCTCCATCCGAGCCTGACCAGGTAATTGCGCAGCGCCGCCGGCAGGTATCCCATCGCCCGATATGCATCCACGCCCAGCGCGCCGTGACGCTTGGAGAGCTTGGAGCCGTCGGGTCCATGAATCAGCGGAATATGAGCCATGCTGGGCACGTCCCAGCCGAGCGCGTCGTAGATCTGCTTCTGGCGCGCTGCATTGATCAGGTGATCGTCGCCGCGAATGATATGGGTCACCCCCATGTCATGATCGTCGACCACCACGGCCAGCATGTAGGTCGGATTGCCATCACCGCGCAGCAGAACGAGGTCGTCCAGATTTTCGTTTTGCCAGACCACCCGGCCCTGAACCTGGTCCTCGATCACGGTCTCGCCGGCTTGGGGTGCCCGCAGCCGGATCGTCGGCTTCACGCCTGACGGGGCCTCGGAGGGATCGCGATCGCGCCACATCCCGTCGTAAAGGCGCGTGCGACCTTCGGCGCGTGCCTTTTCGCGCATTGCCGCGAGTTCCTCGGAGGTGGCATAGCAGCGATAGGCCTTCCCGCTCGCCAGCAGCGCCTCTGCCGCCTCCCTGTGGCGCGTAGCGCGGCTATATTGATAAATGACCTCGCCGTCCCAATTGAGCTCGAGCCATTTGAGGCCGTCGAGGATCGCTGCGATGGCGGCTTCGGTCGACCGCTCCCGGTCGGTGTCCTCAATGCGCAACAGCATCTTGCCGCCACGGCCACGCGCGTAAAGCCAGTTGAACAGAGCCGTGCGGGCCCCTCCAATGTGGAGAAAACCGGTTGGCGAAGGGGCAAAACGCGTGACGATAGGGTTGGTCATCGAATGCTATGGCGGGGGGCTGGTAAGCGCTGGTGGAGTGGATTTGACATTCGCTATACACCTAGCCGCAAGCTTGGTGCGATGGGTGTATAGCAGGTACGGGGCATAACTAAAGCCTTCCTAGGGACCGGTGGATTTGGCAGATAGACCGCTGATTCCGAAACAGGGAACAAGAATGACGACAGAACCGGTGGCAGTGGAGGCAGGGCGCGATTTCATTCGCGACATCGTCCAGGCCGATCTCGATGCCAAAAGACACAGCCTGATCGTGACGCGGTTTCCGCCGGAACCAAACGGCTACCTGCATATCGGGCATGCCAAGTCCATAGCTCTCAACTTCGGTATAGCGCAGGAGTTCTCCGGGCGTTGCCACCTGCGGTTTGACGATACCAACCCGACCAAGGAGGAGCAGGAATATATCGATTCCATTCAGGCCGACGTGAGGTGGCTCGGCTACGATTGGGGCAAATACCTCTTCTATGCCTCGGACTATTTCGAGCAGCTCTACGAATGGGCGGAAGGTCTCATTCGAGACGGCCTTGCCTATGTCGACGACCAGTCGCAGGAGGAGATCAGGCTCACGCGCGGCACCCTCACGGAGCCCGGCAAGAACAGTCCGTATCGCGACCGTTCGGTCGCAGAAAATCTCGACCTGTTCCGGCGCATGAAGGCGGGCGAGTTTCCCAATGGGGCGCGCGTGCTGCGCGCACGGATCGATATGGCGTCCGGCAATATCAATCTGCGCGATCCCGTGCTCTACCGCATCCTCCATGCTACGCATCCGCGCACCGGCGACAAATGGTCGATCTATCCGAGCTACGACTATGCGCACGGACAGTCCGACGCCATCGAGGGCATCACGCATTCGATCTGCACGCTGGAGTTCGAGGACCACCGGCCGCTCTATGACTGGCTTCTGGACAAGCTGCCGGTGCCGTCGAGGCCGCATCAGTATGAATTCGCGCGCCTCAATTTAACCTACACGCTGCTCTCCAAGCGCGTGCTGACCGAACTCGTGCGCGGCGGCCATGTCGCTGGCTGGGACGATCCTCGGATGCCGACAATCGCCGGTCTGAAGCGGCGCGGAGTGCCGCCGGCCGCGATCCGCGAATTCGTCAAGCGCATTGGCGTTGCCAAGGCCAACAGCGTCGTCGATGTCGGCATGCTCGAATTCTGCATCCGGGAAGTTCTCAACAGGACCGCTCAGCGGAGGATGGCGGTGCTCCGGCCGCTCAAGGTCGTGATCGAGAACTATCCGGAAGGCCGGACAGAGGAGATCGAGGCGGTCAATCATCCCGATGATCCCGCCGCCGGGACCCGCCGCATCGCCTTTGGCCGGGAACTCTACATCGAGCGCGACGACTTTATGGAAAACCCGCCGAAGAAGTTTTTCCGTCTGTCGCCGGGAAGCGAGGTCCGGCTGCGATACGCTTATTTCCTCACCTGCCGCGAAGCGATCAAGAACGAAGCCGGGGAGGTTACCGAACTGCGCTGCACCTACGATCCGGCGACCCGCGGCGGCAATTCGCCCGATGGGCGCAAGGTCAAGGCGACCCTTCACTGGCTGCCGGCGGCGCAGTCCAAACCGGCCGAAATCCGCCTTTACAATCCGCTTTTCGCAAAGCCCGATCCAAACGCGGCCAATTTCGCCGCCGACCTCAATCCACAGTCGCTGGAGGTCTTGAAGGACGCGAGGGTAGAAGCAGTAGTTGCGGAGACAAATTCAGGCGACGCCGTGCAGTTTGAGCGTCAGGGCTATTTTGTCCGCGACAAGGATTCGAGCCCCGAGCGTCCGGTGTTCAGCCGGACCATTGGCCTTCGCGATACTTTTGCGAAGGAGGTCGGCAAGAGCTAGATGATCGAACCCGAAAGGCCGCCCGCGCGGAGTCGGTAATCAGGCGAAATGCTTTTAGGTCAATTCAATGGAGCCTCGAATGCCGTTCCCTTCTGCCCTTGTCGACAGCGTCGTCGTGGGTTGTGCAGGTGCTCCGTCCTTGAGGCCCATGCTTGAGAGCTGGTCGTGCAGCATTTGTTCGGCAAGCCGATCTCTTGCTTTCTCTTCGATCAGCAGGTTGATCAGCGCCAGCCGTTTTGGCTCATCGTTGGCTTCGGACAGGAGCCTGCGATAGCGATCGAAATCGTAGATCTCGCTGAAGCTCACCATGGCCCGCCCTTTCAACCTGGCCGCGAAGAGTGTTCAGCAATGGCTGTAAGCGTGCAAGCGCAATGATGCGCGGCGCGTATCGCCCCGGCCCAAACCTTGTGGATAACGGAGAGGGCCAGCTCCCGGTCGAGCGGGCAGCTGGCGGGAACAGACCGGCGGTATCAGGCGAGCCGCTGACGAATTTCATCGCGCATCTTTTCGCGAAAGGCTTGCCTGCGGGCCGGCCGCTCCTTTTCGTCGACGTCCCACCTGTCGAAGATATTGAAATTGTCCAGGATCGGATGCCGATCGCTGGCCATGGCCAGGATGCCCAGCAGTTTGCCCGCCGGGCCGCTGGGGCCGGTCACTTCCCATCGTCGGACGGTATCGGCGCCATCGCGGGAATCCAGGCCGCAGAGCTTGGCCACGTCGGCGACCGACAGAGGCCGGCCGATCGCGTCGCCGAGATCCTGGCGAAGTTGTTTCAGTTCTGGACCTGTCACGGATAGCTTCCTGTCTGGCTGTCAACGTTGCGCAACGGCGGATTCGGGGTCGAATGTTATTCTCATAACAGAAGGAGGCGGTTATGCGATGGGTTTCGCGAAGCCCGACGCCCGCGCCGAATTTGTCGAGACTTCCACAGGATAGACGCTGTGCGGCGAGCGATTCTGCATTCGTTCCGGGTTTCCCGCCTTACAGCTTAAGGTAGCATCACGGTTTCGGATCGAAGCGTAGGGTTGCCGATGGCTGAGCGGCGCAGGGCTCCCGGACGGTTGGACGGGATTGCGGGTACCTGGCCGCCGCGCAGCCCAGCGCAGGCAGGAGGTTTCGCGCCGTCCACGTTGGACGCGTGGTCGAAGCTGGTCGAGCGGTTGCGCGAATGGGTGCGGGCCGAGGCAGGGGCGGGCCGATTGCTGCCCTGGCTGCCGATAGCCTACGGCACAGGTATCGCATTTTACTTCGCGGCCGAACACGAGCCCATCCTTCCGGTTGCTGCCGTCACGGCCATCGGGCTTTGCCTCGTTGCGTTCCTGCTTCGGCGGCGGAGGATGTTTCCGGCCGCCCTGATGGTCGCGGCCGTCGCTTCAGGTTTTGCAACAGCTACGTGGAAGACGGCGCGGATCGCGCACGAGGTGCTCGCGCGGCCAGTCTATTCTGTCTCGCTTGCGGGCTTTGTCGAGACCCGCGACATCCGGGAACGCACCGATCGCTTCGTATTGCGGGTCACAGCGATGGAGGGTCCCCGCGTCCACGCGAAATTGCAGCGCGTCCGCTTGTCGGTTCGCAAGGGCACGGCTCCGGCGGTTGGCAGCTTTGTCGAGTTGAAAGCCCGCCTGCAGCCGCCGCTGCAGCCACTGCGGCCGGGCAGCTACGATTTCGGCCGCGACATGTTCTTCCAGGGTATCGGCGCATCCGGCTTTGTCAGCGGCGCCATCAGGACCGTAGATCCGCCCGTTGCTGGCGGTTGGCCGTTGCGCTACGCAGCCTTCATGCAGGACCTGCGCGACGCGATCGACGCGCGCATTCGGGCGACTCTCGATGGAGACAAGCGCGCCATCGCCACGGCTCTCTTGACCGGTCGCCGGGACGCAATCACGACGACCGTCAACGATGCGATGTTCATCTCCGGCCTGGGGCATGTGCTGTCAATTTCCGGATATCACATGGCAGTCGTGGCCGGCGTCGTCTTCTTCGCCATCCGTGCGCTCTTGGCCCTCATGCCTGTGCTGACGGTGTCACTTCCAATAAAGAAATGGGCCGCGGCCGCGGCGCTTTTGGCGGCTGCATTTTATCTGCTGCTATCGGGCGCCGATGTCGCGACGCAAAGGTCGTTTTACATGACGGCGGTGGTGCTGATCGCGATTATCGTCGATCGCCGCGCGCTTACGTTTCGGACGCTTGCGCTTGCGGCGATGGTCGTGCTGGCGCTGTGGCCGGAGGCTCTCGTGCATCCGAGCTTCCAGATGTCGTTTGCAGCGACGCTTGCCCTGGTGGCGCTGGCACAGTTCGGCATGCCGCGACTGTTTGCGGCGCCGGAAAATTCTACGACCGCCAGGGTGGCGTTATGGGGTGGACGCGAAATCGTGATGCTGATGCTGACCTCGCTGGTGGCGGGGTTTGCGACCACGCCCTATGCCGCCTTCCACTTTCACCGGGTGACGCCCTATGGCGTGTTGGCCAATCTGGCGGCGATGCCGGTCGTGTCGGCCATCGTAATGCCGGCGGGCATGCTGGGTCTGGTCGCAACGCCATTTGGCTACGACGGCTTCTTCTGGTGGCTTATGGGTGTTGGCATCGACTGGATGATCTCGGTGACCGAATGGGTCGCGGCTCTTCCAGGAGCGATCGGACGCATCGCGGCATTCGGAACGGGACCGCTGATCCTGGGAAGTCTGGGGATGATCCTGCTCGGGCTGCTGCGCACGCCGCTTCGCTGGTCGGGAGCAGCCGCGCTTCTGTTGTCCTCCATCTGGGCATTCGCGACACCACAGCCGGACGCTCTGGTATCTGGCGACGGCCACAATGTGAGCGTGCGCGGCCGTGACGGGCGGCTGCATCTGATGAGAACCGGCAAGGATGCGTTTCTGATCAAGGAATGGCTGGCGGCTGACGCCGACCCCAGACAGACCGACGATGTTTCGCTGGCGGATGGCGTCTCTTGCGACGATGACGGCTGCGTTGTGCAAATGGCTGACGGCTCCTTCGTCGCGCTGGCGGTACAGCCCGAGGCGTTGACCGACGATTGCGGGCGGGCGGCGCTGCTGGTGACCAGGAAGCAAGTGCCGGCGGGCTGCGCCGCCATCGTCATCGGCCTCGAGCATTTGCGAAGGCGTGGAGCGATGGCGCTTCGGCGCATAAAAGGCGGCTTTGTTGTCGAGGCGTCAAGGCCAGGTGGTTTCGACCGGCCATGGGCGCCGGCTGCGGCCGGCGAGGGCGAAACGGATTCCACCGCGCTCACTGCGCGGCCGTCTCAAGCCAAAGGGGTGGATGCGACACCGGCAGAAGCCGATCTTCAGGCAGAGGAGTGAGTGGTTTTCCCCGAAGGCTCAGGACTTTCGGCGAGTTCGAATACGCCCAGGTGAAATTCGTCCGTTTCCTCTCCAGCACGCGCGCCTGCCGACTTGACCAGCGCAAACGACGCGTCGGGGAATTGCTCCCAGATCGCCAGATCTTCAGCCGTAACGGTCAGCCAGCCAAACCTGAACAAGTAGCGGCCCGGTTGGGTCACATGCCCCGCTTGCTGCCATGTGACCCTATTGACCACCGAGCAAACCATCCTTCCGCGTCCGCCGAACTCCAGGAAACCACGGGCCGCTGTCGGCCAGAGGATTTTCAGCGACGGGCTTTTGGACTGATTGAAACGCTTCGTGTGTCCGCAGCTCGAAAGCATCGAGCTGCAACGCGAAAGTGGCAAGCGCCACTTTCAAATGACCGAGTTCTTCAGCACGCCGTTCGTCATCCGGTTTCATGGCAGGTCTTGCTCATGGGACCTCTGTTCACGGCAACTCCTGTTACAGGCAAAACCCCGCTGAGGCTGGAGGCCAGCATCAGCGCCGATGCCGTCCGACCTGATTTCCGGGTCGGGCGGCTATTCCAGCGTCACCCGGGCGTCTCTCATTCAGCGGAGATCGGCCTTGGCGCAACTGTGCCGGCCTCTGCCGTGCGGGCCACCGGTTGCTGAACCACGGGCAGCTGCAGCACTGTGGCACGTTGTCCTTCGCAGAGCAGCGTCACGAGAACGTGGCTTCCGTCCGGAAATTCAATCGCGTCGTGGTGACGATCCGGAATGTGCTTGTCGACGACGCCGAACTTTCCGACTTTGAAATTGACCTGCCGGGTCCAGATCCATCGGCTGTCGTATTTGACGTTCTCCGCGAACGCCAGCTCCGTTCCTGGCAGCATGCAGACCGCGACGTCGGGCTCGCGTTCAGATGCAAAGCCTCGCGTTGAAGTGCCGCGGAAGGTCGTCGTGATGAGCGTCTCTCCCACTTGCGCGGGACGTGTCGCTACGGCGTGAAGACTATAGTCACACATCGGCTTGCTCCTCGATCGAGATAGCAGACCGGCACCGCCTGGAGCATGATCCGGAAAGTCGGATCCGTCTTTCGCAAAGGCTCATGCTCTAAAGAGGCGCAGGCCTCTATCAGAGTGGTCATAAGCGTCGCAGCTTCTTCCTGCTTGGCGGCAATTCTACGGCTCCCGCCAGCGGGGAAAAATCAAATTATTTTTTTCGAAGGCGCGGGCGCGAGTGGAACTTTTCCTGCTCTCCCGGACGACCGCAATCCGGATTCCCGCGGCAAAGACGCGGCCGTGCTCGCTGCTACGTCGCCCTCCCGACCCAACCGGCTCAATACTTCCGGTAGAGACCGATCAGCTTGCCCTGAATCTTCACCCGGTTTGGTGGCAGGATTCGCACTTCGTACGACGTGTTGGCCGGTTCGAGCGCGATCGAAGCCCCGCGGCGGCGGAAGCGCTTCAAGGTAGCTTCCTCGTCGTCGATCAGGGCAACAACGATGTCGCCCGTCTCGGCGGTCTCGTTGCGCTGGATGAGTGCCATGTCGCCGTCGAGGATGCCGGCGTCCACCATGGAGTCGCCGCGGACTTCGAGCGCGTAGTGCTCACCCGCTCCAAGCATATCCGGTGGCACGCTGATGGTATGACTGCGGGTCTGCAAGGCCTCGATCGGCGTGCCGGCGGCGATCCGGCCCATGACCGGCACGGCCACCGGATGGCTGCCGTCATCCTCGGACCCGGCGCTGCCGCCGCCCCGGACCTTGCCGAGTGTTCCTTCGATGACGCTGGGTGTGAAGCCTCGCCGGCTGTTGCCGTTGCCGCCCGATAATTCCGGCAGCTTGATCACTTCGATGGCGCGGGCGCGGTTGGGCAGCCGCCGTATGAAGCCACGCTCTTCGAGCGCCGTAATGAGGCGGTGGATACCGGACTTGGAGCGCAGATCGAGTGCGTCCTTCATTTCGTCGAAGGATGGCGGCACACCCGATTCCTTCAGGCGCTCGCTGATAAATCGCAGGAGTTCGTACTGTTTGCGCGTGAGCATCTCGTCCAGTCCCCAGTTTGGTGCCGTTCGAATCCGAGACGTCTAGATTTGAGACTTCGGAGCCTCTGACGCCGATACGTCTTTGTCAGAAACAAATCATGAACGAACACTATATGTTCCATATGTGTTCCGCAACCACTTAATTTATCGTCAACAAACCCGATTTTGGGGAACCCGGAGGACCTTGCGTCAGTCCGGCAGTCGCAGGATGTCGCAAGGAGCGCCCATGGCGGCGGCCGGCGCAAACGGAGGGCGGATTACGAGGGCCCGTGCCGCAGCTAGATTGCCCAACAGCGAGCTGTCCTGGTGATTGACGGGGGTTGCGATCAGCGTGCCGTCGCTCCGCGCCTCGAGGCGGGCGCGCAAATAGTCTTCGCGCTGGTCATTGGCGATGACAGCGCGTCCAAGCAGAGCGGTTTCGCGCCGGTGGTGGATGACCGATCGCCCCAGAAGCTTGCGAATCAGCGGCACCAGGAAAAGGAAACCGCATACATAGGACGATACCGGATTGCCTGGCAGTCCGATGACCCGCATGGTGCCGAGCCGCCCATGCATCATCGGTTTGCCCGGCCGCATTGCAATCCGCCAGAACGCCATGGTCACGCCTTCAGCCTCGAGCGATTGTTTAACGAGGTCATGGTCGCCCACGGAGGCTCCCCCTGTGGTGACGAGGATATCGGCACCGAGATCCCGGGCGCGGCGGACTCCCTTAGTTGTGGCCGCAATCGTGTCGGCGGCGATGCCCAGGTCGATGGCCTCCGCACCCTCGTCGCGGGCCAGCGCCCGCAGCGCATAGCCGTTGGAGTAGACGATCTGGCCGGGGCCGGGGCTCTCGCCCGGCATCACCAGCTCATCGCCGGTGGCGAGGATGGCGACTTTTGGCCGCTGGCGAACCGGGAGGCAGGGATGGTTCATGCCGGCGGCCAGCGAAAGATCGCGGTCGGTCAGGCAGCTGCCTGCGGCGAGCAAAACGTCGCCTTCTCGAAAATCGACGCCTGCGGGCCGGATATGACGCCCCAGCGCAGCGGCTTCGGTGATCGTAATGCCGTTGCCCTCAGGGACGGTGTCCTCCTGGATGATTACCGCGTCCGCTCCATCGGGAATGACGCCGCCGGTAAAAATGCGGACCGCTTCACCTGCTCCCAATGCCCGCTCGAATGGCCGTCCGGCTGCGACTTCGCCGATCACCTTGAGGCACACGGCCGCATGCGTGGCGTCGGCCGAGCGCACGGCATAACCGTCCATCGCCGACATCGCCTGCGGCGGCTGGGTGCGCAAGGCCGCGACATCGCGTGCCAGTGTTCGACGATGAGCCAGATCCAGCGTCACCATCTCCTCGGGCAGCGGCTCGGCACCTGCGAGCACCGCTGACAACGCATCTGCGACCGCCATCAACGTCAAGACAGAGCTCCCAAAGTTGATTCCTTTTCAGATGCCGAGCGCGAACCCCGATCGCTTTCACCACGTGATCATAGGCCACTGCATTGGTTTTCCGAAGCCCGATAGAGGACGATAGGAACATTTCGCCGAAAATGACTGAGCACATCGGCGTATCTTTCGGAACACGCGATCAAGATCAAGCAACAACGCGTCCGCTGCGCCCGGCCAAGGCAGGGATGGTGCCATCATGCGGGTTTGCATTAATCGGCGGCGTGGAAGGATGGAATTTTCATGCTGCAGCTTTCGCCCGAACTTCAGTACCGATAGGGCTCGATATCGAGGAGCGGGAAGGCAGACAAGACATGGGGCAGGTTGGTCGGGGTTGCCGGGTGCAAACAGGATTTGTCCAGTTCGGAGAATTTCGTGACGCCCAACAGCCCGAGGCTGCGGATCACCTCGTCCTCCAGCAACTCGAGCATTCGCACGATTCCCGTTTCGCCAGCCGCCGCCAGTGCCCAGCATTGCAGGCGGCCGACCCCGACCAGATCGGCACCCATCGCAATCGCCTTGATGATATCGCTGCCGCGGCAGAACGAACCGTCGACCATGATCTTCGCGCGTCCCGCCACGGCACTGACGATTTCAGGGAGCACATGCATGGAGCCACGTCCGTGATCGAGTTGGCGCCCGCCGTGGTTCGATACGTAAATCCACTCGACCCCGTGATCGAGCGCAACGGCCGCGTCCTCGGCGGTGGCGATGCCTTTGAGGATCAGCGGTATCTTGTACTTGTGCTTGATCAGCTTGACGGTGCGCCACTCCAGGCCCTTCTGGAAGTCGCCGCCGGTGGCACGCAGGCGGCTTTCGCGAACGTAGCGCTTGGCGATGTCGCGTTCGCGCCGGCTGTAATGGGCGGTGTCGACGGTCAGGCAGAATGCCGAATAGCCGCTGGCGATTGCGCGGCTGACGCAGTCTTCGACAAAGGCATCATCGCCGCGGACATAGAGCTGATAGATGCGCAACGCATCGGGAGCTGCCTCGGCGACCCTTTCGAGGCCGGGTTCGGAGACCGAACTCAGCATATGAGCGGCGCCGAACCGGCCAACGCCGCGGGCGACACTGGCCGCGGCACCTTCGGGATCGAAGATCTCAAGCGCCCCGACCGGGGCCATCATCACCGGCAGACGCAATTTGCGGCCGAACACCTCCACCGAGGCATCGATCCTGGCCACGTTGCGCAATACGCGAGGCCGAAATGCGATCTCATCGAGCGCCATTCGGTTGCGCCGCATCGTGGTTTCGGTCTCGGCGGCTCCGACAATGTAATCCCACGCATTCTGGTTGAGATTGGCGCGCGCCTTTCGCACGAACTCGTGAAGATTCTGGAACGGCTCGGGGCTCGCGCCGAGCTCGACATTCGCCGGGACGCGGGGCGCTTCATTCATCTTCTTCTCCTTCCGTCTCCGACGGCGCTCTTTCGAAAGCCGCCCTGCAAATCTGCGCGATGCGGCGGGTCACTGGCGCTCACTAAGCCAGAGATGCACAGCCGGCAATCCGAAACCGGCTGATCCGGAACATTGTCATTTCGCTACCGCGTTCGCGGCAATCACGGACATTTTGCCGGACCTCGCGCTTGGCGCCCATTTGCCCGCTGCGGCTCAGATTGTGCCGCAACGCGCTGGACGGGCAGCGGCAGCACGAGGCGTGCAAAGCGCGATCGCGCCGGCGGTGATCGAAATTGATTTGAGCATTTAGCGATCCTCCCGATTGTTGCCCCGGAATTGTTTCCGGTGGAAGGGGCGATCGCTTCCGATGTGGCGAGCGTGCCTGACCCCCTTGCGCCATCCATAACTGATTGCGCGGGATCCGTTAAGTGCGGCGCTCGCGGACGGGCCATTGCCGCCGAAGCTTCATGCAGAAATCAGGAGATGGCCAGATTGACCTCTGCGCGGCGGTGCTGCCATCCTTGGCCCTCCTTGCCAGGCTGACGGTCAGAGGCAGCCTTTATCGCCGATACGGGAGTGAGATCATGATCTGCAAGACAATCTGTGCGCTGGCCGCCATTCTTCTCGGAAGCTCGACGGCCGGCGCCTCGGAAATTCGCCGCGTTGTCACGGGATTGGACGCCAACGACAAGTCGGTGGTGATGTTCGACAGCCGCATGCCGCTGCAGCCGGGCCCTTACGGTTTGCAAGCGGCAAATCTCTGGGTGACCAATTCCTTTCCGCTCGGCTTCTCGTTCAAGGACGACACCGCGGCGATCCCGGTCGGCATATCGCCGCTCGATAACGGCACCAAATTTCGCGTGGTCGAGTTTCCGCCGCTCGACGCCGCAACCGAAGCGAAGATGGAGCCCGGCTTTCTCATGAAGGCGGTCGGTGCCGTGGCGCCGGCCCGGGGACTTCCCGTGACGCACCCCCTGATGCATCGGACCCGCAGCGTCGATTATGCTGTGGTGCTGTCGGGCGAGATCGACATGATGCTTGACGACACGATGGTACACCTCAAGCCAGGTGATACGATTGTTCAGCAGGCGACCAACCACGCCTGGGTCAATCATGGAAAGGAGACCTGCCGCATCCTGTTCGTGTTGATGGATGCCAGGCAGCCATAGAGGTCGTGGGGTGGTTGCCGCCGCCCCTGGTTGCCCTTCTCTGCGGCTATTACAAATTGGACAGGGAGACGAATTCCGTTTTTCGGGAGCGTTGAAGTGCGTATATTGGGGCGATGTCTGTTCCGTCCTCGCCGGCCAGGTTTGGCCGTCGATCCCGGTATCCCGGGAGGCCGCTCCCAGGAACAGGAGGTGCCGTCGGCCGGCTATGCTGGCGCAGCCGCCTCAATGATACCAACTTATCGTGAGCCGTTGGCCGGATCGAGCAGCAAAAGATTTATTGTCTGGGCCCCAGGAAGGCCACCTCTGAAAGCGAAGGTTTTGTCAACATGCCCAAGAACTCCCGGTTTTTTCTCGGCGCGGCCGCAGGTGTCTGTCTGACCCTTCTCGTCACCGGACCGCTGGGAGCACAGCTGGTTGCAACCGCCAGGGCTACGATCGGGAGCGACGTCTACCCAAAGCTCAATCTGTTTGGAGAGGTGTTCGAACGGATCAGGGTCGACTACGTCGAGAAACCTGACGACAACAAGCTGATCGAAGGGGCGATCAGCGGGATGATCAGCGCGCTCGATCCCCATTCGCGTTACATGAACGACAGTGCCTGGCGTGAAATGCAGGAGACGACCCACGGCGAGTTCGGCGGCCTGGGGATCGAAGTCACAATGGAGGATGGCCTTGTCAAGGTGGTTGCGCCGATCGACGGCACGCCCGCGGCAAGAGCAGGCATCATGTCCGGCGATCTCGTTACCCAGATCGATGATGAAGCTGTTCAGGGACTGACCCTCGAGCAGGCCGTCAACAAGATGAAGGGACCGGTCAATACCAAGACTCGGCTGACCATCGTGCGCAAAGGCGCGGAGGCACCCGTCAATGTGACCATTACCCGTGAAATCATTCACGTGCGTCCCGTTAGTTTTCACACCGATGGCGGTAATATCGGCTATATCCGGATCAGCTCCTTCAACGAACAGACTTCCGATGAGTTGAAGAAGGCTATCGGCGACATTTCGAAACAGATCCCGTCGCAGAACCTCGCCGGCTATGTTCTTGACTTGCGCAACAACCCGGGTGGATTGCTCGATCAGGCGGTGTCCGTTTCGAGCACATTCCTGGCGCGAGGCGAGGTTGTCTCGACCAGGGGCCGCAAGCCCGAGGAGACCCAGCGTTTTGTGGCGCACGGAGGCGATCTTACAAAAGGCAAACCACTCATCGTGCTGATCAATGGGGGGTCGGCATCGGCATCCGAAATCGTCGCGGGCGCATTGCACGACCACAAGCGTGCGACCCTGATCGGCACGCGCTCTTTCGGCAAGGGCTCCGTGCAGACGATCATCCCGCTTGGTCCCGGCAATGGTGCGCTGGCGCTCACCACGGCACGGTACTTCACGCCGTCCGGTCGATCGATCCAGGCGCAGGGCATCTCGCCTGACATCGAGGTACTGCAGGACGTGCCTGACGAACTGAAGGCCCGCGCCGAGATAAAAGGCGAGGCTTCGATGCGCGGCCATCTATCGGCGGAAGGTGCGGAGCAGACCGGCTCGCAGTCATATGTTCCGCCTTCGGAGAAGGACGACAAGGCGCTTAACGCTGCGTACAACCAGCTGCGCGGCGTCACCCTCAATGCGGGTGTGCCGGCGAAATTGCCCAACGCAGCGGCCCGGAACTAGTGGAATTGATCCCGTCGGGCAGGCCGAAACATCACGCCACCGCGGCCGGCCTTGCGAAATGCGTAAACAGGATTTCCCTTATCTCCTTGGCCGGTCTCGGCGGGCTGAAGAGGTAGCCCTGCATTTCGGTGCAGCCGAGCGAGCGCAGCAATTCCTGTTGCTGGGCGGTTTCGACGCCCTCTGCGGTGGTGGTCATGTGACGCGCAGCTGCGATGTTGACCACCGCCTGGACGATGGGGGATGAGCTGTCGGGTTCGGCGATGTCGTTGACGAAGCTGCGGTCGATCTTGATCTTGTCGAAGGGGAAACGCTGCAGATAGCTCAGCGAGGAATAGCCGGTGCCGAAATCGTCGAGCGCGATCCTCACCCCGATGGCGCGCAGCTGGTGCAGGATCTCGAGCGCGGCATCGTCATCGCGGATCAGCACCGCTTCGGTGATTTCCAGTTCGAGCCGGCTCGCCGGAAGCGCGGAGGCCGCCAGCGCCGCGACGATCTTCAGCGCCAGCGTGTCGCTCCTGAACTGTACCGGCGACACGTTGACCGCCAGGCTGACGTCGTCGGGCCAGGTCGTGGCCTCGACGCAGGCGGTGGTCAGCACCCATTCGCCGAGCTCGTTGATCAGGCCGGTATCTTCTGCGATCGGGATGAATTCGGCCGGCGAAATCATGCCGCGTTCGGGGTGGCGCCAGCGCACCAGCGCTTCGCAGCCGGTGATCCTGTTGTCCTGCAGCGAGATGCAGGGCTGGTAGTAGACTTCCAGCGCTCCGTCGGCGATCGCCTGGCGCAGATCGGTCTCCAGCCTGCGGCGTTCCCTGACATGGGCGTCCATGGCCGGCTCGAAGAAGCGCCAGGTTCGCCGGCCGGCGGATTTGGCGGCATACATCGCCATATCGGCGTTCTTGAGGATCTGGTCGAGATCGGTTCCGTCCTGCGGCGCCAGCGCGATGCCGATGGAAGCGTCGGAGGTGACGTGGTGGCCGAAACAATCATAGGGGGCGCGGATCGCCTCGTAGGTGCGGCTGACGAGATCGACGACTTCGGCCACGTCCTTGACCGCGGTCTGGACGATGGCGAATTCGTCGCCGCCGAGACGGGCGACGAAGTCGGAGGCGTCGATGTATTGCTTCAGCCGGACGGCGACCGATTTGAGCAGTTCGTCGCCGATCATGTGTCCGAGCGAATCGTTGACGCTCTTGAACTCGTCGATGTCGATATAGAGCACCGCCAGATGCTCGCCCGGAGCGATGCGGCCCAGCTCCTCCTTGAGCCTTTCATGGAAGAGCGCGCGGTTCGGCAGGTCGGTCAGCGCGTCGTAATGGGCCAGATGCCTGATCCGTTCCTCGGCCTGGCGCCGCTCGGTGATGTCCTCGTGCGTGGTAAGCCACCCGTTCTTCAGCGGCTGATTGACGATCAGGATCGAACGCCCGTCCGAGGTCTCCACAACGCTGTGCGTGGTTTCTCCGAGAGCCACGTTGCGCAAGACCGTCGAAATAAACGCGTCGACGTCGCCCTTGAAAGAGCCGGTCTCTCTTCGATGCGTGACAAGATCGCGGAATGCGAGGCCAGGCTTCACGACGTCGGGGGACAGCCCATACATCGAAATGTAGCGCTGGTTGCAAACGACCAATCGCTGCGCGGAATTGTACAATAGCAGCCCTTGCGTCATATTGTTGATGGCCGTGTCGAGTCGCTGCTTCTCCAGCCGATGTTGTTGCAGCAGTTTCCGAACGAAGAAGAACAGCATCGCCGTGATGACGAGCACCGAAAAGCCCGCGGCGAGGATCAGAAAGCGGGTTTGCTCGCGCCAATCGGCAAGCGCCGCCGCAACCGTCTTGCTTGCTACGATCGTGATCGGAAAGTTTTTCAGGGTGTAGGCAGACGCAATGCGTTCCCGACCATCGATCGGGCTGGTCAGGCGAATCGTTCCGCGGCCGTTTGGTGATGAAATGTAGTGATAGATGGGGCTTTCCTGGACATTGGATCCGATCATCCGTTCAATGTGCGGATGGCGCGCTACAAGCCGTCCGTCGCGCAGATACATCGAAATCGCCGCGCCATCTCCGAGCGCAACGGAGGCGAAGTATTTTTCGAAGCTTGACGGTGCGATCGCCCGCGAGACGATCCCGATGAATTCGCCCTTCGGCCCTGCCACTTTCTGGGAGACGATGGTCGCCCAGCCCGGAGCCGAGATCCGGGTTCTGGCCAGCTCGATCAGAATGGGCGCGGTCTCGGTTCCCGACTTGAAGGTGCGGTAGTAGCTGCGATCGGCGATATTGACGTCAAAGACCGGCCAGACATCCGATGAATTGATCAGCGTGCCATTGGCGTCGAAGATATTGACGCCGGCAAGGTCGGAGTAGGAGCCCATCTTGGCCCTCAACGCCTCGTGCCATTCCAGTGTGCCCAACCGTGCCTTGAACTTTTCCGTCGTCAATCCCTCGGACTGGATTTGCGCGGCGAGGTCTTTCAGGATGACGGTGAAATCGTCGATCTGTTGATCGAAATGGCGCGCGACCAGCAAAACGGTGTTTTCCAGCTCTCGCTCGTAGCCGTTGAGCGCGCGCTCGCGAAAATTGCCGACCATGATCGTCGTTCCGATCGCGATCGCCGTGATCAGAAAGACGCCGCCGGCGATGAGCCAACGGATCGGACCGCTGGATAAAAACGCTTTCAGGTCGAAGGAGCCGGTTCCATCTGCCGTCATGGGTGATGATCACTGCCAAGGCTGAACACCGGAGCTGTCCTGGCTCCGGCCCGGCACAAGCTAAGGCACTGGTATGGAGGTGAGGTTAGTAAGATGGGTTAATTGGGGGTTAATTCGCGCCCTGGTTGCATCCGAAATCCCAGGAAATGATCGCTGGTGGCGTGCGGATCGTGTGCGCAACAGGCTTGCGTGGCAGAGACTTGCATCCAGGCGCTGTGCTCCAAGCAAGGCTCGCGCTTTGGAGTTCGACGGAACGGCCTTACTCTTGAAGGCTCAATCGCCGGCGCGATAATGGCCGGATTTTCCGCCCATCTTCTCAACCAGATGAATGCCGTCGATCCGCACTCCGCGTTCCACTGCCTTGATCATGTCGTAGATCGTCAGGCAGGCGACCGAGACTGCGGTCAGCGCCTCCATTTCGACCCCCGTTGGGCCCGTCACTTTGACGGTGGCGCGGACGAGGCAGCCAGGAAGTTTCTCGTCAGGTGTGATGTCGAGCGCGACTTTGGAGATAGCCAGCGGATGGCAAAGGGGGATGAGGTCCGAGGTCCGCTTTGCCGCCATGATCCCGGCGACCCGCGCGGTGCCCAGCACGTCGCCCTTCTTGGCGTTACCAGACAACATCATCGCGAGCGTTGTCTTGCTCATGATGACGCGGCCCTCGGCCACGGCCGTTCGCTCGGTGGCTGCCTTGGCGGATACGTCGACCATCCGCGCTTCACCACCGGCATCGATGTGGGTGAGGGCAGGAGCATTTTTGGATGAACGGCGCGCCATGTGTCAGTGCAACCCCGTCGCCCCGACGGCATTGTCGTTTGCCAGCAGCGCCCGAGTCGCCGCCGCGACGTCTGCCTGCCGCATCAGACTTTCGCCGACCAGGAACGTCGACATGCCAATCTGCGCCAGTCGCGCCAGATCTGCCGGCGAAAAGATGCCGCTCTCGCCTACCAGCAGGCGGTCCCTCGGTATCAGGGGTGCCAACGTCTCGCTGGTTGCGAGCGTTGTCTCGAAGGTGCGCAAATTGCGGTTGTTGACGCCGATCATCGGTGATCGAAGTTTCAAGGCCCGCTCGAGTTCGGCGCGGTCATGGACCTCGACGAGGACGTCCATGCCGTGCGCGATGGCCGCGTCCTCAATGTCCCAGGCTGCGGCATCATCGAGGGCCGCCATGATGATCAGGACGCAATCAGCACCGTAGGCGCGTGCCTCGACCACCTGGTAGGTGTCGTAGATGAAGTCCTTGCGCAGGACCGGCAGCGTGGCGGCCGCGCGTGCCGCCACCAGAAAATCGAGATGACCCTGAAACGATGGGGCGTCCGTCAGCACCGAGAGGCAGGTGGCGCCGCCTGCCTCGTAAGCGGCTGCGAGCGAGGGAGGGTCGAAATCGGCCCGGATCAATCCCTTCGAAGGCGAGGCCTTCTTGATTTCGGCTATCAGCGCGTAGCGGCCGCTCGCTAGTTTTCGGCGGATCGCGTCGACAAATCCGCGCGGGGCGGGCGCCGCCTTGGCCCTGGCCTCCAGGCCGGCCAAGGGATGGGAACGCTTGGCGGCAGCGATCTCCTCTCGCTTGTAGTTCTCGATCCTGGTGAGGATGTCGGACATATGCCTGGCTCAGTCGTTGGAGACCGCGATGAGATGCTTCAACCGCGATGCCGCGGCACCGCTGTCGATCGACTGCACCCCCATCGCGACCCCTGCCTTCAGGTCTCTGGCGCGGCCCGCGACGACCAGTGCGGCCGCGGCGTTGAGCAGCGCGACGTCGCGATAGGGGCTCGGCATGCCGTCGAGCACGCTTTGCAGTGCAATTGCGTTGGCGTTGGCATCACCGCCCTTCAGCGTCTCGCCGGCGACGCATTTCAGGCCAGCTTCTTCCGGCGTGACCTCGAAGCTGCGAACAGTGCCTTTCTCGAGTGCTGCGACAAAAGTAGGGCCGGTGAGGGTGATTTCATCGAGTCCGTCGGAGCCGTGGACTACCCAAACGGATTGAGAGCCGAGGTTTTTCAACACCTGCGCCAGCGGTTGCACCCATTGCCTGGAAAAGACCCCGACCATTTGCCGCGTGACGCCGGCCGGATTGGAAAGCGGCCCGAGCAGATTGAAAATGGTGCGTGTGGCGAGCTCGACGCGGGTAGGGCCGACATTCTTCATCGCCGGATGGTGCGCCGGCGCGAACATGAATCCGATACCAGCTTCGGCAACGCAACGGCCGACATGTTCCGCGGAGATGTCGATCTTCACCCCGAGAGCGGCAAGAACGTCGGCTGCGCCCGAGCGCGACGAAAGCGCGCGATTGCCGTGTTTGGCAACCGGCACACCAGCGCCGGCGACAATGAACGATGCACAGGTCGACACGTTGACCGAGCCGGAGCCGTCGCCGCCCGTACCGACCACATCGATCGCCTCCGGCGGAGCCTTGACCCGCAACATCTTGGCGCGCATCGCCGACACCGCGCCGGTAATCTCTTCGACGGTTTCGCCACGTACGCGAAGCGCCATCAGCAATCCGCCCATCTGGGAAGGCGTAGCCTCCCCCGACATCATTCTGTCGAAGGCGGACGCCGATTCATCGCGCGAGAGTGTCGCGCCGGTGGCCACCTTGGCGAGGATAGATTTGAAATCGTCCATCACGTGCTTTCAGGAAATCGCTAAGGCCTTCGCGAGCAATTCAGATGATAGTCCATTTCAAATACGGGCCGGCATTTCTTGCAACTCAGTTATTCGCGCCGGTTACCTGCGCGAAGGCGGTTTCGTTGACGGTGGTGCCGATCTCCGACTGAAGCTTCGTGATGTATTGAGCGAGCTGTTCGTCAGTGAGTGCGCGTTGAATATTGTCCCTCAATTTGTTCATTTCGTCCGAGGCAAGGTCGACCGGCGGCACCGTAATGTCGGTGACGCGGAAGACGATCCATGCATTCGCGCCGGGGTCGGGGGTCTGGCCGACGCCGTCCTTGGCTGTGCGGAATGCCGCGGCAATCGTAGCGGCTGGCAGTCCGGGGGCCGACGCATCGCGCTTCAGTCCGCTGGCAGTCTCGACCTTCAGTCCGGCTTGCGCCGCCTCGTCCGAGAATGTGCCGCCCTGTTCGAGCTTTTGCACCATCTCCGTTGCCTTGGCGCGGAGCCGGCTCGCGATCTGATCATTGCGCCATCTCGCCTCGACCTGGTCCTTGACCTCGTCAAGGGTTCGCTCGCGCGACGGCGTAATGCCCAGGACATCGTACCAGACGTAGCCGCCATTGAACGAGATTGGATCATTGTCGACGCCGACGTCGCTGTTGAAGGCTTGCGAGACGACATCAAGGCCGCGAGGGATGTTCGGGGCGGGCTGGCCGTTGGGAAGGCGCCCCGAACGGTCGACTTCGTCAATGGTCACAGGCGCAAGTCCCAGCTTCTTCGCAGCTTCGATCACGCTCGCGCCGCCGCCACGCTCGTCTTCCATCTTGTCGCGCAGCTCGGCGACCTTGGTTCGGGCGCGCTCCTTGGCGATATCTCTCTTGATCTCGGAGGCGACATTCTCGTAGGCGGCCGTAACCCCCGGCTCGATCTTGCCGACCTTGACGAGCGCAACACCGAATTTGCCCTGTGCCGGCTGGCTTACCTCGCCCGATTGCAGCGAGAAGGCGGCATCCGCGATGGTGGGATCCCCGATCGATGATTTCGGGATCATACCGAGGTCGATGTCGGAGGCGCTGAGGCCGCGTTCCTTGGCGAGATCCTCGAACGACAATCCGGATTCGATACGGTTGCGCGCGGCAAGCGCTTCCTCGGTAGTCGGAAACATGATCTGCCACACCTCGCGCCGTTCGGGAGTTCCGTACTTGTCGCGTCTCTGCTCGAAAACCTTCCTGGCATCCTCGTCCGAGACCTCGGTCCACTTGCCGATCTCTTCCGGCGTAACCACGACGAACGATATCTTGCGATACTCCGGCGCGCGGAACAGGGTTTTGTGGTCGTCGAAATAGGCGGCGAGCGCCTCGGGCGAGGGCGGGTCGATCGTTCCGGCCTGCGCGGCATCGAGTTTCACATATTCGATCGCGCGCTGTTCGTTCTGAAACCGCGCGAGCGCTTCCAGCATGACCTTCGGGGTTTCCAGCCCGGCAGCAACGGTCCCGGCAATCTGGCGACGCAGCGATACGCGTCGCTGTTCAGCGATGAAGCGTTGCTCGCTGTAGCCAAGTTGCCGGATCAGCATCTGGAAGCGCGACGGATCAAACGCACCGTTGACCCCCTTGAAATTGGGGTCACTGAAGATCACGCGCATCGTCTCCTCGTTGGACTGTCCAAGTCCGAGCCGGCGCGCCTCCTCGTCAAGCGCCGCCTCCGCAAGTGTCTGCTGAAGAACCTGCCGATCGAAGCCAATGGCACGTGCCTGCTCCATGGTCAGTGGACGGCCAAACTGGCGTCCGAGCTGCTGCAGTCGATCGTTGAGGATCTGGCGGAATTGCTCGGTCGGGATCTCGGTCCGGCCGACCTTGGCAAGGGTCGATTGCCCATAGCCCCGGAAAATGTCGGCGATGCCCCAGATGCCGAAACTGACAATCAGCACGCCCATCACGGTGGCCATGACAATTTTGCCGAGCCAATTTGATGAGGCTTTACGCATTCCTCGAAGCATAGGGTCCAACTTGTTAGCAGGAGGGAACCGGTCCGCGCCCAGGCAAATTCGAAAACCGAATTTCAGAAAGGGCGTCACCGAATTGATAACGCATCATAAAGTGGCAGCCTTCAGGTCGCAACCATGGCGCAATGATCAATCGAAGCGGTAAACGGCCGGCAAGGCCTCGCAGATACCTGCGCTGGCACAGCCTGGCGGGGTCTGGTAGCGCTTGGCGGCCAACTTTTTACGGAAATCGATATGACCAATACCATTCGGCCATTGATCGCCGGAAACTGGAAAATGAATGGCCTCAAGGCTTCGGTCGCCGAATTGGAGGCTATGCTGGCTGGAGCCGCTCAAGTGGCCGGCAAGGCTGACTTGCTGGTTTGCCCGCCAGCTACCCTGATCGCGATGTTTGCCTCGAAATCACAGGGTTCGAAGGGTCTTGCCATCGGCGCTCAGGATTGCCACCCCGCGGCATCCGGAGCCCATACCGGCGATCTATCGGCGGAAATGCTGGCAGATGCTGGGGCAACGGCCGTGATCGTCGGCCATTCGGAACGGCGGGCCGATCACGGCGAGAGCAGCGGATTGGTTCGGCAGAAGGCCGAAGCCGCCCGCCGCGCTGGCCTTACGGCTATTGTCTGTATTGGCGAAACACGGGAACAGCGCGATTCCGGCCGAACCCTGCAGATTTGCGGCGAGCAGCTTGAAGGCTCGCTCCCCGATGGCGCTCGGGCCGACAATCTCGTCATTGCCTATGAGCCGGTATGGGCGATCGGGACCGGACTAACCCCGACCACCGAAGATGTTGAGCAAATTCATCGGTTTATACGGGATCTTCTGATCGGTCGGCTTGGTGAGGAGGGCAAGGGGATCCGGATTCTCTATGGCGGTTCCGTCAAGCCCTCCAACGCCCGGGAATTGCTGGCCGTGGCCAATGTGAACGGCGCCCTGATTGGCGGCGCGAGTTTGAAGGCAACCGATTTTCTTGCGATTGCAAGGGAGTGTCCCTAACTAACGAGGCAACGGGATCGGGGTGGCATTGCTCAGTCCGATCGTGTAACACGCCGCTCAAATTTGGACCCCGCAAAGCCCGACCTGCCGCAGGGATCACGGTGTTGTTGGCTGGCCTCGGAAGGTAGAGATGCAGACTGTCGTTATCGTAGTTCACCTCATGATCGTTGCGACGTTGATCGCGACGGTGCTGCTGCAGAAGTCCGAAGGGGGCGGCCTTGGCATGGGTGGCGGTGCCGGATTCATGTCGAGCCGGGGCACGGCCAATCTCTTGACGCGCACGACCGCGGTTCTCGCCGTCGGTTTCTTTCTCACCAGCCTGGCCCTGTCCTGGATCGCAGGTTACGACCGCAAGCCGAGTTCCGTTATCGTTCCCTCATCAAACTCGCAGCCGGCCGGCGGTACGACGCCGCTGGCGCCGCCTGCAGGCGGCGGGGGCGTATTGGACTCCCTGAAGAAATCGGACGAACAGAAGAATCAGCCGGCTCCCTCGGGGCCTGAGGCTCCGCGTTCGCAATAAGGCGGGGCGGCCATGCAGGACTGTTGTTGCCGTCCTGTGTGATCCGTTTCTCGCAACATACTGATAACGCTTTATATTTCACGTCACCCACAGCCTGGCAAAATGTTCGCTGAAGCGAGGCTTTTCGCTTTGGAGAATCGCGCCAGTAGCCTTAAAGGTTAAGTCCCATGGCGCGGTACATCTTCATCACCGGCGGCGTGGTTTCCTCGCTCGGAAAGGGTTTGGCATCGGCAGCGCTCGGCGCGCTGTTGCAGGCGCGTGGCTACAAGGTGCGGCTGCGCAAGCTCGATCCCTACCTCAATCTCGATCCCGGAACGATGTCGCCATATCAGCATGGCGAAGTGTTCGTGACCGACGATGGTGCGGAGACGGATCTCGACCTCGGTCACTATGAGCGCTTCACCGGGCGCCCCGCCACCAGGGCCGATAACATCACCACCGGGCGCATCTATCAGGACATCCTCACCAAGGAGCGGCGCGGGGACTATCTCGGCGCCACCATTCAGGTGATTCCGCACGTCACCAACGCGATCAAGGAATTCATCCTCGATGGCAATGACGGGTACGATTTCGTCCTGGTCGAGATTGGCGGTACCGTCGGCGATATCGAGGGATTGCCGTTCTTCGAGGCGATCCGCCAGCTCAAGAACGACCTGCCGCGCGAACATGCCATCTACATTCATCTGACGCTGTTGCCGTTCATTCCCAGCGCCGGCGAGCTGAAGACGAAACCCACCCAGCATTCGGTCAAGGAGTTGCGTTCGATCGGCATCCAGCCGGACATTCTGCTGTGCCGCACCGATCGTCCGATCCCGAAGGAAGAGCGGCGCAAGCTCGGGCTGTTCTGCAACGTGCGCGAAAGTGCGGTGATCGAGGCGCGGGATGCAGACAATATCTACGCCGTGCCCGAGGCCTATCACGCGGCTGGCCTCGACGACGAAGTGCTGGCGGCGTTCGGGATTGCGCCGAAACTTCCGCCGGCGCTGGAAAGCTGGCACCTCATCAACGAGCGAATCCGCAATCCGGAAGGCCAGGTGACGATTGCCATCGTCGGCAAATATACCGGCATGAAGGACGCCTATAAGTCGCTGATCGAGGCCCTGTCGCACGGGGGCATCGCCAACAAGGTGAAAGTCAATCTCGACTGGATCGAAAGCGAAGTGTTCGAAAACGAGGATCCAGCGCCATTTCTCGAGCACGTCAACGGAATCCTGGTGCCCGGTGGCTTCGGTCAGCGTGGCGCCGAGGGCAAGATCCGGGCGGCGCAATTCGCGCGCGAGCGGGACGTGCCCTATTTCGGTATCTGTTTCGGCATGCAAATGGCGGTGATCGAGGCCGCGCGCAATCTCGTCGGTGTCACCGAGGCCAACTCCACGGAGTTCGGGCCGACGCCCGAACCCGTCGTTGGCCTCATGACGGAGTGGCTGCGGGGCAATGAACTCGAAAAGCGCTCAAGGAACGGCGATCTCGGTGGAACGATGCGGCTTGGCGCCTATCCCGCCGTACTCAAGCGCGGCAGTCGGGTTTCGGCCGTCTATGGCGGCGCCACCGAGATTTCGGAACGCCACCGCCACCGTTACGAGGTCAACACCGCCTACAAGGATAGGCTCGAGCAGCACGGTCTGCGGTTTTCAGGCATGTCGCCGGACGGCGTGCTGCCCGAGATTGTTGAATATGAGGATCACCCCTGGTTCATCGGCGTGCAATACCATCCCGAACTGAAGTCGCGTCCCTTCGACCCTCATCCTCTCTTTGCCTCCTTCGTCGAGGCGGCTATGGCGCAATCGCGGCTGGTTTGATGCCGTGCACTGGCGTTGGTGGGGTCGACGTTCGCTTCGGTATCGCAACGAGTCCTCAAAGCGAATGTCAAATCGGAAACCACGCTAAAGAACGTATTTCCTGGTGTCCCTTTGACGGACGCCGCGATTGTTGCGACATAACGATCCCCCAACGTTAAGACGATCAGGGAGCTACGCCGATGATTTACGAAAGCCGTGTCTATCGCTGTGTGCCGGGACGCTTGCCCGCATTGCTGAAGCGCTTTGAGACCATCACGCTGAAACTGTTTGAAAAGCACGGTATCCGGCAGGCCGGTTTCTTCACCACGCTGATTGGAGAATCCAACCAGGAGCTGACGTATTTCCTCGCCTGGGAATCGCTCGCTGAACGTGAGAAGAAGTGGACCGCGTTTCAGGCCGATCCCGAATGGATAGCCGCGCGTGCGCAAACCGAGGCCGATGGCCAGATTGTCGGCAACATCGTCAGCCAATTGCTGGTGCCAACCGCTTTCTCCACGGTGAAGTGAAAGCGCGCCTTTCGGGCTTGAGGTAATGCCGCATGCCCCACGGTCTCGACCATGTCGTTCACGCCGTCCGCGATCTCGACGCGGCGGCGGATTTCTATGGTCGTGCCGGGTTCACGGTCGGCGGCCGCAATCGCCACCCCTGGGGTACCCATAACCGCATTGTGCAGTTCCACGGCGTTTTCATCGAGCTTCTTGATGTAAGTGAGCCCGAGCTGATAACCGCCCCTAGAGCTGGCAGTTTTTCTTTCGGCGGCTTTGCCCGCGATTTCCTCACGCACGACCAGGGGCTCGCGATGCTGGTGCTGGAGGGCAGGGGAGCGGCCGCCGATGCCGAAGCGTTCCGTTCCGCAGGCATCGGAAATTTCGACGTTTTCGACTTCGAGCGCGAAGCCAAACGCCCGGACGGCTCGACGGTGAAGGTCGCGTTTTCACTTGCGTTCGCCGCAGATCCCAGAACACCTGACGCCGGTTACTTCACCTGCCAGCAACATTATCCGGAGAATTTCTGGAATCCGGCATTCCAGATGCACGCAAACGGCCTTTCGGGGATCGCCAAAGTCATCATGGTTTCCGAGAGTCCGGAAGACCATGTTTCTTTCCTCAGCGCGTTTTCCGGCGTCAGGGACATCAACTCGAGCGCGAGCGGATTCTCCATCCATACCGAACGCGGTGACATCGGGGTGATGAGTCCTTCCGCTTATCGGGCCTATTCCGGAACCGAACCGCCGAACCTGACACGGGGCGCGCGTTTTGCGGCGATACGCTTTGTGATGCCCGACAGGAGGGCTGCGATCTCGGCGCTCGAGACGGGTGGTATTGCAATCGTCGAGCGCGATTGTGGGATTGTCGTCCCGCCGGATGTGGCCTTTGGCGCAACCCTCATATTCGGCGGCGCGAAAATGGGTTGATCCGGCCGTCGTCGCCCGGCATGGTCCGAGGGCATTGAACAGCACCTAACGAGGAAGAATTTTGAGCGCCAACACCTCAGCTGCGTCGCGTGTCTCCGTCGGTTCGGTCAGATTCGGCAACGATCTGCCGATCTCGATCATCGCGGGCCCGTGCCAGCTCGAGAGTCGTGCGCATGCGCTCGAGGTGGCAATCGCGCTGAAGGAGATGGCGGGCCGCCTTGGGATCGGGCTTGTGTACAAGACCTCTTTCGACAAGGCCAACCGCACCAGCGCGTCGGCCCCTCGCGGTATCGGACTTTTGGAAGCGCTGCCGATCTTTGCCGAGATACGCTCGTCTGTCGGTTTGCCCGTGCTTACCGACGTGCACGAGGCAGCGCAATGCGCCGAACTCGCACCAGCCGTCGATGTCCTGCAAATCCCGGCGTTCCTGTGCCGGCAGACGGATCTGTTGCTGGCGGCTGCTGCAACCGGCAAGGTGGTCAATGTCAAGAAGGGACAGTTTCTGGCACCCTGGGATATGGCCAATGTCGTCGCCAAGATAACGGGCGCGGGTAACCCGAACGTGCTGGTGACCGAGCGCGGCGCATCTTTTGGCTACAACACGCTGGTCTCGGATATGCGCGCGCTGCCGATCCTGGCGCGCACGACCGGCGCGCCCGTCATCTTCGACGCGACCCATTCGGTACAACAGCCCGGGGGCAAAGGGACCTCCTCGGGTGGCGAGCGCGAATTTGTGCCGGTTCTGGCGCGCGCCGCGGTTGCAGTCGGCGTTGCCGGCGTCTTCATCGAAACCCATCCCGATCCCGATCACGCGCCGTCCGACGGTCCGAACATGGTGCCGTTGCGCGATTTCGAAGGCCTGTTGCGGACATTGATGGCGTTCGACGCGGTTGCCAAGAATCCCAAGAGCGCAGCGCGCTGATGCCGCATAAGGGACTGCGGCCGCACGAGCGCATGCCACCGGCAATCAACATCATCTCGATCGCGACCTTTGCCGCGAGCCTCTCGGCGCGCGCGCTCGATCCGGTGCTGCCGCACATTGCCAACGAATTCAACGTGAGCATCGCGACCGCCGCGAGTTTTGCCGCGGTGTTTGCCTTCACCTTCGCGATCATACAACCCGTGCTGGGCGCTGCGGCCGACCTGTTCGGCAAGGCCCGTCTGATGATCGCATGCCTGGTGCTGCTGGGATTGGCGAACATCCTCGGTGCGATTTCGACCTCGTTTCCGCTGCTGTTCGCTACCCGCATCCTCGCGGGCGTGGGCTCGGGCGGGGTGTTTCCGGTCGCGCTCAGTCTGACCAGTGACCTCGTTGCTCCCGAGAGGCGGCAGGTCGCAATCGGGCGCACGCTGGCGGGCTCCATGACCGGCAATCTTCTCGGTGCATCGTTCTCGGGCGTGGTCGGGGATTTCCTCGGCTGGCGCGGCGTACTCGCGCTGCTCGGCATTTTGGTGATCACAGCCTCCGTCGCGGTAGCTGCCGGCTTTCGCGGCGCCGTCCCGATGCGTGCCACGAAGACAAATCTTTCGACGCTCTGGCACGGCTATCGCACCATTTTTCGCAATCCGAATGCGCTTTGCTACGCCGCGGTCTTCATCGAAGGTTGCTGCGTGCTTGGCTTGTTCCCCTACATCGCATCGTTCCTGTTCGAGCTCGGTGAAACCAGCCTGTCGATTGCCGGCATCGTGATCGCGGGATTCGCGGTCGGTGGCTTGTTCTACACGATGACAGTATCGCGATTTCTGCCGCGCCTGGGCGTCAACGGCATGATGATCACCGGCGCTACATTGGTCGGACTGCAACTGGCGGCGCTTGCGTTCGGCCCGGGGTGGAAAATCCAGGCGATCTGCCTCATGGCGATGGGCTGGGGCTTCTACATGATCCACGGATGCTTGCAGGTGTTTGCCAGCGAACTTTCGGTAAAAGCCCGCGCCACCGCGCTTTCGCTCCATTCGTTCTTCTTCTTCATGGGACAGACCGTGGGTCCGATCGCATACGGGTTTGGAATCCAGACCGTCGGCAAGGTGGCGACCTTATCGACGAGCGCGGTCATCATCACCGCGCTCGGTTTTGCCTGTGCGCGCCTCCTGCGCCAGAGAAAGCCGGCCGACGAGCGGATATCATAGGTTGCGGCAGCTTTCGCCCATCAGGCCGGTTGTTGCCGTGGCCGCAAGGCCTTTTGGAAAAAAGCGATCACCTCGTCCGCCGCAGCCCGTGTCGGCTGGCCGGCCGCATCGATCAGGTCGCCGGTGAAGACCGAATGCGGCGGCTTTCCGCGCGATTTCATGCCGGCCGGGTTTCCGGCAGTGTCGGGCAATTCGACGCCGGTGAAGGCAGCGCCGAACGCGCGACCCAAGGTCGCAAAACGCGGAGCCCGGCAGAGCGCATCCCCTTGGAACCGATAGCCGCGCAATTCCAGTCCATGCCTTGTCCGCTCCTTGACCCTTTCAAGATCTGAAGGCGCGATATCGAGCGCCGCCGGGTTAAGCGCTGGCACGCCGGGTTGAGCGAGCACAGGGGCGATTACCACCGGATCAAGCGCCATCGAAAGCGCAAAGCCGCCGGTGACGCACATCCCGATGGCACCCACCCCTGGTCCGCCGCACTCCGCGTGAGCAAGTCGCGCCAGGACTCGCAGCCAATCGGTAACCGGGCTCGATCTGTTGGCCCTCAGGATGGTGAACTCTCGCGAGACGCAAAGCGAGAGCGTCCGTGTCAGGGAGGGCTTTTCGGGATTGCCGGCATCCGGCTCGCCGAACAGGATTGGGGCATAGACACGGAATCCCGCGTCTCGCACCCATCGGCAAAACCGCGCGAGGGTGGGCGTAAATCCGTATATCTCATGGATGACGATGACCGCCGGGCCTGTTGTTCCCGTCTCGAGAACGGGTTTGGTCTTGCCGATCAGGGAAAGGTCGCGCCTGGTAAAGTCCGAAATGTCAGAGGTCAATTCCATGCGTTGGGCTCCTCCGCGCTTCTCTTCTCAACGACAAATGCCGCGCGTTCTGCGGATCCGTTTCGTAAGCATCGATATTGATCCGTAGCCGCGACAGGCCATCACCCCCGACCTCGATACGGTGCCACTCCCTGATCGGGAATCCACATCCCCTTCGGCAACTTGCCCGTCTGCCAGAACACGTCGATCGGAATGCCGCCGCGCGGATACCAGTAACCGCCAATGCGCAGCCATTTCGGCCTGATCTCCGCGGAAATTCGTTTGCCGATCGCCACCGTGCAGTCCTCGTGAAACGCGCCGTGGTTGCGGAAGCTTGCAACGTAGAGTTTCAGCGACTTCGATTCCAGCAGCCATTGGCCGGGCACATAGTCGATCACAAGATGTGCGAAGTCCGGCTGCCCGGTCACCGGGCAAAGGGAGGTAAACTCCGGAGCGGTGAACCTCACCACGTAATCCGTGTCACTTTGGGGATTGGGCACGCGGTCGAGTTTGGCAGCTTCAGGCGTGGTGGGCCATTCGACAGCCCGGCCAAGCTGCAGGTCCGACGAAAAGGGCAGGGACTTTGATGGTTTCGGCTTTCTGGGCATGACTTGGTCTCCGCAGCCGCGTTATTAGACAATTCGGCAACCGGCGTCACGGGCAAGGCAACCTTTTCCGTGCTGGTCGCTTGCGGTAGAAGCAGCGCCAACCGCCAACATCAGGCTTTGCAAGGGAAGAGGCATTCATGACTGCAATCGTCGAGATCATCGGCCGCGAAATTCTCGATAGCCGCGGCAACCCCACCGTGGAGGTCGACGTGGTCCTGGCTGACGGATCGGTAGGGCGCGCGGCGGTGCCGTCCGGCGCCTCCACCGGGGCGCATGAGGCCGTTGAGCTCCGTGACGGCGACAAGGCGCGCTACCTCGGCAAAGGCGTACAGAAGGCGGTCGCGGCCGTGAACGGCGAAATCTTCGAAGCGCTCAACGATATGGCTGTCGAGGAGCAGGTCGGGATCGACCAGATCATGATCGATCTGGACGGAACGCCAAACAAGAGCCGGCTTGGTGCCAATGCCATTCTTGGCGTTTCGCTCGCCTGCGCAAAAGCCGCGGCCGAATCCTTCGACATGCCGCTTTACCGTTACGTGGGCGGTACGTCGGCGCGGACATTGCCGGTGCCGATGATGAATATCATCAATGGCGGCGTGCATGCCGACAATCCGATCGACTTCCAGGAATTCATGATCATGCCGGTCGGCGCCGGTACGTTCGCCGAGGCCTTGCGCTGCGGCTCGGAAATCTTCCACACTTTGCGATCGGAGCTGAAAAAGGCCGGTCACAACACCAATGTCGGCGACGAAGGCGGCTTCGCGCCGAACCTGCCCTCGGCGGATGCGGCGCTGGATTTCGTCATGGGGGCGATCGGGAAAGCCGGTTACAAGGCAGGCGGCGACGTCATGCTGGCGCTCGATTGCGCGGCGACCGAGTTTTTCAAGGACGGCGCTTACGTCTATGGTGGCGAGAAAAAAACTCGTTCCCGGTCGGAGCAGGCGAAATACCTCGCCGATCTTGCCGCGCGCTATCCGATCGTCTCCATCGAGGACGGCATGGCCGAAGACGACATGGAGGGTTGGAAGGAACTCACCGATCTCATCGGCAGCAAATATCAGCTGGTCGGCGATGACCTGTTCGTCACCAATGTCGAGCGGCTCGCCGACGGCATCAAGAACGGCCGCGCCAATTCCATCCTGGTCAAGGTCAACCAGATCGGCACGTTGACGGAAACGCTCAGCGCGGTCGAAATGGCCTTCAAGGCCGGCTATACGGTGGTGATGTCACATCGCTCCGGCGAGACCGAGGATTCCACCATTGCGGACCTCGCGGTCGCGACCAATTGCGGGCAGATCAAGACCGGCTCGCTGGCGCGTTCCGACCGCACGGCCAAGTATAACCAGCTGCTGCGCATCGAGCAGGAACTGGGAAGCCAGGCGAAATATGCGGGCAGGGGGGCGTTGAAGGCGCTCGCCTGAACATCGCGCGCCGAGGGCCTCACGGCCCTTGCGTTTCGCGCCCAAGGCGAGAAAACTCCCGGCCAAATTCGATCGAACGGGAGGGTCATCATGAGCGCCGACAGCAAGACCGGACTGCAGCTTCGTTCGCTGATCAAGAAGAGCGGCGAACTCGAAATATCGCTGTTGAACGTGCCGACCAGGGAGCCATCGGCCGATGAGGTCGTGGTCCGCGTCGAGGCGACGCCGATCAATCCGTCTGATCTTGGTCTCCTGGTCGGCGCCGCCGACATGGCGACCGCCAAGGCTTCTGGAACGAAAGATTCTCCGGTGATTACCGCCAAGGTTCCGGACGCCGCGATGCGCGCCATGGCGGGGCGGCTCGACGAATCCATGCCGGTTGGCAATGAGGGCGCCGGCGTGGTCATCAGGACCGGATCGTCGGAAGCCGCAAGAGCGCTGATGGGCAAGACGGTGGCGATGATCGGCGGCGCCATGTACACACAATATCGCACCATCGGGGTCGGCGAATGTCTGGTGCTGCCGGATGGCGCGACGCCGGCGGAAGGCGCCTCCTGTTTCGTCAATCCGCTGACGTCGCTGGGCATGGTCGAGACCATGCGCCGCGAGGGCCATAAGGCGCTGGTGCACACCGCGGCGGCGTCCAACCTCGGTCAGATGCTCAACAAGATCTGCCTCAAGGACGATGTCGGTCTCGTCAATATCGTCCGCAGCCCGCAGCAGGCCGAGATCCTGGGCAAGATCGGCGCGAAATACGTGGTCGATTCCACTTCAAAGTCCTTCATGGACGATCTGACCAGGGCCCTGGGGGAAACCGGTGCGACGCTGGCATTCGATGCGATCGGCGGCGGCAAGCTCGCCGGCCAAATTCTCACCTGCATGGAAGTGGCCATTAACAGGAACGCCAAGGTCTACAGCCGTTACGGCTCGAACGTGCACAAGCAGGTCTATATCTACGGCGGTCTCGATACCGGTCCGACCGAGCTGAACCGGACGTTCGGGATGACGTGGGGGCTTGGCGGCTGGCTGTTGTTTCAGTTTCTGCAAAAGATCGGTGCGGCGGAGGCTGCAAGGCTGCGCCAGCGTGTCGTCGCCGAACTCAAGACGACGTTTGCAAGCCACTACACGAAGGTGGTCTCGTTGCAGGAGGCGCTCCAGCCTTCTCACATCGCCGTCTACGGCAAGCGCGCCACCGGCGAAAAATACCTGATCAATCCAAACAAGGGTTGATCCGTGCGATCCGCGATTTTCCGGTGACGGCTTTGCGCGATGGCCCGCTGGCTAAGGAAGTTTTCGAACAAGCTTTCCAAGAGGGGGAGAACCAATGTCTGCGGACCTGAAATACCTGGCCTTTACGGCAATTCTGACGGCATCGCTGTGGATTCCCTACATCGTGTGCCAGTCCATGACCAATGGATTGCTGACGCCTCCAAACTATCTCGATCCCGCGCCGCGCCCGGTGCCGCTGTGGGGGAAGCGGGCTGACCGCGCTTACCTCAATGCGGTGGAGAGCTTTGCGCCGTTTGCGGCATTGGTGATCGTGGTTCACCTGGCCGGCAAGGCCAATGCGATGACGGCATTTTGGGCGATGGCCTTCTTTTGGCTGCGGCTTGCCCATGCCGTCGTGTACCTGCTCGGCATTCCCTACTTACGGACCTTGATTTTCACGCTTGGCTACGTCGCCGTGGTCGGAATCTTCTGGCAATTGATCAAGTAGGGGCGGACCGGCCGGGCGCTTTCGGCGGCAGGATGGCTTTTCGTCATCAAAAGTTCGGCCCATTCGTGACAAAGTGGCTTGCGTTCGGCACGCAACAAGGGAAAAGTTGCGCCGAAAATTCAGCGCAAAAGCGCTATCAGCAGAGGGAGAACCTTCATGAATGATCTTAGCCGCCGCCGTCTGTTAGCAGGCGCTGCCGCGATTGGCGCGGCATCAGCCTTGCAACCATTGGGTGCATTGAGCGCGCGTGCAGGTGCGCCTGCCGCGGCTGCCCAGGCGCCGGGTTTTTATCGCTACAAGGTCGGCTCCCTGGAATGCACCTCGATCAATGACGGTGCGCGCACGTTCCCGATGCCGGACAAGTTCGTCACCAACGTGGCGAAGGACGAGGCACTTGCGGCCGCCGAAGCTGCCTATATGCCGAAGGGCATGGTCACCGTGCCGTTCAACCCGCAGCTGATCAATACGGGCAGCAAGCTCATCCTGATCGACTCCGGCAACGGCGTCGCCAATTTCGAGCCGACCAAGGGTGCGGTCGGCCGCACCTTGCAGAATCTTGCAGCGGCCGGCATCGACCCCAAGAGCATCGACGTCGTACTGATGTCGCATCTGCATCCGGATCACACCAACGGCATCCGTGCCGCCGATGGATCGATGGCATTCCCGAACGCCGAGATCATGGTGCCGGCGAAAGACTGGGAATTCTGGATGAGCGATGAGAACGCCGCCAAGGCCCCCTCCGACATGATGAAGAACTATTTCGCCAACGTGAAAAAGGTCTATGCCGGCATCGAATCCAAGGTGACGAAATATGACTGGGGCAAGGAAGTCGCGCCTGGCATTAAGTCGGTTGCGGCGCCCGGGCACACACCGGGACATACTGCCTTCGCTGTCTCATCCGGTGGGTCAACGATCCTGATCCAGTCCGATGTCACCAACATTCCCGAACTCTTCCTGCGCAACCCCGACTGGCATGTCGTCTTTGACGTCGACCCGGCAACGGCCCAGGAAACTCGCCATAAGTTCTACGACATGGCGGCGGCCGAAAAGGCGACCGTCGTTGGCTTCCATTTCACCTTCCCCTCAATTGGACATGTCGAGAAGGACGGCACAAAGTATCGCTTGATTCCTTCCGCCTGGAATCCGGTGCTCTGATCGCAGCTTTCCGAGATTGACGAGTCAGGCCGCCCGTGGGGCGGCCTGTTTTTTTTGCGTAGCGCCTGTCTGCTTCGACCATCCCCACACTCCATGCGCTTGCATCTTTTGTCGGTATCGCTACGGTGCCCCCGTTCTGGCGACCTGCCTACGCAAAGGAAATCCAATGGCCAATCCCTTCAACATTCTCGTTATTGTCGGCAGCCTTCGCAAGGAGAGCTATACGCTCAAAATCGCAAATGCATTGGCCAAGCTTGCGCCAGCCACGTTGAAGCTCCACGTCCTCACGCTTCACGGGATTTCATTTTACGATCAGGACATCGAGGCAGCGGCACCCGCCGACTGGGTGGCATTCCGCGAGAAGATTCGGAAGTCCGACGGGGTCTTGTTTGTCACTCCCGAATACAACCGGTCGATCCCCGGCGTGTTGAAGAATGCGATCGACGTCGCATCCCGGCCGCCCGGCAAGAGTTCGCTGCTGGGCAAACCGGTCGGGCTTGTCGGCAACGCTCCAGGTCAACTGGGAGGCGTCAGCGCGGTAAAACACCTGCAGAATATCCTGCCGGGCATTTGCGGTCCGATCCTCGGTCAGCCGGAAATCTATCTCAACGGCGTCGGTGACGCTTTCGACGACAAGGGCCAGCTCGTCAAGGAGTCGCTTCAGAAAGTGCTCCAGCAATACATCGATGCCTTTGCGGTATTCGTCGAGAGGCAGCACCGGTAGGCGGCCATCCGCCGCCTGCGCGATTTGCGCAACCTCGCAGATGCTGGGTGCCTCGGGTTAGCCTTGCGTTAACCGCCCCATCGCATGCTCTGCTCATGGTTTCCCGCAATCGACTCAAATCCCTGCTGACCGGGCTTGCCCTCTATACGATGGCGGCCGCCATGATCGGCTATTTCGGTGTGAATGCCTATACAGGCAAATACGGGTTGAACGCCCGGCAGGAGCTCGATCAGGAGATCATCGAGCTCACTTCCGAGCTGGCGCGTCTGAAGCGGGAGCGCGCCGAAAGCGAACAGCGTGTCTCACTGCTCCGCTCCGACAGGGTTGATCCCGACATGCTGGATGAGCGCGCGCGCTACCAGCTCGACTACGCCAATCCCAGGGACCTGGTTCGGATCCTCAGTCCCAAGTGATCGTCAGGTGATCGTCAGGTGATCGTCACTGGTCGTCAAATTACAAATTTGTGCGAAATAGATTTCGAAAATGTCGTATGCGCATTGCACTGCGGCATAGTGGGTATTTTCCGGTTCAAGCAATCCTTTCATGGCGGTTTGAGTTGAGCTAGAGAAAGCTAATCGTTCTCTCATCCGGAAACGCCATGGCTACACTCAAGAAAAGCGTCACAAAAGAAGCCACTCCGGACAAGGGAAACGGCGCCGACAGCCCCCCGGAGTTCACGAGGGAGCAGGAACTGCGGGCGCTCCGCGATATGTTGCTGATCCGCAGATTTGAGGAGAAGGCCGGCCAGCTCTACGGAATGGGTGCGATCGGCGGTTTCTGCCATCTCTACATCGGTCAGGAAGCCGTCGTCGTGGGCATGCAGATGACTCTGAAAACGGGCGACGAGGTCATAACAGGATACCGTGATCATGGTCATATGCTGGCCTGTGGCATGGACCCCAAGGGGGTGATGGCCGAACTCACTGGGCGCCGGGGTGGCTATTCCAAGGGCAAGGGCGGCTCCATGCACATGTTCAGCGTGGAGAAGAATTTCTTCGGCGGCCACGGGATCGTCGGCGCACAGGTCTCGCTGGGCACGGGACTGGCATTCGCCAACCGTTATCGGGGCAATGATTTCGTCAGCCTGGCTTATTTTGGCGACGGCGCCTCGAACCAGGGCCAGGTCTATGAGAGCTTCAACATGGCGGAGCTCTGGAAGCTCCCGGTGGTCTACGTCATCGAGAACAATCGCTACGCCATGGGCACGTCCGTCACCCGCTCATCTGCCCAGACCGATTTTTCCAAGCGCGGCATCTCCTTCAACATTCCGGGAGAGCAGGTGGACGGCATGGACGTACGCGCGGTGAAGGCTGCAGGCGATCGGGCTGTTGCCTGGTGCCGCGCCGGCAAGGGTCCGTTCATTCTCGAGATGCAGACCTATCGCTACCGCGGGCATTCGATGTCGGACCCGGCGAAATATCGAACCCGTGAGGAAGTCGAAAAGGTCCGACATGATCAGGATCCCATCGAGCAGGTTCGAAACCGCCTGCTTGCCTCTAAAATGAGCGAAGACGAGCTGAAGAGGATCGACGCGGAAGTGCGGGAGATCGTCAATGCGGCCGCCGATTTTGCCCAGCACGACCCTGAGCCGGATCCTTCCGAACTTTATACCGACGTCTATCGATGAAACTCCGGCGGTGTTGCGAACATGATGCGCGCAGCCCAAGAGCGAATTTTTCGGAGCTGATATGCCAATTCAAGTACTGATGCCGGCGCTCTCGCCCACCATGGAGAAGGGAAACCTTGCGAAATGGCTGAAGAAGGAGGGCGAGGCAATCAAGTCGGGCGACGTCATTGCCGAGATCGAAACCGACAAGGCGACCATGGAAGTCGAGGCGACCGATGAGGGTACCCTCGGGAAGATCCTGATCCCGGAAGGCACAGCCGACGTTGCCGTCAATACGCCGATCGCAACCATTCTCGCCGACGGAGAAAGTGCCGCCGATCTCGCCAAGGCGCCGGCTCCAAGGCCTGCTCCTGCCGCGCCGGCTGGCGAGGCCCAGCCGAAGATCGAGACGCCGCAGGCGCCGGCCGCACCCAAATCTGCGACCGAGCCCGACCTGGAAGTCCCCGAAGGCACCGAGATGGTGACCATGACGGTGCGCGAAGCCTTGCGCGACGCCATGGCAGAGGAAATGCGTCGAGACGCCGATGTGTTTCTCATGGGCGAAGAGGTCGCGGAATATCAGGGCGCCTACAAAATCAGCCAGGGATTGCTGCAGGAATTCGGCGCCAGGCGCGTCATCGATACGCCAATCACCGAACATGGATTTGCCGGCATTGGTGTCGGCGCGGCGATGGCCGGTCTCAAGCCGATCGTCGAGTTCATGACCTTCAACTTCGCCATGCAGGCGATGGATCAGATCATCAACTCGGCGGCCAAGACGCTCTACATGTCGGGCGGACAGATGGGTTGCTCGATCGTGTTCCGCGGGCCGAACGGCGCGGCCGCGCGTGTCGCCGCCCAGCACAGCCAGGACTATTCCGCCTGGTATTCACAGATTCCAGGGCTCAAGGTGATCGCCCCGTTCTCGGCTGCCGATTACAAGGGCCTGCTGAAGGCCGCGATCCGCGATCCCAATCCGGTGATATTCCTCGAAAACGAAGTGCTGTACGGGCATTCCGGCGAAGTGCCCAAGCTCGACGATTACGTCGTTCCGATCGGCAAGGCGCGCGTGGCGCGCGCGGGCGGTCACGTCACGATCGTCTCGTGGTCGATGGGCATGACCTATGCGCTGAAAGCTGCCGAGGAACTGGCAAAAGAAGGCATCGAGGCCGAGGTGGTCGACGTGCGCACGATTCGTCCGCTCGATACCGATACAATCGTCAAGTCGGTGATGAAGACCGGCCGTGCCGTGACCGTCGAGGAAGGCTGGCAGCAAAGCGGCGTCGGCGCTGAAATCGCCGCACGCATCATGGAGCACGCATTCGATTATCTCGATGCGCCGGTAGCACGAGTATCGGGCAAGGACGTGCCGATGCCCTACGCCGCCAATCTCGAAAAGCTGGCACTGCCCTCTGTGGCCGAGGTGGTCGCGGCCGCCAAGGCCGTTTGCTATCGCTGACGGGGGCCGATCGGTGGCCATTGAACCCTATCATTTCGAATTCATGGCTGAGGCCATTCGGGAAGCGGAGATCGGCATTGCCGAGGGCGGACTTCCGATCGGCGCGGTTCTGACGCGCGACAAAAAGATCATCGCGCGCGGGCACAATCGCAGGGTCCAGGAGAAGAACGTCATTCTTCACGGCGAGATGTCGTGCATGCGCAACGCCGGACTGATCTCGTTTCACGACACGGTGATGTACACGACGCTGTCGCCGTGCTCGATGTGCGCGGGCGCGATCGGTCTCTTCAAGCTTTCGCTTCTTGTGATCGGCGAATCCGTCACGTTCCCGGGAAGCAAGGATATCCTGACCCAATTCGGCATTCCCCATATCGATCTTCAGGACGAGCGATCGATCAACATGATGAAGTCGTGGCGATCCGTCGAAGCGAACGAGCGGCTGTGGCAGGGCGATATCGGAAATTGAGACAGGTCCGCGATCCTTCAACGGGTGGCGCGACACCCAAACGGTTTTGGGTTGTCTTTCCAGGAACTGGAAGACAACGAGCATGAATATCCTGTGAGGTCAGTATGCCAATCAACATTCTGATGCCCGCGCTGTCGCCGACGATGGAGAAGGGCAACTTGGCCAAGTGGCTGAAGAAGGAGGGTGACAAGGTCAAGTCGGGCGACGTGATTGCCGAAATCGAAACCGACAAGGCGACCATGGAGGTCGAGGCGGTCGATGAGGGCACGATTGCGAAAATCCTCGTCCCTGAAGGCACGCAGGACGTGGCCGTCAATGACGTGATCGCCGTACTCGCTGGCGACGGCGAGGATGTCAAATCCGCTGGCGCAGGGGCTTCGAGCGCGCCGCAAAAACCCGCTCCCGCTCCGCAAGGGGTTGCCGCCGCAAGGCCCGCCGCGCCGCCGCCACAGCCTCTCGCAGCGCCGGCCGCAAGACCCCCGGCACAAACCGCTGCTGCCGCCGCACCGGTCGCGTCAAACGGTCATGACCGGACATTTTCATCGCCACTCGCCCGGCGACTGGCCAGGGAGGCCGGCATTGACGTTGCGCGCATTGCCGGCTCCGGCCCGCATGGCCGTGTCATCGCCCGCGACGTCGAGGAAGCGAAATCGGGCAAGGGCCTGAAAGCGCCTGCCGCGGCGCCGACTGCGGCTCCGGCCATCGCGCCCGCAATGACGGACCAGCAGGTTCTCGCGCTGTTCGAACCAGGCAGCTACGAGATCGTGCCGCATGACGGCATGCGGCGCACGATTGCGCAGCGGCTGACGGCCGCGGCGCAGACCATTCCGCATTTCTACCTGACGATGGACTGCGAGATCGGCAAGCTGCTCGCGGCGCGCGAGGAGATCAACGCAGCCGCTCCGACGGACAAGGAGAAGAAGCCGCTCTACAAGCTCTCCGTCAACGACTTCGTCATCAAGGCGATGGCCATCGCGTTGCAGCACATACCCAATTGCAACGTGAGCTGGACCGAGGCGGGCATGCTCAAGCACAAGCATTCCGATATCGGGGTTGCCGTGGCGATGCCGGGCGGCCTGATCACGCCGATCATCCGCAAGGCCGAAACCAAATCGCTGTCGGCGATCTCAACCGAGATGAAGGATTTCGCGGCGCGCGCCCGCGCGCGCAGGCTCAAGCCCGAGGAATATCAGGGCGGGACCACCGCCATCTCCAATCTCGGAATGTACGGGATCAAGGATTTCACCGCCGTGATCAACCCGCCGCATTCGACCATTCTTGCGGTGGGCACCAGCGAAGAGCGCGCGGTGGTCCGCGGCGGCAGGATCGAAGTGGCGCACATGATGAGTGTGACATTGTCGTGCGATCACCGCGCGATCGATGGCGCGCTCGGCGCCGAGCTGATCGGCGCTTTCAAGAGGCTTATCGAAAATCCCGTCATGATGATGGTGTGAAGCCCGAGCCGTTTTGGGGACAACCTTGAACGTCCGAACACAATGGCCCTGGGTATCCATGCTGATCGCGACCATCCTTGCGCTCAATCCCCTCGGCCTCGATGTCATCCACGCCGCGTTCCTTTCAGGTGAGGCCCTCTCGAGAAACATCTGGAGACCGATCGTATTGACCGGCATGGCGATCGTGTTTCTGGTTGCCGTGCTGGAATGGCTGGCAAGAAAGTTCATCATCAAGCGTCGTGCGCGCATCGCCGCGATTTCGAGTTAGACGGGAGCCGTTATGGCCGACACATCCTTCGACATCATCATTATCGGCTCAGGCCCCGGCGGCTATGTCACCGCCATTCGGGCAGCACAGCTTGGCTTCAAGACAGCGATTGTGGAGAAATCCTATCTTGGCGGCATCTGCCTCAATTGGGGTTGCATCCCGACCAAGGCGCTGCTGCGTTCGGCAGAAATTTACCACTACATGCAGCATGCCAAGGACTACGGCTTGTCGGCGGAGAAAGTCTCCTATGACCCGAAGGCCGTGGTGCTGCGCTCGCGTGGTGTCTCAAAGCGTCTCAATGACGGCGTTGGCTTCCTGATGAAGAAGAACAAGGTGACGGTCATCTGGGGTGAGGCCGCGATCGATGCGCCAGGCAGGATCACCGTGAAGAAATCCTCTGTCGAGGCGCCCAAGGGTGCGCTGGGCGAGGGCGCCTACCAGGCCAGGCACATCGTCATCGCAACAGGCGCGCGGCCACGCGTGCTGCCCGGGCTCGAGCCGGACAAGAAGCTGGTCTGGACCTATTTCGAGGCGATGGTACCTGACAAGATGCCTAAATCACTTCTGGTCGTGGGCTCCGGCGCGATCGGAATCGAATTCGCATCGTTCTTCCACACGATGGGTGCTGACGTTACCGTGGTCGAGGTCTTGCCGCAGATCCTTCCCGTCGAAGATGCCGAGATCGCGGGTTTGGCACGCAAACGCTTCGAGAAGCAGGGCATCAAGATCCTCACCAGTACCAAGGTGACGAAGCTGGAGAAAAAGAGTGACAGCGTGGTCGCCACCATCGACGACGGCAAGAAGCCGCAGACCGTCGAATTCGATCGCGTGATTTCGGCCGTCGGCGTGGTGGGGAATATCGAAAACCTCGGGCTTGAAAAGCTCGGCGTCAAAACCGAGCGCGGCTGCGTGGTCATTGACGGGTACGGCAAGACGAACGTGCCCGGCATTTACGCCATCGGTGATGTTGCAGGGCCGCCCATGCTCGCTCACAAGGCCGAGCATGAAGGGGTGGTGTGCGTCGAGGCCATCAAGGGATTGCATCCGCACGCGACCGACAAGAACCTCATTCCTGGATGCACCTACTGCAATCCGCAAATCGCATCGGTCGGTCTGACTGAAGCAAGGGCCAAGGAAGCAGGGCGCGAGATTCGCGTTGGCCGTTTTCCGTTTGTCGGCAATGGCAAGGCGATCGCGCTTGGCGAGGATCAGGGTCTGGTCAAGGTGATCTTCGACAAGAAGACGGGTCAGCTGCTCGGCGCGCATATGATCGGCGCCGAGGTCACCGAATTGATCCAGGGTTACGTGGTGGCCATGAATCTGGAAACCACGGAAGAAGAACTCATGCACACCATCTTCCCGCATCCGACCTTGTCCGAAATGATGAAGGAAGCAGTTTTGGATGCTTACGGGCGCGTGCTGAATATTTAGCCGGAACTTTTTTTGAACAAGAAATTTGCTCGCGCCTTAGTGATGCCGCGCGCAATACCAAACATGCTTGTCGCACCTATCTCCCTCAAGTGAAACCAAAGGCTTCGAGCCTTGTTTTCACGGCTGATCAAGGGAGAAGAAAAATGAAAAAGACGATAATCACGTTGGCTGCCTCGGCTGCGATCGCGTTGTCTGCGGTGCAACTCGCCGCCGCCTCCGAACACCATCGAGGCAAGGCGCACCATCCTGCCAATACCGAATTCCGCAACAGCAACGCTTATGCCGCACCCGATTACTACAGGGCGGTTGAGCCGGAAGGGTATCGCTATGGCGGCGGATGGTCGGATCTTGCCGGTCACTGAGTCTGGCGCCCGGGCCGGGAGAATGGTCCAATCCGGTCTCTTTGAGGGTTGCAAGGGTGGCTTTACCGCAACGAATGTTGCGGTTACGCCACAGTTTCTGAAGATTTAACCCTTATCCCGGTCCATCGTCGCCCGCGCCGCTTTTTGGCCACACCCCTCCATGAAATCATGCGTTCTAGGCAGAACGCCGCGGCGCTCGGGCAGGCCTCAAGGGAAACTTCTGGTTTCCCGTGGCTTGAAGGATTGCCGGGGAGAATGGGTTCGCGATGGACGCCAAGACCAACATCAAGAAAAGGCTCCCGAGCCGCCACGTGACGGAAGGTCCGGAACGGGCGCCCCATCGTTCGTATCTCTACGCTATGGGTCTGACCACCGAGCAGATCCACCAGCCCCTCGTCGGCGTTGCATCTTGCTGGAACGAAGCCGCGCCCTGCAATATTTCGCTGATGCGGCAGGCCCAAGCCGTGAAGAAGGGGGTTGCGGCCGCCAGCGGTACTCCCCGCGAATTCTGCACGATCACCGTGACCGACGGTATCGCCATGGGCCATGACGGCATGCGGTCCTCGCTGCCGTCGCGGGAATGCATCGCTGATTCCGTGGAGCTTACGGTCCGCGGCCATTCCTATGACGCCCTGGTAGGGCTTGCCGGCTGCGACAAATCCCTGCCGGGAATGATGATGGCGATGGTGCGGCTGAACGTGCCGTCGATCTTCATCTATGGCGGCTCGATCCTTCCGGGCAATTTCCGTGGCCAGCAGGTCACGGTGCAGGACATGTTCGAGGCCGTAGGCAAGAATTCGGTCGGCGCCATGTCGGACGCCGATCTCGATGAAATGGAGCGAATAGCCTGCCCGTCCGCCGGGGCGTGCGGCGCACAATTCACGGCCAACACCATGGCGACGGTGTCAGAGGCTATCGGGCTGGCGCTGCCCTATTCGGCCGGCGCGCCCGCGCCTTATGAGATCCGCGATTCGTTCTGCATGGCCGCGGGCGAAAAGGTGATGGAATTGATCGCCTCGAATATTCGGCCGCGCGACATCGTCAGCCGACGCTCGCTGGAAAACGCCGCGGCAGTGGTGGCGGCGTCGGGCGGGTCGACCAATGCTGCGCTGCATCTGCCGGCAATTGCCCACGAGTGCGGTATCAAATTCGACCTTTTTGACGTCGCAGAAATCTTCAAAAAGACACCTTATGTCGCGGATTTGAAGCCGGGCGGTCGTTATGTCGCCAAAGACATGTTTGAGGCTGGCGGAATACCGCTTCTGATGAAAACGCTGCTCGATCATGGCCATTTGCACGGTGACTGTTTGACGGTCACGGGCCGGACGATTGCCGAAAATCTCAAAAGCGTGAAATGGAATCCACACCAGGACGTGGTGCGCCCTGCCGACAAGCCGATCACCGTCACCGGTGGCGTCGTCGGACTGAAGGGAAATCTCGCACCTGAAGGTGCAATCGTGAAGGTCGCGGGGATGTCGAATTTGAAATTTAGCGGTCCCGCCCGCTGCTTCGATTGCGAGGAGGATGCCTTCGAGGCCGTGCAGAAGCGGACCTACCGGGAAGGCGAGGTCATCGTCATCCGATATGAGGGGCCGCGTGGCGGTCCCGGCATGCGTGAAATGCTTTCCACCACCGCGGCGCTGACCGGGCAGGGCATGGGCGGTAAAATCGCCCTCATTACCGACGGCCGGTTCTCGGGTGCGACGCGCGGCTTCTGCATCGGCCATATCGGGCCGGAGGCGGCGGTTGGCGGACCAATTGCGCTGTTGCGTGACGGCGACATCATCGAGATCGACGCGGTTGAGGGAACTCTTAACGTAAAATTGACCAATGAGGAGCTCGCCGAACGCCGAACCAAATGGCAGCCGCGTGAGACCAAACATACGTCTGGCGCTCTGTGGAAGTATGCCCAGCAGGTAGGCCCGGCGGTCGGCGGCGCGGTAACCCATCCGGGCGGGGCACACGAGAAATTGTGTTATGCGGATATCTGAGCGGACCATATTTGCGCTGATGCTGGGGGCCATGTCCGTGGCCTCCACGCCGGGATTCGCCTTCGATGGCGCGCCGGTCAATCAGGATACGGCCATTCCCGTGGTTTCCGGTCAGGCCGGGGCGGCGGCCGCCCTGAAAAAGGCCGTGCCTCCGGCTGCCGATACCTCGCTGACTTCGTTGCAATATGCCGCTGAGGGCGGTCATCCCATCGCGCAGTGGAAATTGGGGCGGATGTATGCGGATGGGGACGGCGTCGTGCAGGACGACCTGCGCGCGTTTGAATATTTCAGCCGCATCGCCAATGCCCATGCCGAGGACAGCCCGTCGGCGCCGCAGGCGGTGGTCGTCGCCAACGCCTTCGTCGCGCTCGGGCGGTATTACCTCAATGGCATTCCGAACTCGAAGATCACGGCCGATCCGGAGCGGGCGCGCGAGATGTTCTCCTACGCGGCGTCGTATTTCGGCAATGCCGACGCGCAATATGATTTGGCGCGCCTCTATCTGAAGAGTTCAGGTACGTCGCGCGACGACTTCCGCTATGGCGCGCGATGGCTCGGCCTTGCAGCCCAGAAGGGCCAGCATCAGGCGCAGGCCTTGCTCGGTCAGATGCTGTTCAATGGCGACCAGTTGCCGCGTCAGGCGGCGCGCGGACTGATGTGGCTGACACTGGCGCGCGACAGCGCGGCGCCCGACGAGACCTGGATCAGGGACAGCTACAACAAGGCGATCGCCAGAGCGTCCGAGGACGACCGTGCGATGGCGCTGCAGATGCTCGAGCATTGGGTGCAGGGCCGCAAGGACTGACCCGCGACGGCAGCGAGCGGCCGGCGAGCGTTACGCCGTCTCCATGTCGAGATCAATCCAGACCGGCACGTGATCCGACGGCTTCTCCCAGGCACGGACATGGTTGTCGATCCCCGCATCGATCAGGCGGTCGCTTGCCTGCGGCGACAACAACAGATGATCGATACGCAGACCCTGGTTCTTCTGCCATGCACCGGCCTGATAATCCCAGAACGTATATTGCCCGGGCGCATCGGTGACCGCACGCAGCGCATCCGTCAGTCCAAGACCAAGCAGGGATTGAAAGCTCTCGCGGGTGGTCGTTCGAAACAGGGCATCGTTGACCCAGGAAGCGGGATTGTAGACATCCTCAGCCCTGGGGATGACATTGAAGTCGCCGGCCAGAACAAGCGGCTCCTCCGCCTTCAGTCGCTGCCTTGAATACTCAAGCAGTCGTGACATCCATTTGAGCTTATATGGATATTTCTCGGTGTCCGGCGGATTGCCGTTGGGCAGATAGAGACAGGCGATCCGCAGCACGCCATGTTTGAGAGTGACCACGCCTTCAAGAAAACGCGCATGGGTGTCCTCGTCGTCTCCGGCGAGCCCCGATTTGGTCTCATCGAACGGAAGCCTCGACAGAAGCGCGACGCCATTGAAGGTCTTCTGGCCGTGGGTGACGACGTTGTAGCCAAGTGACTCCAGTTCGAGGCGCGGAAATGCCTCGTCGGTGCATTTGATCTCCTGCAGGCAGACGATGTCCGGCGCGCAGTCCTTCAGCCAGGTCATGAGATTCTCGATCCGCTGGCGGATCGAATTCACGTTCCAGGTGGCAACGCGCATGAGGGAGTGATCTTTCAGATCGAGAAACTCGTGCCGCAGCCGCACGAGGCGGTTGCGTTCGGATTGACCACCCGGAACGAGGCGCCGATCAGGTCGTCGACGAAATCAACTTCCGAGCCCGCGAGGAACGGCACCGAGGCCGGATCGACCAGCACGACGGCACTGTCACGGGCGATCACCAGGTCGTCTTCGGCTCGCGCATGCTCGACATCGAATTTATACTGGAAACCGGAACAGCCGCCGCCTTCGACGCTGATCCGCAACATGGCGCCGTCGCCCTCTTTCTTGAGGATTTCGCCAATGCGGCGGGCGGCCCGCTCGCTGATAGTGACGGCCGTGGTCATAAAAGGAGCCTCCAATTCGATCCGCCAAGCCCGAGTTATCCGGAACTGATTTATCTGGCATACCTCGCCAGTCATAGTTAAGTGCGCCGGGCGGCGGAATCAAACCTTTCAGGAGTGCAATACACCGTGTCAGTGGGAATGGCTGCCCCTCGTTCGGCCTGTGCCAGCGATCCCGACCGCAGCCGCGGCCGGCAGTTCGCAGAACCCCCCAGTCGGACCCGCAGCCCGTTCCGGCGCGATTGTGACCGCGTCATTCATTCCAACGCGTTCCGCCGCCTGAAGCACAAGACGCAGGTGTTCGTGTTCCACGAGGGCGACCATTACCGCACCCGTCTGACCCACTCGCTGGAAGTTGCCCAGATTGCGCGCGCGTTGGCCCGCCAGCTCGGGCTTGATGAGGACCTCACCGAGACGCTCGCGCTCGCCCACGATCTCGGTCATCCTCCCTTCGGCCATGCCGGCGAGCGGGCGCTGGATGCTTGTCTGAAGACCCATGGGGGTTTCGATCATAACGCGCAGACCCTGCGCGTGGTTACCTCGCTTGAGCATCGCTACCCCGATTTCGACGGTCTCAATCTGACCTGGGAGGCGCTCGAGGGCATCGTCAAGCACAACGGTCCCCTGACGACCAGAGCTGGCGCGCCGGTTGGACGCTATCGCGATCATGGCATTCCCGTAGGAATTACCGACTTTGTCGCCATCTACGACCTTGAAATCTGGAGCTTTGCCTCCCTCGAAGCGCAAGTCGCCGCGATCGCCGACGATATCGCCTATGACGCGCATGACATCGACGATGGCCTGCGCGCCGGCTTGTTCACGGTCGACGATCTCAAGTCCGTGCCGATCGCCGCCGCGATCATTGCCGATATCGACAAACATTATCCCCGACTGGACGACAACAGGCGCGGCGCGGAACTGGTGCGCGAAATGATTTCCTGTCTCATCGGAGCGGTGTTCTCGGAGGCGAAGCGGCGGCTTGAGGAGAAAGGGCCCGCCAGCGTCGAGGAGGTTCGGTCCCAGGGCGCCGCACTGATCGCCTTTTCGGACGACGTGGCGCGTGCCGAGGCTGGAATCAAGGCGTTCCTCAAGGAGAGGATGTATCGTCACTCGCGAGTGATGCGGGTCATGGGGGACGCGGAGCAAATCGTGTTCGATCTGTTCGCCCGCTACCATAGTGATGCCCGCGAACTGCCGCCCGAATGGCTGCCGTCAGGCGGCAATCACAGCGAGACGGAAACCGAACGGGCGCGGCGGATCGGCAATTTTATCGCCGGAATGACCGATCGCTTCGCCCTGACCGAACATCAGCGGCTTTTTGACTCGACCCCGGATTTGCGTTAGGCGGCGGCGATGGCCGACAAGCTGACAGCCCAGCATCTCTTTGCCGACGTTCTTTCGCGCGTCCACGCCGTGTGCGCGGCGGAAGTGGGCACTGGTGCCGATTTGTCGCGCGTCGTCGTGGAGCCGCCGAAGGATCCCTCCCACGGCGATATGGCGACCAATGCGGCGATGGTGCTCGCCAGGGAAGCCGGAAAAAAGCCGCGGGATCTTGCCGAGAAGATCGCGGCCGGTCTGCGCGCCGACACCCTGATTGCCTCGGTCGAGGTGGCCGGTCCCGGCTTCATCAATCTGACCCTGAAGGTTTCGGTCTGGGCGGACGTTCTCCGCGCCGTCTTGCGCCAGGGCAGTTCCTACGGACGAAGCACCATCGGGGCAGCCGAGAAGGTCAACGTCGAATTTGTCTCGGCCAATCCGACCGGGCCGATGCATGTCGGCCACTGCCGGGGCGCGGTGTTCGGCGATGCGCTGGCGAGCCTGCTTCAATTCACCGGTTATGATGTCACCCGCGAATATTACATCAACGACGCCGGCGCGCAGGTCGACGTGCTGGCCCGTTCGGCCTTCCTTCGCTACCGCGAGGCGCTCGGCGAAAAAATAGGTGGAATCCCCGAAGGGCTTTATCCCGGCGATTACCTCAAACCAGTGGGGCAGGCGTTGTCAGCGGAGCATGGCGACAAGCTCCTGGCGATGCCGGAGAGCGAATGGTTGCCGGTCGTGCGTGCCAAATCCATCGTAATGATGATGGACGCCATCAAGGCCGATCTCGCCGCGCTCAACATCAAGCACGACGTTTTCTTCTCCGAGAGGTCCCTGATCGAAGGGGGAAACAACCGCGTCGCGCAAACGATCGACTTTCTGCGTTCCAAAGGCGACATCTACGAAGGTCGTCTCCCACCGCCGAAAGGGGGTGCGATCGAGGATTACGAGGATCGTGAGCAGACGCTGTTTCGCGCGACCGCGTTTGGTGACGATGTCGATCGTCCCCTGATCAAGTCGGACGGCAGCTACACCTATTTCGCTTCGGATATCGCCTATCACAAGAACAAGTTCGACCGGGGTTTTCACAACCTCGTCGACGTCTGGGGCGCAGACCATGGCGGCTATGTCAAACGTGTGGAAGCGGCCATCAAAGCGGTCACTGCGGACCAGGCGACGCTTGACGTCAAGATCGTGCAACTCGTCAAGCTGCTCCGTAGCGGCGAGCCCGTAAAGATGTCGAAGCGGTCCGGCGATTTCGTCACCTTGCGCGAGGTCGTCGACGAAGTCGGCAAGGACGCCGTCCGCTTCATGATGCTCTACCGGAAGAACGATGCGGTGCTCGATTTCGACCTCGCCAAGGTCATCGAACAGTCACGTGAGAATCCTGTCTTCTATGTCCAGTATGGCCACGCCCGCGGCCATTCGGTCTTCCGCAATGCCCGGGAGGTGATCCCGGATTTGCCGGAGGAAGCGGGCGCCAGAGCCGCCTTCCTGGCGGATGCCGCCGTCGAGCGCCTGACCGATCCCTCGGAGTTGGACCTGTTGCGGCGGCTTTCGCTGTACCCCCGGTTGGTCGAGGGGGCGGCCTCGGCACATGAACCTCACCGAATCGCTTTTTACCTGTATGATCTTGCCAGCGAATTTCATGCGCTATGGACGAAGGGGCGGGATTTGCCCTATTTACGCTTTATTATCAATAATGATGCCCAGATAACGAAAGCCCGGCTGGCCCTGGTACAGGGAGTCGTTTCGGTTTTGGCATCCGGGCTGGCCGTTCTCGGTGTTAATGCTCCGGACGAGATGCGGTAACAGGGGCGATCGCCACACTTCTCCCTTGGGGGATTGCTTGGGATCTTGTGAGTGGCATCCGGCAGGCGCCGGTCTGTTTGTGAGAAATGGGTTGGCGGCTTTCCCGCAGGGGACGCATCATCACGATGGCTGATCGATATCCGGAAAAACCATTTCCCGCCGACGACAACTATGATCGCGGTGGTCGCTCTCGCGCAACTTCCAGAGAGGAGACCGATCCTCTGGCGGAGCTCGCTCGTCTGATCGGAAAAAACGATCAGTACGCCTTGCGACGGGCCAATCTGCCGTTTCAACAGCAGCCCAGGCAACCCGATTCGTACGATCAGGAGGATCAGTACGATTTGCCCCCCGAACCGGACGAAGACCCTCCGCGCGGTCCGCCATCCTGGATGCAACGCGTGGCCAGGCAGGAGCCGGAACCCGAACCGCAGCAGGATTATCCGAGCGCAGTGCATCCGGTGCAGCGCTATGCAGCGACAAGCTATCCGCCAGAGGCGGATCACGACGAGGCGGATGGCTACGAAGAGCAGGCCGAGTACGAACCGGACCTGTCACGCTACGACGACGCGCTTTACGGCGGGCTCGATGCTGACGGCCAGCAGGGCGCCCAGCATGATCAGGCCTACGCCGACGACGGTTACGCCTATCAGGAAGAATTTGACGAGGGTGCACAGGAGCCGAAGCGACGGGGCCGCTTGATCACTGTCTTTGCCGTGCTTGCGCTTGCCGTTTTTGGAGTAGGCGGAGCGTATGCATACCGCACCTATGTCGGGTCGGCCCGCAGCGGCGAGCCGCCGATCATCCGGGCTGACAATGGTCCGACGAAGATCGTCCCCGCACCTCCGGAGGCCGGGGCCAAGGTGCCTGACCGCATGTCGATGGGCGACGGCACCGAGAAGATCGTGCCGCGCGAGGAAGCCCCTGTCGATCTCAACAGGTCGGCTCCCCGCGTTGTGTTTCCGCCGCCGAACACGGGCAGCTTTCCACCGCCAACCGCAACCGCTGCGCCCGCTTCCACGACCGTTGCAAATGCCGGGAACGCCGGGAATGGCACGATGCCAAACAGTGAGCCCCGGAAGATCAGGACCTTCACGGTCCGCGGGGACCAGGGGGATGCGGGAAGTGCAGCGGCGCCGCCTCCGGCAGCCGCGCCCGCGCCAACGTCTGCAAAACCTGCAGCAAATGCGAAGGCGGGGGTTCCAAAGACGCCGCCTTCGGTGGCCAACGCAAATGCCAATGCCCCGATATCGCTGGCGCCACAGACGGCGCAGCCGGCCCCGGCCGCTGAGCCGCCAGCCACCCGGGTGGCGACAACCGCTCCGACCCAAGCCGTTCCTGCCCAGGCGCCCAGTGGTGGCGGCGCTGCGCCCGCTACCGGCAGCACGGGGGGCGGGTACCTGGTCCAGGTTTCGTCGCAACGTAGTGAGGCCGACGCGCAGGCGTCCTATAAGGCACTCCAGAACAAGTTCCCCTCCGTGCTTGGGTCTCACACCTCGGTGATCAAGCGGGCTGATCTTGGCGACAAGGGCGTGTACTACCGGGCCATGGTCGGCCCGTTCAATTCGTCCGACGAAGCCTCCCAGTTCTGTGGCAGCCTGAAATCGGCCGGTGGCCAATGCGTCATCCAAAGGAATTGACGGCGATTTTCCCCGACCCTTGTTGACCCCTGAGGCTGCGGAAGGCTAATCGGCGCCGATGCAGGCCCGAGCATTCATCACAGGCGTATCCGGACCGAAGGTGCTTGCCGCGGAGCGGGACTTCATCCGTGCCGAGCGGCCGTGGGGCTTCATCCTGTTCAAGCGGAATATCGAGGCGCCGCGCCAGGTCGCTTTGCTGGTCGAAGAACTGAGAGACCTGGTCGGTGTGGGGAATGCGCCGGTCCTGGTCGATCAGGAGGGCGGTCGGGTGCAGCGTCTTGGACCGCCCCATTGGCCAGTCTACCCGCCCGGCGCCCTGTTTGGAGCGCTCTACGATGTCGATCCAGCGCTTGGATTAGCGGCGGCAAGGCTCGGCGCGCGACTGATCGCCGCTGACCTCGATGAACTCGGGATCAACGTAGACTGCCTGCCGCTGGCAGATGTGCCGGTTGAGGGTGCCGATGCCATCATCGGTGATCGGGCTTATGGCACAAAGCCCGAGAAGGTTGCGGCGATTGCCCGGGCGGTCACCAGTGGTCTGATGGACGGTGGTATCTTACCGGTATTAAAGCACATTCCGGGCCATGGACGGGCGACTGCGGACAGTCATCTTCGGTTGCCAAAAGTCGACACGACCAAAGGCGAGTTGGAAAGGACGGATTTTGCAGCATTTCGGCCGCTTGCAGACCTGCCGATGGCCATGACCGCGCATGTTGTGTTTAGCGCGCTTGACCCGGTTCATCCCGCCACGACATCTGCGACAATCATCGGCGAGGTGATTCGGGACCTGATTGGGTTCCAGGGCTTGTTAATGAGTGACGACGTGTCGATGAATGCGCTTTCGGGGTCGATCGCCGAGCGAACCAGGGCCATCTTTTCTGCTGGTTGCGACGTGGTCCTCCACTGCAATGGCAAGCTCGAGGAAATGCGCGCGGTCGCTGCGGAAGCGCCGGAATTGTCGGGAAAAGCGCTGGAGCGCGCCGGGCTTGCGCTGGCCTCGCGTCGGATGCCGGAGCCTTTCGATCGGGTAGCGGCGCGTGCTGAACTGGACGCGTTGAAAAGCAGGTCCGGGACCTTGGGTGCATGACCGCGGAAATTCTATCATTCGAGACAGGGCGGCCGGCCGAAATCGCGGACGGCGAAGAAGCGCTGGTCGTCGATGTCGAGGGCTATGAGGGGCCGCTCGACCTCCTGCTCGCCTTGGCGCGCCAGCAAAAGGTCGATCTTGCAAAGATCTCCATTCTTGCGCTCGCCGACCAGTATCTCGCGTTCATCGAAGCCGCGCGAAAGATTCGGCTGGAGCTGGCTGCCGACTATCTCGTGATGGCGGCATGGCTGGCCTATCTCAAATCGCGCCTGCTGCTGCCTGAACCGCCAACCGCGGAGGGACCGAGCGCGGAGGAGATGGCGACGGCGCTCGCGAACCGGCTGCGCAGACTGGAAGCCATTCGCGAGGCCTCGAACCGGTTGATGAACCGTCCGCAATTGCAGCGCGACATCTTTCCGCGCGGCAATCCGGAAGCCATTGCCGAAATCAGGCATCCCAGATACACGGCCACGCTTTTCGATCTGCTCACAGCCTATGCGGTGCAGCGTCAGCAGCGGGTGCTGGCGTCCGTGCACCTGGCCAAGCGGACGGTCTGGTCGCTCAGCGAGGCGAGGGCGACGCTTGAGCGCCTGATCGGAATGGCGGATGACTGGAGCAGGCTGGACGAATATCTCATCAGCTACGTCGTCGATCCCGTGCAGAAGGCCACGATTTTAGCGTCCAGTTTCGCCGCCGCGCTCGAACTGGTCAGGGAAGGCGAGGTCGAATTGCATCAGCAAGAGCCATTCGCGCCGCTGTACTTTCGAAAGCGTCCGCCGCAGCCAGCATCCGACGCGGTGACCGAGTAAGTGGAAGAAGGAGACCGTGCCATGGCAAGCCTGGCGGAAAAACGCAAAGCCGAGGCCGAGGAGCACTCGGTAGATCCGCAGGCGCGGCCGGAGGAATTGCGGCTTCTGGAGGCGCTGCTGTTTGCCTCGAGCGAACCGCTCGACCAGGCGATGCTCGCAAAACGGATGCCCGAGGGCGTCGACATCAAGGCCGCGCTGGCGCAGCTTCAGGCGGACTATGCCCCGCGCGGCGTCAACCTCGTTCGCGTGGCCAACAAGTGGACCTTCCGCACGGCGGGCGACCTGTCGTGGCTGATGACACGTGAGAGCACCGAAACGCGACGGCTGTCGCGCGCGGCAATCGAGATGCTTGCCATCATCGCCTACCATCAGCCGGTTACCCGTGCCGAAATCGAGGAAATTCGCGGCGTTGTGACTTCAAAGGGAACCCTCGACGTCCTGTTGGAAACGGGTTGGATCCGCCCGCGTGGGCGCCGCAAAACCCCGGGCCGTCCGCTGACCTTCGGAACCACGGAAGCCTTTTTGTCGCAATTCAGCCTCGAGACACTCAGCGATCTGCCGGGCCTTGAGGAATTGAAAGGCACGGGACTGCTGGATTCGCGGCTGCCCTCTGGCTTTAATGTGCCAACTCCATCGGATGATCCGGCATTGCGCGAGGACGAAGATCCACTGGAGCCGGGCGATCTGGAACTGGCTCTGGCGCCAAGGGTCGAGCCGGAGAGTGGGGAGTAACGGACCGATCCGCCTCCGTCCGATTGTCGTGGATTGTCAGCCGCGGCCTCCGTATTAACGCTCAGCCGCGTAACACCGATTTGCGCCCCCTAAGTCCTTGTTTTTGACACCTCCCGAGCCTACGTTCCGGTCAGGTCAGGCTTGGTCTCAAGCCCTCGTGTTTTTTGGAGGATTGCAGGATGGGTTCGCTTAGCATTTGGCACTGGATCGTCGTGATCGCAGTCGTCCTGCTGCTGTTTGGTCGCGGCAAGATTTCCGACCTGATGGGAGACGTCGCCCAGGGCATCAAGGCCTTCAAGAAGGGCATGCAGGACGATGAAAAAACTGCGGAAAAGACCGAACCCGTAAAGTCGATCGATCACAACGCCTCCACTTCAGCGGGCGCGCGATCGGATGTGGGCAGCAAGGCTGTCTGAGCATTTTGGCGTCAGCTTTCGATCATCCTCGGGCGACGCGTTGATCCTGCCGCCGGCGTGCGGCAAGACCTTTGGAGGCAGCCGCGGGTGGCTTGGCAAATCGATGCCAGGTGGAAATTGACCCGCGCGAGCGGAATCTTTCATGTTCGACATCTCGTGGAGTGAATTCGCCATCATCGCGGTCATCGCGCTGATCGCCATCGGTCCCAAGGAATTGCCGGGCGTGCTGCGCATGGTCGGGCAGTGGATGGGCAAGGCGCGCAAGATGGCCGCCGAATTCCAGAGCCAGTTCCAGGAGGCCATGCGCGAAGCCGAGATGGCCGACCTCAAGAAAAGTTTCGATGAGGTCAAGGAAGCCGCGAGCGGCTTCACCTCGACCAATGTCATCACCTCGCTGCAAAAGGACGTCAGCGCCGCGCTCAATATCGATGATATCGACAAGCCCGCGGCAAGCGCGGAGACCCCGGCGGCATCGAGCGAGACGCCCGCCGCTGTCAGCGCCGAAGCTCCGCAACCGCTCGCGATCGCGCCAGAAAATCAGGATCAGGAGACGGCAGAAACCGCGCAGCAGGTGCCTGCGGATGCCGCCGAACCACCACGGGACGCCAAAGCGTCATGAGCGAAGAGGATATCGAGGCCAGCAAGGCACCGCTGATCGACCATTTGATCGAGCTGCGCTCGCGCCTGATCAAGGCGCTGCTCGGTTTTGGCGTCGCCTTCATCGTCTGCTTCTTCTTTGCCAAGACGATCTACAACTGGCTGGTGTGGCCGTTCGTCTGGGTGGCAGGCGCCGAGAATTCCAAATTCATCTACACTGCGCTCCTGGAATATTTCATCACCCAGTTGAAACTGGCGCTGTTCGGCGCCGGATTCATCTCGTTTCCCATCGTCGCCACGCAAATCTACAAATTCGTGGCGCCGGGCCTTTACAAGCACGAGCGCGGTGCCTTCCTGCCCTACCTGATTGCGACGCCATTTTTTTTCGTCATGGGATCGATGTTGGTCTATTTCGTCGTACTGCCGATGCTGGTGCGGTTTTCGCTAGGCATGCAGCAACTCGGTGGTCCCGAGAGCGCCCAGATCCAGCTCCTGCCCAAGGTCGGCGAATATCTGTCGCTGATGATGTCGCTGATTTTCGCCTTCGGAATCGCCTTCCAGCTGCCGGTGATCCTCACTTTGCTTGGACGAATCGGGATCATCACCTCGCAACAGTTGCGCGACAAACGGCGGTACTTCATCGTAGTTGCTTTCATCATCGCCGCCGTCCTGACCCCGCCCGACGTCCTGAGCCAGTCCTCGCTCGCCATACCCTTGCTGGCGCTTTACGAGGGTTCGATCATCGCCGTGCGCATGGTCGAAAAGAACGCCGCAGCGGCAAAAGCAGCAGCAACCACGCCGCCGCCCGCAAGCCCCCCGCCCGATCCGACGCCGGCGGAGTAGGGGTCGAACGCCCGCCTTCGCGGGCGATCACGAATGTGATACGGGGTGCACACCGTTCAATGTCAACGCAACTTGTTGACTTATAACGCACGCATCCTGGGACCTAACGACCATGCACGACATCAAATGGATTCGCGAAAATCCGGGGGCTTTCGACGCGGCGCTGAAGCGGCGCGGACTTGCGCCGATGTCGCCGAAATTGCTCGCGATTGACGAGGCGCGTCGCGCGGCGATCCTGAAGTCGGAGCAGGCACAGGCCCGTCGCAACGCGGCCTCGAAGGAGATCGGCGAGGCCAAAAAGGCAAAGGACGAGGCTCGCGCAGCGAAACTGATGGCCGAGGTCGCCGACCTGAAGGCCACCCTGCCTGAGCTTGAACTGACCGCGAAGAGCGCGGACGAGGAGCTGACCAGGGAATTGGCCGCGATTCCGAACTTGCCGCTCGTCGACGTGCCCGATGGTATGGACGAACACGGCAATGTCCAGCATCACGTTTTCGGCGCTCCGCGCGGCTATGCCTTTGCGCCAAAACCTCATGACGACCTTGGCGACGGGCTCGGCTTCATGGATTTCGAGACCGCGGCGAAGCTGTCGGGCGCGCGCTTTGTCGTGTTGAAGAAGGGGTTGGCGCGGCTGGAGCGCGCGATCGGGCAATTCATGCTCGACCTTCACACCAACGAACATGGTTATGCCGAGATCAATCCGCCGCTGCTCGTGCGCAACGAGGTGATGTTCGGCACGGGACAATTGCCGAAATTCGAGGAAGACCAGTTTTGGGCTGTCAAAGGTGAATTGCTGACCGTGGTGGGCAACGACGCGCTTGGCCATTTTCTCAAATTGAGAAGCGAACGTCTCGGCCTCATCCCCACCGCCGAAGTTTCGCTGACCAATCTCGTCCGCGAGTCCATCGTCGACGAGAAGGAATTGCCGATGCGCCTGACGGCGCTGACGCCGTGCTTCCGTGCCGAAGCGGGCGCCGCCGGGCGCGATACGCGCGGCATGATCCGTCAGCATCAATTTACGAAAGTCGAGCTGGTTTCGATCACGACGCCGGAGACCTCGAGGGACGAGCACGAGCGCATGCTCGCCTGCGCCGAGGAAGTGCTGCGGCAACTCGATCTGCACTACAGGGTGATGACGCTGTGCGCAGGCGACATGGGGTTTTCGGCCCAAAAGACCTACGACATCGAGGTCTGGATGCCCGGGCAGGGCGAGGGCGGCGCCTTCCGGGAAATCTCGAGCTGCTCGGTGTGCGGCGATTTCCAGGCCCGCCGCATGGATGCCCGCTATCGCGCTTCCGACGGCAAACCACGCTTCGTCCACACGCTCAACGGTTCCGGAACCGCGGTCGGCCGCGCATTGATCGCGATCATGGAAACCTACCAGCAGGCGGGCGGTTCGATTGCGGTGCCGGATGTGTTGCAACCCTATATGGGCGGGGTGAAGCTCATCGAACGCGACAACTGAGCTCGCTAATCCGCCGGCCCGATCGCGGGTAACGATATTGCGAATGCGCCCGACGTCGCTATCCTCATTGCCGTGGCACGAGCCCGCAAGCAAGACGTCTGGCAATGGTCCTGCATCGCGACATCTACTGGTTGGGCAGGCAATGGGCTGTCACCGGCTACGGCATCCAGGCCTGCGACCAGAAACGGAAGGGCCAGTTCGATATCGATGGTTCGAGGCTGTGGGAAGACGGCGTCCTCGAAAGCGCGCGCGCACTGGAATGGCTCAACGCCGAGGATTTCGAGCAGGCCGTTTCCGTTGCCCGCAAATACTATCCGGAGCCGCCGCGCAGCGCTCCGCCGGTTGAAACACCCGTTTCGCCGCCGACGGACGAGGTATCTCCCGCGCCGCCGCTTGCTGAAACATTCGAGATGCGGACCGCCGGATTGGGCGCAAAACTCGTCAAGGTATGGCGTATTCGCAGACCTGGCGGCTCGCGTTGACAGGGGACGGACGGAACGCCGGCCCGTACAACGGGTTTGCCTCATGGACGATTGCCGGATAAGACGACGCTCTTACAGCTAGAGCTACCCGATTCTGATCAAATCAGAACCTGGGGCTCTAATCTCTGGTTGGACGCGTTTTCTGCACGCGAACCGGTTACCACTTCGCTCGAAAACGCTCTAATGGAATCGATCCAAGAGTCCGATCTGCCGATGCGAATTTTGTGCACCAATGACGACGGCATCCATGCCTCGGGGCTGAAGATTGTCGAACAAATCGCGCGCGCTCTATCCGACGACGTGTGGGTCGTTGCACCGGAGCTCGATCAATCCGGCGTCTCGCATTCGTTGTCGCTCAACGATCCCCTTCGTTTGCGTGAAGTGGGCCCGCGCCATTTCGCGGTACGAGGAACGCCGACCGATTGTGTCATCATGGGCGCGCGCCATATCCTCCGCGACAAGATGCCGGACGTCGTGCTTTCCGGCGTCAATAAGGGCCGCAACGTCGCCGAGGACGTCGTCTATTCGGGCACGATCGCCGGCGCGCTCGAAGGCACGATCCTGGGCCTGCCGTCATTCGCGCTGTCGCAGGAATTTTCGGTCGAAACGCGCGAGAAACCGTTGTGGGACACGGCCCTTGAGTTCGGTCCGCCGATCCTGAACAAGGTGATCAATGCGGGCGTACCCAAGAACACGGTTATCAATGTCAATTTTCCGGCGTGCGCGCCTGCCGAGGTCGCTGGCGTGCGGGTGACGCGGCAGGGCAAGCGCAACCTTGGCTTTCTGAAAGTCGACCAGCGGCGCGATGGCCGCGGCAATCCCTATTTCTGGATCGGCTTCGAGCGGCTTTCGAAGATCGATGCACCGGAAGAGGGTACCGACCTCTGGGCGCTGGCCTCGCGTTTCGTTTCGGTGACGCCGTTGCGGCTTGACCGAACGGATGAGGCCTTCTCCGAAGCGCTCACCGCGACGCTGAAGTAGAGCTGTCGCAGCGATGCGCTAAAGCGTGATGGATTGGGTTGAATCACCATCGCGCGCTTCAGTTTTTGTTTCCGCATGTTCTCCGCGCAAAGGCGTTCGCGTTTGTCGCGAGGGAAAACCGCTACGTACTTTTCCGGATCGTGCTTCAGGCTGCCGGCGGTTTCAGCGCATCATCGATGACCCTGGCCAGGGTTTCGATCTGAAAGGGCTTTTGCAAGGACGGGCGGTCGCGGTACTCCTCAGGCAGACCCGAGGAGCCGTAACCGGTCGCGAAGATGAAGGGGCGGTTGCGGGCCTTTATGAGTTCGGCAACCGGCGAGATCACCTTGCCGTTGACGTTCACGTCGAGAATGGCGAGATCGAATTCGGTCGACTGGACGAGCCGGATCGCCTCGCTGATTTCGCCGGCTTCAGCAGCGATCGAGTATCCCAGCTCTTCCAGCATGTCGGCGACCATCATTCTGATCATGACCTCGTCTTCGACGAGGAACACAGAGCCGCCCGGCGGCCGCGTCGCAGTCATCAATTTTGGTCCTTGCCCTTCCCCGAGGCCAACAAAATCGCAAATAACGGGTAGAGACGCAAATTGTACCTTTGTAAATGCCGGCTTTGAATATCGTCCGGTGGCCCTGATGCACCGGAAAGCTCGGGCCAGATCGCGCCCGCCGTTCAACGTCAAAGGTATATACTGCGTTCCGCGCCAGGAACTACAAACGAGTCGAATTTTTCAAGGGCACACACGGTGTGACTGGTCAGATAACCGGCGCCCGGCGTGCTCGGTCACGGGGCCGACATGTCCACGATGCAAAATCCGCCGCAAAAGATGATGTTTCAGTTGAGCCTGCGGCGGCGCGGCATCAGCGACCAGGCGGTGCTTCGCGCCATGGAAGGAATTCCGCGCGAATTGTTTGTGGAGGCGGTCGATCGCGCCAATGCCTATCGCGATAGTGCCCTGGGCATCGCCTGCGGGCAGACCATCTCCCAACCCTTCGTTGTGGCGTATATGACCGAGCAGTTGCAGTTGCAGAGCCGCCACCGGGTTCTCGAGATCGGCACCGGCTCGGGCTACCAGGCCGCCATCCTGTCCAGGCTTTGCGGCCAGGTGCTGACGATCGAGCGGTACCGTACATTGGCGGACCAAGCTCGGGCCCGGCTTGCCAAACTCGGCTGCGCCAATGTCGAGGTCATGCTGGGGAATGGCTTTGAGGTCCCCGCGGAAGCCGGCAATTTCGACCGCATCATCGTGACCGCGGCGATGGAACGGATTCCCGATGCGCTCGCAGAGCGGCTTGAACCGGAGGGGGTTCTGATCGCTCCTGTCGGGCCGCTGCACGGCACGCAGACCCTCGTCCGCCTGGTCCGAACAGGCTCCGGTTTTGAGCGCAAGGAACTGGTTGACGTGCGCTTTGTGCCGGCACTCCCCGGAATTGCACGCGAACTGTAAAAGCCCGGATCGGCTTGTTTCGCCAACATGTTATTCCCGTGCTTAAGCGGTTGTTTACTCGGGACGTGTTTACTCAAAACAGTGTTTTGTTGCGTACGAGTGAGTAACCATGTCCCGTGTCGTGCTGTGCTCGCGTCGTGTACCGCATTTCGCGGTCCTGACGCTGATGTCGTTCGGTTTCGCCGGCTGCAGCGCGGACATGTCGACACGGCTTTCGCAAAATCCCTTTTCCTCTCAGGCTGAAGCCACGGCCTCGACGGCGGCGGTGGAACGGCGTGAGCTTCCGCAATATGCGAGGCCCCAGCCCCAGGCTCTTCCGCCCGCGATCTCGGCGCCGCAATCCTACCACTCGGCCAGCACCGGTATTTCCGGAGGAGGGCGGGGACTCGGGTCCTATAGCCCGCCGGCGCGTCCGATCGATACTACCGGGAGCGTCCCCCACTCGATCGCCGCGCGTGGGGCTACCCAAGGCACCACTATCATCGTCGGCACCAGCGACACGCTCGAAATCCTGGCTCGGCGCTACAAGGTGACGCCTGCGGCTATCCTGCAGGCCAATGGGTACAAAGGGCCGCGTGCCCTGTCGCCGGGTCAGCAATTGATCATCCCGCACCCGGGTGCGATGGCTGCAGCGCCAGCACCCGCTGAACCCGCAACCGGACCCGTTGCCGCCACGAATGCGTCGCCTTCTGTACATGTCGTCAATCGCGGCGACACCCTGCTTGGCATTGCACGCCGCAACCACGTCTCGGTAGCGGAGCTCGCCAGGGCCAACGGCATCGAACCAAACGCCAAACTCCATCTCGGCATGAAACTTACGGTTCCGGCGAAGACGGCGACAGCTGCGCCGGCCGCCCAGCCGGCTGTTATGGCGCAACCTGTCGCGGCATCGGCACCCGCGACACGAGTAGCGGCCGTAACCGTCGAATCCCAGCAAAAGGCGCGTTTGGCGCAAGCAACGAACGTCGAGGAAGCGCCGGCCGAGACGCAGGCAAAGGCGCCCGAGGCTACCGGCGCGTTGCCTACATTCCGCTGGCCAGTGCGAGGCAAGGTGATCACGAGCTACGGGGCCAAGACCAACGGCAAGTCAAATGACGGCATCAATCTGGCGGTGCCCGAGGGTACGCCGGTCAAGGCGGCCGAAGACGGTGTCGTGGCCTATTCGGGAAATGAGCTGAAGGGCTACGGCAATCTGGTTCTGATCCGCCACAGCAATGGCTATGTGACCGCCTACGCCCACGCAAGCGAGCTCCTTGTGAAGCGCGGTGACACCATCAAGCGCGGTCAGGTCATTGCCAAATCAGGGCAGTCGGGCGAGGTGGGATCGCCACAGCTTCACTTCGAGATCCGCAAGGGATCAACGCCGGTCGATCCGCTTCAATTCCTCAACGGGGCGTGAGCAAGGCTGATCGCTGTCGCTCATTTCCGGCTTAATCTGACGCCGAGGCGTCCCGCGAGCTCCTGGGTGAACTGCCAGGCGACCCGCCCCGAGCGGGAACCTCGCGTTGTCGACCATTCCAGGGCCTCGCGCTCGAGCTCCTGGTCAGGGATCTTGATGCCAAAATGGCTGCAATAGCCCTTCACCATCGCGAGGTATTCGTCCTGGCTGCAGCGATGAAAGCCGAGCCATAATCCGAAGCGATCCGAAAGCGAAACTTTTTCCTCGACGGCCTCCCCGGGATTGATGGCAGTCGAGCGTTCGTTCTCGATCATCTCGCGCGCCAGCAAATGCCGCCGGTTGGAGGTCGCGTAGAGAATTACGTTGTCGGGACGACCCTCGATGCCGCCTTCCAGGACCGCCTTGAGCGACTTGTAGGAGGCGTCATTGCCGTCAAAGGAAAGATCATCGCAGAACACGATGAAGTTGAAGGGGGAGCTGCGCAGCAGATCCATCAGGGCCGGCAGGCTCTCGATGTCCTCGCGATGAATTTCGATCAGCTTCAGCCGGTCGGAAGGCTTGCGATCGAGGTTGATGTTGGCATGTGCCGCTTTCACAAGGGACGACTTTCCCATGCCGCGTGCGCCCCACAAGAGGGCATTGTTGGCGGGAAACCCGTTGGCGAACCGCTCGGTATTCTCGATCAGGATGTCGCGCATCCGGTCGATACCCTTGAGGAGGCCGATGTCGACGCGGCTGACGTGTGGCACCGGCGCCAGGCGCCCGTTCGGATGCCAGATGAAGGCGTCGGCCTCGCTCAGTGAACCCGCCGCCGAGGATGTGGGAGATGCAGCGGAAAGGTGCGTGGCGATGGCTTCGAGCGCAACCGCGATCCGAACTGCCGGATCGCGTTCCGCGGCCGCAGGAGACGGTAGGGTCGCCAGTCGAGGCGACTTCCTTTGCGCGGCCTTCATGCCGGGGCGAGGGGCTATTTTACGTGACTTTCTTGACATCTCTGACGTTCCTGACGATGCACCCTTAACGGGCCTTGCAGGGGGCCGCAAGCGACCCAAATCAGGGGGTGGGCGACGTTGCAATTGGGACCGCGGCCGCTATAGTCCGCGCGAATTTGGCCGGACCGGCTGGCGCGCGGGCGCCCTGCCGCCCTTTCCCGTCTCGCGAGGATTGCTCGAATGCTGATAACCCCTGCGTTTGCCCAGGCCGCAGCCGGCGGCGACGCCAACAGTATGTTGATGTCGCTGCTGCCGTTCGCGCTGATTTTCGTGATCATGTATTTCCTGATTTTGCGGCCCCAGCAGAAGAAGGTCAGGGATCACGCCGAGCTCGTGAAGAATATCCGGCGCGGCGACACCGTAGTTACGTCTGGCGGGCTGGTCGGCAAAGTGACCAAAGTTGTGGACGACGATCAGATCGAGTTCGAGATTTCGGACGGTGTCCGCGTCCGGCAAATGCGGCAGATGATCTCGGGCGTCCGGGCCAAGGGCGAACCGGCAAAGAGCGAGTCCTCCAAGGACGAGACGTCCGCGGGCTGAGTTTGGGCCGCATTCCTTCCGGATCTGACGAGTCAATTCGATGTTGTATTTCACGCGGTGGAAGGCGCTGGCAATCATTCTGACAGCGCTCTTGGTGTGCCTTTTTGCCGTGCCCAATTTCTTTCCGGAAGCCCAGGTGAAGACCTGGCCGCAATGGGCACAGCGGCGTCTCGTGCTCGGCCTCGACTTGCAGGGCGGTTCCTATCTGCTGCTGGAAGTCGATTCCAACTACGTCCGGAAGGAGAAGCTCGATCAGGTTCGAGACGATGTTCGCCGTGCCTTGCGCGAAGCCAAGATCGGCTATACCGGCCTCACTGCGCGAAATGACGCGGTCGAAGTCCGGGTCACCCGGGACACGGATCTGCCGGCGGCGCTGACAAAACTGCGCGAGCTGTCGCAGCCTCTGGGTGGCCTGTTGGGTTCCAGTGGCCAGCGCAGCCTGGAGGTCAGCGATGCCGGCGGGGGTTTAATTCGTCTGACCGTCCCGCAGGCCGCGATCACCGAACGCATCCGGCAGACCATCGAGCAATCGATCCAGATCGTCGAACGCCGCGTCAACCAGCTCGGCACCGTCGAGCCGGTGATCCAGCGCCAGGGCACCGACCGCATCCTGGTGCAGGTGCCGGGTCTGCAGGACCCGACCCGATTGAAGGAATTGCTTGGCAAGACCGCCAAGATGGAATTCCGCATGGTCGACGAGTCGGTGCCACCGGATGCAGCCGCGCAGGGAAGAATTCCCCCGGAAGACGAACTCGTGCCGGAGGTTTCGGGGCAGAAGCTCGTCCTCAGGAGGCAGGTGCTGGTTTCCGGCGGTGATCTAAGCGACGCGCAGACATCGTTCGATCCGCGCACGAGCGAGCCGGTCGTGAGTTTCAAATTCAACTCGGCCGGAGCGCGCAAATTCGCGCAGGCCACGACCGAGAATGTCGGGCAGCGCTTCGCAATCGTGCTGGATAACCAGGTGATCTCGGCTCCGGTTATTCGCGAGCCTATCATCGGTGGGCAAGGCCAGATCTCCGGCAATTTCACGGTACAGTCGGCGAACGACCTCGCGATCCTGTTGCGCGCCGGTGCGCTGCCGGCTCCGCTTACGGTCATCGAGGAGCGTACGGTCGGTCCTGGCCTGGGCCAGGATTCGATCGAGAAGGGCGAACTGGCCGCCTATGTCGGTTCGATCATGGTCATCGTGTTCATGCTCGTGACCTATCGGCTGTTCGGCCTGTTTGCCAATATCGCGGTGGCCATCAATGTCGCCATGATCTTCGGGGTGTTGTCGCTCCTCAACGCAACGCTGACCTTGCCTGGTATTGCAGGCATCGTGCTGACGGTTGGCATCGCGGTCGATTCCAACGTGCTGATCTATGAGCGGATCCGCGAGGAAATTCGCGGGGGACGAAATGCGATTTCGGCGATCGATGCCGGCTTCAAGCGTGCGCTGGCGACAATTCTCGATTCCAATATCACTACATTCATCGCCGCGGCGGTACTGTTCTATATCGGCACCGGGCCGGTCCGCGGTTTTGCGGTGACGCTCGGGGTCGGCATCCTCACCACGGTTTTCACCGCCTTTACCCTCACCCGTTTGATCGTGGCGTGGTGGGTCCGGTGGAAGCGGCCGCAAAGCGTGCCGATCTAAGGGAATGCGGTTTTGACTCATTTCGTCCTCATTGCGTTAGGGATTCTGATCGTCGTGCTGACCGTGGTCAGCGTGATGGGCATTTTGCCGCCGTTGCGAATCGTGCCCGACAACACCCATTTCGATTTCACCCGTTTTCGCCGCATCAGTTTTCCAATCTCGGCACTGCTCTCGATTGTGGCGATCACGCTGTTCTTTACGCATGGGCTGAACTTCGGAATCGACTTCAAGGGCGGCACACTGCTGGAAGTGCAGGCGAAGTCCGGCGCGGCCGACATCGCCTCGATGCGCACGACATTGAGCGGGCTTGGTCTCGGCGAAGTTCAATTGCAGCAGTTCGGCGGTCCGGCCGACGTCCTGATCAGGGTTGCCGAACAGCCCGGCGGTGACGCCGCACAGCAAGAGGCGGTGCAGAAGGTGCGCGGCGCGCTTGGTGATTCCGTCGAGTACCGGCGGGTCGAGGTGGTCGGGCCGCGCGTTTCCGGAGAATTGCTCGCTTACGGCATGCTGGGGCTGATGCTCGCGATCGTCGGCATCCTCATCTATCTTTGGTTCCGGTTCGAATGGCAGTTCGCCCTCGGCGCCATGATCGCCAACGTCCACGATATCGTGCTGACAATTGGCTTCATGTCGATATCGCAGGTCGATTTCGACCTCACGAGCATCGCGGCGCTGCTGACGATCCTCGGCTATTCCTTGAACGACACCGTCGTCATCTACGACCGTATCCGCGAAATGCTGCGCCGGTACAAGAAGATGCCGATGCCGCAGCTGCTCAACGAGTCCATCAATTCGACCTTGTCGCGCTCGATCATCACTCACCTCACGGTGTCGCTGGCACTGTTGGCCCTTCTACTGTTCGGCGGAAATGCCATCCACAGCTTCACGGCCGTGATGATGTTCGGCGTGGTGCTGGTCGGGACCTACACATCGATCTTCATCGCCGCGCCGATCCTGATCTATCTCGGTGTCGGTACCACCCGGGTAGACGCACCGGACACTCCTCAAAAGAAGTGACCGATGGCGGGCAGCCCGGACGCTCCACATCTTCCGAGGTCCGCGCCGATCGACGCTTACGGCAGGGGTGGTTTTGTCTTCGCCGGAATGTCGCATCGCGGGTCGCTGTTGTGCCTGCCGAATGCGATCTGGGCCTGGCCGGTGGCAAAGCCAGCCGATATCAACGAGGAATTGCTGTCCCGCGTGTTCGAGGCTGCCAATATCGTAGATACGCTGATCATCGGAACCGGTACCGACATCTGGGTACCCCCGAAAGGCTTGCGAGAGGCGTTGCGCGCGGTTCAAATCGTGCTCGACCCGATGCAGACGGGGCCGGCGATCCGCACCTATAATATCATGGTCGGCGAGCGGCGGCGCGTTGCGGCGGCGCTGATCGCGGTTCCATGAGCGATCCGGAACAACATCCCGCACGGGGTCCGGCCCAGGATCAGGCCAACAGAGAGGCGTCCGCCTTTTGTGCGGAGCTCGTGCGATCGCACGATTTTGTCCGCTATGCCTCGACGCTCTTTGTTCCGGCGCCGCAGCGTCGCGCGCTGTTGGCTATTTATGCATTCAATGTCGAAATTTCCCGCGTGCGGACGCAGGTGACCCAGCCGTTGGCGGGCGAGATGCGCCTTCAATGGTGGACCGATTTGTTGGCGGGCAAGGAGCATGGCGGTGTCGAGGGCAATCCGGTCGCGGCCGAACTGCTGCTGGCAATCCGGACGTGGGGATTGCCGGTGGGGCCGCTGGCGCGCTTGATCGCGGAGCACCAATTTGATCTCTATAACGACCCGATGCCGACCATGGCGGCACTGGAAGGCTATATCAACGACACATCGTCGGCGCTGTTTTCGCTGGCCGCGGCGGTCCTGGGGCAACCCTCGGAAGAGATCGAGCATCTGGCCAATCACGCCGGCCTGGCTCAGGGAATCGCGCAGGTGATGTTCTCTTTGCCGCTTGATGCTTCGCAGCGGCGGTTGTTCTTGCCCCAGCAGGTGCTCGCCAGTCACGACTGCAGCCTCGAGGAAGTGTTTTCGGGCAAGGAAACTCCAAAGCTGCGTGCCGCCTTGAACCAGCTGATCGATGAGGCGCGGCGGCATTCGCTGACGGCCTTTGCATTGCTTGCGGCCGTGCCACCGGAAGTACGGCCGGCGTTCCTGCCGCTGGCGCAAGTCCGACGCGAGCTTGTGTGGCTGTCGCGTGCCGACAACGATCCATTCGCGCCTCGTCCAGCTTCCAGGCTTCAGACGCTCTGGACGTTATGGCGGGCGTCGCGGTCGCGGGAGTTCTCAGCTTGATGGCGAGTTCAGTCCCGCAGTCTCGAAATTGAATCGGTCGCGCAGATTTTTGCGCGATTCCAGGATCTTCTTCAAAAATGCCCGATCGGCCTCGCTCGTCATCATCGGTTCGATCAGATCGAGCTGGTTGGTCGCCACGAGTTGAAGCACCTCGGTTCGAGGGCCGCCGCTCGCATTGCGTGGTAGCGCCTTTACCACCTGGATGTATTCCGGCGGCCTTGGACCTTTTGCCGCTGCAAGCTCGCTTCGGAGCTGCGCTTCAAGCGCGATTTGATCGGCCTCGACAAATGCATAGAGTCCGACACCTGTGCGACGGTCGGCGAATGCGACGATAGCCGCGTCGCGAACGGCGGGATTGCTCTTGATCAGGTCGATCAACACCGGAGCGTCGTTGACGAGCCGCCGGCCGCCACCTTCGCGATCGGTAAAATTCAGCAGGCCCCGGGTGATGGCGCGATAGACCTTCTTGCCCGTAGCAAGCCAGATGCTGGCGACCAGCGACTTGCGTGCGAGAATTTGGCGCTCCTTCGGCGTCAGCTCGGAGGGCGCGTAGGTGCGCTTGTGTTTGAGCATGTGCCGCAGGTCTTCATAGGCAGCGATCCGGAACAGGCGGCTGCGCGAGCGGAAGCAAACGGCGAGCTGAAAGTCAGTGAGATAGGCGCGGCCGTCGCGGCCTACGAGCCAGTTCTGTTCCTTGGCAAGATCGTTGTGACAGATACCTGCGCGATGCAGCCTGCGCAGCGCCTGTTTCGCGGACCGGAAAAAGGCGGCGTCGTCGAACGGCTTCGAAAGGTGAAGCGCCACGCCGTCGATGAAACCCCGCACCAGCGCCTGCCGGCCGGCCCACAGCAACTCCGGCCCGACGCGCAGATCCCGTGCGCGTTCCAGCGCACGCCGCTCGCGCAAGAACAGATGACGAGCCAGAAGATAGGACCACCACGGAACCTGGTCGATCCGACGCATGACTGCATCGACGGGACCGTCCGCCTTTCGATAGCGGCCGCGCTCGACCGTGGAGAACACGTCGCGCTTGAGCAATACGCCTTCGGTCCACTGCGCCGACAGGGTTTCGGCGTCTTCTTTTGGCAAACTCATGAGAAGCTCATGCTGCCGCTGCCACACGCAGATGATTGGCAATCCAGTGATCGAGATCTGCAAGCGCACGGGCAGTGATGGCCCGGCGCTTGGCTATCGCCTTCTCGTTGCCGCGCAGGCGCGTTCCGTCCGCGCTTCTGGTTGGCGGGTTGGACAAGGGCGGAAACAATCCGAAATTGATATTCATCGGCTGGAAAGATCGCGGGCCGTTGTCGATCGTTTCGACATGGCCGCCGGTTATATGGCCGAGCAATGATCCCAGCGCGGTCGTCGAGGGTGGCGACGGAAGCGAGCGGCGGCGGGCGTCAGCGGCGGCACAGAGGCCGGCGATCAGGCCAATGCTTGCCGATTCCACATAGCCTTCGCAGCCCGTCATCTGGCCCGCGAACCGCAACCGCGGTGCCGCGCGAAGGCGCAATTGCGCGTCCAGCAGCTTGGGCGAGTTCAGGAACGTGTTGCGGTGGAGACCGCCGAGCCTCGCAAACTCGGCATTTTCCAGACCGGGTATCGTCCGGAAGATTCGTTGCTGTGCGCCATACTTCAGCTTGGTCTGAAAACCCACCATGTTGAAGAGCGTTCCGAGCTTGTTGTCCTGGCGCAGTTGCACGATCGCATACGCCTTCACTTGGGGATCGTGCGGATTTGTGAGCCCGACCGGTTTCATGGGTCCATGACGCAGGGTCTCGGGGCCGCGCTCAGCCATCACTTCGATCGGCAGGCAACCGTCGAAATAGGGCGTATTGGTCTCCCACTCCTTGAAATCGGTCTTTTCGCCCCGAACGAGTGCATCGACGAAGGTCTCGTATTGCTCTCTTGTCATCGGGCAATTGATGTAGTCGGCGCCGGTGCCGCCCGGACCTGTCTTGTCGTAGCGCGACTGAAACCAGGCCACCGACATGTCGATCGAATCGCGATGCACGATTGGTGCGATCGCGTCGAAAAAGGCTAGCGCGTTCTCATCCGTGAGTTCGCGAATGGCCTCGGCCAGTGGCGCCGAGGTTAGAGGACCGGTCGCAATGATGACGTTGTCCCAGTCCGGCGGCGGCAATCCGGCGATTTCGTTGCGCCGCAATTCCACCAATGGGTGATCGTGTAACGCCGAGGTGACATCGGCGGAAAATCCCTCGCGGTCGACAGCGAGTGCGCCACCCGCAGGGACCTGGTTGGCATCGGCAGCACGCATGATCAGCGAGCCCAACCGGCGCATTTCCGCGTGAAGCAATCCGACGGCGTTGGTGGCGGCGTCATCGGACCGAAACGAATTCGAGCACACCAGTTCGGCAAGCCCGTCAGTGCGATGGGCCTCCGTCATTCGGTGGGGGCGCATCTCGTGCACCGTGACGGGAATTCCGGCGTTTGCAACCTGCCAGGCCGCCTCGGCTCCGGCCAATCCCCCGCCGACGATGTGAACCTGCCGCGAAGAAGAATGATTGATAGGCGCTGTCATGGCCCACAGGTACCGCGTTTCGCTGCGAAGTGGAATGCGCGAAGGCTCGGTGTGTGCCGGATACGACAACGCCCGCGGCTGGGCGGGCGCTGTCCGTCTCTATGTCTGGGATGGAACCCGTATCAGCCGTTATAATTTCCGGCTGCAACGCGCGGGATATCCGAACGATCAATGCCGATATCAGCCAGCTCGCGATCGCTGAGCTGGGAAAGTTCAGCGACGTTTCGCTGATAATCCCGGAACGCCCGGATCATGCGGATGATCGAGAGCAACATGATAATCTCCTTATATTCTTGATTCAGCCCTTGCGGGGAACTTCTTCGCTGGAACCGAATATATGGGGATGTTTGGCGACAATGAAGCTCAAATGCTGCGGTGCAGCTAATCCCAAAACGCATAGCTTAGTAAGAAATGATTAATGCTTCGGCATACCCGGGGATTGGACGACATTCTTTGCCGGGAGTGCGCCAAAACGCAAGTATTGGAGGACGACCGGCCATCCTCGGATAAAATGACCGCGCTTCGCGCCCAAAGATCACCCCAATCGCGCGCGAAAGAACTTGCCTTTTCAAGGGATTTGGTTGCTGAATTATGCGTGATTCGCATGTGCCGTAAGGATGGATCAAGAATCATTTCTTGGTGGAACGCAACTAAGGCATATGAGCAAGCTGGGTCGCGAAGTAGGCGACCGTCTTGGCGTAAACCTCGCTCTTGTTCCACTGCTGGAGCACGGCGAAATTCGGGCTACCCGCCTCCCAACCCTTTCCGCGCTGCCAGCCGTAGCTGGAGAGGAAATTGGCGGTCGATGCCAGCACGTCGGGAGCGCTGCGAAGCAGGTCGCGACGGCCGTTGGCATCGAAATCCACTGCGAATTTGATGTATGACGAGGGCATGAACTGGGTCTGACCGAGTTCGCCCGCCCAGGCGCCACGCATCTCGGTGGGCGACAGGTCGCCGCGCTCGATGATTCGCAGCGCGTCGAGCAATTCGTTGCGGAACATTTCCGAGCGCCTGCAATCATAGGCCAGCGTGGCCAATGAACGCATTGTGGGGAATTTCCCGGTGTTGGCGCCGAAATCCGTCTCCAATCCCCAGATTGCAACCAGTACCTCGCCCGGTACGCCATAGGCTTCCTCAATGCGCGACAACACCGAACCATACTGCTTCAGCATGTTCGCTCCGCGGGTGAGCCGGGGCGGGACCATGCGGCCCGAAAACTCTTCGAAAGTCTGACTGAAGACTTTCTGTGAACGATCGCGGGAGAGCACCGCCTGGTCGAGCGTCACCCCGTTCAAGCCCGAGGCGATCGCGGCCTGCGAAATCCCCTTCGAAGCAGCTTCGGTCTTGAATTCGTCGAGCCAGGCCTGAAAGCTCCCGGTGCCGCAGGGGGCGGCCAATGCTGCCGTCATCGACATCGCCAGCACGGCGCTCACTGCCACGCAGCGGATTATCACCGAATATCGCACAGAATTGTTTCGCTCTTTTGAGGACCGGCGGCGAGATATGTCGGTGGCAACCGCGGCTAAAACAAGGCTGAGGCCATGTTGGTGGTAACGGGAAACCCAGCGGCCAAGGGAAGCACAGCGGTTGCCGTAGCAAGCGAAAACCGCTGCAAGGAAGGGGCTTCCGGACGCTAGGTACGGTCCTTGCGGCGCCACGGAAACAGGTTGGCGGGGAAGTCGGCCGCGGGGCGCCGCTCGCGCGGCGGGCGGGGCGGGATCGGCGGCAGATTGGGATCGGGCTCGATCACCTTGCGGTAGAGGTGCCAGGTGGCGTGACCCAGCAGCGGCACCACGATGGCAAGCCCGAGGAAGAGCGGAAGCGATCCGGCTAACAGCAATGCCGCGACGATCAGTCCCCAGGCGGCCATCGGAATTGGATTTACTGCCACCGCGCGCAATGAAGTCACCATGGCATCGCCGGCACCGGCGTGACGATCGAGCATGAGGGGGAAGGATACCACGCTGATGCACAACGCAACCAGCGCGAACAGGAATCCGACGCCGCAGCCCACGATGATCAACCACCAGCCTTGCGGTGTCGTCAGAACGCGGCCCGCGAAATCAGGAATCTCGGCGGCAAATTCATAGCCGAAGGCCGCAACGTAAATCGCCTGCGCGGTCGCTATCCAGGTCACAAACAGCGCAAGCAGCAGCGTGCCAAGCCCGAGCATGGCACCGAACGATGGCGAGTGCAGCACATCGAGGGCGTCCCAGGCAGACGCCTCCTCGCCGCGCTCGCGGCGGCGGCTCAGTTCATACAGACCCAGTGCGGCGAACGGACCAATGAGGGCAAAACCTGCCGCCAGGGGAAAGAGCAGGGGCAAAACGGAATAGCCCAGCACGATGCGCGCCAGTACGAGCCCGAGTATCGGGTAAATCACGCAAAGGATGATGGCGTGGCTTGGGACCACCTTGAAATCCTCCCAGCCGCGCTCGAGCGAATCCCGCAGGTCGGACAAGCCGATCTTGCGAATGACGGGAGCGCGGATAGCTTCTTGCGCTGGCTGGGGCAGCGGCGCGGCGTTGCCGGTGTAGGGTGCGGGCATGGTCGCTATCTCCCTGGGCACGGCGAACCCTTCACGCCCATTGAGGGGAGCGCGGGACCGCCTGCAGAAACCATCGCGATCAGGCCAGACGCGAAAACAGCAAAACCAACGCTGGCCATGTCGCGAACTGTTGGCAGAAGCGTACTCCTGATTTGCCCAGGCCGTCGCTCACGCTTCGGTGAGGCATGATGACGCGCGTTGCCTCCGCCTTCATCGGAACGGCGTCATGCCGCCGCCATTTTGGTCAGGTTAAGTTTTCCTCGTGGCGTTTGCTTGCGTTGGCAGGCCGAGCTGGCGACATTAAATTTTTCAGCGAACCGGCTTGGAAGCTGCCGGTCATTGGAAAACTCTGTTTGAATTTTCACGCGGCAACGAACCGCAAGGTTTGTCAGGAGAGAGCGATGAGTGTTTTTGGAAAAATAATGAGCGCGATTTTTGGGACCAAGGCGGATGCCGCTCCCGGGGCTGGCGGCACGACTCCCGCGGCCGGCGGTACCGCGACGCCCGCTTCCGGATCGACCCCAGCGGCCGGCGGATCTCCTGCCGGGTCCGCCGCGCCGGCACAGAGTGTCGATGTCGCCTCGATCCTTGACAAGGCGGTTGCGGCCAAGAAGGAAAAGCTGGAATGGCGAACATCGATCGTCGATCTGATGAAGGCGCTCGATATCGATTCCAGCCTGTCGGCGCGAAAGGAACTGGCAAAGGAACTTGGCTACACCGGCAACACCAATGATTCCGCCGGCATGAACGTCTGGCTGCACAAGCAGGTGATGGCAAAACTTGCTGCCAACGGCGGCAAGCTGCCGGCCGACATCAAGTGGTGACACCATCGTCCCCGCGCAACTCGGAAGGCCCGCCTCGTTGTGGGCCTCTTTTTTAGCCGGGCATTTGCGCATTGGTGCAGTCGCGGGACCGAACTTGCCCGGCGCCGAAGCGGGCGCTAGATACCTCCGCCAGAGGGTTCGACCAGCTGGAAAGCGGAGCATACAAATGGATACCGTCGATCGCAGGACCGTTCTTGCATCGGGCGCATTGGCGCTGGCAGGCGCGGCGGCGCCGGGCGGCTCGGCGCGGGCGCAATCGGGAGGCGGGCCGATTTTCGACGTCCCCGCGGTCACGATCCCCATCGCGGGCGAAAAAGGAGTGTTCCCGGTACGCCGCATCTATTGCATCGGACGCAACTATGCGGCGCATGCGATCGAGCGCGGTTCGGACCCAAGCCGCGAACCGCCCTTTTTCTTCCAGAAGCCGACCGACGCGATCCAATATGTCGCGGTCGGCGAGGTGGCGGACCATCCCTATCCCTCGCTCACGAAAAACTATCACCATGAGGTCGAACTGGTGGCGGCGCTGAAGTCGGGCGGCAGCAACATATCGCCGGATAAGGCGCTCGATCACGTCTATGGCTATGCACTCGGCCTCGATATGACGCGCCGCGATCTGCAAAACGGCATGGCGGCCGAGAAGAAGCCCTGGGAGATCGGCAAGAGTTTCGACCACGCCGCGGTGATCGGTCCTGTCCACCCTGCGGCAAAGACCGGGCATTTCACCAAAGGCGCGATCTCGCTTTCGGTCAACGGCACGGTGCGGCAGGCCTCCGACCTCGACAAGATGATCTGGAGCGTCGCCGAGCAGATCGCCCAGCTGTCCGAGGCTTTCGAGCTGAAGGCCGGCGACATCATCTATTCCGGCACCCCGGAGAATGTGGGCCCGGTCGTGAAGGGCGATGTGCTCTTGTGTAAGCTCGATGGCCTGCCGGACATGTCGATCCGGATTGCGTGAGCGGCTCGGCGCATCAGCTTTTCAAAAGATCGGAATATTCGGCGTGCTTGCCGATATAGGCTTTCACGAACGGACACTCCGCGATCACCTTCAACCCTTCGGCGCGCACCTGGTCGAGCGCGCCCCTCACCAGCCTCGATCCGACGCCCTTGCCGCCAAGCTCTGGCGGGACTTCGGTGTGTTCGAAGGTGATGACATCACCCGAAATCCTGTAATAGGCCGCGGCAAGGTGGCCATCCACGGTGAGTTCATAGCGGTGGTGAGCCCTGTTGTTCACGACGTCGGTCATTTCCGTGGTCCCGGTTCTGGTGAAAAACGAAGCCTATACGCGTCGCGCAAAACGAGGGGAGCGCGGCCGCGCGGATATCAAATGCCACTTCCTTATCCTGACCAATCATGCCCCATTAACAACCGCCGTGGAATCTGGTTCAAGCTTGCCGCGGGGCTGAAACTGACAAGACAACCCAGGCCCTTTGACTGACGGCAAGAAAGGAATGATCCCATGAAGCTCGTCCTCATTATTCTCGGCGTGATCCTCCTCATCCTGGCCGGCGTTTATTTCATGATGCCCGCCGATCAGTTGCCGAGCTTCTTGCCGGGTCATGAGGCCGGCGTCACGCGCGTGCATACCAAGCACGGCATCGTTGCGGCGGTGGCAGGCGTGGTGCTGATCGCTGCAGGCTGGTGGATGGGGCGAAGGTGAGGGGGCTGTCGCAGCTCTAATCCGAGCCGTGGCGCGTGATACCTTTACCGAGGCAGTGCTTCCGGACCGCGATACCTCTTGTGCTGACTGACTGATTGCGCAACGAGTTCGGATCGCTGGCTCGCACCGCAGCACCTCACGCGAAATGGATGAAGCGTTCGTGTAGACTCGCAGCTTGCTTTTCCCGATCCTGAGGCTCAGACTTTGTCGTCCAGACCTTGCGGAGGAGGTCGCCATGGACCAGGGTGTTTATGTCGCGAAGATGAACATCGAGCACTTCCGTCGCAAGTTGCTCACCGATCTTGATGATGCGACGCGGCAGCAGATCGTCCAGCTCCTGGCCGCCGAAGAAGCCAAGCTGGCGGCGCTGACCCATTCCGCCGGAAGAAGCAAAGAGGCGGCCCCCAAGGTAACCTGATTTCACCGCGCTCTAGATTTGCGCGTGCCACTCACGCCAGTGCGTCGGCCGCAAACCATCGAGCGGGTTTTTCGTCTGTGAGTTGATCCAGCCGTGCAGAACGCGGCGACAGGGAAACACCAGTGCATGCGTTCCGTCGTAATCGATGACGGCAAGTTCAAGGTCGCGATCGAACGGCGCGGTAGCGATGGTCTTCCATTCCGCCATGACAAAATTGTCTTCGAGGAGACACTTCGCGCGCATTGATCTGGATCAGAATCCTCCAGTCGCGAAGGCTCGGTCATGGACAAGGGTTCCGCGCTGTCCGAGAGCGAACGTTTGCCACACGCGCGCTCAAAGCAGCCAGGGCTGCTGCGACGGGCGATGCGCGAGGTGAGACGCAGCGCATCAGCGCATCGTTTCCTGTTCAGATGTCAAACAGCCGGTTGCTCCGATGCAAGACGCCCTTGTTGTCGTCGCGGGCGCAAGCGAAGCGATCCAGAAACACACGAAAGGACTGGATTGCTTCGGAGCATTCGCCCCCTCGCAATGACACGTCTTCTCGTTCCCGCGACGCGAGAGGCGCGCCCGGGTCTTGTCCAACGTCACCCTCGAAGGGAGAGGGCGCAGGGAATGCCGGGTGCGTGGCCCGCACCCGCGGCCTCATGTGCAAATCAGAAGAGCACATGAGCGTAGTCACCACAGGTACAGCCACGATCCGGCATTCCCTGCGCGATGGTTTTAACGGTTTCCTTCGGGTTCTCCCCGGAGACCGGGCTTTTTTGTCTCCGTCGCCGGCGCGATGCAAAGCATCGTCGCCAACTTGACACCAGCGTCGGGGTGCCAGGACGACACGACTTCGCCGTCCGCGTCATGTCGTTCGTCCTTCGACATGGCCGCGTCCACCGCATCCCACGCCCAACGTCCGTGACGACGCGTACGCCCCTCTCAGTGGGTGCGGGATGGCGTGAGTTGTAGGTTTGATTTGGGTGGGACGCGAAACGAAAAATTTTTTCGGCAACGGCTGGACTGGTGGAATCGCGTTGATGTTGCGATCGTTTTTCGATTTTGCGAGCAAGTCCATTCCGTCATTTGCGGGGCGTCTCTTGTCCCGGACGCGGTGCAGAGCGCAGCGCTGCTCCGCAGAACCGGGACCCGTCTACGATGTTGGACCCCGGATCAGCAGCGCACCACGCCGCAAACGCGGCGCGCTGCGCAGCATCCGGTTTACTCGGTTGTAAAAGTTCTTGTTATGTTCTTTTAGTTGTGCCACACGGGATCGCATGGCCAGACGAAACCGCGATATCAATCTGCCGGCACCATATCTGAAACGGCTCTGGCTCGATCCGTCGTGTGTGCCCGACCCGGAGGCCTATCCGTTCTGCCTGCCCTTTCTGAAAGCTGACTTCGAACTGAACTTCGACCGCGCCATAACCATCATCGTCGGCGAGAACGGCACCGGCAAGTCGACGCTGCTGGAAGGAATTGCCGTGCTCGCCGGTTATGACGAGGCCGGCGGCGGCAAGGGTTATCGGCCGGTCGATCATTCGAATGCGATCGAGGCGACGGGCGGGGAATTATCGACGGCGCTTCGCGCGAGCTGGTTGCCCCGGATAACGAATGGCTGGTTCTTCCGGGCAGAGAGCTTCTTCTCGGTCGCGCGATACCTGGACCTGGCGGCACGTGAGAGCAGGGGAACGCCGCCCGATTTTCTTTCCTACTCGCACGGCGAAGGCTTTCTGCGTTTCTTCGAGGAGCGTTGCCAGCGCCAGGGCATCTTCATCTTCGACGAACCGGAATCGGCGCTGTCGCCTTCGCGCCAGATGGAGTTCCTGAAACTGATGCGACGGATGGAAGAATCCAGGATCTGCCAGATCGTGATGGCCACGCATTCGCCCATGCTGATGGCCTATCCCAACGCGACGCTGCTGCGTCTGACGAAATACGGGCTCGAGCCGACTACGGTCGAACAGACGGACCACTTCAAGGTCATGCGCGAGTTCTGCGGCGATCCGCTGGGGTTCGTGGAAGGCGTGATGGCGGAGTGATGGCTAACCCTTGCGTCATCGCGAGCATGAGCGAAGGATCCAGGAGGCCACTGGATCGCTTCGGAACTTTCGCTCCTCGCAATGACGATGCTGCTCCAGCCTCCTGCGCTGACGGCTACTCCGCCGCTTCGCTGGTCCCGCCGCCACTCTTGCGCCGCTTGCCAGCCTTTGCCAGCACAGGACCTAAGAACTTGCCGGTATAGCTGCGCGGTGCCTTGACGATGTCTTCAGGCGGACCCCAGGCGACGATTTCGCCGCCGCCGTCGCCGCCTTCGGGGCCAAGGTCGATCACCCAGTCGGCGGTCTTGATCACCTCGAGATTGTGCTCGATCACGACAACCGTGTTTCCCTGCGCCACCAGCTCATGCAGCACCTCGAGCAACTTCTTCACGTCGTGGAAGTGAAGACCCGTGGTCGGCTCGTCCAGGATATAGAGCGTGCGCCCCGTGGCGCGTTTCGAGAGTTCCTTGGCGAGCTTGACGCGCTGGGCTTCGCCGCCTGAGAGCGTCGTCGCCTGCTGGCCGACATGGATGTAGTCGAGCCCGACCCGGTGCAGCGTCTTGAACGTGTCGCGCACCCGTGGCACCGCCTTGAAGAACTCGGCGGCTTCCTCGACCGTCATGTCGAGCACGTCCGCGATCGACTTGCCCTTGAACAGCACTTCCAGCGTCTCGCGGTTGTAGCGCTTGCCCTTGCAGACGTCGCAGGTGACGTAGACGTCGGGCAGGAAGTGCATCTCGATCTTGATGACGCCGTCGCCCTCGCAGGCCTCGCAGCGGCCGCCCTTGACGTTGAACGAAAACCGGCCCGGCTCATAGCCGCGCGCCTTGGCCTCGGGCAGTCCCGCAAACCACTCTCGGATCGGCGTGAACGCGCCGGTATAGGTCGCCGGATTGGAACGCGGCGTGCGGCCGATCGGCGACTGGTCGATATCGATGATCTTGTCGATATGCTCCAGGCCCTCGATGCGGTCGTGAGGTGCCGCGCCCTCGCTCGCATTGTTGAGCTTGCGCGCGATCGCGCGGTAAAGCGTGTCGATCAGAAGCGTCGACTTTCCTCCGCCGGAGACACCGGTGACGCAGGTGAACAGTCCCAGCGGAAATTCCGCCGTGACATTCTTCAGATTGTTGCCGCGGGCATTGACGATCTTGATGGTGCGTCGATGGTTCGGCGGCCTTCGCTCGGGGATTTCCACCGACAATTCGCCGGTCAGATATTTTCCGGTCAGCGACTTCGGATTGCGCATGATGTCGGCCGGCGTGCCTTGCGCGACGATCTCGCCGCCATGGACGCCGGCGCCGGGCCCGATGTCGAGCACGTGATCCGCCAGACGTATGGCGTCCTCGTCATGCTCCACCACGATCACGGTATTGCCGAGGTCGCGCAGGCGCTTGAGCGTATCGAGCAGCCGCGCATTGTCGCGCTGATGCAGGCCGATCGAGGGTTCGTCCAGCACATAGAGCACGCCGGTCAGGCCCGAGCCGATCTGGGAGGCGAGCCGGATGCGCTGGCTTTCGCCGCCGGACAATGTGCCGGAGGCGCGCGACAGCGTCAGGTAGTTGAGGCCGACATCGAGCAGGAACGACAACCGCTCGCGGATTTCCTTCAACACCCGCGCCGCGATCTCGTTCTGCTGCGCATTGAGCGCCTTTGGCACCGTCTCGAACCATTCCCCGGCGCGGCGCACCGAAAGCTCCGAGATCTCCCCGATATGCTTGCCGGCGATCTTGACGCTGAGCGCCTCAGGCTTGAGGCGAAAGCCATGGCACGCTTCGCAGGGAACGTCGGAGAAATATTTGCCGAGCTCCTCGCGAGCCCATTCGCTTTCGGTCTCGCGGTAGCGGCGGTTGATATTGGTGATGACACCCTCGAACGGCTTCTTCGTGTCATAGGAGCGCACGCCGTCCTCATAGGAGAATTTGATCTCGTCCTCGCCGGAGCCGTGCAGGATCGCTGTTTGCGTCTTCTTCGGCAGGTCCTTCCACTTGGTGTCGAGGGTGAACTTGTAGTGCTTGCCGAGCGCGGTCAGCGTCTGGATGTAATAGGGCGATGACGATTTTGCCCACGGCGCGATCGCGCCCCTGCGCAGCGTCACTTCCTTGTCGGGAATGACGAGGTCCTCGTCGACATGCTGCTCGACCCCAAGGCCGCCGCAGGCCGGGCAGGCGCCGTATGGATTATTGAACGAGAACAGCCGCGGCTCGATCTCCGGAATGGTGAAGCCGGAAACCGGGCAGGCGAACTTTTCGGAAAACAGGATCCGCTCGGGCCCGCTCTTGTCGTGGATCTTGGCGACTTTCTTTTTTTCACCCTCCCCTGAAAGGGGAGGGTCGGCGCGTGGCGCCGGGGAGGGCTCACCTGCCGAGCTCTGACCCCCTCCCGACCGCTTCACAGTCGACCTCCCCCTTTCAGGGGGAGGTGAAGAGGCCGGGCTATCCGCATATTCGATCACCGCAAGTCCATCGGCGATCTTCAGCGCGGTCTCGAAACTTTCAGCCAGACGCTGGCCGATATCGCCCCGCACGACGATGCGATCGACCACGACATCGATGTCGTGCGGGAATTTCTTGTCGAGCGCGGGCGCATCGGCGAGCTCATAGAACGTGCCGTCGATCTTGACCCGCTGGAACCCCTTCTTGAGGTATTCGGCGAGCTCCTTCTTGTATTCGCCCTTGCGGCCGCGCACGACCGGCGCCAGCAGATAGAGCCGCGTTCCTTCGGGCAGCGCCAGCACGCGGTCGACCATCTGCGAAACGGTCTGGCTCTCGATAGGCAGGCCCGTGGCCGGCGAATAGGGCACGCCGACGCGGGCCCACAACAGCCGCATGTAATCGTAGATCTCGGTCACCGTGCCGACGGTCGAACGCGGATTTTTCGAGGTGGTCTTCTGCTCGATGGAGATGGCGGGCGACAGGCCGTCGATCTGATCGACGTCGGGCTTCTGCATCATCTCCAGGAACTGGCGCGCATAGGCCGAAAGCGACTCGACGTAGCGCCGCTGTCCTTCGGCATAGATGGTGTCGAAGGCAAGCGAGGATTTGCCGGAGCCGGAGAGACCCGTGAATACAACGAGCCTGTCGCGGGGAATCTCGACATCGATATTCTTGAGATTGTGCTCGCGCGCGCCGCGAATGCTGATCGCGCGCAGGCTGCTCGCACTCTGTTGGCGTTTCGCCTTCAGAATTTCATCCATAACGGCATTTCCAGGCGCGACGCGCAATAAGGTTCTAGCGCAGTCTTGGATTTGACATTCGCTACGTGAGGACTCGCGGCGATGCTGAAGTGAATGTCAAATCTACCGCACTAAATGGGGGTGCTTTCGGAACATAGGAAGAACGGCAAACGATTTCCAGTGCTCCGTGCAAGCCATCAACAAAAGCCGGTCGTGATGGCGGCAGACGGCAGCAGCCGGCACGATGGAACACGAAAAAAGCCGGCAGGAAATGCCGGCGTGTTTCAGATCGAGTTCGCGGATCGAGACGTTCAGGTCGCGATCAGTATTTCGCGACGACAGGTCCACCCCAGCGATAGTTCACACGAACAGTGACCATATCGGCATCGCCGTGAATGCGGTCGGTACTGAAAACCGCGCCCGTGCCGAGATTGGTAAAGGTGGTGTTGGCGCTGGAGATGAAGAGATGGTCCCACTCGATGCCCGCCGACCAGTCCGGGGCGAAGCTGAATTCCGCGCCCAGGCCGATGGTGCCGCCAAAGCGATTGTCGCCGGGAGCGGCCGTCACAACGACGCCGCCGGACACGATGTCGTTGCGATCGGCAACGACGGCCGCGCCACCCTTGAAGTAAAGCAGCGCGGTGTTGAAGGCATAACCGATCTGGCCGGTGAAAAGCCCGAACGCGTCCATCCGTGAACGGTTGATGGTCCCTGGATTATTGACGCTCGCGCTGCTGCCCCGGAGGTTGGCCCAGTCGCCCTGGAGCTCCACACCATAGACCCAGGGGCCGGTCTGGAAGCGATATCCGATTTGACCACCAGCCACGCCACCGGACGTGTTGTGGCATCCGTCGGAGGCGAAAGTGCCGGGAATGGTCAGGAAGTCGAAGCAGCGGTTCTCGGTACCCCAGCCACCGTTCAGGCCGACAAAGAGTCCGCTCCAGTCATAGAGGGCTGGCATCATGACCGGGGCTTTGGTGTAGGCCGGCGGCAGATCGGCTGCAACCGCAGGCGCAGCGCCGCCAATCGCGACGAGAGCCACCGCAGCGAGCACGAACCTCTTCATCCCCTCGTTCTCCGGCCTCTGCTTCGCTTCTCCGTGCGCTTGTTCTTTGAAGCGCTGTTTCCGAAGCGTATCGCCCCGCCATCAAGGCGGGCATTCCTGTCAGGGCTATTCTTACCCGTTTTGGAGGGCCAATGCCGTCTCCGAAATGCAACAGTTCGGGTTGAAGTGAAGGCTTCCGAAGTTGATGAATTGCAAGCCTTTTTCGGCGGGCGGCCGATGGCCGCGCCAAGCCCTTGCGGTAGCGGCAAAATTGGCTAATTTTCTGGGGAACAAAACTGGAACATGGCTCGCCGAGATGCTATATGTGGATAACCGCCGAAGGGGCGGCCCGCGAGCATCGGCCGAGCGTATAGGGTCGGCCGCAAGCGTTTTTGGCAGGTGGGGTCCAGCCGGTGGCCGGGCCGCGACTATCCGTTGGATGACCAGAGTGGAGACAAGGTGATGGCAGGAAGCGTGAACAAGGTGATTCTGGTCGGCAATCTCGGCAAGGACCCCGAAATCCGGCGCACCCAGGATGGGCGGCCGATCGCCAATCTCAGCGTCGCGACCTCGGAGACCTGGCGCGACAAGGCGACCGGCGAGCGCAAGGAAAAGACCGAGTGGCACCGCGTGGTCATCTTCAACGAGGGCCTGTGCAAGGTTGCGGAACAATATCTCAAGAAGGGCGCCAAGGTTTACATCGAGGGCCAGTTGCAGACCCGCAAATGGACCGACCAGAGCGGCGTCGAGAAATATTCCACCGAGGTCGTGCTGCAGGGCTTCAACTCGAATCTCACCATGCTCGATGGCCGCGGCGGCGGAGGCGGCAGTTTGGCTTCCGACGATCAAGGCGGCGACTTCGGTGCCGGTGGACCATCGAGTGCACCGCCGCGTCGGGCCGTTGCCGCGGGCAGCCGAAACAGCGACATGGACGACGACATCCCGTTCTAAAGCGCGATGGGATCAGGCTGAATGACCATCGCGCTTTAGGTTTTTGTTTTCGCATGATCTCCTCGCAAACGCATTCGCGTTTGTCGCGAGGAAAACCGCTGCACACTTTTCCGGATCATGCTTTAGTCGACTTCAGCCCGATCCATCTGCTTTCGATTCTGCTGCTCTTCACGGCGCCGCTTGCTCTGCGGGCGGTGGATCACGATCAGATCCGTGGCGGTCGGCGGTTGAGCCGTTGAGCGCGGCGGCAGGGGCGTTTTGCGGGCAAAAGGCGAGGGCTTTTGGGCGGGGTTCCACTAGCTTTTTTTCAGCGGCTGGGAGCCGCATCGGTTAACCGCCTAAGTTACTGGAAAAACGAAGGGAAAATCCGCTTCTCCGAACGCTTCAGGGGTGGTTTTGAGGCCCCCGATGCGCTATATGATTCCCAGCAAAAAACGACCGGATTTTCCCCTTGTCTGATACCGAAGATACCAAGCCCGGCGAGCCGCCGGCGCCCTCTGATATTCGTCCCGTATCCATCCTCGACGAGATGAAGCGCTCCTATCTCGATTACGCCATGAGCGTGATCGTGGCGCGGGCGCTGCCGGATACGCGCGACGGTCTGAAACCCGTGCATCGCCGCATCATGTACTCGATGTACGAGCAGGGGCACACGCCGGACAAGAAGTACGTGAAGTCGGCGCGCGTCGTCGGTGACGTGATCGGTAAATATCACCCGCACGGCGACCAGTCGATTTACGATGCGATGGTCCGCATGGCGCAGGATTTCTCCATGCGCGTGCCGCTGATCGACGGTCAGGGCAATTTCGGCTCGGTCGATGGCGATCCCGCGGCGGCCTATCGATACACCGAAGCGCGACTTGCGCGGCCTGCCATTCCGCTGCTCGACGACATCGACAAGGACACCGTCGATTTTCAGGCAAACTTCGACAGCTCCGACAAGGAGCCCACGGTTCTTCCGGCCAAATTTCCGAACCTTCTGGTCAATGGCGCTGGCGGCATTGCGGTCGGCATGGCCACCAACATCCCGCCGCACAATCTCGGCGAGGTGATCGATGCGTGCACCGCGCTGATCGACAATCCGGCGCTGTCGATCGACGAACTCATCAACATCATCCCGGGGCCGGATTTTCCGACCGGCGGCATCATCCTGGGGCGGCAGGGCATCCGCGCGGCCTATCATCTTGGCCGCGGCTCGATCGTGATGCGCGGCAAGGTTTCGATCGAAACCGTCCGCAAGGACCGCGAGGCGATCATCGTCTCCGAGATTCCCTACCAGGTCAACAAGGCCACCATGGTCGAGCGCATCGCCGAACTGGTGCGCGAAAAGAAGATCGAGGGTATTGCCGATCTGCGCGATGAATCCGACCGCGAAGGTTACCGCGTCGTGGTCGAGCTGAAGCGCGACGCAATGGCTGATGTCGTGCTGAACCAGCTCTACCGCTTCACGCCGCTCCAGACCACGTTCGGCGCCAACATGGTGGCGCTCGACAATGGCCGGCCGCAGGTCATGAACCTGAAGGACCTGATTACGGTCTTCATCGCCTTCCGCGAGCAGGTCGTGACGCGCCGTACCAAGTTCCTGCTCGGCAAGGCGCGTGACCGAGCCCACATCCTGGTCGGACTTGCGATCGCGGTCGCGAACATCGATGAAGTCATTCGCGTGATCCGCACCTCGCCCGATCCCAACACCGCGCGGGACACCCTGATGTCGCGCGACTGGCCGGCAAGCGACGTGGCCACGATGATGACTTCTGATCGACGATCCCCGCCACCGCCTCGGCGAAGGCGGCACGGCGCGACTGTCGATGGAGCAGGCCAAGGCCATTCTCGATCTGCGGCTGCAGCGGCTCACCGCGCTCGGACGAGAGGAGATTGGCGAAGAGCTCGACAAGCTCGCGGTCGAAATTGCCGACTACCTCGACATCCTGCGTTCCCGCGCCCGCGTCCAGTCGATCATCAAGACCGAGCTGGCCGAGGTGAAGTCGCAATTCGCAACGCCCCGCAGGACCGTGATTGCCGAGCAGGAAGGCGAGGTCGAGGACGAAGACCTGATCCAGCGCGAGGATATGGCGGTCACGGTTTCGCATGCCGGCTACGTCAAGCGCGTGCCGCTGTCGACCTACCGTGCCCAGCGGCGCGGCGGCAAGGGACGCGCGGCGATGCAGACGCGCGACGAGGATTTCGTCAGCCGGCTGTTTGTGGCCTCGACCCACACGCCGGTGCTGTTCTTCTCCTCGCGCGGTCAGGTGTACAAGGAAAAGGTCTGGAGGCTGCCGATGGCTGCCCCCAACGCCCGCGGCAAGGCGTTGATCAACATCCTGCCGCTCGAACAGGGCGAGCGCATCACCACGATCATGCCGTTGCCGGAGGACGAATCTTCCTGGGGCAATCTGGACGTGATGTTCGCGACCACCGGAGGCAACGTCCGCCGCAACAAATTGTCAGACTTCCTCGATGTCCGCCGTTCCGGCATCATCGCCATGAAACTCGACGAGGGAGAAGAGATTGTCGACGTGCAGATTTGCACCGAACGCGACGACGTGCTGCTGACCGCGGCCGGCGGGCAATGCATCCGCTTTCCCGTGACCGACGTGCGGGTATTCTCGGGGCGGACTTCGATGGGCGTGCGCGGCATCGCGCTTCCCACGGGCGACAAGCTGATTTCGCTTGCGATCCTCCGGCATGTCGAGGTGACCTCGGATGAAAGATCGGCCTACCTGAAGATGCGCCGTGCGGTGGCCGGCGAGGGCGCCGCGGAAGAGGCCGCGGAGGCTGATGCCGAAGAGACGTCGAGCGCAATTCAGCTCAGTTCCGACCGCTATGTCGAAATGTCGGCGCAGGAGCAGGTGGTGCTGACGGTATCGGCCAACGGCTACGGCAAACGCACCTCATCCTACGAGTACCGGACCACCGGCCGAGGCGGCAAAGGCATCGTGGCGATGTCGGTCAACAACCGCAACGGCAAGCTGGTTGCCTCGTTCCCCGTCGAGGATTCCGACCAGATCATGCTTGTGACCGACAAGGGCCAGCTTATCCGCTGCCCCGTGGAAGGGATCCGTATCGCCGGCCGCTCGACCCAGGGCGTCATCGTGTTCGACACCGCCGAAGACGAGCATGTCGTCTCCGTCGAGCACATCGGGGAGGAAGCCGAAGGCGGCAACGGAAATGGCAATGGAGGCCACGCGTAGCCTCCATCCGGTAGACCAAATCGACTGAACGGAAACGCTCGGTCCGGCCTACGGCGTGCGGTCGGCGGTGACCAGGCGTGCCTGCCGGATCGGGGTTTGGCTCCTCGACCCTGCGACCCGCAAACAGGAAGCGTCGAAGTTCGGCCAGTTCTGCTGCGAGCACTCGTGTGCGACGGTTCGGATATCAAGCCGGTCACCCTTGGCAAGGGCGTGCGGCACACTGGCTTCGACCTCCGGGGCAAAGCCCGGAAGAACGGCAAGACCTGCGGCGACAAACGCAGCAACAGTGATGGCTGTAAGAGCTTTGATCATGACGGTCCCCATGTCATGGAGCCTTGATGGGCCCCCCAATTTCTTGGTTAACGGATACAAAGCACCTGTTTCCCTGTGTCTTCGCGTTGTGTGAAAATGGTTTCATCAGGGGTCAGTTTTGTTTCGTCGCAGGACAGGGACGAAACAATTCGCTTCCACGGCGGCCACGGTGGCCATCGAAGTGGTTCATCGGCCGATGAAAATACTGGCTCGAGGCGGCTGGTCGGAATAACGCAGTCGGGGATCGGCTTGCGGGCCCGCCCGGGGCGGGGTAGACGAATTCATGACCCGTATCGCGCTCTATGCCGGCTCTTTCGACCCAGTTACCAACGGCCATGTCGACGTGGTCAGGCAGGCTGTCGGCCTGTGCGACCGCCTGGTCACCGCTATCGGTATCCATCCCGGCAAAACGCCGCTGTTCTCGGCGGAAGATCGCCTTGCGATGGTCCGGGAGGTATTCGAACCCCTGGCAAAGAGCGCCGGATGCGAGTTCGACTGCACGACCTTCGACGACCTCACCGTCACGGCGGCGAAACGGGCGAATGCGACCATCCTGATTCGAGGCCTGCGGGATGGCACTGACCTCGACTTCGAAATGCAGATCGCCGGGATGAACGAGACGATGGCCCCGCAGTTGCGTACCGTTTTCGTGCCGGCCTCGCCGATCGTTCGCCCGATCACCGCCACACTGGTGCGGCAGATCGCCGGAATGGGTGGCGACGTCTCGAACTTTGTGCCCAAGGCCGTTGCCAGGCGCATCAAGACCAAATTCACCCGCTAGCTTTCATCTCTGTTCTGGAGTCTTCATGATCCGAATCCTCGCCGTTTTCGCTGCGCTGATCTGTGCCGCGCCCGCGATCGCCCAGCCGCTGCCCGCCGGCCTCGACAAGCAGAATGCGATCGTCATCGACACCACCAAGGGACGCATTGTCATCAAGCTGAGGCCGGACATTGCGCCCCAGCATGCCGAGCGCATCAAGCAGCTTGCGCGCGAGGGCTATTACAACAACGTCCCATTCCATCGCGTGATCGACGGCTTCATGGCGCAGACCGGCGACGGCCAGAATTTCAATGGCACCGGCGGATCGAAATATCCGAACCTGAAGCAGGAATTCTCCAGCGTTCACTTCAAGCGCGGGATTGTCGGGATGGCGCGGCGCGGCGACAGCGTCGATTCCGCCAATTCGCAGTTCTTCATCATGTTCGCGGACGGCCCGAGCCTCGACGGCCAGTACACCGTGATCGGCGAGGTGGTGCAGGGCATGGATGTGGTCGACAAGCTCAAGAAGGCGTCGTCCGGTTCGTCCGGCGGCTCGGTCACCGATCCCGACAAGATGGTGAAGGTGCAAGTCGCGTCCGACATCAAGTGACCCTGGGTCGGCCGCGCATACCGTATTCCCGGTGCGCGGCGGCGCTCCTGCTCCTGTCGATGGCTTCGGCGTCGGCGCAACCGGCTCAGGTCAACACCATCAGCGATGTTTTCGCCCGGTTGAGGAGTTGCTGGAAGCCGCCGTCCCCGTCACAGGCCAACCCAGGCATCGACATCACCGTGATTGTGAGTTTTAACCGCGCAGGCGAGATCCTTGGCCGTCCCCGGATCACCTATGAATCGGAACAGGCCAGCGAAAACGACCGGCTGATGTACCGGATCGCCGTGATGGAGACGTTGCAACGCTGCACACCGATGCCATTTACCGAAGCAATGGCCGGCGCCGTCGCCGGCAGGCCATTCGCGGTCCAATTTCATAACCGAAAGCTTCCACCCAAACCTGCGGAGAGACGGGCATGGCTGACACCGAAAACACTCTGATCCTCGACACCACGCAAGGACGCGTCGCCATCGAAATGCGCCCTGACCTGGCCCCGAACCACGTCGCGCGGATCAAGGAACTCGTGCGCGAAGGATTTTACGACGGCATCGTGTTCCACCGCGTCATCGAAGGTTTCATGGCCCAGACCGGCTGTCCGCATGGCACAGGCACCGGCGGTTCCGGCAAGAAGCTCAAGGCCGAATTCAACAATGAGCCTCATGTGCGCGGCACGGTATCGATGGCGCGTGCCGCGAGCCCGGATTCCGGCGACAGCCAGTTCTTCATCTGCTTCGACGACGCGCCATTCCTTAACAAGCAGTACACGGTTTGGGGCGAGGTCACGTCAGGCATGGAAAATGTCGACAAGATCAAGCGTGGAGAACCGGTCAGGGACCCGGACAAGATCGTCAAGGCGCACATGGCGCTCGATGCGGCATGAACACCGGTCCCTCGTCCTGAGGAGCGCCTGCGCGTCTCGAAGGATGAACCGGGGCCACCACCACGGCTTCATGGTTCGAGATGTCCGCCTTGCGGGCTCCTCATCCTGAGGGGTTAGCTATCCACGTCGACATGCGCACAGACCTTTTCGACTTCGAACTTCCTGCCGAGCGCATTGCCTTGCGCCCCGCAAGCCCGCGCGACTCCGCGCGGATGCTGATCGTCGAACCCGGTGCCGGATTGCGCGACAGCCGTGTCGCCGATCTTCCGAAATGGCTGGAGCCCGGCGACGAGCTGGTCGTGAACGACACCAGGGTCATATCCGCCCAGCTCAGGGGCCGGCGGATGGGGCGCGAAACCGAACCGAAGATCGAGGCGACGCTGATCAAGCGGCTCGATGGCTCGCGCTGGCAGGCGTTGGTCAAACCGGCCAGGAAGCTCTCGCCGGGCGACGTCGTGCGTTTCGGCAATGAGGGAAGGGTCTGCCTTCTCGGCCATCTCGATGCCGAAGTCGAACAAAAAAGCGGGGAAGGCGAGGTCACGCTGTCGTTTTCGTTTCACGGGCCCGCGCTCGATTCCGCCATCGCGGATCTCGGTGACACGCCGCTTCCCCCCTATATCGCCACGAGACGCGCGCCCGACGAGCGCGACGCCACCGACTACCAGACCATGTTCGCCTCGCAGGAGGGGGCGGTCGCCGCTCCCACGGCAGGATTGCATTTTACCCCCGCCCTCGAAGCCGCGTTACGCGAGCGCAATATCGGCATTCGGCGGATCACCCTGCATGTGGGGGCAGGAACTTTCCTGCCGGTGAAGGCGGACGATACCAGCGACCACCGGATGCATTCCGAATGGGGTGCGATCTCCGCCGAAACCGCCGGCGCGCTGAACGCCGCGCGCGCCAAAGGCGGCCGCATCGTCGCCGTCGGCACGACCTCGCTGCGGCTCCTGGAGAGCGCGGCTGCCGAGGACGGCACGATCGGTCCCTTCTCCGGCGACACTTCGATTTTCATCACGCCGGGCTACCGCTTTCGCGCGGTCGATATTCTCCTGACCAATTTTCACCTGCCGCGTTCGACGCTGTTCATGCTGGTCTCGGCGTTCAGTGGACTTGAGACCATGAAGCAGGCCTATGCCCATGCCATCGAGGGCGGCTACCGTTTCTATTCCTATGGCGATGCGTGCCTGCTGTTTCGTGGTAAGTCGCTTCCATGAGCCCATCCAATCATTTCGAACTGCTCGGTCGAGACGGACAGGCACGTACGGGGCGGTTGACCACCCCGCACGGCGTGGTCCGAACGCCTGCCTTCATGCCCGTGGGCACCGCGGGTGCCATGAAGGGCCTGCATTGGCGCGAGGTGAGGGACGCGGGCGCCGACATCGTGCTCGGTAACACCTATCACTTGATGCTTCGTCCGGGCGCCGAGCGCATTGCGGCGCTGGGGGGATTGCAGGCTTTTACCGGGTGGAACGGTCCGATGCTGACGGACTCCGGAGGCTTCCAGGTGATGTCGCTGTCGGAACTGCGGAAAATTGACGAGCGGGCCGTCACCTTCCGCTCCCATATCGACGGCGCGATGGTCGAGTTGTCGCCGGAGCGTTCGATCGAAGTGCAGCGGCTGCTCGGCTCCGATATCGCCATGCAGATGGATGAGTGTATCCGCCTGCCTGCCATTCGCAGCGACATCGAGCGCGCCATGCAGCTCTCGCTCCGCTGGGCGGAGCGCAGCAAGCGCGCCTTCGAGACAGCGCCACAAGGCTACATGCTGTTCGGCATCGCACAGGGCGGAGACGTGCCCGAGTTGCGGCGCGCAAGCGCGCGAGGCCTGGTCGAAATCGGATTTCATGGTTACGCCATTGGCGGGCTGGCGGTTGGCGAACCGCAATCGGACATGCTCGCGATGATCGAGGAGGTCGCACCTATCCTGCCCGACGACCGTCCGCGCTATTTGATGGGGGTCGGCACGCCTGACGATATCCTCGAAGCTGTCGCACGAGGCGTCGACATGTTCGACTGCGTGCTGCCGACCCGCAACGGCCGCCATGGGGTGGCGTTCACGCGATTCGGGCAGATCAATCTGCGCAACGCCCGTCACGCGGACGATCCGCGGCCGCTCGACGAAGAGAATTCCTGGCCGGCTGCGCGCAGCTATTCACGCGCCTATCTCAATCACCTCGTCAGATCGGGCGAGACGCTGGGTGCGATGCTGTTGTCGGAAATCAACATCGCCTATTACCAGCGACTGATGCGCGACATCAGGAACGCGATTTCAGAAGGCACATTTGCAAGTTTTCGCGAGCGCACGCGCGTTGCCTGGGCAAACGGCGATATTCCTCCGCGCGCATGATGCGCCGGATCGCGCTCACCCGTGAATCCAATTATCGAGAACTCAGTTGCAGACCAGACGCTGGAGCGAATGCTTGGTCACAAAACCGTACCCGCAAGTATCGCACGTCCAGAGATAGCTCACGACATTGTCAGCCAGATAAGCAGACGCTTCCGCAGCCACCATTGAATCGGCGCAAACCGGGCAGGTCGGCAGATCGCACCCGCGGGGATCGGAATTTTGCGAGATGGTCGACACGGTATCAGCGATTGCTGGCATCGTGACCTCCTTGCGATCTGAACCTCATGGCTCATCATATTGCCATTTGTTGTCGATGTGGCAACACAAATGCGTTGCTTTTAAGTCATTTGAGAGAGTTCGGATTTTGCGATGCAGCGAACTCCCAATCGCGCACTATTCGGGCTTGCGCTTGCGACATGAGTAGCCCGTAATGAAAGTAAGATCTTGGTAAGGAGTGCGTCATGGATGTGACTTCGGCCACTGGTGCGGTGCAACGTCGCGGACGCGGACGCGTCTTCGACAGCATCGTTGACGCGATCGGCGATACTCCAATCGTGCGCCTGCGAAAGTTGCCACAGCAGCACGGTTCGAATGCGACCATTCTGGCCAAGCTGGAGTATTTCAATCCGGCGGCAAGCGTAAAGGATCGCATCGGTGCGGCCATGGTCGTGGCGATGGAGAAGGCGGGGCTGATCAACGCGGACACGGTTCTGATCGAGCCGACGTCGGGAAATACCGGAATAGCGCTCGCCTTCGTTGCCGCGTCACGTGGATACCGTTTGAAGCTGGTGATGCCGGAATCGATGTCGATCGAGCGACGCAAGATGCTGGCCTTCCTCGGCGCCGAGATCGTACTGACCCCGGCCGCGCAGGGCATGAAGGGCTCGATCGCGACAGCCGAAGAACTGGTGCGTACGACGCCCAACGCCGTAATGCCGCAGCAATTCAAGAATCTCGCCAATCCTGAGGTTCACCGCCGTACCACCGCGGAGGAAATCTGGAATGATACCGGCGGCAATCTCGACATCTTCGTTGCAGGCGTAGGGACCGGTGGAACCATCACGGGCGTCGGACAAGTACTCAAGCCGCGCAAACCCTCGCTGCGTATAGTGGCGGTCGAGCCCGAGGAGAGCCCCATCCTGTCCGGTGGCCAGCATTCTCCGCACAAGATCCAGGGGATCGGCGCGGGTTTCGTTCCCGAGATCCTTGACCGCTCCGTCATCGACGAGATCGTCCAGATCAACAGCACGACCGCAATCGAAACTTCACGCGCTCTGGCACGCAATGAAGGTATTCCAGGCGGCATCTCTTCCGGTGCTGCAATCGCGGCGGCGATTGCGATCGGCAAGCGTCCGGAAAACGCCGGCAAGACCATCCTTGCCATCGTGCCATCTTTCGCCGAGCGCTATCTGTCGACGGCATTGTTCGAAGGAGTCTAGTTTTGTCCGACCAACCCAGACGGCCGAGAACGTTGAATGACGCCCGCACCGAGGCCGAGGCGGCTTTCAAGAAGGCAACCAGGAAAGAGGCTGAAGCGCCTCCGAAGAAAGCAACGCTGCCGGGCGTCAAGGAGCAGGTTTCACTGCGGATCGATCAGGATGTGCTGGAATACTTCCAGGAAGGCGGGCCCGGCTGGCAGGATCGGATCAACGAAGCCTTGAGAAAGGCGGCAGGGAAATAGCCTTGGCAAACTTCATGGGGGGACGCTCTGCGATTTCCTGTCTCGCCTCGATGATCGGGCTTCTGTCGGCGCAAGCCGGCGCGGAACCGGTGCCCTTCAAATGCATCATTTTGCCGGGCGAGGAGATCGCCAGTATCATGATGACGAATTCGTTGAGCATCGATGCTTCCTGCCTTGTGAGCTGCAAGTTCTCGACCACGCGCTACAACAACAATCCCCAGATCACCTGCGCCAAGCCGGTTCCGGCAGGCAAGGAGGTCGAGATGTGTCGGCTGACCTCGGGCGGCGACAAGATGGTGAAGCTGATCGAGGGAAACGCGGACTGCGCCAAATATTGAGCCGATACGAAAAGAGCCCGGGACGTCCCGGGCTCTTTGCTTTCTATCGGTTGCGAGCGGAAGGGCGATCAGCGCCGGAACATGCCGCCCATCATGCCGCCCATGACTCCGCCGAAGAATGCACCGGGATTGGGACCTCCGCCCCCGCCGCCTCCGCTGCGGCGGCCGCCTCCGCTGTGGCGGCGGGATGAGCCGTCCGACTCGTCGGAAGAGCTCGTTTGCGTCGTCGAGACGATCTCCGACAGCAGCGCCTTGTGCTGAAGCTTGTTGAGATAGCCGCTCTTCGGATATCCGCGCGCGGTCTGCCAGCGTGTGATTACCGTGCGGGTTTCCTCATCGAACTTCCCGGTCACCTTGGTATCGAAACCGAGACCGTTCAATCGTCGCTGCACGTCGCGCCGCTGACCCCGATCGAGGCCGATCTGGTCCTCCGTGGTCTGGTTGGCCTCTTCGGTAAATGTCGCGGGATCGACGCCGGCCGTCAGGTTGCGGGTCGTGGTTGACGGGCCATTCTCGAGCGAGGCGATCCTGGCCAGCGCAAGCGACTTGAACTGGCCATTGGGGTAGGTCGTCAGATAGGCGTTGAGCTCTTCCGGCTTGTTCGAATCCTTCACCGAGCGCCAGAATTCGAGCTCGGCGTCGCTGGTCGTGGAGATCGATCCCACCACAGCGGGCGCCGCTGCGGACGCTCCCGGACCGTTCTGGGGCACCGCGGGATTGAGATAGACCGAGCCGATCAGGTTGGTGTGACCCCAGGGCAATTGGCCCTTGTTGGTCTCTTCGTTGACCTGGGCACGGACCTCCGTCATCGCCTGCTGGATCTCGATACCGGGTTGGGTGATGTGAGCGATGAGCGCGCGGGTAAACGGACTGTTGGTTCCTTCCTGGCCATCGAGCGCGGTTTGCCCCGGCCCGGTCGCAAAGGCGATGAGGGTGCCTTCGCCGGACTTCATTTCCGCAAGACCCTGTTGCACCGATACGCTGCGGGTGGGCGAATTCGATTTGATTTTCGCCGCAAACGGATTGTCGCGGCAGGCATCGAGAAATACGAGCTTCACCTTCGCGTCGCTCATGGTCTGGTCGAGCGTTACGTCGATATTGATCGCGTTGCCGAGCTTGACGTCCATCTCCGATTTGATGTCGGCATCGACAGGCAGCAGGTAATTGGTGCCGCTGATGGCAATGCCGTGGCCGGCGTAGAAGAACACGGCGACGTCCGCGCCTTGCGCCTTCTTGCCGAATTCGAGCAGCCGATCGGTCATCGCGTCGCGGGTGAGGTTCGTACCTTCCACGACTTCGAAGCCGACGTTCCGCAGCACGCCCGCTATCGCCCTGGCATCGATCGGAGGATTGGGGAGCTGCGCCACATTCTTGTAAGCGCCGTTGCCGACCACAAAGGCGACCCGCTTGTCGGCCATGGCCGCCGGCGCGTTGAACAGGATGCAAATCAGGGAAAAAATGACGGTGAGGTAACGCATTTGAAATCCCCCTGGGTAGAATCGCCTCTTCATGAAGCAGCAACTTGCCTTGAAGATTACACGAGAAAACCACAATTGGCTTCCGATTACCCGCCGTCATAAAAATTTTAAGTGATCTGGATCACAAATTAAAACGCCGTCGATCACCGGTAGCCGTTACGGCTGGGGCCGCACCCTCAGCCCCCAACCCGTACGAGAGTCGGCTGCGACGGTTTCAGGTTCAATAAATTGCCCGTGAGGATGAGGGCGGCGCCCAGCACGGTGAACATGTCCAGCCGTTCCGAATAGAGCAGCCAGCCTGCGGCGGCGCTCAGGGGCACACGCAGGAAATCCATCGGCAACACGATGGTGGCGTCGGCGTGCGACATCGCGCGCGCCATGCAGAAGTGAGAGAACGTACCGCTGAAGGCAACCATGATCGCGCAGAACCAGACGTACAGCGAAGGCCATTTCCAGACATAGAGCGAGGGCAAAAGGCCCACCGTCGACTGGATCACCATCATCCAGAAGACGATCGACACCGCCGCCTCCGTGCGCGTCAGCGATTTCATCATGGCAACGGAGGTGCCGAAGCCTACGGCCGCGGCGAACGCAATCAGCTGGCCCGGATTAATCTCACCCGTGGCCGGACGCACGATCACGAGAACGCCAACAAGACCGAGCGCGATCGCTGATATCTTCCAGATGGTCATGCGCTCGCCGAGAAAGCTTGCGGCAAGGATCGCCGTCCAGATCGGCATTGTGAATTCGATCGATACCACCTGTCCCAGCGGGATCAGGGTCAGCGAGAAAAACCAGCCGAGCTGCGCTGCATAGTGGATGAGATTGCGCGCAATATGAGCCGTCGGCCGCGAAGTCTTCAGCGTGGCAAAGCCCCCGTACAGCCGGATCAACGGGTAGAGCATCAGGAGGCCTGCGACGGTGCGGATCTCCATGATCTGAAAGACGTTGATTTCGCGTGCCGCTTCCCGACCAGCGACAGCCACGACCAGCATCAGGCTGAGCCAGCCGGCCATCCACAGCGCAGCCTTTGATTTCGAGGGTGTTCGGTCCATCACTGTGAAACGCCAGACGGGTTGCGAAACAACGAATGAGGCATTGGCGGAGCGGATGTCAAATCCGCGGCACGGGCAAGTGTGATATTGTTGAAGGGATCCGGAAATCGCGATCCACATGCTTGTCTGCGCAATTGGAGGAACTGTCTCATGGGTATCTTGCAGCCAGCCGACTGGTCGAAGCCGCGGGGCTTTTCGCACGGGGTTACCCTTGAAGGGCCGGGCCGGTGGATTGTGCTGGCTGGCCAGACCGGTAGTGACGAAAAGGGCGAGTATCAGCCGGATATGGCGGGACAGGTCGTTGTTGCGTTGCGAAGGATCATCCGCTTGCTGGAGGAGGCAGGGGCTGGCCCGCAGCACATCGTTCGCCTGACCTGGTATTTGACGAGCCGGAGCGAATATGAGGCCGCTGGTAGCGGGATCGGTGCGGCCTGGCGCGAGACCATTGGAAAGAATTTCCCGCCTTCCACGCTGCTTTATATCGACGGTCTCGTCGATGTCCGCGCCAAGGTCGAGATCGAGGTCACCGCCTTTGTGCCGGCGACATAGGTTGAAGGTGCTGGTTGAAGCGCGACCCTCGATCTCGAAAAAAGTCCCCGCCGGCTATGCGACGGGGAATTCTGTTTGCTTGGTTTAGCCTCGGTCAGCCACGGGAGAGCGAAATCGAGGCGCCTCTGAACTGGCTCTCGCCCTTGATCACGATGGATTGCTTGTTGCCACGCGTGGTCAGTGTGAGGTTCGCGTTGAATCCCGGCGCATTCACGAGAACCTGAAACACGCCGCCGCCGGAGCGTCCCTCGAGATTGCCATTGATGTTTCGCGTAGCTTCGTTCCATGTCCCGGAAACCGCGCTTCCCTGAGCCATAACGTTGCTGGTCAGCTGGAATTTGTAACTGTCGCTGGCGCAGGTCAGGCTTTGCTGCAGACCATTTCCGCCGGCGCCGACGGCATAGGTGGCGCGGCAACGAATTCGTTCAGTGGAGCCATCTTCCAGGGTTATGGTGCCGCCGCCAGTCCAGTTGCCGGCCATTCCGGCAAATGGCCCCGATTGCGCGTAACCTGCCGAGCCCCATAGCGTGGCCACCAGCAGCGCAGCGAATGCGAAGATCAGTCGCCGCATGAAAGCGAGGGCAGGGATTTTCTGGTCACTCTTGTTGCCGCAAAGCTTCCAATCGGCCGCTGCACGGTACTCACGCAGATGCTCCATTTGACTTCCCCCAATACGGCATTGCCACTCATTTGCCGGCTGGCATATGCACCATTGTTCCATGCCAGCACAAGTCCCTCTGTTGCCGCAGATATAGGCGCCCTTGTGAACATTAGTTCAAACTTTAGTGCCTCGCCGACGACTGAATATCATTGCAAAGCAATCAGTTAGAAAAATCGCCACAGAATAAAAAGCAAAAACTTGGGCAGTCCTATTCGGAAAGGCTGGGCGCCTTGGTTGCAAATTGCTCGTCCTGGGGTTTGCCTGGAAGCGCGCCATGTGTCCTGGCATAGTCGATGACCTCACCCAGTAATCTGAGGCCCATCGGCGCGAGCGCGCGCTCCCACAATTCCCGGGCCGTTTCACCCCGTTTGACGAAACACCAATCCTGAGCGGCGATCGCGCCGGCATCCATGCGATCGGCGAGGTGGTAGACCGTACCGCCGGCAATCGGATCTTTCTCGCGGATCGTCCATTCGACGGCCGCGATACCGCGATGCCTGGGCAGAAGTGAGGGGTGATATCCGATACCGCCGAGCTTTGCTGCGGCGAGCGCAGCCTTGCTGACGCGAGCATGGCTGTGGGCAGTGACGATAAGGTCGGTGTCGCCCGCGATTTCGGATGCGGCGACCAATTTCGGGTCGGCCTGCACCACCACATCGATCCCGGCCGCACGCGCTGCAGCGGCGAGCCGGTCGTCTGGATCCGCAACAACGACCCTGACGATGTCGACACCGTGTTTGCGCAGCATTTCCAGGGTTGTCACGCCAAAATGGCGGGATCCGACAAGGGTGATCCGCATGATGCTAATCCGTTTGTGGTGTGACCTTATTTTCCGTCGATAGCACGCTGCGGAGCGCTGTCACGCCGCCGGGTACGGCGGCGGCGGGTTATCAACAGGACCGGCGGGACGGAGCCCCTAGCCGCAAACGAATGTCAAATCCGCTGCACTAGCGCGAGGAAAATTTCGGAATCTTTTCGGCAAATCCGTTGAAACATTTCAGCCGCTCGTCTTCCTCCTTGACATAGCGGCAATCCATTACCCCGTTCGCCGGCGCCGCCTTCGGCTTGGGCTTGGGCGGCACAATCGCGTCGTAGCAGTCCAGCCGGTCCTTGGTCTCATCGTCGATTTCGAGACAAGCCAAGAGCTTCTCGGCGATGGATTTTGGAGGAGAGTGCTGCTTGGCACGCGCCGGTTTGGGGCCGGGAGGCGGGGGGACATCTTGCGCAAAGGCTGCCGTCGCATGCAGCACGACGATCAGCGCGAGCAGTCTCTTCATTTCGGGTTCCTCTTCCGTTTCGCTTAAGCTCTTACAAGGCGCCCCCCGTGGATGGCAACACGAAGAAATGAGAGGGACCGGAAATCCGGTCTAGAATCCGCCCATTTTCGCGGACTACTGGGGACACCGAAGTTCAACTCCCTTGGCAACCTCGTTGATGGCTTTGGGCGCGGTGGTTTTTGGGGTGGCGCTGGTTCGATTTGGGCTTTAGGAATTGTCAGTTGGCAGCGGGAGCTAATGTAAACATGAGCACGTTCAGACGTTCTTGGATCGTCCTTCCCCTGATATCGATCGTGTCCGCGTTGGCGCTGTCGGCGCAGGCACAAGAAGGAAACAAGCCGCAGCCGGGGGCGCAGGCACCCCATCCGGGTCCCAATCGCGCCGCGCCGGTCCGCGGTCCGCAGGATGCGCGCTTTGCGCGAGCAGGCATCGCGCAGCGCAATTTCGGCGGACACGTGTATCATGGCCGAATGGCGTGGGAGGGCGGACGCTGGCGCCACGAGGCGCATAACGGGCGTTACGGCTGGTGGTGGGATGTCGGCGGGGTCTGGTATTTCTACCCGCAGCCGATGGAAGGTCCACCCGCTTACGTCTCGGATGTCGAGTTCGTGGACGATATGGGCGGACCTCCTCCCGATGCGGCCGGCTACCCGCCGGGGCCGCCGGTGGCTTACGCGCCGCCTCCGCCGCCCCCACCGCCGCCGGATCCGGCTGCAAGTGCAGTCGGCGGCGCGATCGTTGGTGGGTTGCTCGGTGGTCTCATTACCGGCCGGCCCGGCGGGGCCGCCGTCGGCGCCATCGCCGGCGGCACGGCCGGTGCGATCGCCGGCGCGACAGCTGCCAGCCGCCCCGGCTATTACCTGGCGCAGGGCAATTGCTATTACCGCTATCCGTCGGGCCAATACGTTCCGGTCGACCCCCGCAGCTGCTATTGATACAAAGGCCTTTCTGTTTTCGATTTGCCGACAGAATTAAATCTGTCGGCAGCGAAGGCGTTTGCATTGCATGTGGAAATGGTCCGCCTTGACGCGCGTCAATGTGGACATGTGCTTTCTGATGTCAGATCAAGCGATGTCAGATCAAACATCGGCTCTTGCCATCCAACGCTTGTGGATGTCCGACGCCGCGCGCGGAAGACGGGCTCACTGGCATTGCGATCGGTGAAGAGCTAGTTTGGTCGTGCGGATCAGCAGAGGCTCAAGCAAGCCCAACATGCGAAAGTCATCGACGCCATCACTTCCCTCCTTGAGTGTCCGGATCGATTTGAAAACGGAGGGACGGATAGGGCCCGGCAAGATACAGTTGCTGGAGCAGATCCGATCCTGTGGCTCGATCTCAGCCGCGGGCCGGGCGATGAACATGTCTTACAAGCGGGCGTGGGACCTCGTGGACGAGATCAATCGCATCTGCAGGCGCGCCGCAGTCGAGCGGCAAGCGGGCGGCAAGAACGGCGGTGGCGCCATCCTTACGCCTTTTGGCCTGTCACTCGTTGACCGCTACCGGAAGATCGAGCGCTCCGCGGAAAGCGCTGCCCGCAAGGAACTCCTCGCGCTGAGCGCCGATATCGGCACACGCCGGAAATCCTGAATTCCCGTCCGGTCACTCCGTCCCAAAACCTGCCCTGCTCAAGGGGGCAAGCTCTGCTCGGCTCAAATCCAGCGATGACTCTGCATTCGAATGGCGGATAGCGCCGCCCTGCAGGATTGCCGATAGAGGAGGTTGATGATGATGCCCAGCATGATCGAACCCCTTTTTTTGAATGATTTCAGCCGATCAAACGCCGGTTTCAGGAGAATTTCGTCGCGAACGAAAATGGTTTCGTCCGGCCGCCGGGCGATCTCTTTTTCGTGAAGAATTTGGTGAGGGTGGTGAGTCTCCCCGCGCAACCGACGCAGACGCTTCAGCCTTGATTTACCTCAACGATTGGCGGGTTGTCCGCCCTATGATTTTTAATGGCGTCCGACCGAGGCGGTCTTGCAACGAGGGAGGAGCGCCAATCGAGTGCATTTTTGGTTTGGGAGTGCTGATCATGTTTCGAAAGACAATAGTTGCCGTGACCGCGATCCTCGCAGTCAGCCTGATGGCGCCGACCGAAGCATCCGCCTTCCGCGGCGGCTTTGGTGGATGGCATGGCGGCTTTGGTGGATGGCACGGCGGCTGGCGCGGCGGATGGGGCGGCTGGGGCTGGGGTGCCGCGGGTCTGGGCATCGGTTTGGGCCTGGCCGCAACCGCACCGTATTGGGCAGGATATCCTTACGGTTATTATCCCTATGGCTACGCCAATTACTATGGCTACGGTGGCTGCTACATCGTCAGACAGCGGATATGGACGTCGCATGGATGGCGCTGGCGACCGGTTCAGGTCTGCGGCTGACGCTGCAAACCTATGCTCCGAACGACGTGGCGGCAGCCGGCCTGCCGCCACCTTCGCCGAGCGGCCTTGCGGGATCGCGATGGGCTGAGAGCCAGCACCCAAGGCGTTGTTTACCGGGCTTCGATTTTCTTCCAGGGCATCCCCGTCACGTCGAGCAGAGCAGGGACCGCGCGTCGAGAGCCGCTTGATACAAATCAATCGGCCGTCAAGCCGGCGGGCTATTTTTCAACGGCCCTCAAGTCTGGAGTGATTTTCATGAGAATGATTTCATTGGCAATTGCCGCGCTGGCTGCCGCTGGCGCAACCTCGGCATCGGCGCAATCCGCTAATCTGACCGGCGCATACAGATGCGTCCAGGCATGCAGGGGGCCGGTTGGCAATCCGGCCTACATCACCCAGAACGGTCCCGAATTGAACATGCTGAACGAGGTCGGAGAAGCGTCCCGCGCATGGCCGGATTGGTTCGCACCCGCAACCCGGATTTGGGTTGATCGCTACAACTATGGTGCCGTCTACTCGGTGGATGGCATGACCATTCAGTTTGACAACGGCACGATCTGGCAGCGTGACCTGGGACTGCCTGTGCGCGCTCGCTACTAGGATAAACGAGGCAAGGAAAACGCTGCCCATCAACTCAGCTGCAAGCATTGAACGAACGGACGGCGCAATGCCCGGTTTCCAGTTCAACCTCGTGTCGCCTGAAAAGCTGCTCTTCGCGGGCCGCGTCGACCAGGTGGACGTGCCCGGTATCGAGGGTGATTTCGGCGTCCTCTCCGGCCATGCAGCGGTCGTGGCGGTGGTACGCCCCGGAATCGTGACGACGATGGCGGGTAGCGGCTCCGAGAAATTCGTCGTGTTCGGTGGCCTGGCCGAATTTGCGGAAGAAGAACTCACCATCCTTGCAGATTCGGCGACCTCCCTCGAAGAGCTCGATCTCGGCGAACTCAGGACACGAATCGAGGAGATGGAGCAGACGGTAACGTCAACGCCGCCCGGCGACGAACTCGATCGTGCCATTGCACTTCTCGACCACTACAAGTCCATTCACATCAACCTTTCTCCCGCGACCGCGTTTTAGCGGACCTTCGCAATCACGACGAAATCAGGACTGAACGCATGACAACTTTTGACAAACGCGAAGAGGGCTTTGAGGCCAAATACATTCACGACGAGGAGCTCAGATTCAAGGTGATGGCCCGATGCAACAAGATGCTGGGCAACTGGGCTGCGGCCCAGCTTGGTCTGACGGGCGAGGCCGCCGTGGCCTACGCAAATGGCCTGGTCACCGCGGACCTTGAGAACCAGACCATGGAAAACACCTTGGCGCAGGGTGTCAAAGGATCTCTCGAAAAAAGGTATTTCGGAACAGCAGGTAGGTGCGCGAATGAACGAATTCCTTCACGCCGCGCTGGAGCAGATTGAATCGGGTAAGTAAGCTGAGAGTCCTGTTTGATAAACTTGCATAAAGGGAGGAAGTTGATGAAGAAAGAGCTTCAAGCTTTTGTATTTGCGTTGGTTCTGGGCGTGGCGGGAGCCGTGAGTATTCCCACAGCGTCGCAGGCAGAAACCGGCTCGATCCGCGCCGTATTCACGAGGGGCGGATTTATTATCGGCGTCGGCGGAGGGCAGGGTGTTCTGACCTTCCGAGGTCACCACTATCCGTTCACTGTTTCCGGCATGAGCTTTGGGGCAACCATCGGCGCATCGACCACTGAAGTGGTAGGGCGAGCCCGGCATTTGCACTCGCCCGGAGATCTCGCCGGTACCTATAGTGCAATCGGCGCTGGCATAGCGGTCGCCGGGGGCGCCGGCGGCGTCGTGCTACAGAACGCCCGAGGCGTGGTTCTGGAATTGCATGGAGTGAGGGTCGGTCTGGAACTGTCGGCCGCCGTCGGTGGGGTGACGATTACGATGCGGTGACGCAAATCTCCTTCTCAGATCTATGGCGGCGGCCTGATGCTATGTTTCAGGAGTTCTGAAAATGACGCAGGCCGCCGCTTATTCCTTCGCCGAGACGTTGCGCGACGGGCGCTCCGTCACCATTCGGGCTCTCAGGCCCGAGGACCGGAATGCGATGCTATCCGCGGTCGGGCGTGTCAGCGCCCAATCTCTCTACCGTCGCTTTTTTGGTCCCAAGCGCGGATTTAGCGAAAAAGAAGTCGATTTCTTCGTCAACGTCGACTTTGTCAAGCATGTGGCCCTCGTCGCTTCGGTCGAGGAGGGCGGCGAAAACACCATCGTCGGCGGCGGCCGCTACATCGTCACGCAGCCCGGTACGGCCGAAGTGGCCTTCGCGATCGTCGACGAATATCAGGGGCAAGGAATTGGAACAGCCCTGCTTCGGCATCTCGTCTTGATTGCCCGTGAGAGTGGGCTTGCGCGATTGATCGCCGAGGTCTTGCCGGAGAATGCCCCGATGTTGGCGATGTTTCGCAAATGCGGATTTGCCACGGAGAAAGGCGGGGGCGCCGGAGCAGTGCATGTGGTGCTGGATTTAGGAAGATCAGGCTAGCACTACTTTGGCAGATTTTTGAGGAGCCCGGGATTCCCGAATCGACTTTTGCGTGATTCATGGGTGGTCGGCTTTTGGAGGGCCGACCATGGGGGGAAGGACATCGGACTGGAAGCAGGAGCTTGAACGCTTTCTCATGCCGTTTGTGGATCGGTTGGGCCACAAGGCACGGCGACGGATGTGTCCGCTCTACGTGTCAGGATTGATCGGTCCTGGCGATCGCAAGAGCATTCAGCCGATGGCGAAGCGGCTTGCGCTTGGCGACTACGATCAATTGCATCACTTCATTGCCGCCGGCGTCTGGGATGCGGCGCCCGTGGAAACAGAGCTGCTGGTTCAAGCGGATAGGCTCGTCGGTGGCAGTGATGCTGTGCTGGTGATCGACGACACCGCGATACCTAAGAAAGGCACGCATTCGGTCGGGGTTGCAGCGCAATATGCTTCGGCGCTGGGCAAGACCGCCAACTGTCAGACCCTGGTGTCGCTGACGCTTGCGCGTGGCGAAGTGCCGGTCATGCTGGCGTTGCGGTTGTTTCTGCCCGAGAGTTGGACGAGCAATCAGGCGCGGTTGAAGCGAGCGGGTGTTCCGGCCGAATATCGAATGGCACGGACAAAGCCAGAGATGGCTCTTGCGGAGATCGATCGTGTAATCGCCGCCGGTGTGCGCTTCGGTTGCGTGCTGGCGGATGCCGGTTATGGGCTGAGCGCGCCGTTCCGTCAGGGGCTCACCGCTCGCAAATTGACCTGGGCGGTCGGCATTCCGCGGCACCTCAAGGTTTATCCTGCCGATGTACAGATGGTCTGGCCAGTTGCCAAGCGCGGTCGTCCCCGGAAGCGGCACGTTCCCGACGTTCTATCGAGACCGGCCGAAGATATGTTGGCCCATGCCAAATGGCGGACCATCAATTGGCGCACCGGTACGAAAGGCAAGCTCAAGGCTCGCTTTGCTGCGGTCCGCGTGCGGGTTGCCGACGGACCGCCGCAGCGGATCCGGGACAAGGGTCAGCAACATCTGCCTGGGGAGGAGGTTTGGCTCGTCGGCGAACACAGGATGTCGGGAGAGAAGAAATACTATCTCGCCAACCTGCGAGCGAGAACAGACCTGCGCACCCTAGCAGCCACTATCAAGGCGCGCTGGATTTGCGAGCAGGCGCACCAGCAGCTGAAGGAAGAACTCGGTCTTGACCACTTCGAGGGCCGATCCTGGCAAGGACTGCATCGTCACGCGCTCATGACGATGATCGCCTACGCTTTCCTTCAATATCGCCGGCTCAAAACAGCAGGGCGGGAAAAAAAGAATCAACGGGCCGCCGCCGGAACCAACCTTGCCGGCCGTGCGTCAGGCCATCCTCGAACTCATCGCTCGACCACCGCCGCAGCAATGCCCGCACTGCCGAAGATGGATCTGCAACGCGAAGCGGCGTGAATGAATCTGCCAAAGTAGTGCTAGGGTCGGGACTCAATTAAATCACAGCCAGTAGGCCAGAGTAGCCACGAAGCAGATCGCCGAGAAGAAGTTTCTGGCGAGCTTGTCGTAGCGGGTTGCGATGCGTCTGAAGTCTTTGAGGCGGCAGAAGCAGCGCTCGACGACATTGCGACCTTTGTAGGCTTTTTTGTCATGGCGGAAGCGTTTCTTTCGGTTTGATTTTCCGGGAATGACCGCCTTGATGTCATTGTCCTTAAGGAACGCGCGAAACGCATCGGTATCATAGCCTTTGTCCGCCAGCAGCTTCGTGACTCCCGGGATCCGGCTGACGCAGGCTTCGGCCATCACACAATCCGCTGTGTTGCCGGGAGTAAGGACCAACACCCAAGGCCGACATAGCTCGTCGACAACCGCGTGAATCTTGCTGTTGCGGCCGCCTTTGGTGATGCCTATCGCTTGGGCCTGCGCCCCCCTTTTCCGCCACTGGCGCAGCGGTGGATTTTGACATGGCTGCTGTCGAGCGCCATTTGCCCGGGCGCATCGGAAGAGGCCGCAACGGCGGCAAATATGCTTTGCCAAATTCCCCGTTCGCTCCACCGGGCGAAGCGATTGTAGATCGTCTTGTGCGGGCCATACTCGCTTGGGCAGTCCTTCCACCGACAACCAACCTTCTGCACGTGCATGATCCCGCTCAAAATACGTCGATCATCATGGCGTTCAGGGCCTTGCTGGTTGGTCGGCAGGTGCGGCATCACCTTCGACCATTGTTCGTCGTCGAACCAAAATAAATTGGCGCTCATAAGTCTGGTCTCCGAATCGGTTGACCAAACCCTTAAATCAGAAGACGATTAATTAGGTCCTAACCCTAGTAAGGTAAAAAGCTAGAACGCTCGAATTTGTCCCACTAGTTTTGTGTGAGGGTGACACCGTTTCACCCTTTTACAGGCCCGGGCTCGTCGGAGCGCAGCGACGGCGAATGCGTGATACAGTAGCCCAGCGCCTTTGCAGTTCGCATTTTGGAAGTCCATTACGTATTGGAGAGCAAAATGAAAAGCGGTCTCGCGTTCGCGGCCTTTGGCATCGCCGTGACGATGGTCCTCCTTACATCCGATGCTTTTGCTGGCGACGAAGAAATATGGGGAACGTACAAACTAATCGCCGCAACCAACAAATATCTAGATACAGGCGACGTCGTGAACGCTTTTGGTGAGCATCCCAAGGGCTACATCACTTACGGCAAGGAAGGGCGTATGTTGGTGCTTATTACCTTTGATGGACGAATTAAGCCGCCAGACGTTACAAAAACAACGCTCGAAGAGCGTGACGCCCTATATCGAAGTATGGTGGCTTACGGGGGCACCTATACGTACAGTGGCAATCAAATTCAGCATCACGTTGACCTATCTTGGGATGAAACACGGAGTGGCACGACCGTCACTCGTACCATCACCCGAGATGGCGACCGTTTGACTTACGTTACAGAGCCACATCCGAGCCGAAATCTACAAACCTTGGGACGAATATTCGTCCAAACACTCATTTGGGAAAAGGTGCAGTAGAACGCCCGGATTATGAATGACCAGCGGTCAAGATCGATGCATTTCCGGTTTGTAACCACAACGTGCTCGGCGGCCACACCTAAGGGCCCCTCTCACGGCCTTAGCAAAGTGCAACCGTTGAACGCCCTCATCGCACGATACTCGGGTTTGTCGGCTGGTCGTGCCCTTGCTGGGTCCGTTCCTCCCTCAACAGCCGACATCCGGCGACTATATCGGCATGTCCGTTTCGTGCTGCCAATAGGTGAAGGCGAACGGACCTTTACGATCCTATTTTGCGCGCGGTTATCGCAAAACGTCGTCAGGCTTGGCCACCTGCGTTCGATTTTCGACTTTGCTAAAGTACTGCCAATAACAGAAATGTTGGGTTACCAAGATTTAACCAATGGTCCATTGCGTAGCGATACTCGGTGACCACTTCGTGTGCAGAGACAAACGCGGAGTTTCCGCGCCCTCTCAAAATGGAGACGGCAATGAATATGATCAAGTTTTGCATAGCCAGTGGAACCGCTGCGGCGTTGCTCGTGGGAACGCTTCCGGCAATGGCGTACACCGGCGAAGAACTAGCAAGCCAAGCTAAGTTTAGCATTGCCGAAGCTCGCGCCATCGCTCTAAAGGCGCATCCGGGCAAAATCATTGATGAAGAATTGGAGAAAGAAAAGGGCGGGAGCGGCCTGCGGTATTCCTTTGATATTAAGCGCGGCACCGTCACGCAGGAAGTTGGTGTGGACGCGCAGACTGGGAAAGTTTTGGAAAACAAGAAGGAAGGTCCGCACCCGGACTAACATTCAACAAGACTTTTGTGGGAATGGGAAGATAACTGGCCTCCTGTGTGGGGCCATTTTTCTCATCCACCTTAGCGGCCTGTCGTCTTGATTTTTCCGTGCAGACCTGCGCCTCAATTGCGCACTGGGCTCAAATCTTTGGAACTAAACCTGACTCCCCGATGATTGGTCGAGAGAATGGAAATTGTGAGCATGACTAAAACTGCCGAATATACGTTGAGCAAAGTTCCCGAGGTCACGCTCGTTTTCTGGATCATTAAAATCGCCGCAACGACATTGGGCGAGACCGGCGGCGATACCGTGACTATGACGCTCAACTGGGGATATTTGGATGGTACCCTCCTCTTTTTTGTGGCGCTCGTCGCGCTCGTTGCAGCACAAATCGTTGCCAAGAAATTTCATCCTTTTCTCTACTGGGCCACGATCATAGCCTCCACGACCTTTGGCACCACGATGGCCGATTTTGCGAACCGGTCGTTGGGCATCGGTTACACCGGCGGTTCATCGATTTTACTATTCTGCGTCTTGGCGACACTCGGCCTTTGGTATTGGTCGCTTGGCTCAATATCGGTGGACACTGTTAACACGCCAACAGTGGAAGCTTTTTATTGGGCCGCGATCACGTTCTCGCAGACCTTGGGCACTGCACTCGGTGACTGGATGGCCGATGCGACGGGCCTTGGATACGAAGGCGGAGCGGTCGTATTCGCCGCCGCGCTCGCGGTGGTCGCGGCAGCCTATTACTGGACGAAGGTATCGCGGGTAACGCTATTTTGGGCTGCGTTCATTCTTCGTCGACCACTGGGAGCCACCGTTGGCGATTTTCTCGACAAGCCGGTAAACGATGGTGGTCTTCGTTCAGCCGTCCGATCGCATCCGCGGTCATTGCGGCTTTCATAATGGGGTGCGTGCTCATTTTACCGCAACGGGCTGGCTCCCACCCGAAGGTATCTGAAACGGTGGCGTGATAAAACCGAGCATAGTTGAGCCATCTCTGCAAAGGGTCAATCTGCGGCAAGCGGGTATGTACGTGTCACTGTCCGGGTTCACCCCAATAACCGATGTCAATCCGGGCTCCAGCACGCCGAGCGGCTCGGCGGCCACACCTAAGGGCCCCACTCACGGCCTTAGCAAGGTGCAAGAACACCCCTCCCGCCCGCAACCTGCGAGTACGCGCGCGCTCGAACCGGAATTGACCGCTGGGAAGTGCAATCGCTCAGCCCTCGGGCACCCCTGCCAACCGCATACCCTCTATGCTGCGTTCGAGCGCGGCAAGGATTGTCGGATGGTTGCCGGATGCGCTTCTTGCCTGACGATAACGACGTATTGTGAAGTTTGGATCGAGCGCAAGCCCCGCTTGCACTGCTGCCCGCGCTTGCTCCAACTCGCCGAGCCGCACCAGTCTATCGGCGAGTAGGGAAGATGCGCGAGCGCAATGGTTCGGTTCGCTTCAAGACCGCGGCGATACCAAGCAATTGCTTCACTATGGTCCGCCTTGCTGGGGGCAACCATCATGCACCACGTAGCCGCATGGGGTCGCGCGGAGAGAGGCGGAAAGCCTCGTTGATGTGAGCCTCGGTTTCTTCGCCTCGGCCAAGCTGATACTTGGCGAAGCCGATCACCGCGTGGGCGTGGGCTAAATTGCGATCCAGCACCAATGCGTGCTCGCACTCAGCGATGGCTTGATCCGCGCGTTTTGTGGCCAGTTGGATCAAGCCTTGACTACGTGAGCCAAAGCGTGGTTTGGCTGTGATTGCTCAATGCTAAACACCTTTGTTAAGGTCGCCTCGGCTGCGGCAAGTCGTCCTGACACGTCGTCGGTCATCATGAAGTTCCAACACACGTATCGACGAACGCCAACATGACCATAGCCTCAATGTTTGCCGGGTCGAGCGAAATGGCCTGTTGGAAAAAGCCGCGCGCTTTTGCCATGTGATCGGGGGTACCCCCTTTTGTTGAACCAGGCCCGACCCTGGAAGATCAAATCCATTACGTCTGGATGCAATGAACGCTCTGCTCGCCGGGCCTCAGCCGCAATGAGTTCGCCATCCAGTGCCCTCGCGAGCCTTGATACGATTTCGTCCTGCATGTCGAGGAGGTCGGCAACGGGCTTGTCAAAACGCTCCGACCAGAGGTGGTTGCCTGTTTCGGCGTCTATCAGCTGCACGTTCACCCGCAGCCGGTTGCCACCGCGTTGCACGGAGCCTTCGAGCACGTAGCGGACGTTCAGCTCACGTCCCACTTTCTTCACATCAATAGCCTTGCCTTTGAAGGTGAAAGCGGTGTTGCGCGCAATCACGAAAGCACCACTGATGCGGGAGAGGTGAGTCGTCAAACTCTCGGTGACGCCATCAACAAAATATTCCTGCTGGGATCGCCACCGAAGTTGGCAAATGGCAGCACCACAATCGAAAGGCGCGGGGCCGAAGACAAGCTTGGCGTCGTGCTCCCACGCTGCTCCGTTGCGCCAATCCCATCCTGGACAACGGCATAGGCACGTATTGGACGGGCTATGTTCTTGAGAGTTTGCTCGCCCAGATCAGTGAACTCGACAGCGACTTTGCCGCTGACCTGATCGTAGGCCGAAGACGAGATACAGATGCCACCGGGTTCCGCTATGCCTTCAAGCCGTGCCGCAACATTTACCCCGTCGCCGAGAATGTCATTCCCCTCAATCAGGATGTCGCCGAGGTTGACCCCGATCCGGAACTGCATAAGGCGGTTCTCTGGGACGCCTTGGTTGCGTTCGGCCATCACCGTCTGCACCGCGACCGCGCATTCGACCGCATCGACTACCGAGGGAAACTCAAGCAGCACGCCGTCCCCGGTACTCTTGACGAGGCGTCCTCCGTGCTTAGCCACGAGTGCGTCCGTGACCGCGCGGTGTTCGCGGAGCGTGCGGGCGGTCCCGACCTCGTCGAGGCCCGTCAGTCGTGAGTGACCAGCTACGTCGGCTGCCACTATTGCCGCTAACCGCCGCTCTATGCGCCCGCCCGCCACGTAATCCCCGCCCGATTAAAGTGACCGACTGATAAGAACACAGGACCGGGTTTCCCGCCAGTGCACTTGGGCGGACCACTTCCTGGCCGCGCGGTCCCACCAGCCCGCACTGCACAATTCCCCGCTTGGTGCAGCGAAAAACCATGGTAACGGCTACAAGTCCACCGTTCCAGCCGGGGGGTTAAGAAGTCTTAACGCTCGAAAAATTTGGGCTGCATATTTTCGAGCGATGTCTCGGCGCACGCGAGACGGGGGGCCTGTCCATGGTACCCGGGGGGTAGATTTTGCGCCCATCAGCCTGACCAAACTTAGAAGCCTTGCCCTACGCGGCTATGGCATGCGGCCGATCGTGGTCGCGTCAGCCATAACAGCGAGGCAAGGATGAAACGTGATCTCTATGCGGAAGTGTCGGCACGCATTGTTGCCGAGTTAGAAGCCGGGGCCGCCCCTTCGGTCAAGCCATGGTCGGCAACCCCCGGCGCGAATACCCCGTGCAATGCCGTGAGCAACCGGCCTTACTCTGGATGTAACGTCGTCCTGTTGTGGATGGCACAGGCGGCTGGTTATCGCACGCCGCGCTTCCTGACCTTCAAGCAGGCTTTGGAGTTGGGTGGCAACGTCCGTAAGGGCGAGCGCGGCACCAAGGTCTATTTCGTGAAGCAACTGCAGGTCCGCGACCAAGGCGCGGACGATTGCTCGTCAACGCGCCTGATCCCGATGATGCGCGAGTACACGGTTTTCAACGTCGACCAGTGCGAGAACCTGCCCGATAGCATCAATACCGGGAAGCCAATGCGCGTTCGCAATCCCGACACGCGCGATGAGCTTGCCGACGCATTCCTGCACTCAACTGGCGCGGACATCCGCGAGGGCCACGGTGAAGCCTATTACGTGCCGAGCCGAGATTTTATCTCGATGCCTGCATTCGCTGGGTTCAAGGGCGCGGACCACTTCTACAACGTGGCATTCCACGAATTGACGCATTGGTCGGGCCATAAGTCGCGCCTTGATCGGGATTTGAAGAACCGGTTCGGTTCACGCAACTACGCAGCCGAGGAATTGATTGCGGAGTTGGGTGCGGCGTTTTTGTGCGCGGAATTTGGCTTTGATGGTGACGTGCGGAGCGCGGGCTACATCGGCAACTGGATTGAGCTTCTGAAAGCTGACAAACGGGCGTTTTTTACAGCGTGCAGCCATGCCTCCAAGGCCGCCGAATACCTGCGCGCGCTGGCCCTTGCTGAACCGGCGGAAAGGGCGGCTTGATGGCCCCGACGTCCTGCCCCCAACGCCCATGCCGTGACCCGCTCTTTGACGTCCACCCGCAGACCGGCATCAGCATCGAGGTCTTTTATTCGGACCAAGCGCTGGAGACGTTCGGCTGGTGCGGTGCAGGTTGGTTTTGGTGGCCCCGCCGACGCGCGGGTATCCGCCTCAGGGGCAGCCTACTGGGCCTTTCGCTACGAGCTACGCAGCGTATCGGCACGCGATGAAAACGCCGGCGGCGTCAGCGTGGTGATGGAACAGGGGGCGCCGTTCCGAGATGCAGTTTGCCCGAGAACGAGCCACAAGGTTGCAATGGGGTTGCAATAGCGACCGCACCGAAATGCCCGTCAGAACAGAAGCTAATTTTTTTGAAACGATATCAGTAAGTTGAATGGTGCCCAGGGGCG
>CAWFZL010000045.1:0-174933 GCA_963820275.1 uncultured Alphaproteobacteria bacterium
AGGCAGCCCAAAGGCCGCCTTTTTTGCTTATTTAAACTAAGCCGCTTTAGTACGGATAATAGCAACTGGAGTAGCCGTAATAGCCGTCGTAACAGTCGTCGTATCCGATAGCGCCACCGAGGAGGGATCCAGCGATTAGACCGCCCACGATGCTTGGCCCATATCCGTAGCCTCCATAACCACCATAGCCATAACCCCCTCCGTAGCCTCTGCGGTACCCACCACCATATCCGTGGCCATATCCGCCTCTATAACCTCCGCCAGCGAAGTGGGCAGCGCCGCCGCTGAAGCCACTTCAGCCATGCCGCCACGGAAGCCACCTCCGCCCATGCCCCCACCATGAAAGCCTCCGCCGCTGCCGTGGAAACCACCGCCTCCACCATGGCCGCCGCCACCGCCGTGTCCGCCGAAAGCCAATGCCGGAGATGTCGCGGCTAGCGCAATCGCCAGACAGGCAACTCCGATCGTTCCATATTTTCTCACTGGGCGCCCGGGCAGGACATATCGACAGCCACTAGAGTTGGCGATCAGTTCGTCGGGCAAAATGTGGATGCCGTCGTTGCACGATACGGAAAGCCGAGCGGCCGGAAGAAAATGGACAATGATCAAATGACCTATGTCTGGGAGCTTGCCGCGACCGACTTGCCCCGGAACCAAAGGTCCTACACAGGCGATGCAGGTCTTTATGGAGATGGACAGACCCCGGGCGCCATGTCCGATGACCCGCGATTTTGCAAGGTCAGCGTCATAACTTCGGCGGAAGGCATCGTCACGCATTTCGATGCGGAGGACTCCAACGGTACAGGCGCCTCGAAAATGAGGCTGGGCTGGGCCGGAAGCGTCTGTGCTGAGCGACTGAAACTGTGAGATGGAGCGCCTCCACGGGTTTGATGAAAACCACAGGAGCTCTCATCGAATTCTAAATTCAATTTAAGTCGCGCGCCTTCCCAACGCCTCGGCTTGTTACGCCTCGACTTTGGCCATCCGAAGCAGCGTCAAAGAGTTCACGCAGATATTACGGAAGTTGAATGGCTGGCCTCCCGTTCGGATGACATTTTTGCCGGATGCCGCGCTTTGCGATTCCCCTCGTTGAGGTTACCGCCCCGGATGGAGCCAAATCCTTCTGGGCAGCTTATTCGATACCCCACCGCGAGGCGGTGGCGGCCGTGAGGGATCGGATTCCGCCGGACCATATGGCCGAACTGTCCGGTCGACGCCTCCCGCCCGGCTGGAAATTCGCGGGCGCTCATCCGGGCGACGTTATCAAGCTGAGCTATGAATTTGATTTAAGGCGGCGGACTGTAAGGTCCGTGTCAGCGCGGTCGGCTAGCCTACCCTGGGCTTTTGCGGGGGCTGCGATGGACGACCTGGATGAAATGGCCGCGCAGTTGCTGGATGCGGTGCGCAAAATGCCACCAGGCCAGAAACGCCAGGATGCTCTGAGAGAAATCGGAAGGTTGCGCAGCCGAATGCACGCGCTGCTGCGCTCTGCCTCCAATTCGAAGCGCTCACCGCTGCGGAAAAGCGGGCAAGAACCTGAACTGCCCGAAGGTGGGGATTCCGCCGGGAGCCGGTAGTCGCCCTCCTCTTCGCTGGGGGCTTCGAGGCGACCAATTTTCATGCTTGCGACCTTCTGAAGGTGCAATCGAAATGACGATACTGCATCTAAAACAATTTCAAAATCGCATTGATGATACCGCGCTTGAACATCCGCAGCTCCAGGAGCTGTTGTGGTTCAAAAAACCAAACTTGGCTTGGCTCACATCAACCAGCGTTCGTTCAAAATCCAGACTTTGCTTTACACGTCGGGATTTCCCTCTTCGATCTGCCGCTGCCATCTTTCGTACTTCTCGATCATAAGCCGAGCCTCAGTGTCTCCAGCCAGCGCCAGGTCTCTGAGCTTTTCAACCAAATCGAATATCACCGCTACCCAAACAAGAAAAAGGCAGCCCAAGGGCCGCCTTTTTTGCTTATTTAACTAAGCCGCTTTAGTACGGATAATAGCAACTGGAATAGCCGTAATAGCCGTCGTAACAGTCGTCGTATCCGATAGCGCCACCGAGGAGGGATCCAGCGATCAGACCGCCCACGATGCCCGGCCCATATCCGTAGCCTCCATAACCACCATAGCCGTAACCCCCTCCGTAGCCTCTGCGGTACCCACCACCATATCCGTGGCCATATCCGCCTCTATAACCTCCGCCAGCGAAGTGTGCAGCGCCGCCGCGGAAACCGCCGCCGCTGAAGCCACCTCCAGCCATGCCGCCACGGAAGCTACCTCCCATGCCACCATGAAAACCTCCGCCGCCACCGTGGAAACCACCGCCTCCACCATGGCCGCCGCCACCGCCGCGTCCGCCGAAAGCCAATGCCGGAGATGTCGCGGCCAGCGCAATCGCCAGACAGGCAACTCCGATCGTTCCATATTTTCTCATGACGTTTCCTCCATTAGGGGTACACGTATAGACATATGGGAGCTTCGAGCGCCTTTAGCCCCTTTATAAATAAAGCTTTAGGTTGTTCATCTGTCTGAACCGCTGTTCAGACAAGGAGTCAGGAGACGGCTATGTCTGATGAGCATCAGGTGAATTCGATAATCGCAACCGCAATTTGCGACGCATTCAAAGATCACTCAGAAGGCCGAATAGACCCCGAAGAGGCCAAGCAGGTTGCGAAACGTATCACCGAAGCGTTGTCGAGCGCCGGGCTTCAGATCGTGCCAGTGACTGCAGATTGATACTGTCCGCTACTCAATTGTTCGGATGTGTCTGCCCCGCGCTTGGCAGACAGCCCTCGCCTTCGATTGAAAAAACCGAAGCTCAGACAGCGTATGAGGGCCTATGTCGCGGCCGTGCGAAGGCTTTGGTTTCTTTTGGGATAATTGTGATGATCCACCGCGGCCCAGCTTCCTCTTTCACTGATTTAATTACACCGACATACTTCGAGCCGCGCAAGGTTATGGCCGTAGGGTGCCCATTATATTGAACGCGACGACATCGTTGAGCCTCAACGGGATCATCCGTCTCGATAATTTGCATCGTCTAGTTTCCTCGATGGCAAATATCATTAGCAACTAACGATTAACCAATCGTTTTTTTGGTCGCTAGTCAGGATTGGGAACAAGATACGGCTTGAGGTTTTGCATAGCCAGTGGAACCGCTGCGGTGTTGCTCGTGGGAACGCTTCCGGCAATGGCGTACACCGGCGAAGAACTAGCGAACCAAGCTAAGGTTAGCATTGCCGAAGCTCGCGCCATCGCTCTAAAGGCGCATCCGGGCAAAATCATTGATGAAGAATTGGAGAAAGAAAAGGGCGGGAGCGGCCTGCCGTATTCCTTTGATATTAAGCGCGGCACCGTCACGCAGGAAGTTGGTGTGGACGCGCAGACTGGGAAAGTTTCGGAAAACAAGAAGGAAGGTCCGCACCCGGACTAACATCCAACAAGATTTTTGTGGGAATGGGAAGAAGATAACTGGCCTCCTGTGTGGGGCCATTTTTCTCATCCACCTTAGCGGCCTGTCGTCTTGATTTTTCCGTGCAGACTGCGCCTCAATTGCGCACTAGGCTCAAATCTGTGGAACCAAACTGAAGTAGCTCTCTTACCCGATGATTGGTCGAGAGAATGGAAATTGTGAGCATGACTAAAACTGCCGAATATACGTTGAGCAAAGTTCCCGAGGTCACGCTCGTTTTCTGGATCATTAAAATCGCCGCAACGACATTGGGCGAGACCGGCGGCGATACCGTGACTATGACGCTCAACTGGGGGTATTTGGCTGGTACACTCCTCTTTTTTGTGGCGCTCGTCGCCCTCGTTGCCGCACAGATTGTTGCGAAGAAATTTCATCCTTTTCTCTACTGGGCCACGATCATATCCTCCACGACCTTTGGCACCACGATGGCCGATTTTGCGGACCGGTCGTTGGGGATCGGCTACACCGGCGGTTCATCGATTTTACTATTCTGCGTCTTGGCGACACTCGGCCTTTGGTACTGGTCGCTTGGCTCAATATCGGTGGACACTGTTAACACGCCAAAAGTGGAAGCTTTTTATTGGGCCGCGATCACGTTCTCGCAGACCTTGGGCACTGCACTCGGTGACTGGATGGCCGATGCGACGGGCCTTGGATACGAAGGCGGAGCGGTCGTATTCGCCGCCGCGCTCGCGGTGGTTGCGGCAGCCTATCACTGGACGAAGGTATCGCGGGTAACGTTATTTTGGGCTGCGTTCATTCTTAGTCGACCACTGGGAGCCACCGTTGGCGATTTTCTCGACAAGCCGGTAAACGATGGTGGTCTTGCGTTAAGCCGTCCGATCGCATCCGCGGTCATTGCGGCTTTCATAATTGGGTGCGTGCTCATTTTACCGCAACGGGCAGGCTCGCATCCGAAGGTATCTGAAACGGTGGCGTGATAAAACTGAGCCATTGTTGTGCATCTGCGGCAAGCTGCTTTTGACGTGTATCCGGAAACGTTCGACTGATGGACTCCGATGCGAAGGAACTGGGCATGTGCGTGCCGCTCCTCTTTCCGACCTCTAGTCTGGATCTGGGCCCAGACTTCTTTTGACCTGATCTGCTGCGCAGTTCCAGCTGCGTATGCCGAAAGAAACAATTCGGTTGGAGTCTTCGGCGTTAGTCCTGGCATGTGCCTTGCCAGAGGTGAGGCTCCGCTGGCATATTTTGCAAATGGCCCGCCGTGCGATTCGCGTGGTTGAAGTGACTGCCCCGGATGGCACCACATCGTTCTGGGGTGTCTATTCGATTCCGCGCAACGAAGCAGTTGCGGCAGTTAAGGAAAAGCTCCCACCCAATTATACCGCCGAGCTCTCTTTTCGACGCCTTCTGCCCGGCTGGAAGTTCGCTGGCGCTCACCCGGGCGACGTCATCAAGCTAAGCCATGACGCCAATTCGGAGCGACTCGATCCATGTCAACACGATCGGCTGGTCTCCTCGGGCGATTCCCGGGGATTGATGAAGTGGCTGCGCAATTGATGGCAGCGGTTCGCAACATGCCATTATGCCATTAGCGTCAGGCGGCTCTGAGGGAGATCGGCAGGTTGCGCCGTCCAATGCACCGCGCTGCTTCGATCTGCTACCAATCTGAGGCAAGGGGCGAGCGCGCAAGCGCGGTGACGCCGAACTTAGCAGCGAGGCGCTCCTCCCGGCCAACCCGGACAAACCCGCATGTCCGAGATTACCTTCGCAAACCGGACATGCTGCGGACATGCCAAAATAGACGCAAATGGTCCATCTCGGAAATCGCTTATACGCCGCTCGGTGGTGGGCGAGTGGATCGCTAACGGCCCCGCATTACAAAAGTCAGCACTCCTGACATAGCTTTCCGACAACGTTGCCCTGCCGGTCTGAGCCTCGGAGCGTAGTATTATGTATACAAGATCAATATAGGGGGATACTTTTCATTTTCAGCCTTCAGAACCGAGAAGCAAAAAAAGGGGGAAACCAATGGCAGTAACAGCACAGCTTGATTCACGGCCTGTCGCAATTGACGGGACGCGATGGACGATACTTGCGTGTGCAATCCTCTGCATGGTGATGATCGCCAATCTGCAATACGGATGGACGCTTTTTGTTAATCCCATGGCGGCAAAGCATGGCTGGTCTATCGCCGCAATACAGGTCGCCTTCAGCATCTTTATTGCGCTTGAGACTTGGCTCACGCCGGTTTCCGGTTGGATCGTCGACAGACTTGGCCCGCGTGGACCGAAGCTCGTGGTCGCGTTCGGCGGAGTTACGGTCGCAATTGGCTGGGTTATAAATGCCTATGCCGAGACACTGACGATGTTGTACATCGGCGCTGTGATCGGCGGCCTCGGCGGCGGCGCGGTCTATGCCACCTGCGTTGGCCTTGCCGTTAAATGGTTTCCCGACCGGCGCGGTCTTGCAGTCGGCCTCACAGCCGCGGGCTATGGTGCCGGCGCTGCCCTGACTGTCATTCCCATTCAATATGTAATCCGTACCAGCGGCTACGAAGCAGCCTTTTTGTGGTTCGGGCTGGTTCAGGGTGGGGTTGTGTTCATTTTGGCTTGGGTTTTACGGGCGCCGGAGCCCGGTGAGATGGCTGGCGTTCCCGCTCCCAAGGTTGCTCAGTCATCGCGCAACTACACGCCAGGCCAAGTGCTGTCCTCGCCCATATTCTGGATTCTCTACGTCATGTTCGTTATGGTGTCCGCCAGCGGGCTGATGGCAACGGCGCAAATCGCGCCCATCGCGAAGGACTTCAACGTCGCGAACACAATCATTTTTTTCGGGGCCACAACACTTACCGCTGCACTGATCATCGATAGCATTGCGAACGGCGCGGCTCGGCCTCTATTTGGCTGGGTCTCCGATCACATCGGCCGTGAAAACACCATGGCAATCGCGTTCGGCTTGGGGGCGGCCAGCTACTGGTTGCTCGGGACGCTTGGGACTGCCCCGTGGGCTTTCGTGCTTTTCGCAGCGCTAATCTTCCTCACTTGGGGTGAGATATTTAGTCTGTTTCCGTCAACTTGCACTGACACTTTCGGATCGAAGTTCGCGACGGTGAATCTCGGCCTGCTTTACACGGCGAAGGGGACTTCGGCTTTCCTGGTTCCGGTCGCCAACGTCATCAAAGGATCAACCGGTAGCTGGCACCTTGTGTTTCTGCTGACCGCCATCATGAACATAGTAGTGGTGGCAATAGCTCTGTTCATCCTGAAACCGATGCGCGCGCGAATGATGGCCAATGGTTGAATCGCCCGGTGCGCCGATCACGAACAAAGAAGGTTCTCATTCCCACCTTGGAAGAGAAGCTTCTCAAGTTGGAAGAGCTTGCCACGGAATTGTTGGAGACCGCTCGCCAGCTTCCTTCGGGTGCAGAGCGTCAAGACATTCTTAAGGCGATCGGGGGATTTCGTGTTCGGATAGCTGCTCTGCGAAAGTCTGGACACTCCCCACCTTAGCGCAAGGCGCTCGGTCTCACAGTGCTTACCGACAAGGTGTATGTTCATGACGGTGGTCTCAACCGGTCGACGCAACACTTTATCTTAGAGGGAAAAGATGAAGTGTGGGATGGAACGAACCTCTAGTCTGGATCTGGGCCCAGACTTCTTTTGACCTGATCTGCTGCGCAGTTCCAGCTGCGTATGCCGAAAGAAACAATTCGGTTGGAGTCTGCGGCGTTAGTCCTGGCATGTGCCTTGCCAGAGGTGAGGCTCCGGTGGCATATTTTTGCAAATGGCCCGCCGTGCGATTCGCGTGGTTGAAGTGACTGCCCCGGATGGCACCACATCGTTCTGGGGTGTCTATTCGATTCCGCGCAACGAAGCAGTTGCGGCAGTTAAGGAAATGCTCCCACCCAATTATACCGCCGAGCTCTCTTTTCGACGCCTTCTGCCCGGCTGGAAGTTCGCTGGCGCTCACCCGGGCGACGTCATCAAGCTAAGCCATGACGCCAATTCGGAGCAACTCGATCCATGTCAACACGATCGGCTGGTCTCCTCGGGCAATTCCCGGGGATTGATGAAGTGGCTGCGCAATTGATGGCAGCGGAGGGTTCGCAACATGCCATTATGCCATTAGCGTCAAGCGGCTCTGAGGGAGATCGGCAGGTTGCGCCGTCCAATGCACCGCGCTGCTTCGATCTGCTACCAAGCTGAGGCAAGGGGGCGAGCGCGCAAGCGCGGTGACGCCGAACTTAGCAGCGAGGCGCTCCTCCCGGCCAACCCGGACAAACCCGCATGTCCGAGATTACCTTCGCAAACCGGACATGCTGCGGACATGCCAAAATAGACGCAAATGGTCCATCTCGGAAATCGCTTATACGCCGCTCGGTGGTGGGCGAGTGGATCGCTAACGGCCCCGCAATACAAAAGTCAGCACTCCTGACATAGCTTTCCGACAACGTTGCCCTGCCGGTCTCAGCGCTCGGAGCGTAGTATTATGTATACAAGATCAATATAGGGGGATACTTTTCATTTTCAGCCTTCAGAACCGAGAAGCAAAAAAAGGGGGAAACCAATGGCAGTAACAGCACAGCTTGATTCACGGCCTGTCGCAATTGACCGGACGCGATGGACGATACTTGCGTGTGCAATCCTCTGCATGGTGATGATCGCCAATCTGCAATACGGATGGACGCTTTTTGTTAATCCCATGGCGGCAAAGCATGGCTGGTCTATCGCCGCAATACAGGTCGCCTTCAGCATCTTTATTGCGCTTGAGACTTGGCTCACGCCGGTTTCCGGTTGGATCGTCGACAGACTTGGCCCGCGTGGACCGAAGCTCGTGGTCGCGTTCGGCGGAGTTACGGTCGCAATTGGCTGGGTTATAAATGCCTATGCCGAGACACTGACGATGTTGTATATCGGCGCTGTGATCGGCGGCCTCGGCGGCGGCGCGGTCTATGCCACCTGCGTTGGCCTTGCCGTTAAATGGTTTCCCGACCGGCGCGGTCTTGCAGTCGGCCTCACAGCCGCGGGCTATGGTGCCGGCGCTGCACTGACTGTCATTCCCATTCAATATGTAATCCGTACCAGCGGCTACGAAGCAGCCTTTTTGTGGTTCGGGCTGGTTCAGGGTGGGGTTGTGTTCATTTTGGCTTGGGTTTTACGGGCGCCGGAGCCCGGTGAGATGGCTGGCGTTCCCGCTCCCAAGGTTGCTCAGTCATCGCGCAACTACACGCCAGGCCAAGTGCTGTCCTCGCCCATATTCTGGATTCTCTACGTCATGTTCGTTATGGTGTCCGCCAGCGGGCTGATGGCAACGGCGCAAATCGCGCCCATCGCGAAGGACTTCAACGTCGCGAACACAATCATTTTTTTCGGGGCCACAACACTTACCGCTGCACTGATCATCGATAGCATTGCGAACGGCGCGGCTCGGCCTCTATTTGGCTGGGTCTCCGATCACATCGGCCGTGAAAACACCATGGCAATCGCGTTCGGCTTGGGGGCGGCCAGCTACTGGTTGCTCGGGACGCTTGGGACTGCCCCGTGGGCTTTCGTGCTTTTCGCAGCGCTAATCTTCCTCACTTGGGGTGAGATATTTAGTCTGTTTCCGTCAACTTGCACTGACACTTTCGGATCGAAGTTCGCGACGGTGAATCTCGGCCTGCTTTACACGGCGAAGGGGACTTCGGCTTTCCTGGTTCCGGTCGCCAACGTCATCAAAGGATCAACCGGTAGCTGGCACCTTGTGTTTCTGCTGACCGCCATCATGAACATAGTAGTGGTGGCAATAGCTCTGTTCATCCTGAAACCGATGCGCGCGCGAATGATGGCCAATGGTTGAATCGCCCGGTGCGCCGATCACGAACAAAGAAGGTTCTCATTCCCACCTTGGAAGAGAAGCTTCTCAAGTTGGAAGAGCTTGCCACGGAATTGTTGGAGACCGCTCGCCAGCTTCCTTCGGGTGCAGAGCGTCAAGACATTCTTAAGGCGATCGGGGGATTTCGTGTTCGGATAGCTGCTCTGCGAAAGTCTGGACACTCCCCACCTTAGCGCAAGGCGCTCGGTCTCACAGTGCTTACCGACAAGGTGTATGTTCATGACACCAAACGGACATATCGAGATGGTCTGACGATGTCGGCTCGTGAGGGTAGAACGGCCATGCCGCTCTGGCGCGGTCACTTCCGGTTTTGACCCAACTGTATGGACATCGGGTTATCGCTGGATGACCGGCCCCCGGCTCTTACAATGTGCTAATTTGAGCCGGCACGATCCACTGTCTTTAGCCCGGAACCGTTGCACCATGACCGATTATCATAATCCGGCATGGACCAAGGAAAGCCGCTTCCGCGGTAGCCTCGACGATGTGATTATCATCCCACTCGTCGTTGTTGCGCTCGCCACCAACAAAATCCTGCGTTTCATCCTTTCGATCCTGATGCGACTACTCGACTACGCCTTCCCTTTGGCAATGCAGATCGTCTGGCTTCCGCTCTTCGCGGCCAGGGTTCTTGGAAATGTCATCGTCACTGCCATAAGCGGCGCGTTGCGTCTCGTTCCTCTTTCCGAGGCGAATCGTCGGCGCTGGAGCGTATCGATCCGCCGGAGCTGGTCGTGGCTACGGCTGAAAATTAGCTATCAGGCGTTCGAACGGGCCGTGCATACCGCGTTCGAGAGCGGCATGGCATGGGTGTTCCGGAAATGCCGGCATCTCACGCCGAACACCGCACTGCTTGTGCTCCTGGGCGCGGTACTTTGGCTCCCGATTTCTTTCGGGGCAGCAACAGCGATGCACGCGATATTGTTTGCGAAGGTCACGTCCTGGCCGGCGTGGATGCAACTCTTGCATCCGCTGGCAACGGTCATCGCGAAGAGCAAGCTCTTGGTGCTGCCGGTCTACCCGGCAGCCTGGCCACATGCCAAAAGACACCCCTTCGTTCAGCTCGTATTCAAGGGCTATGAAACCCTCAAGCGCATTTATGTGATAAAAAAGGTCGGCTTTCGCTATCGGCAGGCAGAGATCGCCGGCATCGCAGTGGTTGAGAGGCTCGAGCGTACCGTCGGAATCGCATCGGTGGTGAGGTGGCTGCGCAACGCGCACGTTGCTGAACATTTCGGCGTCGAGAGGCCCACTCAGAAATTTCAATCGTTCTTCTCGCGATGGTCAATCAAGTTCTCGGCTAAATACTACGAAGCGAGAGAACAGCAAGCCTCAGGTGTTCCATCATTAAACGGTAGCAAGCTACGAACGCTGAGATGATCATCAATTTCAAAACCGCCAAGAGGCGCATCTGACGCCGCGCTGGGCCGTGTCACTCGACCGCTCTAAATTGTTCGCGTTGGAACGGCCTCCATCGATGTGGCCCGAATTGCCCAAGCGATCGAATATACCTGCGGTCCCAATGCGCCGCCTCCGTCGAAAGACGATCTTCAGGACGAGGAAGGCAAATCTCATACATTTACCGCACCGCTTGGTGAGCGGCGATCAGCACATTTTCTGGAAGAATTAACGATGCGCGGCAAGTTTCCATGAACTCTTTGAAGCTAGCCTGCACTTCCAAACCCCTCCGAGGGGTTTAACTTTGGAGGGTGGCATGAATGCAATTTTAGAAGCTTCGACGCGAACCGTTTCCGAAACGCTTGCTAGCTACGCGCTGCATGCAATCGCTGTGATTTGTGGTCTTGGCATGGTCGTATTGGTGTGTGTGGCAACTTCCGGCTTGGATATGAGTGCCGGCTTCTTCTAACGAAGCGTGTGCGCCTCGTCCGGACGATGTCACCGCAGCGGGGCCGGCGTTTTTTTGCTGACCAGATGACTGACGTGCAGTCTTCTCTACAGGTAACCGGGCTAGCGCGAGCTATTAGCGCCTCGACTGCGCGGCAGCTCAGCCGCCTATCGTGCGTGCGCATCAAATCTGGAAAAATTCCTGGCTGACATTGGCGCGCGGCGAACGACAGTTTGCTCGGGCAAATAGGTAGCAACCGATGGCGCGTGCGCTTTTGCGGCCATGCAGACGCCTTAGTTAATTGATTGTGAAGGTTTTAGGAGCAGGCTTGGTAATATTGCCGTGATGCCTTCCCAACGATCGGAACGGTGCCGCGACCTAGCTGGCCCCGTTACCTTTGGGGACCGTACTCAAGAAGAAAGACGTCTTATATGCGAGCCTCTCCAATCGACGCGATTCCCCTCGTGATAGTTTCCCTCCTCGCAACCGGTATCTCCGCATTCGCTGAGGATGGTGTCTCTGCCGACAAGATTGTATTTGGTCAGGCAACTGCACTCGAAGGCCCGGCCTCAGCTTTGGGCCAAGGCATGAAATTGGGTCTCGAAGCGGCCTTCGCTGAAATAAACAAGGCTGGTGGCGTCAAGGGTCGGAAGCTCGAACTCAAGAGCATCGATGACGGCTACGAACCGACCAAATCCATTGAAGTGGTCAAGAAGCTGCTTGAGGAAGACAAGGTATTCGCTATCGCCGGTGCGGTTGGTACGCCAACGGCAGCGGCCACTCAGCCGATAGCGACCGCAGCAGGTGCCCCCTTTATCGGGGCCTTTACCGGCGCCGAATTCCTGCGCGAGCCGTACCAACCCCTGGTGATGAATGTTCGTGCCAGCTACTTCCAGGAAACTGAAGCTATGGTCGAACATCTGACCAAGGACCTCGGCGCATCCAAAATCGCGATCATGTACCAGGACGATGCTTTCGGTCAGGCAGGCCTTGCCGGCGTCAAGAGAGCGCTCGACAAGCGGCAAATGCAGCTCGCCGGGGAAGGTACTTTCGAGCGGAACACGGTGGCGGTCAAAACCGCGTTGCTGTCCATCAAGAAGGTTCAGCCTGATGCAGTCATCATGATCAGCCCTTACAAGCCCGCGGCCGAGTTCATCAAGTTGGCCAAGCAGATCAAGCTCGATGCCACGTTTGTAAATATCTCCTTTGTTGGTTCCGATGCGCTTGCAAAGGAGCTCGGTACTGTCGGTGTCGGCGTTGTCATCACACAGGTCGTTCCGTTTCCGAAAGACGCTTCGATCCCGGTAGTCGGACGCTACCAGGCCGCCCTCAAGGCAAGCGCCCCCGACGCTCAGCCGGGCTTCGTCTCGCTTGAGGGCTACCTTGTTGGCCGCGCGATCATCGCGACGCTGGAAAAGGTGAGTGGTGACCTCACCCGGCAAGCCGTAATCGAGGCCGTGCAAAAAGCCGGCTCCTTTGATCTTGGCGGCTTCAAGCTCGCCTACAGCCCCAGCAGCAATCGGGGCTCGGATCAAGTGTTCTTGACCGTGATTCAGCCGGACGGCACCTTCAAGGCGGTTGATCACCTCGAGAAGTCCGGAACGTAAACTAAAGAAGGCCGCGAAGGACCGAAGGAAAGCCCAGGCTGTTCGCGCGCGATCTAGCGATTTCTACCTGGAGGTTGACGATGAAGACTGCGACGTCGTGGTATCACCTTGGCCTTCGCGGTCGATTTTTTGCCGCCTTTGGGGTCGTCGCTGCGCTTACCGTGCTGGCGAGCAGCAGTGCGATAATCTCTTACGACAGCCTCGGGCGTTCGCTTGGCGCAATCGCCGAAAAGAGCCTGCCCGAAGTAGCGCGCGCTTCGGAGGTCGTCAGAGCCGCCGGTGAAGTCGCCGCCGCTGCGCCGCGCCTTCTCGCCGCAACGGATGCGGCCGAGCGCGAGCACGCCTTAAAGGTTCTGACGGCCGCGCGTCAGGAACTCACCCAGAGCATCGGCGCACTCGCCGCCGAGGATGCTGCAAGTCTCAATAAGACCACTGCACGTATCCTGGTGAATCTCGACCGGCTGATGCAATCAGTCACGGAGCGCCAGACGATTGCCACCTCCCGGGACGCGCTTGTCGCCAGCCTTCGGAAAACGCATCAAAGGCTCGTCGAAAAACTGGCGCCGATGGCCGATGACGCCGGGTTCACCTTGACGGTTGGCCTGCAGACGGCGGCGGACAATAAGGATTTGGGGATCGTTCAGAAGACGCTGGCTGCGCTTGCCGATAACGAACTCATGTCGCTGCAAGCAATCCTGGAATTGCGCGCCGAATCCAACCTCATGCTGGGAATCCTTGTCGAAGCGGCCGACCTGCCGTCTGCTGAACTGCTGCCACCAGTCAAAGACCGGTTCACAGCGACGGCAGGCCGGCTTGGAAAGGCTGCGGCTAACATCAAGGATGCGGAGACGTCGAAGCTCGTCGACCAATTGGTCAAGATCGGCAAGGGTGACGGCAATGTTTTCGATCTCAAAAAAAGAGAGTTCGTTGCCGCGAAGACCGCCGGTAATGTAGTGATGGAAAATCGCGCGATCGCCCAAGAATTTGAAAAGGAAGTCGCAAGCCTGGGAACGCGCAGCGAGGCGGCGGCCGCAGCCGCGGTTCGTGAATCCGAGGCGGCGATCCGGCAGGGCCGGATTATCCTGATTTGCCTCGCGCTTGTCAGCCTGGTCACTGCGCTTGTCATCGGCTGGTTTTACGTTAGCCGCGGGGTCGTACGTCGCCTTGTACGTCTCCAGAACAGCATGAAATCCATTGCCGCAGGCGACTTGGGAGCGGAGATCGCGGCCAGCGGATCGGACGAAATTGCCGATATGGCCGAAGCGTTGCAGGTATTCAAGAACAACATGCTCGAATCCAACCGGCTGCGTGCGGAACGTTCAGAGACAGAAAAGCAGGCACGTGCCCAGCGAAGAGCGGAGATGCAGAAACTCGCTGACGAATTTGAGGCCGCCGTCGGCGAGATTGTGCAGACCGTATCCTCCGCTTCAACGGAGCTGGAAGCTTCAGCAGCCAGTTTGACGAGGACTGCCGAGGAGACTCAACAGCTTTCCGGAATGGTCGAATCGGCATCCGGGGAAGCCTCCTCAAATGTCAGATCGGTAGCCGCGGCGGCCGACGAGATGACCGCCTCGATTGCTGAAATCAGCCGACAAGTCCAGGAGTCGAACCGGATTACGGGTGAAGCCGTCAGTCAGGCAGAGGTCACCGATCAGCGCATCAACGAGTTGTCGAAGGCCGCCTTGCGGATTGGAGATGTGGTCAATCTGATAACGACAATCGCGGAGCAAACCAACTTGCTGGCTCTGAACGCCACGATCGAGGCAGCTCGCGCCGGCGACTCTGGACGGGGCTTTGCGGTCGTTGCTCAGGAGGTCAAGGCGCTCGCTGCGCAGACCGCCAGCGCAACTCAAGAAATCAGCGGTCAGATTGCGGGAATGCAGGTTGCTACACAGGATTCGGTTGTGGCGATCAAGCAAATTGGAACCACGATCAGTCGAATTTCGGAAATTGCGACAACGATCGCGACCTCTGTCGAGCAGCAAGGCGGTGCAACGCAGGAAATTTCCCGCAATGTCGAGCAGGCAGCACGAGGTACCTCCGAGGTCGCCACCAATATTGTCGATGTGAACAAGGGAGCTCGCGAGACCGGTTCTGCTTCGGCGAAAGTACTTTCCTCGGCTCAGTCTTTGTCCAAGGAAAGCAATCGGCTCAAACTTGAGGTTGGCAGGTTTCTTGATACGGTGCGCGCGGCCTGACGGGAAAACGGGCAGATGCTCTTGAGCTACGATAAGGCTTGATTTTGATTGGCCGTTGGCGTCCGCGTATTCCACTGAATCTGCAAAAGATCTGGAAGGGCTTTGGCAGTGGCCTCGATACGAGGCGACCGATGACGACCTGATAAATCGGACCGTGCCCAAGGTGCCGCTCGGTTCGATCGCAGAACCGGGATAATCCAAGATGTCCGAGTTTGGCACGTTTCTGACGTGGCTGTTCTAGCGCGCAATGTCCACTTCTAGGGGGTAAAACGGAAGTCGGATTTCGAGGCCGTCAATTCCTTTGATGACACCTAGCAGAACTCGCGTCGCTCAACCAAAACGGCTCCTCCACCGGAAATACCAGAGCAATTCAGCAATCGCCAGCCTGTGCAATTGCACTCCCGTCAGGGACGGCAATTTGCCGAACAACGAGTTCCCCAACATTGCAGTTTGCGCTGTGGCCGAATATGCGAGCCAGGCGCGGCGTAGTCCAATTTCGTTTCCCGGGCGCGGGCACACCACGAAGTGGTGCTACCGCGGAACTGGCACCGAAGGACCCTGGATCTGCAGCGCGCTGCTGACGTGCTGCGGCTGCGTCCGGCGAATGAGGACGAGCGAGATGGCCTCATCTATTCCCAATGTTGCCGGCCTCTGAACCCGAAGCATTTCGAGGAACGATCCATGATCGAACCGGCTGAAGGATGGCGTGCGCCTCAGCCCATGCACGCGATGTCCTGCCGCCGGGGAAAAGACCGTTTCGGGGAGTGACAAGGCGGCCAATCATGGCGACAATCGAGCGAATTCGGTGTCACTCAAATTTGCGTTCCGAAATCCTTCAGTGACTGCGTTACGTACCTTCGCGCTTCTATTGGCCGCGGCAGCCGGCACCCTCCTGGGGCCGTCCCACGCGCAAGCGCAGTGGTGGGGATCGCGCGGGCCCACCGATTTCGAGGAATGCGCCGGCGCCGCTGAGAAGGCAGCAACCAGGGAGGCGAGGGCCACCGCGCTTTCGAACTGCAACGCGAAATTTGCCGGGCGGCGCAAGCCGGGAGGCGGCTATGCCTATTACGATTTCATGCAGAAGCGGAATTTCGATATCGCCGGTCCAAATCCGACGCCGGAAGAACAGAAACTCATTGATCAGCAATACACCGCCTGGCTCGACGATCAGCGGCGCAGCAGCATTGCGGCCGCCTTTGCTGCAAAACAGCAGCAATTGCAGCAGACCGCGCTCAAGAGTGAGGCCGAACGGGCACCTCAAAAGAGAGCTGGTATCGGCAAGCCGCGAACGGCTGCGGGCGACATCAGGCCCGCCAAGACGGCGGAATGTCCGCGGGATTCCTTCTCCTGCGAATGGCCGCGGCTTTCCGAGGGCATCAACGACCTGAAGAAACTGCTGTTCGGCTCCTCTTCGGGCAAACCCAAGCGAAGCGGCTAGCCATTCGCGGACTTGATTGCAACTATGGTCGCATCACTACCCGCTCAGGGAGGCGTCCATAAACGGAATTTTAGAAAGCCGGCGGGATTTAATTTGCGAAATTGCACGTTAGGTGACGGATAACTTTGTCGATTCATGTATATTGCTGTTAGCCTTGTACAGGTTTCGCTCGCTCGCGTGAAAACACCCTCAGCAACGAACGGCGTGACGTTGGTTGTTCTGGCCATTGAACAGGAGAACGTCATGATCAGGTTTGGCTCTATTGGAGCGACGGCGCTTTCGCTGATGCTTGCGCTTGCGGTCCCGGCTACAGCAGGTGACGGGCAAAATACCGGCACCCATCGCTATAACCGGCACGTGCGTACTGCACCGCCTGGTGCGATCATTGTCGGTGAACCAAGCCTGCCGATCGAGAACGCCCTGCGCTGGGGCTACAGCCAAGGATACCAGTATTACCCCTCGGGATTCGGCGGTCTCTATGGCGACGGCCGCTATCCCGGCAACACGATCTCGAACAGGAATTACCCCAGCTGGTGGTGAGTTAGCGCTGCAGGTGTGCTTCCTCTCTCGTGGAGAGGTCTCTCGTAAGTGCAATGGCCCCTTTATCCCTCCCTCCGCGAAGAGGTGGGGAGGAATAAGAGAGCCACCCGTGAACGAACACCGCACGAAAAAAGCCCCGGACAATACCGGGGCTCTAGTTCTCGGGAGTACCAGAAAAATCAGTAGTTCGCGACCAATGGTGCGGAGCCCCAGTTGAAGTGGTAGTTGGCGCCCGCCTTGACCACCCAAATGTTGGTGTCGTGGTCACGCAGCAGAACCGAGCCGGTCGGGATCTCAGCATTGCCCGAAGTGACGAACGAACCCAAGGTCTTCTTGCCGAAGCCCATGAAGTCGCCCTCGATGTTTATCGACCAGTTTCGCCATAAGCCCCACTCGATGCCGCCGCCGGCGGTCCAACCGGACCGGTTTGCGCTAAGGGTTTGAGTCAGGATCGTTGCTCCGGTGTCGGTCGTGAATGCGTTGTCACTGGTCCTCGCCCAGGCCCAGCCGGCCTTGCCGAAGAGAAGCACCCTGTCGAAGGCGTAACCGAACCGACCGGTTACTGTCGCCAAATCCGTCACCCTGGGGTCGGGGTTGGAAATGACGTTCGGGTTGATCGCGCTCACGATCGCGTTAGATCCGGCGATTCCGCTGCCGTTAGGTCCGATGTTGTGACTTGCGGCAATGTCGGCCCACGAAAAGTCGCCCTCAACTCCAAAAACCCAGTTCGTGAACTGCCAGTTGTAGCCCGCCTGCACGCCTCCAAGGAGCCCGCCTGCGTTTTCCTTGGCAACGGTCCCCGCCGGGAAGTTGGTGGAATTGACCGTTCCAACGAAGGTCACCGTGTCAGAGATTTGTCCACCTCCGAAATGGCCACCAACGTAGAACCCATTCCAGTTGAAAGGCAGCTCGACCGGAGGCGGCGGGGCCTTGACCGGCATGTCCGCAGCTCTGGCGGGCACAACAAGAACGGCAGCGGCGAGACCGAGGTAAGTAAGCTTGTTCATGATCATCATCCCAAATCCAAAATGCTGCGCCAATTCAGGCCAGCAAAAATTCCATTGGAGTCAGTATCTCGCGACCACCGCTGGGCCGCCGAAGCCGAAGCGATAGTTGACGCCGAATCGAACGATGTTGTCGTCCAGCGTGACCCTGCTCCGCGGGCCATCCCCCAGAACGGTAAAGAACCCCTGGTCCTGGAACTTCGCGAACAGCCACTCCCATTTGGCCGACCAGTTCGGCGCAAACCCCCACTCGAGGCCACCGCCGCCGATCCAGCCGCTGCGGGTCGACGTCGACGAGAAGACCACGGTCTTATCGAACGCGTCTCGTATGCCGGCATCAACGCCCGCCGCGGCATAGCCGCCGGTGACGTAGAACAGGAGGTTGTTGGCGGCGTATCCGAAGCGGCCCCGCGCGGTCCCCAGCCAATGTTCATTGGTGAAGCTCCGGAGTGCCGGATCAGCATTAGGCGATATCCCGGTATCGAATTGACTGCCGAACTGGTCGACCCAGGAGATGTCGCCTTCGAAACCCACCACGAAGCTCGAGATCTGCCAGTTGTAACCGAGCGTGCCGCCGATCAAACCTCCAGCCACCCGCATTCCGTCCTCTGTAAGCATCAGGCCGGTCGGATCGTAGTGGTTGCTGCCGCCCAAGGAGCCACCGCCGGAAACACCGAGATAGAAACCGGTCCAGTCGTAGATCGCGACCGGTGCGGGCGCCGCCTTCACTGGCAAGTCAGCGGCGGAAGCTGCCGTCGAGCCGAGAACCAAAGCCGCGACAGCGCCAAATAGGAGTTTATGTGCCATGGTCATCTCTCGAAACTGAGCTGTGGACGCCTTTTTGTTGCGCGAACTCTTGCGGTGCTGCTGCGACATCAGAACCTCCACTGGATGCCGGTGGAGACGCCGGCAAGAACCGGACCCGTGAAGCAATGCGGGTTGCTAGCAAGACCGCCCGCGGCAGCGAAGGCGTCGTGGCAGTCGGTGGTGACGCCATGGCCGCCGGCGCCAAGGTCATAATGCGCGACCGGCCCGTTCAAGGTCGCCGCGACCGCCGTGTACCAGGTCAGGTTCGCGCCGAACTTGTGCTTATAGTTCGCGGTGATCATGTCGGCCTGGTTGTCGTTGGGGGCAAACACACCCTGCCCGTCAGACGGGAGCACGAAGCCGCACACACCGGTGACGGTGGCACAGACGGCGGAGTTGTGCTGCCCAATATCGCCGGGGGTCCTGAACGCATGCGCCCAGCCGATGCTCGCGCTGTCGTTCGGCGTCAGTTCCTGCGTGGCGAAGACCCAGGTGCCGTTGCGCTGACGCTCATTCTGGAATTGCAGGAACTGCGGCACGTAGCGGTGCATGCTTTCGAAGATGCCGCCGACCGTGGTCTTGGTCGCGAAGGTATAGAGCGCCGCGACTTTGAAAGCGTCTTCATCCGCGACATCCGCGTTGCAGAGAGCCAGGTAGTTGGCTGACGCTTGTGGGCCAAGCGGCGCAGCACCGGTCAGACCGGTGTTGGCAGCAGCGAGCACATTGGCGCAGTTGCTGCTATTTGTCAGGAACTGCAGTGCATTGTTTGCGAGACCATAAATGGCGCCGAAGTCGCTCTGCCGGTTTGTCCCGAAGTGCCGCTCATAGGCCACGGTCGCGTAGAACGGACCATTGGTATAGCTCAGGTCCGCACTGACGGCGTTGCCGAACGAGCCGTCGCTACAGGTTATCGGCAAATCGCCGCCGCTGGTCGGGTCGTTGCCTTGCTGACAATCGGCGCTGCCCTGTGGGATATTGTCGTTGATGAGGCTGCGGTTCTGGCCAAAGGCGAACAGGAAATTGCCCTGGAAGCCGCCGACGGTCGGCGACTCGTACCAGATCGCATTGGTGAGGCGCGTGCCAAACTCGACGCGGTTGTCGCCGCCGGTGTTGCCCATGATGACGTGCATGTCGCCGATCTCGCCGGCGAACGGATTGAAGCCGCCGGTCGAGCGTTCGTACGGCGCGCTGGTCTTGCCGACCTTGAGCGCGCCGAACTCGGGGTTCGCAAACCCGACCCAGGTGTTGCGGTTGAACAGCGCACCGTTCGTCTGGTTGCTGAGCTGGTTGTTGGCCTCTCTCGTGCTAGGCGCCGTCGAAAGAGCGACGCCGAGTTCAAGCTGGTACACGAAGTTGAACGGGAAATCGGGAAGGCGCTGGAAGCCGCGCACGCCGAGATAGGACGAGTTGGTAGCCATGGCCGGCAGCCAGCCGAAGTTTCCGACCGGAGGCGACGACCCGTTCAGGGGGAAATTGTTCAGGTTCTTCGTCGTGTCGTCGATCGAAATGTCGAAATTTCCGTAGGCCGTGATCTCGCCGCCGGGGGTGTAGAAGGTAAGCGGGTTGCCCTTCTTGTGCTCGAGGAATCCGTGCCCCAGCTTGTCGATCTCTGGCGCATCCAGCGCATGCGGCGGAGTCGCAACACCGGTCACCGTGGCCGCCGGTTTGCCGGCGGGAGCAGCCATGATCGTCGTCGCGGGCACAGGCTTCGCTCTCAACTGCGAGCGAAGAGCTGCGTTCTCCTTGGAGAGTTGCTTGTTGTTTTGCTCGATCGCGTCCATTCGCTTGATCAGATCGTCAAGCTTGTCGGCTGATGCTGGTTGAACTTGATGGACGATCCCCAAGACCGCGACGGCCACGCCGAGTGCATACTTTTTCATCATCAGCCCCCCGAGAAGGATTCCACGCTGGAAACCGAATCCGAGGGTGATGGAGGCGAGTCATACCGTCAATAAGGCGGTCCATGTCACACAAATGCTGCAGTTGCGAATTGCAACTTCGAATGTTTCAACAAATATGTATTTTTTTCAATTAGTTACATGATGTTACGCATCATGTTGCGGCGCCCTTTTAATTGTATCTATTTGGTCACATTTATGAATAATGTATTCCAAGATCGTATTGCGTATACCAAGACGCGCAAAAGAATTGAGCGTGCCGGCCGTTTTGATCGGCGACGCCACCTCAAAAGAAGATGGGATTCCGTAGAGCCGGCGTGGGCACAAGCGCGGCCAGACCTATTCCAAATTCGCCCAAGCTTCTGCCAACCAGTCAACATCCGATTCCGGCGCGCTTGCGGCCGAACCGGGCGCGCAAAATGGCACTTCAAGAGGCTTCGGAAGCTTATTCCACCCGCTTGAGCGTCAGCGTTGCCACAATGGTTTGACCCGTTCGCGAGAATGCAATCGGCGTCGTTTTGATCGTCAGGTCCGTCCCATTGGTCTCGAAGAAGCGAACCTGATCGTGACCTATCCATTCCGGCCGCCAGGAAGTGAGCACATGGTAGATGACCGTGCTTCCATCGACCCTATAGGTCCCCGCGTATGCCCCGATAATCGACCTGTGAACGGCGGCTCGCTCGGCATCGGTGTAGCTTCGGGACGCGGGCGGCTCCAGCTCACCCGAGGCGAGAAACATCACCATGTGCCCGCCGGGCGAATATTGGATGTACCCGGTCGGATTCTCGCCATAGGGACGGCTCGTCTCTTTCGTCTCGACGACGGTCAGCGAGAAGCTTGTCAGCTGCCATGTGCCAACAAGAGCGTTTTCCGCGGAGACCGCTGGCGGCGTCCCGGCCCAGACAGCGGCAATGGCTACAATGGCAGCCAAGCAGCGCTTCACGCATCCACGGCAAACGAATTCATCACGTGTCCACATGATCGAACTCCGTCAGATCCGTCATTAGCCCGTTTTACCGCAAACAGGTGTGAGCAGGTTCACATTTGTGGCGCTGCCACGCGCCCGCATTCCCGCGGCTCGCGCTCAAGACAGGGACTATCGGACATCCTACAATCAATAAACGGCGCAATCTCTCGAAAGGACGGACCCATGGCCTCCATACGCCTCTGCCGGCCCGACGAGCACGCGACGATCGCCGCCATCATCAATGCGGCGGCCGAGGCGTATCGCGGCATCATCCCCGCCGACCGGTGGCACGATCCCTACATGCCGTCCGACGAGCTCGATCGCGAGATTGCCGCAGGCGTAACGTTCTGGTGTTACGACGAGGACGGAACGCCGATCGCGGTCATGGGCCTGCAGCCGGTGCGCGAGGTCGATCTCATTCGCCACGCTTACGTCCTGCCTGCGCGGCAGCGCGACGGTATCGGCGGCAGGCTCTTGCGGCATCTGCGGAATGCGAGCAACCGCCCGATGCTGGTCGGGACATGGGCTGCCGCTGAATGGGCCATTCGCTTCTACGAACGACACGGCTTTGCGCTCGTGCTGCCCGAGCGCAAAAATGTCATGCTTGCCACATATTGGAATATTCCGCAGCGACAGATCGAAACCTCGGTCGTCCTCGCTGATCGTTCGGAAGACGCCACGAGCATCAGCGGAAACTCCTTCGCAGCGCGACGATCCCGATGAGCCGCCTGCTCGGGCCGTCGTGCATCGCGCGAGCGTTGACCTGGATCACAAGATCAGCAGACGGCGCTTAATACCGCGCGTCGATGGGCGTACCGTAGCCCGGTCCGCAGTAGCCGTATCTGTGGGGGTAGGAGCCGCAAGCGGCTGTTATTCCGAGCGGGCCGAGGTCGATAAAACCACCGTGGTAACCCGGGCTCCCGCCGCCTGGATACCAGCTCTCCGGGCGGACGCCGGCAAGTCGGCTGCTATGCCTGATGTGATGCGTTCGACCAGACGCGGCGGCATTGAAACGTCCGACGTGACTACCGTTTTTGCCGGCCTTCAGGTCGGAAGCCGTTGCGCCGGCCGTTACCCCGGCGGCAAGCGCGAGCACTGTGCCCGCAAGAACAAGCCTTCTCATCATGGTCTCCTCCGCGTTCCTGGGCCGGACACGGCGACTGTAGCCACAGGATTGAGATAGGCGTGCCCGCCGCCACCGCAAGCCAGCGGGTCGTGATCACATCGCACGGTCGCCTCGTCAGCTTGGCAATGAACCCAAGTAGCGTCATCCAACCGCCGTCATCGCGAGCGCCAGCGACGCGATCCAGCACCATTTCTTGTGGCTCTGGATGGCGTCGTCGCTCTGCTCCTCGCCATGACGGTGACATGCTCGCGCTTCAGCGTGCCGGAAGTTCGGTCGACGACGCCAAAGGGGGGACTTCAAAGTCAAACCCCTGGTGAAATGGCTCATCGACAAGTTCGAAGTGCCACCATTCCCGGGCATAGGGACGAAAGCCCGCTTCCTGCATGAAGGACTTCAGTGTCTGACGGTTGCGCAGTGCCGTGCCGCCCGCGCGAGGGTTTGACGTGGCCGCCAGCTCGTCCAGACAGTCGTAGCCGGTGCCAAGATCGATCGTTCCATCCTCGAACCTTTCGCCCTTTGGAGCCGTGCATGCCTTGAGGGGCTGCGCGGGATCGGGCAGAGGCGCGGGTGAAAAAGCGATCGGCACGATGCCGAGGTCCACCGTGCTCCCGCGCGAGTGAGCCGATCGTCTTGCAAGATACCCGAGAGCGAACAGCTTTTGCTTGTCGGTGCGCGGGTAGAATTCGGCCTTCATCTCGGTGTGCGCTCGATCCCTGCTCCACGCGAGAAAATCATCGACGGCCCGCTTCGGCCGATAGCAATCCCACACGATGAGCGAGAGTTTTTTCCCGGCGAGCTTCTTCTGCACGGCTGCAAGCGCCTTTGCCGCGGTTTCCGAGAGGATGCACTCGGCGGCGAGGTAACCCCTTATCGGCCGACCCACGAAGTTATGGGATCCCGCATAGCGAATGTCCTGAACGATCGTGGGATCAATATCGCGCAAATAAACGAAGCCCTTGGGCAAGGCCGAGCCCGCCGGAGCCATGGCCGGCAGCAGCACGCCTGTCAGGGCGACGCCAACACGGGTGAGCACGCTCAATGTGTTCACCGGCCGTCTTCGCACAACGGAAGGCCGCCTCGTCACCGCAGCATCAGAGCGGACCGAGGAAGGGCTCTTGCACGCCACAGAATTCCTTTGCTGCCGCCGCGACAGCGTTACTGACGACGTCCCTGCGCTCGGGCGAGTCCATCTTGAGCTCTTCGTCCCGGTTGATGATGGAGCCCGCCTCCAGCAGGACGGCAGGCATCGCGGTCGTTTTCAGCACAATGAGCTTGTCGTAGCTGTATACGCCGGTCTCCTTGTTCAGCAGCGGATGCTGGTACCTGCCCATGACGGCCTGGGTGTATTGCTGGGCATATTGCAGGCCCTGGGCCTTCATTTCCTTGCCGACGAGTTCGGCAAAGGAGAGGCTCGTCCTGAAATCGGGGTTGTCGCGGGAGACGAAGACGGAGTAGCCGCTGAAGCGGTCGCTGAAATGGCTTTTCTTGCCTTCGAATTCCCAATTCTCGAGCATCGAGTCGGGCACGGAATCGTGGTGGATCGAAAGGAAGAGACCGGCGTGCAGATTGTTCGCCACGGCTACTCGCCTGGCGAGGCTCGGCCTCGCCTTGCCCTCGGTCACGATCAGCCTGGTCTCGGCAAAGCCTTCGGCCTTCAATTTCTCCTCGATCCGTCGCGCAAGGCGCAGATTGAAGGTGAACTCGGGGACGTTGCGGGCGCTGAGCGCGCCTTCCGATTCCGCGGTATGTCCGACGTCCAGAACGATCCGGAATTTCGCGGGATCGCACGTTGACGGGGCCGGTTTCAGGGCGGAGTTCAAATTGGCCGGCCCCAGCGCAGCAAGCTTTACATTTTGGGGTTTTGCCGAGCCGGCGCGTTCATCGTGTTTCGACGCATCGTGTCTTGACGCATCGTGTTTGGACGAGGCGGCGTGTTTGGAGGCGGTGTGCCTCGACGAGGCGACATAGGCGTGGGATTTGCCGTGCTTTGGCGAGCCTTTGAGAACATCCGACAGCCAGCCGGCGCGGCTTGCCTCGATCGGCAGAAGCGCCAATGCGGCCATCGCGGCGATGGCGGTGCGGCAGCGCGGGCCCCCCAGGCCCAGGCGCGCGAGTTTTCTACCTGACGACGGCAATCCCTGCTTCCCCCAGAATGATTTTCCGTTCGCAGTTCATGGCAAGACAAATCAGAAGTTACTGAAAATACCTTACCAGTTCGATCGGGGCGAGCGAAAAACTCTTCGCGAGCGGCGGCTAAACTGCTCCCTTGCACTGCTCCCTTACACCGCCCCCCTACAACGCCTCGATCTCGTCAAATTTGAGACGTGCCTGTTTCGAATTCGGCATCGAACGGCCACATCGGGTCAGGAATTACCGGGAATGCCGCAGACGTTCTGCGCTGCCTCGTCGAGCCATTGCGGGCACCGGCACGCATAGAATCTCAAGCGCGCAAGATCATGCACACAAGATCATGCACACACGATGAAGCCGCCAGAGTTGCCCCTGACGGCTCTCATTGGGTCCGTTGCGTTGTGATCGCTTGCGAAGCACACGCGGTGACCTGTGTAGCAACGATCGTTGCCTTGTCGTCGATCCCATGAGGATGACGCGGTGGCATCATCGTTTGTCTTGTAACTTATACAAGACAGGAACGCTGACGGAATCCTGTCCGGCATCTTCTGCGCCCGCCCTTTCGCCGGGTTTGGCGTTCTCCCGCAATCTCCCTGGCTTGAGCCATTCTCAGCCGGGCCGCCGAACCTCCGAGGGTTTCAACCGCCGGTCACCCCGTTAGTCTTTGCTCCAGCCCTCAACCGGGTGCTGTCAATGATTGGCGCAAACCGCTGCGAGCTTTGACGGAGGCTGCTTGCAACCGAACCTGACCAGCAAAGAGGCAAACCATTTCCGCCTGCTTGCCGACGAAAAGGCGACCATGGCGAAACAGTATCTTCGCGAGCATCCGCGCCATCGTCGGCGGAGCGTCGGGAGCGGTGATGCAATCGAAGAGTTCAGGGCACATGTCGAAAGGCCCACCATGTATATCGACGCGGCGGTAACGGGCTGAAAGGGGTTGCGCGTCGTTCCTCTTTCAACGTGCGACCTGGATCCAAGGGGTGATCCTCGTTCATGGGCACAACCTATCCCCCAAGCGACCATTCCTGCATAAATTGGATTTTAGATTCGCCACTCATCGAGCCTGCCTGCTGGCAAGCTTGCCCTGCCCGCTCCCTGAGCGGTATCCTCCGGGACCGGCGTCGGTGTCCTGGATTTGATGCCGGCGGGTCTGCCAATTCGCTATGATGGTTCCATCGGGGACCGGGTAGATGCCGATCAGGCGATTCATCAAGATCGACATGGGATCAGCCGAAATCAACCGGCTGAATGTCGCCTACGCCAAGGCGCTGCGGATGCTTGATCTGGTTGACCGCGACGACCCTGTCACGGACATTGTTGCAGAGAAGGTTGTCGAAGTCGGTACATCGGGAGCGATGGACCCCCGGGAGATCGCGGACACGGTTGCACTGTACTTCCGCAAAACGCGCCATCGCGAAGACGGCGGCGAATAACATCGCCTCGGCGGGAATCTCTGATTTGATTTCAGAATGTCGTCTGTTCGCCCTGGGCAGCCGCGATTTCTCACTGCGTGGCGAGCCCCTCCATCTCTGGAGGTACAGCGGTAAATCCGGCCGCTTAAGCAAGGCCGACTGCTTCAGCAATGTGACGCAGCTGCAAAATAATTCGATGCCGCGAAGGGATCGCTATTGTGGCTTCCGTCACACCTCCGCTATCCTAGTGTGGTGGTTCAGAAGTTCTGCGAACTTCTGATCCCGACACCAATTGTGTCGCGGACCAAGTATATTGCGAACCACGTATGTCGCGGACCGCGCGTGTCGCGGACAATGTCGGATAGGTTTTCGCTTCGGAGGCCGTCATGACCAGCACTTCGGATACAATTCAAAATCTTCAAACTGGAGGCGATATCGCGCCGCTCCGCGCAAAGTGGGGCTGGATCGTCGCACTCGGCGTCGTCTATGTCGTCGCCGGCTTCATTGCGCTGGGCAGCGTCGCTATGGCGACGGTTGCGAGCGTGTTCGTCGTCGGTATCATGATGATCATTGCCGGCGTGGCCGAATTGTTCAACGCTTTCCAGATCAAGAGCTGGGGCAAGTTCCTGGTCTGGGCCCTGCTCGGCCTGCTCTACATCATCGCGGGATTTGTGACGTTCGAAAATCCGCTGTTTGCCGCGGTGCTGCTCACGCTGATGCTGGGCGCATCGCTGGTCGCTTCCGGCATCGTGCGGCTGTTTCTGGCGTTCAACATGAAGCGGGAAACACCGTGGGTCTGGGTAGCGTTCTCGGCCGTCATCACGCTGCTGCTCGGCGTGCTGATCCTGGCGCGCTGGCCGATCAACAGCGTTTACATCCTCGGCCTGTTCCTTGGCATCGATCTCATCATGGCGGGCGCCGGATGGATCGGGCTCGGTCTTGGCCTTCATCGCGCTCCGGCTGCACGAGCGGCCTGACCGCTGGCCTGATCGCATCGCGACAGTAACCGTCGCGATCGAAGGGTCTTCGTGGTGGTGTGCAGATCCCATTCGGATCGGGCCGCTGCTCGCACTTGCTGCGGCAGTGCCGGTCCGAAGGCTCGATCGGAGCGCCGATGCACAGATTTAGCAAACGACACCTGGTGATATTCCTCGTCTGCCTGGTGGTGGGAATCGTGCTGATCGGACTGGGAATGGCCCATGTGATTCAACTCAAGCAACGCAACGCTGTCACGAGACAAACGCTGGTCCGGGGTCTGTCTGGCTTCGAGTCTCGGCCGTTGGCGGCCACAGAAGCGCGCGCTTCCTGTCTCCGAATTCGGAAGGAAGCGTAAAGGCCGCAGATGGGTCAGTTTCCGATCGCCCACCGCAGGCTGCGCGCCAACGGGATCGAGCTGCACGTGGCGGAGGCCGGCGCCGCCGATGGTCCCCTGCTCGTCCTGCTGCACGGCTTTCCCGAATTCTGGTTCGCGTGGCGGGACTATATGCCCGCGCTCGCCGAACTCGGATTCCATGTCGTGGCTCCCGACCAGCGCGGATACAATCTAAGCGACAAGCCGCGCGGGATCGGAGCCTATGCCCTCGACCTGCTCGCGGACGATATCGCCGAGCTGACAGTCAGCCTTGGATACGACAGCTTCCAGGTCGTTGGTCACGATTGGGGCGGCTCCGTCGCCTGGTCGCTCGCTTCCAGCCATCCCTCGCGGCTGCAGAGGATGGTCGTTCTCAATGCGCCGCATCCCGCAGTGTGGGTGCGCGCCATGACCGACGATCCCGACCAGCGCCGCAAGAGCGGATATGTGCGTTTCCTGCAGATACCGTTTGTGCCGGAGGCGATCCTTCGGCTCGGAGGGTACGATGGATTGGCCAAATCCTTTGCAACGGCGCGGGGGGAGGCTTTCACTGCAGAAACGACGCAAGCCTATCACCGCGCCTGGCGCATGCCGGGCGCGCTGACCGCAACGTTGAACTATTATCGCGCACTCCTGCGCAAGCCCATGACCATGCCGGCGCCGGGATCACTGTCGCCACCATGCCTCATCCTTTGGGGCGATGACGATCCCTACGGTGTCCGCAATCTTGCGGAAAAGAGCGCAGCGCTTTGCGCGAAGGCGGAAGTCGTGCATCTGCCGGGCGTCGGCCACTGGATCATCCACGACGCGCGCGAGACCGTATTGGCCCATCTGCAGCGCTTCCTGATACAGCCGCAACGCGGATGACCACCGAAACCAGGCGGACGATGTCTGCCCCGGATTTGCTCCGTGGCAGGCCTTGGCTGGCGGCGTCGGCAGATAGACTACACAGCCGATTCAGATCCTGATGCGGAAGCCGGTCATCAGCGAGGTGGTGTCGACGGACGTTCCCGTGCCGGCAAAGCCGAATTTCGCGCCCGGCGTGCCCGGGAAGGCGGAAGCCAGGCCATTGGACACCCGGCCATGGGTGATACCGGCATAGACGTCGAGGTGCTTGTTCAAAGCATAGTCCGCCAGGAAGGAGGCCTGATCGAAGGTGCCGGCGCAAAAGAGCTTGCTCGCACCTCCCAGGGTACAGGCTGCGCCATCTGCCATGTAGGAATTCTGGTTCACGTGATAATAGGCACCCGCGAGGCTCAGTCCCCACGCGAACTCATATTTCAGGCCGGTCCAGTAGAATTGCAGGACCTTGGGCGTGGTGAAGGCGTCATTGTCGGGCAAGGTCGCAGACAACGTGAGCGGATAATTGCCGGCGGCCTCGCCGAAAGTAATCGCGGTGCTCGGATTGGCCTGGCTGATGTTGGTATATCCCGCATAGATCGTCAGCCTGTCGTTCAGGGGCTCGGCCTTTGCAGCCTTGGTGGGATAAGGCGCTGGCGCGACCGGCATGCCGAGATTCCACGTATATTTGGCCATCACCGACCACGCGGTATTGTCGGAGATATTGGCCGCGAGCGTCTGGGTGCCGAGCGTATCGTTGACCGCGGTCTGCAGGTTCACCGCGCCATGCTCCTTGGTGTAGACGGCATCGATCGAAAAGCCCTGATAGACGGCGCCGACATCGAAGCCGAGTCCGGGGCCGAACATGCCCGTGCCTGAACCGCCATTGGAATACATCACGCCAGCATGAACCGGGCCGTAGCTGTAGACATATTTGGCCGAGTTATCCCATCGCGCCGCCTGCGTACTGCCGGAGCCGCCATTGGTGCCGGAATAGCCAAGCAGCGAGAAGGCGTAGGAGAGCGCAAGCGGGTCGTAAATTGCGATGCCGTCGAGCTGGAAAGATTGCTGCCGGCCGACCGTCAGCGTGCCGTATAGCGGATTGCTGATGCCGCCATAGGCCGGTCCATTGAGAGCCTGTCCGCAGCGGCCGCTGTCCGCGTTCGACGTCTGCTGGGTGTAGACGATGCCGGCATTCTGGAGAAAGGAGACGCAGCCATTGGCGAAGTCGCCTCTCAAGGGATCGAAGCCCGACTCCAGACGGCCGACGATATTCCAGCCGTTGCCGATCGGCGTGTCGAACTTTATGCCGACGTTCGATTGCTGCAGGCCGTTTCCGGCGATCGTCGAGATCGCCTGGCCCGTATAGTTTCTGGTGGTCGTGAAGGGAATGAATTCCAGGGTCGAGACCACGCTTCCCAGCGGGCGGCCGTTGGTTTGGTAGGCATAACCATAGTCGAGCGTCGCGTAAAAGGTGACGCCATACCACGTCAGGCTGTCCGGAAGCGGATCCGGCACCTTCGGCGGAACCCAGTCTGCCGCATGCGCTGCAGCCATCATGCTCGCCATGGCGAGCGAAAACACAAGCGTTCTTTTCATTTTTGACACCCCCAGATTGGCCCTGGACCCCGTCCAGTATCGCTATATGCATGAACATATAGCGTTGCTCGTTATATGTAATTGAATATAGCCTTGAACGGGATCGATCAAAAAGTGCAATTTGGCAACACCGGGGAACTAAAATTCATTTCTTCCCATTTCCCGCATCCGCAGCGCAAAGCTCGGGGCCTGGTAGTGACCACGTCTTGCGGCGGGCGCACGCAGTTGTGGGAGACGCCCGCACCATGGTGTGAGGAAAAGAAATGAAGGGAGAACCCGCTGGGCCACGATCTCGGTCCGGATCCGGAACAGATGTGAAAGTGATGCCCGCTCGCCGGGAACGACGAGCTATCTCGATCTCCTCACCTGCATGGAGATGTCCGAGGAGACGAAATCAGGCCTCAAGACGGGGGACTGAGAAAGTGAATTGGCGGTAGCCGGTCCGCTCCGCTCGCCTTACTGCTTCGTCTTGTTCGACGAGGCAAAGGCATTCTTCACGGCGGTGGTGATCTTCGACAGGCTGCAGGAGAGCGAGTCGTCGGTGCATTGCGGCGGTTTCGGCTTCTCGTGCCTGGCGCTGGCCAAAGCCGGATTGGCCGGCGTCAGCACCATTGGCGGCCCCACGGGTTGACGCGCGCGTTCCATCTCGACCCAGAGCTGTTCGTTCTTCCGGCGCGCCAGGTCCGCCGACACGGCTTCGCGCCGCTGGACATCCAGGTAACCGATATACTCCCGGTCGATCCGCTTGCGCTCCTCGGCGGTCGGGTTGGGTCCGGAGATGTCGAAATTCTTGTCCTGCATGAAATCGTAATAGCTGTAGCCGCCGCCCGGCTTTCGCCGTCCGGCGAACCGCGCGTTGCAGCCCGTCATCATGTGACCGAGTTCGTCAGTGGACGCGCTGGCCTGAACGAGTTCGACGCATTCTTCGAAGTCCCTCGCCTGCTCGGGCGACGAATCCGGAAAAACCAGCCACACGACCAGCAGGGCAACGAGCAGGGCGACTGCGATGCCGGCCAGCAGGCGCACTCCTCCGCCCGCTTCCCACAGCTTCAACCCCATGTCCCACAAACGATACATGCCCTGAAGTCCCCAACCAATTCGCTAATTAGGGCAGCGATTGCGGGTTTTTGCGGGCAAGCATTTCTGTTGCCGCGCAGCCACAGCCGACCCGTTTTTTCGTCGAGGCGAATTCTCGCCATTTTTGGGCAAAGTTCGTTGGACAAAGTTCGCTTCGTCAATCACGGGGGACTTTCGATCATGTCTTCGGCAAGAGCGCTCGCAACCCTGGCGCCGGTCAGAGCGCTGGCAACACTGGCGTCGGTCGCGGCGGTGGGGTGCTGTCTGTTTGCATTCAGCTGGGTCGGTCTCGCGCTGCTCGGCTTCTGATGAGTGTTCCGGTCAATCCGGGGCTTGGCTTCTTACGGCTTTGGCTTTTTACGGCTTTGGCTTTCACGATGGAGGAGGGATAGAGGCACCGAATGGGCGCATTATAAAGCGCTTCAGGCGCACGGTAAAACTTCATTCAAGGTTCGCTGCGCGTATTAAGAAACGGTTAAGCCCTTGCAAGCATATTGGAATTTGAAGGCGCCCGAAAACGGCACGGCGGTAGCCAGGCGTCTTTCACGATTGAACACCAAGGCTCTCGAACAGAGCCGGCACACCCGAAAAGATCAGCGCGACGATTTCGAGGCCCTCGCAACGGGCCTTAACCTCTTGAACCGAGGACGCGCAGTCAATGAGACGAGACGTACGGAAGTCCCTAATCCTGGTAGAATGGGATCGTTGGCTCAAGAGCCAGCCCGATCACACCGCACCGACTGCCAGAGATACATTGAAATTTTTCTACGATCTTGAAGACCAGCGGTCGCCGCTTCTGGACTTCCGTCCAAGCCGGGGCGACAAGTGGCAGGTCATTCACGCCTGGTTGCTGAACGAAGGCCGCTGCCTGGATTGAGGCCGCCTTCTCTTGCCGAAAAAAGCCCCGGCTCGACCGGGGCTTTTGTTTTGCGCACCATCGCGTTTTCGAGCGAAGTGCATTGCGGTTCGCGTGACGAAAACGCGTCAAACAAAAGATCAGAGGCCCGGTTCCGATTCGATTAGAACCGAAAAATGCTCTACGGGATCTGCCGCCTGACATGGGTGATCGTGGCGACGAAACCCCAGGGCTTGAAGATCTGCCGGGCAAGCTGGCTGTAGAGTCCGAAAATCTTCTGCAACTCGGTGACGAAGTTCACGCAGGCCAGTTTTGTGAATTCGCTTTGCGCCTCGATTGCCTCCTCGAACGAGCGCACGCCCATCAGCCTTTCGATAAAGGACCTGCTCTCCTGGAATGATTTCCTGGTGTAGTCGCCATAGGCGTTCGCGATCGCCTGAACGCCTTCAAAACCGGCGACCGGCTGGGCCATGCCCGGCGAGGGAGAAACAGGTGGTATGACTTCGCCGTTCAACGGCATGGGCGCAGGCTCGGTTATTACTACTTCCGGAATGACCGTTGCCGCGATTGCCTGGACGGCCTGATCCTCATCGCGGGTTTCGAACACAGGAACGGGCTCTTGTACCGGCTCCTGTACCAATTCCTGCACGATTTCCTGCGCCGGCTCCTGCACCATATCCTGCGCCAGTTCTTGCACCAGCTCCGAGACCGTCTCCGTGGCCGGTCCCTTGGCCCGCGCCTGGGAGGCCTTCTGGCCGCGCCGATCCGCCTTGCGGCTGCGCCCCCGCTTGCCGCCTGAATGTTCCTGATTGGTAGTCATTGATGAAGCTCCACTGAACTAAATTCAATTCGTCAAATCAAAGCAGACGTAAAGACTCCGCCATGTTTGCGTTTAAATCGCGGTTCTGGCTTGTTCGTTGCGCGGCGATGATGTGATGCAGGTTCCGAGCCAGAAAAAGATGTCAAAAAAATTGACCTCCCGCGGCGAGAGCCCGGGAGGCCAGCGAAGACTGGAACGCTTCTTGATTTCTTGTCTGCAAAACGACGATTGGTCACCGGGAGTGAGGTACGTCCGCCCCTTTCCGGAGGCCTAGCCGCCTTCCGCTTCAGCTCGCTCCAGCGAAGCGCGGATCTCGGCGACGACCTGCACGTAATACTCGTTCAGCCGCTCCGAGATCTGCATTTGCTCACGAAGTCTGTCCTCGCGTGCGACCCTCTCCGCGGATTCCGCGCCGTCCTGCTCACACAAAAGCTCGTCCACAGGCATCGATTGGAGATCATGACGTACCATTTTACTAACTCGCATGATTTTGTCGTAAGCGCTGGGACTTGCATTGGTGGTGGCGTTTTAAGGACTTATTTGGGCGCTTCCGGGCCGCTTCGATGGTCGAACAAGGCCAAACTGTGGGCCATTAGAGATCGCCGCCATGCCCGCGTAGGGAGCGCGCAAGGCGACCGCAAAATTAAAGCCGCCCTCAGGGCGGCTTTCAATTCATAACTTTTTGCCGGCGAAATCAGGCCGTCACTGCTGCGTCATACGCGTTTCACATCAAGCGACAGTGGGGGTGAGGGAGTGCGGTCTCTCGTGAGAGCCTGGCCCCTCACCCGGCGTCGTGCGCTTACCTCTGCCCGCCCGGAGAGGTGAATCGAGTCGGTCAACAATCAACTCAACCAAAAATAGTCGGCTCAGCCGCCCATCTCGCACTTCTTCATGAAGCTCGTCTTTGCGGCACCCGATAGCGGCTTGCCTTCCGCGCTCATCGCCTTGGTCGCACATTGGTCGGCCATGCATTTCTTCATGAACGAGGTCTTTGCCGCGCCGGCGAGCGGCTTGCCGTCCTTGCCGACCGCCTTGGTCTCGCAGAAACTCCTGCGCGAACGCGGCTCCGCCGGCGAATGTTGCAACGAATGCGGCCAGCATCAATTTTCTGAGCATGTTTCTCTCCCTACAAAATTAGTCCCGCGCCATCCAGTTTGATCCCAGACGGCCCGTCCCGGCAAGTGCAATTCCGACATTCGCATCCCGTCCGGGAGGCATGTTCGCCAATGCGGGAATCAAAAGGACGTGGAGCGGTGGCGCGGCGATCAAGCACGACTTCGAAAAGTGGGCATCGGAAAGTCAGGACCTGCCTGTCAGGTCGGCAGCGGTCATTGCATTCACCACGATGCCGCAATCGCCCGCAACGCGGCCGATGGTCAGCATCAGGAGTATGCAGAAAGGGCCTTTCAGAAAGGCCTATCAGAACGCCGCCAGCCACTCCCGAAATCGGGACATGAACAGGCATTCGATCCCACCTCGAGAATTTGCAATTCGGGCAGGATATCGCGGAAGCAAGCCTTGATACATCCGAGACTTCAACTCGAGCACGCAAGCGTGCGCAAACGTACTTGAAGCGAAAGCGACTTGAAGCGAAGGCGTACTTGAGGCGCAAGACTACTTGAGGTGAAAGACTAGTCGAGCCTGCAGCGCACAACATCAGCTGCGTAACGTCAGGAGCACAACATCAGCCGCACAACATCAGCTGCAGGGTAAAAGCCGACCGCCGGCGGCACGTCACCAAAGGTGCCGCCGAACTCGTTTCAAAGCCAGCCTCGAAAACGAGGCCGGCTTTCGCATCAGGCGTCGTTCTTGGGTACGTATTTGCCCATAACGCATTTGTAACTTTGCAATTTCCACTCGTGGTACGGACCCTTGGCGAGCCAGTCGGCGATGCCGATTTGCGCATTTACCGCGCAGGCACCCATGGTAATGCCCGACATCTCGCTGTTGGTTACAACTTTCTCGAGGCAAAGTTGGCCGTTACAAAGCACGGCGACAAGTGTGACAAGCATGGCGACCTTCTTCTTATTAAGGAGTTATTAACGAGCTACCCGGTTGGCTCATGCCATGCAGGGTTCATGCCATGATGATTCGCAGCGCGGCGCGGAATGGCCATGCAAGGCGATTCCGCGGCTCATCCACAAGGCCGACTAAACCGCTCAATAAGCCTGCGGGACGAAGCGCTGGGTCGACTTCCTGGGCCGCCTGTAGCCCGTGTCCGGCTGGCGTGGAGGCAGTTCGATCTCGACCGGCCTCATTTCCTGATAGGGAATCTGCCGCAGCAGATGCCGGATACAGTTGAGACGGGCACGTCTCTTGTCGTCGGCATCGACGACGTGCCACGGCGTCTTTTTGCGGTCGGTGTGCCTGAACATCACATCCTTGGCCTGGGAATATTCCACCCAGCGCTTGCGCGATTCCACGTCCATGGGACTGAGCTTCCAGCGCTTGATCGGGTTTCGAATGCGCTCCTGAAAACGCCGCTCCTGCTCATCGTCGTTGACCGAAAACCAGTACTTGACGAGATGGATGCCCGAACGCACCAGCATCTCCTCGAAGATCGGGCAGGCGCGCAGGAATTCCAGATATTCTTCCTTGGTGCAGAATCCCATCACGCGTTCGACCCCGGCACGGTTGTACCAGCTCCGGTCGAACAGCACGATTTCGCCTCGCGTCGGGAGTTGGGCGACGTAGCGTTGAAAATACCATTGGCCGCGCTCACGTTCGGTCGGCGTGCCGAGCGCGACCACGCGGCAGATGCGGGGATTGAGACTCTCGGTGATGCGCTTGATGACGCCGCCCTTGCCCGCGGCGTCCCGGCCCTCGAAGATGACGACAACTCTCAGCCCATGCAGCCGAACCCATTCCTGCAGCTTGATCAACTCGAACTGCAGATGAGCAAGCTCGTCGATGTAACTGTAGTTCTTGGGCGGCCTGCGCGGCTTCGGCCGGCCCGCGGCGTGCCAGTACTGCTCGACAGAGGTGATTTCCCTCGCGTAGCGGCGGACTGATTTTTCTGCCCTGGCTGATTTGCGTTTCTTTTTCATTCGCTCCCCTGGAGCATGATCCGCCCCGAAGGGCCGCGCCGGCGCAAAAATGGAAACCGGCTTTTGGAAAATGCCATGCTCAAACAAACAGATGAAAGATCATGTTCGGATTCGGTCTGATCGCAACGCAACTGTTCAGGGGGGCGCGATCGAACGCATTGAGCCAGATCAAGGCGGGAGCCGCCTAAAGCATGATCCGGAAAAGTGTGTAGCGGTTTTCCCTCGCGACAAACGCGGGACGCGTTTGCGCAGAGATCATGCGAAAACAAAAACCTGAAGCGCGATAATGATTCAGCATGATCTCATCGCGCTTTAGGACTTCCCGGCACGGGGTTTGTTCTTGCGCTTGCCCTTGTCCTCGCTTTCCAGCGCCTTGCGCACCTGCTTGAATTCCCGCAGCGAGGCCTTGTCGGCGCGCGGAAAGTGCAGATCGAGAGATTCCAGCGCGCTGACGATTGCGGACCCGATCACCAGGCGCGCAAACCATTTGTGGTCGGAGGGCACCACATACCAGGGCGCAAAGGTCGTCGATGTGTGTCGCACGATATCCTGGTACACCGCCATGTATCGCGGCCACCGCGCGCGTTCGTTGATATCGTTCATCGAGAACTTCCAGTTCTTCGCCGGCTGGTCCAGCCGGTCGAGAAACCTCTCGCGCTGTTCCTCCATCGAGAGGTTGAGGAAGAATTTCATGATCAAGGTGCCGTTGCGCGAAAGGTAGCGCTCGATCGCGGAAATATCCGCAAACCGCTCGCGCCAGATATTCCTGGTGACGAGCTTCCCGGGGATTTTCTCCTGCGCGAGAAATTCCGGATGAACCCGCGTCACCAGGCATTCCTCGTAATAGGAGCGATTGAAGATGCCGATGCGGCCGCGCTCCGGCAGCGCGATCATCGTGCGCCACATGAAGTCGTGGTTGAGCTCGAGGTTGTTCGGCTGCTTGAACGAGGTCACCTCGCAGCCCTGCGGATTGACCCCTTCGAAAATGCCCTTGATCGCGCTGTCCTTGCCCGCCGCGTCCATCCCCTGCAGGATCACCAGCAGCGACCAGCGGTCCTGCGCGTAAAGCCGCTCCTGAAAGTCGCCGAGGTGCCTGCGAATGTCATCCGTTATCTTTTCCGCCTTGTCCTTGTCGAGGCCGCCCTTCTCATTGGTCTTGTGCGACTTGAGGCGGAACTTGCCCGATCCGTCGTAGCGGAACGGCGCGACAAACGGCTTCAACTGTTCGGCGAGAGATTGCGACGGCTTCTTGCTCATGACCTCTGATTTCCGGCGTCTATCACATTGTCGGCGCGCTCCGATGTCAAGCGCATTGGCAGCACAACATGAGCCGCCGCGAACGGTTCTCCCGCCGGCTCTGTCCTGGCCGGCGGGCGCTACGCCGAAAGTTGGGCCTCGATGAAAGCTGTGACGAAAGGCGGCATCGCCGCTTTGAAATCGCCCTTTCCGCGCACGAGGTGGATCGCGGAGAGCTCTGCATGATCCTGGCGCGCGAGATTGGCCTCGATCCGCGCGCGCAAGGTTTCGCCGGGCATGTCGACGTTCAATACGCGGATCATCGCGATCTGCGCGCCTGCCACGATGCAATCCCAATGCGCTTGCGCGCTGTAGTCCTGTTCGGCAAGTCCTGTTTCCTCGGCAATCTCGCGGATGATGCTGCCCGCGATATCGAGCGCGCCGTTCTTCACGTCGTCGAGATCGGGCGTGCCGGAGGGAAAGTAGATGCGTCCGGCGTTGGCGGTATGCTCTGACATTTCGCCGAGCACGAACGCACCGTCGGATGACCGCAGCGCACCCATGCCGAATCCGTTGAAGACATCGCGATCCGGATAGCCCCAGTCGCGCCACGCCAGAAAGCTTGCGAAATCGGTCTCGAAATAGTCGGCGGAAAAACGCCGATCGGCAAATACCGGGTTGCGCGCGATCAGGACGCGGCCGTTCCAGATGCCAGGCTTCTCCCGCCGCCTTTCCGCAAAATGCGCGTCAATCTCCTCGCGCCGTGCCTGCGCGAACGGCCAATGCGGCGGCCGGATGGGAAGATCCAGCTCCGTGACACGGTGGATGACGGGAGGGGTCATGCTGGCATCGGCCACGCCGCTACCGATACGGGCGGTTGATCAGGCCGCTTGGCCGCCTCATGGTTCGAGATGCCGCGCAAAGGAGCGCGGCTCATCACCATGAGGGTCTGAGGTCCTGCCACGGATGACGACCTCATCCCGAGGAGGCGGGCAAGCGCCGTCTCGAGGGATGGGCCGGAGGCACTTTGCAGCTGATTCACATCCGCTCGTTACCGGATCATTGCGACAACCCTGCGGCCAGGGCGCTTTGCTCGGCGGCATTTCACGCGATCGAATCCTACTTCGCATTCGTCCCCATCGTCTTCCCGGCAGCATCGACAAACCTGTTGGTCCAGGTCTTGCTGACATCGATATTGGCCTTCGCGACTTCGGGCGAGCCCACGCTGAACACCGCGAGCACGGCGTCCGCGCCTTTGGGATCCATCTTCCCGGTCTTCGAATACATCGGAATCGTGTTCTTCAGCGCGGCGAGATACTGGTCCTTGTTCTTGCCGACCATTTCCGGCGGCATCTTCTCCATGATCTCTTCGGCCGAATGCGTGTGGATCCAGTTCAGCGTGCTCAGGATCGCGTTCGTCAGGCCCTGGACCTCCTTCTCGTGCGAAGCGACCCAGGCGGCCGTCGAATAGAGCGCGCCGCCCGGATATTCGCCGCCGAATACGTCGAGCGTGTCCTTTTCGGTGCGCGTGTCGGACAGGATGCGCAGGTCCGGATGACTCCCTTGCAGGATGGTGACGGAGGGATCGAGCATCACGGCCGCATCGATCTGGCCCTGCTCCATCGCCGCCACCGCCGTGCCGCCGAGACCGACGCCGATCACCGCGACGCTCGCCGGATCGACGCCGTTCTTCTTCAGGAGGAATTTGAGGAAGAAATCGGTCGAGGAGCCGGGCGCGCTGACGCCGACCTTCTTGCCGGCGAGATCCTTGATCGACTTGATTTCGGCGGTGTGGGCGGGCGACACCACCAGCACCTCTCCCGGGTAGCGGTCGTAAACGACGAAGGACTGCAGTTCCTGCTTTTTGGCGGCGAGATTGACGCAGTGGTCGAAATAGCCGGACACCACGTCGGCACTGCCGCCGAGCACCGCCTTGAGCGCGTCGGAGCCGCCCTTGAGATCGACCAGATCGACCTTGAGTCCCGCCTTGTCGTATTCGCCCAGCTGGTTGGCGAGCACGGTCGGCAGGTAGCACAGGCAGGCGCCGCCGCCGACGGCGATTGTGACCCTTGTTTGCGCCATGGCGGGCGCGGAAATCAGGACCAGCGCGAGCACGGTCGCGGCGAGCTTTTCGAGCATCGATTTCATTGTTTCCTCCGTGGGAGCCGCTCGTTTTGCGCAGGATAAAGCAGTGCTTGGTGCAAGAGAAGTCGTACGAAAGGCGCTGAGTCGTGATTTGTGGCGATGAGTCCGCCCATCCCTCGAGACGGCGCCAGCGCGCCTCCTCGGGATGAGGCCGTTATTTGCACGCAGTTCAGACCCTCGTGGTGAGGAGCCGCGCTCCTTGCGCGGCGTCTCGAACCATGAGGCCCCGACACGACCCGATCGACCAATCGCTCGCGATTGCCTCGCCCTACCCCCTCGCTTCACCTGCGCTGGGCCGCCAGACCAGCAGGCGCCGTTCGACCAGCGTGACGACGATGTCGATGAGGATGACGAATACGGACAGCACGAACATGCCGGCGAAGACGCCGGCGACGTCGAACACGCCCTCCGCCTGCTGGATCAGATAGCCAAGCCCCGCCGCCGAGCCGAGATACTCGCCGACCACGGCGCCAACCACCGCGAAACCGACCGAAGTGTGCAGCGAGGAGAACATCCACGACAGCGCCGAGGGCCAGTAGACGTGAAGCATCAACTGCCGCTCGTTCATCCCGAGCATGCGGGCGTTGTCGCGAACGGTCGGCGAGACCTCCTTGACGCCCTGGTAGACGTTGAAGAAGACGATGAAGAACACGAGCGTGAAGCCGAGCGCGACCTTCGACCAGATGCCGAGCCCGAGCCACAGCGCAAAGATCGGCGCCAGGACCACGCGCGGCAGGGCGTTGGCCATTTTCACATAGGGGTCGAATACCGCGGCGACCAGCGGCTGGCGCGCGAACCAGAAACCGACCCCGGCGCCGGCCAGCGAGCCGATCACGAAGGCGAGGATGGATTCCCACAGCGTGATCGCAAGATGCTTCCAGATCACGCCGGTGCGGAACCAGTCGACGATCTGGCTTCCGACATCGACGGGATTGGAGAAGAAGAACGGCGGCAGCAGCGTGCGGCCGAAGATCGGCACTGTGGCAAGGACCTGCCACAGCGCCAGTCCAACGACGGCGACCAGTACCTGCAGGGCGAAAAGCGTCACGCGCGGCATTTTCAGGATCTCATGGAGAACAAGTCGATTTGCTCAAACTGGGGCAACGACGAAACTGCGCTCCCCTCTCCCCGCTTGCGGCAGGGCAATCGCATTCGATGTCGATGCCTCTTCACCTCCCCAAAAAGGGGGAGGTCGGAGAGCGAAGCAAGCCGGGAGGGGGTCACCTTGGTATCCGTGTTGCTGTTCTCTGCATTTCGACTAGCTGAATAGACCCCCTCCCCGACCCTCCCCCTTTCAGGGTGAGGGGGCGCTCCGTCGCCCTCAATCGTCATACGCGATTTTCTGCCGCGGGCGGGGCAAGGCGGCGGCAATGAGCGCCTGGATTATGGGTCCCCGCGTGCACGGGGACCCCGAGCACCTTGATCTTACGGCTTGGAGAAGGTGCCGATCAGGCCGGTCGCCTGCTTCACATGGCCATCCAGCGCCTTGATCACTTCGTCACGCGTCAGGCCGGCAGCGAGCGCAGTCGGCTCGAGATCGGTTGCCATCAGCGTGAAGGTGTAGTGATGCAGCGGTCCGGGCGGCGTGCAGGGGCCGAAATAGTTGGAAAGCTTCATCAGGCTCGTTCCGCCGACATATTTGTCGCTCGGCTTCGAGACTTCGCCCTCGGCAAAGCCGGTGACGGACGCCGGAATGCCATAGGCCACCCAATGGCTGACGCCGCCGGGCGGACGGCCCTCGGGGTCGAACATCAGGATCGCAAAGCTCTTGGTGCCCCCCGGCGGATTCGACCAGGAGAGCGCGGGCGAAACGTTCTCGCCGACGCAATTCGGATTCGACTTGTTGTTGCCGGCGTTCTTCACGGCGAGCCGTTCGCCGTCCTTGAAGCTCGGCGACGTCAGCGTGAACACGCCTTGTGCGCTTGCCGCGTGAGACCCGCACAACGCCGCAACTGCGAGGGAGCCGGCCAGAATTAGACCACGTAGAAACATGACACCTACCTCTTAGTCTCTGCCTTTGATTCTTGTCTGCCTTTGATTGCTCGCCTTTTGAGGGCTGCTTTTGGCGCGCGGAGTGTAGCCACGAACGCCGCGAGATCAAGCGCCCGCCGCGGCCTGCGAGGATTGCGCGTAGCCCTTGAGCACCTCGTCCTTCAGGACGCCCCAGATTTCGCGGTGGAGCGCGTGGAATGCCTTGTCCAGGCGTACTTCCATGATGTCGCGCGGCCGCGGCAGCGCCACGCGCCAGTCGCCGATGATGCGCGCGCCCGGGCCTGCCGACATGATCACGACGCGGTCGGCCAGCGCGATCGCCTCTTCGAGGTCGTGCGTCACGAACAACACCGCCTTGCGGTCGGTATTCCACAGTTCGAGAAGAAGGTTACCCATAATCTGGCGGGTCTGGGCATCGAGCGGCCCGAACGGCTCATCCATCAGCAGGATCTTGGGATCGCGGATCAGGACCTGCGCAAGACCGACGCGTTTGCGCTGGCCGCCCGAGAGCATATGGGGATAGCGATTGCCAAAGGCGCCAAGCCCGACCGATGCGAGCCAGGCATGCGCGCGTTCGAGCGCCTGGGCGCGCGGCGTGCCTTCGATTTCCAGCCCGATGGCGACGTTGTCGATCGCGGTCTTCCAGGGAAACAGCGCGTCCGCCTGGAAAAGATAGCCGGCCTTCCGGTTGAGACCCTCAAGCGGGAGTGCCGAAAATCCGCACGGTGCCTTCCATCGGCCGAAGCAGGCCCGCCGCCACATTGAGCAGGGTCGATTTCCCGCACCCGGTAGGCCCGACGATGGCGACAAACTCGCCCTGCTCGACGGCAAGCTGCGCCTCCTTGACCGCCGTGTAGACGCGGTTGTCGGCAAGACGAAATGCCACGGTCGTATCGTCAAGCGCGACCGCTGCCGACGTTGCCTCGTGCACCCTAATTCCCCCTTTTTAATTTGAACCATGGCTTAGCGAATACGAAGGACAAGTTCAACGCGGGACGGCGACGTGGTAATTGATGTTTGCCCTCTCCATTCAGGGGAGGGTGAACGAAAGCGCCCTGGATCAAATGACATGAGGCCGCCTCAAATCGCCTTTGCGCATGTCGGCAAGAGTTTTGACGGCGGCCGCGTCATGGCCGTGGACGACGTCTCGCTCGAGGTCGCGAAGGGCGAATTCCTGTGCATCGTGGGCGCCTCCGGCTCCGGCAAGACCACGCTGCTGAGGCTCGCAAACCGGCTGACCGATGCCGACACCGGACGCGTCACGATCGAAGGCGCGGACGTGCGCGACGCCGACCCGGTCGCCTTGCGTCGGCGCATCGGCTACGTATTCCAGAGCGGCGCGCTGTTTCCGCATATGAACGTTGCGACCAATATCGGCATCACGCCGAAGCTTCTGGGGCTGCCCGCCGCCGAGATCGCATCGCGGGTCGATGAATTGCTCGACCTCGTGCGGCTGGACCGCGCGCAATACCGCGATCGCCTTCCGCACGAACTGTCCGGCGGCCAGCGCCAGCGCGTCGGCGTCGCGCGTGCGCTGGCGGCGCGCCCCGGGATCGTGTTGATGGACGAGCCCTTCGGCGCGCTCGATCCCCTCACCCGCGATGCGCTCGGCGACGATTACCGCGCCCTGCACAACAAGCTCGCCTTGACCACGGTCATGATCACCCATGACATGACAGAGGCCATCCTGCTTGCAGATCGCATCGCGGTGATGCGCACGGGGCGTCTACTGGCGCAGGGCACGCCGGAAGAGCTGTCGCAAAGCGAGGACACTTACGTCCTCGAGCTGTTGCGCACGCCGCGGCGGCAGGCGGAGCGGCTGAAAATCCTGCTGTCGCGGGATGGCGCTGCATGAGCCCGTTTTCCGACCCGCGCTGGAGCGAAGCTTTGGCGCATCTGCCGGATTACCTCGGCAGCCACGTTCGGGTCAGCGTCACGGCGCTGGCGCTCGGCCTTGCCGCAAGCCTGCCGCTCGCGATTGCCGCCCGCAAGCGGCCGGTGATGCGCGGCATCCTGCTCGGGTTTGCGAGCATCGTGCAGACGGTGCCGGGGCTGGCGCTGCTCGCGCTGTTCTATCCGCTGCTGCTGGCGATGGCTTCGCTGTCGCTTGATTGGTTCGGCTTCGCCTTCTCGGCATTCGGATTCCTGCCCGCGGTGCTGGCGCTGGCGCTTTATTCGATGCTGCCGGTGCTGCGGAATACCATCGCAGGCCTGAACGGCGTCGAACCCTCGATCCTGGAGGCGGCCCAGGGCGTCGGCATGACCGGAATACAATCGCTCTTCTCGGTGGAATTGCCGCTGGCGCTGCCGGTGATGATGGCAGGCATCCGCACCGCCGCGGTGTGGGTGATCGGCACCGCGACGCTCTCGACCCCGATCGGCCAAACAAGTCTCGGCAACTACATCTTTGCCGGTCTGCAGACGCAGAACTGGGTGTTCGTGCTGTTCGGCTGCATCGCTGCCGCAGCTCTCGCGCTCGCAGTAGACCAGTTGCTGGCCCTGATCGAGACCGGAATTCGCGCACGCAGCCGCGTGCGTGCGGGCCTCGGCGGTCTCGGCATCGCGGCGCTGGTGGCGGCATCGCTGGTGCCGTCGACCGCGCGCACGGTTACCTATGCGGTCGGGGCCAAGACGTTTGCGGAACAATATGTGCTTTCCGCATTGATCGCGGAGCGCCTGCGTGCGGCGGGACTTTCCGCCGTCACGCGCGGGGGCCTCGGCTCCAACGTGATCTATCAGGCACTGGTGAACGGCGACATCGACGTCTATGTCGATTATTCCGGCACGCTGTGGGTCAACCAGTTTCACCAGAGCGAGATCAAGCCGCGGGCCGAATTGCTCGCCGCGCTGAAGGCGATGCTGGCGCGCGAACGAGTGACGCTGCTGGGAGAACTCGGCTTCGAGAACGCCTATGCGCTGGTGATGCCGAGGCGCCGCGCGGAAGCGCTTGGCATTCGCTCGATTTCGGACCTTGCTTCGCGCGCGCCGACAATGTCGATCGCCGCCGACTATGAATTCTTCTCGCGACCGGAATGGAAAAGCCTGCGCGAAGCCTATGGGCTGAAATTTCGCGACCAGCGGCAGATGCAGCCCGACTTCATGTATGCCGCCGTCGCCTCGGGCGAAGCCGACGTGATCGCGGGCTACACCAGCGACGGGTTGATCGCGAAATACGATCTGGTGACGCTGGACGACCCCAAACATGCGATTCCGCCCTACGACGCGATCCTGCTGATCGCGCCGAAGCGCGCCGGCGATCAGGCCCTGCAGGCGGCACTGCAACCTCTGCTCGGCCGCATCGATATTTCCGACATGCGCGAAGCCAATCTGCGCGCCGCCGGCGGCAACGACGCATCCTCGCCGGACACGGTGGCGCGCTGGTTGTGGGGAAAAATCGAAAAACGCTGACCCGCGCCGGCCCCTGCCGGCCCCGGCAGTGCCGTGTGCGAGAGGTCACATACGCCAGACGGCCTCCCGGGCAGGATAGCGCCATTCAACGGAGGTCGACATGCAGCGAACGGCTTCGCAGGGACAGGTAAACGGTTCAGCCGCCATTGCGGGACTTGGCGCGGCGATTGTCGCCTGCGCCATTATGGTAGCGACACTGACGAGCAGTCCTTCGCCGGGGGCTGCGCAGGCTCAATCGGCCGAGCCCGCCAAGCAGTGCGAGAACATGCCGCTGATGATCCTCGTCTCGACCAACACCGGCGGCGGCACCGTTCGATTCCGCGAAGGCAATTATCTTTCGCCGCCGATTACGCTGGGCACCGTTCCGCAAACCGTGGTCTTCCCGCGGCCCCGCTCGACCGTCGCCGAGATAGAGGAAGTGATCACCATCGAGGGCAATGCCACCGACCTGGTCACGACGAGCCCCGTGACACAGAACCGGAACGTGTACCCGAAGATATCGGGAATTCTGGCGATCGATGCGAAATGGCGTCCGCTCCAACCGTGCCAGACCAAATGAAGGGTATCTGGCGCCATCGCAGGCATGCCTCTCATTTGGGCAGCCTCCCGCCGCGTTTGCTTGAACCTTTTCGGCGCTGCGAAAGACTAACAAAGACCGGGAAAAGACGAGACGAGTATGTCGAACGAGTCAAAGCTCCGGAAATGGGCGGCTGAGGCCGCACGGCAAGCCAAGGCCGAAAAGGATGCCGACGAAGCGCGGCGTCTGTTGAGCTTCGCGCAATACTGGACGCGGCTCGCGGACGAGGAAGATTTTCGACGCGATGATGAGGCAGCCTGATCGGCCTGCAGGGCACTGACGTACGTCGCCTGCATCACGGCATCGGGACGAACCCGATCGCCGGCATTGCCGCTGTCAATATCCTGTCACGACGGATCTGAAGCCGCGTCCGGTAACGACGCGTCGTTACCGGATGCGATGGCAATGAGGCTACGGCGATAACTCGGTCCGCCGGCCTGCAGGTCAGTAGCCAATACCGGTATGACGAAGCTGGCCGGGCATGCAGTTGAAGTCGTTGTGATCATCCCAGCCGCCGCGGGCACGCCAGGCGCTCCAGGCCTGGTAATCCTCTTCCTTGGTGTATGGATTGCCCGGCTCCCTGTTCGGGCACCACGCACCCTCGGTTGCGGGGTTGACGTATTGCGGGACTCTGTGTTGCGCGGTGGCAGGCACGGCCAGCGTGGAAGTTGCAACGATGACAAGGGCGCCAAGAAGTGTGAGTTTCGTCATGCTAATCTCCTTTCAAGGCGAAAAGCCAGATGCGGACGCGACTCGTTTTCACTCCATGCCAAGATGTGGGGTTTCACCGGCGCATTGAGTCTGAGCCGGTCCGTGCCAAATTCTACTCCTGCGCCTGTCGCGCCAAACTAAAGAAATGTTTATTGGAGCAGCGACTGCTCGAACGACACGCGCACGTGCAGCGCAAAAAAGCTGCGCTTTCGTCTCACAGTCGATCGAAAAACGTTAACGGCTCAATGCGCGATCAAAAGCGGAAGAGCGGCATCCTTCAACAAGGACCGCGTGACCCCGCCGAAGACCATTTGAGCCGTGCGTCCATGGCTGTAAGCGCCGACAACGATGAGATCGGTGCCGCAGCGCTTCGCATACTCCAGAATGGCCTTTGCGACCGGCTTTCCGTGCGAGGCGACCGGTTCGACGCTCACCTTGACATTGTGGCGACTGAGATAGCGAGCCACGTCTGCGCCAGGCTCCTCGCCGTGCCTCGGATTCGTCTTTGGGTCGACCAGAAGGATGGTGACGGATTTCGCGCTGACGAGAAATGGAAGCGCATCGGTGATCGCGCGACGGGCCTCGCGGCTTGCATTCCAGGCGACCACGACATGATCGACCGCACTGCCCGTCCAGGAGTTTGGCAACAGCAGGAACGGCACACCGGTCGCGAGCAGCAGCATTTCCGCCGGCCACTCGCTCGGCAATCCGCCGTCCCTGTGGCTTCCGGCGATCACGAGATCGGTATGCAGCGAATTCAACACGGCGTCGTCGTCGAAGTCTCCGGACTGGAGCGAGCGAAACTCGAAACTGACGCCTTCGCGGGTGCAGATCAGGGAAAAACTTCGCTTCGCGGCATCGATCGCAGACGCTTCCCTCTCCTGAAGAATCTTGATCACCTCGCGAACAGCCTGTCGCCCCTGCACGAAGCTTTCCGCGGGACTACCGCCGAACATCGGCGGCGCCACGAAAATTCCGATCAGATGCGCACCATGACGGCTTGCCATTTTGACGGCGTAGCCTGTGCGCGCCTCGCCGGGCGGGGTCGAGTTCGAGAAAGACGGCTATGCTTTTATAGGCCATTGCAACGTTCCTCTTTGCACCACGCCGGACCCGGAGGCCGGGGAATGCGTCCTTGATCCGGATAGCGCGCCGGGCGCCTGCAAGTATTGATCAAGCTCAATGGGGGGCGGCCGAACGGCATAGCCCGCGGCGGGTCGGAGCGATGCAACGTCCGCGGGAGGATTGTTGCACCTGACGGTGTCGTGGCGCCCGTCGACGCTACCGTGGGTTGGCGCGTTTTGGAACCGAGGCGGCATTTTCAAGGGGACGCTTGAACCAAATTCGAGGCTTGAGGGACGGACCTACATACATGCACCGGTGCGGACCGACTGTGTGATCCCCTGGCCTGTTGCTTGACCAGAACCGGTGCGAGCAGCCTGCAAAATCAGGAGGATAAAATGCCCGAAATTTCCCAAAGCGCCGATCCTGAAAAGTTGAATGCCTTTGTTGGCCGTATGCTCGGTGACCTGGGCGCGCTCACGAATTCCGTGCTTGTCCACCTCGGCGACCAGCTGGGTCTTTACAAGTCCCTGTCGAAATCAGGACCCACCACATCGGCGGCGCTGGCGAGAGAGACCGGCACCTCGCCACGCCTCGTCCGCGAATGGCTGTCCGCGCAGTCCGCGCAAGGTTACGTCACCTACGACAAGCTCAGCGACAAGTTCTCGCTCTCTCCCGAACAATCGATGGTGTTTGCCGACGAAGGCAGTCCGGTCTTCATGGCCGGCTTCTTCGATGTCGCTCGCGGTCTGTTCGATGACACGCCGAAGATCGCAAACGCATTCAAGACCGACGGCAAGCTGGCATGGCATGAGCACAATGGCTGCCTGTTCTGCGGCACGCGTCGCGTGTTTCGTCCCGCCTACAATCATCATCTGATCAACGAGTGGCTCCCCGCGCTCGACGGCGTGCTGGCCAGGCTGGAACGCGGCGCAAGCGTGGCGGATGTCGGCTGCGGACACGGAGCTTCGACCATCCTGATGGCGAAGGCGTTCCCGAACTCGAAATTCCACGGCTATGACTATCACCCTGCCTCGATCGAGGCGGCGCGCAAGGCCGCACGCGAGGAAGGCGTCGCCGAACGCATCACCTTCGAAGTTGCCACCGCAAAGAATTTTCCCGCAAAGGGATTCGACCTCGTCTGCTTCTTCGATTGCCTGCACGATATGGGCGACCCCGTAGGCGCGGCGCGTCACGTCGGCGAGACCCTGTCCCGCGACGGGACCTGGATGATCGTCGAACCCTACGCGCAGGACAAACTCGAGGACAACCTCAATCCCGTAGGCGCGGTATTCTACGCGGCATCGACCGTGATCTGCGTGCCGGCCTCGCTCTCGCAGGAAGTCGGTCTCGCCCTCGGCGCGCAGGCCGGCGAGGCTCGCCTCAAGCAGGTTGCGATGGAAGGCGGATTCAGGCATTTCCGCCGCGCGGCAGAAACGCCGTTCAACATGATCCTCGAAGCAAGGCTGTGAGCATCTCCTGACCGGGCGAGGCGAATTCCCTTGCTCCGGGTACACGCTCCCGGGGATGACGTGTGGTTCATCCCCGGGGCGATTAGCAATCGATTTGCCATAAAAATTAGATCGCTATTCAGCCTTTGCGTTCAGTATCGCGGTTGCCTGGTCGGCGGCCCAGGCGCCATTGCTGCATTTTGTCCAGGCGATGCGCGCAGGCTCGGAAGGCGGCCGTTCCCCACTTTCTGTGCCCCAGGCGCAATCGAGCCAATCCAGCAATGTCCGGATTTGGAGCGGGCAACCGAACGTCGCCCGTGCTGCAATATTACGATCGCGCGGCAAGGGCTGGACTGAACCGATGCGCAACATTTCCCTGGTTTCGATGCGGCAGATCCTCTGCGCGCTTGCCTGCGCGGCCGCGCTCTCCGGCTGCGCGCCGGGTGCCGACCCGGTCAGCGCATCCGCCGCTTCGCCGGCAATGCCCGGTGCGCAGATCTGTCGTCCAGATGGCGCCCTGCTTGTGCCACAACCCGCGCCGGATTGTGGCTTTGGTCAGGCAAATCTGAAGACGCTCGACCCGGATCAATGGGCGCGTCTGAAGCTGGAATATGAGGTAAAATGCTATAAAGACGCGGAAAAGACCGCTCGCAATCGCTTGCGCCTGCTGCAGGCCGCGTGCGAGGCAAAAGTCGATCGATAGGGACGCTGTGCCTCGCTAACTCCATATTCGGCCGCCCGTACAGTCATTTTTTCGCCCTACTGGATCACCATCCTCTGCTGGCGGTGAATTAGTCAAACGCGTACTCCGCAGCCAAATCCGCGGCGGGAATCTCGAACGGAGACGTGGAAATCCTGCAGCGAGAGCAGCGATGGAAACGCTTTACGATTTGCTCGGCGCTCTCCCGCGCGATGAGGCCGAGGAGCTGAGGACCGCGTTCCGCCGCGCCGTCAAAGGCACCCATCCGGACATCAAGCCAGGCGATCCCGACGCCGCGCTGAAATTCCGGCAGATCGTCCGCGCCAACGAAATCCTCAGCGACCCGCAACAGCGCGCGGCCTACGACCATCTGCTGGCGATGGCACGCCTCGAGAAAGAGCAGGCACTGGCCCACCCGGTCGCCGTCAGGGTTCACCGACTGGCCTCCGGCGTCATGACGCTTGCCATGGCTTCGATCGTCGCGGTGACAAGCTATCTGCTGTCGACGGCATTGGTTGCGACCGCGCACAAGGATGACGCCGCGCCGCCCGTCACAGCCGAGGTTGCAGCCGCCAGCCCGGTGCAACCTCCGCAAATCCCGAATTCGCAACCCGCGGGCGAGAGTGCGTCGACCGCCCAGGCCGGGAGCCAAATAGAGACGACGGCCTCCGTTGCTCCGATTGTGGCAAGCGCGGCAACTTCCGCCAGTGTTTTCGGAACCGCGCCGATGCTCAATCTCGCCGCGCCCCCCGATCTGGCCTCGAGCTACGCGACCTTCTTCCACGCACGCGGAATTTTCGCCTACCGCAACGGCGACCTGAACGGCGCCATTGCCGATCTCGACCAGGCGATCCAGCTCGATCCCAACCTCTCGGTTTCCTATGCCGATCGCGGCATCGTGTATTATCGCCTGCGGAAATTCGACCGCGCCTTCGCCGACATCGCGCAGGCCAAGCGGATCGAAAAGCAGGGGCAGCCCAAGCCCCCCGCTGCTACCGCGGCCAAGCCGCACGCCGAAAAGACCGCGAGCGCATCGCCTCCGCTGCCGCTCCCGCCGCGGCGGCCGGTAGTGTCACAACCGCGACGGACCGAATGGTACTATTCGGACCGACATGACTGGTTCTCGTCGACCGGTTTCAATTGAGTCTTGAAGAGCAGCGGCGCGACGCTAAAGACCGGTTAAGCCACCTCGATGAGGATCTCGACCAGGCGGTCCGGCATATCCACCATCACGTCATGGCCCGAGGGGACTTCGTAGGTCGTCCAGCCCGGCGTCGTCTTCATCTTCGCCAGTGTCTGATCGAACACCGGGCTGTCAAAGCCCTTTGCGCGAATGTAGGTCTTGCGCGCGATCTTCTCGCGTGCGCCTGCCGCGGTGATCTTCTCGACCACCGCGGCCAGCGGATGCGGCGTGCATTTGGCATCGACCCAGGCGCGGTCCTTTTCATTGACCTTGAAGGCTGCGGCCGGCACCGGTTTCGCCACCAGATCGCCCCTTGCCACCGCCTCCTCGAGCGCTTTCCTCGGTCCGGGATTGGCGAGCGAGATCAGATTGTCGCCCGCCTGCGGCACGAAGGCATCGAGATAGACGATGGAGGCGACCTGCGGGCCGATCTGCTCGACGGCTTGCGTAATCACGAAGCCCGCCGAGGAATGTCCGACCAGCACGATGTCCTTCAGGTCCTCCCATTTGACGAGGTTGACGACGTCGTTCACATGCGTTGTCAGGTTGACGCTCCCGGTAAGCAGGTGCGAGCGGTCGGCCACGCCCGTGAGCGACGGCGCGTAGACCTTGTGGCCTTTTTGCTCGAGCGCGTCGGCGACGCGGCGCCAGCACCAGCCGCCGTGCCAGGTGCCGTGAACCAGCACGAAAGTCCTCTCGGCGGTTTGAGCCTGCGCGGTCCGCGTCGAACCGCTTGCGGCGATCGCACTGATGGCGGCCATCGCGCCGAGCGCGGCCCGGCGCGTCGTTTCCAGCTTCTTGGTCATGCGGTTTTCCCTGCCGTTTCCACTTCGCGTTCCACGATAATGAGCGGTGTTGCGGCCGTAAAGCCGGCAGCACGCCGCGTCACTGCAAGCTCCGCTTCCAGTAGCCGGTGCCGAGCTTGCCGGTGATCACCGCCGTGGTATCGCGCACTTCGTAGGAACCGCCGTCATGGTAATCCGCAAGCCCCCTGGTGGCATGCAGCGACCAGTGGCCGTTCATGGCGGTGATCGTGCCCTCATGCGGCGGCACGGCGCGCGGCCCATCGGCGCGGAACTGGTAGGTGCCATCTCCCATGATGCGCCAGGTCCAGCGCGACTGGCCGCGATTGCCCGGCACCATGATCTCCCAGGTTCCGACCAGCGTGGGATCGATCGCGAGCGGAGGCGGTGCGGGCGCCGGCGGCGAGGTGGCGGCGGAGGACGCAGCATTTGCCTGCCTCGCGTCGGTCAGGCCGGTCGGCGAGGATTCGCCTGCAAGGTAGATCGCCCGGCGCGACAGCGAGCCGTAAACGAAGGGCTGCTGCTCGTTCTGAGTTGCCTCCATGACATCATCGCGGACATTGCGGAACATGAAGGTGACTTCGACCCCTGGCGTCTCGATGTTGCGCAGGAGCGCGGCCGTGAATGGGCTGTTGTGCCCGTCGCCATCGAGGGCGGTGGTGCCGTCGCGAGCGGCATAGGCGACCAGCACGTTGCCGACCGGCTCAATACGGCCCAGCCCGGCGCCAGGCGCCGCGCGCAGCACCAGCTGGCGTTGCATTTTCGCGGCGAACGGATTGTTGCGGCAGGCATCGAGGATGACGAGGCCGAGGCTCCTGGTGTTGGACAGCTGCAGGATCACGCTGCGCAGGCTGATGGCTTCGTTGGCGGCGTCGGTGTCCTTTTTCAATTCCGCGTCGACCGGGATCAGCCAGTTCTCGCCGCTGATTTCCATGCCGTGGCCGGCGAAGTACATCACCGCCATGTCGGCCTCGGACGCATCGCGCCCGAGCGCGATCAGGGCTTTGCGCATCTCGTCAAACGATGCATTGGTGATCAGGTTCACCGCAAAGCCGAGGCGCCTGAGCGCGGCGGCGACGGCGCCGGCGTCGTTCGCCGGATTGGGCAGCGCCGGCACATTCCTGTAGGCGCTGTCGCCGACCACCAGCGCCACGCGCTTGCCGTCGGCCTGCGCCGGCGTCGCGGCCAGGCCTGCAACCGCCGTGCCGATACACAATCCCAGAACAAACCTGCGTCGGTTCATATTGGCACGCATGAAAGCATTATCGAACCGCATCAATGTAGCGGCAATCGATGGTCTCGCCATGTCTGCCTGACGCTCCGACACGGAAATTTGAGCGGCGCATCGGCATGGCCGCGAAGGAAGCGCTTCTCGGATTGCCATTTTCGTTGCGCCCGCCTCGTGAGTTAGCTTCGTCACGAGGCGAGCAACACCAAAATGGAGAGGCCCTGGTTGCTTCGCACGCGGCGTTCAAGACCGAGGACGGCGATTTCGAAACGCGATCGACGCGGCGTGCGCTGCTCGAGGAGCGCGGCGCGAGCATGACCTGAACGTCCGATCATGCCCGCTCTGCGTTCGGAAGGGCCAGTATCCCAGATCAGGCTTTTTCCGTTCGCAGCATCAAGACGCCGAGCACCACCGCCACGATCAGCAACGCGGGCACGTCCGCAATCAGGTGACCTGTTTCCATCGGCTCGGTGAGGGACTGCACGCCCATGATGACGCCGTGGAACGCGCTTGACCGCACCGTGCAGCAGATGATGCTGCTATATGCGAGCGGATAGCGCGCTGCCAGCTGCAGGAGCGCGGCGCGAGCATGACCTGAACGTCCGATCATGCCCGCTCTGCGTTCGGAAGGGCCAGTATCCCAGATCAGGCTTTTTCCGTTCGCAGCATCAAGACGCCGAGCACCACCGCCACGATCAGCAACGCGGGCACGTCCGCAATCAGGTGACCTGTTTCCATCGGATCGGTGAGGGACTGCACGCCCATGATGACGCCGTGCACCGCGCTTGACCACACCGTGAACCAGATGATGCTGCTATAGGCGTGCGGATCGCGCGCTGCCAGCAGCAGGAACACCCCAAGCGTCGCGTAGACGCCGATAATCATCATCAGATAATGGGAATGGCCATGTCCCCAGGTCCAGCCCGATGGCCAAACGACGCCCAGCGGATAAATGCCAAAAATGAAAATCAGCCCCGTGGCAATCAACGCAATACGAAGCAAGCGGTCAGTATCCATTTGACTATCCTCCCTCGCCTTTTTTCTGTTGCCTATCCTGCTCCCTTCCCACGGCATTTGTCGAGACGGCCGGCCGCAAAACCAGTCCGCGGCCCCAAAAGGCCGACCGCGAAACTTTTGCTCGATCGCCTTGCACCCGCGGGCGACGCGAACGATAGCGTCGCCAACTTCAGCGGGCGGCAGAAGGTCGAAATACACTCACATCAGCGTCTTGCGGGCATTCTCAGGCGCAAGGAAAACGCCGATCAGCGCCAGCACGGCAATTGCCTCGAAATAGAGAACGACCGCCGTGAAACTGTTCCCCGAGCCCATTAGTGCTGCGCCGATCAGGGGTGCGAGGCCGCCGCCAAGCACGATCCCGAGTTGTTTGCCGAGCGAGCTGCCGCTCACGCGCACGGGGGTCGGAAACAGCTCGGCCGTGAAGGCCGCCTCGGGAGCAAACATCAGGGCATGGAGCAGTCCGATCGACACCACGAATCCTCCCGTGATCGCCAGCGCATTTTTCGTAAGCAGGATCTGGAAAAAGACCGGATACCAGAGCGCCGCGAGCACGATGCCCAGCATGATGAAGGGGCGTCGTCCCACCCTGTCGCTGAAGGCGGCGATCAGCGGCACCGCGCACATCTCCACGATGTTGGCCACCGTCACGCCGGATGTGATAGACGACTGCGGCATGGCCAGCGTCTTCACCGCATAGCCGAGTACGAACACGGTACTCATGTAGTTGAACGAACTGTGCACCATGTTGACGAGGCACGCCTGCAGCACTGGCTTCTTCCAGTGAAGCAGCACGGTCATCAACGGCATACGTTTGTCTTCGTCCCTCTCGCGCGCCGCCAGGAACAGCGCCGATTCGTCGACGTGGGCGCGCACATAAGTGCCGATCAGCACGAGCAACAAACTCAGCAGGAAGGGAACGCGCCACACCCAGTTGGCGAACTGTTCACGCGAATAGAAGAAGCCGAGCAGAGCGATCAGGCCCGATGCGCATATGACGCCGACGGGACCCGATGCATTGATCCAGGACGCGAAGAAGCCGCGCCGCTGAGACGGCGCATTCTCCAGCGTGAGCGACACCGCGTTCATGTATTCGCCGCCGAAGGCGAAGCCCTGGATGAAACGCAGCACCACCAGAGCGAGCGGCGCGAGCAGACCGATGGCGTCGTAGCTGGGCAGGCAGCCAATGAAGAAGCTGGCAATGCCCATCAGAAGGAAGGTCACCATCAGCATCGCCTTGCGTCCGATGCGATCCCCGAAATGGCCGAACACGATGCCGCCGAGCGGACGGGCGATGAAGCCGACAGCAAAGGTTGCGTAGACCGCCATCATGCTGGCGACCGAATCCATCTTCGGGAAGAAGAACTGGTCGAAAACGATCGGCGCCGTGAATGCATAGACGAAGAAGTCGTAGTGCTCGATCGCCGAACCGAGCGACGAGGCAATTGCCAGTCGCCGGAAGGCCGGAGACGTCTTGCTGACAGCAGATCTATTCAGCACAGGCACCCCTTCGGCCGCGGTCATTTTCCCTCCATTGCCTCCGTGAGAGACGGCGGATTGTTCCTGGATCATCCGCGGCCGTCGTGAAATGGCTGCTCCGCTAGCGGAGTAGATTTAACATTCGCAAAGGTGAGCAACGGGATGCGAATGTTAGAATCGGACCGCTAGGCGCCGACCATTGCAAGTCCCCCGTTGCAGAGCAGGAATTGACCCGTCATGTGACGTGAGTCGTCGCCGGACAGAAAAAGCGTCGGCCCGACCATATCTTCAGGCGTTGCGATGCGACCGAGCGGGGTCTGCTTGAGGACCTCCTCCCGCCGGCCAGTCTTCCAGTCGTGGCGGTTCTTCAGCGCCTCCGTCTCCATGAAGGCTGCGCCGAGCGTGTTGACGCGCACCTTGGGGGCCAGTGCCCGGGCGTAAGACTTTGTCAGTCCTATGACGGCATATTTCGCAGCGGCATATTGCGGCGCCCGGGGGCTGCCGGCGATCACCACCTGTGAGCCGATATTCACGATAACGCCGCCGGGCCCGCTGTCCAGCATGCGCGAGCCGACCTCATGGATCATGAACATCGTGCCCTTGACATCCACCGCCAGCGTATGATCGATCACCCTCTCGTCGAACTGTCGCCAGGAGGTCTGTTCGAGGGCCATGTCTCCGACATTGTTGACGAGAATGTCGATGTAGCCGAGCGCGTCGAAGGAACTCTTGGTGATATTCAGGACGTCGGCGTGGCTCGAAATGTCGCCCTTCACCGTTGCCGACACGCGGCCGAGCGCGCGAACTTCGCGCGCCACCTCCTCCGCGCCTGACGCCGAGCTGTTGTAGTGCACGACAACGTCCGCCCCCTCCTGCGCGAATGCGAGAGCGAGCGTGCGCCCGAAGCCGCGGCCGGCTCCGGTGACGAGAACCTTCTTTCCGGCAAATCGGCCCATCTTGTTCGTCCGCCTGTTTCAGAATTTCTGGAAGGCCGGCGCCGGGACGCCGTACGCCTCCTTCCATGAAATCACCTTGTTGCGCAGCACGCCGATCCTCTCGATCTCGGCCTCGATCACGTCACCCGGCTTGAGGTACCAGGCTTGCGGATTGGCGCTGAAGGCCGCCACTCCGGACACGGTCCCGGTCGTGAGGATGTCGCCGGCCGAAAAGCCGGTCGGCGAGAATTTCGAGATCAACTGAGGCAAGGTCACGGACATGTGGCTGGTGTTGGAAATCTGGCGTTTCTCACCGTTCACCCGCAACTCGATGGCGAGATTGTAGGGATCGGGGATCTCGTCCGGCGTGACGATCCAGGGACCCAGCGGACAGAAGGTGTCGATCGACTTGGAGAAGCTGAAATTGGCCGATTCCATTTCCCGCCGCTGGATGTCGCGCGCGGTGATGTCGTTGAAGATCACATAGCCGCCGATGTAGTCCCTGGCGTCGGCTTCGCTGATGTGCTTGCCGGCCTTGCCGATCACGATTGACAATTCGATTTCATAATCGAGCTCCTTTGTCAGGTGCTCGGGATAGATGACCGGCGCGTCCGGCCCGATGATCGCATCCACATTCTGAAAGAACACAATCCAGGGCTTGATCGCTGCCACCCAGTTCGACCGATCGCCTTCCTGGGCGTGTTCGGCATAATTTCCAGCGGTATGATAGAATTTCCTTGGAATGATCGGTGCCTGCAGCACCACTTCCTTGAACCGAAACCGCCGGTTGGTCCTGAGCCGCTGCGCGACCTCCTGAACCGGAGAGCCCTTTTCAAACAGCGCCCTCATGTTGGGAACGTCGAGGACGACGATGTCCTCTCCCTCCAGCGTACCGACCAGCCGCTCCTGCCCCGCCTTGAACGTCACCAGTTTCATGAGGATTATTCTCCGACCGAATTTGCGGAGAATGAGCCGGGCCGCATCCGACACCTCGCACCCTATCGGCGGCAGGACGTGGGGATGCGTCGCGGCGGATCGTTATCGCCCGCCCCGCTTTCCGTGGGGGCCAGCGCCGGACGATCCTGTTTTCTCCCTGGGACTGGCAGCCTAAGCCGGCGGTAATCCATGCGTCCAATACGATAAATTCGCCGATCTATGCGTAATTGTTATGGACAGGATCGTCGCCGCCGGGCCGCTTTTGCACCCTTGCGCCTGACCACAGCCGCGTGCGGTGGCGCCTCTTCCTTCGAGACGCGGCGCAGGATCTCCACGAGCCGCGCCGCCGTCGGCGCAAGCGTTTCATTCCGGCGCCATATCAACCCGACCGGCCGCTGGCTGCCGACGTCCTGGAGCGCGATCGCCTGAAGGCGACCCGCTTCGACCTCGACCTCCACCAGCCCGCGCGCCATCAACGAGACGTAGTCGGTGTTCATGACGATGGCCTTTATGGACAGGATCGAGTTGGTGTTGATGCTCTGGGTCGGCCAGCCGAGATCAGATGCGGCAAACACCCGCTCCATTTGCTGGCGGAAGGCGCTGCCACCGGCCGGAAGTACCCAGCGTACGTCTTTCAGGTCGGAGAGCTTCACGGAGGGACGGCGGCTCACCGGGTGGCCGACCCGGGTAATCAGCGCCCAATCGGACATGAAAAGCGCTTCCTGGCTGAGATCGGGATAATCGGGGCCGACACCGATCCGGCTCACCACGAGGTCGAGCTGACCGCGACGCAGAAGATCGGCGATCTCGCTGTCGAGGCCTTCCATGATCGAGACGTGGACCTTTGGCGCCATCTGCACAAGGATTTCCAGCGCTTTCGGGACAACCCCCGCCGCCGTTATCGGCGTCACCCCGATCCGTACCGAGCCCTCGAGCCCCAACGAGCGCAGCTGCACATCCTCCAGGGTCCGCTCAAGCAGCGCGTCGAGCGCCTCTGCGTGGAAGATCAAGGCCTGTCCCATGGCGTTGAGTCTCGCGCCGTGCCGTCCGCGTTCGAGCACGGCGACGCCCACCTCCCGTTCCAGCAACGCAATGCTGCGCGAAAGGCCCGGCTGCGACACGTTCATCGCCGCTGCGGCTGCGCTGAAGGAGCCGTGTTTTGCGACGCTCAGAAGATCAAGGAGTCGACGTGGATCGATCTTGACGCGGTGAGTCATTCTCGCGGTTCGCCCTGCCTGATGCTGGCGCCCTGTTGTTATTATAAGAATACGCCGCGCGCCAACGATTCCGCGGCTGCAAGGGCGGGTTGGGCGATCACCAAGCGCGAATGGGCCGTAACGGCAGATTTTTCGGCGCTGGTTTTGACTTGTCACAGCCTGCCGGCAGGCGCATCAATCAGCGCACGATCCGCCCGTCGTTCGAGGTGCGGCGAAACACGCAGAACTGGAAGCGCTGTTCGGATTTCCAGGGAGTTGTGTGATCGTGCCGCCGCGAATGCAGCAGCGCGAAGCCTGCCCCCAATTCGCGCGCCAGATCCGCGGGGTCATATCGCCTGACCGGCAATCCGCTGCATTTTTCCGGGCCATCGATCGCGAAAGTCCCGATGATCGCATGACCTTCGGGCGCAAGCGCTTGCGCCAGCCGGGCGATGTAGGCGGCACGGTCGGCGGGATCGACCAGGAAATGAAAGGCCGCGCGATCATGCCAGATATCAAAAGTCTGCGCCGGGTCCCACCTCGTGACGTCGGCGGCGATCCATTGCACCTCACCGGCGCGCTCGCCAAGCCGCGCTTTCGCGGCATCCAGCGCGGCGGCGGAGATGTCCAGTACCGTCACACGTCCAAACCCGCACGCCAGGAGACGATCGACCAGCCGCGATGCGCCTCCACCGATATCGATGATGGCCGCGTCCCGCGCCGGCCGAACGAGATCGATCAATTCGAGCGAGAGCGCAGGACTGTCCTCAAACCAGCTGACCTCGTTTTCGGCCTTCGTGGTGTAGACCGTTTCCCAATGGGCTTTTCGGCTTGCGTCGCTCATAGGCCGGTTCCGTGGCCGTGCCGCGGCCAGCGAATGTCAAATCCGCCCGTTGGCCACCCGGCGGGCCGCTCAATCCTCAGACGTCACTCGCCGAGCTGCTTTGCCGCCGCCATGTCGGCTTCAGCGCGATCGGTGTCTCCCTTGGCCTCATAGGCGAGCGCCCGGTTCTTGAGCGCCCTCGCGTTCCTGGCGTTCATGCGGATGGCGTTGTCGAGATCGGCCAGCGCGTGTATGTAATCGTCTTTCTTGAAATACGCAAAACCACGCTCCGAATAGTAATCAGAGATCGTGCGCTCCTTGCCGAGTTGCTCGCCACCCGTCGCCGCCGTGGCGTTGGGGCTCGGCCCAAGCTTGATCGCCTGGCTGCAATCCGCGATCGCGGAATCGTATTCCTTCTTGAGATTGAAAATGACGCAGCGATTGTAAAATGCGTCCGCATATTTCTTGTCGATCTTCGCCGCCTCGCCGTAGTCCGCAAGAGCCAGATCGTATTCCTGCTTCAATCCTTGCTCCACGCCACGATAAAGATACTGCCGCGCGAGGTCGCGTCCCTTGTAGCGGCCCGACTTGATGGCGCGCGAACACGCGTCGATCGCGGTTTCGCCGGATTCCTTGGCACAGATTTTGGCGTCGTCAGGCGCGGCCCGGCCTTCGAACGTTCCGGCCAGAAGAAATGGCCCGACCACGATCATGCAGGCACAGAACTGGCGAAAACTTACTGCCATTCTCCCCTCCCCCGTTCATATTCCCCTTAAAGGATTGAGCGTGAGAATAGCACGTCACACCGCGACGGAAAGTGGCGACTGCCGCACCCTGACACCGGATCGCCAGGCTCCGACCGGGCTCTCAACTGCGAAGGCCGGGCGCCTCGCGGCCCGTGCTGGCGACATATTCGCTGTAGCCGCCGCCGTACCGCTGAATGCCTTCAGGGGTCAGTTCCAGGACCCGGTTCGACAGCGCGGCGAGGAAATGCCGGTCGTGCGAAACGAACAGCATGGTTCCTTCGAATTGCGACAGCGCCGCGATCAGCATCTCCTTTGTCGCCATGTCCAGATGGTTGGTTGGCTCATCGAGCACCAGAAAATTCGGCGGATCATAAAGCATTTTCGCCATCACCAGCCGCGCCTTCTCGCCGCCCGACAACACGCGGCACTTTTTCTCCACGTCATCGCCGGAGAATCCGAAGCAGCCGGCGAGCGCGCGCAGGGAGCCCTGGCCGGCCAACGGGAACGCATCCTCCAGCGACTGGAAAACCGTGCGCTCGCCGTCCAGCAAATCCATGGCGTGCTGCGCGAAGTAACCCATCTTCACGCTGCCGCCCAATGCAACCGAGCCATCGTCCGGCGGCGTGGAGCCTGCCACCAGTTTCAACAGCGTGGACTTTCCCGCGCCATTCACTCCCATCACGCACCAGCGCTCCTTGCGCCGGACCATGAAATCGAGCCCGTCATAGATGATCCGCTTGCCGTAGGCCTTCTGGACGCCCTTCAGGCTCACCACGTCCTCGCCTGAACGCGGCGCAGGGAGGAAATCGAACGCCACGGTCTGGCGCCGCCTCGGCGGCTCGACCCGCTCGATCTTTTCCAGCTTCTTCACCCGGCTTTGCACCTGGGCGGCGTGCGAGGCGCGCGCCTTGAAGCGCTCGATGAATTTTATCTCCTTCGCCAGCATCGCCTGCTGACGCTCGAACTGGGCCTGCTGCTGCCGCTCGGTCAGCGCACGCTGCGTCTCGTAGAATTCGTAATTGCCTGAATAGGTCGTCAATTGACCGCCGTCGATTTCCACGACCTTGTCGACGATGCGGTTCATGAACTCGCGGTCGTGCGAGGTCATCAACAGCGCGCCTTCATAGGCCTTGAGAAACTGCTCGAGCCAGATCAGGCTCTCGAGATCGAGGTGGTTGCTTGGCTCGTCAAGCAGCATCGCGTCGGGCCGCATCAGGAGAATCCGCGCCAGCGCGACGCGCATCTTCCAGCCCCCCGACAGCGCCCCGACGTCCCCCTCCATCATCTCCTGGCTGAAGGAAAGACCGGCGAGCACCTCGCGCGCCCTGCCCTCAAGGGCGTAACCGTCGAGTTCCTCAAAGCGCGCCTGCACCTCGCCGTAACGGGCGATGATCTCCTCCATATCATCGGCCCGCGCCGGGTCCGCCATCGCCGCCTCGAGCTGTTTCAGCTCGCTTGCCACGACACTGACCGGACCCGCGCCGTCCATGACTTCGGACACGGCGCTGCGGCCCGACATCTCGCCGACGTCCTGACTGAAATAGCCGATGGTGACGCCGCGATCGACCGCCACCTGCCCCTCATCGGGCAATTCCTCGCCCGTGATCATCCGGAACAGCGTGGTCTTGCCGGCGCCATTCGGGCCGACGAGGCCGATCTTCTCGCCTTTCTGGAGCGCCGCAGATGCCTCGATGAAGAGGATCTGATGGCCGATCTGTTTGCTGACATTGTCCAGTCTGATCATGTGCCTCAAAGCTCGAATGAAAATTCCGCGCCGCTCTTAGGCGATCAAGGGCCGGAGCGGAAGGGCGTTTCGGCGCAGGTGACCATGCGGCAAGGCGCCAGGGCCGAGCGGCAAGTACCCTCGTTCCGAATTTCCAATGAAGGCGGAACCGGGGAGCGGGATGGCCGTTGTTTCCTGTTGCACGCGCAGGTCAAGGCGCAGCGCAGCGGTTTCGCCAAGCGCGGCGCAGCCATTTCGCCAAGATTGGTACTGATTGGCCTGAGTCAAGATTGGTACTGAGTGGCCTGAGACAGGAGATCGATCATGTCTTCCAGAACTGTTATCTCCCTTTGCGCATCCGCAATCGTCGGCATCGGTTGCCTGGCGATGGTTTCGAGTGACGCCCTGGCATATCGCGCCGTTCATCGCGGCGGCGTCTATCACGGTGGCGCCTATCGCGGAGCTTATCGCGCCGGTGCTTATCGCGGCTATCGCGCTGGCGCCTATCGTCCTGGAGTGGCGGCAGGCGTCGGAGCTGCGGCTGTTGGAGCTGCCGCCGTCGGAGCAGCCGCCGCCGGAGCTTATGGAGCCTACAGCCCGTACCGGGCTTACGGGGCCTATGGGTGCGGATACTATCCCAATCCCCCCTGCTACTAGACATCTGACACGCGAAAGCTCTGCCGCACACGGCAACAAGGTCTGCGTGCGGCAGGCTTCCTGCATAACCTGAACCATGCGGCGCCAGGGCAACACCCGGGCGACCGCCTTCGTCTTGAGCGAGGCTCGACCTGTACGCGCGGCCAATACCGCGCTAAGAGTTGGACGAGGAAAGGTTCGGCCAGAGGTAGCTTTACACCCGCTTCCCATGGTCGGCAGGCTCGCAGCCGACAGGCTGCCAATACTCAGGACTCTTCCCGATGCGATCTCATTTCAGGATTTCGGCCTGCTTCGCCGTCGCTCTGCTGGCCTCGTCGGGCAGCGTTATGGCGCAGACCGGCGAGTTTGCCTCGCCCGTTCCCGGCTCGGTCGTTCATGCCGGTTACGGGCTGCAGGATTGGCTGCAGGATCTGCGAAACGGCAAGTCCGAGCCGGCGCCGGTCGAGGCGGTGCAGGACCCGGTCATCATCGTGCCTCCCCAACCGGAGCCCGCTCCGGTCAGGCCAAAGAAGACCGCGAAGAAAGTGACAGCGAGCAGTCAGGTCCCGCCGAAACAGCCGCAGTGACGGCGGCGCCGGGAACGCCTCATCGACGCCCGCGGATCGGCCGGCGTTATCAGTAATATCGACCATGGAACGGATAGAGCCGCCTGACACGCGGCAGGAATGCATTGCGCGAATAGAGTCGCGCGAGGGTACCGCATTGATCGGGCAGGCCGATGAAGTCGGTGTCGACATAGATGCGGCACGGGGCGCCCCGCAAATAATACACCTCGGCGCGGGCAGCCGCCGCCGCAAAAAGGCACATCGACATCGCCAGAATTGGCGCCGCAAGATTCGCGCGAACTTTCATCTTCAGGCGCTCCTTCGCTCGGCGGTTCCCAGCCAGCCATCCCTTGCATCAGAGTATGTACATCCGCCTCGCCGCGTTGAGTGCGGAGGTGCATCCTGCGCGGTCGCCCCTGGTATCCAGCCGTTTTGCGCGCGCCATCGTCGCTGCGAATTGAGAGCGCAGGCGGGCCTGGGCTTGCTTGATGGATTCAGGCGTCGGCTGGCGGTCGATCTGCGCGCCAATCGTTTGCGGCGCCGTCAATCCTGCGAATGGATTGCCGGCTGAATCGCGGACGGCTTTCTCGAATTGGGCGATTTCAACGGTGCAAGGTCCGGCATTCGCGGGTGAAATGGTAATGGTACAGCCGAGCAGCGCGCAAACGATCGCAAACATCACCGTCTGAAGTCTCGGCATCGGTACCCTGCTCCCTTGCTCAATTTGCGCCACGCCATCTTGTTCGGGCGCGGCTGGTTGATTCAAGTCAATTCTTTCAAGCGAGCCCGACTTTAGCATGACCTTTGTGTTGTGTATCGCAGTTGAAAAGGAAAACAGTCATGGAAAATTTCCGATTTGGCGTCGCAACATTGACGCTCAGCCTGCTGTTTTCCGCAAGCGCATACGCACAAGAGATCAACGGTGAACCAGGTTCGCCAGGTGCGACCATCACCATTCCGGGCGATCAGCTTCCACCGCCGCCGCAAAAATTCGGCGGCAAGATCGAGCAGGACGCAAGGAATTCGAAGCCGTATTGGCCGGCACGCATCGTGCCGCCGAAGGGCGCACCGAACGTACTTCTGATCATCACCGACGACGCCGGCTACGGCGTGGCAGGCACGTTCGGCGGCGTCATTCCGACGCCCGCGCTCGATCGGATTGCGCAAAACGGCCTGCGCTACACCAACTTCCATTCGACTGCGCTGTGCTCGCCGACGCGCGCGGCGCTGATCACGGGCCGCAATCATCATTCGGCAGGTTATGGCGTGGTGGCCGAACAGGCGACCGGCTATCCCGGTTACGACAGCGTCATCACCAGGGACAAGGCCACGATCGGCCGCATCCTCACCGACAACGGCTATCACACCGCCTGGTTCGGCAAGAACCACAACACGCCGGAGTATCAGGCTTCGCAGGCCGGTCCGTTCGATCAGTGGCCGACCGGCATGGGCTTTGAATATTTCTACGGCTTCATGGGCGGCGACACCAATCAATGGGAGCCCGGCAACCTCGTCCGCAACACCACGCCGATCTACCCGTATGTCGGCAAGCCCGGCTGGAACCTGATGACGGCGATGGCCGACGAAGCGATCGATTACGTGAATCGCATGAATGCGCTATCGCCGGACACGCCGTTCCTGATCAAATTTGCGCCGGGCGCTACCCACGCACCACATCATCCGACACCGGAGTGGGTCAAGAAGATCAGCGACATGCATCTGTTCGATGACGGCTGGAACAGGCTGCGCGAGACGATCTTTGCAAACCAGAAGCGGCTCGGCGTCATTCCGCAGGATGCCAAGCTGACGCCATGGCCCAAGGATCTGATCAAGGAATGGGACCAGCTCGACACCGATGAAAAGAAGCTGTTCCTCAAGCAGGTCGAAATCTTCGCCGCCTACGTCGCCTATGCCGACAACGAGATCGGCCGCGTGATCCAGGCGATCGACGACCTCGGCAAGCTCGACAACACGCTGATCTTCTACATCGAGGGCGACAACGGCACGAGCGCCGAAGGTCAGCCCAACGGCACGCCGAACGAAGTCGCGATGTTCAATGGCGCCAACCCGACGGTCGAGCAGCAGCTCAAATATTTCTACGACGTCTGGGGCACCGACCGGACCTACAACCACATGTCGATCGGCTGGGCATGGGCGTTCGACACGCCATTCTCCTGGACCAAGCAGATCGCATCTCACTTCGGCGGCACGCGCCAGGGCATGGCCATCTCATGGCCGAAAGTGATCACCGACAAGGGCGGGATACGCACCCAATTCCATCACGTCATCGATGTCGTGCCGACCATCCTCGAAGCTGCCAAAATAAAGCAGCCGACAGAGGTGGACGGCATCAAGCAGAGCCCGATCGAAGGCGTCAGCATGATGTATACGTTCGACAAGAACAATGCGAACGCGCCCTCGACGCACAAGACGCAATATTTCGAGATGTTCGCCGATCGCGCGATCTACAGCGACGGCTGGATCGCCAGCACCAAGGTGATGCGGGCACCGTGGGTAACGGTGGCCAAACTCCCAAGCCCGCAGGACTACCCCTGGGAGCTCTACGATCTGCGAAACGACTGGACGCAGTATGAGGACGTCGCAGCAAAAAATCCTGCCAAGCTGAAGGAACTGCAGGACCTGTTCTGGAAGGAAGCGCAGAAATACCAGGTGTTGCCGCTGGATTCATCGTTGGTGGGACGCCTGGTCACGCAGCGGCCGAGCCTGAGTGCGGGTCGCACGTCCTTCACCTGGGTCAGGCCTATCACCGGCGTGCCGAACGGCGATGCGCCGAGCCTCCTCAACGCTTCCTATAATTTCAAGGTGGACGTCGAGATTCCGCAAAGTGGCGCCGAGGGCATGCTGATCACGCAAGGCGGGCGCTTCGGCGGCTACGGCTTCTATGTCGTGAAGAACAAGCCCGTGTTCACCTGGAACCTGGTCGACCTCAAGCGCGTGCGCTGGGAGGGACCGGAACTGACGCCGGGCCAGCACGTGCTCGAATTCGATTTCAAATATGACGGCGCTGGACCAGCGACCATCGCCTTCGGCAATTTCAGCGGCGTCGGCCAGAGTGGCACCGGCGTGCTGAAAGTCGACGGCACGGCCGTGGCGACCGAAAAGATGGAGCACACGATTCCGTTCATCCTGCAGTGGGACGAGTCGCTCGATATCGGTTCCGACACCGGCACGCCCGTGGACGACGACGACTATTCGACGCCGTTTGCCTTCACCGGCAAGCTGAACAAGGTCTCGCTGACGATCGAGCGGCCGAAGCTCAGCCCCGAGGATGTCAAGCGTCTGATGGAAACGGCGCGTGCGGCCGGCGACGGACCGTCCGCCGACGCCGGGGCCGCGCAGACTGCGACAGCCGGGGGAACTCCGGTGTCGAGCGATATCGGCCTGAGCGCTTTGCAGAGGGTCGGGCTCGCCCTCGACAAGCTCGAAATCTGCCGCAAGGTGGCCGGGAAGGAGAGTCTTTCACTGCTCGATCGGATTCAGTTCATCAGAAAGTGCGCGGAGTGACGTGGCGGCGCAGGACGGGGGCTCCTTCCGTCATGGAACGAGTTTCTGGATTGCTTCGCTGGCGCTTGCAACGATGCACACCCTCATCATTCTGATTCCCGGTGCTCAGTGGCGGCGATCCGAACCGACTTCCATGATCACGAAGTGAAGCCCGGTGATCCCCGCGCCGAACGCGAAATACATCGAGATAAACGATACGAATACGATCAGCGTCAGCGTCGGCGCCGTGCCGCGCAGGATTATTTGCAGAAGATGCTGCGCATCGACGACAAGCAGCATGACCGCGAGGATCGCCCCCAACGCCGCGCCCATCAGGGCGTGAAGCGCGAGTTCCTGGAACAGCCTCCGGTCTTTCATGTATTGGCTCATCAAGTCGACGAAGACCAACACCAACACCGCAGATGAGCCTCTGGTTCCTGTGCCGCGCCGGCGCAGCGCAACGCCCCTGCAACCCCTGATTGGTTTGCGCCTGTCAAGCGCCGCCTACGCGCGCTGCGTCACTCTTGAGCATACCGTGCCGCTTTTTGAGCTATGGCGTTTAGATGCCGAACATACTACTTTGGCGCGATCGAAAACGCATTTGGGAATCGCAAGCGAGCCGACCAGACCATGGCCTCCCAGCACCTCGCCGATCCGCTCCGGCGATTTCCGGTTTTCAGAACCACCGATCCCGAAGAGTTCAGGAACGCCCTCCTGAGCCGGTTCGGCGCCAGTGGAGCCGAGGTGAGATATGGGCCGGGCTTTCGGGCGCAGGGCAATCTCGTTCAGCTTGACGGCATCGGACTTGTCTACGGGGCCAGCAGTTCGGGCGCTGCCGTCGACTATCCGGACGCCGATCATGTCCGCCTGTTGACGGCGATGGCCGGCAAGGGTCAGGCGACGATTGGCGGCAAATCGATCGAGATCCATACGCAGCAATCCTGCATCGTTTCGCAAGGCCAGCGCATACGCCTCACCACCGACGACGGCCACCGCTGGCTCAATCTTCGCATCAAGCCGGCGGCTCTCGAGCAGAAGCTGGCATTTCTGCTGGGAGCCCGGCCGAGCGGCAAGCTCGAGTTCTCAAGCGCCGTCGATCGAAACCATCCGCAGGTTCAAAATCTCTGGCGGCTGGTGCAGTTCTTTTCCGAACAGCTGGATGTTGCGTCCGATCCCTTGCCGACGCCCGTGCTTCGCGAACTGGAAGGCGCCATTCTCGTGGCGTTCCTCTATGCCAATCCTCACACCTTCAGCGATCTCCTTGATCGCGACGCGAGGGATATTGCTCCGTCGCATGTGCGGCGGGCGGAACAATATATCGAGGCGCACTGGGATCAGGCGATCGGAATCGAAACCCTGGTCGAGGTGACCGGCGTGGGCGCGCGCGCGATCTTCAAGGGATTCCAGAAGAGCCGCGGATATTCGCCGATGGCTTTTGCAAGGATGGTTCGCCTCAGACAGGCCCGCGACAGGCTTTGCGCGCCCGATCCGTCGACGTCGGTGACGAAGGTCGCCTTCGCCTGCGGTTTCGGAAACCTCGGACACTTCGCCAGAGACTATCGCAAGGCGTTCGGCGAGCGCCCCTCCGAGACGCTGGCCCGCGCCGCGCGGAAGACCTGAGGCTGGGCCCGGGTCTCGCCGCGACCATCAGGCCGCGGCCAAAAATCGGTCGGCCACGCTTCGATTGCTATCGAATCATCTCCTGAACCAGTGCGTTATAACCGTGGCGGCCTCCGGTGCCACGAATGGAGAATGTCGATGACGAGAGAAACGATCCGCGTCGAACCCTTCTCGACGTACCTGGAACGATTGAAGGCTCCGGCGTCGGTTGTGACACGGCAGGGTGAGACAATCTACGTATCCGGGCTGCCGCCATTCGACCCGCAAACCGGAGAGGTCGTTAGCGCGCCGATCGAACGACAGACCGAACTTGTGCTGGAGCAGCTGAAGCTCTGCGTGGAAACTGCCGGTTCCTCGCTGGAAAACGTGCTCAAATGCAACGTCTATTGCACGTCGGCGCAAAAATTCGCCACCATCAACGCGATCTACGCGCGCTATTTCCCCAAGAACCCTCCGGCGCGCATTTTCGTATGCGTACCGGAATGGTTCGGACGCTTCGACATCGAGATAGACTGTATCGCGGCGATGTAGAACATCTCGTGTCCGGCGCGCTGCTCCGCAGCGCTCGGACCGATCGTTTCGTTGCAAAATCGCAGATCCCGGATCAGCAGCGCATCACGCCGCAATCACGGCGCACGGCGCTGCGTCCGGGGCACGCATCCTAGTTCTTCGTCTTGTCGACCAGGGCGCCTTTCCTGATCCACGGCATCATGTCGCGGAGCTTGGCGCCGATCTCTTCGATCGGATGCGCGGCGAGCTTGGCACGGGTCGCCTTGAACGAGGTCTGGTTCACCTTGTTCTCCAGCATCCAATCGCGGGCGAAGCGGCCGGACTGGATATCGGCGAGCACGCGCCGCATCTCCTTCTTGGTCTCGTCGGTGATGATGCGCGGGCCGGTGACATATTCGCCGTATTCGGCCGTGTTGGAGATCGAATAGTTCATGTTGGCGATGCCGCCTTCGTAGATCAGATCGACGATCAGCTTCACCTCGTGAAGGCACTCGAAATAGGCCATCTCGGGCGCGTAGCCGGCTTCCACCAGCGTCTCGTAGCCGCCCTTGATGAGTTCGACCAGTCCGCCACACAGCACCACCTGTTCGCCGAACAGGTCGGTCTCGCATTCCTCCTTGAACGTGGTCTCGATGATGCCGGCGCGGCCGCCGCCGATCGCGGAAGCATAGCTCAGGCCCAGATCATGGGCGTTGCCCGAGACGTCCCTGGCGATCGCAATCAGGCAGGGCACGCCGCCGCCGCGCTGGTATTCCGAACGCACGGTGTGACCGGGACCCTTGGGAGCGATCATCAGCACGTCGAGATCGGAACGCGGATCGAGCAGGTTGAAATGCACGTTGAGGCCGTGGGCGAACACCAGCGCCGCGCCCTTCTTCATGTTGTCGTGCAGGTGCTCGCGGTAGATGTCGCCCTGCAATTCGTCGGGGGTAAGCATCATCACGAGGTCGGCCCATTTGGCGGCTTCCGCGACTTCCATCACCTTGAAGCCGGCGGTTTCCGCCTTTTTGGCGGAGCCCGATCCCTTGCGCAGCGCGATGGCGACTTCCTTGACGCCGGAATCCTTCAGGTTCAGCGCATGGGCGTGGCCCTGGCTGCCATAGCCGACGATGACGACCTTCTTGCCCTTGATCAGGTTGAGGTCGGCGTCGCGATCGTAATAAACACGCATGGTGGTTTCCTCTTGAGGGGGCCGGAAATCGGCCGATGGATCAGGCTTTCAGGTGGATCAGACCGCCGGGTGCCCATGAATTTCCCGGCTGTCTAATGGTTTTTCTTCCGGGTGGAAACCCTCTTCTCGCATGGCGCACCTCATCTTCATGCGTCCATGAATACCGGAAACAGCGAGGCCAGAAGCAGCGCGGCCATGAGGATATTGAACACCCGCACCGACCGCTGTGAGGTCATGAGCGAGCTCAGCGAACTGCCGGACAGCGTCCAGATCGAGGTCGACACGACGCCAAGCAGCAGGCACAGCGCCACCTGGATCGCGATATTCCAGGGGAAGCTCGCGATGCCGGCATAGGCGGTAATGGTGCCGATCACCATGACCCAGCCCTTGACGTTCACCCACTGGAACAGCACCGCGCCCCAGAAGGTCATCGGGCGCCGGCCGTCGTGCTTGCCCGGCGCGACCGGCTTGGACAATGCGATCGCGGCGGCGAGATAGACCAGATAGGCCGCGCCGGCATATTTGAGGATCGTCTGCAGCAGAGGATAGGCGACGAAAATCGTGCCGAAGCCGAGCCCGACCGCGGCGACCATGAAGGCGCAGCCAAACGTGATTCCTGCGATGTGCGGAATGGTCGGGCGGAAGCCGTAGGTCAATCCCGACGACAGCACCATGATGTTGTTCGGGCCCGGCGTGAAATACATCACGGCGGCGAAGACGATGAAGGCGAGCAGTAGCGGGTTCGACATGCGACACGTTCTCCCTCACGCGATCTTCGGAAGGGATTGCGGACGCTTTGACAGCAGCATGACGGCGATGCCGCCGACAACCGTGAGCATGCCGGCGAGCCGCAACGGTCCGAACTTCTCGCCGAACACGACGCTGGAAGCGGCCGATCCCACGAACGGCACCAGCAGCGCGAACGGAACCACCTGCGCCGCCTGATAGTCGCGGAGCAAGCGCCCCCACAGCCAGTAAGCGATAGAGGTGGAGATGCCGCCGAGACCGAGCATGCAGAGGAGACCGCTCAGCGACAGATGCGACAGCGCATGCCAGGTTGGCTGCACGCCGTCGCCGGCAAGTGTCAGCGCCAACAGCGGCAGCGCGGCGGCAAGGCACAGCCACGCAAAGAGGTCGAACATCGGCGCGCCCTGCGCGCCCCGCAGCAGGAGATTGCCGATCGCGAAGGAAACCGGCGAGATCATCAGCACGGCAAAGGCTGCGACGCTGAAATCGTAACCAACCGTGCCGCAGATCATCAGCAGGCCGAAGGTCGCAACGGCGATTCCGAGCGTCTGCATCCGCGTCGGGCGTTCGCGGAATATGATGGCAGCGAGCGCAATGGTGAACAGCGCCTGGCTCTGCACGATGACGGAAGACAGGCCGACCGGCACGCCATGGGCGATAGCCCAGGCCTGCGCCAGGAACTGGCCGAGAAACAGTGTGAAGCTGATCGCGAACAGAAGCGTCCAGGACACGCCGGGCTTTCGCACGAACAGGCAGGGAACGGCGGCGATCGAGAAGCGCAGCGCCGTCATCAGCGCGGGCGACAGCTCGTTCAGCGCGATCCGGCTCGCGACAAATGCAAGCCCCCAGATCACCGCCACCATGACGGCAAGACAGATGTCGGCGGGTTTCATTTCAAATTCCCTAACCTCCCCCGCATGCGGGGGAGGTCGCCACGTTCAACGAGCGTGGCGGGCGGGGACCGCCGATTGCGATAGCATCCTGCGGCGCCCCCTCCCCAGCCCTCCCTCGCAGGCGCAGGGCTATCGCATTTGAACGCGCTCCCTCTTATCCCTCCCCCCGCGAAGCGGGAGAGGGAGTCCACTGCCGTTGCCGCGTTTGCGAGCCTGGACCTCATCGCCCTTCAGCCCTGCTCGCCGTGTCTGGGTTTGCGCAGCAGAAAAGTACCATGCAGCGGCGCGCCATAATCGACCGACAGCAGCGTGAAGCCGGCATCGGCAAGCATGCGCTCGATCACCCAGCCGAAGGTCGAATATTCGTCGCGCATATGGGTGATGACGCCGTCGCGGTCGAAATTGTGGTTCTTGATGTTGAAGTCGGCCCACTCTTCCACGTCGCGCTCCGCACCGTCGGGCGTGGAGACGAACACGATGTCACGCAGGTAGAAATTCGCGCCCGGCTTCAGCGCGGCAAAGATGCGCGCCAGCGCCACCGACTTCCAGAAATCGGGAAGGTGATGCAGCGCGAACTCGCTGACGATCAGGTCATAGCTGTCCGGCCGATATTCGAAGCTCAATAATCCGGCAGACCGGGTACGGATCGCTACCTTGCGGTCCCTGGCCTGGATTTCCGCCAGCGCCAGCATCGCCGGCGAAATATCGATCGCATCGACCTCGGCGCCCATCAGCGCGGCCTCGCAGGCCAGAATGCCGTTGCCGCAGCCGATGTCGGCGACGCGCCAGCCCGGCTTGACGCCCAGCATGTTCAGCGCGGCGCGGGCGCGCAGGTCGCGATCGTCATGACCGTCGCAAAGCGAGGCGACAGCGGAATCGAGACCGATCCTCCGCCGCTCGTTGTAGAACCAGTCGCGCGCCAGCATGGCTCACATCCCCTCGGCTCCGCGGCCGATCGCGGCGACGCCGGTCCGCGAAACCTCTACAAGGCCAAGCGGGCGCATCAGATCGATGAACTGATTGATCTTGGTGGACGCGCCGGTGATCTCGAACACGAAGCTGTCGATGGTGGCGTCGATCACGCGGGCGCGAAAGGCCTCCGCCAGCCGCAGCGACTCGACGCGGTGGTCGCCGGTGCCGTGCAGTTTCACCATCGCCAGTTCCCGTTCGATCGAACGGCCGCTCAGCGTCATGTCGACGACGCGATAGACCGGCACCATGCGGTCGAGCTGATGCTTGATCTGCTCGATGACCATCGGCGTTCCGGTCGTGACGATGGTGATGCGGGAGAGATGCTTCTGGCTTTCGGTCTCGGAGACCGTGAGGCTCTCGATGTTGTAACCGCGCCCTGAGAACAACCCGATCACGCGCGCGAGCACGCCGGGTTCGTTCTGCACGAGCACCGAGAGCGTGTGAGACTCGTTCGGTTCGTGGCGGTCTTCGATGAAGTATGCGGATGCGGGCTGGTTCATGTTCAGCTTCCTGTCGGATTTTCACGCGTCATGGCCGGGCTCGTCCCGGCCATCCACGTCTTCCCTTTGCCAAGACTGAAGATGTGGATGTCCGGCACAAGGCCGGGCATGACGACCTCTTTCCAGTTCATGCCAGTGCTCTCTTTCCGGAACTCGGTGCTGTCTCCTCCATCACCCAGCTCCGAAACAGGTCGAGATCGATATTGCCGCCGCTGAGGACGAGGCCCACGCGCTTGCCCCGAAGCCTCGGCTTTTCCTGAAGCGCCGCGGCCAGCGGAGCCGCGCCCGCGCCTTCAGCGAGATTGTGGGTATCGGTCCAATAGGCGCGGATCGCGGAAGCGATCTCCTCGTCCGTGACTTGTACGATGTGGGAAGCGCCCTTGCGGATGATCTCGAGCGCGTCCGCATCGGGTACGCGCGTCGCCACGCCATCGGCCCGCGTATTGCTGCTGTTCGTGCTCACCACGGTGCCGGCTGCGAAGGATAGCGCGTAAGACGGAGCTTCCGTCGACTGCACGCCGACGATTTCGGTTTTCAGGCCGAGCAGGTCGCGCGCCAGGATGCAGCCGCAGATGCCCGATCCCTGCCCGATCGGCACATAGAGCACGTCGAGGTCAGGGGCATGGCGCAGCAGTTCGAGCGCATAGGTCGCCACCCCAAGCACCAGATCAGGGTGGAACGAGCGCACGAAATGCAGGCCATCGCGTTCGGCGTGGCGAAAGGCTTCCTCGCGTGCGGTCTGGAAATCGTCACCGTGCTCGACCAGCGTGGCGCCGAACGCGCGCATGGCGCGGTTTTTCTCGACCGAATTGCCGTGCGGAACGTAGATGGTCACGGCAAGGCCGGCCCTGCGTCCGGCAAAGGCGATGCTTTGACCATGATTGCCGGTCGTCGCCGAGATCAGCCCGGTAATTTTCGCCTGGCCTTGCTTGAGGCGGTCGACGTATATGAGGCCGCCGCGAACCTTGAAACCGCCGGTCGGCGTATGGTTCTCGTGCTTGACGACAACCTCGGTGCCAAGCCGCCCGGCGAGAAGCGGCCACGCATGCGCCGGCGTCGGCGGCACCGCGCGGCCGACGATTTCGTGAGCGCGTTCGAGCTGGTTGAGATCAAACATGGCTGCTGCTCGCTTGTCGCGGGGCTTTCAAAGACGCCGATGGACATCCCTCCCCCGCGGAGCGTGGGGAGGGTGGCATGTTGAGAGCGAAGCGAACAACGTGCCGGGTGGGGGATTTGAACGCCCCCCACCCCGACCTTCGCTTTGCTCCGGTCGACCCTCCCCGCCACTCGCTCACGCTCGCGTGGGGAGGGATAGGACCGCGCACGTTCTGGAAGTGCATCATGCTCACACCAGCGCCTTGCCGGCCGCAAAGGCCTCGGCGGTCGCTTCGTCATTGGCTTCCGCCGGAAGCAGCATTTCGTTATGCGCCTTGCCGGAGGGAATCATCGGGAAGCAGTTCTCCAGCGCCGCCACGCGGCAATCGAACAGCACCGGACGCTTGACGCTGATCATCTCCTTGATCGCGCCATCGAGATCGCCGGGCTTGACGGCCCGGATGCCGACGCAGCCATAGGCTTCCGCCAGCTTGACGAAATCCGGCAACGCTTCGGAATAGGAGTGCGACAGCCGGTTGCCATGCAGAAGCTGCTGCCACTGCCGCACCATGCCCATATACTGGTTGTTCAGGATGAAGATCTTGACCGGCAGTTCATACTGAACGGCGGTCGACATCTCCTGCATGGTCATCATCACCGATGCATCGCCCGCAATGTCGATCACGAGGCTGTCGGGATGCGCCACCTGCACGCCCACCGCTGCCGGCAGGCCATACCCCATGGTGCCGAGACCTCCCGAAGTCATCCAGCGGTGCGGCTCCTCGAAGCCGAAGAACTGCGCCGCCCACATCTGGTGCTGGCCGACTTCGGTGGTGATGTAGACGTCGCGGCCGCGCGTCGCCTCGAACAGCCGCTGGATTGCGAATTGCGGCAGGATCACGTCGTTGTTCTTCCTGTATGACAGCGAATTGCGCGCGCGCCACTTCGCGATCTGTTGCCACCAGGACTTGACGTCCGGCTTCTTCGCCTCCGCCTTGAACACTTGCAAGAGATCGCCGAGCACGTTCGCCGCGTCGCCGATGATCGGAACATCGACGCGGATGTTCTTGTTGATCGAGGACGGATCGATGTCGATATGGATCTTCTTGGAGCCCGGCGAGAACGCATCCGTGCGCCCGGTGATGCGGTCGTCGAACCGCGCGCCGACGCACAGCATCACGTCGCAATCATGCATCGCCATGTTGGCCTCGTAGGTGCCGTGCATGCCGAGCATGCCGAGCCAGTTCTTGCCGGACGCCGGATAGGCTCCGAGGCCCATCAGGGTAGAGGTAATCGGAAAACCCGTGACCTCGACGAGTTCGCGCAGCAGCTTTGAGGCCTCGCGGCCGGAATTGATGACGCCGCCGCCCGAATAGATCACGGGCTGCCTGGCGGAGGCGAGCAGCGCCACGGCCTTGCGGATCTGCGTCGCGTCGCCCTTGATGCGCGGCGCGTAGGACACGTGCACGTCGGATTTGCGCGGCGGGTGATAGGTTCCGGTTGCGAACTGCACATCCTTCGGCACGTCGACGACGACCGGACCGGGACGTCCGGTGCTCGCGACGTAGAAGGCCTCATGCAGCACCTTGGCGAGATCGTTGACGTTGCGTACCAGCCAGTTGTGCTTGGTGCAGGGACGGGTGATGCCGACGGTGTCGCATTCCTGGAATGCGTCGTTGCCGATCAGATGGGTCGGCACCTGTCCGGTGATGCACACGAGCGGGATGGAATCCATCAACGCGTCGGTCAGCGCAGTCACCATGTTGGTGGCGCCGGGACCTGACGTCACCAGCACCACGCCCGGCTTGCCGGTCGACCGCGCATAACCCTCGGCGGCGTGCCCGGCGCCCTGCTCGTGCCGCACCAGAATGTGCTCGACCTCGCTCTGCTGGAAAATCTCGTCATAGATTGGAAGCACCGCGCCGCCGGGGTAGCCGAAGATGTGCTCGACGCCATGATCGATCAACGCGCGCACGATCATCGCGGCGCCGGTCATCTGGTTCGGATCGTGGCTCTTCTCGCTCATGGCTTGCTCCGGATGCGCTGTTCTCAAGCGGCTTCTTGGTTTTGCTGGCTCGGTTGTCTGGGAAATAAAAAAGGGCCCGAAGAGGCCCATGCGCACCGCCCGAATTTGGATGGCATCTAGCCATCCCCGGCGGCGCGCCTGGGTACGACGAGAATAAGCGATTTGGTAATAATATTACGCATAAGACGGCTCAGGCTTCCCAAAGGTTGCGCGACCATACTGCCCAAGGACTGAAAGTCAAGCCGCCAACAAGGGCTCAGGCTCGGTTTCGACTTTAGCGGGGTTATTCGGCTTCGGCGAGGGTGAATTTTGGGTTTCCTGATATGCCTCTTTAGAGAGCGGGCTGCCCGCCCCGCATGGTGAGGATTTCGTAAACGCGCCTCGACCGTCCTTCGAGACGCCGTGTGAAGGCCGCTCCTCAGGACGAGGCTTGCGCCTCCAGCCAATCTCCCGCCGCCTCAGGCCTAACCCAGGCAAATTCCGGCAGTTGATGGCGGAACCAGGTGAACTGCCGCTTGGCGTAGTGGCGGGTGTCGGCGCGGCCTTTTTCCGCCGCCTCTTCCAGCGTGACCTCTCCCGCAAGATGGGCGATCAACCCGGGCACGCCATGGGCCTTCATCGCCGGCAGCAGGGGATCGAGATTTCGCGCGGCAAGGCGTGCGACCTCTTCCAGAGCGCCGGCCTTCAACATCGCATCGAAACGAGCATCGATCCGCGCATAGAGAAGATCGCGTTCGGGCGCGAGAAACAGCGCGCGGAACGTTCCCGGCGGCAATGGCGGTGGCAGGCCCTCGCGATGCCAGTCCTTGAGTGATCGTCCGGTGGACTCGATCACTTCCAGCGCGCGCGCAATGCGGGTGCGATCGCGCGGCTTGAGGCGCTCGCCGGACGCCGCATCGCGCCGCATGAGTTCCGCATGCAGGGCCTCGGCGCCATCGCGCATCAATCTCGCGCGCACGCTCTCGCGTATCTCGTGCGGAATCGGCGGCACCGCGGACAGACCGCGCGTCAGCGCCTTGAAGTAGAGACCGGAGCCGCCAACGAAGATCGGCAACCGGCCTTGCTCGCGCGCCTCGGCCAATGCCCTTGCAGCGTCGGCCGCGAAGGCGCCGGCGGAGAAATTCAACGCGGCATCGATGTATCCATAAAGGCGGTGAGGAACAATTCTCTCCTCCTCCGCGGAGGGGCGCGCGGTAAGAATCCGAAGGTCGCGATATACCTGCATCGAATCGGCGTTGATGATGACGCCGCCGGTTTTTTGCGCAAATGCCAGAGCAAGCGCCGACTTGCCGCTGGCGGTCGGCCCTGCGATAAGCACGGCATCAAGGCTTTCGGTTCTCGAACTCACATCATGTCTTTCGTCGTCACGCTGATCTGCAACCCCGCCAATCCCGCGCTCGATAGCACGGTGATCGACGGCATGCGCGCTATTCTTCCCGCGTCGGGCCCCGCCCAATGGCTATTCAACGAAGTAGCGGCCGATATCCCCTTCGAGGGGAGCGAGGATTTCGCGGCGGTCGAACGAAGGCTGCGCGAGGCGCTCGGCGATCTGCCGATTGACATTGTCGTGCAGCCAAGGGTCGCCCGGCGCAAGAAGCTTTTGCTCGCCGACATGGATTCGACAATGATCGGCCAGGAATGCGTCGACGAGCTTGCCGACTTCGCCGGCGTGAAAGCCCGTGTCGCCACGATTACCGAACGGGCGATGCGCGGCGAGATCGAGTTCGAGCCTGCGCTGCGCGAGCGCGTGGCGCTGCTCAAGGGGCTGCCGGTCGGGGTGGTCGACGAAATTCTAAAGACGCGCATCACGCTCACGCCAGGCGGCCGCGAACTGGTCGCGACCATGCGCGCGCACGGCGCCTATACCTGCCTGATCTCGGGTGGTTTCACGCTTTTCACCAAGGCGGTCGCCGGGATGATCGGGTTTGACGAAAATCGCGCCAATGAGCTCATCGTCGAGAATGGCAAACTTGCCGGCGAAGTGGCCGAGCCGGTGCTGGGCGGCGCCGCGAAACTTTCCACCCTGGTCGAACTGCTCGAATCCTTCGACCTCGACGACATCGACACACTCGTCGTCGGCGATGGCGCCAACGACCTCGGCATGATCGAACATGCCGGCCTCGGCGTCGCCTATCATGCGAAGCCCGCGGTTGCCGCTTCGTCGCACGCGCGGATCGACCACGGCGACCTCACCGCTCTCTTGTATGCGCAGGGGTATCGAAGAGACGAGTTCGTGGGGGGATAGTTCTCACCCCTCCCCGCGCGTTCCGCGGGGAAGGGATTCGTAAAGCCGCCTACTGCAGCCCCAGCGCCACGAAGCGCAATTCGCCGTCGGCATTCGCCACCAGCAGCAGCACCGACTTCTTGCCGTCCTTCTTCAACTGGTCGACGCGCTTCTTGATGTCGGCAGCGTTGCTGACCGCCTCCTGCGCGACCTCGACGATGACTTCGCCCGGGCTCAGCCGCTTTTCGGCGGCATCCGAGTTGCCTTCGACATTGGTGATGACGACGCCCTTGACGCTGTCCTTGATCTTGTAGCGGCTGCGCAGGTCCTTGCTCAGATTGGCGAGGTCGAGGCCCAGCGCCCGTTGCGTCACCGGCTTTTCCGGCTCCGGCGTCTTGACGGTCGCCGGCACAGGCTTGTCGTTGTCCTCGAGGCGTCCGAGGGTGACCCGCTTGCTCTGCTCCTCGCCCTTGCGGATGACGACGACGTCGACCTCCTTGCCCACGGCGGTATCGGCGACGACGCGCTGCAGATCCTTTGGATCCTTGATGTCCTTGCCGTCGAACTTGACGACGACGTCGCCGGGTTCGATACCGGCGGGCTTCGCCGGGCCCTTTTCGTCGACGCCCGCGATCAGTGCGCCGCGCGCCGGCTTGATGTTGAGGCTTTCGGCGATCTCGTCGGTGACCTGCTGGATGCGGACGCCGAGCCAGCCGCGGCGCAGCTCGCCGAACTGCCGAAGCTGATCGACCACGCCGGCCACGATGTTGGAAGGCACCGCAAAGCCGATGCCGATCGAGCCGCCGGTGGGCGAGATGATCAGCGTGTTGACGCCGATGACTTCGCCATCGAGATTGAACAGCGGGCCGCCGGAATTGCCGCGATTGATCGCGGCGTCGGTCTGGATGAAATTGTCGTAGGGCCCGGTGGCGATGTCGCGGTTGCGTGCCGAGACGATGCCCGCCGTTACCGTGCCGCCCAGGCTGAAGGGGTTGCCGATCGCGATCACCCATTCACCCAGCCGCAGCTTGTCCGAATCGCCAAACTTCACCGCAACCAGCGGCTTCGGCGGCTTGAACTTCAGCACGGCAAGGTCGGTCTTCTTGTCGATGCCGACGATGTCCGCCCTGATCTTGCTGCCGTCGTTGAGGATGACGTTGATCTCGTCGGCGTCCGCGATGACGTGATTGTTGGTTACGACGATCCCGGATGGGTCGATGATGAAGCCGGAGCCGAGAGAACTGGTCTTGTGCGGCACCGAATCGCCGCCCCGCGGGCCTTGTCCCCCGCGGCGGTTCTTGAAGAAATCGTCGAAGAATTCCTCGAACGGCGAACCCGGTGGCAGCTGCGGCGTCGCGCCCCGGCCCTCGCCGAGCTTGGCGTCCACATTCTGCGAGGTCGAGATATTGACCACCGCATCGATCACTTTTTCGGCAACGTCCGCGATGCCGTCCGGACCGCGCGCCAGCGCAGGCGAGGGCATCAGCACCAAGGCGGTCCCCAAACCGGCGCCAAAACCCACGCCAACACCCCCGCCAAGGCTTGTGCCAAGGCTACCCAGGCTCGCGCCGAAGCAGATCGCGGCCATCAGGGGGCGCAGGCGATGGCCCAAGGCTGTTGTCGCAATGGTCATGTCGGAATCTCTCTTCTGAAAAGTCGGGGCTGATTTGAGTCCACAGTGCGCCCGAACGGGGTAACCGCGCAAGCGTTTGAGCTCAGCATTTCGGCGAAAAACAGACGCCCGTCAGCTACCGCCGCACCAGCCAGATCAGGATCAGGCCCACGACCGCTGAGCCGATCCCGACCGCCCTGAGGATGTTATCCGGGGTCGCGAGTGCGCTCTTCATCGCCTGCCGCATCCAGGCCGGGCTCGCCGCGAACAAAAGGCCTTCAATGACGAACAGGATTCCGATCCCGATGAGGAAGTCGGCGAACGCAATGGACCTCATCGGACTGGAACCTCCCCTGATTGGTTTTGATTTGTCGAGGCCGAAGCCGTAGCGCTTCGGCCCGTTCTGTTTACGGCTTCGGCGGCTGCGCCACTGCCTGCGGCGGCTGCGCCACTGCCTGCGATTTGCCCGACGGGGCGCTGAAGAACCTGAAGAAATCGGAATCGGGGCGCAGCAGGAAGCGCGTGTCGTTGCTCTTCAGCCCGTTTTCGTAAGCCGTCATCGAGCGGTAGAAGGCAAAGAAATCCGGATCCTTGCCATAGGCCTCGGCGAACAACCGGTTGCGCTCGGCATCGCCCTCGCCGCGGATCTGCTCGCCCTTCGAATTGGCTTCCGCGATGATCACGGTCGCTTCGCGGTCGGCATTGGACCTGATCTCCTGCGCCTTCTGGCCGCCCTGCGCACGGAACTCGGCGGCCTCGCGCTGGCGTTCGGTCTGCATGCGCTGGTAGACGGCCTGGCTGTTCTGCTCGGGCAGATCGGCGCGGCGGATGCGCACGTCGACCACCTGGATGCCGTAGGCGTTGGCCTCCTTGTCGAGCTGATCGCGAATTCGCGCCATCAACGCTTCGCGCTCGTCGCGCACCACCTGGATGAGGGTGACTTCGCCGAGAACGCGGCGCAGCGCTGCGTTCAGCAGTGTGGCGAGCTGGAGATTGGCGGCCTGGATCGTGCCGACGCTCTGATAGAACCTCAACGCATCCTTGATGCGGTAACGGGCAAAGGCATCGACCACCAGCCGCTTCTGGTCCGACGCAATCACTTCCTGCGCGGGATTTTCCAGATCGAGGATGCGGTTGTCGACGGGAATCACGGTATCGATGAACGGCGCCTTGACGTGGAGGCCGGGTTCGGTGACGACGTCGACTGGCCGGCCGAACCTGACTACCAGCGCCTGCTCGGTCTGCTGAACGGCAAACAGCGAGCTGTAGGCGACGATCGCAATGATGAACAGCAGGATCAGGGAAACGATCCCTGTAACGGGGGACCTCATCGCGTGCCTCCCGTGCCAGGCTGTTGCGGCGGCTGGTTCGTGGTCGGCGCCGGCCGTCGGCCCAGCTCGCTCAGCGGCAGATAGGGCACGATGCCTTGTCCCGAAGAGCCGCCGTCATAGACAAGCTTGTCGGAACCGCCGAGGATCCGCTCCATCGTCTCCAGATATATGCGCTCGCGGGTAACGTCGGGCGCCTTCTTGTATTCGTCGTAGACGTTCAGGAAACGCGCGCTCTGGCCCTTGGCCTCGGCGACCGCCTGCTGCTTGTAGCCCTCGGCTATCTGGATGATCTGGGCGGCGCGACCGCGCGAATCCGGCACGACACGGTTGGCATAAGTCTGCGCCTCGTTCTGCAGACGCTCGAAATCGGTCTTCGCGTTCTGCACGTCGTTGAAGGCTTCGATCACCTGCGCCGGCGGATTGACCGTCCCCATCTGCACCTGCTGCACCAGAATGCCGGAGCCGTAATTGTCGAGCGTCTTCTGCATCAGTTCCTGCACCGCCTGCTCGGTCTCGTCCTTCTTGCTGGTTAGAATCGGCTGGATGTTGGTGCGGCCGACGACTTCGCGCATCGAGCTTTCGGCCACGGCCTTCACCGTGCCTTCGGGATTCTGGATATTGAAGAGATAGTCGGCGGCGCCGTTCGGCTTGATGCGCCAGAGCACCGCGAACTCGACATCGACGATGTTCTCGTCGCCGGTCAGCATCAGGCTTTCTTCGGGTATGTCGCGCTTGGTGCGGCCGCGCCGCGCCGGATCTTCGATCAGGGTCACGCCGATATTGAGCGTGGACACGCGCAGCGCCTTGGGCAGCAGCACGGTCTCGATCGGATAGGGCAGATGATAGCTCAGTCCAGGTCCCACCGTGCGCACATGCTTGCCGAAGCGAAGCACGACGCCGAGCTCGTCCGGTTGAACGCGGAAGAAGCCGGACATGGCCCAGATCGTGACTGCCAGAAGCAGCAGGAGCACGATGCCCAGGCCGCTGAAATAACCGCCCGGCAACAATTGCTGCAGGCGGTCCTGCGCGCGGCGCAGAAGGTCTTCGAGATCGGGCGGCCTTGGCCCGACCGGCTGCGGACCTGAGCCCCACGGCCCCTTCGAACCTGAACCCCAGGGGCCTCCGCCCTGATTCTTCCACGCCATCAACAATCTCCTTCGAGAGGCTTCAAGAGCCAGAAAGCCCCGATCCCCCTTGGTTTCCGCCCGGCTTTATAAGGGACGGCCCCACCCCTTACAACGTAGGCTGCGACCCGAAGGAGCTATGTCCGGGCCCGAAATTGTCAATCTAACCATTGGTTAATGCGACCTTTTCCGGCGATAGGTAACGAAGGAGAATTCGGCGCCGTCATCCGGACCGCTCCCGTGTCGAACCCGCGCAACCTCTTCCCAATAGGCCTTGTCTATCGGAACGAGACGGGTATCGCCGGCCGGGCTGGCGTGAACTTCGGTGACTTCCAGCCGATCGGCACAGCCCATCCACTGCGCGTAGATCTCCGCGCCGCCGATCACGGCGATCTCAGTGACGAAACGCCGCAGCGCGTCGCCGGTTGCGACCTCCCGGGCTGCCGCCAGCGAGGTGGTCACGACGGCTCCGGGGCTTCGAAAACTGCCGTCGCGCGTCATGACGATGTTGGTGCGCCCGGGCAGCGGCCGGCGAAGGGACAGGAAGGTCTTGCGGCCCATCACGACCGGTTTGCCCATGGTGATCGCCTTGAAGCGTTGCAGATCGGTCTTGAGCCGCCAGGGAATGGCACCGCCCGCGCCGATCACGCCGTTGTCGGCGACGGCGACCACGAGCACGATTTCCATCAGCGCTTTCCTTCCGCAAGCGCACTGAGCGCGGCGCCGGAGACCTTGCACACGGTCCACTCGTCGAGCATGACCGCGCCGAGCGACTTGTAGAAGTCGATCGAGGGGGTGTTCCAGTCGAGCACGGCCCATTGCAGCCGCGACCAGCCGTTCGCCACGCATTCCTTTGCAAGGTGCGCAAGGAGCGCCTTGCCAATGCCTTTGCCGCGCAGCGCAGGGCGCACGAACAAATCCTCCAGGTAGATTCCGGAACGGCCGCTGAAGGTCGAGAAATTGACGAACCAGACCGCAAATCCCGCCACTTCGCCGTTCCATTCCGCGATATCGCAGAACAGCCTCGGATTTGGCCCAAACAGCGCGGCGGCGATCATTTGCTCGGTGGCTTCGACTTCGTGCGAGAGCTTCTCGTATTCGGCAAGTTCACAAACCAGCGACAGGACCAGCCCTGCCTCATCGGGACGCGCGCGACGAATGATGAGGGACATTCAATCGCTCACGCCGCTATTCATACGGCGACCTCGGCCCGGATATGCGGATGCGGGTCGTAGCCTTCGAGCGTGAAATCCTCATAGCGGAACGCAAAGATATCCTTCACATCTGGATTGATCTTCATCGTCGGCAGCGTCCGCGGCAGGCGGGTCAATTGCAGCCGCGCCTGATCGAGATGGTTGGAGTAGAGATGCACGTCGCCGAAGGAGTGAATGAACTCACCTGGTTTCAGGCCCGTCACCTGCGCGACCATCATGGTCAGAAGCGCGTAGGAAGCGATGTTGAAGGGCACGCCGAGAAACACGTCGGCCGAACGCTGATAGAGCTGACAGGACAATTTTCCGCCTGCGACATAGAACTGGAACAGGCAGTGGCACGGCGGCAGCGCCATCCTGTCGACGTCGGCGGGATTCCACGCGCTCACGATCAGCCGGCGCGAATCCGGATTGCGCCGGATCATATCGATGACATTGGAAATCTGGTCGATGCTCCGCCCGTCCGGGGCCGGCCAGGAGCGCCACTGCGAACCGTAGACCGGTCCGAGATCGCCATTGGCGTCAGCCCATTCGTCCCAGATCGTGACGCCGTGGTCGTTCAGATATTTGATGTTGGTGTCGCCCTTGAGAAACCACAGGAGCTCATAAACGATCGATTTCAGCGGCAGCTTCTTGGTCGTCAGCATCGGAAAGCCCAGACCCAGATTGAAGCGCATCTGGTGGCCGAAGATCGACAGGGTTCCCGTGCCGGTGCGGTCCGACTTCCTTGCACCGTCACTGAGAATCCGTTCGAGCAAATCGTGATACTGAATCATGGCCGTTTCGATGACGTTCCAAAACCCTGGCGGCAGACTTTCAGGGGCTGTCCGGGTTCTTAGCGGGCAAGCCCCGCCTTCGCATGCCGATTCGCCGCTGGCCCTCTCTTATACCCTGAAAAATGAGCAGCCGGCGCCGCCTCGGCAAGGCCGGAACCGGCGTCAGGTCGGAGATCGCTCTGACTTCCCCTCGCGAAGCGGGGGGAAGCGCAATCACCCGATCAGGCCGGCAAAGCCAAGGCAGCCGCCGGCCAGCAGCATCCAGAGCGGATTGAGCTTCGTGACCGAGGCGAGCACCGCGGCGGTCACCGTCACAAGAACCGCGACGACCGTCCGGTCGGACGTCCGGGCGAGGATGAAGCCGCTCGCGCCCATCAGCCCGATCGACAGCGGCACCAGCGCCGCCTGGACAATGGCGGGCCAGCGCGCATGGCTCGACCGCCTCAGAAAGCGGCTCACGGTCAAGGCCAGGACCGCGGTCGGCAGGCACATCGCAAGCGTGGCAACCAGCGCGCCGGCGAGGCCTGCGACCGAATAGCCGATGAGGGTCACGATAAGCACGTTCGGTCCGGGCGAAAGCTGCGCGATCGCGTAGACGTCGGTGAATTGCCTGTCGGTCAGCCAGTGTTGCACGTCGACCGCCACGCGGTGCATTTCGGGGATGGCGGAATTGGCGCCACCGACCGCAAACAGCGACATCACCGCAAAGGTCAGGGCCAAGGTGAGCACCGGATGGGCATCGGAATTCATGCCGTCTCCTTGCTCCGCATCGCATAGGTGATGGCGATCGAAAGGGGGATAGCCACCAGCAATACCGAAGCCAGCGGCAGGCGAAGCACGCCGATCGCGATAAAGGTCGCCGCCAGCAGCAACAGCCCGATGACGTCGCGCCGCTTGATCAGGGGCATCATCATCCGGAACACGACCGCGAGCATCAGGCCGATCGCCGCGCAGGCCACGCCCGACAGGATGCGGCGCAGCACTTCGATCTCGCCGTAGCGGTGATAGAGCGCCCCCATCGCCACCATGATCAGGGCGGGCGGGCCGAGCAGCCCGGAAAACGCCGCGATCGCGCCGGCGAGGCCGCGAAACCGCGCTCCGAACACGAAGGTAAGATTCACGATGTTCGGTCCGGGCAGGAAATGACACAGGGCGAAGGTTTCGTTGAACTCGTCGGCGGTCATCCAGCGGTGCTCATCGACGATGCCACGCCGAGCCCATACCAGCACGCCGCCGAAGCCGGCCAGCGACATCTTCGCAAAGGCGAGAAACAGCGCGATCAGGCTGGGCGGAGGCGATGCGGCAAGATCGGGCGCCGGGATGGCGGCCGTTGGGGAATCTGGAGGCATGTCAGGAATTTAGAATGGGCAGCGTGCCGTACCAATCAATATTCCACGGTTTCCACCCCTTAAGGGGGCGAATCCTGTCCGGCGTGGGGATTTCGGGCTCTGTTTTTCTCAACTTTTGCCCCCTATATTGGGGGTGCCGGTTCGCCGGCTATGGAAATAAATTACCGTCGCAATAAACCATTCGGACCCGGGGGCAGTACCCGGCGCCTCCACCAAAGCCTACCGATTGGGCATGATCTCTTCGGAAAACCGGTACCCACTTTTCCGGATCATGCCAGCGGGTTTCGGCGGGGGCGAACCAGGATCGACGAGGGCGTAAAGGACGTGTTTTTTCTCGGTATGGTTCCGCCGATATCGGGCCATGCAATAGTTGCAAACGACAACTATGCTCCGGTTGCTCAGGCCGCTTAAGCGGTTTGAAAGACCAATCTAAAGTCCTGACGGGTTAGCACCGTCAGGCGGGGTTCGGAGGCACCTGGCAACAGAAGCCTCCACTTCATTCTGGCCGGCGCCCGCTTTTTTTGAAATTCGTGCTCCGCCTCCGCACCCACTCACGAGTCCGGAAAAGTCAGGGATATCAGGCTGACCTCAGCCCGCCGGCGAGGTACCATGGATGAACAGGGCCGAGTCGGATCACCGGCTTGCTCCCCAATATCCGCGGGTGGTCCGAATCCACGCCACTGGAATATTCGAACGCGACAGGACCGAGTCATGGCGACCGATCATATCCGATACGACGTGCTGGCGCGCGACGCGCTGCGCGGGGTGCTTCGCCGCGTATTGGCCGATGCTGCAGAAAATGGTCTGCCGGGCGAACACCATTTCTTCATCACCTTCCTTTCCACCGCCGAGGGGGTGAAAATGTCGCCGCGACTGCTGGCGCAATATCCGGAAGAGATGACCGTCATCCTTCAGCACCAGTTCTGGGATCTGGCGGTGAACGAAGAGCGCTTCGAGGTCGGCCTTTCGTTCGGCGGGATTCCCGAGCGCGTCGTGGTCCCATTCAGTGCCATCAAGAGCTTCTTCGATCCCTCCGTGCAGTTCGGCCTGCAATTCGAGCCGTCCGAGGCGCCGGCTGAGACGCGTGCGGCCGAGCGTCCGGCAGCTTCGCAACCAATGTCTCCCACCTCCGCCCTGCCGGCTCCTGCCGAGAGCGCGGAGGAGCCGGCAAAACCCGGCGAGGGCGCCGAAGTCGTGCGGCTGGATCGCTTCCGCAAGAAGTGATCCGCGCTGGAAGGCATTTTCGCTGTAGAATGCATTGATTTCGGTTCATCGCGATCCACGTTCCGACATGGAACATGGTCCCGTCTCTTCATTTAAGACCAATCTCGTCTCTTTGATTTGAGCATGATCTTTTCGAAGAGCCGGCTTCCGCTTTGTCGGATCATGCTCCAGCGGCAAAACATCATCCTTTAGCGGAAGAACAACTGATGGACCGGTCGACCCCACTCCAGCAAACCGGACGCCCGGGTTCGGGTTCCACACGCTCCACTTCCACGCGTTCATCTTCTGCTACACGCACCGAGACCGACAGCTTTGGTCCGATCGAGGTTCCTGCCGACCGCTATTGGGGCGCGCAGACGGAACGATCTCGACAGAATTTCCGCATCGGCCAGGACCGTATGCCGATCTCGCTCATCCATGCGCTTGGCATCGTCAAGCTTGCCGCGGCGGAAACCAATCGCGAGCTTGGACTGATCGACCAGCGCCGCAGCCGCGCCATCATTCGCGCGGCACGCGAGGTGATCGAAGGCAAGCTGGACGATCATTTCCCGCTGGTGGTCTGGCAGACCGGTTCCGGCACGCAGACCAACATGAACCTCAATGAGGTGATCGCCAATCGCGCCAACGAGCTGCTCGGCGGCAAGCTTGGCGCCAAGGCCCCGATTCACCCCAACGATCACGTAAATATGAGCCAGTCGTCCAACGACTCGTTTCCGACCGCGATGCACATTGCCGCCGTCATGCGAATGACCGATGAACTCGTTCCCGCGCTGCAACAACTCCACCGGACGTTGCGCAAAAAAGAGAAGGAATTTTCCCACATCGTCAAGATCGGCCGAACCCACACCCAGGATGCGACGCCGCTGACGCTTGGCCAGGAATTTTCCGGCTACGCGGCGCAGATCGAAAGCGGCATCGCCCGGCTGCATATGGCGATCAAGGATCTGTATCCGCTCGCCCAGGGAGGCACGGCCGTCGGAACCGGCCTCAATTCAAAGCCGAGATTCGCCAGGACCTTCGCCAGACACGTGGCGAAAATCACCGGGCTCCCCTTCACCAGCGCCGCCAACAAATTCGAGGCGCTGGCTTCCAACGACGCCTATGTGTTTGCGCATGGCGCCATCAACTCCATGGCCACCGGCCTTTTCAAGATCGCCAACGACATCCGCCTGCTCGCCTCGGGACCCCGCTCGGGCCTCGGCGAACTGATCCTTCCCGAAAATGAACCGGGTTCCTCGATCATGCCCGGCAAGGTCAATCCGACCCAGTGCGAAGCAGTTACAATGGTTTGCTGCCAGGTGTTCGGCAATCACACCGCGATCACCACAGCCGGAAGCCAGGGCCATTTCGAGCTGAACGTCTACAAGCCCGTGCTGGCATATTGTATGATGCATTCCATTCAATTGATGGCAGACGTGGTCCGTTCATTTACGGAGCGTTGCGTCGAGGGAATACAAGCCAACGAAAAACGAATTCGTGAACTCATGGAGCGTTCGCTCATGCTGGTGACGGCGCTCGCGCCCAAAATCGGCTACGACAACGCGGCAAAAGTTGCCAAATCAGCACACGCCCGCGGAACTACCCTGAAGGAGGAAGCTGTTCGGCTGGGCCTTGTTTCGCCTGGCGAATTCGATCAGCTGGTCAAGCCTGAAAAAATGACACACCCTGGATGAATGTCACTTCTCGAGCGTTGGGTGGAACACGCGTTCGGATTAAAAAGTTTTCCATCATATCGCCTAAAGAATCATGCACATATTACTTTCGTCGATACGGCTACCCGTGGTAGAGCAAAAAAATATTTCGAGGACCGAAGCACATTTTTTGATCTGTCAGAGATCACAATGGAGAATTGCTGAATGAGGACCGAGCTGAACGGCGCGAGTTGTCCGCGATTCAATGCGGGTCGTGCAAACAGGATACTCGCAGGACTATCGAAAGAGTGCAGTACCCCTCATCCGGCGGCCGGATCGCCCCGGATGGCTGGCGGCCGCCACGGCGTCCGCAAGCATCCCGTATGCCGAAACATCAAATGATGGGGATCGGCATGAGGGAATTGGTCAATCTCAGGCAATTCAAAAAGCGCGCCGCGCGACAGCAGTCGGAGAAGGAAGCCGCTGCCAATCGCACTCGATTCGGCCGCACCAAATCGGAACGCGTGATGGAAGAGCGCCGCGCACGGCGCGCCGATGATCTTCTGGATCAACATTGCATCGACGGCGAGGACGCATCATGAAATCGCCAGTTGTGAAACGATCGATCGTGGTCGCGGGTCACAAGACCAGCGTCAGCCTCGAAGAAGCGTTCTGGAACGGCATGAAAGAAATTTCCGGCCGGCGGAACATGACGTTGTCCGAACTGGTGGGCGAAATCGACGGCAATCGCCAGCAGGGCAATCTGTCTTCGGCTATCCGCCTCTTTGTTCTGGATCATTTCCGATCGCAGGCATGCGGCGAACCGGCCGTCGCCGATCCGAAGCCGCAAGTCAAAAGCGTGGTCAACTCAAATTGATCCGTGCGACCGCGCGTTGCTTGCCTTGGACTGATGCCTGCGATTTGAGTCATGGGATGCTGTGCGTACAGCATTCCGTCGCCGCGTCGATTCATTCCGTTTTCAGGTTTGCCGCGTGGCAGGCGTTGCAGCGCTGACGCAACTGTCCGATCAGCGACCTGAACTCATCCGGCCGCCTGGCGCGACTGGCGTCCCAGGCGATTTTGGAAGCCTCGGTGGCGCGGCGGTAGAAATCCGCGAAATTCGACCATAGATCCGGATTTGCGAAAGTGTCGGTGGCTGGATCGCGCGTCTCGCCTGCCTTCCACTGGTTGGTGGCCGGCGGAAACATGTGCGGGAACGCCATCAGCATGGTCGAGATCGTTTCCGCGTGCTCCTGGGCGTCCGGCAACACGAGCTTGCCTTCCGGCGCCAGCATGGTCTCGATCTCATCCATGTTCATGTCGATGGCGCCCATCAGGATCTTGCGCGCGAAGATCGTGTCCTTCGGCGCCGGCTGATCCTGCGCCGACGCCAGGTGTGCGGATGCGGCGATCGTCAGCGCCGCGATGACGACGGTGAAAACAATGGCGGCGAAAACACGGATTAATCGAAGGGAGGGCGGCATCGAACTTCCGGTCTATTCGAGACCGGGCATTTCCTGCTCACGGATGTTGGCCTTGAAGACCTCGCCGGTTGCAAGCACCGTGAGCTGTCTTATCAGGCCGTTGTTTTTTCCTTCCTCACGCAAGGGATGGTAGAGGATTTCGACCTGATCGCCAGGCTTCACCACGTCCCGCCGCCAGCCGCCGACCCGAACCAGATTTCCGGGGCTTGTCGTTTCCATCAGCCATTCGGCAGGTGCTTCGCCCGGATTGCGCGCGGCGTTGAGAGTCAAGGTGACGTGCGGGTTGACCCAGCGCAATTCCACCACGCTTCCCCTGACGGTCTCGGTCCTGGAGAAATCGAACATCGATGCCGAATGATGGGCGGCGACGCCGGTCACTCCCGCGCCCAGCACCACAACCGCGGCAAGCATGCCGATCGACTTCAAGAAGTGTCGCATGAAGAAAACTCCTGCTTGTCATTGCCCGCTACTTCGCCGGAACGGCGGTGGTGTGACCCCATTCCGATTTTTCGACCGGCACAAAAATGTGATCGCCTTCCGCGTCGACCCGCTCCGCCATGTCGCCGGCGGCGCAGACGCCCTCGACGATGTCGAACTTGCGCGCGCGCTGGCGGAAGAAGATGCGCGTCGTCTTCCATGGCCTGGTCAGGATCTTCGGCGCGATGATTTCGAGTTCATCATGCAGGATGTCCTTGTCGGCGAGATGAATGCGTTCGATCACGTGCATGTCGCCGTTGTTGGGCAGGCCCACCGCTTCGCTGACGGCGAGCGGCACTTCCGGCAGGATATCCACGGTGTCGACAACGAGCGTGTCACCTTCCCAATGGCCGATCGAATGACCGTGGAAGGTCGGATCGGAAACCTCCGGATGGCCGCGGCCGTCGGTGTAGATGCGGCGAATGCGATTGCCGTCCAATTCGCCAAGCAAGGTCACGCGCCCCGGCGTATACAGGATCTCCATCGCGTTGTGGGTGACCAGCATCCATGATGGATGCAACTCGGGCAGGCAGTTGGCGAAGATCAGGCGCGGCCGGCCAGCTTTTTCCTCGGCGAACATCTGTTGGACCTTCCGGGCGGCGGCTTCGTTCCATGGCGGCGGATTGGTTTTTACCTGGGCATCCTGGTCGCTGATCTTCGGATTCCAGACCCCGCTCCAGTCCGGCAATTTCGCCAGATCAGCCCAGTCCTGGGCCGTTGGCGGCGGGTTGATGACGGTCGGCGCCTTCTTGGGCGCCTGCGCCGATGCGATGGATGGCGCGGCAAGAAAAGCAACGAGACCGGAAAGGACGGCAAAGACTGGACCAGTTTTCACGCGTTTTTCTCCGAAAATGGTTGGCCCTTTAGTCCGTTTTCTAGCGAGAAGTTGTGTCATTGTGAAATCAGTGCATCGTGAAGCCAATTCCGCGGCCAAGCGCGACTACGCCGATCCACAATAAAAGCGAGATCGCCGCCGCCGCCTTGGCCGCAGCTGGCGTTTTTCCGTACTCCTTGTCCCAATTGCCGATGTCGCGGATGCCGATGATGTGAAACACGGCCATGTTGAGACCGGCAAGCGCCAGCAGCACGAGCTTTCCCTCGAACAATCGGTTGTGGGCATAGTGCACGGCGTCCGATGAGAACAGCAGCGAACCCGTGAGCGCGGCAACGCCGAATGCGCCCCAGGTATAAGGGATGACGTCGTGCATGACACGGCGAGCCTTGAGATCAAGCGAGGCGACGCCGAGCAACCGCAGATCGACGATCGAGATCGTGCCGACCACGAGCACGATCGCCAGGACGTGGACCAACTCGATCCAGGGAAACAGGATTTCATTTTCGGCAATTGCGCTGGCAATGGGCGTCGCCTGGAGCCAGCCCAGAGCGTGGTCAATCTCCACGGACATCCTCGTTATTCAGCTGCGCCGCAAATCCGATCATGCGTAATAGGCGATCCACCGGCCGGCAAAGATGATCGAGGACCACAGCAGCATCGAGACGATCGCGATCGTCGTCGCTGTGGCGCGCGCGGCAGAGCCTGGTTCACCGAATGCGGCATCACGGCGCTGATAGAATTGAAACAGAGCGGTGACGATCAGGGCCGCGATCAAGAGACCCATCTTGACCTGGAACGCGGGATTCTTCAGCGAACGCGCCGGTTCCGCGATGATCATGAGGGCGCCGGTGGCAAGCAGGACCAGCAACGGCCACCAGACCAGGGGCAGAAATCGCGCCGAGACATTCTTTATCGGGCGGTTGGCCCAGAACACGCCGATCAACCGAAGATCGATCATCAGGACCGAGCTTGCCACCACCGCTATCGCAAGGATGTGAATCGCCTGCACCGTCGGCACAACCCAGCCCGCAGCCTGGATCGATTGACTCAGTGCCGTCTGGTCGATCCAGCGACATATCTCGTTAAGCGTCATCGGCATGTCGGGTGGCTGTCATCACTAAAACGCGCGGCGGAAGAGGCCTAACCGTACATCTGCTGCCGCATGTCCGGAATATCCGTTTTCACATGGACGCATGTATGGGGTGAAGGGTCCGCCGATTTCACATTGGAGCGGATCAAATCTAGAACACCTGCTGCGATGGAACGATGGTCGGCGGCCTCAGGACCAGCGGCGGTTTTGGTCTGGGCGGCCGCGCCGCGCCCGGCGGCGGACGAACCTCGATCGGCGGCGGCAAAGGCGGAACCTGCTGGCTCGCGACCGGGGCGTCCGCGGCAGCCGCATTTGCCGCCGAAGGATTTGCGACCGAAATACTGGCCGGCGGATTGGCGCCTTGCGGGGCGGCCGTCGGGCGCGGCACTGAAATCTTCGGCCTCGGCGCGATCGCCGGGGGTGGGACGGGGTTGCGTGGTATCGATGCCGGCGCCGCCGTCAGCGGAGCCTCTCCGCGCTCGATCGAATCCAGCCTGCTTGTTTCACGGTCGATGGCTCTCACCGCCAGCCATGAGGACAGGGCCGCGACATCGACGGTGCGATTGAGCGCGTCTGGCGGGCCGTTGGCGAACACGACGATTTCGGGCGAACTGGTCGCCTGGCCGACCGCCCCTGAAGCCAGGGTTGCGCGAATATCGGCCTGATCCGCCAGAATATCGTATCCGCCGGAAACGATGGCGCGTGCAACGTCGGACTCAAGCGTCGTGGCGCCGACGCGAAGCCGTCCGTCCCGGATCGTGAAAGGAATTTGTGCCGAGGCGACCAGGAGCGCCCCGCCGGACAGTGCCGGCTCCACGATCTTGCGAAGCCGGACGTCGTCGGTCGCCTGCCCGGAATCGCTGGCGCGGATCGCGACATCGAAAGCGCGCGGATCGAGACCCATGATACGCGCCGATTCCACCGTCACGGCCCCGCTTCCCGACAGCGACCCCATCATTGCCGACGCGCTGCGGCCCTGGCTCGAAAGCGTCATCTGCGCCGAGACGCGGCCCGCCGGCATCTCGAGCGTGCGATACTGCAAGGCGGCACCGTCGGCACCGTCGAGTTGAACGCGCGCATTGACTGCAAGGCCATTGGACGTCTGTCTGGCGTCAATATTGGCACTCGCCTCGCCGCCGCCGATCCTCCCCTTGCCGTCGAACGAGAGCGATTGACCGTCGCCCTTGATGGTGCCGCCGATCGGGCGCAACTCCGTGCCACCCGGAAGCAGACCACGCAGCACCTGAAACGCGACCTGGCCGCGCCAGCCCTTCAAAAGTCCGGTCCCGAGCGGTTCTGTCGCGTCATGACCGGCAGCACCGATGGCGAGCGCAAAGGCCGGCTCGAGTTCGAGCGAATCCATGCCGATCTCGCCGTCGATCCTGCGCTCGCCTTCCAATGTCAGGGCCACGCGGCCGCGCAGCCGCGAACCGCCAACCGTGGCATCGAGATCCTCAAGCGCAAGTTTGCCGCCCTGAAGCGAGAGGCGCGACGACAGGCTGATGTTCTGCGCGAGCTTGTCGGTGGGTTTGAGATCGAACAATGGCGCGAGATTGAGGCTGCGGGCCTTGACGTTGACGCTGCCGATCGGCTGCGGCGCAAACGGGTCGGCGGTGCCTTGCGCCTCTGCCTCGAGCCCTGAACCAGACACGCTAGCCTTGAACCGCAACGGCGCGCCAAGGACGCCAGCGGCCGATCCCTGGAATTGACCCGGTCCGTCGCCTGCCGCGAGCAAGCCGTCGAGCCCGAGCAGGGTGACGAGCGAGACCGCCTGCTCGGACGACAGTTTCGATTCCACGCTGATCTCGCTGCGGCGCAGCCCGTCGACATCGATCGCGCGCAGCGCCGCGATCTCCGGCCTGGCTGCGATCGTGGCGGAGCCCTTGAATCGCGGCGCGTCGAGGTCGAGCGTGGCATGCGTATAGGCGCGATCGGCGTGTTCGGCATCCTTGTCGATCGCGAGCGTCAGCCTGAGCCGCGCCGGTCCCGGGCTCAAATGCATCGAATTGATGCGCGAGGCGACCGCTGGCGCCACTGGAGCGATGAGTGCGGCGATCCGGCTGAGCGACGCCGCACTCGAATTCAGCGCTAGCTTTCCGGTTGCGTTGACCCGATCGAACGAGCCCATGGCTTCGACCGTAACGCCGTTCGCCTGGCCGATCTTCAGTTGGTCGAGCGTGACCGAGTTCGGCGCATAATAGAGCCTGGCCATGAACGGATGCAATTCCTGGCCGGCCGAAACGGCATGGGAGATGTCGAGCGAAAGACGTGCCCATTCCGGCCACTCGCCTTGCGGCCCCAGCAGAGCACGCGCGAAGGCCGAAGCTGAATCGAGATCAAGGCGATCGGCTTTCAGATCGGCGTCAAGTGCGCTTCCACCAGGTCCGTCATGCGAGAACGCGATCCGTCCTTCGAGCGTCCCGCCGTCGATCTCGCATCGGATGCTATCGATCGCGACGCGGTCGCCGCCGATATCGACATTGCCGCTCAGACGCAGCGGCTTCTGGCTTCGATAGGCCAGTTCGGTGCGGCCCTGCAGCCACATCGCCAGCGCATCCGGATCGGTCGAATCGACAGTGAGCGCGCCCTTGAAATTGCCGGGCTGGCCCGCCGGCGCGTTGCTTCCGCTCAGGAAGAGACGCGTTGCACCGGGGGCGCGAACGTCGAGGCGATCGACCGTCCAGGAGTTGGTGTCGGTCCTTACCTCCGCGGCGAGATTTTGCAGCGGGCGTCCGCCCATCATGATCTGTTCGGCAGCAAATTCGATCCTGGCCGGGATGGGCAGCTTCGGCGCGGCCGCAGTCAACGCCCGCAGGGTTGACACGACACGCGCGGGCTCGGCGGCATTGTCCTTCGCGGCCTCCTTGGCGTTATCCTTGGTAGTTTCTCTGGCAGCAAACCTGTCCGCGTCGAGCTGTCGCGCCGAAAGCACCGCATGAAGCAAAGGCGAGGCGCCGAAGCGAATGTCGCCGGAACCTGCAAACTTCAGCGCCTTTTCCTCCGCACCGAAATTCACCTCGATCTGATCCAGACTTGCCGCCGCGTGATCGGCCTTGACCTTGCTCGAAATCCGCCACGGCGCCTGCGACGGACCTGCGCCGCCTTTCACCTTCGCTCCACCGGAGGCAAGTGCGACCGAGCCCTCGAAGCGAGGGGCGCGGGCCTCGAAACTCAGGACGCCGTCGACTTCGGCGGATAAGGCGCGAGTGTCCTGATCGATATTGATGTGAAGGCGGGTGCCGCTGCCGTCGGCGCTCTGGCCGGAAGAGACCCGAAACGGATAGCGGACGTCATTGAGCAGAAAGCTGCCGTCGCCCCGAACCGAGCCGGCCAGCGAGCGCACGTCGCCGGAAAACGCGATGTCGTTCAGTTCGAGCGCGCTGCGGCTCAGCGCGTCGTGCAATGCGACCCGACCGGTCAGGTTCAGCCGATCGATCGAGAGCGTGCCGAGGTTGAACTTGCCGCTCGAAGCCGGCCAGTCGATCCGGCCCTGCGGGTCGAGCCCAAGATCGACCGCCATGCCGTTGACCGTCAGTTCGGTGGCGCGCCATTCGCCGCGCATCAGGGAACCCAGGCTGAACTCGACCTCGAGCCTGTCGGCGCGAACCTTGCCGAGGTCGTTGGGGCCTCCGACCACGACGGAGGTCAGACGCAACGATGGCGACGGCAATAGCCGCGCATCCAGCTCGCCGGCCACGCGCACCGGCGCACCGATCACCCGCGTGGCCTCGGTCTCGAATTGCGGCCGGAACTGGTTCCAGTCGATGAAATACGGCCCGACCAGCGCGGCAATCAGCGCGACAATGAAGGCAATCGCCAATCCGAGCAGCGTCGTCTGCACGGCATCTCCTCTATGTCATGTTCCGAATAGACGGCATCGAAACATGATCTCATCTCGTTGTTTGAGCATGACCTTTTCGAAGAACCGGTTTCCGCGTTTTCGGGTCATGCTCCAAAGCACGATCCGGACCGAAGGAACCGCTCGGCGAAGGGTACGGGAGCCGGTTTTCCCTCGCGACAAACACGAGAACATGCTTGCGCATCATGCTCAAAATTATAACCAAACGCCATCGCTCGACCCCGGATCGCAAAAGCCTGCACGAGATGGCAGGCCGCTTCCGCCCTGGTCTTGCGCCGATCGTACCACTATCCGAAAGCAAGGCTCGCGCCGAAATCGGCGCCGCCGCACGGGAATATATATTAAGGTCAACTGTGGCGAAGTCACAGCGGCCTCAAGCGAGGGTGATGACCTCACCAGCTTGCGGGCAGCCGCTTCAATCCGCGCAGGACGAAGGTCGGCCGCCATTCCGGATTCTCCGCGTCGTCAAGTCGCAGGTCCGGCAGCCGGCGCAGCAGCGTCGAAATCGCGATTTCGGCCTCGATGCGCGCGAGCTGGGCACCGAGGCAGAAGTGAATGCCCCCGCCGAACGACAGCGGACGCACGTTCGGGCGGGTAATGTCCAGGCGGTCAGGCCGGTCGGGATAAACCGCCGGGTCCCGGTTCGCCGAGCCCAACAGGCAAAGCACGCTTTCGCCCTTGGGAATCTTCTTGTCGGCAAGACCATCGATATCCTCGAGCGCCACCCGGCCGGTCAGCTGTACCGAGGAGTCGTAGCGCAGGAACTCCTCGATGGCGTTGGCGATCAGCGCGGGATTGGCCTTGAGCAGCGCGAGTTGATCCGGATTGCGGTGCAATGCCAGAAGCCCGTTCCCGATCAGATTGACCGTGGTTTCGTGGCCCGCCCCGAACAGGAGAATGATGTTGGCGGTCAGTTCCTCGTTGGAGAGCTTGCTGCCGTCCTCCTCAGCCTGCACCAATTGGGTAGTCAAGTCGTCGCCAGGATTCTTGCGACGCAGCTCGAAGAGCTGCTGAAAATACATCTGCGCCATCAGGTTGGCTGCGTTTCCTTGCGCGATTTCGGCAGGCGTAAGCGGCACCGGATCGAGGATGCGGCCGCCGTCGCGCGATCCCGTATAGAACACCTCGCGATGTTCTTCCGGGATGCCCAGCATGTCGCAGATGATGGTCACTGGCAGGCGGAAGGCAAAATCCTCGATCAGATCCATGTGCCCGCGCCCCTCGACGCGATCGAGCGTCCGATCGACGACCTCCTGGATGCGCGGCCGCATGTCCTCGACCCGCCGCGCCGTGAAGGCCTTGACCACGAGACCGCGCAAGCGGGTATGATCCGGCGGATCCTGTTGCAACATCCAGCGGCTCATGCTGCGGAAGATCGGCTCCTCCATGATTTTCGGTCCGTAGCGCCGCTTCGAGCGCTCGACGAAATCCTTGCCGAACCGCTTGTCCCGCAGCACGAGACTGACCTCGGCGTGACGGCTCGCCAGGTACATCCCATGCGGCGTGATGTGCACGGGATCGGTGCGGCGCAGCCGCTCGTAATGGGGATAGGGGTCGCGAATAAACACCGGCGACAACGGATCGAACAGCGGCTCGCTCGTCGCTGCCTGGACATGCTCGTTCATGGCCTCCTCCCGCCGATCCGGTTTTATATGCCGAAAGCTTACGGCAAGCTCATAAGTTTGTCGCGGAGAACGATATCGGTCAGGTCGGTATCCTGTGCAACCGGCCTGCAACCGCACGGATTTTTCCGGGCGAAGCGAGCCAGATTGCCAGTGCCGAAAGCCCGCTCACGCCGATGCCGATCGTGAACGCCTGGGTATAGCTTCCCCAGAGGTCATGCAGGAGGCCCGTGACCAGGGGACCCGCGGCTCCCCCTGCAAGCGCCGCCACCATGATGGTGCCGAAAATGCTGCCGTAATGCTTGCCATGGAAAATCTCGACCACGACTGCGCCCATGATCGAGGTAAGGCCGTAGCCGAGCGCGCCCTGGGAGACGACCATGATGTAGACCAGCGGCAAGCTCGGATAGCTCGCCAGCGCAATCAGCGCGGCAAAGCAGATGGCAAAGCCGGCGCAGCTTGCCGACCAGATCCATTCGCGTCCCACCCGGTCCGAGACATGCCCAAGCAGGATCTGGCCGGGAATGCCGAGCAGACTGACCGCGCCGAGCGCCCAGACCGCAACGCCCGGGCCAAAACCGACGTCCAGCAGGTATTTGGTCTGATGAACCTGCACCGCGTACCAGATATAGAGGCCGCCGGCATAGCCGACCGCCAGCCACCAGAAGCGTGCGGTGCGGAGCGCGCGCCCCAGGGTCCAGTCGATGCCGGCCCATTCAGCGTCGACGATATTCGAGACCGGCTTTGCGGATGAGGCGGACGGCGCCGCGTCGCCGTCCGGCAGCAGGCCGAGATCTTCCGGCCGCTTTCGCAGCAACAGGTTGATTGGCGCGAGCACGACGAGAACGAGCAGACCCATCGCCGTGCAGGCGGTCCGCCATCCCGCGCGATCGATCATCAATTGGACCCAAGGCAGGAGCGTCACTGAACCTATACCGACACCGGCAAAGGCGAGCCCGATCGCGAGGCCTCGCCGCCGGTTGAACCAGTTTGGAAGGAACAGGGACTGCCCGGAATAGCCGAGGCAGATGCTGCCGGCACCCACCATCACCCCAAGCGTCAAATAGAGGTGCCATGGTCTTGTCGTCAGCGGTGCCAGCAACAGGCCGCCCGCCATCAAGGCCACGCCGAGTTCCATCACGCTGCGGGGACCCAGGCGGTCCATCAGTCGGCCGATCAGCGGACTGACGACCGCGGAAGCCACGAAACCGAACGAAAAGGCGCCTGCCGTGACGCCGCGTTCCCATCCGAACTCGTTGAGGATCGGCGGGAAGAACAGTGAAAAGGCGGTTCGCGCGTTCACCCCGATCGCCATGGTGACGAACGTCACGGCGATGATGATCCACCCGTAGAAGAAGGGAAGCCGCATCGGGACCTCGTGACACTGTTGGTGGCCAGAACCTGTCCGGTTCGGATGGAAAGAGAACGGGCTCAAATCTCTTGCTTTGACGCGTTTTCTTCACGCGAACCGGTTCCCGCCTCGCTCGAAAACGCTCCGAACGTTTGAACGTTGGTTTCAGCCATCGCTTGATGTAAATGTTTAACATCAGGCTCTCGAAAGAGCCCGTTCAACTACCTGGGAGGTAAAGGTGGCGCTGAGTGTCAAGCAAATGATGGAAGCCGCCAACGCCGTGGTGCCGAAGGTCACGCCGGTGGAGGCGCGCGAGATGATCGCGAAGGGCAACACGCTCGTGGTCGACGTGCGCGACGCGCCGGAAGTCCAGGGCTCCGGCAAGGTTGCCGGCGCCGTGCATGTTTCGCGCGGCATGCTGGAGTTTCGCGCCGATCCGGAATTGCCTACCCACGACAAGAACTTCTCAAAGGACAAGACGCTCATCCTCTATTGCGGCTCGGGCGGGCGCGCGGCTCTGGCCGGCAAGCTGCTCAAGGACATGGGCTACGGCAAGGTCTTCAATCTCGGCGGTTTCAAGGATTGGGCCGAGAGCGGCGGGGCGGTCGAAAAGGCGACCTGATCCGGCCGGCGGGATGCCGAAGCGATCCCTATCGCAGGACCTCATACTCATGCAGGACCTCTTCCCTGATCGAGGCCGCCTGTATCGCACGAAACAGGACGCGGGCGGTTTTCAGATCGCCGGCCTTCACGCAGAGACCGATGATCTGGCGCACAGCAGAGTCGCGCAAGAGATCGTCGTTGATCTTCATGGCGATCTCCATCGCGGCGCGAGCGGCGCGTTCGTAGCGCTCGGCCTCCCCCTTTTTCTTTCTGGGGTCTAGTCTGCCGGCCGAGGAACCCGCCTTCTCGGCGCTGTCGCTGGCGGTGCGGCAGATGTCGCGGATCTTGTGCGCCGCCTCGATGTCGCCGATCGGCCAAACGATGGGCTGGTCCCAGATTTCGGGGGGTCTTTCCCTTCTGAACAAACGCATCGCCATGCTCTGAACTTTCCGAAAGCCCGCTCCGCAAGGGCCCGCCGCCGGCTCGGGACCTGTTCGTTTCTGAGCAATCTAAAGCATGATCCGGAAAAGTGTGCAGCGGTTTTCCGAAAAGAACATCAGAAAACAAGACCTGAAGCGCGATGGCGGCTCAGCTCAATCCCATCACGCTTTGGCCAGGGCGAAAGGATTCGATCGCGCCTCAGCCATGCGTGCGGATGGTCGGGGCAGAGGGGTGGACCCGGCGCAATGTAATGGGCGTGCCGTCGGACTCGAACCGCAATTCGTATTTCCTGCCGTTTTTGTCGGTCGCGGAACAGACGATACTGGAAATGTATCCCATCGCGAAGTTGCCGAGCTGGGTGCACATTCCAGCCGACAATTCGACGAACGGAACCGGCAGGCCATCGACTTTCGGGCGGTGCTTGGAATTCAGAAGCATGCGGTCGACCGGCAATTCGTACAGATTGTCGGTCGTTCGCCGGCCGTTCTCTCCGGAGAACGAAATGATGTGGTTGTGGTCCGCCGGGTCGTCGAGCGTGATCGTGAAATAGGCCCGGCCATGGGTGCCGTGGGAGAATGCGACGGTCTTGCACGCGAAACTGTGTCCGGCGACGTTGAGCGTGCTGCACCTGCCCGACATCAGCGCCAGTAGATCGGTGTCTGCCTCTTGCGGTTTGATTTCGTTGGCGAACTCCGGCCTGATTTCGTTCGCGACCTCCTCGGCAACGCGGACCTCGACGTTACCTTGCGGGGAATTTCGCTCCTCGGCGGACGATTGGCCATCGGCCGCGGGCTCGGCGATCGACGAGGGCGCGGCGAAAAGCAGGGCGGCGGCGAAAATCTGCGAATGGATGCGCATCGTTAGGCCCGCTTTGAACAAGCAAATCAATCGCCGCGAACCGGGCGAATCAGAAGGTTACCTGACTTCGCGGTCCGTTTCAGTCTGGGTAACCGGCCGATTTGGACTGAATTGAGGCCTGATCACGCGAAATGCGAAATTAGCAGCCTAAAACCAAGGAATTCCTAACGCGCACGGGCCGCCGGCGCGCCGCCAGGTGGACACCGGTCCCGCGCGAGAGTGCCTCAGGCGGGGGGAATTATTTTTCCCGGATTGAAAATGTTCTGCGGATCGAGCGCCTGCTTGATCGCGCGCATGGCGTCGATCGCCTCGGGACCGAGTTCGCCTCTCAGGTACTTCTGCTTGCCCTGCCCGATGCCATGCTCGCCGGTGCAGGTGCCGCCCATCGCTTGCGCCCGTTCCACCAGGCGGTGCATGAAGTCCTCGCCGCGCGCCATTTCGTCGGCATCCTCGACATCGCACAACAGCGAGCAGTGGAAATTGCCGTCTCCGACATGACCCACGATCGGCGACTGCAACTTCAGGCGCTTCAAATCCGCTTCCGTCTCGGTGACGCAATCGGCAAGGCGCGAGATCGGCACGCAGACATCGGTGGCGACGACGCCGGCGCCGGGACGCAGCGCCTTCACAGCCCAATAGGCGTCGTGCCGCGCCTGCCACAGTTTGGTGCGATCCTCGGGCCGCGTTGTCCAGGTAAAATCGCCGCCGCCGCATTCACCGGCGATCTCGCCGAAATTCTTCGATTGCTCGGCCACGTCGCTGGCGCTTCCGTGAAATTCCAGAAGCAGAAGCGGCGTCTCCGGCAGCGACAGTTTCGAATAGGAATTGCAGGCCCGCACCTGTTCGGCGTTGAGCAACTCGATCCGCGCGACCGGGATGCCGGTCTGTATCGCCAGGATCGTCGCCTGGCAGGCGCCGCGCACGCTGTCGAACGAACAGGCGGCGGCTGCGATCGTTTCGGGAATGCCGCGAAGCCTGATGGTGAGCTCGGTGATGATTCCGAGCGTTCCCTCGGCGCCGATGAACAGATGGGTCAGGTCGTAGCCGGCGCTCGATTTCTTCGCGCGCGTTCCGGTCGTGACGATCTCGCCGTCGCCGCGCACGACCTTGAGCGCCAGGACATTCTCGCGCATGGTGCCGTAGCGCACCGCATTGGTGCCGGAGGCGCGCGTCGAGGCCATGCCGCCGAGCGAGGCGTCGGCACCGGGATCGATCGGAAAGAAGAGGCCGCGATCGCGCAGATGCTCGTTCAGCGCCTTGCGGGTGACGCCGGGCTGGATCACGCAGTCGAGGTCGTCCGCATGGACCTCCAGCACCTTGTTCATGTCGCGAAAGTCGATGCAGACGCCACCTGCGGGCGCGTTGATCTGCCCTTCCAGCGAGGTGCCGGTGCCATAGGCGATCACGGGCACGCCGTATCTGGCACAAATCCGCACTGCGTCCTGGACGTCCGCGGTCTCTTGCGGAAAAACCACCGCGTCCGGTGGCTGTGATTTGAGCCACGTGGTGGTATGGCCGTGGTGCTCGCGCACCGCCTGCGAGGTGACCAGCAGGTTGCCGAACCGCGCCGCGAGTGCCTCGATGGTGCTTTGCAGCGTCTTCGGCTCGACCGGCTTCAAATTGTTGGTGATCGTCGTTCCCAATGCAGAATCCTCCCGGCAAAAATACCGTGGCAAAGGATATATGGGGGGTCAAGGGATGATGTCCCCAACGGATGGAATACGGACCATGACGATGCGTTCTGGCGACGACGATGTGTTGCAGGGACCTGCGCCGTTCCTGTCATCGGTGATGCAGATCGAGCCGCAATGGATCGACTATAACGGCCATCTCAACATGGCCTATTACAACGTGATGTTCGACCGCGCGATCGACGAACTATGGCTCAAGCTCGGCATCGGGCCCGCCTACATGAAGACGCGCCATGGCTCGACTTTTACAGCCGAATGCCATGTCCGCTACCTGCGCGAGATTCATCTTGGCGATCCCGTTCAGGTTTCGATCCTGCTTTTGGCTGCCGACGAGAAACGGCTGCATACCTTTGAGGAATTGCGTCACGCAACCGAAGGCTGGGTTTCCGCCACTTCCGAGAACATGACCATTCATGTCGACATGAATACGCGAAAGACCGCACCGTTTCCGCCCGACATCAAGTCACGCATCGATGCGGTGGCAAGGGCGCATTCAGCCGTCCAGCGCCCCGAGGGCATCGGCCGAAAGATCGCGATGCCCCCGACGAGATAGCAGGAGATATAGCAGGACATTGCAGGGAGCACGAGCAATCGCCTCACCCGCACATCAACTCACAATCGTCGGAACCCGCTCCAATCCTGCCGCACCACTCGAATCCCGCAACCGGTTACTCGTCAGGTATGCCAATCGCTGTCAGCCGGGCTGACAAATCTGAGCGAAGTTGACTCAGGTCAAGGTGGAGGAACTTGACGACGTATTCCCTTTCGAAAGTTCAGAGAAGAGGGAGCGAGCGATGGCAACCAGGCGAGAATTTGTGAAGGCGCTTCCGGCAGTGGGCACGGCCTTCGCAGTTGGCGGCAGTCACCTGGTGCTGGAGGAAAGCTCCGCGCGCGCACAAGCGCCGGCGGCTCCCTTGGCAGGGCACTTTCATCCGAAGGGCAAGGCACCCTCAAAATTCACGCAAGATGTGCTCAGGCAGGCGCGCGCCGGGTTGCCGTTTGGCGACACGAGGGATTTCGAAGAGCAGAAAAAGGGCCTGATCGCACCCATGCCAGACCTGAAGATCATGGCGGCCGCCGGCCATGTCGCCTGGGACATGGAGCGGTTCAGGTTTCTCGATCAAAAAGACGACTACGACAGCATTCATCCGTCGCTGCTCCGCCAGTCGAAGCTGAACAACAATTACGGGCTCTATGAGGTGATCCCGGGCATCTATCAGGTGCGCGGTTTCGATTTGTCCGACATCACCTTCATTCGGGGCAAGACGGGCTGGATCGTGTTCGATCCGCTGGTCAGCGCCGAGGTTGTTCAGGCGGCATGGAAACTGTTCCAGCAACATATAGGCCAGGGCCTGCCCGTTTCGGCCGTGATCTATTCCCACACTCATGGAGACCACTGGGGTGGTGTGCGCGGCATCGTTGACGAAGCCGACGTGATGTCCGGCAGGATTGAGGTCATCGCCCCGGTCGACTTCATGGACTTCACGGTTTCCGAGAATGTCTACGCCGGCAACGCGATGAACCGCCGCCTGTTCTACCAGTACGGCCTTTTGCTGCCGGCCGGCCCGCATGGCTATGTCGGCCAGGGCCTCGGTCAGGGCGTATCGGCCGGCGCAACCGGCCTGATAGCGCCCAGCCGCTTGGTCGAAAAACCAATCGAGGATTTCGAGGTCGATGGCGTGCGGATGATCTTCCAGAATACGCCGAACACCGAGGCGCCGCGGGAGATGAACACCTACATTCCCGAGATGAAAGCGTTGTGGATGGCCGAAAACGTCACGGCTACGCTGCACAACATTTACACCTTGCGCGGCACGCTGGTGCGCGATCCGCTGAGCTGGTCCAAATATATCGGCGAGGCGCTCTACCGGTTTGGCCTCGAGGCCGAAGTGATGTTCGCATCCCATCACTGGCCACGGTGGGGCAACGACAGAATCCAGGAGGTTCTCCGCGGCCAGCGCGACCTCTACGCCCACATGAACAACCAGGTTCTGCACCTGGCGAACCAGGGTGTGACGATCAACGAGATCCACAACGTTTACGAACTGCCGAAGGGTCTGCAGTCCAAATGGTACTGCCGCGGCTATCACGGCTCGCCCGAGCACAACAGCCGCGGCGTCGTCCAGCGCTATCTCGGCTTCTGGGATTGCAACCCGGCAACGCTGATACCGCATTCGCCGCGGGAATCGGCGCCGCTCTATGTCGAGATGATGGGCGGCTCCGACAAGATCATGAGCCGCGGGCGGCAATTGCACAACGAAGGCAAGTACCTGCTTGCCTCCGAGATCGTGAACAAACTGGTGCAGGCGCAACCACAGAACCGGCCCGCGAAGGATCTGCTGGCGGACATTTTCGAACAGATCGGCTACCAGCAGGAAAATCCCGGACTTCGCAACAGCTTCCTGGCGGGAGCTTACGAACTTCGGACCGGGAATTCCACAGGGGGAAACTGCCAGTTCGAGCAGCCCTGATATCGTGCGGGCGATGTCAACGGAATTGTTCCTGAACTTCCTGGGCATCCGAATGGACAGCCGCAAGGCCGAGGGAATGAGGTTCACGATGAACCTGATTACACCGGACAATGGCGAGAAATTCATCGTCGAGATGGAAAACGCGACCCTTACCAACATCAAGGGACATCTCGCGCAGAGCCCGGACCTGACCCTCACCATCAACCGTTCTGATCTCGAGCTTACGATGATGGGGGTAAAGACGCTCGATGCGCAGATTGCGGAGGGAAAGGCCAATATCCAGGGCAATGCCGGTGTGCTGAAGCAGCTCGCCTCTACGATGGTCGACTTCGACCCGCGTTTCGAGATCATGCCCGGCACAAAAGCCGCAACCCAGGTGGCCAAGGAAGATCCGTACGAGGCCGATCCGAAGCCCATCATTGCCGAGTGAAATGCAACGTTTGCGGCTTTCACTCGGCGGGCCAGTCCAACGAGACGAACTATGACGGCTACACGCGGTTGCGGCCGCGGGCGAGCCCGATCACGATCGAGATCAGGAACAGCACGACCGCGATAAAGAAGATGGCCTTGGCGATTTCGATGGACACACCGGCGATGCCGCCAAAGCCCAGAATGCCGGCGATCAACGCGATGATCAGAAATGTAACGACCCAGCCCAGCATGGCAGATGTCTCCGTTTTCCTCTTCGGTTTACGACCATCAGCGCAACGGCGCTGACGCGTTCGCCGGACCAATTCCTGGCTCGGAATGAAGGTTCCGGCGCCGGCGCCTCCTCGACGAGCCTAAAAATCTCCGCTTCGCGGGAACAAAATCGCAGCCTCGGGGGCCGGCGATTCGCCATCGCGGCGGATGCGGGATAAGTGCTGTCAAACCGGTTCCAAAGACCCTATATGCCTGCCATTCCTGCTAAAACGAATCAGCAATGACCGAGCCGAACAAGCTGAGCCATCGCGCCGTTCCCGAGCACCACCAGCCGCAGGCTGGTGGCATTGCCGCGCGCGCAAGGGCGGCCGCGACGCCGGCCTATCTTTCAGGCCTCAATCCCGAGCAGCGCGAGGCGGTGGAAACGCTGGACGGACCGGTGTTGGTGCTGGCGGGTGCGGGGACCGGCAAGACGCGCGTCCTGACCTGCCGCATCGCCCATATCCTCTCGACCGGCCGGGCGCGGCCTGGCGAAATCCTCTCGGTCACCTTCACCAACAAGGCCGCGCGCGAAATGAAGATGCGGCTCGGCCACATGCTCGGCCAGGCGGTCGAAGGCATGCCATGGCTCGGCACGTTCCATTCCATTGCGGGGCGAATCCTGCGCACCCATGCCGAGATGGTGCAGCTGAAATCCAATTTCACCGTGCTCGACGTCGACGACCAGGTCAGGCTGCTCAAGCAGCTCCTGCAGGCGGAGGGCATCGACGACAAGCGCTGGCCGGCGCGGATGTTCGCCGGCGTGATCGACGGCTGGAAGAATCGCGGACTGACGCCTGCGCAGGTGCCGCCGGGCGAAGCAGCTGCCTTCGCCAACGGCAAGGGCGGCAAGCTCTATGCGAGCTATCAGGAGCGGCTGAAGATCCTCAACGCCGCCGATTTCGGCGATCTGCTGCTTGAAAACATCCGCCTGTTTCGCGAACGGCCCGATGTGCTGCGGCAATACCAGACCCGCTTCAGGTTCATTCTGGTGGACGAATATCAGGACACCAACGTTGCGCAGTATCTCTGGCTTCGCCTTCTGGCGCAGTCGCCGTCGTCGTCACGCGCTGTGACACCCTCTCCCCTTGCGGCAGAGGGTGGCGGCGAGTGCAGCGAGACGCCGGGTGAGGGGCATCTTCCACTCACAGACGCCGCGACGAACCCCTCACCCGCCTCACCGCTTCGCGGTTCGGCACCCTCTCCCGCGAGTGGAGAGGGTAATAACCCCCTTTCCAAAAATATCTGCTGCGTCGGCGACGACGACCAGTCGATCTATGGCTGGCGCGGGGCCGAGGTCGACAATATCCTGCGCTTCGAGCACGACTTTCCCGGCGCCAAGGTAATCAGGCTCGAGCGCAACTACCGTTCCACCGGCCATATCCTCGCCGCGGCCTCGCATCTGATCGCACACAATGAAGGCCGGCTCGGCAAGACCTTGCGCACCGAAGACATCGACGGCGAGAAGGTTACGGTGACCGGCGCCTGGGATTCCGAAGAGGAAGCCCGCGCCATCGGCGAGGAAATCGAGGAACTGCAGCGCAAGGGCGACAAGCTCAACGAGATCGCAATCCTGGTGCGGGCCTCGTTCCAGATGCGCGAATTCGAAGACCGCTTCGTCACCCTGGGCCTGCCCTATCGCGTGATCGGCGGCCCGCGCTTCTACGAACGCGCCGAAATCCGCGATGCGCTCGCCTACCTTCGGGTAATCAGTTCGAGCGCCGACGATCTCGCCTTCGAGCGCATCGTCAATGTGCCCAAGCGCGGGCTGGGCGATGCCACGGTGCAGCTGCTGCACGACCATGCCCGCAAGCGCCGCATTCCGCTTTACGAGGCGGCGCGCGCCGTGGTCGAGACCGACGAGTTGAAGCCGAAGGCGCGCGGCGCGCTTCGCGATCTCCTGGCGAGTTTCGACCGCTGGCGCGCGCAATCGGAAGTGACCTCGCATACCGAACTCGCCGAGACCGTGCTCGACGAGAGCGGCTATACCGAGATGTGGCAGAAGGACCGCTCCGCGGATGCCGCGGGAAGACTCGAGAACCTTAAAGAGCTGGTCCGCTCCATGGAGGAGTTCGAGAACCTGCACGGATTCCTCGAGCACATTTCGCTGGTGATGGACCGCGACGGCGGCACGGAAGAAGACGCCGTGTCGCTGATGACGCTGCATTCGGCAAAGGGGCTCGAGTTCGACAACGTGTTCTTGCCCGGATGGGAGGAAGGCCTGTTTCCGAGCCAGCGCACGCTCGACGAACAAGGCCGCGCTGGCCTGGAGGAAGAACGGCGTCTGGCCCATGTCGGGCTGACCCGCGCCCGCCGTCGCGCGAAAATCTGCTTTGCGACCAACCGGCGCATTCACGGCACCTGGTCGACCACGATCCCGTCGCGCTTTCTCGACGAGTTGCCGGCGCATAATGTCGAGATCACGGAATCCAGGGGCGGCTCGGGCTGGGGCGGTGCCGGCGGCTACGGTGCCTCGCGTTTCGACAATCTGGAATCCTTCGGCTCGAGCTACACGACGCCGGGCTGGCAACGCGCTCAGGCCAATCGCGCGCGCGGCCAAAAGGGACCAGCCGGCTTTGACGAAAGCCAGTCGCCGTTCTCCGGCTCGCGCAGCGATGCCGGCTCGCGTGGCGAGGGCTTTGCACGAACCAGGCGCGCGCCGATGGTGATCGAAGGCGAGCTGATCGCGAAATCCACCGGCACGACTTCCGAATTCAATCTGGACGACCGGGTGTTTCACCAGAAATTCGGCTACGGCCATGTGGTGAAAATCGACGGCAACAAGTTAACCATTGCTTTCGAGAAGGCCGGCGAGAAAAAGGTGGTCGACAGTTTTGTCGAACGGGCGTGAACTTCATGTTCGTCATGGCCGGGCTTGTCCCGGCCATGACGAGAAATACATCGCGGGCCCGGCGCAAGCCCTTCTGTTGCACCGCAGCGCCGAGAGCCTAACCGGATCAAGCGCATTTGAGCGAATTTTGATCGACAATACTTCCCACCCGCATTTACCGAAAACTTGCGCGTAAAGGGTATCCTGGCTGCCAATTGATACTTTATCGGCAATCCGTTTTGCCGTTTCAGGGCTGCCAAAATGAGTTTGCAATTCAAGACGGTCAAAAAGAACGAGCCTAAATCCTTTCTCAGGGATCTCGACGAGGCCGTATCACGCGGGACACCGGAGAGCCGCGCGAAGGCGCTGTGGCATACCACAGACCTGATGATCGCGGGCCGGTTCAGCGACGACGAAATCTGGACGTTCGGCGAAGTCGTCACGCGGCTCGCTGACGAGATCGAGGTTGCGGCCCGCGCCCAGCTCTCGGAGCGGCTGGCCCGGTTCGACCGCGCGCCCGTCAACGTCATCCACAAACTTGCCTTTGACGATGCGATCGAGGTCGCAGGGCCCGTGTTGCGGGAATCCAGACAGCTCGAAACCTATGCGCTGGTGGCCAACGTCTGCACCAAGAGCCAGGCGCACATGCTCTCGATCTCGAAACGGGAAACGATCGAGGAACGGGTCACGGACGAACTCGTCACGCGAGGCAGCCAGGAAGTGGTCAACTCGGTGGCCAACAACACTGGCGCGCGGTTTTCCGATTTCGGATTCCTGCACATGGTCAAGCGCGCAGAGGGCGATTCCATCCTCGCCGAGCAGCTTGGTCTGCGCAAGGATATCCCCCGCCATGTATTCCAGCAGCTGATTGCAAAAGCCACGAACGACGTAAAGGAGCGCCTGCAGCGCGAGCGCCCCGACATGGCCACGCATATTCAGTCCTCGGTGACCGACCTTGCAGGCGAGTTGCAGTCGAAATTCGGACCCGTATCGCGCAGCCATTTTGTCGCCAAGCGGGTGGTCTCCACCCAGCATCGGCTCGGCAACCTCAATGAAAGCAGCATTTCGACCTATGCCCGGTCCCATCGGCTGGAAGAAGTCACCATCGGACTGTCGCTGCTCTGTTCGCTGCCGAGCGATGTGATCGAGCGTGCCGTACTGGACAGGAACCGGGAAATGCTCCTGATCCTCTGCAAGGCGCTGAACTTCTCCTGGGACACGACGATGGCCCTGCTGTTCCTCGGTGCCAAGGATCACCGCATCACCGCGAACGATCTGAGGGATCTGGAAAGCGAGTACAGCCGTCTCAACATCGAAACGTCGCGCAGCGTGCTGGAGTTCTATCGGTCGCGCAAGAATGGCGAGGCCAGCGAAACCGCCGCCGCGCAGCAGGCCGCGCTCGCTGCGCGATGAGTGGGGAATGACGATGGACGCGATCCCATTCGGCAAGGGCATACCCGCATTCGGCAGGGCCGCAAGCGAAGGCGGCTTCGGCAAGAAGGGCGAAGTTGCGGGTCTGAATGGCGAGCCCAGGAACGGCAAGGGCGGCGGCGGCAAGCAGGACGGACTATTGGATACGGCCCGGACAGTTCTCGAAGCCGCGAACGATTTCAGGGACGAAGCGACCGCCGAAGTCTGCCGGAGGGTGATCGAGGCGAGCACCAACGGCAAGCAGCCCACGCTTGCCGACCTGCGCATCATCAACAATTATTTCAAGTGAGCCGGTAGACCCGCGCCGAAAACCATCGCCGGCGCGCAAGCTATTTCTCGCCCGGAATATCCCCGAACAGCACCCAGGACTTCCCGTCGAAGCGGGCCATTTCGGATTTGCCTGATCGGCGTGACGTTGTGCGGATCGGTGTAGATCCTGATGCCGGGAAGCAGCATCGGCAGCCAGCGAGCGCTTGCGATTGGCTGCTTGTGGACAGCCGCCAAGAATTGCAAGACACCATCGCATTCCGGCCGTCCTCGCATGGCATACATCGTGGCAGCCGCCCGCCCCGATTGCGGAAACGTTCGCGCCTCCCCATCTATCGCAGGCGCTGCCTCTCGCTCGTCTGAAGACCCGCAAGACACCCCTCATCCGGCAAGACCATTCATGGCTTCCATCATTTCCGTCTCCGGCCTTTCCAAGACCTACGGCTCCGGTTTCAAGGCACTGAAGAATATCAATCTGGATATCGCGCACGGCGAGATTTTTGCCCTGCTGGGGCCCAACGGCGCGGGCAAGACCACGTTGATCAGCATCATCTGCGGTATTGCCAATTTGAGCGAAGGCCGCGTGACCGTCGCCGGCCACGACATCGCCCGCGACTATCGCGCCGCGCGCGCTCTGATCGGCCTTGTGCCGCAGGAGCTGCACACCGACGCCTTCGAATCGGTCTGGGGCACCGTAAGCTTCAGCCGTGGCCTGTTCGGCAAGCCGAAAAATCCCGACCATATCGAGAAGGTGCTGAAGGACCTGTCGCTGTGGGAAAAGAAGGACGCCAAGATCGTCACGCTGTCCGGCGGCATGAAGCGACGCGTGATGATCGCCAAGGCGCTGTCGCACGAACCGCAGATCCTGTTTCTCGACGAGCCGACCGCAGGCGTCGACGTCGAACTGCGCAAGGGCATGTGGGAGGTCGTCCGCGCGTTGCGCGCCTCCGGCGTCACCATCATCCTCACCACCCATTACATCGAGGAAGCCGAGGAAATGGCCGACCGGGTCGGCGTCATCAACAAGGGCGAGATCATCCTGGTCGAGGACAAGGCGGACCTGATGCAGAAGCTCGGCAAGAAGCAATTGAAGCTGCACCTGCCATGCCCGATCGACGCGATACCGCCCGAGCTTGCGGTCTACAATCTGGAATTGTCGGACGGAGGCTGTGACCTGACCTACACCTACGATACCAGGAGCGAGCGCACCGGCATCACGAGCCTGCTCGGCGATCTCAGGAAAACGGGCATCCGTTTCTCGGATCTCGAAACCAGCCAGAGCTCGCTGGAGGATATCTTCGTGAGCCTGGTGCGGGGAAATGCGCCGGAGATTGCCGGCGGCACGGGTGACCGGCCATGAACTTCAGGGCCGTTCGCGCGATCTACAAGTTCGAAATGTCGCGTACCTGGCGGACGATTCTGCAAAGCGTCGTTTCGCCGGTGGTCTCGACGTCGCTGTACTTCGTGGTGTTCGGGGCCGCGATCGGTTCGCGTATCAGCTCGGTGGAAGGCGTCAGCTACGGCACGTTCATCGTGCCCGGACTCGTGATGCTCCAGGTGCTGACGCAGAGCATCGCCAACGCCTCCTTTGGCATCTATTTTCCGAAATTCGTCGGCACCATTTACGAGATATTGTCGGCGCCCATTTCCTATTTCGAAATCGTACTCGGCTATGTCGGCGCGGCCGCGACCAAGTCGATCGTTCTCGGCCTGATCATCCTCGCCACGGCAAGCCTGTTCGTGCCGCTGCACATTCATCATCCTCTGTGGATGCTGAGTTTCCTGGTGCTGACTGCCGTGACGTTCAGCCTGTTCGGATTCATCATCGGCATATGGGCCGACGGTTTCGAGAAGCTGCAGATGATTCCGATGCTGGTGGTAACGCCGCTGACCTTCCTCGGTGGCAGCTTCTATTCGGTGAACATGCTGCCTCCCGCCTGGCGCACCGTCACGCTGCTCAATCCGGTCGTCTATCTCATCAGCGGATTCCGCTGGAGTTTTTACGAAATTGCCGACGTCAGTCCGGCCGTGAGCGTCGGTATGACGCTGGTGTTCCTGTTCATCTGCTTGATCGCGGTGTGGTGGATCTTCAAGACCGGATACCGGCTGAAGAATTGACCCGCGAAAGCATCATCACGGAGACTACGGAAATGGTCCGGCGAGGCTCCACGTTCAACACGGCGTCAGAGAACTGCTGTCCGGGAACAACGAAAATTGAGCGGCACAATCCATCGTGCCATGCGGTTTCGCTTACGCTTCGATAGCAGCGCCGGTAACCAGCCAACATGTTGATACCAGTGTGGCTTTGCTTGGAAGGGCTTCGTGATGGGCGAGCAGGGCATCGATGCGGCGTTCTCAAACTACCGCGCTGGAACCCGGGCCGGTTTTCGGGCATATTGACTGCCGGGGGACGTGAGAGTTGCGGCATTTCAGGCCGGAGGCGAAAGTAGAAAATGCGTTCCCTGTTCATTGCAGTTGCAAGTCTGATGCTGTTTGCCGCCGGCACGGCGCAAGCCAAGGTTTCCATCACCGTTGACAAGGATGCGCAGATGATGACCGTCGAAGTCGACGGCGTTGCGCGCTACCACTGGCCGGTCTCGACCGGCAACCCGTCACACGAGACGCCAAGCGGCACCTTCCGCGCCTTCCGGATGGAAGAGGATCATTACTCAAAGGAATTCGACGACGCGCCGATGCCGCACTCGATCTTCTTCACCAAGATCGGTCATGCGATCCACGGCACCGATTCCGAAGGCCGCCTTGGCACACCAGTATCCCATGGCTGCGTCCGCCTCTCGCGCGCCCACGCCTCGACGCTGTATGCGCTCGTGGAAGAGCAAGGCGTGCTCAACACCACCGTCACGCTGACCGGCTCGTCCGTGGTCGCGCTGGCGCGCAACCCGCGCGGCCGGCAGGATACCGCGGTGGCGCGTAGCGACACCAATCCCTATGCGATGCAATATGACGATCCGAACTATGCCGGTGCAGCGGCGCCGCCGGGCGCGCCGCGACCCATCGTGCCGCAGGCCCGCCTCGACGACGGTTATATCTATCCGGCCGACGGCAGCTCGACCGATGCGCGCTATCCCGCGCCGCGCGGCGTCAGGCGCGGTTACGACGGGCAGGCTTATTACCAGCAGCAGCCGACTTACAATAACGGCACCTGGGGCTATGCGCCGCAGCCCTATCAGCAGCCACAGCAGCGCTATTATCAGCCGGGAACGTATGGCTACCAGAATTGAGGCGGCCGGAGCGGGATGAGATTTTTGGTTGAATTGCGTTTGTCTTGACGCGTTTTCTTCCAGCCAAGCCCGATCGCCAGAACAGCCAGATGGTTGGCGGCATTCAACTACCTTCAGCCAGGCAGCGCGAAACGCCGCTGCGGTTGGCCAGGCGCTCTGAGGCCAAGCGCCTCAGCTTGCGCCGCGGAGCCTGCACGAGGTGTTGCAGGTAACGGTCGTGCCCTTCATGCAAAGCTTGCAGGCGTCAACGCACTGATTGAGCTTGCTTGCGTCATAGCCCGAGAAATGCTGGGCGATGCACGCACGCTGCTCGCTGGAGTAATCCACCTCCTGGGAACAGGCGCCCAACACAAGGGCCAATGCAGTCCAGCAAAACAAGCGTCCCATTCGCACGGCAGGCTCTCCAAATGCTCGTCGTGAACGAGCCTGACCCGCCGCGCCTGGACTCGGGCCAAGCTGCCCAGCTCATATCAATCGGTCAGCCGTAACTATTTCTGCGAAATCATGTTCAAAATGAGCGCGCGAGACTGACGACGACGGTCACCGCAAGCCGGGCAAAACGGATGCATCGTTACGCGATTCGCTGAAATTGGCGATGGGTTCGGGCTGGATACGAACATCATTACTTTGGTCCGCAGGGGCTCATCGAGGAGGGCCGCGCAACGGCCGCCGGGAACCTCAAAGAGCGGGAGCTGCACCGGGCGCGGGTTCCGTCGAGCGGGCCTGTGTCAGTAGTGCTATGGTGCTGCGGCAGAAAACCCTCACTTGGCGGCAAAATGTCTGCGCCGGACGGTTTCAATGCGGGCCTGTCTTCCAGGGGCCGGAAACGGAATTCACCGTTTCTGCTCCTGGCCGCGGTATTGCTGATTTTCGCAGCCATCGCAGGCGCCGCCTTCCTGCTGATGCGACCGACGACGTTGCGAATTGCCGTCGGCCCCCCGGGCAGCGACGACCAGAGATTGATCCAGGCATTGGCGCAATCCTTTGCGCGTGAAGGCAGTCCGGTTCGGCTGACGGTTATCTCCACGGGCGGGGCCGGCGAAAGCATCGGTCTGATCCGGACCGGCGAGACCGATCTGGCGGTTACGCGCGCCGACGAGGAAATGCCCAACGGAACAGGCGCGGTCGCTATCCTGCGCAAGAACGTCGTGGTTCTGTGGGCGCCTTCCGGCACGCGCGAGGGCTCGAAGAAGGAATCCAAGTCCAGATCCAAAATCAAGACAATCGCCAACCTCGAAGGTCACCGCGTCGGCATCATCGGCCGAAACCCGCTGAACGTCACGCTGCTGCGCGTCATTCTGACGGAGTCGGGCGTCAACGCCGACAAGGTCGCGATCTCGCAGTTCAGCGCTTCCCAGATTCCGGAGATGGTACGCGACCGCTCGATCGATGCGTTCATGACGGTCGGACCGCTCGACAGCAGGATCACCGTCGAGGCCATCACCTCGACCGCCCACGTCAGGGGCGAGCCGCAATTTCTGCCCATCGATGTATCGGAAGCCATCGCCCACAAGCATCCGCTCTACGAGTCCGAGGAAATTCCCGGAAGTTCCTTCACCTCTTCCCCCGCCCGACCCGACGACACGGTCGACACCGTCGGCGTCAATCACCTGATCGTCGCACCGAAATCTCTTTCCGAAAGCGCCGCGGACGCCTTTACCCGAGCTCTTTTCACGGTACGGCCATCGCTTGCCAAGGAAGATCCGGCCGCGGCCAAGATCGAGAAGCCTGACACCGACAAGGACGCGGCGATCCCGGCTCATCCGGGCGCTGCCGCCTATATCGAGGGCACCGAACGGACCTTCCTCGATAAATACAGCGACTATATCTGGGGCGGAGTGCTTTTGCTTTCGGTGCTCGGATCGGGCAGCGCCTGGCTGCGTCATTATCTCAAACGGGACGAGCGCATGCTCAACACGGAGCACCGCGACCGGCTGCTCGCTGCGATTGCGCAGGTGCGCAAGATCGATACCCTCGAAGAACTCGACGCCTTGCAGCGCGAGGCCGACGATATCCTGCGCGAAACGCTCGCCTGCTACGACGACGGCGCAATCGAGGAAGGCGATCTGACGGCTTACGGCCTTGTGCTCGAACAGTTTCACCACGCGGTGGTCGACCGGCGCGCTGCCATCGGCGCACCCTCCGCCGATTTGCCGCGCATGCGCGCGCGTTAGAGCGGTTTCGGTTGCTCCCGGCTCGTCATGCCCGGCGCCGTCCCGGGCATCCAGGCCTTTCTTTTTAGTGCAGCCAAGACGTGGATGGCCGGGACACAGGCGAGCGGAAGCGTCGCAGTTCTCTTCGCATATTCAGTTTTCAAACAGCCACTCTCATCGTCCCGCCACTTTCATCGTCATCGCGAGCGCAAGCGAAGCGATCCAGTGGCCTCATGGTTCGAGACGCGCGGCCTTGCCGCGCTCCTCACCATGAGGGACTGCTTTCGTGCCAGCCGCATCGCCTCACCCTGAGGAGGCGCGCAGCGCCGTCACTCCTTCCCTCCCCACCGCTTCGCGGGGGGAGGGACAAGAACGAGCGCGCTCAAATGCGATTGCAAAGCCGTCGTAGCCGCTCTTGTCCCGGACGCGGTGCAGCGCGCGAGCGCTGCTCCGCAGAGCCGGGACCCATTCAAGATGCTGGACCCCGGATCTCCGGTGCAGCATTTCACGCTGCACAGCGTCCGGGGAACGCATACGAACGGCTCCTCGACGAGATAAACCGCACCACGCTTTTCCGGATCATGCTTTAGAAACCGAATGAAATCAGCCGGCGAACGATCCCGCCAAGGCTAGCGTGATGCCGCCTGTGGTAGTGTCGGCCGGATGTCGAGGGGCTTTCATCAGACGACAGCGCGGAAGTGCGGCCGGGCCCGATGGCTTCGAACTGGGCCTTCTGCTCATCCGTCAGGTCGTTGTAGAGATCGTCAACCGCTGCCTTCACCATCTTGACCGCCTGCAGCATGGTATCGAGCCGCTTGCCGGCTGCGGCAAGCCGCGTCGGGGGCGTCAATGCGGTGTCGGGCGCGCAAGTGGTCTTGAGCAACTCGGCGGCCTTTGCGGTGGCGTCATTCAGATTGGCAAGGCTTGCCCGCTGCGCCGGAGTCGGATGCAGTCTCTGATCGATTTCGGCCGCCGGCCACTCCGGCGCACTGGCCTCGCTGCAAGCCTGATCGGCTGCTGCCCCGGCGTTGCGGTTGCCGCGCCGCTCGTTGCGCAGGTCCTCGCCGAGCGCGCTCAGTCGGGTCTTTTGTTCGTCGTCGAGGAGTGACCAGAAATGGTCGAGCGGCGGCTGCACGATGCCGACCGCCGTGATCATGGCTTCGAGGCGCGTCTCCATCGCGGCGAGCCTGCCGGGCGCGGTCGAAACGATCTTGGACGGGCACGCGGCCCTGATGGTCTGCGCCGCCTTCACCGAAGCGTTGGCGAGATCGTCGAGCGCCGCGCGCTGGGTCTCGTTGGGCTGTATGGCCTGCTGGATGCGATCGATCGGGAGCCCGGCGATATCACCGCTGTCCTCGCCGCACATTTCCGACAATTCCTGCGGCGCGGCATTTTCCGCCCCCGCTGCGGACGTCGCCCTGCCACTGCGGCTCGAATAGCCGCTGCCATAGCCGCCGCCGTAATAGCCACCCGGCGGCAGATATCCGGCCAGGTCGTCATAGCCGTAGGGCGCAAAGAGGCCGGCATAGATGTCGCCATAGCCATATCCCCAGAAAGAAGGATCGTAGCCCCACAGCGAATAGTCATAGATATCGTAATAGGCGAACGGCCAGAACAGCGGACCGACCCAGCCGTAACCTCCGTTGCCGTGCCGCCACCAACCGCCGCCGTGCATGTTATGCCATCCCGCCGTGGCCGCGCTCGCCGCGAGCGCCGCGCGGGTGCCGGGGTTGCGCAATGCGCCGGGATTGTGCATGGCCCGCGCAAAGGAGCGCGAGCCCAGCGTGTTGTGAATGGCATTCGCTCTCATTGCCGCGTTTCGGCCGCCACGATTGCCTTCGATCGCATTTCGACCGCCGCGATTGCCTTCGATGTTGTGATTGGCAAACCGGTTGCCGCCGACATTGGTCCGTCCGCCGGCGAAATTGGCATGGCCTGTCGGACCGTGCATCGCGGCTCTGCCGCCGAAATGTCGTCCGCCTCCGGCAAAATGCCCGCCGCCGAAGTGGGCGCCGCCGAAATGCCCGCCGCCGCCTCGCATTCCGCCGAAATGTGCGCCGCCGAAGTGACCTCCGCCGCCACCGAAGTGACCGCCACCGCCGAAGTGACCACCACCGCCACCGAAGTGACCACCACCGCCACCACCGAAGTGACCACCGCCGCCACCGCCATGCCCACCGCCTCCGCCGCCGCCTCCGCGGCCCATGCCGTAGGCTGCGCCCGAAAGCGCGATCGCGAGTGCAACCACGGAAAGGATCTTGAGTTTCGACATGACGGCCTCCTCAGGCATTCCCCCGCTTCGAATAGCTTCAGCAAGCGGCACAATTGGGACGACCCCAAGCCCATAACGCGCTCGCACCGCGTGCAGTTCCGCGAAAGCGCTGCAGCATGATGCGCTTCAGGCCAGCTTCGTTTCAAGCCAGCCTCGTTCGCGCTTTGTAAAATCACTTCTCGCCGTCGCGCAGCCTCCGATATACCGCGCCAAGCACGTTGGAGTAATCATCGGTCCAGACCCGCTGCTTCTCGTCGGCTGCCGTCTCCTCCCACACGTCCGACGAAGCGAGCTTGCCCACGTCGGCTTCCGCGCGCGCCGAGACGACGACCGAAGTCGGGAAGATGTATTCGCTGTCGCGCCCGCTATCCTCGCTGTAGACCCAGCTCTTGAGATTGTTGGCGTCCGCGATGCCGACCACGACGCTGGACAATTCCAGATGCCGGTTCGAGACGTGCATCACGACCGCGCCTTGCGGGGCGAGCTTGTCCTCGTAGATCCTCATGGCCTCTCTGGTGGCGAGATGGATCGGTATGGCGTCCGACGAATAGGCATCGACGATGATCAGATCGTAGATACCCTCGGGCTCGCGGGCGAAGGTCAGCCGCGCGTCGCCGATCACCGGCGCAAGGTTCGGCTCGCAGCTGCGGATATAGGTGAAAAACCTCGGATCGCGCGCGGCGTCGACCATCGTCTGATCGATCTCGAAGAATTTCCAGGTCTCGCCCGGCGCCGCGGCGCAAGCGAGCGTGCCGGCGCCGAGCCCGATGACCGCCACGCGAAGCGGCGCTGCCTTGCGCGCGCGGATCGCCATGATCGCCTGACCGATGCCGCCGTCCTTGTGGTAGTAGGTGATCGGCTCGGGGCGCCCGGGGATCAGTGTGCCGTCGGCATTCCGGAACTTCTCGGCGCCGTGAATGGTGGTGCCGTGCATCAGCACGTGATACTCGCCGTCCCGCGTCACCAGGATCTTGTGGACGCCGAAGAAGCTGCGCACCGTCTCCACGCGGCCATCGTCGGCGGGGTAGAGGCGGACCAGGACCAGCGCCAGCGCCGCCAGACCCGCCAGCTTCCAGCGGGTTGCGTTGAACACGAGCGCCAGCAGCGTCCCGGCCGCGGCAAGCGCGCCGATCACATATAACCGCTGGTCCTCGAGCCAGTCGAACACGCCGCCGGTTGTGAATGTCGGCGCGATCAGCGCCACGGCAACGACGAGCAGGAGGGGCAAATACCAGCGGCTCAAGCGCGGCCAGCGTTCATCGGCGCTCGGGCGGCACAAGGCCGCGAGCACGATCAGGATCGGGTATTCGGCGACCCACGAAAACGCATAAGGCGCGATCAGGCCCGCAAACAGGCCGCCGATCATGCCGCCGAACGAGAGCGCGACATAAAAGCCGGTGAGGTATCTCGCGGCCGGGCGCGTGCGCGCCAGTTCGCCGTGGCAGGCCATCGCGATGACGAAGAAACACAGCTGATGGCCGCCCAGCGTCAGCAGCAGGTTCTGCTCACCGCCCTTTGCCAGCAGCACGATGACGCCCGCGATCGCCAGCGGCTGGATCGCCAGCATCCATTTGTGCGGCAGCAGCGGGCGCGACTGGAACACCAGCACCCAGGTCAGGAGATAGAGCGAGAGCGGCAATACCCACAACAGCGGCGCCGCCGCGACGTCGGTGGAAATATGCGCGGTCACTGCGATCAATAGCCCCGAGGGCACCGCGGCGAGGAACACCCAGCGCGCGCGCAAGCGCAAGGCCGGTGCCGGTGCGTCGATATCCTCGGCCAGCGTGTCCACGGCCGCCGACATCGGCGCGCGCAGGAGCAGCACGCCGCACGCCCCGATCAGCACGATCAGCAGGCCATAGCCCGCCGTCCATATCAGGTTCTGCATATGAAGCGTGAACATCGGCTCGAGCAGCACCGGATAGGACAACAGCGCCAGGAAGCTGCCGATATTGGAGGAAGCATAGAGGAAATAGGGATCGCCGCCGTCGGGATGACCGGTGCGCACGAACCACGCCTGGAGCAGCGGGTTGTTTGCAGCCAGTGCAAAGAACGGCAGCCCGATCGAGACGGCAAACAGGCCGAGCAGCCAGAACGCATAGCCGCCGGTCGGCGGCTCGCCCCAACCGGTCGCGATCGACAATGGCAGCGTCAGCAGCGCAATCAGAAGAAGCACGAGGTGCACCGCGACCGCGATCACGCGGCTGTTCAGCCGCATCAGATAATGCGCATAGGCATAGCCCGCGAGCAGCAGCGACTGGAAGAACACCATCGCCACCGACCAGACCGCCGGCGAGCCGCCAAGCCGCGGCAGCACCATCTTCGTGAACAGCGGCTGCACCGAGAACAACAGCAACGCGCTCACAAAAATGGCAGCCGTATAGAGAAACAGCACCAGCCGGTTCTGGATCGCGGAGGCTTGGCCCGCAGCCGGCAATGCGGGGCCGGCAAGTGCAGCCGTCATTTCATCCTGTACCAATCTTCAAATCTCCGCCAAGGAGGGACGCGGATTTCCACCATATCGTCATTCCGGTGCCGGTCATGTACCATCCCCAAATGACGATCAGACAATATGCATCCTGAAGCAGGCATGAACGAGACGGACGTTGTCATCATCGGCGCCGGGCATAATGGCCTTACCTGCGCCGCCTATCTGGCCATGGCGGGCCTGCGCGTCAGGGTCGTCGATCGCCGAAGCGTGGAGGGAGGCGCTGCCGTCACCGAGGAATTCCATCCCGGGTTCCGCAATTCGGTCGCCGCCTACACGGTCAGCCTGCTCAACCCAAAGGTCATTGCGGACCTCAATCTCGCCGAACACGGTTTGAGGATCGTCGAGCGCCGGGCGCAGAATTTCCTGCCCGCCCATGACGGCCGACATCTCATCACCGGCGAAGGCCGCACCCGGGAATCGCTCGAAAGGCTCAGCAAGCGCGACGCCGAACGGCTGGGAGCCTTCAACCGCAGGTTAGAGGAGATTGCCGACGTGCTGCGCGCCTTCGTGCTGCGCGCACCGCCGAACCTCACGCAGGGCCTTGGTGCAGGCGCGATCCGCGAAGGCTTCAATGCGCTCGGGGCCGCCGGCATCCTGCGCAGGCTTTCGCTCGAACAGCAGCGCTCGCTGCTCGATCTGTTCACGCGTTCGGCCGGCGAGATGCTGGACGAAGTATTCGAGAGCGATCTTTTGAAGGCGCTGTTCGGTTTCGACGCCATCGTCGGCAATTACGCAAGCCCCTACGCTGCGGGATCGGCCTATGTGATGCTGCATCATGCTTTCGGCGAAGTGAACGGCAAGAAAGGCGTCTGGGGCCATGCCATCGGCGGCATGGGCGCGATCACGCAGTCAATCGCGCGTGCCGCCCGCGCGGCTGGCGCGGAGATCACGCTCGATGCTCCGGTGCGCGAGGTGATCGTGGAACGCGACCGCGCGGTGGGCGTCATCCTGGAAGACGGCGAAGCGATCCGCGCCCGCTACATTGCCTCGAGCGTCAATCCGAAACTTCTCTATACGCATCTGGTGCCGCCGGACGCGCTGCCGGACGACTTCCTCGCGCGCATCAAAAACTGGCGCAACGGCTCCGGCACCTTCCGGATGAATGTCGCGCTTCATGAACTGCCCTCGTTCACGGCGCTCCCCGGCCCCGGCGATCATCTGACCGCCGGCATCATCATCGCGCCGAGCCTCGCCTATATGGACCGCGCCTGGCAGGACGCGCGCGATCGCGGCTGGAGCCGCGAGCCGGTCGTCGAATTGCTGATCCCCTCGACGCTCGACGACACGCTCTGCCCGGCTGGACGGCATGTGGCCAGTCTCTTCTGCCAGCATGTCGCGCCGACACTTCCCGATGGACGGTCATGGGACGATCATCGCGAGGAGGTCGCCGATCTCATGATCGCAACCGTCGAGAAATATGCGCCGGGTTTTGCGGCGAGCGTGATCGGGCGCCAGATTCTGTCCCCGCTCGATCTGGAGCGGCAGTTCTCCCTTCTCGGCGGCGACATCTTCCACGGCGCGCTGACGCTGAACCAGCTGTTCTCGGCGCGCCCGATGCTCGGTCACGCCGATTATCGCGGACCCGTGAAGGGCCTCTATCATTGCGGCAGCGGCGCGCATCCAGGCGGCGGCGTCACCGGCGCCCCCGGCCACAACGCCGCGCAGGTCATTCTAGCCGATCATCGCGCGCTGTTCGGTGCGTTCTGACCTCCCGCGAAAAGGCAGGGCTGTCGGATGGGCGACGGAGCGCCCCCTCACCCTGAAAGCGGGAGGGTTGGGGAGGGGGTCAATTCGGCTAGTCGAAGTGCGGAGCACGGCAACACCCGCAATAAGGGTGTGACCCCCACCCGGCTCGCTTCGCTCGCCGGCCTCCCCCTTTTTGGGGGAGGTGAAGAGGCATCGAAATCAAATGCGATCGCCCTCCCCGCAAGCGGGAGAGATGAACTGAATCAGCTGTGGGACGGCTTGTGGACAGCCTGTGGAGCGGTGGTGTCTCATGAGACACTACCGAGAGACGGCAGTGTCTCAGTTGGTCGTGCACTTGGCGGATACCGTGGTGCCGATTAGTGCCAAGGCCGCCTTGGTGTCGAGCGGTCCCTACAGGAGACGAGCGGCATGATTGCCATCAACAAAGTAGCGGGTGGTTACACAGTGCATGCTACGCCGCCCCATGTTCGATCTGAGTGGAAAGCAGAGACGCCTATTTCCAAGCAGGAAATCATCGCCAAGTTATTGGCTCTCAACGCACATCAGACCGATATAGGCGATGCATTCTATCGCGCTGACCCGAACTGGGTTTCAAACTAAGACACCGCCGCCGAGGCCGTGTCACCGCTGCGAGCCGCCCTCACTCGTCCGAAAGCCGTTTCAAGGTCGCGCGGACGCCCACGCTTTTCGTCCCCACCAGCGCGGTGGCATACACTTCCGCCTCGTCATCGGTAAAAGTGCCGGAAAACCCGCTGGTGACTTCATGGCCGCCGAACAGCGGGCGAATGGAGGGATCGGCCGATGGCGTGTGCTGCTTCGTGGTGAGTTCCCCCTTCCAGGTCCTGTCCTTCCCGACAGTGTAGCTGCCGGTCCACCAGAAATACGGACCGCCGCCGAGAAGCTTGCCGTCGCGCAGGATGATCACCCCGCTGTCACGGCCCTTCACGCCGTCGAGCATGTGGACGTGGATGGAATAAAGTCCGTTCCGCATTGAACCGACATCCCCCGTCGGCCACGATACAGCGCGCAGGGCCGGGCGTCGAGCAGCCTAGTCTGTGGAAAGAGGCCGGCAAACCCCTGAACCTGAACGGTATGTCCGGTAGATAAGCCTGTGGATAAACGGTGCGTCTGCCGTGGAGTAATTCCGAACAACTCGCCCACCGGCGCGAGGACCAGGGGATGGAAGGCCTGAGGCCTCGCCTGCCTTCCCGTTCGAGAACCGCAACAATCTCGGGCAATAATTTCAAGGCGATTGGACAAAAATCTCAAAGCCATCCGCTGCCGGATTCACGCGCCACTTCATTTTGCTTGAGAAAAAGGCGGAAGGTGTTCAATGAGAGGTTTCAAAACCTCTTACATGCCCTTGCGCCATATTTTGTTTTCCTGGAATTTCTGGTGCGCCTGAAGGCGATTTCATCGCTCGACGCGAAGGCAGCAGGCAGCAGGAACAATTCGAAGCTACACTGGCGCGGTTAAGGAAACCTGACCGAACCAGCCCACGCCCCTCATCTTGCCGAACGCAGCAATGACCACGACCGTCACTCCGCCCACTCACCGCGCCACCTTTGCGATCGGCGACGAGCAAACGGCCAGACGCGTGGCCGATCTCCTCACCGAGAGCCTTTTTGAAGGTGAAGCCGCGATCGCCGCCTTCGAAGGGCCAAGCGGGCGCTGGGACATCACCGTGCATTTTGCGCAAGCGCCCGACGAGAATGCGATCCGCGAGCTCGTCACTATCGCGGCCGGCGGCGAGGTAGCTCGCTCGATCTCCTTCGATACGCTGGCGCCCAAGGACTGGGTCAAGGCGACGCTTTCGGATCTGGTTCCGGTCCATGCCGGACGATTCACCGTGCATGGCCGGCACGACCGCACCCGCGTGCCGCCAAACAAGCTCGGGATCGAGATCGAGGCGGCGCTTGCCTTCGGAACGGGCCATCACGGCACCACCCGCGGCTGCCTTTTGCTGCTCGACCACGTTCTGAAGGCGTATCGACCGAGGCGCGTGCTCGACCTCGGCACCGGAACCGGCGTGCTGGCGGTCGCGGCGGCCAAGGCGCTGCGTTGCAAGGTGCTGGCAAGCGATATCGACCCGCTCTCGGTGCGGCTTGCGGCAGACAACGCCCGCCTCAACGGTACGGGCGACCTCGTTGAGACGATCCGGGCCACCGGCTTTTCAGCGCCGCAATTCAAAAGCCGCGATCCGTTCGATCTGGTGTTGGCGAACATCCTGGCCAATCCGCTGCGGCAGTTGGCAACGCCGATGTCGGCACATCTGGCGGCTGGCGGCCTCGTCATCCTGTCGGGACTATTGGTTCCGCAGGCGGGCGCCGTCATCGCGTCCTATCGGGCGCGCGGGCTTTTCCTGAGGCGGCATATCCGGATCGAGGGCTGGAGCAGCCTGTTGATGGGTAAAGCGGTGTGAAAGGTTGGCTTTCGGAATGAGGACTGTTCGGAATGAGCGCTGTCCGAGACAAAGCCTATTTGGAAGTTTTCTGCTTTCGGACAATCGCGCGCTCTTCCCCAAGCTTGCGCTTGACGCGCTTCTCGGCCAGGCGATCCAGAATTTGAACCAGGACCCCGCGCTGCTGTTTGACGACCGGCGAAGCAGGCTCGGGTGGAACCGGCGGCTCGATCTTCTCAAACGTGAAGGCGGGCATTGTGTATCCCCTCGTCGTTGAGTTGAAACACCCCTGGACTTCCTCCGGAACCGCATGCCGACAGCTTCGGAGGCCATCGTGCAAACCTGTCTAACGCAGGTGCAGCAATTCAATCACAATAAGGAAGAAACCGAAAGCAATTTGCGTCGATTGCGGAGTTCTCAACCTAATCCTAAAGTCGCGCCATGTTCGAAGCTCTCTTCCAGACATTCGAGGAACCCGAAACCGGTGTTGCGCTGACCGCGCGGCTATCCGCCTTTCGCGACGAACTCGCCCGGCGAAACCTGACGGGGTTCGTGGTTCCGCGCGCCGACCAGCAGCAGAACGAATATGTTCCGCCGTCGGAAGAACGCCTGGCCTGGCTGACCGGATTCACCGGTTCTGCCGGGATCGCGATCGTGCTCGCCAAGGCGGCCGCGCTGTTCGTCGACGGCCGCTACACCTTGCAGGCGGGAAAACAGGTCGACGCCAAGGCGTGGGCCGTCGAACCGCTGGTGGAACCGCCGCCCGAAACCTGGCTCGCGCGCCATCTGACCGCCGGCGACCGGCTCGGATACGATCCCTGGCTGCATACGACGGCGGCGGCGGAACGGCTCGCAGCCGCCTGTGCCAAGGCCGGCGCGCAACTGATCGCGGTCGAGAGCAATCCGCTCGATACCGTGTGGACCGAGCGCCCTGCCCCGCCGCTTGCTCCCGTCACTATTCATGGCCGGCAATATTCGGGCGAGGCGGAAGCCGACAAGCTGAAGCGGATCGGGATCGAGATCGACAAGCTCGGCGCCGATGCGCTGGTGCTGTCGGATTCGCACGCGGTGGCGTGGACCTTCAACATCCGCGGCGGCGACGTTTCCCACACCCCCCTGCCCCTGTCCTATGCGCTGGTGCCGAAAGCTGGCCGCCCGACGCTGTTCATCGACCATCGCAAGCTGTCCAACAGCGTCCGCGACCATCTCGAACGCTCGGCCGACGTCGCAGAACCGGCCATGTTGACGACGAGGCTCACTGAACTCGCCGGAGGCGGCGCCTCGATCGCGCTTGACAGCGCGACCGCCGCCGATGCGCTCAGCCGCCTGATAACAGCTGCCGGCGGCAAGCCCGTGCGCGGCAGCGATCCCGTCAGCCTGCTCAAGGCCGTCAAGAACCAGACCGAAATTGCGGGCGCGAGGGCCGCGCATCGACGCGACGCGGTAGCGCTTTCGCGCTTTCTTGCCTGGCTCGACCGCGAAGCGCCGACGGGCACGTTGACCGAGATCGACGCGGTGGAGGCCTTGGAAACGTTCCGGCGCGAAACCGGCGCCCTGAAGGACGTCTCCTTTCCCACCATCGCCGGCACCGGGCCGAACGGCGCGATCGTGCACTACCGCGTCAGCCGCAAGACCAACCGTCGCATCGCGCCCGGCGATCTCCTCCTGGTCGATTCCGGCGCGCAATACGAAGACGGCACCACCGACGTCACGCGCACCATCGCGATCGGGGCGCCGACGGCGGAAATGCAGGATCGCTTCACCCGCGTCCTGCGCGGTCATATCGCCATCGCCCGCGCGGTCTTTCCCGACCGCACGACCGGCGCGCAGATCGACACGTTCGCGCGGCAATTCCTGTGGCAGGCCGGCATCGATTTCGAGCACGGCACCGGCCACGGCGTCGGCAGCTATCTTTCCGTACACGAGGGTCCCGCACGGATATCGAAACTGGGCAGCACGGCACTCAGGCGCGGCATGATCCTTTCCAACGAGCCCGGCTACTACAAGACCGACGCGTTCGGGATCAGGATCGAGAATCTGGTGCTGGTTGTCGGCGCGGAAGTCCACGGCGCCGAAAAGCCGCTCAACGCATTCGAGACGCTGACGCTGGCGCCGATCGATCGCAATCTGATCGACCTGAACATGCTGACCGGCGACGAGCTGAGCTGGCTTAACGATTACCATGAGCGGGTTCGCCACGAGGTGCGTCCCCATGTCGACGAGGCCACGAAACTGTGGCTCGACGCCGCGACCGCGCCGCTGTCGCTATAGGGCGCTGCTTCACGCAGGGTAGGCAGTACGTCGCTGCTCGTCGATTGTGCAGGCACTTTCAACCGTCATGCCCGCGCTTGTCGCGGGCATCCAGGTCATGGATGGTTTGAAGAGCGAAGACGTGAAGGGATGGCGAGTCATCACCGCTCCCGCCAACCATGCCGGAATGACAGAGCCGATTGCGTTCAACGCATCCCGGAAAACGAATGGCCGCATTCCGAAACGGGGCGTAGGCGCAGCCTCGAATGAGGCTAGAGTTCGATTCGAGAAGGACAAGCGAGGTTTGTTCGCGCCCGATGACTGAACCGCATCGCGCCGGGCCGTTTCGTAATCCGGCGATGCTTGCGTCAAGGATCGAGAGTTCAATGCACGGAGTGGCGGGCAGACCGCCCGGCATAACCACAAAGGCGGATGTTTCGGCATCCCGGATCATGCTGTTGCTGCTGGTCGCGATGACCGGGGTCGCGCCGATCTCGCTCTACATGCTGGTGCCCGCGCTGCCCCGGCTTGCCACGAGCTTCGGCCGCGATATTTCGATCGCGCAGATGACGGTGTCGCTCTACATGGTCGGCATCGCCTGTTCGCAGATCGTCATGGGCCCGCTGTCCGATCGTTTCGGACGCCGTCCGGTGCTGCTCGCGGGTCTCGCCTTGATGGTGCTGGCAAGCGCGGCCTGCATCTTCGCGCAAACGCTGCCGCAACTGATCGCTGCGCGATTTCTGCAGGCGCTGGGAGGCGCCACCGGCATGGTGGTGAGTCGCGCGATCATCCGCGATCTCTACAGCCGCGAACGCATCTCCTCGATGATCAGCCTCGTGATCGCGGTGATGATGATCGCGCAGATGTTAAGCCCGCTGACCGGCGGCCTCCTGGAGACCGCGTTCGGCTGGCGCTCGATCTTCTACGTCATCACCGCCGCTTCCCTTGTCATCACGGCGGCGATCGCGGTCTCGCTTCCGGAAACGCGCCGCAATCGCCTGGAGGCAGGCGGATTTCGCGGCGATGTCGGGAGCCTGCTCAAGAGCCGCGCCTTCATCGGCTATGTGCTCTGCCAGGTGCTCGCTTCACAGATCATCTTCACTTTCGCGGGCGGCGGGCCCTACATCGTGGTGACCCAGATGGGCCGCACCGGAGCCGAATATGGCGCGTGGTTCGCGACCACCGGATTTGCGTACCTGATCGGCAACCTGTTCTGCGTGCGCTTCGCGCCACGCCATTCGCTGGAACGGCTGATCTGGTTCGGGCTGGCGCTGCAGCTCGCCGGCAGCCTGTTGAACCTCGTCTGGGGCATCACCGGGATCAACCAGGTGCCATCATGGCTGTTCGGCACCCAGATGCTGGTGATGTTCGCCAATGCCTTCGTAATGTCGAACTCGGCCGCCGGCGCGATCAGTGTCCGCCCCGAGGCCGCCGGCACCGCCTCCGGCGCGATGGGTTTCCTGCAGATGGGACTGGGCTCGCTGCTCTCGCAATTCGGCGCCTATCTCGGCGGCCATTTCGCGACGCCCGCACCTCTGAACGCCGCCGTGTTCGCACTGTCGCTCGCCTGCGCCTCGACCATGATATTCCTGGTTCCACGGCGCGACGTGGTCGTCAGCGAGGCGCTGATCGAGCAGGCGGAAGAGGAAGAGTCCGGGATGTTGTGAAGGAAACGTCATCGCGAGCGCGAGTGAAACGACCCAGCACCGCCAAGAACCTGGATTGCTTCGTCGCGCCGCCCCTCGCAATCACTCCCCGACAAGCTTCAGCCACTCGTCCTCGGTGAGCACTTCGACGCCGTGCTTCTGGGCTTCCGCCAGCTTCGAGCCGGCGCCGGGACCTGCGACCACATAATCGGTCTTCTTCGACACCGAGCCGGCGGCCTTGGCCCCCAGCCGTTCCGCCATCGCCTTGGCCTCGTCGCGGGTCATTCGCTCGAGCGAGCCGGTAAACACGACCGTCTTGCCGGCGATCTTCGAATTGCCCTTCGGCTTCTCCGCGTCGATGATCTCGATTTCTTTCGTCAGCCGCTCGACGATGCCGCGGTTGTGGCTCTCGCCGAAGTAGGCCCTGATGCTCTCGATCACGGTGTCGCCGATCTGGTCGAGCGCGTCCATCTCGGCGATCGCCTCCTCATCGTCCTTGGTGACCTTGATACAGGCGTCGTGGAACGCATGCCACGAACCGTAGCCGCGGGCGAGCGCCAGCGCGGTGGTCTCGCCGACATGGCGCATGCCAAGCGCGTAGATGAAGCGTTCCAGCGAAATCCGCCGCCGTTCCTCGATGGCCGAGAACAGGTTGCGCACGGAGGTCTCGCCATATCCCTCGATCTCCTCGAGCTTGATCCGCCCGTTGCGCGCCGGCAGCGTGAAAATATCGGCGGGCTCCTTCACAAAACCCTGCTCGAAAAAGAATTCGATCTGCTTTTCCCCAAGGCCCTCGATATCGAAGGCGCGACGCGAAGCGAACAGTTTCAAATGCTCGATCTTCTGATACGGACAGGCGAACTCGCCGGTGCAGCGGGCGCGCGAGCCTTCCTCGCCCGTTGCCGTCTCCTCGCGCACGACATCGGTATGCAGCGGGCACGGGCACTTCTTCGGGAAGTGATAGGGTTTGGCATCCTTCGGCCGCTTGTCGATCACGACATCGACGACCTGAGGGATGACGTCGCCCGCGCGCTGGACCACGACGGTGTCGCCGATCCTGATGTCGCTGCCGCCGCGCAGCTCCTCGCCCTTGTTGCCGACACCCCTGATGTAATCCTCGTTGTGAAGCGTGACGTTCTGCACGATGACGCCGCCGACGCCGACCGGCTCAAGCTTGCCGACCGGCGTGAACGAGCCGGTGCGGCCGACCTGGATCTCGATATCGCGGAGCACGGTCATGGCGCGCTCGGCCGGGAATTTGTGCGCGATCGCCCAGCGCGGCGTGCGCGAGACGAAGCCGAGCCGTTCCTGCCAGTCGATGCGATCGACCTTGTAGACGACGCCGTCAATGTCGTAGTCGAGCTTGGCGCGCTGCTCCTCGATCTTGCGGTGAAACGCGATCAACTGATCGACCGAATGGCAGATTTTGGTCAGCGGATTGGTCTTGAAGCCGCAACGCTCGAACCAGGTGATCATGCCGGATTGGGTATCCGCCGGCATTTCCGTCATCTGGCCCCAGGCATAGGCGAAAAAGCCGAGCGGACGCGAGGCGGTGATCGAGGGGTCCTTCTGGCGCAGCGAGCCGGCAGCCGAATTGCGCGGATTGGCAAAGATGGTTTCGCCGGCCGCCTTCTGCCGCTCGTTGAGCGCGAGGAAAGCCTTCTTGGTCATGTAGACCTCGCCGCGCACTTCGCAAATATCAGGCACGAGGCGGCCTTTGAGCTTCTTCGGCACGTCCTCCAGCGTGCGGATGTTGGCGGTGACATCCTCGCCCTCGGCACCGTCGCCACGCGTGGCGGCGGTGGCGAGTTCGCCACCTTCGTAGCGCAAGGACATCGACAGCCCGTCGATCTTGGGCTCGGCGGAAAAATCGATCCGCTCGTCCTCCGAAAGTTTCAGGAAACGGCGGATGCGGCCGACGAAGTCGATGACATCCTCCTCGGCGAAGGCGTTGTCGAGCGAAAGCATCGGGACCGCATGGCGGACCTTCCTGAAGCGGCCCGAGGGCGCCGCGCCGATTTTCTGCGATGGCGATTCGCCAGTGACCAGTTCCGGAAACCGCGCCTCGATGGCGTTGAAGCGCCGGCGCAGCGCGTCATATTCGGCGTCCGAAACCTTGGGCGTGTCTTCCTGATAATAGGCCTTGTCATGGCCTTCGATCTCGATCGCCAGCCGCTTGTGCTCGACCTTGGCCTGGGCCCTGGTGAGGTCTGCGACGTCGGGGAGAGCATTCTTCTTTGATGATTTGGCCATGACCGTTGAATACGACAGGTATCGTGAGCCTAAGCCGATTTGAGCAGCCGCTCGGCGGCCGCCCTTGCCTCCGCCGTGATCTCGGCGCCGGCCAGCATGCGGGCGATTTCCTCGCGGCGGTGATCGGCGGCAAGCGCATTGACGCGGGTGGCAACGCGCTTGCCCTTGTCGAGCGCGTCCTTGGAGATCAAGAGATGCTGGCCGGCGCGCGCGGCGACCTGCGGCGCGTGCGTCACCGCCATGACCTGGACCTTGTCGGCCAGGCGCAACAGCCGCGCGCCGATCGCGTCCGCCACCGCACCGCCGACGCCGGTATCGATCTCGTCGAACACAAGCGTCGGCGCCGATCCCTTGTCGGACAGCACGACCTTGAGCGCCAGCAGGAATCGCGACAGCTCGCCGCCGGAAGCGACTTTCATCAAAGGACCTGGCTTCGTGCCGGGATTGGTCTGGACCCAGAACTCGACGCGGTCGTAGCCCTGCGGTCCCGGCGATTTCGCATCTGAATCGACTTGCGTGGTGAACTTCGCCCGCTCCAGTTTCAAGGGCGCGAGTTCCGCATTGACGGCCTTGTTGAGCTTCTCCGCGGATTTGACCCGCGCCGCCGAAAGTTTTGCCGCCGCCGCGCCGTAGCGGCTGTCGGCCTCGCTGGCCTCTTCCTCCAGCTTCCTGAGCTGATCGGCACCGGCATCGATCAGCGCCACGTCGGCGGCGTATTTGGCGGCGAGCGCGGCCAGCCCGTCGACCGGCGTCGAATATTTGCGCGAGGCGGCGCGCAGCGAAAAAAGCCGCTCCTCGATGCGCTCAAGCTCCGCAGGATCGAAATCGGCCGCGGCCAGCGCGGCCGCAAGATGCTGGCCGGCTTCCTCCAGCGCATTGATCGCCGCATCGATCGCCTTCACCGCGGGCTCGACCAGCGCGGGCGAATTTGCCGCCCGCCGCTCGAGCCGCCGCACCGCCGCCGACAGCGTGGGCACCGGCGAATGATCGCCGCTCACCGCCTCCTGCGCTTCGCGCAGATCGGCCGAGATCTTTTCGCCCTGCATCATGGTCGCGCGGCGCTCGGCGAGCACGCTCTCCTCGCCATCCTTTGGCGCGAGCGCCCTGAGTTCATCGGAGGCGTGGCGGAGATAGTCCGCCTCGCGGGCCGCGCGCTCCATGCCGGCGCGGTGCTCCTCGAGCACCGCATTCGCGGCGCGCCTTGCGTCCCAGAGCCGTTCGAGCGCGGCCGTTTCCTTCTCGAGCCCGGCAAACGCGTCGAGCAGACGGCGGTGAGTCGAGGCATCGACCAGCGCGCGCTCGTCATGCTGGCCGTGAATTTCGACCAGCGCCGAGCCGACCGCTTTCAGGGTTTGCACGCTGATCGCCTGATCGTTGATGAAGGCGCGGGTGCGGCCATCGGCCAGCTGCACGCGCCGCAGGATCATCTCTCCAGTGTCCTCAAGCCCGTTGTCGGAGAGAATCGCCGAAGCCGGATGGCCCTTTGGAACGTCGAACACGGCCGTGACCTGGCCCTGCTCCGCGCCATGCCGGACCAGGCCCGCATCGCCGCGACCGCCGAGCGCCAGCGCGAATGCGTCGAGAAGAATGGATTTGCCAGCTCCGGTCTCGCCGGTCAGGACCGCGAGCCCACGGGAAAACTCGATATCGAGCCGTTCGATCAGGACGATGTCACGGATCGACAGACGCGCCAGCATGCGGAAAAAAATCCTACCCTAGCCCCAGCTTCTTGAAGGCCTTGGAGATATAGGAGCCCTGATTCTCGGCGGGCTCCAGCCCGCCGGACTTTACTAGATTATAGGCGTCCTTGTACCAGGGGCTGTCAGGAAAATTATGCCCGAGCACCGCGGCGGCGGTTTGCGCCTCGCTGACGATTCCAATCGACATATAGGCTTCGGTCAGGCGCGCCAGCGCTTCCTCCACGTGACGCGTGGTCTGGTAGCGGGTGACCACGGTCTTGAAGCGGTTGATTGCGGCGGAGTAGTTGCGCTTCTGCATGTAGTAGCGGCCGATACTCATCTCTTGTCCGGCGAGCTGGTCGCGCGCGGCCTCCAGTTTCTGCTTGGCGCTGACCGAATATTCGGATGTCGGATATTTGCGCACCACTTCTTCAAGCGCGGCGATGGCCTTCTCGGTGCGGCCCTGATCGCGGGTGACGTCCGGAATCTGGTCGTAATGCGAGGCCGCGATGAGGAACTGCGCATACGCCGCATCCGGGCTTCCCGGGTGCAAGGTCACGTAACGGGTCGCCGCGCCAATGCAGCTGTCATAGTCGTTCGCCTTGTAGAAGGCATAGGCCGACATCAGGAGCGATTTGCGGGCCCAGTCGGAATAGGGATGCTGGCGATCTACTTCCTCGAATTTCTTCGAGGCAGCCTTCGGTTCGCCCTTCTCGTTCATCAGGAAGAGACCTTCATTGTAGAGCTTTTCGGCGGGCTCTTCGACAAAGGTGTCGTCCTTGGAAAATATCTTGGTCGTCGACTCCCACACTTCGGAAGCCGAACTGCACCCGCCCAGGGAAAGCGCCAGGGCGCCAAGGCCGAGCGCGAGGCAGAACAGCCGCGCAGGCCGGCGAAAGGTGGAACCGTCGGAAGGTTCTTGTGATGCGAGCGTCATGCGCTGTGTCGCCATAAGATTAAGACCTGACGCCTGTCGAGGGGCGGGCGCCGCGCGTCCTTTAAAGCCCGGTGATGGACGCAAGCCAAAAATCGGGGCCGACGGCGCGCCTTTCGGCCCTGTTTATCCAAAATAAGTCCTTCAACCAACCGAATAAGCAGGCATTTCGCCCGGATTAAGGCGAGTCGATGGATGCCAGGATGGATGGATTTCCCGCATCATAAAGACACCGAGGTCCACCCCTGCGAAAAGGGATCGAAATCCGGCCTCGAAGGACGGTTTTGGGCATCAAAAGGCGCCCGTCGGGAAATTGAGACGAAGAATCAGGAGAGGTCGGGACCATAGGCTGGTGCGACGAGACCGCCCACGATGCCACTGCCGACCTCGGCATGGGTCCGCGGACGGCGCACAGTTTCGGCCTCGACAACCCTGTAGGCGGTGCGGTCGGCCAAAAGCGCCGTCAGCACCGCATGATTGACCTTGTGGCCGCCCCGCACCGAGCGATAGGCCGCGAGCAACGGCAACCCGGCGAGCGCGAGATCGCCGATGACGTCGAGCACCTTGTGGCGCACGCACTCGTCGCTGTAACGCAGGCCCTCGGTATTGAGCAGACGTTCCTCGTCGAAGACCACCGAATTTTCGAAGGAAGCGCCCAGCGCAAAACCCGCGCTCCACAGCCGCGCCACGTCGTTCATGCACCCGAAGGTGCGGGCGCGACAGATCTCGCGGCGGAACCGCTCTGCGCTGAGATCGAGCAGGTATTGCTGGCGGCCGATGACGGGATTGGCGAAATCGATTTCGACCTCGGCACGGAACCCGCCGGCATGGGGCCGCAATTCGCCCAGGGAATCGCCGATCACAACCTGTACCGGCTTGAGCACCTGGATGAAACGGCGCGACGCCGACTGCGTGGCGATGCCTGCCTGATCAATGGCGGAAACGAATGCCGCGGCGCTGCCGTCCATGATCGGAACTTCCGGGCCGTCGATTTCGATCGTGGCATTGTCGACACCCATTCCGCGGAGCGCGGCCAGCACATGTTCGGCGGTGGAAACCAGCGGACCCTGACGATCGCCCAAAACGGTTGCAAACTCGGTGGCGATGACCAATTCGGCCACGGCCTGAACCTCGCGGTCGCTGCCCTCGAGTCCGGTTCGGACAAAAATAAAACCCGCATCGACAGATGCAGGTCCAATGGTCAAATTGACCGGCAAACCAGAATGCACACCGACACCCGTGACGGTGGCTTGCGACCGAAGCGTTGTCTGCCGGCTAAACTTCATCGAGACTGCCCACACCGACTTACCAAGAGGCTGCGCCGACACAAGTTTTGCGCCGACTCACCTCGAAGGTTCCCCAAGTCAGGGATGACAATAACATTGAGCTAAAGCACGCCAACTCACGCTTTTTTACCGATTGTTACCCCATCTCCGCCGTATTGGTGCCCAGGCCGGACCAGATTTGGCCGCTAAACGGAGCTGTCCCTGGTTCAGCCATTTGATCCGAGAAGGGATAATTAATCCTTTAATTTCAGCCGGTTGACGAAAGAACCGTCAGCCGGCTCGGGGTGGAAAACGAGGGTCCCGGCTCAAAAAAGAGGGGACCCTTCGCGCTCCGGAATTGTAACAATTTTCAGTTGACCTGCCGCCGAAGGAAGGCGGGGATATCAAGATGATCGTCGCCCTGTGGCGTTTGCGCAACAGGCGCTGGACGACCGTGGATATCCAATCCCTGTGGCGCGGACCGTGGCGCGTATTCTGATACCGGCCCATGGTTGGACTGGGCGGGCATCCGCTGCGGTTTGCGCTCGGGCGGCGGTGGTATCGGCGCCATGGCCGGACCGGAAGCCCGGGCTGCAATCGGTGGCTCGGTCTCCTCATCGCGACGGCCCAGGCCGACATTGGCCAGACGCTGCAGCAGCGACATCCGGCCCTTCTGCGGGTGTTCTTCCTCTTCGACATCGCCGCGAGCCTGGCGGATCTCGTTCTGGGCCGGCATCGGCAAATCTTCAAATTTCGGCATCCGCGGCGCGCGAGCGGGAGCACGTTCGGCCGCTTGCGGAATGAATGTTTCGGGTGGCGGCGCTTCATGGACCGGGGCCGGCTTGGCCTCAGGATCAGGAAACAGGGACGGCTTTTGCGCGATGGGCCGAACCGTCACGTCACCGTATGACGCCGTCTGGATTGGGGCGGCCGTTGAGGCCTGAGGCACCTCCGGCGTGACCGCCGCAGCGATCGCTGCAAGTGCCGCGCGCTCGACTACGGTCGAAGCGCGCTGCGGCGCGGCGGCCTGGGCCGGCGGCGGGCTTACGGCTTCCAGCTTCTGGGCGCGCTCGGCGAGCCGCGCATTGTCGGCGCGAAGCCGCGCGGTCAGCTCGGCAAGCCGGGAGTCCGGTCCCGAGCCCGTGGCCGTGGCCGTGGCCGTGGTAGCGGTAGTGGTCGTCGAGGGTGTTGCCTGTGCGGCGGACAGGCTGCGGGAAATCTGCGCCTGCTCGATGCCGGTAGCGACAACGGAGACGCGGATGACGCCGTCGAGCGCTTCGTCGAAAGTGGCGCCGACGATGATGTTGGCGTCCTGATCGACTTCCTCGCGAATCCGCGTTGCGGCTTCGTCAACCTCGAACAGCGTGAGGTCCCTGCCGCCGGTGATCGAGATCAACAGGCCGCGCGCGCCTTTCATCGAGGAATCGTCGATCAGCGGATTGGCGATTGCAGCCTCGGCGGCGGTCAATGCGCGCTTCTCGCCGGAAGCTTCGCCCGTGCCCATCATCGCCTTGCCCATTTCGCGCATGACGGCGCGGACATCGGCGAAATCGAGATTGATCAGGCCTTCCTTGACCATCAGGTCGGTAATGCAGGCGACGCCCGAATAGAGAACCTGGTCGGCCATCGCGAAGGCGTCGGCAAAGGTGGTCTTTTCGTTGGCGACGCGGAACAGGTTCTGATTCGGAATGATCAGAAGCGTATCGACCACCTTGTGGAGTTCGGCGATACCGGACTCTGCCGTGCGCATGCGACGCTGGCCCTCGAAATGGAAGGGCTTGGTGACGACGCCCACCGTGAGGATGCCCATTTCGCGAGCGGTCTTGGCAATGACCGGCGCGGCGCCTGTGCCTGTGCCGCCGCCCATGCCGGCTGTGACGAAGACCATGTTGGCGCCGGAGAGATGGTCGCGAATCTCGTCGATGACCTCCTGGGCCGCGGCCGCGCCGACATCCGGCTGCGAGCCGGCGCCAAGGCCCTGGGTGACCTGGGTGCCCATCTGGATGATCCGCTGCGCCTTGGACATTGTCAGCGCCTGCGCGTCGGTATTGGCGACGACGAAATCGACGCCCTGAAGCCCGGCAGTGATCATGTTGTTGACCGCATTGCCGCCGGCACCGCCTACGCCGAATACTGTGATCCGCGGCTTCAGCTCGCGAATATCAGGGACATTGAGATTTATCGTCATGGTTGCCTCTCGATTACGCGAGCGTTGGCTCGCCCTGGCCTTTGGCCGCGCGAGCTGGTGAAAGTCGAATGGGCCGGAAAAGATTCATCAGAAGCCCTCACGAAGCCATCGTCCGACTTTTCCGAAATAGCCGTCAGTCCCTGTCCTGAGCTGCCGCGTATGCCGCGGTTCGACATGTTCAAGATGAGCGTATTGCGGATAGACCAGGAGCCCCGAGGGGACCGCAAAGGAAGCGCCCTTCGCCTCGTTGGGAAGCCGGGAAAAGCCGAGCGGGCGGCCGACCCGTACCGGCCGGTTGAGAATCCGCGCTGCAAGCTCGAGAGTCCCCGTGAGCTGCGAAGCGCCGCCGCTCAATATGACTCGCGCCTTCGGCTCTGCCGCAAAGGGCGAATCCGCGAGGCGGTCCCTGACCATTTCAAAAATCTCCTCGGCCCGGGGCCGGACAATGTTCGCGATCGTGGCGCGCGACACGACCTGCGGAAAGTCCACCCCATCGTCGCCGGCAGACGGCACAGACATCAACTCACGGGTATCCGATCCGCCGGTCAGCACCGTGCCATATAACGTCTTGATTCGCTCGGCATCTGCAATGCATGCGCTGAGTCCCCGGGCAAGATCCATGGTGATGTGATGCCCGCCGAGCGCAAATCCGCAGGCGTGGACGAAACGCCCGCCCGAATAGGTGGCGATCGTGGTGGTTCCCGCCCCCATCTCCACGACCGCCGCGCCCAGATCGGCCTCGTCGTCGGTCAGGACCGAAAGACCGGCCACATAGGGGCTCGCCGCCACGGCCTCCACGTTGAGATGGCAGCGCTCGACCACCAGCATCAGGTTCCTGGCAACAGTGGCGTCCGCGGTGACGACGTTCATGTCGACGCCCAATTGCCGCGCCACCATGCCCTTTGGGTCGCGAATGCCCTTGACGCCGTCGATCGCATAACCGAGCGGCAGCGCGTGCAGCACGGTGCGTCCTTCCCCGGTGGCGTGGTACATGCCGGCGGAGGTGATGCGCGCAACGTCACCGGCCGTGACCGTGGCGCCCCTCAGATCGGCCGCCGCCTCGATCATGTGCCCCTGCAACCGGCCGCCGGAGACCGAGAGCAGGACCAACTCGACCCGCACCCTGGCCATGTCCTCGGCGAGCGCAACCGCCTGGCGCACCGACTGTTCGCATTCGGCGGGATCGACGACCGCGCCTGCCTTGACGCCGCGCGATTTGATCTGACTGTGGCCGACGAGCTCGATCGCATGGCTGCGTCCGCGCAAGGCCCCGCTCGGCGGGCAAGGCCTGAGCCGCGCGATCATGCAGGCGATCTTGCTGGTGCCGACGTCGAGAGAGGCGACGAGCGCGGTACGGTTCTGCGGCATCGGGCGCGTCTTGGGCGTCTGTTTGCGATCGAAGCCGGTCATGCGTCACCGACTTTCTTCTTCGGCTTCCTGTCCTTGAGCAGTTCCTCGCGCGCCTTGGCCGCATCGTCCGACAATTGCACGACAAGCCTGTCAGGCAGGCGCATGTCGACGGCGACAATGTCGCGCGAGAACAGGTGATCATCCTTGTCGAGCGTGCTCAGCATCGCCAGCGCATTGCCGACGTCATTTTCCGGCAGGCGGATGTCGAGACCGTCATTGAGCCTCAGGTTCCATCGGCGTTCTCCGACGAAAATGGCGGCCCTGGTTACCGAATTGACCCGGGGATAGCGGGCGAGCAGCGCCAGGAAATCGCGGGCGTGGGTTTCCGCGCCCCTGCCCACCACGAGCGGCAGCGACCGGAAAACCGGCGACACATAGTGCTCGAGCACCGCGCCGTCTTCCGAGATCACCGAAAGCCTGCCGTCCCGCTGCCACAGCGCAAACGCCGAGCGTTCGACGATGTCGATCCGCAGCTGGTCGGGATAGAGCTTCAGCACCGTCGCCTCGCTGATCCAGGCGTTTGCCTTCAGCTTTTCGCGAACCGAGGCTGCGTCGAGGAACAGCAGGGAAGAGCGGCCACTGACCCCGCCGATCGCCAGCACTTCGTCCTGCGAGAGCTGCCTGCGGCCATTGATGGCAACGGTCCTGATCCTGAACCCGGCCGAATTGGCGAGCGCGTCGCAGGTGTTGCTGACGCCCGTCATGAACCGCTCGATATGGCCGCCTTTCACGACACCAAGACCTGCGGTGCAGACCAGCAGCGCCAGGGTCGCCATCATGCCGGCGCGACGCGGAAGGTGACGCTCCAGAAACGCGATCAGGCGGGGCGGTTGTTTCGCACGCTCGATGCGTCTCGATTGGGAAGTCGCGCGCTTCTGGTAGAACCACTCGCGCAGCAGCACGACCGCGCCCAAGGCAGCCGCTTTCAGGTCAGTTTGGGGCCTCGGCGATCTGTCCGAACGGGCGAGACGTCCTCCGCGATCCATTCCACGAGCCTGTTCAAGCGTTGCGTCCGGCTGCAGGTGAGGGCTTCGGCCGTGCCGGGGTTGGGCGTTCGACCTCAAGGCAGGAGGCCAACCATTTCCTCGATGCGGTCGTCGAAGCGGAAAGCCCGCAAACCACTCACGCCCCGGCAGCCGAGCGCACCTCACGCCGCCAGCGTTAACCTTCGGACTTCCTGGTAAACAAAGGGTAAATTCCGCCCCATAGCGACGCGTTTTGGCGTGCCGGCTGAAGGATTTGCCTGGTAACGTTAGTATTTCGGTAACACTTCGAGGGCCTAGTTTCGCGTGCGCCTCTCGGCCAGCACAATCTGGTCCTTGAGGAAATCGACAAAATCGATTCCCTGCGCCTTCAGCGCCTTCGGATAAAGCGAGGCCTTGGTCAGGCCCGGCAAGGTGTTGGTTTCCAGATAAACCGGACCCCGCGCGGAGACGATGAAGTCGGTGCGCGAATAACCGGAGCACGACAGGGCTCTATGGGCCCGCAACGCCAGCTCCATGATCTCTTCGGTGATTTCCGGTGAAAAGCGGCCCGGGCAGATTTCCTGGGTCGACTTGAGCAGGTATTTTGCCGTGTAGTCGAACCCTCCCTCGGCCGGAATGATCTCGATGGGCGGCAGCGAAAAAACCTTCCCGTCCGACTGCTCGAGTACGCCGCAGGTCGCTTCCACGCCGGAGATGAACGGCTCGATCAGATATTCCTCCGACTTTGCGGCGTTTCGGACGGCCACGATGTCCTGCTTCGAATTGACGAAGATCAGTCCATAGCTCGAGCCGTCGCGCGCAGGCTTTGCGATCAGCCGGCCGTGTTCGGCGAGCGCCTTCTCGACATCTTCCAGCAATATCCCGGCCGGCGCCTTCACTCCGGCAATTGCAACAAAGCGCTTGGCTGCAACCTTGTCGAAGGCGAGATTCGAGGAGGCCGAGCCAGAACCGGTGAACGGCACGTCCCGCAGTTCACACATCGCTTGAAGTTCGCCGTTCTCGGCCGAGCCGCCGTGCAGGCCCAACACCAGAACGCGGTTTTCCGCCCTCGCCCTGTCGAGCGCTTCTTCGATTCGCCCGAGGCCTGGCGTGGCCGCCTTGAAGGCTTCCTCGAAGGGGCGTGAATGTTTCAGTAGAGTCTCAGGCCGCGTCTCATGCACGGTGTCATCGACATCCCAAAACCACAGATCCGCGTCGGGCAATGCAGAGCACAGCGCCTGCGCGGAGGCCACCGAGACCAGGCGCTCCTTGTTGGTGCCTCCGAAAAGAATGGTGATCCGCATCACTGGTGTCCCGGTTCTGATATTCGTATCCCATCGCGGCGGCACTCTTACGAATGTCAGAACCAAAGGGACACTGGCAACTATGTGATTCCAGTGCAGCTTTGACTCTGACGTTCCTTCTGAGAGATCGCGGCGAAACTGAAAGGAACGTCAGAGTCGCTGCACTAGTGTCCGCTGACAATTAGGCAGGAATCCCGATCCGCTTGATTTCCCACTGTAGCTCGATTCCGCTGAATTCCTTCACCCTTGTGCGAACGGTCTCCCCAAGAGTTTCGACGTCACGGCCGGTCGCCTCGCCGGTGTTGATCAGGAAATTGCAGTGCATCTCCGATACCTGGGCCCCGCCCAGGCGCAGGCCCCTGCAGCCTGCGGCATCGATCAGCTTCCAGGCGCTTTGGCCCGGCGGATTCTTGAAAGTCGATCCCCCCGTCTTCTCGCGAATCGGCTGCGCGCTCTCACGATGACTCTGAACCTCGTTCATCCGCATCCGGATCACCTCGGCCGCGGCGATCTTTCCCCGAAAGCGCGCCGAGGTGAAGATGACGGAAGGATCGACGCCGCAATTGCGGTAAACGAATTTCATGTCGGCATTGCCAAAGGTGAGCTTCTTGCCTTCGCGCGAAACGCCCGAGGCCTCGATCAGGACATCCCTGGTCTCGGCGCCATTGGCGCCCGCGTTCATGCGCAGCGCGCCACCGATGGTGCCGGGAATGCCGAAGAAGAATTCAAGCCCGCTGATACCGGCGGCAGCCGCCGTCTCGGCCACGCGCTTGTCGAGCGCAGCCGCACCCGCGCTGACGATTTCGCCTTCCGCACTCGTTTCACCGAAGCCGCGCTGCGACAGGCGGATCACCACGCCCGGCATCCCGCCGTCGCGCACGATCAGGTTGGAGCCGACGCCGACGACGTAAAGCGAAAGCCCGGCCGGCAGGTGCTTGAGGAAATAGGCGAGATCATCTTCGTCCGCGGGCGTGAACAGAACCTGCGCCGGGCCGCCGACGCGAAACCAGGTCAGTTCGGCAAGCGGCTGGTTGGCGAGCAGCCGCCCGCGCAATTGCGGCATCGCGGCCTTTAGATCTGGCGTGATGTCAGGGAAGGTCATGTGAGCGCCGCGAACATGGGCGGGGTGATCGCATTTGATCGCGCGGCCTTCTTGTCCCTCCCCCCGCGAGCATTGCGAGCGGTGGGGAGGGTGGCGCGTCGAGAGCAGCAGCGAGCGATGCGCCGGGTGGGGGGAAATCGAGCATCGCAAGCACAGCCCCCCACCCTGGCCTCAGCTTCGCTTCGGCCTTCCCTCCCCACCGCTTCGCGGGGGGAGGGATCAAACATCGATCAGACAATCCTGATCCGGTCACCGCGCTCACCCCAGCGCTTTCAGTTCGGCAGGCAACGCGTAGGCCCATTGCGTGATGCTCCCGGCACCGAGGCACACGACGAGGTCGCCGCTTCCCGCGATACCGTGAACGACCCTGGCAAGCTCGCCGGCATTGGCAAGCGGGATCACCTCGCGATGGCCATGCGCGCGAAGGCCAAGCACGAAATGATCGCGATCGATGCCCGCGATCGGCGCCTCGCCGGCAGGGTAGACCTCGGCGACGACGACCGCATCGGCATCGTTGAAACACGTGCAGAATTCCTCAAACAGCGATTGCAGGCGGGTGTAGCGATGCGGCTGCACCACGGCGATGATCTTTCCATTGGTGGATTCGCGCGCCGCCTTCAGCACCGCGGCAATCTCGACGGGATGATGGCCGTAATCGTCGATGACGGTAACGCCGCTCCATTCGCCGGTTTTGGTGAAACGCCGCTTCACCCCGCCAAAGCCCGCGATCGCCTTGCGGATCGCCTCGTCAGAGAGCTTGAGTTCATGGGCGACCGCGATCGCGGCAGTAGCGTTGAGCGCGTTATGCCGGCCCGGCATCGGCAGGTGAATATCTTTTATCTCGTGCACGGCATCGGTCTTGCGATCGCGGAACGCGACGCTGAATCGCGAGCCGCCGCCGGACGGATTGAGTTCGACGAGCCTGGCATCGGCCTGCGGATTTTCGCCATAGGTGATGATACGCCGGTCTTCGATCTTGCCGACGAGGCTCTGCACCACCGGATGGTCGATGCACATCACGGCAAAGCCGTAGAACGGCACGTTCTCGACGAAGTTGCGGAAAGCCTCCTGCACCGCGTCGAACGTCTTGAAATGGTCGAGGTGCTCGGGGTCGACATTGGTGACGATGGCGATATCGGCGGGCAGCTTCAGGAAAGTGCCGTCGCTTTCGTCCGCCTCCACCACCATCCATTCGCCCGCCCCGAGCCGGGCATTGGTGCCATAGGCGTTGATGATGCCCCCGTTGATCACGGTCGGATCGAGATCACCGGCATCGAGCAAGGCCGCGACCATCGAGGTCGTGGTGGTCTTGCCGTGGGTGCCCGCAATCGCGACGCAGCTTTTGAGCCGCATCAGTTCGGCCAGCATTTCGGCGCGGCGCACCACCGGGATGCGCTGGGCGCGCGCGGCCATCAGTTCGGGATTGTCGCGCTTGATCGCGGTCGAAACCACGATGACGTCGGCGCCTGCGACGTTCTCCGCCTTGTGCCCGACGCTGATCCTGATGCCCTTGTCGCGCAATCGAGCGACGTTGGCGCCCTCGGAAGCATCCGACCCCTGCACGGTATAGCCGAGATTGCACAGGACCTCGGCGATGCCGCTCATGCCGATCCCGCCGATGCCGACGAAGTGAATGGGTCCGATTTGGCGCGGCAGTCTCATGGTGGTTTTCGTCCCTTAAGTTTCCACCAAGCCCTCAACTTTCAAATCAGCCGGGCGGATGACACTGGATGCCCCGCTTTCCAAGGCGCTGACAAGGGCTTTTTCCGTCAGATTCCCGCCACTTTCATCACGAGGTCCGCCATCCGCTGGGCGGCGTCCAGCCGGCCGACCGTGCGTGCGGCCCTGGCCATTTCGGTCAATTTCGCGGGCTCGGCGGCGAGCGCGGAGATTTCGGACGCCAGGCGGTCGGAGGTAAATTCGGTCTGCGGGATCCGCAAAGCCCCGCCCGCCTGCGCCAGCACGCCGGCATTGGCGAACTGGTCCTGGTCGATCGAGCCCGGCAGCGGCACCAGGATCGACGGCCGGCCGATGGCGGCGAGTTCGGCGACGGTGCCGGCGCCCGAACGGGAAACCACCAGATGGTGCGAGGCAAGCTTCGCCGGCAGATCGGCGAAGAACGGCGCCAGTTCCGCACTGATCTTGAGCCGGTCGTAGACGACGCGCACGCGCGTCATGTCTTCTTCGCGAACCTGTTGAGTAACGACCAGCCTGTTCCACAATGACGGTTCAAGGCGTTCGATCGCGCCGGGCACGATATCGGCCATCACGCGCGCGCCCTGGCTGCCGCCGACCACCAGCAGTGCGAAACGACCCGGCCGGATCGGGAGCGACATATTCCACCGCTGCCGCGGCGAGGATCGCCGGGCGCATTGGCGTGCCGACGGCGGTGGTTTTCGAGGAGAGCTGTGGATCGCGATCGAGCACACCGGGCAGCGAAGTCGCGATCGCATCGACGCGGCCGGACAGGAAGCGGTTGGCGCGGCCGAGCACCGCGTTGGCGTCGTGAATGATGCCGGGAATGCCAAGGACCCTCGCGGCGAGCAGCGGCGGCAATGTCGGATAACCGCCAAAGCCGACGACGGCCGCGGGCTTTAGCCTGCGCATCAGATTGAGCGCCACGGCAAAGCCCCTGGCGAGCGTCACAAAGGTCAAGGCCAGCGACAACGGGTTGCGGCTGCGCACCGTCTCGCTCGGCACCACCTCGATCATGTCCCGGGTGAACAGGCCGGAGTAACGCAGCGCGCGTGAATCGGTCGCAAGGCGCACGCGCAGGCCGCGCTTCATCAATTCGACGCCAAGGGCCTCGGCAGGAAACAGGTGGCCACCGGTGCCGCCGGCGGCCAGCAGGATCAGAGGGACGGTGGTCATCGGCTATGATAGTCGCAAATTTCGGCCGTCATTGCGAGGTGCGAAGCGACGAAAACCTTTTCGCGGCCAAGGTCAAGCATAGCTGGGCGCGGCGCCCGCGCTCAGCGATTCCAGTTCCGTGCGCGGCCGCTGCCGTGTCAAGGCGAGCAGCATGCCGACGCCATAGGCCAGCGAGACCATCGACGAACCGCCGTAGGAGATGAACGGCAGCGTCATGCCCTTGGCCGGGATCAGCTGCAGGTTGACCGACATGTTGATCGCGGCCTGCGCGCCGAACAGGATGGCAAGGCCCGAAGCCGCAAACCGCGCGAACATGTCTTCCGTCGCATAGGCGCGCGAAAGCGCGCGGATCACCACGAAGGCGAACAGCGCCAGCAGCACGAGGCAAAGGATGATGCCGAATTCCTCCGCCGCCACCGCGAACACGAAATCGGTGTGGCTGTCCGGCAGGCTGCGCTTGGCGATGCCTTCGCCGGGTCCGAGCCCGAACCAGCCGCCATTGCCGAACGCCTCCATCGCGGTATCGACCTGAAAGGTGTCGCCGGAGGCCGGATTCATGAAGCGCTTGATGCGGCCTGCGACGTGCGGCACGAACAGATAGGCGCCGAACAGGCCTGCCGCCGCAGCGCCGGCCAGACCTGCGACCCAGATCATTCGCATGCCGGCGATGAAGAACAGCGCTCCCCACACCATCAGGATCAGCATGGTCTGGCCGAAATCCGGCTCCATCACCAGAAGCGAGACCAGCATCAACAGCAGCGCCAGCGCCATCGAGGTTGCCGGCATTTCCGGCCGCCGCGCCAATTCCGCAAACAGCCAGGCGGCCAGCACCACAAAGGCGGGCTTGGCGGATTCGGATGCCTGGATATTGACGCCGATCAGCGTGATCCAGCGCCGCGACCCCTTGACCTCGGGCCCGAACAGCAGCGTCGCCACGATCAGCACCATGCTGACCGCGAACACGATGAGCGCGGTGCGCCTGATCTGCCGCGGCGACAGGAACGACACACCCAGCAGCACGATAAAGGACGGGAGAAGAAAGAGGACGTGGCGGTTGAAGAAATGAAAGGGATCGAGCCCTATTCGCGTAGCGACCGGCGGGCTCGCCGCGAGCGACAGGATGATGCCGCCAAGGATCAGCGCAAGGATCGCCGCAAGCTGCAGGCGATCGACGGTCCACCACCATTCGCTTAACGGATTTCGCTGTTCGCGGGAGAGCATGGGTGTTCCCTTCACGCTTCAAGGGTCAGCCCATTGGTCGCCCATGATGGTTTCGAAGCGGTTAATGCATTTGAAATGGTTCCCTCCCCCTCGTGGGGGAGGCATCGCATGTGATCCTGCCCGTGGATCGACGCCAATGGTCTTTGGCCATCCCTCGAGACGGCGCCTGCGCGCCTCCTCGGGATGAGGCCGTCATTTTGGGCGCGAATTCGCACCCTCATGGTGAGGAGCCGCGCTCCTTGCGCGGCGTCTCGAACCATGAGGCCCCGGATTTGATACCTTCGCAGGAGGGATCATTCACACCACGGGCTTGACGCCCGGCAGCGCGTTGACGAGATCGCGGAAGCGCGCGCCGCGAATCTCGAAGTTGCGATACTGGTCGAACGAGGCGCAGGCAGGCGACAAGAGCACGACCACGTCATCGAGCCCAGAGGCCTGCGCGTCGCGCGCGGCGTGGTCGACCGCGACCTCGAGCGTCTGCGATATTTCGTGCGGCACGCGTGTGCCCAGCGTGCCGGCAAATTCCTGCGCCGCCTCGCCGATCAAATAGGCCTTGCGAATGCGCGGAAAATATTCGGCCAGGCTCGTAATCCCGCCGAGCTTCGGTTTTCCCCCGGCGATCCAGAAAATGTCGGCGAAAGACGACAACGCATGCGCGGAAGCGTCGGCATTGGTGCCCTTGGAGTCATTGACAAACAATACATTGCCGCGCCGGCCGACCTGTTCCATGCGGTGCGCGAGGCCGGGAAAGCTGCGTAAAGCGCCCTGCAAGACGTCCGGGGAAACACCGAGCGCGAGCGCGCAAGCCGAGGCGCAGGCCGCATTCTGCGCGTTGTGCAGGCCGCGCAGCGAACCGATGCCGCCGATCCGCGCGACTTCGCTGCGCGCCCCGCCAGACGCGCGCCAGACCATTTCGTGATCGACATAGATGCCGTCGGGCAGCGGGTTCTTAACCGAGACGCGAACCACGCGCTTTCCCGCCTGATCGATCCGGTCGGCGGTGGCGCGGCTCCATCCGTCGTCGACACCGACGATCGCGGTACCTTGCGGTCCGATGCCGGCGACCAGGCGCTCCTTCACCTCGGCATAATGCTTGAGCGTGCCGTGGCGATCGATGTGATCCTCGCTGACATTGAGCAGGATGCCAACCGTCGGATCGAGGCTCGGGGTGAGATCGATCTGATATGACGACATCTCGATGACATGGACCCGCCCCTTGCGCGGCGGTTCCAGCGACAGGATCGCCGTGCCGATATTGCCGCCCATCTGCGTGTCGTAGCCGGCAACTCGCATCAAATGCGCGACCAGCGCGGTCGTGGTCGACTTGCCGTTGGTCCCGGTGATCGCGACAAAGGGCGCATCCGGAGCGTGACGCCGCCGTTCCCGGCAGAACAACTCGATGTCGCCGATCACCTCGACGCCGGCCTCTCGTGCCAGCAGCACCGTCCAATGCGGAGCGGGATGAGTGAGCGGCGCGCCGGGCGTCAACACCAGGGCCGCAAAGCGCGACCACTGTTCTTGCCGCAAATCCGCGGTGGCAAAGCCGGCCTTCGCCGCCTCCGCAAGCCTGTCGGCACCATCGTCGCCGGCAACAACCTCGGCGCCGCCTGCTCTCAGCGCGTGACAGCTCGCAAGCCCCGATCCGCCCAGGCCGAACACCGCGACCGTCTTTCCGGCAAAGGAAGTGACGGGGATCATTTACCGCAACTTCAGCGTCGAGAGGCCGGCCAGCGCCAGCATCACCGAGATGATCCAGAACCTGATCACGATCTGCGGCTCGGTCCAGCCCAGCTGCTCGAAATGGTGATGGATCGGCGCCATCCTGAAGATGCGCTTTCCGGTCAGCTTGAACGACGTGACCTGGACGATCACGGAAACCGCCTCCAGCACGAACAGTCCGCCGATCACGGCCAGCACGATCTCGTGTTTGACCGCGACCGCAATCGAACCGAGCATGCCGCCAAGCGCGAGCGAACCGGTATCGCCCATGAAGATCGACGCCGGCGGCGCATTGAACCAGAGAAATCCCAGGCCGGCGCCGAGCACCGCACCGCAGATGACCGCAAGCTCGCCGGTGCCGGGGACGTAATTGATCTGCAGATAATCGGAGAACACGGCATTGCCGGTGAGGTAGGAGATCATGCCGAAACTCGCGGCCGCGATCATCACCGGGACGATGGCGAGGCCGTCGAGACCGTCGGTCAGATTGACCGCGTTACCGGCGCCGACGATGATGAAGGCGCCAAAGACCACGAAGAAAAAGCCGAGGTTCAGCGCGATGTCCTTGAAGAACGGGATCACGAGCGACGTCGAGAACGGCTCGCGTCCAAGCCGGACCAGCGCGTAGCAGGCCGCCAGCGCAATCAGCGCCTCCAGCAGAAGGCGGATGCGCCCGGCAAACCCGCTATGACTCTGCTTGGTCACCTTGAGATAATCGTCATAGAAGCCGACAAAGCCGAAGCCGAGCGTCACCGCCAGCACGATCCAGACGTAAGGGTTGAGCGGATTGGCCCACAGCAGGGTCGAAACCACGAGACCCGAGAGGATCATGAGCCCGCCCATCGTCGGCGTGCCCTTCTTGGTGACCAGATGGGATTGCGGACCGTCGGTGCGGATCGGCTGTCCCTTGCCCTGGCGGAGCCGCAAATGATCGATGATCCAGGGGCCGAACAGGAAAACGAACATGGCGCCGGTCACCATCGCCCCGCCGGTGCGGAACGTGATGTAGCGGAACACGTTCAGGAAGGTGTGCAAAAAGGCCAAACCGGGGACGGTGTTGGACAGCTCGATCAGCCAGTAAAACATCTAGTGGTCCGATTCTGACATTTGTATCCCGTCTCAGCACGCACTTTTACAAATGTTAGAATCAAAGGACCACTGGCAAATATCGGTTTCTAGTGGAGCCTTGGATTTGACATTCGCTTTCGAACGCGCGGCCAGATGGGTAGCGAACGTCAAATCCGCTCCACTAGCCGCCCTGTACCGCGATTTCGTCGAGCATGGCCCTGCCGGGAAAGCGCTTTTCGAGCGCATTGACTATCGTTTTCATCTTCGAGCCGAACGAACCCTTGATCATGATGGCGTCGCCGGGGCGAATGGCGGCGACGACCTGGGTTTCAAGATTCGCCGCGCTATCGGCATAGCCGCCCCGCTTGCCCGTGGAAAGGGCGTCCCACAGATTGCGCATCAGCGGACCACAACAAAACACCAGATCGATCTGATTGGCCTTGATGGCTTCATTGAGACCGCGATGCAACTCGGGCCCGGGCGACCCGAGTTCGAGCATGTCGCCAAGTACCGCGATGCGCCGTCCGTGCGGGCCAATTCGGGCCTGACCGAGCACGCTGAGCGCGGCTGCCATCGATGCCGGGTTGGCATTGTAGCTTTCGTCGATCAGGGTGGCCTCGCCCGCGGCCACTTCCAGGGCGCGCCGTACGCCGCGGCCGGCGGCCGGCTCGATATGCGACAGCGCCAGCGAGGCGAGCGCAAGGTCGGCGCCGGCAAGCGAAGCGGCCGCGAGCACGGCGAGCGAGTTCATCGCCATGTGGCGGCCGGGCATGCCGACCTTGTAGGTGACTTCGTGCCCGAGAATATCGGCGTGCACCGCCGAGCAGGTCGCGTGCAGGGATACGTCGATCAGCCGCGCATCCGACTTCCTGTCCGAGCCGAACGAGACGATGCGCGAGACGCCGAGTTCCCTGGCGCGGCGCTCCAGGCGGGCGAATTGCGAATTGTCGCGGTTGAGCACCGCGGTGCCGCCGGGCTCGAGACCGGCAAAGATCTCCGCCTTGGCGTCCGCGATCGCCTCGATGCCGTCGAAGAATTCCAGATGCACCGGCTCGACCGTGGTGATGATGGCCACATGCGGACGCACCATTTTCACCAGAGGCTCGATTTCGCCGGCATGGTTCATGCCGATTTCGAACACCGCAAAACGCGCGGTCGCCGGGCAGCGCGCCAGCGACAGCGGCACGCCCCAGTGATTGTTGAAGGAGGCAGCCGAGGCATGCGTTTCGCCTTGCGCGGCAAACACGCGGCGCAGCGCCTCCTTGGTGGAGGTCTTGCCGACCGAACCCGTCACCGCAATCACCTGCGCGTTCAGCCGCGCTCGCGCGGCGCGGCCGAGATCGACGAGACCGCCGAGGACATCGTCCACGACCAGGAGCGGCGCATCGGCTGCGAATTTTCCGCGGCTTGCCTTGTCGACCACCGCAAGCGCAGCCCCTGCCTTTAACGCGGCCTCGACGAAATCATGGCCATCATGCACCGCGCCCTTGATCGCGAAATAGGCCTCGCCCGGCACAAGCGTGCGGCTGTCGATCGAAATGCCGGTAACGTCATCCGGCAATGCGCCGTTGACCTGTGCGCGCATCGCCGCGGCCATTGCTTTCGAAGTCCACAGGGGCGGCGCGCTTTTCGCCGCGCCCAAGGCGGCCCCCGGTGCCAGCGCAGAGGCAACCGCGTCATGATCGCTGAAGGGCAGGACGCGGTCGCCCACGATCTGCCCGGTCTCGTGTCCCTTACCTGCGATCAGGAGCACATCGCCCTCCTGCAGGCCGGCGATCGCGGTGCGAATTGCCTCGGTGCGGTCGCCGATTTCCTCGGCACCGCCGCAAGTGGCCAGGATCGCGGCGCGAATGCTTTGCGGATTTTCGCTGCGCGGATTGTCGTCGGTGACGATGACACGATCGGCATTCTCGGCGGCGATCGCGCCCATCAGCGGCCGCTTGCCGGCGTCACGGTCGCCGCCGGCACCAAGGACGACGACCAGTCTGCCCTTCGCATAGGGCCGCAACGCCTGCAGCGCCTTCGCCAGCGCATCCGGCTTGTGCGCGTAATCGACAAAGATCGGAGCGCCGTCGCGGTCGCCTACCCGTTCGAGCCTTCCCTTGGCGCCCTCGAGATGTTCGAGCGCGGCGAAGACTTCGCCCGGGTCGCTGCCGGTGCCGATGGCAAGACCAGCAGCGACGATCGCGTTTTCGATCTGGAATTCGCCCACAAGCGGCAGGCGAATGGAATATTTGCGCCCGAGATGGGTGAGCTCGAGCAGCTGGGCGAAGCCGTCGATGCCGGATGCAATCAGGCCGATCCCTTCGCCCGCGCCGTCTCCATTGCGGCCGACAGTAATGAGGCGCAATTTTCTCTCGCGCGCGGCATCGATCACCTGCTGCGAGCAATCATGATCGGCCGAGATCACCGCAGCGCCTTCGGGTGGAACGAGCTCGCGGAACAGCCGAAGCTTGGCGGCGAGGTAATGCGCGACATCCGGATGATAATCCATGTGGTCGCGCGACAGGTTGGTGAAGGCACCGGCAGAAATTCGCACGCCATCGAGCCGATGCTGGTCGAGACCATGCGAGGACGCCTCGAAGGCAAGATGGGTAACGCCCTCGCCCGCGATCTCGTCGAGCTGCCGATGCAGCGCGACCGGGTCTGGCGTCGTCAGCGATCCGTAAACGGTGCGCTTCGGAGAGACCAGTCCGATCGTGCCGATGCTGGCGGCGGCATGACCGAGCCTGAGCCAGATCTGGCGCGTGAAGGCGGCAACCGACGTCTTGCCGCTGGTGCCCGTTACCGCCGCGATCGTCGACGGCTGTCGCGGATAGAATTTCGCGGCCGCAAGCGCAAGCGCACGACGCGGATTTGGCGTGGTGACGAACGGCGCGCGACAGCCGTCGGAGTGCGCGTGGTCGCCTGCTACCGCGGCGGCGCCCGATCGAATCGCCGAATCGATGAAGCGTGCGCCGTCGGTCCTTGAGCCCGAGAGCGCGAAGAACAGGTCGCCCGGTTTCACAATGCGGCTGTCCGCGGACAGGCCGGTAACCTCCACCGCCTGCGCCTGGGGGTCCATTCTTGCGTCTTCGCCGAAGAGATCGCGGAGTTTCATGGCCTTCCAGTATGCGGGTGCTCCGTTGCCGCGAAAATCGCGGCGCGGTGCCGGGCCCTACGCCTTACTGTGTTGTCCTCGATGCCGCAAGAATAAGGCGGTCGGACGGCGGCAGGTCGAAGCGCGGTTCGATGCCCAGAAGCGGCGCGATGCGGGCAATCACATTGCCGCCGGTCGGCACCGCGTTCCAGCCCGAGGTGATGAAACCGAAGGTTTCCTTCAACGGCTGGGGCTCATCCAGCATGATCAGAAGCTGATAGCGCGGATTGTCGGCGGGCAGGATCGCCGTGAAGGCGTTGAGCACGCGCTTCTTGACATAGTGACCGTTGATGACTTTCTCGGCCGTGCCGGTCTTGCCGCCGATGTAATAGCCGTTGACGTCGGCCTTCTTCGCAGTTCCAACCTCGGCATTGAGCCGCATCAGGAACCGCATCTTTTCGGAGGTTTCGGGCTTGATCACCCGCTTGGCGAGCGCCATCGCCTCCTGCTCGCTGCGTTTGAGGAAGGTGGGCGGGATCAGGTAGCCGCCGTTCACCAGTGCGTCGATGCCCATCACCGCCTGCAGCGGCGCCACCGCGATGCCGTGTCCGAACGCGATCGTCACCGTGTTCAATTCAGCCCAGTGTTTCGGCACGAGCGGCGAGGCGCTCTCGGGCAGTTCGGTGCGCAGTCGCTCAAGCTGCCCGAGCTTGCGCAGGAACGCCTTGTGCGCCTCCACGCCCTGTGACAGCGCGATGCGCGCCGCGCCGACATTGGAGGAATAGTAGAACACCTCTTTCATGTTGATCATCCGCCCGAGCGGATGGTCGTCGTGGATCGCGAACTTGCCATAATGCAGCGGCCCTCGCGCATCCCACATCGAGTTCAGATCGACCCTGCCCGAATCCAGCGCCATGGCGAGCGTGAAGGCCTTGAAGGTCGAACCCATTTCGTAGACGCCGGTGGTCAGGCGGTTGATGCGGTCGGGGTCGTGTGCCTCTTTCGGATTGTTGGGATCGAAGTCCGGCACCGACACCATCGCCACGATTTCACCGGTCCTGACGTTGGAGACGAGACCGGAGGCCGCCTTGGCGTGAAATTTTTCCTTCGCCTTCAGAAGCTCGTCGCGCAGCGCGTGCTCGACGCGAAGGTCGACCGACAGCTCGACCGGGCGCTGCAGGCGGTCGGTCGCAAACCCTGCGCGATGCAGATCGGCAAGCCCGTTGCTGTCGAGCCATTTCTCCATCCCGGCGATGCCCTGATTGTCGATGTTGACGAGACCGATCAGGTGCGCGACCTCGTTGCCGGTCGGATAGACGCGCTTGTTCTCCCTCAGGAACCCGATGCCGGGAATGCCGAGCCGGTGAATTTCCTGCTGCTGGTGCGGCGTGATCTCGCGCTTGAGCCAGACGAAACCCTTTCGGCCGGACAATCGCTCGCGGACCTCGCCGGTGTCGAGATCGGGCAGGGTCGCGGTGAGAAGCTCGATCGCCTCGTCCTTGTCGATGATGCGGCGCGGCTCTCCGAACAGGCTCGGTGCCTTGACGTCGGTGGCAAGAATTTCGCCGTTGCGATCGACGATGTCGGGCCGCGCCGTTGCAACCGCGTCCTGTCCCGCCGCGCGACGCGCGCCATGGCCGCCGCCTGCAGCAAACATGACGAGTCGTCCGCCGATCACCGCATCGACCAGGACGAAGGCGAGCATCACAAGGCCGACGCGGGCGCGAGCCTTGGCGGCGCGATCGACGTTGCGCCCGTACAGAAGGCTTCGCACCAGGCGCTGCCGCCACGGCTCCTGCGATCTTACCCGCGGTCGCCTGCCGGTCATCGCTGGTCCTCCGGCGAAGGCGCCCGCACCGAGCCCGTTACCGTGTTGGTGTCGGCTTTGACCTCGATGGTATCGATCATCGAGCCGATCGGGTCGGGACTATCGGGCCTGACCAGGCTCGGCGGACGCTCGGGAAGGTTCTTCAGCGAGTCGTATTGCGTGGCGTTGAGCGGCTTGAGCGGCAGATGGCGCTCGGCGAGACGCTGCAGGCGCAATGGCGCGTCGAGCCTGGCCCATTCGGAGCGCAGCACGGCGATGGCGTCGCGCTGTTCGCGGATTTCCGCTTGCAGCCGCAGCACGCGTTCGGTGCGTTCGGTCGATTCCATCTTGATCCGGTAGACATAGGCCGCCGCGAACACGAGCGCGCCGATCACGAGGAGATGGATGATGCGCATCCTCAGCCTCCCCGCATGACGTCGTCGAGGGTGGGCCAATCGGGCAAGGCCGACGCGGCATGCGCCGGTGCTGCGGTGCGCTCGGCCGCGCGAAGTTTGGCGGAACGGGCGCGCGGATTGGCGGCGATCTCCGCCTCGTCCGGGGTGACCGGCCGCCTGGTCAGGATGACGAAGCTCGGCGAAACTTGCGCGATCTCCGGCTGATGCCGGGATCCGCCGCCACGCCCGGCGCGCTCGGTCATGAAATTCTTGACGATGCGGTCTTCCAGCGAATGAAACGACACCACCACGAGCCGGCCGCCAGGCTTCAGCACGCGCTCGGCGGCGATGAGCGCCAGCTGCAGTTCGTCGAGCTCCTGGTTGACGAAAATCCGCAAGGCCTGAAACGTGCGCGTGGCCGGGTGAATTTCCCCGGGCTTCGACCGCACCACTCGCGCTACGATATCGGCAAGCCCGCGGGTCGTCGTCACCGGCGCCTCCTTGCGCGCGGCGACGATCGCCCGTGCCACCGCGCGTGAATGACGCTCTTCGCCGAAGATATAGATGATATCGGCAAGTTCCTTCTCGGTTGCCCTGGCGATGACATCCGCCGCGGTCGGACCGTCCCGGCCCATCCGCATGTCGAGCGGACCGTCGCTGCGGAACGAGAAGCCGCGTGCAGGCTCATCCAGCTGCATCGAGGACACGCCGACGTCCATCACGACGCCGTCGATCAAGGCCGCCCCTTGCGCCATGCAGATATCGGCGAGATTGGAGAACCGGTCCTCGACCAGCGTCAGCCGTCCGTCCGACTGATCTACCAGACCGAAGCCGCCCGCAATCGCCGAGCGGTCCCGATCGATGCCGATGACCCTGGCCCCGCTTGTTCCGAGAATGGCCCGGCTGTACCCGCCGGCCCCGAAGGTGGCGTCGACATAGATGCCGCCCTCGCGCGGGTTCAAAAGGCTGACAGCCTGGCGACCAAGGACAGGGATATGTCCAGGCTCTCGCTCATCCGGAGCAGACGGGTTCATTCTGCCTCTCCCGGTTGGGTCAGGCGGAAAATGCGAAAGTCGGACGCGAAGGGGCCCATTGCGCCTCAGAAGCTCAGGTATCGCACGCCGTTCCGATTGCGCCCGGATGCCAATCGGAACTCGACAGCAAGGGAGCGGAGCCGGCGCCCGGAATCCGGAATTCGCCAGACCTTGCGGCCTCCCTGCTCGCGAACCTTGGATTCGTAGGGACACTGAAAACCTATCATCCGGCGGATGCGGAATCGACCTTTGCCACCCACCTGGCCGCATCGGACCACCAGCGCCGCTTCTCGATGCGATATTCCTGATCGAACCCGCGCCATTCGCAGGAACTTCCGAGCAGGCGGCGCTAACCGTCCCCAAAACCGGGCAGCGGCTCTTCACCACTCAGTAACGTCGGCTAGCGTTAAGAAAGCGTTGATGGTCGGAGCCGTCACGCGCGCTTTTGCAGTTCCGCCAGTTGTGGATCGAGGGCAGTCATCCACAGGATTCGCTCGTCAAGCGCCGCTCTACGCACACACCGCGCCAAAATCGTTGTAGCGTCCGGTCATTCAATTGCGCCGACGGCGATCAGCGGAAACAGCGAAGAGCCGTTGGAAAAAACGCCATTGCCGTTGTGCTGCCCGGTTTGGGTGTTCCCATGTTGATCGGTTCGTCCGCATCTGCTGGTACTGATTCGAAGCGGCGCGCCGTCCCGGTCCCCCGGCTCAACGCGAACATGAAGACCTTTTACCCAGATTCATCGATAGCCTCCGATGTCGTCCCGTCACCGAATTTTGGGGAACGGAACATGGGTCGGCTACCCGACATGATCCTGCTGCACTACACCGGAATGCCGGATGCGGAAGGCGCGATCGCGCAGCTGTGCACGGCCGGCACCGATGTCTCGGCGCATTACATCGTTCTGGAAGACGGCCGCATCGTGCAATCCGTCCCGGAGGCCAAGCGTGCCTGGCATGCGGGCGTGGCGTCGTGGGCGGGCGAGGACGACATCAATTCCTGTTCGATCGGGGTCGAAATCGTGAACCGCGGTCACGACTGGGGATACCCGGACTTCCCGCTGCGCCAGATCGCCGCCGTGATCGCGTTGTGTCGGGGTATCATGCTCCGCCGCAACGTGCCGTCTCATCGGGTGCTCGCGCACTCGGACGTCGCTCCCTCGCGCAAGAAAGACCCGGGCGAGAAATTCCCCTGGCATTCCCTGGCCAATTCAGGGGTCGGACATTGGGTGCAGCCGGCGCCGATCCTGGGCAGCGAGGGCCTCAAAATCGGCTCCGTCAGCGACAGCGTTCGCGATCTGCAACTGGCGCTGGCGAAATACGGCTACGGGTTGCCGATCAGCGGAAAATACGATGCCGCGACGCAGGAAGTGGTTGGGGCTTTCCAGCGTCACTTCCGTCCAGCCCGCGTCGACGGAGTCGCCGATCATTCGACGCTGGTCACGCTGCAAGCGCTGCTCGCGTCGCTGCCGGCCGAGACCTCGGCGGTTGCCGCGCAATGACGCGATCCGTCAGATAACGCGATCCGGATAATCACGGTCGATCAAGCTCTTCCAGTCGCCGCGCGTAGAGCCGCCGCAGCGGTTCCAGCCGGGTGACAGCGCTCGCCGCAAGATAGGCCTCGCGTGCCGCCTGATTGCGGCCGAGCCGGCGTAACAGATCGGCGCGGACGGCCGGGAGCAGTTCGTAGCCGTCAAGGCTCCCGCGTGCTTGCAGCGCCTCGACAAGATCAAGCGCCCGCGCCGGACCATCCACCATCGAGACCGCAGCCGCGTGGTTGAGCTCGATCACCGGTGACGGGCTGATCCGCAACAGCACCTCGTAAAGGCCCGCGATCTGCCTCCAATCAGTGTCCTTGTAGTTCTTCGCACTCGCGTGCAGCGCGGCAATCGCCGCCTGCACCGCGTAGGCGCCTGGGCGGCCGGGCAACCGCAGTGCGTCCTCCACGAGCCTCGCCCCTGTGGCGATCTGGTCCTGGTCCCAGAGGCTTCGATCCTGCTCCTCCAGAAGCACGATGTCGCCGCCGTCGGTCTGTCGTCCCGCGCGGCGCGCATCGTGCAACAGCATCAGCGCCAGCAGACCCTTGACCTCGCCATGTTGCGGCATCAGCGCATCGAGCAGACGGCCGAGCCGGATGGCTTCGCGGGCGAAGTCGGGACGCATGAGCTCTTCGCCCGAAGTCGCCACATAGCCTTCGGTGAAGACAAGATAGATCGCAGCCAGAACGCCGCGCAGCCGCGGCGCCAGCGCATCGCGCTCCGGAACCTCGTAGGGAATGCCGGCGAGCCGGATTTTCTGCTTGGCGCGTACGAGGCGCTGGCCCATCGCCTCCTCGCTCACGAGAAAGGCCCGCGCCACCTGCGCGGTGGTCAGTCCGCAGACCGTGCGCAGCGTCAGCGCGACCTGAACCTCCGCGGCGAAGGATGGATGGCAGCAGGTGAAGATCAGGCGCAACATGTCGTCTTCGAGCTCGGCGCCGCTCTCCTCCTCGCCTGCAATTTCGGCGTTCAGCAGGAGATCATGCGTCAGCTCGTCCTGCTTGCCGCGAAAGGCGATTTGCCGCCGCAGCCGATCGATCGCCTTGTTGCGTGCGACATTGACAAGCCAGGCCCGTGGATTTGTAGGCAGCTCCGCTCCCGGCCAGCGCTCCAGCGCAACGGCGAAAGCTTCCTGCAACGCATCTTCAGCAAGATCGAAATCGCCGACGAGGCGGATGAGCGTAGCCAGCGCCCGCCCCGCCTCGTCGCGGAAAACCTGATCGATTTCAGTGGGCGTCATTGCTGAAACTTTACACGATCGACTGTCGTCCCGGGGCGCACGCGTCAGGCGCGGCGGACCCGGAATGACGAGTGAAGAGACCGTCAGTTGTACACCCAGATCGGCCGGACCTCGATCGAGCCGTAGCGGGCACCGGGAATGCGGGCGGCGATCGCAAGCGCGGCATCGAGGTCCTTGGCCTCGATCAGGTAGTAGCCGCCGAGTTGCTCGCGCGTTTCCGCGAAGGGTCCGTCGGTGGTCAGGACCTTGCCTTCCCGGACGCGCACGGTGGTGGCGGTCGAGGCCGGCTGCAGCCGATCGCCGGCCTTGAAGTTGCCGCTCTGGATGATGGACTGGGTGAACTCGCCATATTCACCCATCATCTTCTGGCCGGTAGCGGCATCGAGCTTGGCGTACTCGGCTTCGTTCGAATAGATCATCAGCAAGTACTGCATCGTGGTGCTCCTCTTGGTCGGCGTTATCGCCGGTACCATCCGGTCGAACGGCCCATCCGCAAAACGACATCTTCAGGATAATTTATTTTAGGCCTCCGCGCGGCTTGACGCGGCCTCCGCAAAACCCCATCCCTTGGACGTCAGTCGGCCGGACGGCCGCTCCCGCCATGGTCGAAAGGCCTGCGGGAGAGGAAAGTCCGGGCTCCATCGACATACGGTGCCGGATAATTCCCGGCGGGGGAAACCCCAGGGACAGTGCCACAGAAAACGAACCGCTTCCCCCACCCTGCCTCTCAGTGAGGGACATGGGGAGGGGCAGCAAGGGTGAAAAGGTGCGGTAAGAGCGCACCGCGGGTCCGGCAACGGAACCGGCATGGTAAACCCCACCGGGAGCAAGACCGAATAGGGACGGCAGCGCGGGCAGTTCGTGGAAGCGATAACGCCGCAAGAGCAATGTCAGGCTCGTCGTCCGGGTAGGTTGCTTGAGGCAGCGTGCGAACGTTGTCCCAGAGGAATGGCCGTCACGTATCGTCCGCGCGAGCGGGCGGTGCCCTACAGAACCCGGCTTACAGGCTGGCTGATGAATATAACCATGAGGGGTTCGGCGTAACGCGCCGGACCCCTCGCCATTTTGTGGGGTGTCCCCAAGGTTCCGCCGACCGGCCGTTTGCCTTGCGGGCGCCATATCCTGCCATTAATGGTAGAAAATCGATCGATCGGGGGATCGTCCTTGAGCCGTTCATTGTCCTGCATCCGCACCACGACCGCGCTCGCCGCGGTCGCAATTGTCGCTGCCGGATGCGCGGGCGCCAACAACGCCACCTCGAGCCAGGCCGCCTCAGGCCAGGCTGAACAGCCATACAAGACCATGTACGGCATGACGAGCGACGGGCCGACTACCGACCTCTACACCGAGTTGTTCGGTCCCCGTAAACCTGCCGCAGCTCCAGAGGCAGCGGTGGCTGCAGCCCAGCCGGCTCAGCCTGTCGCGGCGTCGAACGCGGTGCCGCCTGCTCAGTCCGCACCCGCACAGCCTCAAGCCGCCACCACGAACGCAACGAACAGGCAGACCAGGCCGGCAGTCGCGTCGGCAACATCTCGGCAGGTTCAACCGGCGCCCGCGCCTGCCCCTGTCCAGGTCGCGCAACAGCCGCCTCCCCCGCAAGCCCCGCCCGAGCCTGACGTGCCCGTCGGTTACGGAATCACGGCCAACGGGCCGACGACCGACCTCTACACCGTATTGTTTGGACCCAAGCGCAGCGACGGCCAATAACCTTGACAGGCGAAACTGAACGCGGGCCCTCATGAACGGATTCGCGTTCGCGGTTCTGGTGTTCGGCGCGCTCGCCGGCGGTTTCGTATCCGGGCTTGCCGGTTTCGGCACCGCGCTCATGGCGCTCGGCATCTGGCTTTATGTGATGCCGCCCTCGATCGCGGTCCCCCTTGTTCTGATCTGCTCGATCGTTGCGCAAACCTCGACGCTGCCCTCGATCTGGCGATCGATCGATTTCAGACTGGTGTGGCCCTTTCTTCTCGGCGGCATTGCCGGCGTACCACTCGGGACGATGCTGGTTGCCTATGCCGATCCCCGCATCTTCCGCCTGAGCGTCGGCGTGCTGCTGCTGGTGTTCCCAACGGCTCTTTATTTCCAGCGCAGGCCGATGGCGCTGAGCGTCGGCGGTCGCGTGGCCGACACAGGGATAGGTTTCGCCGGCGGCGTGCTCGGCGGCCTTGCGGGCCTCTCCGGGCCGATCCCCATTCTCTGGGCAAGCGTGCGCGGCTGGGGCAAGGACCAGCGCCGCGGCGTGTTCCAGACCTTCAACTGGACGGTGTTGAGTGCTGCGCTCTGCGTGCAGGCGGGCAGCGGATTCGTCACGCAGGAAATCGTACAGCTCGCTCTCGTTGCGCTGCCCTCGACCGTTGGCGGCGCGTGGCTCGGTGCCAAAACATATCACGCACTGAGCGATGGAAACTTCCGCGACGTCGTGCTTGGCCTTCTGTTCCTTTCGGGCGTGGCATTGATCTGGAGCAGCGCGGGAATGAGCTGAAGGCGCGACTTGCCCTGGGCACTATTCGTAATCAACGGCCTCTTCGGGACGGGGAGCCACCACCCGTCTGGAGGAGCGTCCGAGAAATGAGCCATCCGGACTCAGCGATCCGCTCATTCGATCACCTGGTCGGCGCCCAACATCACGGTTTCGGGGACCGACAGCCCCAATTGCTTGGCCGTCCGCAGATTGACGACCATCTCGTACTTGGTCGGCGCCTGCACGGGAAGATCGGCCGGCTTTGCACCGTTGAGAATGCGATCGACGTAGGAAGCCGCACGACGAAACATATCGTCGGAGTCTATGCCATATGAAAGCAGACCGCCGATTTCCGCGAAAAAGCGAAACGGATACACCGCAGGCAGGCGATAGCGGGTCGCGAGCGAAACGATCTTCTCGCGATACAATGCCGTGAAGGTGCCCGGCATCACCACGAAACCGCCTCCCGGCTCACGCGCGAGCGCACTGATCGCGCTCTCGATATCAGCTTCGCTATCGAGCGCGACGGCACTCGCTTCGACACCGTAGGCCGGGCCGGCGGCCTCGAACGGCCGCAGGTAGTAATCGGCATACGAGGCCGTGGCAGGATTGTAGATCATGGCGACGCGGCGGACTTCGGGCGCGATCCGCTTCACCAGTTCCAGCCACTTGCCCCCGACCGACGATTCCACGTTGATGTTGGTGAATCCGGTGACGTTGCCGCCCGGCCGCGCGAGCGAGGCGACAAAGCCGCTGCCGATGGGATCGGAGACCTGTGCGAACACGATCGGAAGCGTGTGCGTTTCTCGCAGGAGAGCGGCCACGGCGGGCGTGGTCACTGCAAAGATGACGTCGGGTTGTGACAGAACGATCTCGCCGGCGAATGTCTGCAATCGATCGGGTTCGCCCGCCGCCCAGCGATGTTCGATCTGCACGTTGCTTCCCTCGTGCCAGCCTGATTCGTCTAGGCCCTTTTGAAACGCGTCGTGCCAACCCTGCGCAAGAGCGTCACTGTCGGCGAACGTCGTCAGCACAGCTATTCGGCGCATCCCCCCGGCTTGTTGCGCGCGCGTCGCACGGGACCAGGTAATCGCTGCGCCTGTCAGAGCAATAAAGTCCCGTCGCCTCATCGGTTCGATCCTGCGGTACGATCATCAAATCTCAAGCATGGAAATACTATCAAAGTTCTCTGCATGTGCGCGAAAATAAAAGCGGGCATCCCAACCCGTCTCGACCGCATGCTGCGCAAGCGTCGATGATGGCCCGTGACCGACAAGCGGGAAATATCAAAATTGAAAATACAGGAACTCCAGCCGCTGCCACATGCCAAACAGCGAAATCGCGAATGCAAGCGCCGCGACCAGCGCCCACGTCCCGTTCGGTCGCCATCGCAGGAAGCCTCGCACCTCGGGCGCGCGGCGATATTCGCGATAGCCGAAGATTTGCGGGACATTGGGCAGGACAAGGGCGATCGCGAGCGCCAGTGCCACCATGCCCGCGCCGATCAGGAACAGCCGGGTCTCGCCTACCAGAAGCGGCAGGTCCATCAGCCGCAGCACCCCGGGGGATACGTATGTCGGACGGCCCGCCTCAAATCCGAACAAGCCGGCCAGCATCTGCCACGCGCCCGAGAAGGTCCTGGCGCGGAAGAACACCCAGGCGATGACGACCGCAATCAATGTGATTGCCCAGGAAAATGCTTCTGCAAAGCCGGTTCTGAATTTTCCTTCCGCTCCCCGCCACGCCTGCCACAGATGATTGATGCAGAGATAGAGGCCGTGCAGGCCGCCCCAGATGAGAAAATTCCAGTCCGCGCCGTGCCAGAGCCCGCCAAGCAGCATGGTGATCATGAGGTTGAGATAGCGGCGCGGTTCGCCGAGCCGGTTGCCGCCGAGCGGAATGTAGAGATAGTCGCGCAGGAATCGCGACAGCGTGATGTGCCAGCGCCGCCAGAATTCGATGATGCTGCGCGCCTTGTAGGGCGAACGGAAATTCACCGGCAGGCGGATGCCGAACAATAACGCAAGCCCGATTGCCATGTCGGAATAACCCGAGAAATCGAAATAGATCTGCACGGAGTAGGCAAGCGTCGCGAGCCACGCCCATGGCGTGGTGACGCCGCCGCCGGTGTCGAGATGGGCGAACACCGGCGAGACGAACTGCGCCATGTTGTCGGCGATGACCACCTTCTTGAACAGGCCGGCGGCGAAGATGGCTAGCCCCCGCGCTGCGAGCACCGCAGAGCGCGAGGTGCGGCCGCGCTTGAACTGCGGGATCATCTCCGCATGATGAACGAGAGGACCCGCGATCAGATGCGGGAAGAACGACACGAACAGCGTATAGCTGACGATGTCGCGTTCGACCTTCGCGCCGCGCATCACGTCGACCAGATAGGCGATCTGCTGAAAGGTGAAAAACGAGATGCCGAGCGGCAGCACGATATTGACGAGCGGCAGCGGCGCGGCGGTCAGCGCATGAATGCTGTCCAGGATGAAGCCGGTGTATTTGAAGTAGCAAAGCAGCGCGAGATTGAGCGCGACGCCGAGCATGCCCACGGCGCGGCGGCGAAGCGGATCCTCCATCAACAGGCCAAGAGAAAAATTCGCCGCGACCGATGCGAGCAGGAGCAGCAGGTAGACCGGCCGCCACGCGCCGTAGAAGAACAGCGACGCGCCGGCCAGCACCAGGATGCCGGCGCGCGGGGAATGCCGGCGTGCGGCGGCAAAGGCCAGCGCCACCGCGGGCAGAAACTGGAACAGGAACGTATAGGAGGAAAACAGCATCTGGCGCGCTTAAGGCTTCAGCCGCGACACGAGGTAGCGCGTGTAGATCGGCACGCCCGAGGCGTTGACATGCATTTCGTCGGCGTAGTTGCCCTGGAGGAGCCCCGGAACCGAGGGAATGTTCAGGACATCGAAGCCACAGGCGCGGCCGGCGTCGGCGACCAGCGCCGCATATTGATCGTCTCTGTTGCGCCATTCCACGTCGCGCGCGCGGTCATATCGAGGCGCCCATGGCGGCACCACTACCGTCACTTTTCCGGCCAGCGCGACCATGTCGCAGAGCGCGCCGATTTCGAAGTGAGCCTTGGGACCGGAAAGATTCCAGTTGGCGTAATGCGCGTGCGAACCGATGTCGGCCGGCCAGCGGTCGTCGGATTGGGTGTGTTCGATGACCTTCAGGTGGAACGACCCCTGCGGCGCTTCGGCATCCGCAGGGTACTGCTCGGCTGCGAGTCTCGAGGCGAATGCCTCGCGGATGAAGCGGATCAGGGTGCCGATCCGCAGTGGCAGGAACGTGGTCATCTGTTCGGCGACGCCAAGCCGCGCCGCGACGTCCAGCGGATAGACCGAGGCCGCCCGCACACCCTCGTTGAACAGAAACGGCGCGACGCTGATGACGACATGCGCGTTGCGAAAACGATCCGGCTCGCGGCGCATCGCGGCCACTACCGCCAGCGGCTCGCCGGCATCATAGGCAATGTTGACCACGCTGCCTTGCGGCTTGCCGAGCAGCTCCGCGGCAAGCACCGGATCGACCTGATATTCGGTGCGGCTCTCGCCTGCGAAGATCAGTTCGGGATGCGAAGAGAGAAGCGGCAGTTCTTTCGCCAGCAGAACCGGCACGTCGTCATGGACGCGATCGGCGATGGCCAGCAGTCCGGCCAGCGCGACAAGCCATGCCGCGGCGGTCAGCGCCAGCGCGGCTACGATCCATCGCGCCGACGCCGCATGCACGCGCTGAAGCAATCCGGAACCGGAAATGGAAAGGCCGCCCGTCATGCGGCCCATCAAGCATGAACGGCAGCCTCAGACAATATCAACTCGCTTTCGGCTAATGCGCCGGTTCCGACGAGAAGGTCGGCTTTTTCAGGAGCAAGACCATCAGGCTGAGACCGAGATAGAACAGCGTGAGCATGAAGAACACGTCGCCATATCCCATCACCACCGCCTGGCGGTGAACGATCTGCGACAATTGCTTGAGCGCCATCATCCCGGCATCGCCCATGCCCTGAAGGCGCTGGGTGAACTCGTTGAGCGTCTCGACCGCTTTCGCGTTGCCCCATGTGACGCGGTCCTGCAGGCGCGAGATGTGCAGGTCGGTGCGTTCGTTGAGCACCTCGTTGATGACCGCAAGCCCGACCGCGCCGCCGAGGTTGCGCGTCAGGTTGAACAGTCCCGAGGCGTTCTTGACGAGATGCGGCGGCAGCGTGCCGAGCGCGATGTTGTTGGTCGGTACCATCGCGCACATCATGCCGATGCCGCGCAGGATCTGCGGCACCAGCAATTCATAGAAATCGTAGTCGCGGGTGATCCAGGTCATCTGATAGGAGCCCATCGCGAAGATCACCAGGCCCGCGGCGATGATGTAGCGCAGATCGACCTTCTGCATCAGCCGTCCGACCACCGGCGCCATCAGGAACATGGTAATGCCGGAAACGAACATGGTCTCGCCGATCATCAGCGCGCTGTAGCCGCGCACTTCCGACAGATAGCGCGGATAGATGTAGGTCAGGCCATAGAGGCCGATGCCGACGCAGAACGAGATCAGGCAGCCGATGCCAAAATTGCGGTTTCCGAACGCGCGGATATCGACGATCGGCTCTTCCGCCGTCAGCACGCGGTAGAAGAAGGCGATTGCCGAAATGCCGGAAACCCAGGCGAAAACCGCAACCGAGGTATCCTGCAGCCATTCGTATTGCGGCCCCTCCTCGAGCACATATTCCAGCGAGCCCAGAAAGCCCGCCATCGCGATCAGGCCGAACCAGTCGAAGCGCTCCAGAAGCGCGAAATTCGGCTGGTCGAAATCGACCAGCATCAGCACGCCCACGGTTATGATGATGCCGGGCACGATATTGATGAAGAACAGCCAGTGCCACGACATGGCGTCGGTGATGATACCGCCCACCGTCGGGCCGATCGTCGGCGCGAGCGTTGCGACGAGGCCGATGATCGGGCCGACGATGTAGAATTTGGAGCGGGGAAACACCGTGTAGGCGGAGGCAAACACCGTCGGGATCATGCCCGCGCCGAGAAATCCCTGGATCGCGCGCCAGACGATCATCTGCTCGATGGTGGAGGCCAGCCCGCACAGGAAGCTCGCCACCGTGAAGCCGGCGGCGGAAATCGCGAACAGAAGCCGCGTGCCGAACGCCCGCGACAGGAATCCGGACAGCGGAATGGCGATCACTTCCGCGATCAGATAAGCGGTCTGGACCCACGACACTTCCGTCGAGCTTGCCGAAAGGCCGGCCTGGATATCGGTTAGCGAAGCCGATACGACCTGGATGTCCAGGATCGACATGAACATCCCGAACACCATGATGAGAAATGCCACCAGCCGCCGCGGCGCGATCCGGTCGGACGGCACGGCCATGACGGCCGAGGATGCTGTTATGTCGGTCACGACACGGCCGAACCGTCGCTGCCTGCGACAAACGCGAAGCGTCTGCGCAAGGGAGCGCGAGCGACGAAGCCATCCAGAGGCTTCAAGCGATTCCGGATCGCTTCGCTGACGCCCGCGATGACGACGAGGGGCAGTGTCGGCCTCATCTCATCCTCTTTCTATTGCGGCTGCACCATTGCCGGCGCGTCGAGGTCGGCATCGCTGTCGGCATCCTTGGCGCCTTCGGTGGTATCGACGGTGGCATAGACCGACATGCCGGCGCGCAGCAGGTTTTGCCTCGCGACATCCTTCGGCACGCGGACGCGAACCGGAAGCCGCTGCACGATCTTGGTGAAGTTGCCGGTGGCATTGTCGGGCGGGAGCAGCGTGAACACGGAGCCCGCGGCGGGCGAAATGCTGTCGACCACTCCTGCGAATTTGCGGTGCCCATAGGCATCGACCGAGATCGTCACCGGCTGGCCCGGGCGAATGCGCCTGAGCTGCGTCTCCTTGAAATTGGCGTCGATATAGACGTCGTCGAGCGGCACCACATTGCCGAGCCGCTGCCCGACCGCGATGAAATCGCCGGTGTTGACCAGACGGTTGGAGAAGGTGCCCTCGACCGGTGTGCGCACCGAGGTGAAATCGAGGTCGCGCTCGGCCTTGGCAAGCGATGTCTGCAATTCCATCAGTGTGGCGCGCGCTTCGGCCTGCTGCGCCTTGGTCACCTCGACGTTGTCCTGCGCGGCGTCCAGGGCTGCGCGCGCCGCTTTCACTCCGGCCATGCCCTGATCGCGGCTCGCTTCCGAGACCTCGAATGTCGCGCGCGAGGCAAAGCCCTTCGTGCTCAGGTTCTGCTGGCGGTCGTAATCGAGGTCGGCCCGCTTCAGGCCGGCTTCGGCGGAGGCCAATTGCGCCTTCGCCTGCTCGACCGCGCTTTCCTGCGCGACGACCTGCCGGCCGATGCGCTCGATCGTGGCCTGCTGGGTCTCGATCTTGCTGCGTGCCGCATCGACCGCGATGCGATAGTCGCCGTCGTCGATCTTGAAGATCACCTCGCCGGCGTGGACCACCGCATTGTCGCGGGGAAAGATCGCCGAGAGATGTCCGGAGACGCGCGCGCCGAGCATGGTGTTGTTGGCGCGCACATAGGCGTCGTCGGTCGAGACGTAAAAACGTCCGACCAGAATCCAATGCACGCCATAGGAGGCGGCAGCCAGCGCGAGCAGCGCGGCCACGCCCATCAGCATCATCTTGCGCTTCGCCGGCTTTTTCGCCTTTGCTGCTGGCGCGGGCCTAGCGACGGCCGGCTTTTCCGGCAATTCGGCCGTGCGGCGGGGCGCGGCCTCGTCTGAAGGCTGTGCGCGAATGGAATCGGCGGTCGCAGCCGACGCTTCCTGCGCCGGCTCGCTCTCGGCAGCATCCGGCCCGGTACGAAGGATACGCGCGGCCTGATCTCTCGCTGCGGCCATAAAGGCCTCCCCGAACAAAAAACGCGGACAGGGCTGAAAAATGCCCCTGCCATGATGAGCAAAATAACATTGACCGAACGGTTCGGTCAAGATATATTACGAGGATCATAGAGGGAGCGTCCCTTACGGAAAGTTTCCCAAATCGTGATTTTCCAGAGAACCTGAATTAATGGTTGCAGCTCCATCCACCGATCTTCGGATCGTCGGCGACGAGGAGACCTCGAAACGCCGGCAGATCCTCGACGGCGCCCGCAAGGTCTTCCTGGATCTCGGTTTTGACGGCGCCAGCATGGGTGAGATCGCCCGCTCCGCCGGAGTCTCCAAGGGCACGCTCTACGTCTACTTTGCCGACAAGAGCCGCCTGTTCGAGGCGATCGTCGAGGAGGAGACGCTCGAACAGGGCAAGGTGAGGTTCAATTTCGATCCCGCGCAGGAAGTGACCACCACCCTGACCGAGTTCGGACAGGCCTATATTGCCATGATCTGCCGGCCGGGCGGCGGATCGGCGATCCGTACCGTGATGGCGATCGCCGAGCGGATGCCGGATGTCGGCCGCCGCTACTATGAGAACGTGCTGGAGCACACGATCGGCCGTCTCGCCGCCTATCTCGACGCCCGCGTGAAGCTCGAAGAACTGGCGATCGACGATTGCCAGCTCGCCGCATCGCAATTCCTGCTGATGTGCCAGGCGACGCTGTTCCTGCCGTTCATCTTTCAGGCGGCGCCCGCGCCTTCCGCCGAGCGTATCGCGCAGGTGATCTCGAGCGCGACGCAGATGTTCCTCGCAAGGTATCAACCGAAGAAGGGGTGAGCTGCCAGTCAGGGCCTCATGGTTCGAGACGCGCGGCCCTGCCGCGCTCCTCACCATGAGGGTTTCAGGTCTCGCCATTCGTTACGACCTCATCCTTCTCGCCCAGCGCGTCTGGACCTCATCCTGAGGAGCACGCTGAAGGCGTGCGTCCCGAAGGATGGCCAGCGACAAGACCCACGAACACGAATTCCACCTTCCCGCGACGCGATCGCGCCCGGGTCTTGCAGTACGACGTCCCTCGATGAAGAGGGCGCAGGGAATGCCGGGTGTTCATTGCACCCGCAGCCTCGCGTGCAAGAAGTGAAAGCACACGAGTAAGTCCACCACAGGTCCGCCGAAACATTCCGGCACTCCCTGCGCGAATGGTTTTAACGGCTTGCTTCGCGCTCTTCCCGGCGATCGGGCTTTTTTGTCACCGTCGCTTCGCGAAATTCATCGCCAAGCTTGACGTCAGCGTCGAGACGTCAAGTGCCCGCCTTCCGAAGTTCGCTCCCTGTTGCAGCACGTTCTTCAACGAACTTCGGAAGGCAAAGGGCACTTGCAAATCGTAAATCTCCAGTTCCGCTTTCGATTTGAAGTTCCTGTTACGAACCCGCTACAAACTCTGCAGGAACTTCAAATCGGCGGCGCTGGTACCACGCGACTTCGCCGTCCGCGTCATGTCGTTCGTCTTTCGATACGACGCGTCCACCGCATCCTGCAGCCAACGTTCGTGACGATCGCGAAACGCCCCTCTTGTGGCTGCCGGACGGCGCGAACGTGAAGTGTTTCGGAGTTTGGGGCTTCAGAACTTGAATGGCGGAGCGATGGGTAGCCCATTTGAAAGAGGCTCCGCGCGAGGAGCCCCTTCCGCCATGTATTTCACCGGATCGTCGTTACTTCATGCAATCCCTCACGAAACCGATGCGTTCGATGGGGCCAAGTTTCTTTGCGTCAGCCTGCTTCCGGCATGCTTCTCTCTCGTCGTAGCGCATCTCGATCTTCTGGACCAAAGTGAGATCTTCACCCACTGGTCCGTCGCTCGCTGCCTGCATCGCAGCCTGGAGCTTCTTGATGTCCTCGGGCGGCAGCTGCGGGCGATCGATCTTGATCGTCAGCTTGTTGAACTTCGCAGTCAGCGGGAACGGCGGCAGATAGTCGTTGTCGTTCACACCGGTGATCGTGTCGGAGCCGCTGTCGAAACTCTCGTCCCATTGGAGGATCATCGGGATCGTTTTCTCCATCCTTTTCGTGTCGACCAGCTTGCCGTCCACCTTCAGCGTACCAGTGCCCCCCTTACCGACGCCGGAGAAACTGTTGAACGCCAGCGTGCCGAGGCCGAGGCCGTCATACTTGAAGTCGAACTCGACCGTGTGCCGGCCCGGCGACAACGCGTCGGGGGCTTCCCACTTGATCCGCTCGAGATCGAGCAGGTTCCAGCAAAACACCGGCTTGCCTTGAGCAGGTAGAGACCCCAGCCCGCGAAACGCCCGCCGGAAGTCGCGATCATGCCCTCGCCTCCGCCTTCCGGCACGGTGATATCCGCCGCGAGGTTGTAGGAGGTGTTGAGCAGGTACGGCGCATCGCCCTGCGGAATCCCGGTCATCGGCCGCGTATAGACCAGCTCGCTCAGACCGGCGGTGAGGCTCGGACGCTGAGCCGCGATTCTGGCTGCCACTGATGCGTCCAGCGGGAAGACCTGATATTTCTTCGCTTCCTCGACGAACATCTTCCGCATCTCCGCGACCTTGTCCGGATGCTGCGCGGCGATATCCTCGGACTGGTTGAAGTTCTTGGTCAAGTCATAGAGCTGGAACACCTGGTTGTTCAGCGGATCGGCGTTCGCGGGTCCGAAAGCCTCCCAGGGCGCACGACTGACCTGGTGCTGAGGAACCAGCCGTCGTTATGCAATGCCCACTGGCCCAGTCATCTCGAAGTACTGTCTGCTGTGCTCGGTTCAAGTCATTGCGAGCCGCAGTGCATCGATCCGAGACGGCTACGAAAACTTGGCGCGAGCGCATCTTCGCAAGGCACAAGAGGGTCTTAGCGACGTATCGCCGAGAACGAATGCTCAATTCCAGCATTTTCCACTCCCACTTTGAGCCTTTGCCGAACTTTTAAATCTAAAGCGGATTCCATTTGCTCCGTTGACGCAGATCAACTGATGAAGAAATGCCACGTTCGTGATGCGTAAGGCGCTCTGTCTGATCTACTCGAAGAACAGCCGCCTAAAGGCGATCATCGGACGGCGACAAACCGGCCGCCGTTAGTTCCATGGAATGATGAACATAAGTTCCCGGGCGAGTTTTGATGCCCGGTATGCTATCGAGCAATAATGAGCCCGACATCCGACAAAGACGAACCCGTAGTCGAGGGAAAACCAGGCAACGAACCCGAGGATTTGACCGGACGCGCACTCCGGTTACGTATTCGGCAGCAGGAGTTGCTCGCCGAACTCGGCGTACTGGCCCTGCAGCGCACGAGCTTCACCGATCTGCTCAATCACACCGCGCGGATGACGGCCGAAGGCCTGGACGCCGAGTATTGCAAGATCATGGAGTACATTCCGGCAGACAAGCGATTGCTCGTTCGCGCCGGCGTCGGCTGGGGCGAAGGCGTGGTTGGCAACGCGAGCGTCGGCGCCGATCTGGATTCGCCGGCTGGCTACGCCCTCCAGACCGGCAAGCCCGTGATTTCCAATCATCTCGAAAACGAAGAGCGATTTCGAACTCCGGAGTTGCTCGTCGAACACGGAATCCGCCGCGCCATGAACGTCATTTTGCAAGGCGATGGCTTGCCGTTTGGAGTGCTCGAAGTCGACAGCCGGTCCGACGGCGAGTTCGGCGAGCATGACATCGCCTTCCTGCAAGGTGCTGCGAATATCCTCGGCATGGCGATCGAGCAGCAGCAGTACCAGCGCAAACTGCAAGCTGCACTGGACCGCCATCAAATCCTGCTCAAGGAGGTCAACCACCGTGTCAAGAACAGCCTTCAAGTAGTATCGAGCATGCTTCACCTGCAGGCGAATGCCGTTGGTGATCCCGAATTGAGCGAACGGCTCATGGAAGCATCCACCCGGATCCTGGCAGTCGGCCGCGCTTACAATCGCCTCGCGTACAATGCCGACTACGAAAACATAGATCTGGTCGGCTATCTGCGGGAAGTCGCCGAAGATCTACAGACCGCAGTTGCACCCTGCACGATCCAGCTTGATACACCCAGGGAAATCCAGTTCGCCGCAGACCGCGCAATTCTTGTCGCATTGATCGTCAACGAACTGATCTTGAACGCCGGTAGACATGCCTATCCCGATTCCCCGGATGGGGTGATCCGCCTGCAACTCGTTCCAGACGACGACAAGGCGGTCTCGATCTCGGTCAGCGACGAGGGAGTTGGATTGCCCAGCGACTTCAACCCGGCGCGCAGCAAACGGCTGGGCACCCGCATTGTTCAAGCGTTGGCAGGTCAGCTGGGGGCCGAATTGACGAGGCGAGAGTTGACCAGGGGCACCCATCTGACGCTCGTCGTGCCGTTGCACGCCGGGGCCGATTGAACGTCGCTATTTTCGCGCGAGCCCATGGACGAGACAGGTCGACCTCGCGTTCCCTTGTCGCCTGTCGGAACGGCGCTTTTGCCGCAAACGCATACGGGAAAGTTTGATGCCGTCTGACGTTTCTTTCAGTCCCGACGTGGTGCTACCCGCGGCAGGAAGAGCGAGACGGTTGTCCCCCCGCCGGGGTCGCTCTCGAGGCTAAGCCGGCCGCCCAGCCGCTCCGCGACAATGGTATAGACGATGTGGAGACCAAGGCCGGTTGCGCCGAAATGGCGACGGGTCGTGAAGAACGGATCGAACGCCAACCGCTTGACCTCCGGCGCCATGCCACAGCCATTGTCGGCCACCAGCAGTTCGACATAGTCAGCCCCTGACGACGCCATCTTGATATCGATGACTCCATCGAGTCCGTCCGGGAATGCATGCGCCATTGCATTAACGACGAGATGCGTCAGAACCTGTCCGAACGGCCCAGGGTAGCTGTCCATCATTAGTCCGCGCTCGCAGTGGAAGTTGAGGGTGATGGCCTGCTGCTTCGAATCCCGCGTGAGATGTGACAGAATTTGTTCAGTCAGCGCGCTCGCATCGAAACAGCGCCGATTCGACTGACCCTGATCGGTCGCCACCTGCTTGAAGGATTGAATCCGTTCGGCCGACCGGCCCAGATTCTTCACCAGTTGGGCGGTCGCATCCTGCACGAGATCCAGGAACGCGTTCAGGCTCGAACGCCGGAGATCGCCGCTGGCGGCTTCCGCGGCAAATTGCGCGGCCTTTTGCTGCAGCGTGGAGGCAACCGTCAGGCTGATACCGACCGGGCTATTCACCTCATGCGCAATACCGGCCACCATCCGGCCAAGGGCTGCGAGTTTTTCAGCCTCGATCAGCGAATCCTGAGTCTCGCGCAGATGCCGCAAGGCGGTCTCCGCCGCGTCGCGCGCGTTGCGCACCTCCCGCTCGGCGCGCTTGCGCTCGGTGATCTCTTCGGCGGCAACGTTGACCGCAACGATCTCGCCGCTTGGCGCACGCAGCGGATGCCAATAAGTCACCCAGTGTCGTTCTTCGACCTGATCGGCGCGTTGGCCGGCGACCTCGATTCCGATCACCGGCTCGCCGGTTTCCATGATCGAGCGCACTATGGCTTCGACAGAATCCGCCAGCGCCGGCACGCAATCCCGGACGAAGCGGCCAAGATGATCTTCCACCGAAATCCCGCAAATCTCGGTGAGGCGCTGGTTGATCTGCAGGTACCGGCAGTCGGGGGACAGGCAGGCGAGCCCGATCGGCGCGGTGTCGTAGATCAGCTGCAGAGCAGGTTGCTGCGCGAACAGCACCACTTCGGAAACAGTCGATGAACTCGGCACTTCCACCATGAGGCCCCGCTGTAGCCTCCCCCGACTATATACCTAATTATGGTGCGTTGGCGTCATGGCAGTTGTTATCGCGAGTCATGCCTTCCAGCCTCGGGCCGCCTTTTATGCCGGGTATCCCTTGAAGGCTCTTTGCTTGCGCCTGCTGACGGGGTTCATCGAATGAGGCCGCGACTTTCCGAGATTTTGCACGTTTCGGATACGGCTAGTCCGGCCAGCAATGTCCGCTTCTTGGGGTAAAACAGAAGTCGGATTTCGAGCGCGGCAGGTCCGTTCGTGACCCAGGCTGTGTCGAAACGTTTTTCGTACCCCAACAACTGCAAGTAACCGGGCGTGATGGACGTCGACGCGATTGGCTGAGCCTATTTTTGCTGTATCGGGTCTTGAGTTCAATCCGGGCGCAGCCTCGGGCGACCTGAACCCACACGGCACGCACAACATGACACCTCCTCAAGCCCACATCGCGGCCAGGAGTGGTTTAATACCGACGATGTTCATCACTCGCGTGAGGTTGTAGGCGAGCACGTGCAGCGCCATCTCGGTCGCCACCTTCGGCAGCGTCTTCATTAAAAAGTGCGTCGCCCCCATCCGCATCTTCAGCGTGCCAAACGGATGCTCGACCGTCTCGCGACGAGTACGCATCGCATCCGGATTCTTGTCCAGGCGCGCCTGCACGGCATCGACAACGTGCTCGTGCTCCCACCGCTTGATGCGACGTTGCGGTCCCTTCGTGCACTGAGCTTTCAGCGCGCAGGTGCGGCACGCGTTGGTCCAGTAGTGGTGCAGGACCAATCCATTTTCCTCGTTCGTGAAGTGGTGGGTGAGCTTCTCACCGGCTGGACAAATGTAAATGTCCTCTTCGGCAACATAGCGGAAATCCTGCTTGCCGAAGCGGCCTTCCGACTTGGCCTCCGATGTCTGGGGTTTTGGCAGCGTGACCGTGATGCCAGCCTCATCGCATGCGAGGATCTCCTCACCTTTGAAGTAGCCGCGATCGGCGAAGGCTTCGAGGTTTTCTGCCTCCAATGCCGCCTTCGCTTGGTTGGCTATGTTCGCAAGATGCGACTTGTCGGTGCCGACGTTAGTCACCTCATGCGCGACGATCAGATGGTTCGTCGTATCCACGGCCGCTTGCACATTATAGCCAACCATCCCAGAGCCGCGCCCGCTGGTCGCCATCGAGCGAGAATCAGGATCGCTGAAGGAGACTTGCTGATCGGGCGCGGCAAGCATCACCCTCTCAATCGCTTTAAGGCGCTTCACCTCTTCTTCGAGCTTGATCAGCTTCTCTTTGAGCCGCGTGGTCCTGGCCGCAAGCTCCTCCGACGGCGCCTCACCGGAAGCTGTCTGGCGATCGGCTGTGTCAAGTTGGCTCAGATAGCGCGCAACGCTCTCCTCAATCTGCGCCAGCCGCCGCTCCATCTTTCCCTTCGTGAAGTTGTTGTCGCGCGAATTGACCGCCTTGAACTTGCTGCCGTCGATCGCAACGCTCGCTTTCGCCAGCAGACCCATCTTGCGGCACAAGGCGACGAATTGCGCGCAGACCCTTTTGATGGCAGGGCCGTTGTCTTTGCGGAAATCGGCGATGGTTTTGTGATCCGGAACGAGCCGTCCCGTCAGCCACATTACTTCCAGATTGCGGCCAGCCTCGCGCTCCAGCCGCCGGCTCGATTGGACCCGGTTGAGATAGCCATAGATATAAAGCTTGAGCATCGGCGACGGATGATATCCCGGCCGGCCGGTCGCTGCCGGGGTGGCGCTATCGAAACCCAGCTCGCGCAGTTCCAGCGCATCGACGAACACATCGACCGCCCGAACAGGATTGCTCTCGTCCACCCAATCATCAAGGCATTCCGGCAACAGTGTCGTCTGCTGGCGATCCGCCCCTTGAACGAAACCTTTCATCATCCCCCCGCGATTCAGCAAGGGAATCATAGCATCGGTCAGGTTTTCACACAGTCTGGACCCGGAGCGGACACGGAAGCGTTTCCGTCGAAACTGACATCGTCCTGCCATACTGCACGACGGCAGTCGTTCAGAAACGTTGGCGTATTCCGATGACGTTGGCGTTATTGCCTTCTTTCAAACCACCCAAGGTTCCATAGGCACCAGAACGGTGCTGAATACGAAAAACCAATTCGGTGTCTGGCGCTTTGGCCAGCGCAAACGCGAGATCGAACCCAAGGTAAAAGAGAAGCTTGGCGCTGCCATGATTGACGATCTGATGCTCGCCTTCCTGGCCTATCGGATTTGAGATGAGACTTAACCCGAACACCAAGCCCGGTGAAATGTGGACCGTATCGAACAACGCGAGGCCCTGCGTTCGGAAGGACGCGCCACCCCAGAACTCGGCCGAATTGACCATGCTGTTTGAATAAACAATGGTGTCACAGCAGATACTGTAATGGCCGAAGCGATCGGCAAGCCCGACTTCAGCGCCAACAATCAGGCCGCTGTTGAATTGGAAAAAATCCCGCTGATAGGCGCCGCCCACGATATAATTGTCGTAAAACATTATTTGGGGGGCGTTGAGGCCGTAGACAAATGTACTGCCGAGATTTCCGGAATCCGTGCGACCTACGAACCCGAACACCGACTACTTGAGATTTGGTTGCGAAGCCAACTTGAACGGTGTGAGAAGGTAAGGGAGAGAGTCGTCTGATGTTGCACTGACTTCGGCAGCTGGGGTCGCCACTGCATTGGCCGAAGTTCGCTGATCAACAGCGACGTCCGCTGG
>CAWFZL010000046.1:0-113125 GCA_963820275.1 uncultured Alphaproteobacteria bacterium
TATCAGGGGATTAATAATCAACTTCTGAAAATCATTACTTTACAAAACAGTATTCGAGTTCTCGCATCTTAAACAGAGCGAGCTTAGCTGAGCAACGTCTTCCCAATTTTAAGATAAACCAGCAAGGTTACCGCCGAGCTGGCGAATTCAGATTGCGCCGACACTCAAGGCAGCTGGGCTGAGGAATGTCGGTCGATTCCAATCCTGGCCGTCCGCGGTGATGTCGCATGATTGTTCACGAACGAAGGCGTTTCCTCCGAACATTGCTCACTCGCATCAACGAGGTGTGATTAACGTTCCATTAACGTAGACAAATAGTTGCTTTTCTTGAAAAGGATCCAGGCAGCGCATCGAGAGCGATCTATGATTTGTTAGCCATAGAATTGCTCGCGTTTGGCAACAGCAGCACGTCCCTCTCATTTACGTTGAGGCGCAAGCGCGCCCACAGGATCAGGACTGATTCGTTCTGCCGGTGTCAGGTGCAGTCGTCGCATTTGCCAAAATGCAACATATAGCGATGATCCGACCGCACGGTCGAAATGTAATGATGGAACCCTTGAGACTCGCATTACATTGCAGACTATCCTGAAACGTGGAGGCTGCACCGATGCCCTACTTCAGTTTTGATCTCGTCGTAGGCGAAGAGTTCAAAAATCAGGGCATCATGATCCTCGAAGACACGGAACTCGCAATCGACAAGGCTGACAGCATCGCGAGCGAGCTTTGCATAGGACGTCCTCAGTTGTGTGCCAGGGGATATGCTGTGCGTGTTACCGACAGAAACGGTATCGAATTCTACCGCACTCCCGTCGATCATGTTACCGCCGTGGCTCTGGAGTGAGGCGCGGAGTGTCCACGAGTCAGAACGCTTAATATTCAGAACGCTTAATATTATGGGCATCCGATAAAGCCGCATCGCATTGAGGCGGATCACGGTAATAGAAGCGCCGGGTTCCCTGACTGGCCCGCTCCGGGGTTTTTCGGCAGGGTATTCGCAATAATTCCGGATTTGCTCCTGACCATCCCCGCGACCAATCACCGCGGCCCAAGTGTGATCCAATTCACGTCGCTTGCTTTCCAATCGGAAGATAACCGGGCAAGTGATCAAACGATGAGGTTCGATCATGTCCGCTCTGTTCGATTTGCTATATCGCGAGTATTGCCGTGCGCGGCTCGCCGAGATGCGGAAGCAGCTTCTGCTGATTGATAGCCATGAAGTGCCGAATTGCGATGCCGACCGTGCCGCCGCTGATCAGTCTTGCAATTCAGCTGACACGCGAGGCGAGGCAGCAGCAGAGGGTCATTTCTGGCCCCGGTCGATCACCTGAATGGCCCGCCCGCGCCAATAGAACAGGCACGGGGCTTTGATCAGTCCCGGGCCTTGATGCTTGCAAGGAAATGCGACCGCGCCCAAGCCCGGCAGATGATCAGTTCAGGGGTGCGCCCCAAACAGCACCTGGCCCTGCGGATTGAAGCTGCATTCTCCGGGTATGAAGCTGGGGTTGCGCAAGCAGGCATTATCGAGAGAGCTGTCCCAATCGCCTCGCTGTCGCCATTTGCTCCAGGCCATGTAATCGCAATATTTGCTGTGGGGATTCCCGGCTTCCCGGGTCGCGCAAAACAGGCTCTGGGCCGGGCGGCCCGGGCCGGAGATGACGTGCCGGGCCATCACGGGCCCCGCCAACGCAGAATAAAGGACTGCGGCAGCGCCAATCAGTCTTAATTTCATCATGCGTTCCTCCCTTGGGTTCGAGTGACGCATAACACCAAGTATGCGTGAAACTTCCGGTGGTAGTTCCTAAAAGATAATTGATTCAGGTGTAACCGAAAACCGGCTCATCGTCACGCGCTCATCGACACGGCCAACGGCAGCGGAGTTGCGGGCCCCCTTCCACCAGACCCCTCCCCTGCTCCAATTCCGGTTTATCTGAGAAAACCGCCGTCGCCCCTTCCGCACAAAACGCCCCAAACATATCTGTGAGAAGCCCGATGGAGAGAATGATGGGAAGGCGATTTGTTGCAGTGCCAATGACAATGGTGGTCACCATTGTCATTCTCTCCGGTGCAATTGCCCCGGCGTCGGCGAGACATCATGGTCGAACCCATGACCACTGGTATTATCGGCCAACCTATACGTGGCATTATGTGCCTTATGGCGTTCCTCACGCGCTGGATCGAATAGACCCGTCGAGGCCGGGAGGCCTGGACCCGTCATTTACCCCGCGGGGGCGATGAAGGGCCGGCGCACCGGACATCCGGTCCTGCCAACAAGTGCACGACTGCAGCTGACGGCGATATCTCACGCCAGAACTGACATTTTGGCGATGTCGGCAGCGCTCGGCAGGCTTTCGACGTTCCAGCAAGCATCCATCACGCGCCGGATCATCGGAGCCGGGATGATTCCCTCAGCCAGATCGGTGAACTTCGCCTCGAGTTGCTGGTCGGTCATCGGCTTCTCCACACTGCCGATGGCATGCTCGATGAAGCGATGCAGCTGGCGTCCATCCTTCAGCACAACCGTCATGTCGACCTGCGCAGGATCGATACCCGGCGTGATCACCGGGTTGACCCTGCCGCGCAGCGCGACCACGGTCGGGTCGTTGACGGCGCGATCGCTGAACTGCTTCTCCCCGCCCGCGCCTTCGATCAGCGCGATGGCTACGGCGTGATAAATGCTGAACTTGCCCTCAAGTCCCTCGCGCAGATTCTTCTTGCCGGTAAGCTCGAGCACCAGCGGATGCACCTTGAGATCGACGCGCTCGATCTGATCGGCCGTAAGGGCGTTCTCGTTGCGCAACTGTATCGCGGCATCGATCGCCGGATGCATGACTATACCGCAGGCGAACGGCTTGTAGGTGTTCAGCGCGGCCTCATAGCGCTTGCCAAGATCGCCGACGATCTCGTTGTAGTCCTGCTTGGTGCTGATCGTATTCGCCCAGCCGCGCTTCGCCTCGATCATGCCGTCGGAAGAGGTGAAATTCTTCGATGCGAGCATAGCCGCGAAGATGCCATTGCTCGCGGCCCGCCCTGGATTGAAGCTCTTGTTCATCGAGCCGAACGATTCGCGCAAGCCCACCGGCTGCGAAGCAGCCAGTCCCAGCGCCCAAACCATTTGCTGCTCATTAAGCTTCAGGAGCTTGCCGACCGCCGCCGCCGAGCCGAACACGCCGGCCGTGCCGGTAATGTGCCAGCCGACATCATAGTGGTTCGGGTAGACGGCATTTCCGATCCGGCACTCGGTCTCGACACCGAGTACGAGCGCGTTGAGGAATTCCTTTCCCGATACGGGTTGCATCTCCGAGAGCGCGATGATCGCGGAAGCGACGGGCCCCGCCGGATGGATAATGGTTTTCAAGTGCGTGTCGTCATAGTCGAAGATGTGGCTGGAAACGCCGTTGATGAAGGCGGCATTCATGATGTCGAACCGCTCGCGCCGCCCGAACAGCGAGGCCTGCGCAGGGCCCGAGAACGGCGCAAGCGCGGCCACAGCGATATCGACGGTCTGATGATGCGATCCGCCGATCGCAACCCCGACCCAATTCAACAGCGTGCGGACCCCCTCCTTGCGGACATTGGGAGGCAGGTCGTCATAGGTCGCGGCCACGAGATAGCGCGCCAGATCGCGTGTAACGTCCTTTGCCGGAGCAGGCTTTGCGGGAGCCGTTGAACTTCCGCCTGGAGTTTGCGCCAGGGCTGAATTCGTGGAAGCCGCCACAAATGGGAGCGCCACTGCAGCCCGGATCAAGGTCCTGCGATCAGTGCCTGCGGCCATTTTGAAATCCTCCCAAGTCTCTTGAATTTCTCATGGTTGTCGACTGTGCCGAAAGCGGACCCCGTTTTCCTCGTGAGCCCTGACGCCATCTGTGTTCCAGATCAGCAAAATGCATTTTACCCGCTGAACTGGACTGCCGGGAAGAGACCATGGTCGGCAGCCCCGTGAAAAGATGGCATCCCGTTCCTATTTTGGCGGCGGCGACGCGCCCCCTGAAGGGCTGCCTTTCTGCACTTCGGGAACATTGATCTTCATGCCATTGCTCATGATGATGTCTCCCGGCCTTTGATCCGCCGCGCATGGTCCGAGCCATTTGCCTTCCAATGTCATCGTCATCTTGCCGCCCGGCAATGCCTCGCTCTCGGCGGTCACGGTCATCTTGTATTGACTGTCAAAATTGCCGGTGGCGAGCGCATGCGCCGTCGCCGGCTTGCCGCTGACCGTGCAGACGGAGTTGATCGTTATTGAATTCTCCGACCGCTTCACATCGCGTTGCTGACAAGCTGATGACGAAATGGGACCGGCATCCGACCGCAACATCTGATCGGTTGCGGCATTGATGCACTGCTTGATCACGCGAGCCTGGGCATCGTTGCCACCGATGGCGGTTCTGACTTCCCACAGGCCGGGCTTACGCGATGGCAGTTCCGCTGCCGACGCGGGCAATGCGTGGATCAGACCAAGAAGCGAGATAGTGCCGGCCAGCCTCATAAGCCCTCTCACATCGCGGCCGGGCCGCGTACAAACGCATCTCGTCGCCGCAAGTCAGCCAGCGGCGAGCTGCCGATCCAGATCATGGAGCACCTGATAGCAAGGCAGCACCTGGGCCACGCTTGCGTTGGGTTCGCGTCCTTCGCGAATGGCGGCGAAGAATTCGCGATCCTGCAGCTCGATCCCGTTCATCGACACATCGACCCTGGAGACGTCGATCTTTTCTTCCTTGCCGTTCACAAGATCGTCGTAGCGGGCGATATAAGTACCGGTGTCACCGATATAGCGAAAGAACGTGCCCAGGGGACCGTCATTATTGAAAGAGAGGCTGAGGGTGCAGATCGCTCCGTTCTGCGCCTTGAGCTGGATCGACATATCCATGGCGATCCCGAGTGTCGGGTGAATGGGTCCCTGGACGGCGTTGGCCTTCACGATCGGTGAGCCTGCCTGGTAGGCGAAGAGATCGACCGTATGGGCTGCGTGGTGCCAGAGCAGATGATCGGTCCAGCTGCGGGGTTGACCCAACGCATTCATGTTGGTGCGGCGGAAAAAATAGGTCTGCACATCCATCTGCTGGATGTTGTATTCGCCGGCGAGAATCCGCTTGTGGACCCACTGATGGCTGGGATTGAACCGGCGCGTATGACCGCACATGGCGACCAGCCCGGTCTGCTTCTGCAGATCGCCGACCGCCTGCGCATCACGCAGCGAATCGGCAAGCGGGATTTCGACCTGTACATGCTTGCCGGCCTTCATGCAGGCGATCGCCTGAGCCGCGTGCATCTGTGTTGGCGTGCAGAGGATGACGGCGTCGACCTCCGGAAGCCTGAGGCTGTCGGCGAGATCGGTCGATACGTGCGAGATGCCGTATTTGGCGGCGACTTCCCTGGTCGGTTCGAGCCTGCGGCCAACCAGCGACACCACATCGACGCCATCGATATTCTTGATGCCGTCCAGATGCTTGATTCCGAACGCGCCGGCACCGGCGAGGGCGACCTTGATGCTCTTGGCCATGCTAATTGTTCTCCAGGATCAGGTGGCCGACGGCGGTGTTGCTCGCGGGCACATGATAGAAGCGGTGTCGGACGGTCGGCTTCTTGCCGCCATCGGCATCGCTCATGGCACCACGTGCGATCAGCCACATCACGAGTTCAATACCTTCGCTGCCCGCTTCCCGCACGTAGTCGATGTGCGGCACCTTCGACAGACCCTCCGGATCGTCGATCAATCGATCGAGAAAGGCCTTGTCGAATTCCTTGTTGATCAGGCCTGCACGCGGCCCCTGCAGCTGGTGGCTCATGCCGCCCGTGCCCCAGACCTGCACGTTGAGCGGCTCGTCGTAGGACTCGATGGCCTTGCGGATAGCCTTGCCAAGCATGAAACACCGCCGTCCCGACGGTACGGGATACTGAACGACGTTGACGGCGAATGGAATCACCGGACAGGGCCAGGCTTGCGGCTGACCGAACATCAGGCTGAGCGGCACCGTAAGCCCGTGGTCGACGTCCATCTTGTTGACGATGGTGAGGTCGAAATCGTCCTGGATCACCGATTGTGCGATGTGGGCTGCAAGCTTCGGGTGACCGATCACTTTCGGTACCGGGCGCGGCCCCCAGCCTTCATCAGCCGGGTTGAATTCGGCGGCGGTGCCGATGGCGAAGGTCGGTATGAAATCGAGGCTGAAGGCGGTGGCGTGATCGTTGAAGACCAGGAAGATGACGTCCGGCTTCTGTTGCTTCTCCCATTGCTTGGAGAATTCGTAGCCTGCAAAGACCGGCTGCCAATAGGGTTCGGAGGTTTTGCCGAGATCGAGCGCCGCGCCGACCGCCGGCACGTGCGAGGTGTAAACACTTGCGCTGATATGGGCCATCACTTCTTCTCCCCGGTATAACGGTTGCCTTCGACCGGCCGGCCGCCCTTCACCATCATGTCGCGATACTGCTCCTCGCTCATGCCGGTCATGCTGCCGGCCATCTGCTGGAAGCTCTTGCCGTCGGTTGCGCCGATCTTGGCCAGAAAATAGATGTTGCCGCCGAGCGCGATGCAGCGGTTCAGGTCGCGTGCCATCACCGCCTGCTTCTGCTCCTCGCTCATCGGCCATTCGTCGAGATAGGCGCGCTCGTTGGCCTTGAACCTGGCCCGGTTCTCCGCCTTCATCAAGGACATGCAGAACTGGTTCAGATGATAGCCCTGGCGCGACATGTCGGCATCGAAGATGGTAGTGCCGGGAATGTCTTTATATGGCTTGTCGAGTGACATGGCTCTGCTCCTCAGGATTGCTCCGGCCAATAAAGCCGCATGGGATTGTCGACCAGCAGCCTGCGCTGCAGTTCGGGCGTGACAGCAATGTGCGGTATGAAGTCCACCAGGAGGCCATCATCCGGCATGTGATCCTTCAGATTGGGATGCGGCCAATCGGTACCCCAGAGCACCCGATCCGGAAATGTTTCGACGATTCGCTTGGCGAACGGCACCACGTCGCGATAGGCGCTGCGCTCGCCGTCGAGTGCCGGTGGTCCGGAAATCGACAAGCGTTCTGGGCAGCTCACCTTTGACCAGACATTGGCGTGCTCGCGCATGAATTTGACGAACAATTCGAACTCCGGACCGTTGACGGGCTTTGATACGTCGGGCCTGCCCATGTGGTCGACGACAATGGTGGCCGGCAACCCGGAGAAGAAATCCCAGAGTTCAGGCAGATCCTGCGCCTCGAAGTAGATCACTACATGCCAGCCCAGTCGGGCGACGCGACCCGCGATCTCGTTCAATTCGTCGCGAGGCGTGAAATCGACCAGCCGCTTGACGAAATTAAAGCGGACGCCGCGCACGCCGGCGTCATGCATCGACTTGAGTTCGGCATCGCTGACGCTGCGCTTCACGGTCGCGACCCCGCGCGCCCTGCCGCCCGAATTGACGAGTGCGTCGACCAGCGCGCGGTTGTCGGCTCCATGGCAGGTCGCCTGGACGACCACGTTCCGTGCGAATCCAAGATGGTCGCGCAGCGCGTAAAGCTGCTGCCGGGAGGCGTCGCAGGGCGTGTACTTGCGCTCCGGCGCATACGGATACTCCGCACCCGGACCGAACACATGGCAATGTGCGTCGATGGCGCCGGTCGGCACCTTGAACCGGGGCTTTGAGGGACCCTCATACCAGTCAAGCCAGCCGGGAGTTTTCTGGAAGGGGCCGGTAACAGGTTTCGACATAAACGTTTTCCTCAATACCTCATCAGCGCTGGCATGACCTCTGTCATACGGGTTCCATGCCATGACTCCGCTTGGACCCCTCGGCCTCTGGCGCGGTCAGATAGCCAATCAGATCCCGTGCGCCGGCTTCATTGGATGCGTGCGCGCCAACGCCGCATGAAAACAGCGTCACGGATTGAATTTCGCGCGGCAATGGCCCCACGATTTCGATGCCAGGTACATCCAGGAATTCGCTCAATTGCTGAAAGCCGAGTTCGGCCTCGCCACGCGCGACGAGAGTGCCGACGGGAATACCGGGAGGAGCCTTCACGATCCGGCCCGACATGGCCTGATCGACGCCCCATTTCTCGAGAAGCTTGATGATGTGAGTGCCGCTTGGCCCGGTCGAGTAGCAGATCGACTTCGCCGCCAGAATGGCCGCCCTGGTCGCAGCCTCGTCGCCCAGCGCCGGGTGTCTTGCGCCCGCTCGGACCGCCACGGCGATCGCCGATCGTGCAAAAGCGGCACGGCTCCCTGCCCTCAGACATCCATCTGTTTCAAGCTGCTTCATGGCGTCGTCCGCGAGCACGACGATATCGAATTTCTCTCCCGCGCGAATGCGGCGCGCGGCGTCGACCCCGCCGACAAACTCGATGGCGACCGATTGCCCCGTCTTCTGCTGGAACGCGCCGGCAAGATCCGCCAGAATCTGCCGGGTCGCCATTGACGAAATGCCAACAATCTTTGCCGCCATTTGTTCAGCCCGCGCAGTTCCTCAGTCGATATATTTCAATCCGGCCTTGGCGAGCGGCTCGCGCATCTTGTACATGTCGAGCCCGAGCACGCCTTGGGCGAGTTTTTCACGCTTATCGGCCTCATTGGACTCACGTGCCTCTGCCGCGTCCGCCGCCTGATGCGCGATCTTCGCCGGGACGATGACGACGCCATCCATGTCGGCGACCACGACGTCTCCCGGATTGACAGCTGTACCGGCGCAGATCACCGGGATATTAACCGAACCGAGCGTGGCCTTCACCGTACCCCGCGCACTGATCGCACGCGAGAACACCGGGAACTTCATTTCCGTCAAATCCATCACATCGCGTACGCCGCCATCGATGATGAGACCCTTCGCGCCGCGGGCGCGGAAGCTGGTGGCAAGCAGGTCGCCGAAGAATCCGTCGGTATTGTCGACGGTGCAGGCCGCGACCACGACGTCGCCCGGCTGCAGGACTTCCGCCGCCACGTGCAGCATCCAGTTGTCGCCGGGTTGCAGCAGCACAGTGACGGCGGTCCCGCACACCTGCGCGCCGGCATAGATTGGCCGCATATAGGGATGCATCAGGCCGACGCGGCCCATCGCTTCGTGGATCGTGGCCACGCCGAAACGTGACAGCCTCTCGACGGCCGCCTTGTCCGCCCTTGCTATATTGCGCCTGACGATTCCCAGATCGTTCATCGCGACACTCATGGTCATTTCCCCTTCGCTTTGAGCGCAGCATCGAGACGCGGAAATACCCGTCGCGCGTTGCCCTCGAAGATCTTGTAGCGATCCTGGGCGTCGAGCGTGGGGGCTGCTTCGATATAGCGCTTGGTGTCGTCGTAGTGGAATCCGGTTTCTGGATCGATGCCTCTAACCGCTCCGATCATCTCGCTGGCAAACAGGACATTGTCGACAGGAATTACCTTTGTGAGCAGATCGATGCCGGGCTGGTGATAAACGCAGGTGTCGAAGAAGATGTTCCTCAGGAGATGGTCCTTGAGCAGCGGCTTCTTCATTTCCTGCGCGAGACCACGGAAGCGCCCCCAGTGATAGGGCGCAGCGCCGCCGCCGTGCGGGATCAGAAATCGCAGTGTCGGAAAATCCTTGAACAAATCCGACGTCAGGCATTGCATGAAGGCCGTCGTGTCGGCGTTCAGGTAATGCGCGCCGGTGGTATGAAAACAGGGATTGCAGCTCGTCGAGACATGGATCATGGCCGGAATGTCGAGCTCGACCATCTTCTCGTAGATCGGGTACCAATGACGGTCCGACAGGGGCGGCGAGGTCCAGTGGCCACCCGAGGGATCGGGATTGAGGTTGATGCCGACGAAGCCGTATTGCGTGATGCACTTCTCGAGCTCGGGAATGCAGCTCTTCGGATCGACGCCCGGCGACTGCGGCAGCATCGCCACGCCGATGAAATTGTCGGGAAACAGCTTGCTGACCCGCCAGCATAATTCGTTGCAGATGGCGGCCCAGGTCGACGATACCTCGAAATCGCCGATGTGATGGGCCATGAAGCTGGCACGCGGGCTGAAGAGCGTCAGGTCGCTGCCGCGTTCCTTCATCTGCCTGAGCTGGTTGGCGGCGATGGACTCTCGCAACTCGTCATCGCTGATCTTCAACTCGCTGGCTTTCGGCTTGACGGACGGATCCTTGATGCCGGCAACCTGCCGGTTGCGCCACTCCTCCAGCGCCTTCGGCGCGGTGGTGTAATGGCCGTGTACGTCGATAATCACTTTGCCTCTCCTTCAGCGATGATGGCAACGGTTGACCCGTAAAGATCGGTCGAGCGCGCCGGCCTGCTCATATCACTGTTTCCCGTTCAAGATCTCAGGGACCCGCGAGATGCGATCAACGCGTCCCGAGACCGACAGTTGCAGAACCCTGCGCCGGCAGCGCGGGTCGTCGACGCGATCGCTCGGGCCGATCGAGCGCCGGCGCCTGCATCGACGCGACAGTCGCCTGGACCAGCTGCTCGATCGCATGTCCCGCGTCGGATCCATCAGCATCGCCGCGCGACAGGCGGGAAACGCGATCGGGCATCACGAGAGTGTAGTAAAGTGCGCCGAGCAGGAAATGACTGCGCCAAACGATCTCGGTGCGCGGGATGTGCGGCAGGCTCTCATGGATTGCGTCGATGAAAGCGTGGCTGGTGTCGTCGAAGGTCTGCGCAATGATCCGCCGCGCGACCTCGTTTCCCTCCGCCGACATGATGGCGCGCAGCCGCGTGAAACGTACTCCGCCGCCGGCCAGATCGTTCCCTGAGGAAAATGCGGGCAGCACGTAGGCGCGGATGATCGCCTCGAGCCGGTCCTGAAGGTCTCGGACACGCCTGGCGGCCGCCAGGAGTTCGGCACGCCTCTGGTTCATGGGCCCGCAGTGCCGCCGGTAGATCTCGAGCAGCAACCTGTCCTTGGTCTCGAAATGGTAGGTGACGCTCCCCGGACTTGCCCCGGCAGCCTGAGCAACATCGCGGACCGATACGGCGTTGAAGCCCTTTGTCGAAAACAACTCCTCCGCCGCAGCGAGGATCGCTTCGCGCGTACTCGGCTTGCGCGCCTTTTCCTTGTCGGGGGACTTCCGGACCATATTTGTACTATCGTACAAATTAATCGTGCAGGTCAACAAAATCTTGGGTTATTTGACCGCCGTCGACGGTCGTTCAGAGGTCTGGCGGCCGGCCGGCGGTCAGGCCCAGGAATGACGCATGCACGCAGGTTGAGTTCGATGTCGATGCGAGAGATCAGGCCGCAGGCTCGAGCAGCATCAATCCGGAGGCCGTATTCGAAATGGGGATATGGTAATTCGCGTGTTCCTGATGCACCTTGGCCGGCAGCGTGGCTCGCGCCACCACCCAGTTCAGCAACTCGACTCCCTGCGTTCCCGCCAGCTCAACCAGTTCGATGGTCGAATATCCCGTCGCCCATGCCGGATCGTCGACCATGCTCTTCATGAACTGAAGGTCGAACTCCTTGTTGATGAAGCCGGCGCGCTCGCCGTCGAGCTGATGCGAAAGGCCGCCGGTCCCCATGACCACCACGCGCTCGTCCTTTGGCCATGATGCGATGGCCCGTCCGATCGCCTGGCCAAGCTTGTAGCAGCGCGCAGCGGAGGGTAACGGCGCCTGAACGGTATTGACGCAAACCGGAACGGTGCGCACGGGCCATTTCTGATCCGGCCAGCACAGCGCCATCGGCAAGGTGAAGGCGTGGTCAACCACCATCTCCTGGCAGGTCGTGAGGTCGAATTCGTCGCGCACCAGGGATTCGATCAAATGCCAGGACAACTCCGGATAACCCTGGAATGGCTGCACCGTCGGGATGCCCCATCCCTCGTCGGCGTTTCGGTATTCGCTGGCGGCGCCGACGGCAAAGGTCGGCATCTTGTCGAGGAAGAAGTTCAGTCCGTGGTCGTTGTAGACGAGCACCACGACGTCGGGCTCGACCCGGGCAAGCCATTCGCGCACCGGCGGGAAGCCGTCGAAGAAAGGTTTCCAGTACGGATCCTTCTGCTGTCCCCTGGCAATCGCGCCGCCAATAGCAGGCACATGAGAGGTGGTGATGGTTCCCACGATCTTTGCCATGAACTATCCTCCCGCCTTTCGGAGTTTGGCCCTGAACTGCTCCTTGGTCATGCCGGTTTGCTGGGCGCCGATGTCCTGCATGTCCAGGCCGAAAATTCCGGCAAGCTTGGCAAGGTAGTACGCGTTGCCGCCAGCTTCGAGCATCTGAAGGACGTTACGGCTGCGAACCGCCTCGCGCTGCCGCGCGTTCAGGCCATACTTTGCGCAGTAGGCGTCCTCGTCCTCGACAAAGGCCTTGCGGTTGCCCGCCTCGTTGAAGGAGTAACACATCTTGTTCAAGGCATAGCCCTTGCGGGCCTGCTCGCCGTCAAAAATGGTTGTCCCAGGCACTGGCTGCCGCGCGCTTGTGTTGCCCATGGGGCCCTCCTCGCAAGTTTTAAATTGTGGCATCCCGGCGGCTGAGTGCGTTTGTTCTGAATCAAATTCAGATGCAGGCCATATTTCTTAACGCTCGACCAATCGACCCGGGCTGGCTGTCGGTCGCAAGAGCGCGATGGGTGCCGACCCCTGCTAGAAAGGGAGGCCTACATAGTTCTCCGCCAGCGAGCGAAGCGCCGCTTCCGAAGAGAACAGGTACGTCATCTCCGTCTCCTGCAGTTTGACTTCATACGGCGTGCTCTCGGGGAAACGGTGCAGCATCATCGTCATCCACCAGGAAAATCGTTGCGCCTTCCACACCCGCGCCAATGCTCGTTTCGAATAGCCGTCCAGACCGGCGTCATCACCCGCTTTATAGTGATCGAGCATGGCATGATAGAGGTAATAGATATCGGAAGCCGCGCTGTTCAATCCGCGTGCGCCGGTCGGCGGCACGATGTGCGCGGCATCGCCAGCGAGGAACAGGCGGCCGTAGCGCATCGGCTCGGCGACAAAGCTGCGCAGCGGCGCGATGCTTTTTTCGATCGAGGGACCGGTGATCAGGTTCGCCGCGACTTCGCTCGGCAGGCGGCGCCTGAGTTCATCCCAGAAGGCATCATCGGCCCAACCCTCGGCCGAATCGGTGAGCGGCACCTGGATATAGTATCTGCTCAGCACCTGCGAGCGCAGCGAACACAGCGCAAATCCCCGCTCATGCTTTGCATAAATCAGCTCAGAGGAGACCGGCTTTGTGCGCGACAGGACACCGAGCCAGCCGAACGGGTAGACCCGCTCGTACTCGCGCAGCACATCCTTGGGGATCGATTTGCGGCTGACGCCGTGAAAGCCATCCGCGCCGATGATGTATTCGCAGTCGATGCGCACGACCTTGTCGCCTTCGCGATAGGTGACGTATGGGCTGTTGGAATTGATGTCATGCGGGATGACGTCCTCGGCGCCATGGACGATCCTGCCGCCCATCCGGTCGCGCGCGTCATAGAGATCGCGCGTCAACTCGGTCTGGCCATAAACGATGACCGAGCTTCCGCCCGAATATTTGTGCAGGTCGATGCGATCCAGGACGCCATCGTGGGCAATTTGAATACCTTCATGGACCTCGCCTTCGCGGTCCATGCGCTCGCCACATTTTGCCTCACGCATCAGCTTGGCAAAGCCGTGCTCGAGGACGCCGGCGCGAATACGCGCCAGCACGTGATCGCGGCTGTATTTTTCCAGTACGATCGTGTCTACCCCCTGCAGATGCAGGAGTTGCGACAACAACAGCCCGGACGGTCCGCCGCCGATGATGCACACCTGGACTTTCATGAAGTCCTCCCGTCGATATATTGCTTGGACGTACTCTATCTCCGACTGCTACAACGGGAATGGATGGAGCTCCCTTTTTCTTGTACAATTCGAACATGCCGCGCCATTCGAACATGACCAGGGGATCTGCAAGCCGCTCCATCCAGAGCTACAATCTGTTTGGCGAGCAAGGCGACCTGCCGGACGTTGTGCATTGCGAAACCATTGCGGCCCGCTCGATCCTGCACGACTGGGAATTCGCGCCCCACAGGCACGCCAGATTGCATCAGATATTGCTTGTCGAGCGTGGCGGCGGACAGGCGACGTTGGAAGGACAAGTGTATCCGTTGCGACCGAGGCAGGTCGTCAACGTGCCGATCGGTCATGTCCACGGATTCTCGTTCCGAAAGGGAACCCAAGGCTGGGTCGTGACAATCGCTGCGGAAATGCTGGACGAGGTACTGATACCGTCCGAAGGATTGCGGCGGGTGCTTGCCCGCTCGGCGCTGATGCGCAGCACTGCCAAGATACGCGCCGCGATGGAGCAGATCTTTGTCGAGTTCGCCGAGCGGGGATTTGCCAGGGCTCATGTGCTGCGTGGCCTGTCCTCCGTTCTGGTTGGACTGGTTGCGCGCGAAATCGCGTTCAAGAGCGTAACGCGGGACAGCGTGTCAAAGGCGGATCTTCTCGACCAATTCGAGGCGCTGCTTGAGCAGCATTACCTCGAGCACTGGACCGTGGCCGACTATGCCGGGGCTCTCGGGATCACGCCAACGCATCTCAGCCGGCTGACGCGGGAAGCGTCGGGCTATTCCGCCTCGCATCTGATCCTTGAGCGAGTTGTCCGAGAGGCACGACGCAACCTTGTGTACACGAACCTGCCGATCTCGACGGTCGCCTATGCTCTCGGTTTCAACGATCCTGCCTATTTCAGCCGGTTGTTTTCCGGTGCCACAGGGCTTTCGCCGCGCAGCTTTCGCGACAAGGTTCAGGGATCTGCCTGAAACTGCCGCGGGACGGATTTCGCGCGGTTTCGCTCAGACGGCAGTCAGGCGCAAGTCCCGGATTGAGCCGATCTCCTCCAGCGACCAAAGCTGCTCAAACAGCTCTCCCGCATGGGGCGAACCGAAAGCGCGCGCGGCACAGTTCATGAACTTGTCTTTGAGCTCCGCCATTGTGAGTGGGCTCTGCCAGCTGCCTTTCGCGTGAACCACAGGCGCGTGCTCGAGCACATTTCCCGAGGCAAGCACGACGCTGACCTGGTCGGATGGGGCGAACGCCGGATCGCCCCGCATGATCTCATCGGTCGTCATGCAGCTGACCTTGGCGAATACGGAATTGACCTCTGGCCGCGACACAAATTCATCCGTGAGTTCCGCAAGCCCCACCCGTCCCGCAACGAGGGCTGCGGCCATCGCGAACTCCATGCTGAACTTTGCCTCGAGGCCCGTCTTCGGATTGTTGTTGCGCAACATCAGCCTTTGCGTCACGCCGGTATGCACGCGAATTTCCCGCACGTCATCGGACCTCAACTTGTATCTGTCGACCAGATCGAGCATCGCATCGATCGACCGATGGGTCGCGTAGCAAGTGGGGTAACGTTTCACGTTGACTCCAAGGTCTGCCAGCCGCCAGTTGGCGCCGATGTCGATCGTCCCGTTCTCGATGTCCGGCGTGCCCGAAGGCGAATGGGCGCGAAGGAAGCCGGTTCTGTGCTCCAGCGCATCGGGAGCCGCGGTGAATCCCTGGTCGGCCAGACGGGCGGCAAGCACACCCGATTGGGCGGTCCGTCCGGCGTGAAGCGACTTGGTCATCGTGCCAAAATTGGCGACAAGGCCCGACGCGAGCGAGGCGGCAATTCCGATCGCGTGCGCAGTTTTCTCCGGATCAAGCTTGCGCAGCCGCGCACAGGCCGCGGCAGCTGCCAGAGCACCCATGACGGCCGTCGGATGGAACCCACGCTCATGCATATTGCCGGGTTCGAGCGCGGCGAGCTGCGCCCACAGCTCGTATCCCGCCACATAGGCCGCAACCGCCTCTTTACCGCTCGCGTTCGTCGACCAGCCTTCCGCCAGAATAGCGGGCACCAGCACCGCACTCGGATGACCGGAAAGGGCGACATCGTCATAGTCCAGCACATGTGCTGCAACGCCGTTGACGAGCGCGGCGTCGGGTGCGGCAAGGTTGCGCCCGGATGGAATCTCCGGCGCCCCATCATTTTGCATCGAAGTCGCGAGCATGGCGGAAACGATGCGTACCGGCTGCTCGGTTGCGCCCGCGATCATGACACCGACGCAATCGACGATGCCGGTGCGGGCGGCGTCCCGGCACTGGTCCGGAATATCGGCTGGCTTGAGGTTCGCGACGAAACTCGCGGTCTGGCGGGTGATATCGAGCATTATCGGCTCCTCTCAGGCGGCCTTTGGATGACTGCGATAGGTCTTCGGAAGGCCAGCGCGCGCGATGGCGCCGGAGAAGCGCTCCCCCGGCAGCCAGCTCTCGACGTCGCGGCGGAGTGCGATCAGCGCCTCGACATCGACACCTGTGTCGAAGCCGAGCTGCTCCAGCAGAAAGACGGTGTCCTCTGTATCGATGTTGCCGGTCGCGCCCGGTGCAAAGGGACAGCCGCCAAGGCCGGCGAGTGACGCATCGAAAGCGCGTACGCCGGCATCAAGGGCAGCCGTCACATTGGCGAGCCCCAGCCCGCGCGTGTCATGAAAATGGCAGGCCACCGGAACGCGGCCGACGGCCCCAATCACCGCCTTCAGGAGACGCCGAACCTGGCCCGGATCGCCATAGCCGACCGTGTCGGCAACGATGATTTCGTCCGCGCCCATTTCGGCAAGCCGTACTGCCAGCTCGACGACCCGCACCTCAGACACGGCGCCCGCGATGGTGCAGCCAAAGGCGGTGGCAATACCGCCTGCGAGCGATATCCGCGTTCCGGCTCGCTGGTTGCGGACCGCGACGATGCGCGCAAAATCCTGCAAGGATTCCTCTGTGCTGCGGCGGACATTGGCAAGATTGTGGGCCTCGCTCGCCGAGAGCACGTAGTTGACCTTCGGCAACCCGATCGCAAACGCCCGTTCGGCGCCCTTGAGATTGGGTACGAGAACCGAGGGTTGGAAACCTCCGATGGCGAGCGCACCACGAGCGACTTCCTCCGCGTCGGCGAACTGCGGGACGACCTTGGGCGGAACGAAGGATGTCACCTCGATCTCGGCGATGCCGGCCTCTGCCGCTCTCCGGCACCAGGCAAGCTTGCGTTCGCTCGACAGGTTGGTCTTGACCATCTGAAGCCCGTCCCTGGGCCCGACCTCGCGAACATGGGCCTTTTCACGCATCTGGAGCCTCTTTTCTATCTTCCCTGAAAGTTCGCCTTGCGACGCTCGTTGAAAGCCAGCACGCCTTCGCGCCGGTCTGCCGTTGGTATCAATCGATTGTAGGCTTCGATCTCGAAAGCCAGGCCGTCGGCCAGCGACATCTGCAACCCCCGATGAATGGCCTGCTTGGCCTGGCGGACCGAGATCGGGCCGTTGCTGGCGATGCGGTCGGCGATCGCAATCGCTGCCTGCAGTAGTTCGTCTGGCGGAAGCACCCGGTTTACCAGACCCCATCGTTCCGCCTCCTCGGCCGAGAATGGCAATCCGGAAAGGATAAGCTCCTTTGCGCGGCGTTCGCCGACGGCGCGCGGCAAGTTCTGTGTGCCCCCGGCGCCGGGCATGATGCCGAGCGTGACCTCGGTGAGCGCAAAGCGGGCATTGGTCGACGCATAGACAAAATCGGCTGCGGCGGCGATCTCGCAACCGCCGCCGTAAGCAGCGCCGTTCACCGCGGCGATCACCGGCAAAGGACAGGCGAGGATCGCGCGCAGCATGCGCTCAAAGACCAGATGCTGGGCCACCCATGCCTCGTCGGTCATGCCGTTGCGTTGCTTCAGATCACCGCCGGCGCAAAACGCTTTGGTGCCGCTGCCGGTGAGGATCACGGCCCGCAGCCCTTCGAGACCGACCGTCAGCCCCTCGAAAAGCTCCATCAGATCGAGGCCCATCTGCGTGTTCATGGCATTGGCGGCGTCAGGCCGGTTCAAGGTGACGACCAGAACATGATTGTCGCGCCGTTCTGCAAGAATCGTCTCGAAATCAATTCGCATGGATGTTTCCTCAGATACCCGACATCGGCAGGATCGCGTTGTGTTGTCCAAGCGCGGGAGCAGGCTGGCTGGCGCGGGGCCGCTCTCCGTCGAACGAAAGCGGTATGCCGACAAGTTCGATGTCGTCGTTTTCGCATCGCGCCAGCATTTCAAGCGCGCCCGTCTGTGGATGTCTTGCAACCTCATCGACGCCGAGAAGCGGAGCATTGGGGACGCCGGCTGCGTCCAGGAGCCGGCCGAGTGCATCCTTCGAATAGCGCCTCACGGCTGCTTCGATTTGCGGGATCAGCCGTTCCCGGTTCACCACTCGCGCCGCATTCGTCGCGAAGGCAGGGTCGGCGGCGAGAGAATCGAGGCCGAGTGCGCCACATAGTCTGGGAAAGAGATTGTCGTTGCCGGCGGCAATCATCAACCAGCCATCGGAAGCCTCGAACGCCTGGTAAGGTACGATTTCGGCGGTCCCCGAGCCATAGGGCTTGCGCACTTCTCCCGAGGCCGCATAGCCGGCAAGCGGCACCGTCATCCAGGCGAGACCGGTCTCATAGAGCGAGGTCGATACAATCCGCCCCTCGCCTCCCTCGCTGCGCGCAAGCAACGCCGCGAGAAGGCCGATCACCGTCCACATCCCCGAACCCATGTCGATCAGCGAAACGCCGACGCGCACTGGCGGGCGGCCGCCCTCACCCGTCACGCTCATGATCCCGGTGCTGGCCTGGGCGAGCGGATCGTAGCCCGGCTTCGCGGCGAGCGGACCCTTGCTGCCGAACGCCCCGATGTCGCACCATATCAGCTCAGGCTTCTCGGCGCGCATTTGTTCTGCCGTGAGACCGAATTTTGCGAGAATGCCGGGCCGCAGGTTCTGGATGACTGCGTCTGCGTCCTGGAGGATGAGTGATTTCAGCCTTGCGCAGTCCCGCGCATTGCTGAAATCCACCGTTATGCCTTCCTTACCGCGGTTGAGCGCGTGAAAGACGCTTGCCGTCTCGCGCCAGAACGGGGGACCCCAGCCTCTGGCGTAATCTCCGCTGCCGGGATTCTCGACCTTGATCACGCGCGCGCCAAGGTCGGCAAGAATAAGTCCTGCATAAGGTGCCGCCACGCTATGACCGAGCTCGACCACGGTGATCCCGCTGAGCGGTTTATCGCCATCGGTCATTACCATCTCCCCTAATGCACTTCAGCTCCCGTATACCGCATGCGGCAGCCACAGCGTGAGTGCCGGTACGTAAGTAATAATCATCAGAACGATCAGCAGCAGGATGAGGAACGGCAGAACGCCGCGAACGACCTCGCCGATCGGCGCATGCGAAATCGTGGACAGCACGAACAGGTTCAATCCGACCGGCGGGTGAACCAGCGCGATCTCCATGTTGTGGGTGAAAATGATCGAGAAGTGTACGGGGTCCACGCCCAACGCTGGCAATACCGGTGCCAGCAGGGGCAATACCAGCAACAGCGTTGCGATGACCTCAAGAAAGCAGCCCAGCAGGAGCAGAAGCACGTTGATGGCCAGCAGGAACTGCCAGGGCGCGAGGTTTCGCGCCAGAACCCATTTGACGAGTTCGGCCGGAACGCCGGACGCCGTCATCCAGTGACCGAATGCGAGTGCGGTAGCAACGATCAGCATGATCGCGCCGGCGCTTTTCAGCGCATCGGCAACCACCCACAACGTCTGCGACCAATGAAAGCCCCGGTAATAGGCGAGACTGACCGTGAGAGACGCAACGGCGGCAATGGCCGCGGCTTCGGTCACGGTGACGATGCCGCCATAAATGCCGATCAGCACGATCACAGGCACGACCAATGCGGGCAGCGCCCTCCCCGTCACCCGAAACCGCTCGGCGAGGGGCAGCGTCGGCTCAACCGGGAATTTCCGCCGCCGGGCGTCGTACCAGACCCAGGCGAAGAATACTGCAGCCTGCAGCAGGCCTGGCAGCACCCCGGCAAGGAACAGGCGCGGCACCGACTGTTCGGCGACGATGCCATACAGGATCAACGCCAGCGAAGGTGGAATGACGATGCCGATGGTACCGGAAGCTCCGACCACGCCCAGCGCGAAGCTGCGTGGATAACCTTTCTCGATCATGGCCGGAAGCAGGATGGTCCCCATGGCTAGCGCGGTCGCCACCGATGAGCCGGAGATTGCCGCGAACAGCGTGCATGCCACCACCGTCACAAGCCCGAGCGAACCGCGGATGCCGCCGAGCCAGGCGGCGGATACGTCGACCAGCGCCTTGGCGACGCCGCCCTGGCGCATGAAGGTCGCCGCCATGACAAACAATGGCAGCGACATCAGGGTCGGCGAATTGAGGTGATCGATGATGACTTGCGCAACGCCGATCAGCGGTTCGCCGGACGCGCTGTAAAGGACCGCGGCGCATAATCCGAGGACAAGGAAGATCGGCATTCCGACGGCCAGAAGGCCGAAGAACAGCACCAACAGCAGGATCAGCAACATGAAAGGTGCGTCCTACTCTTCTCTCGGCGAAGCAGGGCTCAATCCACCGGCCCGTTCATGCTCGGGAATGCGGCCAACCGTCATCGTCTCGGGATCGAAGGCGAACAGGTAGCGATAGAGTCTGATCAGATAACGCCCGCTCATCAGCATGGCTCCCGTCGGGATTGCTGCCGAGTAAAGCCACATCGGAAACTGCAGATCCGACGAGCTGCGCTCGTCAAGCTGCCAGGAGGTTGCGACGATGCTCCAACCGTACCATGCAAGTCCGACACAAAATGCGAGCGCGGCAATGCAGTTGATTGCCTCCATCCAGCGCTGGATGCGAGGTGGAACGGCTCTGAGCAAGAGATCCGGCCTAACGTGACCGTCGGTGCGCACCAGCTGGGAGGCCGCGAGCATGATGCCCCAGACGATCAGGTAAACGATGACTTCTTCAGCCCAGGATATGGCATAACGCGGCGCTACATAGCGTCCGACGACCTGCACCAATCCGACGAGCATCGCGAGCGCGCCCAAAATGCCGATGAGAAACCGCTCGGCCTTGTCCCACAGCGTGTCGCGCAAAGGCCAATTCCCTTCGGATGCTCAAATCCCTTTTTGAAGCGTTTTCTTCACGCGGACCGGTTGCCACTTCGCTCGAAAACGCTCTAACTGTGGCTACCGACGGTATCGCTCACCAGCTTGACAATGTCAGCTGAGAGCTTGGCGTCGCGGACCAGGTCGGCCTGCGCCTCAATCATGCGCTTGCGGTCGGCGGCGAGTTGATCCGCGGAGGGATCAACGAAGGCTACGCCGTGCGATTTCATCGTCTCTCGAGCGTCGGCTTGCGATTTCGCCGACATCGCACGGTAGCGCTCGATGTTTGCTGCCCAGACTTCGCGCATCAACTTCCGCTCGCCGTCTCCAAGCTTCGACCAGAATGTGTCGCTGAGCATAGGAACGTAGTTGCCGAAAAACTGGTGATCGGCGTACGAATACTTGACGCCCGCCTCCCAGAGTTTGGCTGACGTACAGCTTTCGTCGGTACTCACAAAGCCGTCGAACGTGCCTTGCGACAGGGCGAGCGGCACGTTCGGCCAGGGCGTGACGTTTGGAATTGCATGCACGAACGCTATTCGCCAGGAAATGCCGGCGCCGCCGGGGCTTCGGATCTTGAGCCCGCTGAAATCATCGAGCGTTTGAACAGGCTTTTTGGTCGTGTACCAGTTCTCGTAACCCAGTTCGAGCCAGTGACCGAGAATATGCGAGCGGACCTTGGCCTCGATCTGCTTTTTGACGAGTTCTCCGGCCGCGCCATCGCTGCAGCGGCGAAAGACTTCGACCGCCTGGCCGTACAGCGCCGGCAACTGGCAAAAGTCGCAATCGGGCACGAGCCCCGTCATGGTCCATGTGCCGGGAGCGGCCATGTCGATCTGGCCCTGGATCAGGGCCTTAGTCACGTTGAGATCGGCGAACAATTGGCCGGAATGGAACAGTTCGGACTTGATCTTGCCGTTGCTTCCCTGCTCGAGCTTGTCGAGATAATCGACGATTGCCTGGTTACGCGGGTGCGAAGGCGCCGTATCGAGAGAGCAACGCAGTTTGATGACGTCGTCCGCCCGAGACGGGCGGATTAGGTAGGGCAGCGCCAGCGCTCCCGCCGCGCCCTTTATGAGAGTGCGGCGATTCCATCCTGAAGCCATCGTTTCCTCCCGGTACCTGTTTTTTCGGTCCGTTAAACCCGAAGGATTGCGCCTGTTCGAATTGTTTGCAACCGAAATCCGGTCCGATTCCTGCCCCCAATTGGTTTAGTGGGACGGTCGATCGGGCCCTGAACAGGTTTTTTCTCTCGCTCTGCGGGAGCGCTTGCGATGTCACCGAAGCCCGCCGTCGCGGGTTAAGCCACGGCGAAGCCGAGGCCCCGGCCGGGGGGTTTCATGGAGCTTTACTGGCGCGATGCGTTTGCGTGCAGGCGCATTGCAGGCCCGGGCGTGACCGTCCGCCTCAGCAGTCAACTAGCCGCGGCAACCCGCCTTTCGGCGACGTTTGGCACTTCAATATCGACTTCAAGCATCGAGACGTTGTCGCCCCTTTCCATTCGGACGGTGACCTTTTCGGGGTCGAGGACGACATGTCGGGAGACGACGGAGAGGATCTCCGAGCGAAGCAATTCCAGCAACTCAGGCTGCCCACGCAAGCCGCGTTCGTGCGCGAGAAGGATCTGCAACCGTTCCCGTGCGACAGGCGCGGAAGCAGCGCGGCCGAAAAAAAGCCGCGGCAGACCCATCATGCAGCCCTCCGTCCAAGCAACCGGTCCATCAAGCCTTTTCGTGGCGCCGGCACCATCATCGGAATGGTTTCGCCCCTCAGGCGACGCGCGGCATCGACGTATGCGCGGGCTGCCGGACTGGAGGCATCGTTCAGAGTGACGGGGGAGCCGACGTTGGAGGCACGCAAGACGTCCTGGCTCTCTGGAATGATTCCAAGCAACGGCGTGGCTAGGATCTCAAGAACGTCGTCGATGCTGAGCATCTCTCCCCTTGCGGCGCGTGCTGTGTCGAAACGGGTAACCAGGAGATGCTTTTCCACGCGCTCTCCCTTTTCCGCCTTCACCGTCTTCGAGTTGAGCATTCCGATGATGCGGTCGGAGTTGCGAACCGAGGAGACCTCCGGGTTAGTCACGATGATGGCCTCGTCGGCATAGCGCATCGCAAGTGTCGCGCCCCGCTCGATGCCAGCCGGGCTGTCGCAGACGATCCAGTCGAATCTGGTTTTCAGCTCCGCGATGATCTTGCTGACGCCTTCCTCCGTGAGAGCGTCCTTGTCCTTGGTTTGCGATGCCGGAAGCAACCACAGATTATCAAGTCGCCTGTCCCGAATGAGGGCCTGCGAGAGGTTTGCGATGCCCTGCACCACATTGATGAAGTCGAAAACAACCCGTCGTTCCGCCCCAAGAATGAGGTCGAGGTTGCGCAGGCCGACGTCGAAATCGACGACTACAACCTTTTCTCCCATCTGCGCGAGCGTCGCGCCGAGCGCAGCAGTGGAAGTCGTTTTGCCGACGCCACCTTTGCCGGACGTCACGACCAGGACTTTGGCCATTCTTGTATCCCCCAATCAATTCAGCGGTGTAATTTGCACGATATTGCCATCGAGCCAGACCTGAGACGGCCGCTCGCCCACGGTCGCGTCGATTTCCTCGGCGGTTCGATAGTAGCCGTCGATGGCCAGGAGTTCGGCTTCAATCTTCTGGCAGTAAATGCGAGCGGCCGTGTTGCCGTTTGTTCCGGCCATCGCACGACCACGAAGAGTTCCGTAAATATGGATTGAACCGCCGGCGACGATCTCGGCACCTGAACTGACCGAGCCTACGATGGTCACATCGCCGTCCGGAAAGATGATGGATTGGCCGCTGCGCACCTGGCTATCCAGCAGCAGCGACGTCGGTTTCGCCTTGGCTTCCGGCTTCTTCTTCTCGTTCTGCGTCAACACGCAATGGCGTCCGCCGACGAGCAATGGCGGCATGCTCGAAGAGAGACGCTCGGCCTCAACGCCCTCGATCCCGAGCACGCGAATGTTCCGTTGCTCGAGACTTGTAACGAGTTGCATGATTCCCGATTGGCTGAGGTCCACGGAAGAAAGGTCGAGCACCACGGGCTTGCCGACAAAAAAGCCGGGCGATTGTTCGAGGGTCGCATCGATTTCATCAAGCCAGCCGAGGATCGGAACCACCGGGCGAAACACGAACGCAACATAGGATCGTCCTCGCATGCGAACCGGTTGACGCAAGGGACGTGCAATTGCCTCCATGACGATCGACTCGCATGTGCTCTCGAATGGCAGACGGCCCGCTGGCCGCTGCTATCGAATACCAAAGCGCTCTGATGCGCTTCACATGCATGGAGACTGATTTGAGTCGGCCGGCAAAATTGAGACGAAAATGGGACGCAGATTGAGGCACGTCGCGGCGACGGCGTGTCCGCGCACAAGATTTCAGAACGTGACTTTCAGACCCGCATAGTAGACCCGCGGTCGGGACGGACTGAGCGAACGCGGGTCGGTGAAGGGAGCGCCGCCATTGGAGATATTGGGAATCGCGCCGGTGTCGAAGAAAGTTCCATAGGTCGCGTAGCGATTGTCCAGGATGTTGTCCACGCGCGCGTAAACCTGGAAATTCTTGTCGATCTGATAGGACCCGTGCAGGTTGAACACGGCATAGCCGGGCAACTTCGGAAACTGATTGGATTCATCGCCGACAAAATACTGGCTGCTGACGAGCAGCGCATCGCCACCGATCGTGAGCTTGTCAGTCGCCGAATAATCGACGCTTGTCTTGACCCGATTGCGGGGAATGGCCGGGATGACGTTGCCAGGCAGGATCTGGACGTTACCGTTGGCATCGGCAAAGGGGCTGTTCGACCCGACCTGCAAGGCGTTGAGGAAGCGCGCGTCGACAAGCGCGTAGCTCGCGAAGAACTGCAGGACCTTCGATTTCAGGGTGACCTCCGCCTCGACGCCCTGCCGTCGCGTCGAGCCGACGTTCTGAAAATAGCCAAATCCCTGCAGCACCGGGCTTGGGATCGCGAGAATGTCGTCCGTGTTTTCGGTGCGGTAAACGCCAAGCTTCCACCCGAGCGTGCCGACGCTCAGGTCCTGGCTGCCGCGAAAGCCGCCCTCCACCGTCTGGGAAATAACCTGTTTCAGGGGCGGGTCCGAGACAAGGAAGGATGCGATAATGCAGGGATGGGCCGGATCTGCGCATTCAAGTTCCAGCGGAGTCGGTGCGCGATTGGCTTCCGAATAACCGGCATACGCCGACAATCCCGGAATGATCTTGTAAGTGGCGCCGATCAGAGGGTTGAAATGACTAAAGGTGTCACTGCCGTTGAGGGATGTGCCGATCAGATCCTGGAGCACGATATTTGCGAGATTGAAGCGGCCGCCTGCCGTGACCGTGAGGGCATTCGTGACATCGAAGCTGTCGAGGGCATAAAGGCCGGTGTACTGGTTGGTGGTGCGGAGATCGACCGGGCCGATCGATACGGGACTGCCGGATTGCCCCAAAAATATTCCGCTGCCGGTGACGACGAAGTTCGGGCCAATCGTTCCGAGCTCCGGGATGGCATTAAAGTGGCTTACGCTGGAATTGAAGCTGGTGCCGACCACGAACTTGTTGTTGTGACCGAACAGCTGATCGGAGTTCGTCGCCTGCACCCCGACGCCTGCCGTGGTGGACTGGGTGTAGGTTCGATCGATTTCTCCGAGGATTGCGTCAGGATTGAAGGGGTTGGCAAGCTGGACCCCGTTCAAGCCATTGGCTGGCGCCACGCTGTCGCCAAAACAAAGCAGGGCCGGGTCGGCCCCGCAGGGCCGGGTGCCGGTCGTATTGGCATCGACGGTATGCTGGTCGAAAACGCGCACATGCGCCGAACCTTCGATCGTCCAGGTCGGCGTGGCCTCTACCTTTCCCAGGAAATTGAGGTAACCGACCTGGTTGGCCGTGCTTTGCGGCGACGTATAGGTCGCACCCCAAAACTGATCGAGCAATTCTGCAGGCGTGGTCGTTGTGGCGCCGATAAAGTTGCTCGCCGCACCCATATTGAGATGAAATTCGCTGACGTCGTTCCTGTAGCCGATATCGCCGTAGAAGCGTTTCAGGTCGGACGACGAGAAATTTCGAAAGCCGCTGTCGTGCACGCCCTCGAGCGCGCCATATACCGCCCAATTGTCATACTGTTTGCCCCATTGCGCCGAACTTTGAATTCGTCCATAGGAGCCGGCCATCGTGTCGATCTCGGCGCCATGGTAGTCGAAGCCGTTCTTCATCGTGATGTTGATGGCGCCGCCCAGGGCGTTCAGGCCGAAAGCCGGATTGTTGGCTATTACTGCGACCGACTGAATCGCGGCGGTCGGGATCAGGTCCCAGTTTACGGTATCGCCGAACGCTTCGTTGATGCGAATGCCGTTCTGGTACACCGCAAGTCCCTGCGGCGTCCCCGACACCGGAGAAGCGACGAAGCCGCGAAACTGCACATTGGGCTGAAAGGGATTACCCGCGACCTCGTTGACCACAACGCTCGGAACGAATCGCTGCAGGGCATCCGCTATATTCGCTGACTTCGTTGTTTCGATCTGCCTGGCATCTACTGTGTTCACGAACGCCGGCACCTTGTCGGGATCGGTCCCCGAGCCCGGTATCGGCGTATTGGGATAGAGCGCCGGACTTGCCGCCGGAGCAGCCGCCGGGGTTTCCGCGACGCGCGGGGCTGGCGCCGGCCGGGCGGCTCTCTGGGTACGCGGCGCTGTACGCGCAACGCGGGGCTTGGGTTTGGCGGCTGAGGGAGAGACCACAATGGGAGGAAGGGATTGGGCGTCGCCGGGCGCGCTTTGGGCATGCGCACGCTCGTTCGGGGCAGATAGACCCGCCGATACCAGAACAATCACCAACAAGCGCGCGCGCATCCACCCCATCCCACCAGACGGCTGCTCGCCCCGCGCCAGTCAGGCTGAACAATAGTAAGGCAACCAGGGGGGCCGTCTAGCCGGCGGTCTTGCCTGAGAGCGAAACGAATCGATCCCTCCGTCAAGTTCGCCTGGATTGTTCGAACAAACAAACCCTGGTCTCGTTTTCCGGATTTTCCAGCCATTCAGAAATTCCCCTGCAGCGCAACACGATCTCTTCGCTCCAGCAGCAACGCCTGGACGCAGATGCGTCGCACTCTTTGTGGTAAAGTCAACGTTGGACCCGATCCAGAAATCGACACGATTGATATCGCGCCTGCGCGCCGGAGTAAAAAACCATGACTCTTGAAACCGTCTCTCTCAATCGATCACACGGCGGAATGCAGGGCGTTTACAAGCACGCCAGTGCCGAGACTGGAACGGCGATGACCTTTTCGGTCTATGTTCCCCCGCACCAAGACGCCGCCAGACTTCCGGTGGTCTGGTATTTGTCCGGCCTGACTTGCACGCACGCCAACGTCACGGAAAAAGGCGAATATCGCAAGGCGTGCGCCGAATTGGGGTTAATTTTCGTCGCCCCGGATACCAGCCCTCGCGGTGAGGACGTGCCCGGCGATCCCGCCGGCGCATACGATTTCGGGCTTGGGGCCGGCTTTTATGTTGATGCGACGCAGTCGCCCTTTTCGCGCAATTACCGCATGTGGAGCTACCTGACGAAGGAGCTTCCGGAGGTGGTCGCGGCGAATTTCCCTGTCGATCGCGCGCGGCAATCCATTCTTGGGCATTCGATGGGCGGTCACGGTGCGCTCACGATCGCCCTTTCTCACCCCGCCCGCTTCCGTGCCGCAACTGCCTTCTCTCCGATCGTGGCCCCTTCACAGGTTCCCTGGGGGACAAAGGCTCTTGGCGGCTATCTGGGAGAGAACAAGAATACGTGGCGCAAGCACGATGCGGTCGCGCTGATCGAGGATGGCGCAAGATTTGCCGATCTCCTGGTCGATGTCGGGGACGCCGATCCATTCCTCAAGGAACAGCTCCGTCCGGAATTGTTGGAACGCGCCTGTTCCAAGGCAGGCATTCCGCTTACGCTGCGCATGCAGAAAGGCTACGACCACAGCTACTACTTTGTTTCCACCTTTATGGCCGATCACCTGCGCTGGCATGCCGAGCGGCTCAAGGCCTAGGGTTCGGGCACTTTCCTCAATGCGGTACGCCATAGTTCGGCGCGAGCAGGCGGTTGCGCAGCAAGTAGCTCATGGTGCGCGTCCAGGACTTATCGGTGTTTCCGCGAAAATCCGCACTCATCCCCGTAATGAGCTTTCCCGTATGGGTATCCCGCAAATAGATATTCATATTGAGGATGAGAGCCGAGACCTTTTGAACCACACCTGTAATGGCAACGTCGGCACCGAGCTTTTGCGCCAAGTCTACATCACAACCGCCGCAGGATTGCAGATTGCTGGCGTGCGCCGCAGCATTGACGGGTGAGATGTCCAGGAGTTCGAACTTGCCCGAGTCCGCCAGTGCCTTGCGCAGCTGCTCGGTAACATCTTTGAGACGCCGTTGCTCATCCGCCTGCGGCCCCTTCACTTCGCCCTGCAGACTGGTATCGAGTAACTCAAAGTCGAAGACAGCTGCCTTGGTCGGCTCGGCCGCTGCCGGCGGGGAGACAAAGGGCGACGAAGAAAAGATCGTCAGGGCGATGATGAGACAAGGAATTCGCATGACAGTGGTTCGTGTATTGGCGTTACAGTTTGTATAAGGTAGTTCGGCGATGTTTGAAACCCGGGCCAGTGTTGGCGCGAGATCCCTTTACCCGAGATACCTGATCCGGCTCCTGATGGGTCTCCTCCTGCCCCTGACCGCGTTCGCCGGGAGTGCGCTTGCCGCCGATCCCGTTGAAATCGGTATCGGCTATCTGCGTTCCGCGAATGTCAGGCAGACCCTGTCTCTTGCTGAGCAGCCGGCGGCGGATGACGGCGTTGCCGGCGCGCGGCTCGCGATCGAGGACAACAACACGACCGGCAAGTTCCTCAACCAGCATTTCACGTTGGAGGAAAGGCGGCTCAAGGATGGGGAGGATCCGGCCGCGGCGGCAATTGCGCTGGCCGATCAAGACATCGGCTTCATCATCGGCGATCTTCCTGCCGACGCGCTGCTGAAGGCGGCCGATGCGATCCGTGATCGTGGGGTGGTGCTGTTGAATGCTGGCGCGATCGACGATCGCCTGCGCGAGGAAGACTGCCGGGCCAATGTCATTCACGTGGCGCCGACACGCTCGATGCTGGCGGACGGTCTCGCCCAGTATCTCGTCTGGAAACAATGGAGGCGCTGGCTGCTGGTGGTCGGCTCGCACGAGAAGGACAAGCTCTTTGCGGACGCATTGCGCCGATCGGCGTCCCGTTTCGGCGCCAAGATCGTTCAGGAGCGAATTTTCGAGGATACCGGCGGCGCGCGTCGTACCGACAGCGGCGTGACGCTCATTCAGCGTCAAATGCCGGTGTTCACCCAGCAGGCACCCGCCTACGACATTCTCGTCGCAGCCGACGAGAGCGAAGTATTCGCAGCCTATCTGCCCTACCGGACCTGGGATCCGCGTCCGGTTGCGGGCTCCGCCGGCTTGGTCCCGAAGAGCTGGGACGCAGCGCAGGACCAGTGGGGAGCCGTGCAGATGCAAAACCGCTTTCTCAAACTCAACTCGCGCCACATGACCGCCCTCGACATGCAGGCATGGACGGCGGTCCGCATGATCGGGGAGGCCGCGTCGCGGGTGAATTCCGGTGATGGAAAAACCGTCCTGAAGTTCCTCGAGGGTCCGGATTTCTCCGTTGCGGCATTCAAGGGCCAGAGGCTCACGTTGCGGCCCTGGAACCTGCAGCTTCGGCAGCCGATCCTGCTGGCGGACGGCCGCATGGTGGTTTCGGTTTCGCCGCAGGAAGGATTTCTGCATCAGTTTTCGGAACTCGACACCCTTGGAGTGGATCGGCCCGAGACGAAGTGTAAGCTGCACTGAGGTGGGATGGAGCTTTTGAGATGTGGCGTCTTTGGGTGATTTTCGGAATTGCGTTTTGGCTTGCAGGCGCCCTGCCCGCCCATGCCTTCATGGCCTATGTCTCCAATGAAAAGAGCAACACGGTGTCGGTGATCGATACCGACAAGTGGGAGGTCGTCAAGACCATCAAGGTCGGCCAGCGGCCCCGCGGAATAGAGTTCACCAGGGACGGCAAGTATGTGCTCGTCGCAGTCGGCGACGACGACACGATTCAGATGATCGATACCAGGACGCAGGAAGTGACTGATAAACTACCCTCCGGTCCCGATCCGGAACTGTTCATCCAGGACAAGGCCGGCAAAGTCCTCTACGTGGCGAACGAAAATGACAACACGGTCACCATGATCGATCTCGAACGCCGCGCGCGAATGGACGACGTTCAGGTCGGCGTCGAACCTGAGGGAATGGCGATCAGCCCGGACGGAAAGATCCTGATCAATACGTCCGAAACGACCAATATGGCGCATTTCATCGACACCCAGACGCACCAGATCGTGGCGAACGTGCTGGTGGATTCGCGTCCGCGATTTGCCGAATTCAAGGGCGATGGCTCGGAACTATGGATTTCGTCCGAAATCGGTGGCACCGTCTCGGTCATCGATCCCGTCAAGCACGCGGTTACGACAAAGATCACGTTCGAAATTCCAGGCTTGCGGCACGAAGCGATCCAGCCGGTCGGAATCAGCATCGCCGCCGACGGCAAGACAGCGTTCGTCGCGCTCGGGCCTGCGAACCGGGTGGCAGTGGTCGACGTCGCTACTCACAAGGTCATCAAATATCTTCTGGTCGGACAGCGCGTATGGCATCTGGCGTTTACGCCGGATCAGAAATTTCTGCTGGTGACCAACGGCGTGTCGAACGACGTTTCCGTCATCGATGTTGCGGCGCTGAAGGTTATCAAGACGATTCAGGTCGGCGAATTGCCGTGGGGCATCACGATCGCAAAGCAATGATGAAACCCGGCATCTCCATCGCTGACAAGACCCGTCACGATCCATCGGCCTCCATGGCGCTGGTGGTCGAGGGAGTGAGTCACAGTTACGGTCCCCGCAAGGCGCTCGACGACATCAGCTTCACCGTGGCGGCGGGAAGCTTTACAGCACTGCTTGGTCTCAATGGTGCGGGAAAGAGCACGCTGTTTTCGATTATCACCCGGCTCTTCGCCCTGCAGGCAGGTCGCATCAGCATCTTCGACTGGGATATCGAGCGAGAACCCGGCGCCGCACTTCGGCGGATGGGTGTGGTGTTTCAGCCGCGCACGCTTGATCTCGATCTTTCGGTGACCCAAAACCTGCTCTATCACTCCGCGCTTCACGGCATCGGCCGGCGCGAGGCGCGCAAGCGCTCGGAGGAAGTGCTGTCACGGATGGATCTCACCGACCGTCATGGCAGCAAGGTTCGGGACCTTTCTGGTGGGCAAATGCGGCGGGTGGAAATTGCACGTGCGCTCCTGCACCGTCCGCGCCTTCTGCTGCTCGATGAGCCGACCGTCGGGCTGGACGTGAAGGCGCGGGCCGAGATTCTGGCGCATGTACGAGATCTCGTGAAGGAACAAGGCATCGGCGTGCTATGGGCCACTCACCTGCTGGACGAGATCGAGCCCGGCGATGATCTTGTCATTCTGCACCAGGGCCGGATTCTGGCAGAAGGCGACGTCGCATCCGTCGTAGCCGACACGAACACACACGACCTTCATTCCGCATTCGTGCAGTTGACCGAAAAAAGCCAGAGCTCAGGGAAGGCGTTGCCATGAACGCGGTGATCGCCGACGACAAACCGGCGGGTTTCTCGTTCACGCAGTATCTCACCTGCCTTAACGGGATCGTTTGGCGCGAGGGACTGCGATTTGTTCATCAGCGCGAACGTTTCGTCTCGGCGCTGGTGCGGCCATTGGTCTGGCTGTTCATCTTCGCTGCCGGCTTCCGGCAGGTGCTCGGCATATCCATCATCCCGCCCTACGAAACCTATGTTCTCTACGAGGTCTACATCACGCCGGGACTGATGGCGATGATTCAACTCTTCAACGGGATGCAATCGTCGCTTTCAATGGTCTACGATCGCGAGATGGGTAATATGCGAACGCTGCTGATCAGCCCGCTGCCGCGCTGGTATCTGCTGTTCTGCAAGCTTCTCGCCGGCGCCGCAGTCTCCGTTCTGCAGGTCTACGCATTCCTGCTGATCGCGTGGTTATGGGACATCGAGCCTCCGCCGATCGGCTACCTCACGGTGTTGCCAGCTCTGGTGCTTTCCGGGCTGATGCTGGGGGCATTGGGCATGCTCATCTCGTCCGGCATCAAGCAATTGGAGAATTTCGCAGGCGTGATGAATTTCGTGATCTTTCCGATGTTCTTTGCGTCCTCCGCGCTTTATCCGCTATGGCGGGTACAGGAAGGAAGTCCGATGCTTTACTACGTCTGTCAGCTCAATCCTTTCACCCATGCGGTCGAACTGATCCGCTTCGCCCTGTACGGGAAGCTGAATCTGGTATCCCTCGCCGTGGTCGGCGGCTGCACCGCCGTGTTCATGATCGGCGCGATGTTCGCCTACGATCCATCGCGCGGATTCGGCCGGCGCGGACCTGCGGGAGGCGAGACATGAGATCATTGACGGTGTTCTGCCTATTGGTTGCAATTAGTGGCTTTCCGGATCGAAGCCTTGCGGCCGATCCGCGCTATCCGGACTGGCCATGCGCGCAGGCGAAGGTGCCCGAGATTTCGATTGCCGCAGTCTGGAACGGTCCTTCCCTCGACGACGCCACGAGTAAATGGCGCGACAACGCAAAAGTTGGTGCGCTGGTCCCCCGGCTCGCCGCCCGCCGCACTCCGATGGACCAGGCGGAGAAAATGATCGCGCAATTCATGTCGGAAGCGCCTGCAGAGAAAGCCGAGCGCGGAAAGTTGCTGTTCGCCGGCCTATTCGAAACGCTGAATGCCGAGCGCACGACGGTCATGAACGGCCTCGAGCGGACGACCCGAAAACAGCGCGAGGCTGCCGACAAGGTTCGCTCCGATACGGAGGCGCTGCATGCGCTGCAGGATCAACCCGCCACGGACCAGGCCAAGATAGACGAACTCAGCAACCAGGTGGTTTGGGAGACCCGGATCTTTGAAGACCGGCGGCGCGTGATCAAATTCGTGTGCGAGGTGCCGACCACGATCGACCAGCGGCTGTTTGCGTTGGCACGTGTGATTCAGCAGGAAATGGAATAAAGCTTGATCCGGAAAAGTGGTAATCAGTTTTCCGATAAGATCATGCTTTGAACAATCATCTAAAGCGCGATCGCGATACGAGCTCAAATCATGGCGCTTGGTCGATCAACGCGTGAGCGCCCTCTCCTCGGTCCTCGGCTCCGGGTGTGAATCGGCCACCGGCAGGCCGGCGTTCTGCCAGCCGTCGGTGCCTTCGGGATACCATGCGATGTTTGCGTAGCCATAGGTCAGCGCCCGTTTTGCGGCGTTCCACGACATCCAGCAATCGGCCTGGCAATAAAAGATCAAGAGCTTCGTTCGATCGCCTTCCGAGGCGCGGCCCAAGCCGTCGCGCAGATATTCCTCGGTCGCGGGCGCAAGAGCTCCGTAACCTGTATCCGGAAGCCAGATGCTGCCCGGTATGTTCAGCCTCGGCCGGTCGCGCCAGATCGTGCCGGCGGGAAGATTGGCGGGCTTCGGAGGACGTGGCAGGACGTCGATAAAGACGCCGGACCTCGAGCGCCAGATTGTCAGGGCCTCTTCAGTCGTAAGAACGCGCGCACCGGAGAGCGTTGCTGGAACGGGCGAACGATAATTTTCGGTACGATATCCTTCCGGCTCGGTAGGCAGCTCATCCGCGCGTGAAGTCGCCGTCAGGACGAGCATTGCGGCAATGACGCCGGCGATAGGCCATTTCATGGCTGCTTGGTCGTCAACTCCGCGGTGATCGGGTGATCGTTTTCGTCGAGCAGCGGCACGCCGTAATCGAGCAGGATCTTGTTGATGGCCGGCTGGTTCTCCTGGATCAGGCGATTGAGCATCCGTTTCCAGTTCTGATCGGCGGGACGAACTCCCATGCCGATGCGGTAAACCAGTCGCGGCCCCGATTTATCGCTGACCAAAGGCGCGACATGGAGCGGCGGATTTTCGTGCTTTGCGTAATAGCCCGCCATGGGTCCCCACAAGACGCCGGCATCGATCTGCCCTGTCTTCAGATCGTTGATCATCTCGGCCGCTGATGAGTCGACACGGGTATCGATCATCAGCGGATAGGGTTTGGCGTTGGCCATGAGTTCGTTCGCAGCCATGTAGGTGGCCGGCGGGGTTCCGGCGATGATGCCGAGATGCTTGCCTTTCAAACGCTCATCATCCAGCGAGACCACGTCCTCCAGTCCGCTTCCCGGCTTGGAAACCAGCGCATAAGAGGTGCGGTAATAGGGATTGGTGCCTTGAACCAGTTCATCCCCTTGCGGAAATCCCATGATGACATCGCAGCGATGGGCGGCCAGCGTCATGCGAACAAAACCGGTCGCCTGGGGAAAATAGGTGTAGTCGAGCTTCTTCTGGAGCTTCTGCGCAAATAACTCCGCCAGCTTGTTTTCGAATCCCTCGCCTTTTTCGTCCGAGAACGGGAGATTGCGAGGATCGGCACATACTCTCAAGACCTTGGGATCGACCAACTCGATCGACAGATCGGTATTGTCGGGCGTCTGCTGCGCAATGGCGGCATGCCGGCCAGCCATCAGGGCGGCGGCGGCAATCAAGGCCAGCCTGACCATCCGCCGGCGGCAAAACGCAGCATCATTCATTCTCATCTCCTCTGGCTCGATGGCCGGCGCGGAATGCTTGGCGATTTGTGCAGGCCTGCGTCTTCGAGTTTCTTGGTTCTGACGGCTTACGGATCGCTCGGCTCCAGGGCGAAAATAACTCCGCATGCCGCGAGTGTCATCGCGACAACTGCAAACCAGATTTTGCGCAAGCGATTATCCTTCGCCGTTCGGTGACAGAACGTCCCGGCGCGGGTTTTCCCGCGCCGGGACGATGGATGATGTTACTGCGGCAGTGCGAACACCGTCAGCGTGCCGCCGAGCGCGGTGTAGTTGCTCAGCGCCGCATAGCCGCCCACCGCGCCAAGGCCCGCGGTCGGATCGGTCAGGCCTGCGGCAAGTCCGATCCCGGCCCAGCCGCCGACCCCCGACAGCACCGCAACATACTGCCTGCCGCCGTGCTCATAGGTGGTGACGTTGCCGATGATCCCCGACGGGGTCTTGAACTTGTAGAGTTCCTTGCCCGTCTTGGCGTCGACCGCCTTCAGGTAGCCTTCCAGCGTGCCGTAGAACACCACCCCGCCCGCGGTCGCCAGCGCGCCCGACCAGACCGAGAACTGCTCCTTGTTCGACCACACGATCTTGCCGGTCTTGCCATCCCAGGCAATGAAGTTGCCCATGTTGGTCTCACCGGGAGGCGGATACATCGACAGCGTCGCCCCGACATAGGGCTGGCCGGCGGTGTAGCTCACCTTGAACGGCTCGTAGTCCATGCAGACATGGTTGGTCGGCACATAGAACAGCTGGGTTTCCGGCGAATACGCCGCCGGCTGCTCGTCCTTGCTGCCCAACGCCGCCGGGCAGATGCCCTTGACGTTGTGGTCCTCACCGGCCTTGTCGGTCGAGTACTGGTCGAGCACCTTCGGCCGGCCATAGGTCGGCGAGTTCTTGTCCATGTCGACGCCGGAGGTCCAGTTGACCTTCGGATCGTACTTCTGCGCCACCAGCAATTCGCCGTTGGTGCGGTCCAGCGTATAGCCGAGCCCGTTGCGGTCGAAATGGGTCAGCAGCTTGCGAGCGGTCCCGTTGATCGACTGATCGCTCAGGATCATCTCGTTGATGCCGTCATAGTCCCATTCGTCATGCGGGGTCATCTGGTAGACCCACTTGGCCATGCCGGTATCCGGGTCGCGCGCCCAGATCGTCATCGACCACTTGTTGTCACCCGGCCGCTGCTTGGGGTTCCAGGTCGAGGGATTGCCCGAGCCGTAGTAGATCAGGTTGAGCTGCGGGTCGTAGGAGATCCAGCCCCAGGTCGCCCCGCCGCCGATCTTCCACTGATCGCCCTGCCAGGTCTTCAGGCTGGAGTCCTTGCCGACCGGCTTGCCGAGTTCGGTGGTCTTGGCCGGATCGACCAGGATCTGGTCGTCGGGTCCTTCCGAATAGGCGCGCCAGGCCATCTTGCCGGTCTTGATGTCGTAGGCGGTCATGTGGGCCTGAACGCCGAACTCGCCGCCGGAAATCCCGACCAGCACCTTGTCCTTGATCACCATCGGCGCCGAGGTGCCGGTGGAGCCCTTGCTGGGATCGCCGTTCTTGGCGCTCCACGCCACCTTGCCGGTCTTGGCATCGAGCGCCACCAGCGTGGTGTCGGCCTGATGCAGGAAGATCTTGCCGTCGCCATAGGAGAGGCCGCGATTGACGGTGTCGCAGCACATCACCGGAATGACGTTGGGATCCTGCTTGGGCTCGTACTTCCACACGATCTTGTTGTCGTGGGCGAGGTCGAGCGCATAGACCGTGTTGGGGAACGGCGCATGCACATACATCATGTCGCCGATGATCAATGGGCCGCCCTCATGACCACGAAGCACGCCGGTCGAGAACGTCCAGGCCACCTGCAGCTTGCCGACGTTATCTGCGGTAATCTGATTGAGCTTCGAGTAGCGTTGATTGGCATAATTGCCTGTCGGCATCACCCAGTCCTTCGGGTTCTGCGACATCTTATTCAATTCCTCGTTGGCGCTTGCTGCGCCCACGCCAAGCGTGGCCGCAGCAAGACAGGTAGCAACAAGCACCTTTCGCATAGCGATACCTCCCGTGTGTTGTTCGCATCTTGTCTTATTCGCGTCTTGTTTCGATTGACGGTGGCCTCCGATGCTCCCACCGTCCATATCCGCCCGGAATATGCCTGCCAAAAGCAAGCATTTGAACCCCAGCGAAACCCTCTTGAAGGTCGCTCAATGAACCGTTGAACCTAGGTCCAATTGAGGCAAACTGGTAAATGCTAGGCTTGCGCGCTCGGGCGCACAATAAAACTATCGTTTGGATCGATTGCACATGCTGCAATGCAATTGAGGGTGAGGCGCTGTTCTGATGTGCCTGCACATGATGGTTCGTTTGCTGGTTCTCGCTGTCGTCGCGCTGTGTATGAGGCCGACTTTCGCCCAGGCGCAGCAAGATCTGTTGCCGATCAGCGAGGTCGCGCCCGGACTTTTTGTACATGCAGGTGTCACGGAGCTGATGACGAAAGAAAATGAGGGAGCTATCGCAAATGTCGGTTTCGTCGTGGGAGACGATGCGGTCGCGGTGATCGACACCGGAGGGAGCTTTCGCGAAGGTGCGCAACTGCTCGCCTCCATCCGTTCCCGCACGGACAAGCCGATCCGGTATGTGATCAACACGCACGGCCACCCAGATCATGTTTTTGGCAATGCAGCATTCCAGGCGGAGGGAACCCTGTTCGTCGGCCACAAGAACTTGCCACGAGCCCTTGCTGTGCGCGGACCGTTTTACGTGGAGGCATTTCGGCGCATCATGGGAGAGGATCTGATCGGCAAGGTACGCATTGTTCAGCCGACCGTTCTGGTGGACGGCAAGCTCTCGCTCGATCTCGGTCACAGGAATCTCATATTGCGCGCCTGGCCGACGGCGCATACCGACAATGATTTGAGCGTGTTCGACGAGCAGACCGGCACGCTTTTTGGCGGCGATCTGGTCTTTCTCGACCATGTACCCGTCGTCGATGGCAGTATTCGTGGCTGGCTGGCAATTTTCGAAGAACTCGCCAGCATTCCGGCTCGGCGGGTGGTACCAGGTCACGGCCCTCCGAGCGACTGGCCGAATGCGCTGGCCGACGAACGCCGGTACCTGGAAAAGCTGGTGACCGACATCCGCACCCTGGTCGCCGACGGGAAACCGATACGGACGGCTGCCGATACGGCAGCCGCGTCAGAACGACCACGCTGGAAGCTGTTTGACGACTATAACGCTCGCAATGCCACCGCCGCGTACTCGGAAATTGAATGGGAATAGTCGACGTGGTGGAGTATGTTTGGAATTCCCCGGACGCTGAAAGGGTCGCGTCAATGCTGGCTTACCATTCGCGCATTTTGCTCATCGCCGGTTTCCTCCTGCCTGCCATGGCTCTCGGCGCGGCCCCGATAGCAGCGGCTACACCGGATGGCTATGATCCCTGGCCTGGCCTCGTCCAGGACATTTTCAACAACCGAGCGATCGAAGAAGGCACGGGCGTCGTCGGCATCGAAATGCCATATCGGGCCGAGGACGCTGCGATCGTCCCGGTCACCTTGCGGATCAAGCTTTCGCCGGCCGACACTCGCCGCGTCAAGACGATTACCCTGGTCATCGACCAGAACCCTTCGCCGATGGCAGCACGTTTTGAACTCGGTCAGGACTTTTCCGTGTCCGAGATCTCAACGCGGGTGCGGGTCAACAATTACACGGACGTCCATGCAGTCGCCGAACTGAGCGACGGCAAGCTCTACATGACAAAGACCTATGTGAAAGCTTCCGGCGGATGTTCGGCACCGGCAGCCAAGAATGCCGAGGAAGCCAGCGCGCGACTTGGCCAAATACGTTTCAGGCAATTCGCGAAGTCTTCCGACGGTCCTCAAAACGGCATCCGCGAAGCCCAGGTCATGATCGGCCACCCGAATAATTCCGGCCTCCAGATGGACCAGCTCACGCACCTCTATATTCCCGCCTTCTTCGTCAATGAACTGCGAATATGGCAGGACGATTCCCCGGTGCTGGCGATGGAGGGAGGCATCTCCATTTCCGAAGATCCCAATATCCGCTTTTCCTATGTGCCGAATGGCGCGAAGCGCATCCGCGTCGAGGCCAGGGATACCGATGGCCACGTGTTCCAGAAGGAATGGCCGGTCGAGGATTTAGGAATGTGACGTCGCCGGATCGCACTTCTATTGGCCGAACCGGAACCGCGTCGTTCAGAAGCATCTCACTTCGGCTTCGGCCTGGGCTCGACGCAGGTCGTTGAGCGCGTTCGACGCCTGTTCGGATGATCGAAATTCACCGCCGAGGTTTCCACGCACCTGAGACATGCTCAGGACCGTTTCAGCCGTGACGTAGCGGTCGTAGGGCAACAGCGAGGCAATGACGTCGATCGAGCAGGAGCACTGGCTGATCGCCTGTCGTGTTTCGCCGTTTGCCTTCAGGCAGCCAAACACGTATTCCGACCGGGCCACGGTGGGATAGTCGTTGACATCGTCGGCGCTTGCGGGAGCCATTGCTGTTGCCAGCACGAACAGCAGGCATGCACCGAGCCGCATCGATCCAGCTGATATCATTTCAAGTTTCCTTTCGCTGGTGAGGTGGCCAACTGCTGCTATTATACCGAAAGCGAGCGCGCCAGGGAAACGCCAGGTCGGGAATTTCTCGACGCCTTGCATCATGTTGTCGCGGGCCCGTAGACTGCAACTGCGCGCCGCCGGGAGTTGCCGATGAAGCATATTCTTTCGGGACTGGCGTTCGGCCTTGGCATGGCCTGTCTGACCGCAACGGCGCAGGACATGATGCGTGGTGTCGACCTGTCGTCGCCGGACATGGTTTCGGCCGAAATGACTCGCGCCCAGGTCGAGGCCGCGATCGCGGCGGCAGGTTCAGCTCCGGCCGATTTCACCGGAAAGAGGCTGTCCAATCTTGACCTGTCCGGGCTTGACCTTTCGCACGCGATTTTTCGCAGCGCGCGCCTCAACAAGACAAAGCTCGCCGGCGCGAATCTCGACCATGCCGTGCTCGACCAGGCGTGGCTGCTGGATGCGGATCTGACCGGCGCAAGGCTCACAGGAGCAAACCTGTTCGCCTCACAGATGGCGCGGGCACGCCTGGACGGTGCCGATCTGTCCGATGCCCGCGTTGCCGCCGACCTGACCGGCGCGAGCCTGGTCGGCGCATCGATTGCCGGCGCGAAACTGGGCGCGGACATGCGCAACCAGTCGATGGGCCTCATGCGCGCGGTGTTGAAATCGGCAAATCTGCAGCGATTGAACGCACGCGACGCCGATTTGTCTCGCGTCGATCTTGAATTTGCCTCGCTGAAGGGCGCGGACCTGTCAGGCGCTTCGCTCAAGGGAGCGGAGCTTGGGGGAGCCGATCTGACCAGCGTTACATTGGTTGGAACGGATTTCGAGGGGGCTGATCTCGCCTCGGCGAAATTGATTGATCCGATCGGCCTTGATCAAGCGAAGAACTTCGACAAGGCAAGAAATCGCGACCGTCTGATCAGGGAATAAACGGCAAAACGTCTGTTACGGGAGATTGGACGATGATGCGATGGGTCTTGGCGGCAGTCATTGTCCTTGTTGCTGCAAGCCATCTCGCGGCACAAGGCAAAGGCATCAGGTTTTGGAATCTGACCACTGCCACGGTCTCTGGCCTGCAGCTTTCCCCGGCCGGCAAGAACGATTGGGGGCCCAACCAGACAACTAACGACAAGGATAGCGAGGTCGACCACGACGAACGGCTGCGTATTACGGGCATCGAGCCGGGGCGCTTTGATGTCAAGGTAAGCTACCGCGACAAGCGGGAATGCGTGGTTCGGAATGTCGAGATAAAGGCAGATGCAGTATTCTCGATCGCCGACAAGGATTTGACGGAATGCAACAAGTGAAGCATTCCGCAATATCGTATCCGGTGTCAGATCATCCGGCCCGCGTTACAGGTGCCGCTTCCGCCTTGTCGTTGCTGTGCGGATATTCGCAGCGCCACTTTACGACGTTCCATTTTGGATGTTCGCCAACCCACTGGGCGATATAGGGCGGTGCGCCCATCGCGCATTGCCGCAACGATGTGCCTCCCGAATAGGTCAGATGCGTCTCTTCGCAGGTTGTCGGCGACAAAATCGCGCAGACCGTTACAATGAGCTCGATGGCGTTCATGTCGAATCCTATGCCTCTGCCGCCATATTATAACCATGGATGGATACGGCCAGGTCGACCCGAAGTTTCAAATCCACGAGAGATTTCCTTGCTCACGGGAGCCGGTTCCCCTGGTTTAAAAATTGAATCCGAATATCAGCCGCGCCTGCTCGCGTTCGAAATTGACGAGATCGAGCGTGGCGGGCGAGCCGGTGGGGCGCCCCCAAAGCTGTGGGCTCCAGGCAAGAGTGAGCCTCGAGCGCTCGGATAGCTGCCAGTAGGCGGTCGGGCCGACAAACAGGGCTTGCCCGGCAAAGCCATCGAACATGGCACCCTCGTATTTGCGCAGGTAACGCGCTTCGCCTCCGACAAGGAAACCGGGGCGGATTTGCGCCATTACGGCAAATGCTATCCCACCTGTCGATTCCTGGTCGGCGAACGCCTTGCCGAAGATATGAGTTGATTCAGGTTCGTAGAACAGATTGAACGCCGCCACCACGCGGTCCGGTATCAACTCGCGCTCGATGGCCATTGTCAGTTCGGTGGAGTAGTTCCGGGAGGGCGCCCCGGACACATCGTCTATCTGCCGGGCCTGAGTCTCAAACGCGAATGTCAGGCCGAACGGCGCTGTCTTCCGGTCGTACAGCTTGTACCGCAAATCGAGGGAAACCCCCTGCCAGCCAAGCTGGTTACGATCATCAAGACCAGGGACACCATTGATATTGTAGGACGCAAGCGAGCTGCCGACCTCTATTCTGAAATTATTGAGAGGCACAAATTCCAGTTCGACTTCCTCGTCGATCGCCCGGTAGCTGCCCGCGGATTTGGAAAACCGCCCCGTGGTCTGGGTCTGGAATTCACGTTCGCCGAGATTGCCGACGTCGGTACCAATTGTGAAGGCGTAGAGATGTTCGGTGTCGATCTCTTCGGCATGAGCGCATGCCGATATGAGCGCCGACAGACAAAAGAGCGCAGTCCTAAACGCTGCAGCGCCAAAAGACATTCATGATCCGATAGCCGCTTGGGAACGGAAGTCGACACCATCACTGATCGGGAGAGAATGCTAGCATGGGACGAAGATCGAGGCGATAGATCGCGTTGATTCCGTCAGCCGTCCAGTCCTGAACCCATTTCAATTCGGGTTTAGACCAGGTTTGGGTCCAGAACCGACGAATGTCTTAAAATGGGAATGTGCTCGATGAGAATGCCGCAAGGACCACGAGCCGTTCGTACCAAGGGCGCCGATGCGGTGAGCCCGCCGGGCGCCTGCCTCGGTTCGGAAGCAAAACCGGCTTCTCGAACCGGGCAGATCGTTTGCTTCGCGGCTTATTTGCGCGCCGCGCAGGCGTACATGTTGATTTCCATGCCCACCGATACTTCGACGATCTTTGGAGCCTTCCAGGCCATTCGAACCTCCTTGGATTTTGGGTGCGCTATCACGCCCGTCTAACGTAAATCGGCCATGAACGTAACGCAAGTTTTCATCGCGAAAGTGATGTCGTGCTGTTTCGATTTTTGGCGACTACCTCAACAATCGAACCAACGCGCGCCCGGCTCTGGTGTTCAGCTCCCTGGCGTCCAGGGTTCCGTCCTTGTCGCGATTTGCTGCATTGAAGCGTTGCTCTACGACGGCGAGATATTCGAATAGCGTCAAAGAACCGTCGTGGTCTGGATCGGCAGCGGCGAATTCCTTGGCGCTCAGTCTCCCCGCCAGCTCGCGCTGGTCGACGCTACCGTCATGATCGCCGTCCAGTTTGGTAAAGAGAGCCGTTGCGGCTTTCTTGGCCTCTAAAAGATCGAGAGTGCCGTCTTTGTCGGTGTCGAACATCTGCACGGCCGAGGCTTGGCGGGAAGCTGCCAATACCGGTGAGGCCGCGCCCGACAGGATCGCAACAGCTGACGTCAGCAGAACAGACCGGCGCGATAGCATGAATTCTCCTCCGTTTGGCGGGTGGTTGGATGTGTTCCCCAGCTTGCCGCCGAGTCGCCGCACATTCAACGGCTTTATCGGCCATTCGCTGTGGCAGAAATGCGCGCGACTGCCGAGCTCTGACGGTCGGGTCGGAACGGACCGGTCACCAAGAGGTTCCTTCGCCCCACGCGCAAATCGGGTGGTAACCTCCCGGCCAGCATGATCAGACTGCGCCATGGACAATATCCACCGAAATCCAGCGGCTTGGGTCCCGCTCGTCATCCTCCTCCTTGCCATGCCGGCACCTGGTCAGGAAGCGCCACACGGTGGCGCGCGGGGTACGGCAATTTCCCCACATGCGCTGACCGGAAAGGAGCGGCTGGGCAGGAAATGGATGGATGAGCAGCGGATCGACAATTGCAATGTGCCGATCGACAAGCGGGGCACCAAGCCCCGTCCCAGCACGTGCCATGTGCCGACGGGGTAAATCCGGTCGAGCATGCCAGCTTCGACTGGCGGCAGCGCTCCTAGTGACGCTTCTATGGGCGAGAGCATCGGCTGCGGAATTATCGATCGAACCGTCGAGCATCGGCCGTATCGGTGCGGTCGACGACCGTTTTCAGTCCTACAATATTGAAATGGTCGAGGTGACCGGAGGACGATTCTGGAAGCCGTATAATTCCCCTGTCCCGAGAGCGGCATTCGGAATTGCTTGAATACCGACCGCCAATCGACCTGCATGACCCGCGATTACGGAAACTGGCCGCGGCTTTGGCACCCGCGTACCTGCGCGTCAGCGGCACCTGGGCCAATGCGACGTATTTTGCCGATCTGGACTTGCCATCCGCACCTCCGGCGGGCTTCGACGGGGTTCTAAGCCGCGAGCAATGGCGAGCGGCAATCGATTTCTCGAAAACCGTCGGCGCCGACATCGTGACTTCGTTTGCCGTCGGCCCGGGCAACCGCGATGCGACGGGAGCCTGGTCAACCGATCAGGCGAGGCGCCTTCTTGCCTACACCTACGCGGCTGGCGGGCGTATCGCCGCAGCAGAATTCATGAATGAACCGGATGTTGCCGTGAACGGCGCACGAGCCGCCGGGGACGATGTGAAATCCTATGCGCACGACTTCACGATTTTCCATGCATTCATGAAGGAAAAATATCCGCAAGTCCTGATCCTTGGTCCCGGGACCTCCGACGAAGCGGCTTCTGCCGCCCGGTTGCTGGCAGCGTCCGAACCCGCCAGCGTGGACGCGATCTCCTACCACTTCTACGGGGCGCTTTCCGAGCGCTGCATTGGCAAGAGTGCGCCCGAAGAGGCACTTTCGGAGGAGCGCTTGGCCCGCACGGATCGTAGCTTCGCGTTCTACCACTCTCTTCGAGACAGGTTCGCCCCCGGAAAACCCATCTGGCTTACAGAGACCGCGGAAGCGGCCTGCGGCGGGAACCGATGGGACGCTACCTTCCTGGACACGTTCAGATACCTTGATCAGCTCGGACGGCTCGCTGCCGCCGGCGTTCAGGTCGTTATGCACAATACGCTCGCGGGAAGCGATTACGGGTTGCTCGATGAAAGAACATTCGAGCCCCGACCGAATTTCTGGGGCGCGTGGTTGTGGCGGCGACTAATGGGTCGCATCGTGCTTGATCCGGCAGTGCCGGCCGAGCCGGGTCTCCACGTCTATGCACATTGCCAGCGGGGAATACCCGGTGGCGTGAGCCTTCTCATCATCAATGTCGACCGCGAGTGGCACGCGGTCACGCTGCCCGTTGCTTCCGAGCGCTATACGCTGCGCGCGACAAACCTGCAGGACAGCCGCGTGCAGCTTAACGACGCCACGCTTCGATTGGATGCGGACAACAATCTGCCGAAGATTGCGGGCGCGCGCACGATGGCGGGCGCTTTGTCGCTCGCACCCGCCTCCATCACCTTCGCGACAGTACCCGACGCAGCCAATAAGGCCTGCCAGTAGCGCCTGCCGCTGCCCCAGGGCCTCCGCCCTTGGTCGCACGAGACCAATTGATGGCGGCCACGCCGCCATCAATTAAAAACCAGGTCTAGGCGGCCTTCTTTGATTTCGCCACGTGGGTCGCGATTGCGTCCATGAGCGCCGGCGACAGGCAGTCGTAAGGCTCCAGCCCGAGCTCCTTCAGGCGGGACCTGACAGCCGCCATCTGCGACGGGTCGACCCCGGACTCGATCACCGAAGAAACAAACGCCGCAAATTGCGGAGCGGCTGAGCCACTCTCGGTGAACAGCTCGGGATGGATGAAGTCCAGGCCGTAGAACGGATGGCCCTTGTTCTCGATGCGCCCGAACATATGCGTGCCGCAGGCCTTGCAGGCGTGACGTTGAATCACCGCTGATGCATCGACGATCTGAAGCTTGTCGCCATTTTCAAGCACAGTGACATTTTCCCGCGGAACGACCGCCACCACGGAGAACATTGCGCCTTGCGGCTTCCAGCATTTGGTGCAGCCGCAGGCGTGATTGTGCGCGACGTCACCCTTGATTCCGACCTTGACCGGCCTGTCCTTGCATTTGCAGATCAGGGTGCCTCCGGCGAAACTGCCTGAGCCCTTTTTAACCCCGCTATCGATGGATGGATGGAGCTGAACTGTCATGGGCCTATCCTCCTGTTTAAGGCTTTTGAAATTAATAGACGACGACTGATCGGATCGACTTGCCCTCGTGCATCAAGTCGAATCCCTTGTTGATTTCTTCGAGTTTCAGAACGTGGGTAATCATCGGGTCGATCTGGATCTTTCCATTCATGTACCAGTCGACGATTTTCGGCACGTCGGTGCGTCCGCGCGCGCCTCCGAACGCAGTCCCCTTCCAGACCCGACCGGTAACGAGCTGGAATGGTCGTGTCGCGATTTCCTTGCCGGCCTCCGCGACGCCAATGATGACGGACACGCCCCAGCCGCGATGGCAGCACTCGAGGGCCTGGCGCATGACCGTGGTGTTGCCGGTGCAGTCGAAGGTGAAGTCGGCGCCGCCGTCGGTCAAGGTGACCAGGTGCTGAACAATGTCGCCGCTGACCTTTTTCGGGTTGACGAAGTGGGTCATGCCGAAGCGGCGGCCCCACTCCTCCTTCCCATCGTTGATGTCTACGCCCACGATCTTGTCGGCGCCTACGAGCTTTGCGCCCTGGATGACGTTAAGCCCGATGCCGCCAAGGCCGAACACGACGACATTGGAGCCAGGCGTCACCTTGGCCGTATTCACCACGGCGCCGACGCCCGTCGTCACGCCGCAGCCGATGTAGCAGCTCTTGTCAAAGGGGGCGTCCTCGCGAATTTTCGCCACCGCGATTTCGGGAAGCACGGTGAAGTTCGAGAACGTCGAACAGCCCATGTAATGGTAGATCGTCTTGCCCTTGTAGCTGAAACGCGAGGTGCCATCCGGCATCAGGCCCTTGCCTTGGGTAGCGCGGATCGCGGTGCAGAGATTGGTCTTCTGGCTCAAGCAGCTTTTGCACTGGCGACATTCGGGCGTGTAAAGCGGGATGACATGATCGCCCGGCTTGACCGACGTTACGCCGGGTCCCACCTCGCGAACGATCCCGGCTCCTTCGTGACCGAGAATCGAAGGGAAAATTCCCTCGCTGTCAAAGCCATCCAGCGTATAGGCATCGGTGTGACAGATGCCCGTCGCCTTGATTTCGACCAGCACCTCACCGGCTTTCGGACCTTCCAGGTCAAGCTCCACGATTTCAAGCGGCTTCTTTGCTTCGAACGCGACAGCGGCACGGGTTTTCATCTTACTCTCCACTTTCGCATCTCTAGAACATCCTTTCAGCTAAATCTGGCACGGCGAGATTTGCCGTTCCACGGCATTCATTTGGTGCCCATGCAGGAATCTTCGGCCTTTTCGATGGCGGGCGTTTTCTCCTCATGTTTCGCTGGCCTGGCGCGCCCGACAGCGTCGGTGGAGCGAGCCCGGAGATAGACGTAGATGTCATCGAGATAGCAAACAACATTCTTGTTATCGCCAAACGATGGCATGACGTTTTCCTGCGCGGTTGAGACGTTTTTCCGTCCTTCTGCGACGATCGCGATGAATTCTCCGTAGTTCATGTTCTTGAGCGAATCCTTCAACGCCGGCGCGTAGCTCGAGCCCATGCCGTCGGGGCCATGGCAGACGTGACACTCCGAATGGTAGCGGCGGTATCCCGAGTAGGTGTACCAATCGACCGTACCGTCGGCGGCGACTTTGTAAGTCGGGTTGCCCTGCTTATCGAAATATTTGCCGTCCTCGGATTTGACTGCTGTTGGATCACCCGGCGGTTCAGCGACAGCCACACCTGCCGATGCCGCGAGTGTCATCGCGACAACTGCAAACCAGATTTTGCGCAAGCGATTATCCTTCGCCGTTCGGTGACAGAACGTCCCGGCGCGGGCTTTCCCGCGCCGGGACGATGGATGATGTTACTGCGGCAGTGCGAACACCGTCAGCGTGCCGCCGAGCGCGGTGTAGTTGCTCAGCGCCGCATAGCCGCCCACCGCGCCAAGGCCCGCGGTCGGATCGGTCAGGCCTGCGGCAAGTCCGATCCCGGCCCAGCCGCCGACCCCCGACAGCACCGCAACATACTGCCTGCCGCCGTGCTCATAGGTGGTGACGTTGCCGATGATCCCCGACGGGGTCTTGAACTTGTAGAGTTCCTTGCCCGTCTTGGCGTCGACCGCCTTCAGGTAGCCTTCCAGCGTGCCGTAGAACACCACCCCGCCCGCGGTCGCCAGCGCGCCCGACCAGACCGAGAACTGTTCCTTGTTCGACCACACGATCTTGCCGGTCTTGCCATCCCAGGCAATGAAGTTGCCCATGTTGGTCTCACCGGGAGGCGGATACATCGACAGCGTCGCCCCGACATAGGGCTGGCCGGCGGTGTAGCTCACCTTGAACGGCTCGTAGTCCATGCAGACATGGTTGGTCGGCACATAGAACAGCTGGGTTTCCGGCGAATACGCCGCCGGCTGCTCGTCCTTGCTGCCCAACGCCGCCGGGCAGATGCCCTTGACGTTGTGGTCCTCACCGGCCTTGTCGGTCGAGTACTGGTCGAGCACCTTCGGCCGGCCATAGGTCGGCGAGTTCTTGTCCATGTCGACGCCGGAGGTCCAGTTGACCTTCGGATCGTACTTCTGCGCCACCAGCAATTCGCCGTTGGTGCGGTCCAGCGTATAGCCGAGCCCGTTGCGGTCGAAATGGGTCAGCAGCTTGCGAGCGGTCCCGTTGATCGACTGATCGCTCAGGATCATCTCGTTGATGCCGTCATAGTCCCATTCGTCATGCGGGGTCATCTGGTAGACCCACTTGGCCATGCCGGTATCCGGGTCGCGCGCCCAGATCGTCATCGACCACTTGTTGTCACCCGGCCGCTGCTTGGGGTTCCAGGTCGAGGGATTGCCCGAGCCGTAGTAGATCAGGTTGAGCTGCGGGTCGTAGGAGATCCAGCCCCAGGTCGCCCCGCCGCCGATCTTCCACTGATCGCCCTGCCAGGTCTTCAGGCTGGAGTCCTTGCCGACCGGCTTGCCGAGTTCGGTGGTCTTGGCCGGATCGACCAGGATCTGGTCGTCGGGTCCTTCCGAATAGGCGCGCCAGGCCATCTTGCCGGTCTTGATGTCGTAGGCGGTCATGTGGGCCTGAACGCCGAACTCGCCGCCGGAAATCCCGACCAGCACCTTGTCCTTGATCACCATCGGCGCCGAGGTGCCGGTGGAGCCCTTGCTGGGATCGCCGTTCTTGGCGCTCCACGCCACCTTGCCGGTCTTGGCATCGAGCGCCACCAGCGTGGTGTCGGCCTGATGCAGGAAGATCTTGCCGTCGCCATAGGAGAGGCCGCGATTGACGGTGTCGCAGCACATCACCGGAATGACGTTGGGATCCTGCTTGGGCTCGTACTTCCACACGATCTTGTTGTCGTGGGCGAGGTCGAGCGCATAGACCGTGTTGGGGAACGGCGCATGCACATACATCATGTCGCCGATGATCAATGGGCCGCCCTCGTGACCACGAAGCACGCCGGTCGAGAACGTCCAGGCCACCTGCAGCTTGCCGACATTGGCCGCCGTGATCTGATTGAGTTTCGAGTAGCGTTGATTGGCATAATTGCCTGTCGGCATCACCCAGTCCTTCGGGTTCTGCGACATCTTATTCAATTCCTCGTTGGCGCTGGCGAAGCCGGCACCAAGCGTGGTCGCGGCAAGACAGGTTGCTACAAGCACCTTGCGCATAACCAAACCTCCCATGTTGGTTTCCAGGTTTACTTACCGCTGGGCTTTGCATCGTCCAGCGTCAACTCGTTGATCGAAGCTACCCGTGTTGGCTACTCGTCACAGCGACGGACCGACACGCATGCCGACAGCACAGCAGCGCAACCGAATCGGATTGCGAAGGCGTGATCCGTCAACATGAGGTTCACTGGTGTGATTGAACTAAGCGGCGCCGTTGCGCGCGACGATATCTCCTCCCCGATGCGAACTCTCGGCCGTCCAAAGACGGTCTGCCCGCTCTCTTCTATTTTTCGTAGCCATCCCTAACCCGTTTGGAGAACGGAAACTTGCCCAAGAGCGAAGCGGCTTTGCTCGAAAGCGAAACCGTTGAAACTTTTTCGCTGCCCTACGTGCTACGGTTTGCGCCGCCGGCACTCACCAGCCGTCATCTCCTCGGTCCCTTTCAGCTTTCGTCTAGGTCGGCTGGCGGAATGTTTCTCTTGACGGCGTCGGAAGTTAGTCCGAGGATTGATTGTATCCGCGGCTTTTGCGCTCGCTCAGAACGAGCCAATTGCCGTGCTTGACGCGTCCGCCCGCCGCCCCGGGTACCTTCTCAACTTACCGATGTGATTGGCTCATGCCAGAATCCGTGCATTCCCTCAGCACTTCCGGACTGACGCCAAAGAGGCAGATTGAGTGCTGGACCAATGCGCTGACAGAGCTTTGTGGGCAATTCGACGTGGATCCTCTCGATGCACCCTCTCTCGAAGGACGCGTTAACTACACGACCGTCTCCCGGCTGAAGCTCTGCCAAATCGAGGTCAGCCAGCACCGTATCGCGCATTCCCTTTCGCGCGCCGCTCCCGGGGAGCACCCCTACGTCAAGATCTTGTTCCAGACGCACGGCGTTTCTCATTTCGAACAAAATGGCAGCCACTTTGACCTAATGCCGGGGGATTGTCTCGCCTACGATGTCTCCTGTCCGCACACCATCGTCAGCCCATCGCTAACGCGCCACGAGGTCGTCATTGTCCCCGCGGAACTGCTGCAGGAACGCGGCATCAACTCGGGGAAGCTGCCACCTTGCAAGATTTCGGCGCGCACTGGCACCGGTCGCATCGCGCATGATTTCATGCATGCCGCCTTTGGCGAGGCGCCAAAACTGTCCCCGCACACTGCGCAGGGCGTGGCCGATACGCTCCTCGATCTCCTGCTGTTGCCGCTTCGCGAGGCAGCTAGTTCGTTCGATCGCGGGCCCGTCGCCATATACGAGCGGGCTGCGGCATTCATCCATGATCATTTGCGTGACCCCGATCTTTCGATCGACCAGATCTCGATGGCACTTGGGTGTACGAAGCGCTATTTGCACATGGTGTTCAGCGAACGCGGCATTACGGTCAGCGAATATATCTGGCGGGCGAGATTGTTGAACTGCCGTCAGGAGCTGGAGACCCAATGCCATAAGACGATAACGGATGTCGCTTTCTCGTGGGGTTTCTCGAGCTCCTCGCATTTCAGCCGTGTCTTCAGAAGGTATTTTGGAGTAGTGCCCTCATCCATTCACAAGGCGCACCACTCTCACGATTCGGCGCAGCAGACCGTCTAGGATCTGCAAGACCCTTGTCCCTTCGACACGCTGAAACATGTCTTCGTTCACGTTGTCTGCGCGACTACCGAACGGAAGCGCAGGAGGGCGAGGACAAAGAAAAGCGCTCCAATTCCGGCAACCGCGAGGAAACGCGGCCACACTACATCCAGTCCGGCGCCACGATAGAGAATCGCCTGTGCGAAGGCGACGAAATGCGTCGATGGCGATATCTGCATCAATTTGGCCAGCCAGGGCGGCATGCTTTCAAGCGGGGTATTGCTGCCGGAGAGCATGATCATCGGCAGATAGACCAACATGTACAAGAGGCCCAGTTGCGGCATCGACCGCGCGACGGTGCCGAGAAAAATGCCGATCGCCGTTGCGAAGAACAGATAAATTACGACACCAACCATAAACAGTGGTATCGAACCCGCGACCGGAATGCCGAGTATCTGGCGCAGCACGAAATAGAGGGATAGGCCGACTGCTGCAGCGATGACCAGACCGTTGGCCCAGACCTTGGACAGCGCGATCTCGAAAGGCGTCAGCGGCATCACGAGAAGATGGTCCATCGTGCCATGTTCGCGCTCGCGGACCACTGCTGCACCAGCAAGAATAATGGCGAGCATGGTGATGTTGTTGATGACGGCCATCACGCTGGTGAACCAGGAGGTCGTCAAGTTCGGGTTGAAGGCAATGCGTATGTCCAGGTTCACCAGCGCGGGCCGAGTGCCTTCCGCGCGCGAAACGAAATCCGCAACTTCGGTACTGATGATCTGCTGCGCGTAGCCGGCGCCAAGGCCGGCCTGTACCATGGCGGTCGCATCGACATTGACCTGGAGCGTGGGCCTGCGGCCAGCCAGAACGTAACGCTCAAAATTCGGCGGTATGTCCACCACGAAAGTGAACCTCCCGCTGTTCATTGCCGGAATAATGTCCTGCTCCGATATCTCTTTCGGGAACTGGTACAGCGGCGGAAAGAACGCATGCGCGATCCGACGCGAAAGCTCCGACCTGTCCTCGTCGACAATAGCTATGGAGGCGTTATGCAGTTCCTGTGAACTGCTTCGAGCCTGTAAGGTCACGGCCAGTGAAAATGCATAGACCACCAGTCCCAGCAGAACAAAGTCGTTCATGAAACTGCGCAGTTCCTTCAAGCCCAGCCAATAGATGTTCGCGACTTTTTGCATGCGGGAGCGCCTATGGCTGCTGCTTGCGGAGCAGCACAACACCCAGAAGGGTCAGGACCGGAACGAAAATCGCGAGCGCAAGCAGATCTGGTGCGAGATCGGAAAAGCCCAGGCCCTTGGTGAAGGTGCCGACGCAGACCGGCACGAAATAGGTCATGGGAAAGGCGCGGCCGACGATCTGCGCCTCGGTCGATAGTGACGAGACCGGCGTCATCATGCCTGCAAATTGCGTGGCGGGTAACACTGTCAGGATTGCGGTTCCGAACAGGGCGGCGATCTGGGTGCGCGTGAAGGCCGAGATCAGCATGCCGTAGCCGGTCATCGTCATGACGTAGATCACAACGCCCAGGAGCAACGTCAGGAAGCTGCCCTTCAGCGGAACCTGGAATACGAAGAGCGCCAGCAACAGCATCAAGGTGAAATTGGTCAAGGCGACGGCGATGTAAGGCAGCTGCTTGCCGATCAGGAATTCAAACCGCGTGACCGGGGTCACGTAGAGGTTGGTGATTGAGCCGAGTTCCTTCTCCCGGACGATCGCAAGCGCCATCAGGATCGCCGGAAACAGTGCGAGCAGCATCGACATGTTCGCAGGCACCAGCGCGTAGATGCTGTCAAAATCCTGATTGTACTTGAACCTGATTTCGATATTGGCAGCCGGTTGCGCGGAAGGTCGCGTCGTCTTTACTGCCGGATCGTTCAGGTACAGTTGATGCATGCCCTCAAGATAGCCGCGGATGGTTTCGGCCCGGAAGGGCATCGCACCGTCGATCAAGGCGCTGACCCACACCGGCCCGCCGCGCTTGATGTCGTTGCCGAAATTGGGCGGAATTTCGATTGCCGCCGTGATGTCATTGCTTTTGAGACGCCTGTCGAGTTCGGCATAGGTGCTGAGCGGCGCCCTTTCCACGAAATAGGTCGAGCCCCTGAGCTCCTCGAGATAAGCACGGCTTTCCGGACTCTGGTCGCGATCAAGCACCGCAAAGGACAGATTGTTGACGTCGGTCGAAACGCCGAAGCCGAACACCAGCATCAGCAGCGTCGTTCCAAACAGGCTGAACCCGAGGCGTATCGGGTCACGCAGCAGCTCGAGCGCCTCGCGGATGGAATAGGCGAGCAGACGCTGCAAGCTGAATATGGCACTGGCGGTCGGCTGTACGGCCCTATCCGGAGGCGCGGGCGGCTTGAGAAGATCCTTCGCCGCGTTGAAAGGTGATCCTCCGGCCGCTTCGAGATAGCTGATGAAGGCTTCCTCGAGCGTGGCGACGCCACGGGAGGCTACCAGCTCTGCCGGCTTTCCCGTTGCCAGGACACGTCCGGAGTCCATCAGCGATATCCGATCGCAGCGCTCGGCCTCGTTCATGAAGTGCGTCGACACGAAAATGGTCACGCCTTGATTGCGCGAAAGATCGACCAATTCCTCCCAGAAGCGATCGCGCGCCAGCGGATCGACGCCGGATGTCGGCTCATCCAGAATGAGTATCTCCGGTTCGTGCACGATGGCGATAGCGAGAGAGAGCCTCTGGCGAATTCCCAAAGGCAGATCCAGCGTGCGCTGGTCGAGATAGGTTTCAAGCCCGAATCGCCGGACAAGCTCGGCGATGCGCCGCACCGCCTTTTGGCTCGGCAGATGGAAAATGTGCGCGTGAAGATCGAGATTCTGCCGAACCGTCAATTCGGTATAGAGGGAAAAGGATTGCGACATGTAGCCAACGCGATAGCGCGAATTCATGTCGTCGGCGTCGAGGCTCGATCCGAACAACAGCGCCTCGCCGGAGGAGGGCGGCAGCAAGCCTGTCAGCATCTTCATCGTGGTGGTTTTGCCGCAGCCGTTTGAACCGAGGAAACCGAAAATTTCTCCACGTTCAATGGTGAAATTCACCTGATCGACCGCCGTGAAGTCGCCGAAACGACGCGTCAGATCTCGGGCGGTGATGATTGGCTCACCATCGAGAATCCGAAGAGGCGGTATCTCGAGTTTGCGCAATCCGGCGCGCTGCTGCTCCGGAAGGAGTGCAATGAAGGCCTCCTCTATCGTTCCGGCTCTTGAGAGCTTCTTGAGTTCGTCGGGAGATCCGGTTGCGAGCAGCTTTCCGGCATTCATCGCCGCCAGCCAGTCGAAGCGTTCGGCCTCCTCCATATAGGCGGTCGCCACGATGACGCTCATGCCCGAGCGGCGGGAGCGTATCCGGCCGATCAGTTCCCAGAACTGACGGCGCGAAAGCGGATCCACGCCGGTGGTCGGCTCGTCCAGAATGAGCAGATCGGGGTCGTGGATCAGCGAGCAGCACAGCCCGAGTTTCTGGCGCATGCCTCCGGAAAGCTTCTTCGCCGGCCGGTCCGCAAATGGAGCCAGCCCTGTGCTGTCGAGCAGTTCGGCGATGCGCCATTGCCGCTCGTAGCGCGATTGTCCGAACAGCCGGCCAAAGAATTCTATGTTCTCGCGAACACTCAGATCGGGATAAAGATTTTTTCCCAACCCTTGCGGCATGTAGGCGATCCTCGGACACACCGATGCCCTGTGAGCAGCGTCGGAAATGTCGCCGCCCAGAACGACCGCGCTTCCGGACTGGATCTTGCGCGCGCCTGCAATGATGCCGAGGAGAGTGGATTTCCCCACCCCATCGGGGCCGATCAACCCAACCATGCAGTCGGCCGGGATGTCGATCGTTATCCCGTCCAGTGCTGTGACCCTGCCATAGATTTGCGTCAGGCCGTCGAGCACGGCGACGAAACGGCTCTCTCCGGTCACGGTCGGCCCAACAGATTTGCGGGCCAGGCGACGTTCGGATCGACGCGGACATAGGCCACGCCGGGCAATCCGCTCTGGGCTGATGGCGCGTAGATGCGAGAACGCTCGGGATCGATCCGCACGCGGATTCGAAACATGAGCTTGTCGCGCTCGCTCTGGGTTTCCACGGTCTTGGGCGTGAACTGCGCCTGGCTGGCGATAAAGGAAACCTTCGCCGGAATTGGCCGATCCGGATAGGCATCGAGCACGATCCGTGCATCGGTGCCGATCTTGATCTTCCCCGCTTCAATCGTCGGCAAATAAATGTCCATATAGGCGTACGAGCTATCGAGCATCGTGAACACCTTGCCGCCAGCCGGCAGAACTTCGCCGACATTGGCGAGCCGATACTGGAGGCGACCATCAACCGGGGCGACGAGGTCATTGTCGCTGATGTTGACCATGGAGAGCCCGACGTCGTGCTGAGAGGCGTCCAGCGCGCGTTCGGCCTGAGCAACCCTGGTGGTGGCGGCACTCACCGCCGCATTGGCGCCGTCGAGGGCCTGTTTGCGCTGATCGAACAGTTCCTTTGTGGCCCAACCGTTCGCGACCAGGCTTTGGGTTCTCTCCAGTTCCTGCGCGGCCAGCTTCTGCGCTGTTCGCTGTTGCTCCAGGTTGGCATTGGCTTCCTCGATCAGGCGCTGTGCCTGCTCGACCTGCGCCTGAGACTTCTTCAGTGACTCCTGAAGGTCCCTGGTATCCATACGGGCAACCAGTTGGCCTGCCGTAACCGCGTCGCCAATGTCGGCGCGCAATTCGGCCACCCTGCCCGCGAATTTCGTGGAAATGTCGATTTCGTCGGCTTCAAGCCGGCCATTTCCAAAGCTTATGCCGGGGGGAAGCGCTGGATGGGAATGCTTCCACCAATAAATGCCGCCGCCTCCTGCTCCGATCAGGATCGCAAGAAGGGCAGCCGCCAACCGCCAGCGCGTGCGCCCAGTCTGTGACGGAGGTATGGTCGCCGGCAGCCTTGGCGTGGGTGCGACGGAGCGAGCGGTATCGCCGCCAACATCGATTTCGCCTGCTCGCGCGGCCGGTTCCGATTTCCTGTCGATATCATCCATCAACCGCTGCAACTTTCACTCCGGATCGCGCTCTGATTTCTGGGGAGTGTTTGGCACCGGTCGATGAGCAGGGTATTGAGCGATATCAAACGGCACGCGCATGCGGGGTCTCGGGCGGAACCCGATCAAGCTCAATTGATGAGCATCTTGTCTTGACGACCGATTTCGCGCCGTCGGCACAGTCCGACAGTCACCAGCTTGCGAGCATGCCAGCCGTGTCAGGCTCAAGCGGACGTTGTCTCTGTTGCCGAGAGAAAGGCCACGCCAATCCGCTTATGCTGAATCCATATGACCTTGCATTCGCGGATTGAAGAATCCTTCGCCAGTACCAGGCGAAACTGTGGCGGCACGAATGAAGGGTTCTCCACGTCGATCGCCGCACCCTCGGTCGAGATGTTTCGCACCATGCAGCTCATCACCGAACCCGCCGAGGATACATAGGCTGGTTCGTCGATTTCAGTTCGCTGGTATTTTCGTCTCTCTTCGATCGGCGCTGACACGGGACCTCCAATCGTCAGGCGATCCTAACGCCAATCCCTAAATAAATTGGCCGTTAGGCAATTGCCTTTTGAACGGGTCAGATTTCGTAAACCACGTTTTGGCCGCTTGATTTCGCCTTCGCAGCGGGTGCCTTGGGCAGCCTCCATTGGGGACGGTTGCCTGGCCTTGGGCCTTCCGCCTCTGCCTTCCTTGGGCGGGCAAAACGGCAAAGCCTCGGGTGCCCGGCTTCCGTGCGCCGGGTTGAACGGCTAGCCTGTTGTCATGGCCGGCGCGTTGGCGCGACTTTCCGGCTTGAAACAATCAAAGCGCCAAGGGGAACGCCATGTTCGAAGTACTCGATCGACGGACAAAGCTGACAGCCAACCAGATGAAGATACTTGTCGCGGCCATTATTGGCGATGCGCTCGAATTCTTCGATTACTTCCTGATCGGATTCGTACTCGCTTTCCTGATCGGGCCCTGGAAGCTGACCTTTGGCCAGTCCGCTACCGTGCTGATGAGCTCGGGGATCGGCGCCATCATGGGTGCTTATATCTGGGGATGGCTCGCCGACCGCATCGGACGCCGCAAGGTCTTCATTGGCACCGTGCTGAATTTTTCGGTTGCCACGGGGCTACTCTATTTCACGCCGGACAATGGCTGGATCTTCCTTTCGGCCATGCGGTTTTTCGTCGGGCTTGGAGTGGGTGGGCTTTATTGCGTGGATCTGCCATTGGTGCAGGAGTTCATGCCCTCGTCCAAGCGCGGATGGGTTGGCGGCTCGTCACCTGTGTCATCCCCTTGGGTGTAGGCCTCGGTGCCGTCCTTGGATCGGTTGTGGGCAGCGGCGAGTGGCGGTTGTTGTTCGCCGTCGGCGTGCTGCCGGCACTGCTCGTTCTCCTCGTCCGCGTCTGGGTGCCGGAATCGCCGCGCTGGCTCTGCCGTCAGGGTCGTTACGAGGACGCGCGCAGGTCGCTTGCCTGGGCGCTGCAGATGGCCCCGGCATCTTTGCCCATGCCCACGGCCGCCGACGCCGGCCCTGTCATCAAAAGCTATTGGCTCGACCTCTTCAAATATCCGCGAAGCCTGATCGTCTCCTGGCTTGGCAATGCCGGCGCGCAGACCGGAGTCTATGGCATCACGCTCTGGGCGCCCGCCCTGTTCGTGGTGCTCCTGAAGGTGCGCCGCAGCAAGCCGCCGGAATGATGATCCTGCTCAGCGTCACCGGCTTCGTTGGACGTCTGTCGTTCTCGTTTTTCTCCGAACTCATGGGACGACGCAAGGCTGGCGGCCTGCTCGGCTTCGGCGCAGGCTGCCTGACCATCGTCGCCGGCTATCATTACGATGCCATGTTCATGGGACTATCCGCGTTCTGGTTGTTGCTGGCGGCTGCCTTTTTCTTTGCTGACGGCGGCTTTGCGATCGTTGGTCCCTATGCGGCAGAGGTCTGGCCCTCGCATTTGAGGACTTCGGGCATGGGGTCGGCCTATGGATTCGGTGGAATCGGCAAGATCATCGGACCGGTGGGCCTCGCCTTGATCGTGGGATCAAGCAACTATCTCAAGCCGGACGTGCCTTTGCCGCAAATCCCTCTGGCATTCCTTTATCTCGGCTGCTGGTTCCTGATGGCCGGGGGCGTGTATTATTTCTTCGGGATCGAAACCCGGGGCAAGTCGATCGAGCAGATCGACAGGGAACTTGCAGTTACCGCCTGACCGGTGACCTAAACCAAGCCGGTGTGCTCAACAAGGAGAGCCGACAAATTCAGGGAGACGAAACATGGCGCTTGGCGGACTTCAGCACTACACGATCGAACCCGAGGACCTTGAGCGCTCGAGGGAGTTTTACTGCGACGTGCTCGGCCTTGAGAATGGGGACCGGCCGCCGCTCGACTTCCCGGGTTACTGGCTCTATTCCGGCGGCGTTGCCACCGTGCATCTGATGGGCACAAGAAAGCCGCGCGAAGGCATCGTCGTACGCGGCACCGAAAGGAAATACGAAGATACAGGCCGGTTTGACCATATCGCCTTTGCCGCGACCGATGTTGAGGGCATGCGCAAACGTCTGCAGTCGAAGAACGTCAAATTCCGCGAGAGCATCGTCCCGCGCACGGGTGATACGCAGTTTTTCCTTTACGATCCCGACGGGGTTGGCGTGGAACTGAACTTCCCGAAAGCCTGACTTTTCCCGGCCGGGATATCGCAGCCAGCGAACCAGCCGCGACACGTAGCGCTTTGCGCGAGCAGGAACGCGACAAGGCCATGACGCGGCCATAACTCGGGCGCGAAGCTGTCAGCTTTTCTTCAATTTTGCATGGCGATTTGGAGGGCCGCACCGCTGCGGCAGGATAGCCGGGTGTCTTGCCTTCCACCTACCCCAGGGCTTGTCGCCCGGCTATTCGCGCGATCGTGCAAAAGGCGGAACCGGACTTCGGTGCGCCACCCTGGTGCCGCATCGCGCTTTAGCTAATCAAGCCCGCGCTCGTGGCTGAGGCGGACCATTTCCTCGATAAAAATCGTCTTTTGCTTGTCGTCGAGGCTCATGAAGAGCGGCTCGGCCGCGTCCGCTACGCTGCGTTGGTCTACAGCGCGATCGTTGAGGAACTGGGCTTCATTGCGCATTTGTTCAATGATGTCGTCCGGCGGATCGCGCTTGGCTCGCGCAATTCGAAGATTGAGGCGTTCCGCCCCGTTGTGGCCGAGATAGTGCATTGCACTATTGAAAGCGGTCCAATGCTTTTCCTGCTCGGGCGTCAGGTTCAACTCGGCCTTGATGCGATCGATATAGGCGTCGCTGTTCGCGACGATCTGCTCGGCTGTCACCACCGGCTCGCCCGGCTGGGTGAGGACCTCTACTGGTTGCTTGCCCGTCGTCGCTTTCGCGACTTTTGCCGCCTTGCCAGTTTTCGCCGGCGCAGGTTGGGTTTGCTTGGTGCCGGGTGTTGCGGGCGCGGTTGCGGGTGCGGCTGCGGCCTTGGCTTTCTCGTCGCCGCCGCCGACACCAAGCACGCCGTTAAAGGCTCCAACCACCCCGCCGATGGCGCCGCCCAAAACACCGCCGACAGGCCCCGCCGCCTTGTTGCCCGCCTCGGCTCCCTGTTGCACCCCCTTGACCAGGCCTTGGGCATGAGCCGCCTGGGGCGCGCCGACTAGCAGAACGGTCGCCACCAAAGCAAAGCACCACCCCGGTTGCATAAACGCGGCCCGAGCAGTGCTCATCATTTCCTGTCTCCATCGGTTTCGTCGGCTTGCGGCGGCAGCCTGAATCACGGACCTCACCGGGGATTTTATCGTTTCCGCGCAGTGAGTCCATCGCCGGGGCTCAGCACGCAAGGCTTCAAATTCATGGGATGGGGAGGCCGTTCTCGCTTTCCCATGTGCAGCGCAAAAGTGCCAGGCGGACATTCATCGGACTGACGCCTCGCGAAGTTGCCGGACGCAACGATAGTTTTAGGGTTCTTGTCAGTCTGATTTCTCGACACCAGCCGCCAATTCTGCTCTGATCGCCCATTAAATCTTCGTACCGAACACAGATGCAGCGGCTCAAGGCCTGCGGGCGCGGCAGACGAAGTCAAAAGAATAAACAGATATTGGAGGGAATGCGATGTCACGGAGAAGGCTGTCTCGACGGCAATTCGTAGCCGCCACTGCATTGTCATCCGCAGCGCTGGTCTCGGCGCCTTATCTTCGAACGGCGAACGCGGCCGGCAGGCTTTCGATCGGTTTCTGGGATCACTGGGTTCCCGGCGCCAACAAGGCCTCTACGGACCTTGTGAATGAATGGGCCGAGAAGGAGAAGGTCGAAGTCCAGATCGACTACATCACGAGCCAGGGCAACAAACTGCTCTTGACAGCCACCGCCGAAGCACAGGCCAAATCCGGTCATGACATTCTGGCGCAGCAGGCCTGGTTGCCACACGCCAATGCCGAACTGCTTGAGCCGATGAACGACATCATGGCGCCGATCATCAAAGAGAACGGCGAAGTGAATGGAACGGTCAACTATCTCGGCCAGGCTGACGGCAAATGGCTCGGCATTCCCGCCTGCGTCGGAAGCCAGATCAAGGGTCCCTGCTCCCGCATCGATCTCATGAAGAAATACGCCAATATCGATGTCCAGGAGATGTATCCGGCAGGCAGCCCGCCCAAGGCGGAAAACTGGACCTTCGAGACCTTCCTGAAGGCGGCGGAGGCCTGTCACAAGGCCGGTTTCCCGTTTGGCATCGGCCTTGGCGAAACTACTGACAGCGTGGATACCGCCGGCGCGATCTTCCAGTCCTTCGGCGCCCAGCTGGTGGATGCCAAGGGCAATCTTACGGTCAAGACCGATGCGGTGCGCCAGGCGCTCGAGTATTACAAGAAACTGATCGCGTTCCTGCCGCCGGATGCTGCGGCCTGGGACGATGCCTCCAACAACAAGTGGCTGATCTCAGGCAGGGGCGCGCTCATCATGAACCCCCCGAGTGCATGGGCAGTCGCCAAGCGCGACGCGCCGCAGGTCGCCGAGCAGTGCTGGACTCACGGCTTCCCCTCGGGGCCGAAGGGACGGTTCGCGCCATATCTGCCATTCTTCTGGAACGTCTGGGCGTTCTCCAAGAACAAGGAAGCGGCCAAGAGCCTGCTCATGTACCTCTTGAAGCCGTCTTCCATCGAGAGGCTCGTCGTGGCGAGCGGCGGTTATGACCTGCCGGCGTTCGAGAAACTGACCACGCTCAAGGTTTGGGCCGAAGAGGCGCCGCCAAAGGGCACCCTCTACCACTATCCAAATCCCTACAATCACCAGAAACTATCGATTGCCGCCTCGCCGGCGCCGCCGAAGATCGCCCAGCAGATCTACTCCCAGGCCACGCTGACCAAAATGTGCCTGCGTTACTACCAGGGCGAGGCGATGGAAAAGACTCTCGCCTGGGCGGAAGGGGAGTGCGAAGGCTTCATGCGAAGCTGAGATGTGAGATTGTCGTGGCGGCCAGCCTGACGGCTGGCCGTGCCGAGAACGCCGCAACGCTCGCCTGATCGGGCGCTCAAACTGGCTGGGTCAGGTCGAACGCCCGCTCTTGAGGAAGATGCACCATGGCCGATGTCGCTATTCCACAAGATAGAATCTCCGGCGTCCGACGCGCGAGCAAGCGTTCCAGCCTGAAATACATGCTGCAACGCAAATCAACCGCCGGCTTTCTGATGACGCTGCCGCTGATGCTGCTGATCGCAGCGCTGGTCATTTATCCTGCGCTCTATGCGATGCATCTGGCGACGTTGAACAAGACGATGACAAGATTCGTCGGGTTCGGCAATTTCGAGTTTCTGTTCAGGCGCGAAACCTTCTGGCTGGTGGTGAAGCAGTCCTGCATCTTCGCCATCACGGCAGTGATCTTCAAGGCGCTGATCGGTTTCATCGTCGCGCATTTCGCGCACAACATTCCGTCCCGAAAACAGCGCAAATGGCGCGGCATGTTGCTGGTGCCCTGGGTGATCCCGCCGGCCATGAGCACGCTGGCATGGCTTTGGCTGTTCGATCCCTCCTATAGCGCCTTCAACTACACGCTGTCGTTTTTCGGAATCGGGCCCATTCCGTGGACCGGAGACGCCGCGTGGGCGCGCTTCTCGGTCATTCTGGTCAATGTCTGGTACGGCGCGCCGTTCTTCATGATCATGTATCTGGCGGCGCTCAAGTCGGTTCCTGACCAGCTCTACGAGGCGGCGGCAATAGACGGCGCCAATTGGTGGCAGCGCATCTGGTACGTGACGTTGCCAATGATGCGCAATATCATTGCAATCACGACGCTGTTCTCGTTGATCGTGACCTTCGCGAATTTCGATATCGTTCGCATCCTCACTTCCGGTGGTCCACTGGATCATACCCACATATTCGCGACCTGGGCTTTCCGGGTCGGGATCGAGGGCAGCGACATTCCGCTTGGCGCCAGCGTCTCGCTGTTCATGGCGCCGATCCTCGCAATCGCGGCGATCTTCATCCTCCGCGACATCAACAAGCGCGGAAACGAGGCCTGATGAGCACGATAGCAATCGACAAGGCCGGACCGAGGCGCAAAATCAAATACGGCAGCATGAGCCGCGACCGCGCATGGGCATTGCGCTGGTCGTATTTTTTTCTCACCCTGTTTGCGATCTTCGCGCTGGTGCCGCCGATCTACATGCTGATCACTTCGTTGAAGAGCAGCGCCGAGATCTCGGCCGCGACCAATCCCTGGTGGGTGTTTCACCCAACGCTCTCGAACTATTTCGAATTATTGTCATCGAACCAGTTCCTGAGATTCTTCTGGAATTCCGCACTGGTCTCGGTTCTGGTCGTAGCGGTCACCATGCTCATCAGCGTGCCGGCCGCCTTTGCGCTGGCGCGGATGCGCTTCTGGGGTTCGGCGACGCTCGCGACTGGCGTGTTCCTGACTTACCTTATTCCGGACAGCCTGTTGTTCATTCCGCTGTTCAAGATGTTCGCCCTGTTCAGCGACTGGACCGGGATCCAGCTGATCAATCGATGGTACGTGCTGCTGATTGTCTATCCGACGCTGACCGTTCCCTTCTGCACCTGGATCATGATCGGGTATTTTGCCTCGATCCCGAAGGAACTGGATGAGGCTGCCATCATCGACGGGGCGTCGTGGCTTCAGACGCTCACGCGAATCTTCATTCCGGTCGCGCTGCCGGGTTTGATCGCCGCCACGATCTTCGCCTTTACCGTCTCATGGGCGCAATTTCTCTATCCCCTCGTTTTCACAACCTCTACCGATCAACTGGTGCTGCCGGTCGGCATCGTCACCACCTTGATCAAGGGTGACGTTTTCAACTGGGGACAGATCATGACCGGGGCCCTGCTCGGCGCAGCACCGCCGCTGATCATCTACGCGTTCCTGATGGACTATTACATCGCCGGTCTCACCGCGGGCGCCACGAAGGGCTGAACCTCATGGCTGAAGTCAGTTTGCGCAAGGTGGTCAAGCGCTACGATGATGTCGAGGCTGTGCGGGGCATCGATCTCGACATCGCGGACCACGAATTCGTCGTGCTGGTGGGACCCTCGGGCTGCGGAAAGTCGACGACGCTGCGGATGATCGCTGGCCTGGAGGACATCACCGACGGTGACATCATGATCGGCGGAGACGTCGTCAACGACGTGCCGCCGAAAGATCGTGACATCGCGATGGTTTTCCAGAACTACGCGCTATATCCACACATGACGGTGGCGGAGAACATGTCATTCGGATTGCGGTTGAAGCGCTATCCGAAAGCCGAAATCAAGACGCGGATCGATGAGGCCGCGCGAATGCTGGATATCGTCGAACTCGTCGATCGAAGACCGAAACAATTGTCGGGTGGCCAACGCCAGCGTGTGGCGATGGGCCGCGCCATTGTCCGCAATCCCAAGGTTTTCCTGTTTGATGAACCTCTCTCCAACCTTGACGCCAAGCTGCGGGTGCAGATGCGGATCGAAATCAAGAAGGTTCACCAGAAAGTGCGCACTACGACCGTCTATGTGACCCACGATCAGGTGGAAGCGATGACCCTCGCCGACAGGGTCGTTGTCATGAACAAAGGCCGCATCGAACAGATAGGCACGCCTCACGAGCTTTATCACCATCCGGCCACGCTGTTTGTCGCCGCGTTCATCGGTTCGCCCGCGATGAACTTCCTGCCCTGCCGGCTCGAGGAGAGAGCTGGCAGGCTGCATGTCCGGCTGACGGAGGAGATTGCCTTTCCACTGCCGCCCGGTCGCGCGGCACGATACCAAAATGTGGAGCGAAGTGAGAAATTGCTGCTCGGGTTGCGGCCCGAGCACATCACGGAAGCGAAGGGTCATGCGGAGCCTGGAATCGAACCCTTCGATGCCGTGCTGGATGTCACCGAGCCGATGGGCATGGAGACCCTGATTTACTTCGCACTGGAAGGCAAACAGGTTTGCGGGCGCGTCAATCCCAACGCATGTGCCCGAGATGGTGAGGCGCTCCGCCTGGCGGTGGACCTGAACAATATGCACCTGCTAAGTGAGGCCACCGGCGCCGTCATTTGACGGGAAAGAGCCGGCGGACCGCGGCGGGGAAATCGGGGAATGACGACCAACAAAAAGAAAATCTTCATTGCTGAATCGATGTCTTCGGCCGGACGCAGCCTGCTCAGGGAGCGCGGAGATATTGAACTCCTGGAATTTCCCAATCTGATCTCGGCGCGGGATTTCGAAGCGCTGCTGATCGAACACGCGCCGGTCCACGGCGTAGCGCTGGGGGCGACCCGCTTCGGCGAACCCGAGCTCGATGCAGCCAAGGACATGAAGGTAGTGACACGCATCGGCGTCGGCTACGACGCCGTCGACGTCGCAGCGCTCAGTCGCCGGGGAATCCCGCTGATGGTGGTGGGAACGGCCAATTCCCCCTCGGTGGCGGAGCAGGCCCTGTTCATGATGTTGATGCTCGCCAAGCGAGCCCTCGAGATGCATGCGCTGGTCAGGGACGGCCAATGGGCATCCCGACTCGGGAAACTGCCTTTCGATCTGTTTGGCAAGACGCTGCTGATCGTCGGCTTCGGACGTATCGGAACGCGCACCGCCAGGCGATGCCTCGCGATGGAGATGAACGTCCTGGTCTACGACCCCTACAAGCCCGCCCATGAGATCAGGGCCGCGGGCTGCGAGGCGGTCAGCGATCTCGACGCGGCATTGCCGCGCGCCGATTTTGTCAGCATTCATTGTCCGAAGACGTCCGAGACGGTCGGCATGTTCAACGCTGCGCGGTTTAGGCGGATGAAGCCGTCCGCCTATCTCGTCAATACCGCGCGCGGAGGAATCGTCGACGAAGCGGCGCTTTACGACGCGCTTTCCTCCGGCAAGCTTGCCGGCGCCGGCCTTGATGTCTTCCAGACGGAACCACCGCCGGTCCCCTCACCACTTTTCGAGCTTCCCAACGTGATCATCGCTCCGCATGTTGCGGGTGTGACGCGAGAGGCAGTCGACCGGATGAGCGCGCAGACCGCGCGCAATATCCTCAGCGCGCTCGACGGCGAACCGATACGCGAGAATGTGATCAATCAGGAAGTGCTCGATTGATCATGGGCCGCGATCAATTTGCGCGTTTTGCGACAAGACGCGCGCCCCCGCCCCCTTGCGGAAGAAAATAATACCGCCAATTCGACATGATGTGAAAAACCCGGTCGCGTTCACGGCCGGGAGAGTATATTTGCCGGAAGGCAGCGGGTTTCCTCCGCACACCCTTAGAGAGGCTGAAAGATTGAGCCAGAGCGACCCGACCGATCATGCGCTCGCGACGATCGCCAGCATTCTCGATTTTCCGGCCTCCCGCCGCGAAGGGGAAAAGGCTTCGCCTGAAGAAAAATCCGATGCCGCTCCTGGTGTGGAGGCCGACGGCTATTCGAAAACGGGTCCTGGCCCCATGGAAGCCATCCGCTTCAGGTGGACTGTACGCCGCGAGGCCGACGACCGGTATTTCGTGGACGAAACCGTCGGTGACAATTCCCGCCCGATCAGCAGCGGACCGATGTCGGCGGATGCCGCCATCAGATTCGTCGACGATCAGGCGAGCGAGGCGCGACAGCGATTTGAGGCGCTCAGAAATGAGATGGCTGGACGTGCCGCGGCCGCGGAAATTCTTCGCGACGACGTCGGCGACGGTTGAAGCGGCCGGTCCTTTCCAAGAACTCGCCTTTGCAAAGGGGACCCTGGTTCTATAGCTGAATTGGCTTTCCCAGGAAGTCCTTCTTGACAAGCTCAACGCCGCAATGGCGCAGGATGTCATAGGCTGTCGTGACGTGGAAAAAGAACTGCGGCACGCTGAAGGTCAGCAGCAGCGATAGGCCGGTAAATTGTCGCGTCGAGCCATTTTTGAATGTGAAGACGACTTCCTTTTCTTCCGTGCCATTGATCTGCGCGGGTGGAATATTTCCCATGAATTTCTTCGCCACGGCAATCCGTGCCTTGAGCTCGGCAATGTCGGGTTCGGCTTCCGGAAAAACTGGCGGATCGATTCCGGCAAGCAGGGCGCAGGCAAGCACCGCATGCCTGTTGGCTTCACCCACCTGGCGCGTGAGATTATACATATTGGGGAAGAGGCGCGCGCTGAGCAGGATCGACGGATCGATCTTGCGTGTTTCGGCATGAGCGGCCGCGCGATCAAGCAGATCGGAGAGGCTGTCCAGGAAATGAGAGAAAAGCCCGACCGATGATTGATGCATAGAGATGGACACGGTTACGATCCCTTTCCACGCGGCACGATACCCGAATACGCTGGGCCGACTTGCAAGTCCATGCTTTCACACGTTCGCACCGTTCAGCTTGAAAAGGGCGAAGGCATGATGTCTCGCATCCTGCCCTCTATCGCTGCTGTTTTTCTGCTGATCGCGCCCGCGGCTCAGGCCCAGCAGTCCTCGCGGCTCGAGGCGATTGTCCAACGCGGGATCCTGCGCGTTGGCATGACCGGTGACTATTTGCCGTTCACCTTCTTCGACAATGGCACGTCGACCTTCAGGGGATTCGATGTCGATGTTGCCGAAGCGCTTGCCACGTCGCTCGGGGTCAAGGTCGAATATGTTCGCACGGCGTGGCCACATCTGTCGGCAGATTTCGAAGCAGGCCGCTTCGATATCGCGATGGGAGGCATCTCGATCACGCCGGAGCGGAAAAACAAGGGACTGTTCTCGAAGCCGGTCATGCGGGAAGGCAAGACGCCGATCGCGCGCTGCGCCGACAAAGGCAAGTATGATTCTATCGCCGACATCGACAAACCGGGTACGCGCGTCATCGTCAATCCCGGGGGAACTAATGAGCGATTTGCCAGGGCCCACATCAAGAACGCCGAAATCAGGGTCTACCCCGATAACCTCACGATCTTCGACGAGATTGCGCGAGGCCATGCCGATCTGATGATGACGGATTCATCGGAGACGATGTATCAGCAAAAACTTCATCCAGGCGTGCTCTGCGCAATACATCCGGAAACGCCTTTCGATCATGCTGAAAAGGCCTATTGGCTGCAGCGCGATGGCGCTCTGAAGGCATTCGTCGACCGGTGGATCGAGAATGCCATCGACGACGGCAGCCTTGCGAGAATTCGTGCGGCTTGGTTCGAATAATACGCGCTACTCGTTGTCGGAACCGGGCCACCGGAGCCGGTCGGAACCGGATTGAACCGAAACAACCCGTTCGCGACTTATACTGGAAGGTGATGTGGTGGAGTGGATTTGACAGCATCTGTCCGCAAGCTCCGGGAGGCGGGTATGAAACGGCTTTTCACGATGGTTGCCTTCGTGATGGCGAGCACGGCCGCGCAAGCGCAATACACCATCGAGTACGGCGGAAAGACCATACGCATCGACCCCGATCGCGGGACGGTCTCGATACCGGGGGTCTTTGACAATACCGGCCGGCACAGCAAGCGCTCGCACAGCGGTCAGGACAGTTCACGCAAGCAAACGCCCGAACAGGCAAAAGCCGATCCGCAGGCTCCCGCTGCCGCACCCGCGCCAGCGACGGTGCCAGCACCCGCACCGGTGACCGCTGAACCGGCGCCCGCGCCAGCAAAGGCTTCGCCAGAACCGCCGCCCGTCACCGCCAATGTGGTGCCCGCTGAAACGACAAGTCCCGCTCAATCTCCGGCAGCCGCGCCCCTTGCCCCGCCCCCTGCCCCGATTCAACAGGACAACCCACCGGCAGCCACGGTGGCGCCCCCGCCAGTCGTCGCGACGGCGCCCTCCCCGGCATCGGCGCCGAAATCACCTGCAGCAACCGTCGCGGCAGCCCAGAATCCGAATTCGCCGCTCGGCCTTTGGTTGACTGAAGAGAAGGAAGGCAAGGTCAGAATCGAGCAATGCGGCGCCAACCTCTGCGGATATGCGGTGGACGCCAAGTCGAACCAGAACGGCGAGCAGGTTCTGATCAACATGAAGCCCGGCAAGGATTCCAGGTGGAGCGGGAGGATTTTCGATCCGAATACCGGCAGTACCTATGAGTCCACGATCGCCCTGAAAGGCCCGGATACACTACGAGTGCAGGGCTGCGCCTTTGGCGGCATGTTCTGCGGTGGCCAGACCTGGAGCCGCCTGAACTGATTTGAGTCTTGGGACCGGCTCTTGTTGAAGGGTCTTCCATCCTCCGGCAGTGTGACACCCCGCACAGAGCCCGCCCGATCCCCATGCCATGGTCAACCGCACCTGAGCCAAAGGGGAGAACGTCATGGGCCAATCTCGCAAAGCAACTGCCTGCATTCTCTTGCTTCTGGGAATGTCGGTCGCCACGCCCGCCGCGGCTGCAACATTTGACGGCGTGTGGAATGTCCAGATCACCTCGCCAAACGGGGCCTGCTGCCCCAATGGAACCAGCGTTTCGATCGGGATCAGCAATGGCCAGGTCGCGTCCGGCAGCGGCTCGTTCAATGCGTCCGGTCACGTCGAGGCCGCGGGCACCATCCGAGTCGTCCTCAGCAATGGGGTCAAGCGGGCCTCTGGCTTCGGGCGCCTCACCGACACATCCGGGTCGGGCACCTGGCATGGCGCAATGTGCTCGGGAACGTGGACGGCGCAGCGGGGCTGAAAATCGCCAGACCAGCGACTTCAGTCGCCAACCTTCGCCGAATATTCGGCATCTGTCACCGGCTCCATCCAGGTCACGTGACTGCCGTCCTGCGATTCCTGCATGGCGATGTGGGTCATGCCATTGGTTGGCGAACCACCATGCCAGTGTTTCTCGCCAGGTGGAATCCAGACGACATCGCCTGGCCGGATTTCGCGCACCGGCCCGCCCTTGGTCTGAATGCGTCCCACCCCGGAGACGACAAGGAGCGTTTGCCCGAGCGGATGGGTATGCCAGTTGGTCCGCGCGCCCGGCTCGAATGACACACGGTTGGCCACCACTCTCGCAGGCGCCGGTGTGGCGACGATGGGATCCTGCCAGACGGTGCCGGTGAAATACTCCTTAGGTGCCCGACGGGTCGGCCGAGAGCCGGCAACATGGATGTCCATTCGATTTCCTCCTCTCGATTATCTCTATCGGCGCGAGCGGATCATTTCTTCGAAGCTGCGTAGCGCGCCTTGGTTTCCGCGTTCATGGGATAAAGGCCGGGCAACAACGCGCCTTGATTGACCTGCTCGACGATCCAGCCTTCCATTCTTTCCTGTTCGGCGCCTTCGGCCAGAACATGATCGAGAAACGCTTTTGGAATCACTACTGCGCCATCCTGATCGGCAACGACAATATCATCGGGGAAAATGGCCACGCCGCCGCAGCCGATCGGTTCGCCCCAGCCGACGAATGTCAGCCCCGCGACCGAAGGCGGGGCGGCATAGCCGTCACACCACACGGGAAGGCCGGTGCCGAGGACGCCCTCGAGATCACGCACCACGCCGTCGGTGACGAGCGCCGCGACCTTCCGCTTGACCATCCGCGCGCACAGGATGTCGCCAAAAATGCCGGCATCGGTGATGCCCATCGCGTCGACCACGGCAATGCAACCCTCCGGCATAGCTTCAATCGCTGTTCGCGTCGAAATCGGCGAGGACCAGGATTCCGGTGTGGCGAGATCTTCCCGCGCCGGAACGAAGCGCAACGTAAAAGCCGGCCCGACCAGCCGCTTCTGCCCTGGCCTTAGCGGACGGGTCCCCCGCATCCAGACGTTTCGCAGGCCTTTCTTGAGGAGAACGGTGGTGATGGTGGCGGTGGAAACGCCGGAAAGCGTTGCTATCGCTTCGGGGGTCAGGGACATCTTGAAAATCAACTCCGGTTACGAAGGTTCGGGCGCGCATCTTGCGGGGGACAGACATCGCGTCAAGTGTCATCGCCAGCAGTCTTGACCGGCACGGCCGCCGCATCCCTGTGATCAGCGCATCTTATCAAGGATAGTTCGTTTAGTTTATTGAACCTGCACGCTTATTTTGCACGAGCTCAATTCCACTCCGCTCGAAAACGCGCTAGATGTGGACGCTGATCGACGAGTAACTGAGGATATGGCTGCGCTACTCTCTCCGCCCCGCCTACTACCAAGTGGTGACAGTGCCATCACGGTGGAATTTGCCCGCAACATTGACGATGCTGCCAACCGCCGAGTGCTGGCGTTGGACCGCCGGCTTGCCCGGGATCCGATCACCGGCGTCACCGAGACAGTGCCGACCTACCGGTCCCTTCTGGTTCACTATGATCCGACGCAGACCGACTTCGAGACCTTGGGCCAGGAACTCGTCGAACGCTCGCTGGAGACCGGTGCCGGCAGGGGAAAATGCGCGGCGGTGGCGCATTCCTGTCGCCTATGGCGGCGAGCACGGCATCGACCTCGAGGATGTCGCGAAGGCACTCGGCACCACGCCGGATGACATCGTGGCGCGGCACATTGCCGGCGAATACCGAGTCGCCATGATTGGCTTTACGCCGGGCTGGTCATATCTGAGCGGGTTGCAGGATTTCTTGCATATGCCGAGGCGGCAAAACCCGCGGCTGTTGACGCCTGCGGGGACCATTTCGATCGGCGGCGTCCAGACCGGCGTGCAATGTCTGGCCGGTCCGAGCGGCTGGCATCTATTGGGCCGCACTGCGGTGCGAACCTATCAATTGCATCGCGATCCGATCTTCCTGCTGGAACCTGGCGATCGCGTGACGTTTTCCGTTGTGGACGCGAAGACCTTTGCCGAACAGGATCGTGCGGCAGAGCATGGAGAGCTCATCGCGGAACTGATAGCCGCATGAGCAAGCTCGTCGTTTCATCGATCGGCCCCGCAAGTTCAGTACAGGATGGCGGACGTTTCGGAGCCCAACGTTACGGCCTGACGCCAAGCGGCGCGATGGATCGGCTGGGACTTGCCGCCGCGAACTGTATGGCTGGAAATGCGCTGTTCGGTCCGGCTATCGAAATCGGTCCATACGGCGCCTCGTTCACGGCACGCGAAGGCGCGGTCCGTGTTGCGCTTGCCGGCGCGCCGCGCGGCGCCGAAATCGCCGGGCGCGCGGTTTCATGGAACGCCTCGGTAACCCTTGCCGATGGTGAGACGCTGAAGCTTGGAATGGCCCGCGGCGGCTCGTTCAGTTATCTCGCCATCGAAAGCGGAATCGAAGGAGAGCCCATGTTCGGAAGTCTTGCCGTGAATGCGCGTGCCGGGCTCGGTAGCCCCTACCCTCGCCCGCTTCAGGCCGGAGATGAATTCCACGTCGCAACCGCAAGCGGTGCCGCCGAGTGCCGGATCGATCTTTCCCAGGAAGTGGCCGGCCCGGTACGGGTGGTGTTGGGTCCGCAGGACGACGAGTTCGGCGAAGGTGTAGGACTGTTTCTGGAGAGCCATTGGAAGATCTCGCCGACCAGCGACCGCATGGGCTATCGTCTGGAAGGCCCCGAGATCAGGCACCTGCATGGCCACAACATCGTCTCCGACGGCACCGTCAACGGCAGCATCCAGGTGCCGGGTAACGGCCAGCCCATCGTCCTGATGCCGGATCGCGGCACGAGTGGGGGCTATCCCAAGATCGCCACGTTGATTTCAGCCGATTTCGGCCGGTTCGCCCAGATCCCCTCCGGAACAGTCTTCCGGTTCAAGGCAGTCGACATTGCGGAAGCGCAGGCGGAGGCACGCAAATTCGCCGAGCTGCTGCGTAGCTTGTCCGATCGTCTCCGGGCGATCGAGAGTTTTGATCTCAACATCGAGGCGCTGCAGGATGCTAATGTGGCGGGCGCCGCCGTGAATGCGGTGGACGCCGGAACGTGGCATGTTGCATCACCTGCCGACATGCCGAGGCGAGACTAAGACGCTGCACCAGGAGACACCAGGTTCGCCATTGCCCACGACCCTGCGAACTTCGTCAAGTGTGGGAGTGGCGGGGGAACACGAACTTCGAAAAAGTGGGCATCGGGCCCACACAGGAAAGCGGACGAGAACATGAAAACAGTCGACCTGAATTGCGATCTCGGTAAATCCTTCGGCGCATGGGAGATGGGCAACGATGCCGCCATGATCGAGCTCGCAACCTCGGTCAACGTCGCCTGCGGACTTCACGGTGGCGACTACAACACCATGCGCAAGACGGTGGAGCTTGCGAAGGCCCGCGGCGTCAGTATCGGTGCCCATCCCGGCTACAATGACCTTCACGGCTTTGGCCGCCGGCCATTTCCCGGCATGAGTGCTTCAGAAATTGAAAATCTGGTGGCCTACCAGATCGGTGCGCTCCAGGCGATTGCAACAATGGCCGGGCACAAGGTTACCCACGTCAAGGCGCACGGCGCGCTATCGAACGTCGCCTGCGAAGACGACATCACGGCCCGCGCCATCGCTTCCGGCATCAAGGCCGTCGATCCCAATCTGGTCTTTGTCGTTCTCGCCAATTCCAGATTGGTGCAGGCGGGCGAAGCCGCCAATTTGCCGATGGTGCATGAGGTATTTGCCGATCGCGCCTATGAGGACGACGGCATGCTGATGTCTCGCCGCAAGCCCGGTTCGGTGTTGCATGAGCCGAAGCAGATCGCCGAGCGTGTGGTACGAATGGTGCAGGACGGAGCGGTCGTTTCCGCCTCCGGCAAGGTGATCAAGATGCGCACGGATACCATTTGCATTCACGGCGACACGCCCGGCGCGGTCGATATTGCGCGCGGAGTGCGCAAGGCGCTGAAGGACGCCGGCATCGACGTGGCACCCTTCAGGAAAGCGGGCTGACGCTCTCACTGGAATGGGTGTACCGAAAGCGTCCCGAACACGATGCCTGCGATGAGGGCGAGCGCGCCGTAAAGCGCCGCGATTTGCAATCCCGTTGCGCTTTTCCGGGAAAGCGAACGCGCAAAAAGCTGCAGGCGCGCCTCCGCCGATAGTCCGCGCATGGCCGATCTCCAACCGAACATCGCCTGTAGATGGAATATCGGCGGCAGTCGGATTCAAGGCGGCGCGCAAAATAGTGATACGAGGCTCAACGGTTCTGGCGACGGTAGTCGAAAATTCCCTGCGAGCAATTCAAGCTGGAATTTTATTCGTTCGGATTGTCCGGAACTGGAACTTGTTCCAGTTCAGTACACGTCCTGCTGGAACCGTCCCTTCTTCTTGAGTTCCCCAACGAAGCTCACGGCTTCATCGGTTGAACGCGCGCCGTGTTGCGCGACGATATCGACCAGCGCACGCTCGACATCCTTTGCCATCCGCTTGGCGTCGCCGCAGACATAGAGATGCGCCCCTTCGGCGAGCCATGACCACAACTCGCGGCCCACCTCACGCATGCGGTCCTGAACGTAGAATTTCTTCTCTCCGTCTCGCGACCAGGCCAGCGACAACCGTGTCAACAGTCCTGCCATTTTCATCGCGTTCAGTTCGTCGCCGTAAAAAAAATCAAACTCGCTGCGCTGGTGACCGAAGAACAGCCAGTTCCTGCCGGTGGCACCTGCGGCCCGGCGATCCAGCAGGAAAGCACGGAATGGCGCGATCCCGGTGCCGGGGCCGATCATGATGATCGGCACCCTCGGATCATCCGGCAGCGCGAAGCCGTGCGCCTTCTGGACGTAGACCTTCACTTGTTCGCCGGGCTTGATCCGCTCGGCGAGGAATATCGAAGCCAGTCCCAGGCGCTTGCGCTTGCCGACGACGTAACGCACGCAATCCACCGTCAGAGACAATTTGCCGGGGGTAGCGTTGTGCGACGATGAAATCGAGTAGAGCCGCGGCTGCAACGGCTCGAGTGCTTCGACAAATGCTTCCGGATGCGGACGGACACCTGAGAATTTCTGCAGCGCCGCCATCACATCGAGGGTGGCGGCATCTCCATCGGGATCGTCTCCCTGTGCCAGCGCGCGCGCCTTTTCGCGTTGCGCCCCGCCCGTGATGAATGAAATCAGCTCGAACAGCGAATCCGGCGCTGGCGCCAGTGAAACCTCGTCCGACAGAACTTCACGAAGCGTCCTGCCTCTCACGCGGGTCGTGTGCGATGCCCCGAGCAACGCGATGATCTGGTCGACATGGCCAAGCTCGTTGCGCGCGAAGATGCCGAAGGAATCGCCGACGACGTAGTCGAGGCCGCTGCCTGTGAGATCGAAATCGATGTGCCAGGTTTCCTTTTCCGATCCCGGCTTGTTGAGAAGACGGCGTGACAGGAATGTCGCCTGCACCGGATTGTCGCGGGAACGGCCGGGCGCCGCGATCGGCACCGCGGGCATCGCTTCGGCCGGTGCGGCTGCGGGACGGGCTGCGCCGCCGGGCGATTTTTCCAGCTCTTCGTAAAGTGTTTTCAGCATCCGCGCGGTTTCCTTGCCGCCGGGGACGCACAAATTGAGACGCGCTTCGGTTTTGCTTGCGATCGCCGCGGAATAATCGTGGCAGTTATAGCCGCATTGGCCGCAATCCTGCTGCGCCATCGCGGCCATCATGCGCCGGCGCAGGGGGCGTCCTTCCGCAAGTTTCATCCGCTCCACGATCGGCAGGGTCTGGTCGTGCCAGGGCGCCTCGCCGTCATCGCCGTCGCCTGTCTCCCCCGGCATGACGGCGGCGCCCTGCTCAGCGGTGAGCGGCGTTGCTGTTTCGGTCAAGAGACCGGCAAAGAAGCCGTTCAGCCAGGAGCGCTGCGCTTCGGAGAAAGGCGCACTCGGCGGGATGATTTCGATTTTCGGCGGAGGCGTCATCTGGTTCATGTTGAAGTCTCCGCATCCGCGAGCTTGCGCAGCGTCTCGCCATCGTGGCGGCGCGCGAAGGCAAGAAAGGATTCATCCTTGGACATTCGATGCGCCAGATAGGCCTTCAGCAGTTTTTCGACCGTCTTCGGCGTCTCCTCCGCCGTGAGGTCATGATAGACTTCCTGTCCGATATCGGCGTCGGGACCGAATCCGCCGCCCGCGAACAGATGATAGCCCTCAACCGTGTCGTCGCTCTCGCCGACAGCGACCTTGGCCGCGATCAGGCCAATGTCGCTGATGAAGTGCTGGGCGCAGGAGTGGTGACAGCCGGTCAGGTGGATGTTCAGCGGCGTGTCGATTTCGACGCGCGGATCGCACCAGTCGGCAATCGCGGCGGCGTGCCGCTTGGTATCGGACGCGGCGAACTTGCAGCCCGCATTCCCGGTGCAGGCGACCAATCCCGCGCGAATTTGAGAAGCCTTGACCGAAAGCCCCATTCGCTCGATCGCGGCGATGGCAAGGCTCACGTTCTCGTCGCGCACGCCCGAGATCAACAGGTTCTGCCAGACCGTCAGACGAATTTCGCCATCACCCAGATCGCTGGCAACCTTGGCAAGTCCGCGCATCTGCTCACAGCTCAGCTTGCCGAGCGGCAATGAAACGCCAATCCAGTTCAATCCTTGCTGTTTTTGCGGGTGCACGCCGATATGCGCCGTGCGGTCAAAGGCGGGGCGGTGCTCCAGCGCTTCCGCAGGCACGCGGGTCAAGGCCTGGCCAAGCTTCTCCTCGACGAGCCCGAGGAACTGATCTATCCCCATCCTGTCGAGGACATATTTCAAACGCGCCTTGAGACGATTGGTGCGGTCGCCCGTATCGATGAATACCCGCACAATCGCGTCGGCAACCTTCGTCGCCTCCGCCGGCTTGACGACAATGCCCGTGTCCCTGGCAAAATCCCTGTGACCGGTGATGCCGCCAATTCCCAAGCGAAACCACACACCGGGCTCGACGCCGAAGCCGTCCTTCACTTCCACGGCGGCAAAGGCGATATCGTTGGTGTCTTCGAGGACCGCAATCTTGCCGGCGCCGTCGAAGGCGACGTTGAACTTGCGGGGGAGACCATAAAGCGAGCGGTCGTTGAGAATGTGATTATGCCATTCGCGGGCGTATTCGCGAGTATCGATCAATTCCTGCGGGTCGATACCGGCTGTCGGGGTGCCCGTGACGTTGCGAATATTGTCGGCGCCCGAACCGCGCGAGCACAGGCCAAGGTCCTGGATACCCTCGATCAGCGCGATCGCATGTTTAGGCGGAACCTCACGCAGCTGAAGATTGGCGCGGGTAGTGACGTGGCAGTACGGGCCACACAGCCGCTCCGCGAGATCCGCGAGCCCGGCCACTTGCCAATGCTTGAGTACGCCGTTGGGAATCCGCAACCGGCACATGTAGGAGTCCTGCGCCGGCGCGACATAGAACAGGCCATAATAGCGCCAGCGGAAATTGTCGGCCGGGGACGGCGGCGCGTTGGTCAGCGCCTGTTGCTTGAGCCGCGGATAGGCATCAAAGGGATGCTCCTCGCGCTTGAACTTCTCCTGGTCTGCCAGTTTCTGGCCTGACGCGAGAAGTTTGTCCTGGGCCTTTAAGTGCGCTGCGTCAGGTCCGGTCAGTTCGACGTTCGCCTTGCCGGCGGCCGCGGCAGAGCCGAGACCGCGGCCGCTCCGCATGATCTGTACGCCCGCCGCGAAGCCTTCGAGGTAACGTTTCTGTTCGTCGGTAAAGTCGATTGGGAGTGTTTCCAACTTCATGGCCTCAATGCACCTCACTCTGCGGCCTGGGTCGCGATCTGCGCAGCCGGGACCGGGTGCTCTGCCGGCTTGTAGGTGGCGTAGAGCGCGAGCCCGGTGAAGACGAATCCACCGACGATATTGCCGAGCGTGACCGGAATCTGATTCCAGACCCACCATTCGTAGATGCTGACTTTCGCGCCGAGCAGCATGCCGGTCGGAATCAAGAACATGTTGACGACGGCGTGTTCGAAGCCGAGCGCGAAAAACAGGAAGATCGCCCACCAGGTCGCGACGATCTTTCCGATCGTCGAGTTGGACGTCATGGCCAGGACGACGCCCAGGCTGACGAGCCAGTTGCAGAGGATACCTTTGACGAAGAGGCTGACCATGCCGGCCGCGCCGATCGCCTCGTTGGCGAGGGTCTTGCTTTCCGCGACCGCAACGATGCGCGCCGCAACGCCGGTCACTTCGGCTTTACCCATATTGGTCAGCGAGACCGCGATCAGAACTCCGAACGCGATGCAGCCGAGCAGGTTGGCCAGATACACCCAGGACCAGTTGGCGATGACGGCGCCCCAGGTCGCTTTTCCCTCAAGCCGCGCCAGCGGCACGATCGCAAAGCTCCCGGTGACGAGCTCAAGCCCAAGCAGCACAATAATGACGAGAGCCACGGGAAAGATCAGTGCACCGACCAGTGGCTGACCTGTCGATACGGCGCCGGTCAATGCCAAGGTCGTCGCGGCCCCCAGCAACGCGCCGGACAGAGCGCCGCGGATCAGCAGATCGCGTGGCGGGAGCGCCAGTTTCCTCACGCCGGCATCGAGCATCGAGATAGCAACGTCGGCAGGCTTCACATAATCCATGTCGTAGCTCCAGCTGCCACGCCTTGGCGTGGGGACAAATGAGGCGAGTTGTGCGATCGCAAGCGCCCTTCGGCGAGCGACCCGAGCAGCCTCATTGCTGCGGAGATCCCATCTTGGATTTAGCCAGCGGGCATCTACGGCGGCTGACTGCGCCGCAACATTCAAGTTGCGTGCCACCGGGGCAATCTGAAATTATCTTTATTTTACAATTGGATGTCCGAAGTCGCCGGAAATCCGCCGGTACCTCTTGCCTTCGAAACGTCCGGCAGATCGCCTAAAAGCTAGCCGACAAGCTAGGCTGCCTATTTTTCGCTCATATCAACGGCCCTGCCGCGCGATCCGGAATGCGGCAAGGTGCCCAGCAATGTCGTCGGCATCGAAGGCAGGCCCCGCGAAAGCGCCCACCGGGTGGGACGCGGGGGCTAGCGTTCGCCCCAAACCCCCATCATAAAGATCGGGCCGGAACACTCCCTTCGCGGTTTTCAGCGCATCGACAGTCATCGCGGCTTGGCCCCAGCGCACCATTTGTGCATAAAGCCACGCGGCCTGGACGGGATCCGGCCGCGACGCGTCTTCTCTCCCCACCAGGAGATAACGGCTGCTCTCGCGGACAGTACCATCCGCCGAAATCTTCAGGCGGCCTTCGAGGGTTCGCAAAATCACTTGGTCGTCGACACCGATGTGCTGCGGAAGCGCCAGGATGCGCGCCGCTTCGGTGCGGTTTTGCGGCTCCTCGATGAAATCGGCAGCGCGGGATGCGGCACGGACCAGCGCCGCTACCGTTTGCGGATTCTTCTCCGCCCAGCCTTGCCTGATCGCCAGAACCTTTTCTGCCGCTCGTTTCAGTATGTCCGAGACGAAGTGCAATATCTGTCCGACGCCGCGATCGACCGCGATCGAATTCCAGGGAGCGCCAACGCAGAACCCGTCGATCTGACCGCCGGCGATGCTGTCCACCATGAATGGCGGCGGCAGGACCACGAGGCGGACGTCCTCGTCCGGATCGACGCCGCCGGCTGCCATCCAGAACCGCAATTGGTAATTATGGGTCGAAAACGGAAAGGTCATGCCGAACGTCAGCGGTTCGGCTCCGTTTTTGCGACGCGCTGCGACGACGCGCGACAATGCGAGCGCAGTTGCCATTGGATCGAACCGGTCGCCGTCGATTTCCGCCATGATCGCCGCGTGAAGGGCCGGCGACACCGTGATTGCATTGCCGTTAAGGCCGAGATTGAAGGGCGCCACGATCGGCACCCTCACATGACCAAGCCCGAGGCTCGAGGCGATCGCGACCGGAGCCAGCAGATGCGCGGCGTCGAACAGGCCGATGTTGAGCTTGTCGCGGACATTCGACCACGACACCTCCCGCACCAATGTGACCTGAAGTCCCTCGGCCGCGGTAAAACCCTTATCGACCGCGATAATGAGGGCGGCGGCGTCGATCAGCGGAATGAAACCGATCTGGAGCAGTTCCTTCATTTCAAGAGCTCCGATGCCGTCAGGATAGACTGGGCAATCTCCCCGATTTTCTTTTTCTCGCGCATCGCGGTCGAGCGCAGCAGAACATAGGCCTCCTCTTCGGTCAGGCCCTTGAGTTTCATCAGAATGCCCTTGGCGCGGTCGATCACCTTGCGGTCTTCAAGCGCGGATTTGGCGCGGTCGAGCTCATCCTGGAGCTTGGAAAAGGCGTTGAAGCGGGAGACACAGAGATCGAGGATCGGCTTGAGACGCTCCTTTTTGAGACCGTCGACGATATAGGCCGAAACGCCGGCATCGACGGAAGCCTGGATCGAGGCGGCGTCGCTCTGGTCGACGAACATCGCGACCGGCCGCCGAACCGCGCGGCTTACCTGGAACATCTGTTCCAGAATGTCCCGGCTGGGATTTTCCAGGTCGATCACGATGACGTCGGGATCAATCGCATAGATCCGGCTGAGCAGGCTCTGCATTTCGGAGATGCGGACGACGTCGGTGTAGCCGGCCTCGCGCAACCCCTCTTCCAGAATCGCGGCGCGAATCGGGCTTTCGTCGACAATCGCAATTTTGGGAGAGGATTCGGCACCCATCGATCACTCGCTTCCAGCGCATTGATAGCATGCCGCGGGCCACCTCAAAGCCTTGTAATTGTGGGCAATTGGGATTAGCTCCTGCGCAACAATCGGACATTTTGATGATGCAAAAGGCAGCTTCGCCCAAAGTCAGTTTCGTTTCGCTGGGATGCCCCAAGGCGCTGGTGGATTCCGAGCGCATCATCACACGGCTGCGCGCCGAAGGATACGAACTGGCGCGCAAGCATGATGGCGCCGATCTGGTTATCGTCAACACTTGCGGTTTTCTCGACAGCGCCAAGCAGGAATCGCTTGGCGCGATCGGACAAGCGATGGCAGAGAACGGCAAGGTCATCGTCACCGGCTGCATGGGCGCGGAGCCCGCGCAGATCGAGGCCGCCTATCCGGGCGTGCTGTCGGTCACGGGACCGCAGCAATATGAGAGCGTGCTCGACGCGGTACATCGCGCGCTGCCGCCCATTCATGATCCGCACATGGATCTCGTTCCGCCGCAGGGCGTCAAGTTGACGCCGCGGCACTACGCCTACCTCAAGATTTCCGAGGGCTGCAACAACCGCTGCAGCTTCTGTATCATCCCGAAGCTGCGCGGCGATCTGGTATCGCGGCCAGCCGGCGACGTCGTCCGCGAGGCCGAGAAGCTGGTCGCCGCGGGAGTGAGGGAATTGCTGGTCATTTCCCAGGACACTTCGGCTTATGGCGTAGACCTGAAATACGCAGCAAGCCCCTGGAAAGACCGTCAGGTTCGCGCGAGGTTTCTCGATCTGGCGGAGGCGCTCGGTGAACTCGGCGTTTGGGTACGCCTGCAATATGTCTACCCCTACCCCCACGTCGATGAGGTCATCGGCCTGATGACCGAGGGCAAGGTGCTGCCCTATCTCGACATCCCCTTCCAGCATGCGAGTCCCGAAATTCTCAAGGCCATGAAGCGTCCGGCAGCCCAGGAGAAAACGCTGGCGCGGATAAGGAGTTGGCGCGAGCAATGTCCGGAACTGACCTTGCGTTCGACCTTCATCGTCGGCTTTCCCGGCGAAACGGACTCCGACTTTGCCTATTTGCTCGACTGGCTCGAGGAGGCGGAAATCGACCGCGTCGGCTGCTTCAAATATGAGCCGGTCGCGGGAGCCGCGTCGAATGGGCTCGATGGCGCTGTGCCCGATGAGGTCAAGCAGGAACGGTGGAACGCCCTGATGGCGCGACAACAGAAGATTTCGGCTCGTCGGCTGAAGCGCAAGGTTGGCACGCGCCAGCAGGTCATCATCGACGAGGCGGGTCCGACCGTCTGCAAGGGTCGCTCAAAGGCAGACGCGCCCGAGATCGATGGCGCGGTGTATCTTTCGAGCCGTCGTCCGCTACGCGTCGGCGAAATCGTGACGGCGAAAATCGAACGTTCCGACGAATACGACCTGCATGGTAGCGTTGCAGGATTTTGAAGGCGAGCCGATGCCACAACCGCTTAAAATCAAGATCTTCATGGATGCGAACCCGAGCAGGGTCGAAGAAGAGATCAACGCCTGGATCGCGGCGGCAAGTCCGATAACCATCATCAAAACCGAAACCTCGGTCACCGCGGCCGCCGGAAAGTCGAACGATGGGAACCATCCCTGCATCGTGGTGACCATTTGGTATGAGCCACCGGCACCAGACCGCGAGCGCCCCGGCTTTCGGGTCGGCTAGCGCCTCTCAAGTCCCATTGAGCCACGCCGGCACCCAGCGCGCGGGACGCGGCGCGCGGGCGAGATCTGCCTGCGCCTCCGTCAGATCGGCAGGCATTTCACCAATCGTCGGGACGGGTTTCGTAGTCGAAGCGCGGCAGGACTCGGCCGTCCGCGTAAAGGCGGAACGCCATCGAATACCACAGTCCCAGCTCAGGTTGGTCTTGCCACATCTCCTCGCGCAACTTCCGCAGCAACGGTTCGATTGCCGCTGCTTCCTCGATCGGTTGCCGGCCTCTTCGCAAGACGCGAGCCTGAAATTGCCGACCCACGATCGCGATTTCAAAATGTGTCCTGTCCCAGGGGTTCTTGCCGGTCGGCAGGTGCGCGGCGAGCTGGCGGCCAAGCTCCGTCAAGATCGGATGACGCGCCCAGTAATCCTCGCGATCCCGGCACCATTTTTCCATGGCACTTGCGAAATCCGGCAACTTGGTCGATGGCTCGGTCAATGCTTCCAGATCCTCCTTGCCAAGGCGCTCGACCAGCCAGTCCGCGAGTTCGTCCGTTGCGTCATCTTCCACGTCTTCATGCGGCAGAAAGTCACTCCACTCGTCCTCGAACTGCCGCAACGCGATGTTTGCAAGCAAACCTTCCAGTGAAGGTGAGAGGATTTCGTGCTGTCCCTCCGAGCCAAGCACGACTACCGGCGCATGGCCGGGATCCAGCCCGGGCGCGAACCAATAGCCGACCGCAGATCCGTCAGGCATTCGGATGAACAGGGCAAAATCCTTGCGCAGCGGACTGCCATCAACGATTGGCGCGCTGTCGGAAAACTGTCCGACCAGTTCGAAGCAGGCGACACTCCCCCACTCGCGTCCTTCGAGCCATCTGGCAAAATCAATCAACAGCGGCGGCGCTTCCATCGCAGGCGGGAACGCCCTGCGGATGCCGTCGATGTCGATACGATAGGGTTGATCCGGCATTGGCTCATCTCCAGGGACCGCGCCGTGGGGCGCGCGCATGACCGGCTTTTGGTCGCTGGTCTCATTGCGGCGGTTCAACAGCCGGACGTTGTCCTCGGCAACGCAATGCAATTGTCGCTTTCAGACAATAAGAGTGTCGCAAATCGACAAAACGAGCACCCATTCCGTTTAAACATAAGACGGGCTCAAAGTGCTGAACCACGCCACGTCCGGGCTGCACTTTGTGCCACCTTATGCTCGGCGATCTCGACAAGGCGATATCAGACTATTCGACCGCGCTCGCAATTAACCCGAAGCTGGCCCGTTCCCTGTTCGGCCGCGGGCTTGCGGAGCGTCAGAGGGGTGATCCGAGCGCAGCGCAGGAAGATATCGCCGCCGCCAAGGCGATCCAGTCCGACATTGCAGATCACTTCATTGGAGTCGAGGAAAGCGCATATCGGAGCAGGATCTTGCGGCGACAAGCAGGCTACCGCTTCGTCCCTTGACATTGGTTCCCTTCGGCCCTATAGGCCGCCACCATGATTTTGAACCGGACCAAAGCCCGCGCCCGCTGCCGCCGTCACGTCCGTGACGACGACGGGTTGCGCCATGTCCGACGAAAACGCTGAACGACCAGACCAGCGAGATTTCGAGAAGGCCGCACCCGAAAAGTGCGGCCTTCTTGCGTTTCAGGCCGCCCACACCTCAAACTACCGGAGTTCGACATGACTAACGCCACCCAGCCGTTCGATACGCTGATGGAGATCACGGCGCGCCCCCGGACCGTGTTCGTTCGCGGTGAAGGTTCCTGGCTGTGGGACGACACAGGCAAGCGCTATCTTGATTTTGTTCAGGGATGGGCGGTGAACTGTCTTGGACATTCACCACCGCTTGTGGCGGATGCCCTTGTTGCACAGGCCAAACGGCTGATTACGCCCAGTCCTGCCTATTTCAATGAGGCAAGCCTGAAACTGGCCGAAGCGTTGGTCGAACAAAGCTGCTTCGACCGGGTCTTCTTCGCCAATTCAGGCGCGGAAGCCAATGAGGGTGCCATCAAGCTGGCGCGCAAATACGGCTCGCTGCACAGGAACGGCGCGCACGAGATCATCACTTTCGAGGGAGGCTTTCACGGACGAACGTTGGCGACGATGTCGGCATCGGGAAAGACGGCCTTCGCGCCGCTGTTCGAACCAAAGGTATCGGGGTTTCCGAAGGCCAGGCTGAACGATCTCGTCTCCGTCGAACGTTTGATCGGCGACAGGACCATTGCCGTGATGCTGGAGCCGATCCAGGGCGAATCCGGAGTCCGGCCGACGGCGGATCAGTTCTTGCGCGACCTGCGTGAACTGACCAGGGCGCGGGGGCTGTTGCTGATCGTCGACGAAATTCAGACCGGTATCGGCCGCACCGGCAAGCTCTTCCACTACGAACACGCTGGCATAACTCCCGACATCATGACCCTCGGCAAGGGCATCGGCGGCGGCGTTCCGCTGGCCGCATTGCTGGCCACTGAAGCCGTGTCCTGCTTCGAGCATGGCGATCAGGGCGGCACCTTTTGCGGCAATCCGCTGATGTGTGCGGTGGGGCTTTCGGTTCTCCGGCACGTCGCGGCGCCGGGCTTTCTGAAGTCGGTGAACGAAACCGGTCTCTATTTCGAAGGCGAACTGCAGCGGCTTTCCGTACGGCACGGTCTTGGCGAGATCCGCGGCCGGGGCCTGCTACTGGCGATTGACCTGAAAATCCCAGTCGCCGCATCGATTGTTGCCCAGGCGTTCGACGAAGGCGTACTGATCAATGCGCCAAGGCCGGACACCCTGCGCTTCATGCCCGCGCTCAACGTCACCCGCCAGGAAATTGATTTGTTGATCGATTATCTCGACGCCGTGCTGACCAGAATGGGCGCGGCAAGACGGGTGGCCTAAAGCATGATCCGGAAAAGTGGAAACCGGCTTTCCGAAAAAGATCATGCTCGAATAACAACCGAGGCCCGCGAGGCAGAGCCGACCTGGTGGTCGCGCTGTAGACCAAGGCCGGCATCGCGAGGAGTCGAACCATGAGCCAATTGTACCCGCCGGAATTGCCGCTCAGCGGTGCTTGCCCCTGTGGAGCGGTTCGTTTCATGGTCGATGCCCTTCCCCTCCTCGTCTATGCCTGCCACTGCACTGAGTGCCAGCGTACCTCGGGCAGTTCTTTCAGCCTGTCGATGCCGGTTGCTGCCGACAGCTTTGCCTTGACCAGCGGCCAGCCCAGGCCGTGGCGGCGTAAAGCTGCCGGCGGCGTCGAGAGCACTTCCTGGTTCTGTGGCGATTGCGGCGGCCGCATTTTTGGACGATGCGATGGGCGAGCCGACGTCATCGTCCTTCGCGCCGGAACGCTTGACGATACGTCCTGGTTACGACCGATTGCCCACATCTATCTGCGCAGCGCGCAAGCCTGGCAAAGGATCCCGAACCCTGCCGAATGTTTCGACATCGCGCCTGGAGATTTCCGCCGGCTAAGCGAGAAGTGGCGGGGAATGTGGCAGCAGCAATAGTTGCGTCTACGGCTTGAAGATAGAAGCTCCCGTCGTCACCCGGCTTTCCAGGTCGATGTGAGCCTTGGCTGCATCCTTCAACGCATAGGCATGATTGATCGGCACATGCAGTTTTCCGTTGATGACAGCAGCAAACAGCGTGTCGGCGCCTTCCAAGAGCTCCGAGCGTTTGCCGATATAGTCGTTGAGCTTGGGCCGCGTCGCGAACAAGGAGCCGTGGCTGTTGAGGTCCGCAATCGAGAATGGCGGAACCGGACCCGACGCGTTGCCAAAACTCACAAACAGACCGCGTGGCTTGAGGCAGGACAGCGACCCCGGAAAGGTCGACTTGCCGACGCCGTCATAGACGACGTCGCAGAGTTCGTTCCGACTGATCTGCTTGACGCGCGCGACGAAATCCTCCTCGTTGTAGAGGATGACGTGGTCGCAGCCATTGGCCAGCGCGAGATCGGCCTTGGCCTTGGAGCCGACGGTGCCGATGACGTGCGCTCCCAACGCTCGCGCCCATTGGCAAGCGAGCAGGCCGATGCCGCCGGCTGCGGCGTGGACCAATACCCGATGGTGGGGCTCGACCTTGAAGGTCTTGTGCAGAAGGTACCAGACCGTCAGTCCCTTCAGCATCAACACCGCGCCCTGCTCGTAGGTGATGTGATCGGGTAGCTTGACCAGCTTTTCCCAGGAGATGTTGCGCTCGGTGGCATAGCCGCCAAGATTGGCATAGTAGGCGACGCGATCGCCGGGATGGAAGTTGGTTACGCCCGCGCCCACGGCAACAACCTCACCGGCAGCTTCGTTGCCGGCAATGAACGGAAACCCCGGCGCCTTGTAGAGGCCGGTGCGGTAATAGACGTCGATAAAGTTCAGGCCGACAGCGTGTTGGCGGATGCGGACCTCGCCGGGACCCGGTGCGGGCACGTCGACGTCTTCGTAGACCAGGGCTTCCGGCCCCCCTACCTTGTGCACCCTCACCGCCTTGGTCATCTTCCTGGGCCCTTCGAGCATTTCAGCTTGCGACGAGCGAAAGCCATCAGGGCCGCAATGTCAACACGGCGATCTCAAGTCACCTCGAAGATCAATTGGTTAACGTGCGTTTCTTGCGGTTGCGCCTGGCGAGAACGTTGAAGAGTTCCACCGCGGCTGAAAACGCAATGGCGAAGTAGATGTAGCCGCGCGGGATATGGAATTTGAAGCCATCCGCGACCAGCGCGACGCCGATCAACACGAGAAACGCAAGCGCCAGCATTTTCGTGGTCGGATGGTCCGTGACAAATCGCGCCACCGGACCCGATGCTGCGTACATCACGGCACAGGCGATGATGACCGCCGCGATCATGATGGCGAGATCCTGGGCCATGCCGATCGCGGTAATGATCGAGTCCAGCGAAAACACCATGTCGATTATGATGATCTGGATGATCACCCAGAAGAACGCGCTCGCCTTTTTCGCTTCACCGCTCGCCCGATCGCCCGCTTCCACCTCATAGTGGATTTCGTGGGTCGCCTTTGCGATCAGGAACAGCCCACCGCCGATCAGGATGACGTCGCGCCAGGAGAAGGCCGCTCCGCTCACCGTGAAGACGGCCTGGGTCAGGCCGATCATCCATACCAGCAGGCTGAGCAGCAGAATCCGGAACGCAAGTGCCAGCGCAAGGCCGATCTGCCGAGCCCGCCTCGCCTGCGCAGGCGCTACGCCGGAGACGATGACAGAAAGAAAAATGACGTTGTCTATCCCAAGGACGATTTCGAGCGCCGTGAGGGTCAAGAGCGCCGCCCACGCTTCGGCGCTCGTCAAAAGATCGATCATGATTTGAGCGACCTGACAAACCTGAATGCTGCGTCACACCCCACGATGTAGATTGCGATGGCGCAGAGCGCCACGGTCACGGCCGAGCCGACCTGGAAATCGTTTGTCAACACAACCATCACAAGGGCGGTCCAGGCGCCGATCAGCGACAGCGTCAGCCAGCGCAGGCGCACCACACGGACCGGATGAAGAACGTGAAAAGGCACGAACGTCAAGACGATCAGAATGGCGACACTCAGGCTCGACCATGCCGGGGGCAGGCGAAGCAGGAACAGGTAGAATGCCGCGATGTTCCACAACCCCGGGAAACCGCGAAAATGATTATCCGCGGATTTCATGCGACGATCCGCGAAATAGAGCGCGCCTGACACCGCGATTCCCATTCCCAACAGCGGCGCCGCGAGCGGCAACAAAAGTCCGCTCGCAGTGATGGCGTAAGCGGGGACAAAGACGTAAGTGACGAAATCGACGACCAGGTCGAGCACGTCCCCCGACCAGTTCGGCTGCACACGCCCGACGTCGAGACGACGGGCGACCGGTCCGTCCACCCCGTCGATCACCAGAGCTAACCCCAGCCACCAGAACATCGCCGCCCAATGCTCCCGCACCGCCTCAAGCAGCGCGATCAGGGCTACGCCGGCGCCCAGGGCGGTAAAGATGTGCACGGAAAACGCGGCCGCGCGCGCAAGCGGCGGCACATGTGAGAGGTCCTGGCGGTGTGTGTGGTCCATTTTGACCGCTGTCGCCGATTCCAGCTCAGTGCTATCAGAAATGCCCTCGATTTGTAATGCGCGGTCGTCGCTTCCGCTCGCTCGTTCCGTCGGAAAGAGGTCCCTGCCGGGCTTGAAAATGCCGCAGGGAATGTCATTTCTCCGGATATGAGCGATCCATCTGTCACCTATGACGTGATTGTGGTCGGCGGCGGGCCCACCGGACTGGCGGCGGCAATTGCGCTCGCGCAAGCCGGAGCGCGCACTGCGCTGATCGCAAGGCGTGCGCCTTATGCCGATAATCGGACCACGGCGCTTCTGGACGGCTCGGTCGATTTTCTGAAAGAGCTGGACGTCTGGCCGCGCTGCCAGGACAAGGCCGCCGCATTGCGGGTCATGCGCCTCGTCGATGACACGGCTCGCCTGATCCGGGCTCCCGAGGTCCGATTTTCCTGCGACGAGATCGACCTGGATTCGTTCGGCTACAACATCGAGAACCGAATTCTGGTATCGGCGCTTGAGGAACGCGCCGCCGCGCTTTCAGCACTGACGCGGTTCGACGATGAAGCCGTCACGATCGACCCCGAGGACAAGGTTGTGGCGATTCACCTGAATGGCGGCGGAACGCTGTTTGCGCTCCTGGTCGTGGGCGCCGACGGGCGGCAATCGCTTTGTCGGGAGGCTGCCGGTATCAGTGTCAGACGGCAGGAACTCGATCAGGCCGCTTTGACATTCAACGTCGGTCATTCGCGGCCGCACAGGAATATCTCAACTGAATTTCACACCCCGCAGGGTCCTTGCGTTTTCGTTCCGTTGTCCGGCGACCGCTCCAGCGTGGTGTGGGTCTCCTCCCCAAAGGAAGCCGACCGGCTGATGGCATTGAGCGATGACGAATTGTCGGAAGCCGCCGAAACCCGATCCCACTCCATTCTGGGGCGACTGCGCGTCGAACCCGGACGAAATCTGTTCCCGCTCGCCATCGAGCAACCCCAGGCGTTTGCGAGAGCCCGCATCGCGCTTGTGGGAGAGGCCGCGCATGTGCTGCCGCCGATCGGGGCCCAAGGCCTCAACATGGGCTTGCGCGATGCCGCGGATATTGCTGCTACCGTACGCGACGCCCTCGCCTCGGGCGAGGACCCCGGCGCCCCCGCGACGCTGAACCGCTATGCGCTTGCCCGGCGCGCCGACATTGTCAGCCGCACCTTCGCGATCGATGTCGCAAATCGCTCGTTGCTGAGCGCGTTTTTGCCAATGCAATCGCTGCGCGCAGCCGGGTTGCATTTGATCGGCTCGTTCGGGCCGCTCCGTCGGCTCGCGATGCGCGAGGGGCTGGCCCCATCCTGGAGAAAATCCAGCAAGGTCAGCTAGTTATCGTATGATCCGAATAAGCAGGGACCGGTTCTTTCGTTCTCAAAAGAGGGGGCCGCTGCGACCTGATGCGAATGTTAGAACCCGGCCACTAGCATCGGCCACAATGATGGTCTATTCGACGGGATATGATTAAAGCTCGCACCGCCAAGTTTCAGATCGGGCAGATCGTGCGTCACCGGATCTTTTCGTTCCGGGGCGTGATTTTTGACATCGACCCGGAATTCAACAACACGGAAGAGTGGTGGTTATCAATTCCTGAAGAGGTCAGGCCCCACAAGGATCAGCCTTTCTATCACCTGCTCGCCGAGAATTCCGACTCCGAATACGTCGCCTACGTTTCAGAGCAGAACCTCCTGCCCGATGAATCCGGCGAGCCGATCCGGCATTCGCAGGTCGCGGAAATCTTCGTCAAGGACAAGTCGGGCGGCTATCGCCCCCGCAATCCTTCGCTCAACTGAGTTCGGCCGCAGCACCGGCTGAAAAAGAAAAGGCGCTCGGTTCGAGCGCCCTTTTTGTTTGAATCACGTGTCGCCTGAATTGTCAGGTGCTCATCGCAGGCATTACTTCGCCGCCGGATTTGCGTTCGCGCCGGCTCCTGGCTGGTTCGCCTCCAGCTTCTTGCGTGCTTCCTCGGCGCGCTTTTGTAATTCTTCCTGCAGCTTCTTCTGGTTTTCTTCAAACACCTTCGGATCCGTCGGCGGTCCATCATATGCTTTGGCAAAGTCACCAAGCGGCAGAGCCAACGTAACGGGTTGGTTGTTGGAGCTGATCGCCTGAATGTAGAGGTTCTGGCCCTTTTTCAGATTCGCGAGCAAATCCGGCGTCACTTCGTAATCGGCCATGCAGCCGTTCTGGAGGCAGATTCCATAGGGAGCCTGCGCCGGCTGATTGGTGTCGACGATGACGCGGGTGCCCTGGACGAGCAACATGCCCAAGGGGAGCGTGACGCGGAGAACTTTCTTGGTTTCGCCCTCCGGCTCAATGATGACAGCCGCAATAACGGGCTGGCCAGACTCGATGCGGCCATCCTTGCCGGTAAAGCAAATCTGCTTGGCATTCGCATCCTGGGGCTTGAGACAGAACTTGGTCCAGGGCGAATAAATGAGCTGAACCTGCTGGTCGGCCGGCGGGGTGGCCGCTGCGGGGGCCTGGGCAGCCGGCGGCTGCGCGGATGGCGCAGGTGCCGCCGCTGGCGCGCCCTTTTGCGCTGCCTTGGGAGCCGCCTTGGCCTTTGGCGCGGGTGTCGCGGGGGCCGGAGCCTGAGCGCTGGCGTCTGGCGCAATCAATGCGGCCGTCAAAGCCGTGACCGCCATCATGACGAAAATCCGCCCACGCGGCCAGACAGGCGCGGCCAAGATTTGGAGATTCATTGCGGAAAACCCTTTCTGAACGGGGACGCCCGAAACCGCCGCGGGCACCGACACATAGCCGTTTCGGCGGCTGTCTCCTTGCCAATTAAGGCGGATGCGTGACAGGCCCTGCCCATCGTTGGATTGCACGCCTTCATACAGCCACGGGCGAAAAGATCAATGCCGGCCAGACCTCTCGACCGCATGCAACGGTAGGCCAGGTCCCGTGTGGTAAAATGCGACAGTGAGCCATCCCGAATCAAATCATAAATCGCGGGTTCCCGGACGCCGGCTTGCTGCGGCGTTCATCGCGACCATTCTGATTTTCAACTTGTGCGCTGCGAGGACCACCATCGCCACTGCGGGGCAAAGTTACGCCATTGCCATGCATGGAAAGCCCGGATTGCCGGCCGATTTCACCCACATGCCCTATGCCAACCCCGATGCGCCGAAGGGAGGCCGGCTGGTTCAGGGCATTCTGGGCACCTTCGACAGTCTCAATCCCCTCATTGTCCGGGGGATTGCCGTTCAGCAGATGAGGGGCTTTGTCATCGAGAGCCTTATGGCCCGGGGCAATGACGAGGCTTTCACGCTGTACGGCCTGTTGGCCAGAAGCGTGGAGACTGACGACGCCAGAAGTTATGTCACATTCCGCCTCGATCCGCGGGCTCGTTTTTCCGACGGGCAAGAGGTCACGGCCGACGACGTTCTGTTCTCATGGGCATTGTTGCGCGACAAGGGTCGCCCCAATCATCGCCAGTATTATTCGAAAGTCGCAAAGGCCGAGGCGCTGGATCCGCTCACCGTGAGGTTCGATTTTGGCGGTACGCAGGACCGCGAACTGCCGCTGATCCTGGGCCTGATGCCTGTCCTGCCAAGGCACGCGATCGACGCAGCCACTTTCGAGGAGACATCGCTGAAGGCGCCCATCGGTTCGGGGCCGTACCGCGTCGCAGCCGTCAAGCCGGGAGCGAGCGTCACGTTGATACGCAATCCCGACTACTGGGGGCGCGACCTGCCGGTCAACCGCGGAGTGTGGAACTTCGATGAAATCAGGCTCGATTTTTTTCGCGAGGCCAACGCCCAATTTGAGGCATTCAAGCGTGGCCTCTACGATTTTCGCGTCGAGACCGAACCGCTGCGCTGGCACGAGGGATATGACTTTCCCGCCGCTCGCGACGGCGCTGTAATCCGCGACGCCATCACGACCGGACTGCCGAAGCCATCCGAATTTCTGGTCTTCAACACGCGGCGTGCCGTGTTTTCCGATATCCGCGTGCGTCAGGCGTTGACGCTGCTGTTCGACTTCGAATGGATCAACCGCAACTATTTCTTCGGGCTCTATGGTCGCTCGGCGAGCTTCTTTGCCGGCTCGGAACTGTCGGCCTATGGCCGCCCAGCCGATGATCGCGAGCGCGAACTGCTCAAGCCATTCTTGTCCCGCGTGCCGGCCGGTATTCTCGATGGCACTTACCGCCTTCCCGTGACCGATAGCTCCGGCCGGGATCGCATCACCCTGCGTCAAGCGCTCAGTCTTCTGTCGGAGGCCGGCTACGATCTGGACGGCACGGTGTTGCGAAACCGATCCACCAAGGAGCCGCTCACCTTCGAGATCCTGGTTACCACACGTGACCAGGAGCGCATTGCGCTGGCCTTTGCACGTGACCTCAAGCGCGCCGGGATCGAGGCATCCGTCCGCGCTGTCGACGCCGTCCAGTTCGATCAGCGCCGTCTCGGCTTCGATTTCGACATGATCCAGAACCGCTGGGATCAGTCGCTGTCGCCCGGCAATGAGCAGTATTTCTATTGGGGAAGCGAAGCCGCCGACAATCAGGGAACTCGAAACTACATGGGCGCCAGGGACCCCGCCATCGACGCAATGATCGCCGCCATGCTGGAGGCGCGAGAGCACGACGGTTTCGTCTCGGCAGTGCGGGCGCTCGACCGCACCCTGATGTCGGGGTTTTACGCCATCCCGCTTTTTAACATCGAAGAACAATGGATTGCGCGATGGAATCGGATAGAACGTCCCAAAGCCACGGCGTTGACAGGGTACCTTCCGGAGACCTGGTGGCAAAAATCTGTGGCCAACTCCAGGTAGCGTTGTTCCAAGTAATCCCGATTCAAGTGATCCTAGCCCAAGTTCGAGTGATCTTAGCCCAACCGATCTGAATCGATCTCAACCGCAGCGATCCCGTGATCCAGACCACCATATCGCCGACGCTCGATGGGCTGTTCAACCGGATCTTGGCGCGGCAGCCTGACGCGCCGGCGCTGCTCGACCCGTCGAACAAGCAACGCATCACAGGCCTGGCACAGAGACGTCTGACCTTCGCGCAAGCCGATCAGGCCATCTCGGCGCTGTCAGCCCATTTCGTCGAAGCCGGCCTTCCGGTCAATTCCGTCATCGGCATCCAGTTGCCCAACACCGTGGAGTTCGTGCTCACCGTTCTCGCGGCGCATCGAGCCGGGTTGATCGTGGCCCTGCTGCCGCAGCTCTGGCGGCAAGCGGAATTGACCATGGCGCTCAATCGCACGGGAGCCCGGGCGATCGTAACGATGTCCAGAATCGACGGCGTCAATCATGCCGACCTCGCCATGAACGCTGCGGCCGAAGCGTTTTCCATTCGCCATGTCTGCGGCTTCGGCGATGATTTGCCGGAGGGAATGGCGCCGCTGGGCCTTGTCACCTCCAATGCGCCGACGAACTCGCGTGTAGTTCCGCAGGATGGCCGGAGAGCGGCGGTTGTCTCATTTGACATGATGCCCGACGGTCTTCGCGCCGTGCCGCGCACCCATCTGAATCTGATCGCCGGTGGACTTGCGGTTTTTCTCGAAAGCCGCGTTCCGCAAGGGGCGAAGCTGATGGCGGCGTTCGCGCCCTCCTCATTTGCCGGGCTCGCATCTTCGCTTCTGGTCTGGCTGCTGTCGGGCGGAACGCTGAGCCTGCATCACCCCTTTGAAAGCGAGGTTCTTGAGCGGCAGATCAACGATAATTCCTGCAACGCGCTGATGGCGCCCGCGTCCATGGCGCTGCGGCTTGCGGAACTGGATCTGCCGTCACGCCTGCCGACGCTGCGTCACGTGATCGGTCTGTGGCGCACGCCGGAACAGGTTTCCTCGAGCGCGCAATGGAAAACCGAGGCGGCCAGATTCACCGACGTCTATCTGTTCGGCGAGGCCGGCTTGTTCGGGGCTCGCCGCGCTGTGGATGGAGTGCCCGTGCCGATCATGCCGGGGCCGCATGGGGCACCTCGCGACGTCCCGGGAACGCCAATGGCCGGCGAGACAGTGCTGACACCAAAGGGAACGTTGGGTCTGCGCGGTCCGATGGTTCCGGTGGCGGCTTACGCGCCTCCGCCGCCTCCGAGCGACTCGCTGCAGTCGCGGCCGCAGCTTGATTATGTCGACACCGGCTATGCGGCCAGGCTCGATCGTTCGAGCGGCGCGATCTGCATCACCTCGCCACCCTCCGGAATCGTGTCGGTCGGCGGCTATCGGTTTCTTTCGCATGATCTTCAGGAATGGGCCGAACGACTCGGTCAGGGCGCGCTGCTCACCGCGTTGCCCGACCGACTGTGCGGCTACCGCCTCGCCGGGCGCGCCCAAGACAACGCTCGCGGCCGCGAAGCGCTGAGCCAGCTCGGCCTTAACCCTCTGATGGTGGAGGCATTTCGAGACCGGACCATCATCGCCTGATCCGGCGGGGAATGGTTTCGTTGACGTGGCATTAAGGCGCGCAGAACTAAGCTTGCTGGTTCATGCGAGTTCCCGATGTCCCTGCAAGGTCCGATCATCGTCGTGTCGAGCACCGGGCGGCCCGCGTTCACCGCGGCGCTTGACAATGCGAAGACGTTTCCGATCATCGACGCGACCTGGATCGACGCGTCGCGAGCCGTCGAAAAACTTCAGCCGGCTGCCGTCCTTGTTGCGATGTCTGAAGACGCAGAGCGCGGGCTCTCGGGCCTTGCCAGACAAGTCGGCGCGACGCAGCCATACCTTCCTCTCATCGCGATCGATCCCAAGGTGTCGTTGCCGGAAAATGTCATTCCATTTTCGAAAGGCCGAGGAAGTTGGGATCGTCTGGCCGTACGCCTGCGCGCCGCGCTCAGGGTTCGGACACTGCATGCAACAGTCGTGCGCCGGCGTGGCGATCAGGTCACCCCGACAATCGAGGAGACGGATCCCGCTCGCGATGCGACGGTGCTGCTGATCGGGCGAGGTGGTGGATATGCGGCCCTCTCGGTGGCACTCGGCGAACGAATGGGAATCGTTGGAGCTCTAAGTATCGAGGCGGCGGCACGACATCTCAGCTCCCGCGACATCGACGGCATCGTGCTGGGCGAGGGCTTCAGCGCACGCGTGGTGGATGCCTTCCTCACCGTGCTTGGCGAGGATGCCCGCTTTCGCAATCTGCCGGTGATTGTGACACTGGACGCAGTGGCGCCGGCCCACGATTTGCCGAACCTCGAGATCGTTTGCGGCGAGCCGGCGCATATAGCCTGCAATGCCCTGCCATTGATCCGCCAGCGCGCTTTCGAAGCCTATCTGAGCCGCACCTTGCGATCTATCGATGCTGGAGGTCTGCTTGATCCCTCGAGCGGGCTATTGACGCGGGCCGCGTTCAAGCGGGATTTCGCTACCGCGGTAAAGGAAACGCTGTCGCAAGGCAGCGCAATGTCGGTGGCGCGTTTCGCATTCGATCCCGCCCACCCGCGCGCGCAGCTTGACGGTGCGCGCATTCTCAGCCGCCTGATGCGGCAGATGGATTTTGGTGTCGCGCTTGAAGATGGCTCGATTATCGTGGTGTTCGCCGAAGCCGATTTGCGCACGGCGCACATGGTGGCCCGGCGGCTCTCGAGCGTGATGCGGCACACCTCCCACGGCAAACGCGACTTGCGTTCAGAGCCGGTCGTTACGCTCGCATCGCTGCAAGCCTCCGACACGGCGCAATCCCTGCTCACGCGGCTATATCAGGAAGACCGCCGCGTCGCTTCCTAGCCTAAGTTCGCCCATAGTCGCCAGCGAAAGCCTTCACGCCGCCTTCTTGCTTTCCGCAAGATTGGCTAGCTGACGCAGGATTTCGGTGGTGCCCGCCAGCCGTTCTTCCGGCGTCTGCCAATCCTGAAAGAACACCACCTTCATGTCGGGCCGAACCCGCGCCGCCTGTCCGTGTTGGCGGATGAAATAAACCAGCCTGTCCGGTTGTGCGAATTTGTTGTCACGCAAGGTGATGACCGCGCCTTTCGGTCCGGCATCGACCTTCTCGACATTGGCCCTGCGGCAGTAATTCTTGATCGCGGCAACCTTGAACAGATAGCGTACCTCGTCAGGCAACTTGCCAAACCGATCGCGGAGTTCGGCTGCGAAATTGTCGATCTCCTCGTCGGTCTCGAGGTCGGCAAGCCGCCGGTACAAGGAGAGGCGCACCGGGAGATCAGCGACATATTCTTCCGGAATCAGCACGGGCATGCCGATGGTAATCTGAGGCGACCAGCGATCGGCCACGGGCTCGACCACGCCGGCCTTGAGATTGAGGATCGCCTCCTCGAGCATCGATTGATAAAGCTCGAAACCGACTTCCCGGATATGGCCCGATTGTTCCTCGCCGAGCAGATTGCCTGCCCCGCGGATGTCGAGATCGTGCGAAGCAAGCTGGAAACCGGCGCCCAGTGTTTCCAGTGATTGCAGCACCTTCAACCGCCGCTCGGCCTGCGCCGTGATCTTTTGCTGCGCCGGCAGCGTGAACAGCGCATAGGCGCGCAGCTTCGATCGCCCCACCCTTCCCCGCAGCTGATAAAGCTGCGCCAGTCCGAACATGTCGGCTCGGTGCACGATCAACGTATTGGCGTTGGGGATATCGAGCCCGGATTCGATGATCGTGGTCGAGAGCAGGATATCGTACTTGCCGTCATAGAAGGCCGCCATGATGTCCTCGATGACGGTCGGCGGCATCTGGCCGTGCGCCACCCCGACCTTCATCTCCGGCACGTTCTTGTCGAGAAAGTCCTTTACGCCGGCGAGGTCCTCGATGCGCGGCACCACGTAGAATGCCTGTCCGCCCCGATAACGTTCCCGCAGCAGTGCCTCGCGGATCATCAGGGGATCGTGCGGGGCGACGAAGGTGCGGACCGCAAGCCGGTCGACCGGAGGCGACGCAATGATGGAGAGTTCACGCACCCCCGTGAGGGCCAGCTGCAGTGTGCGCGGGATCGGCGTCGCACTCAAGGTGAGCACGTGGACTTCGGCGCGCAATTGTTTCAGCCGTTCCTTGTGGCTGACCCCGAAATGCTGCTCCTCATCGACGATGAGAAGGCCGAGATCCCTGAACTTGATCGATTTGCCGAGCAGCGCGTGCGTGCCGATCACAATGTCGATCGAACCATCCGCAAGGCCCTTCTTGACCTGCGTCAGCTCCTTGGCGGGTATCAGGCGCGAGGCCTGTGCGATGCGGACCGGAAAACCACGGAATCGTTCGCTGAAGGTCTTTGCGTGCTGGCGCGCGAGAAGCGTGGTCGGAACAACGACGGCCACTTGTTTGCCGTCGAGCGCGGTCGCGAAAGCCGCACGCAGCGCCACCTCGGTCTTGCCAAACCCGACATCGCCGCAAATCAGCCGGTCCATCGGACGACCACTTTCCAGATCCTTCAAGGTCGCCGCGATCGCCCCCAGCTGATCCTCGGTCTCGTCATAGGGAAAGCGGGCGCAGAACTCGTCATAGAGGCCAGCTTGCACCGGCAGTTTCGCTGCTTCATGGAGATGCCGTTCGGCGGCGATCTTGATCAGTTCGCCAGCGATCTCGCGAATGCGGCTCTTGAGTTTTGCCTTCCTCGCCTGCCAGTGACTGCCGCCCAGGCGATCGAGCTCGACATTGGTGCTGTCGGAACCATATCGCGACAACAGCTCGATATTCTCGACCGGCAGGAACAGTTTGGTATCGGCGGCATAGTGCAATTCCAGGCAGTCGTGCGGTGCCCCGGCGACCTCGAGCGTCTGCAGGCCGACGAACCGGCCGATGCCGTGCTCGACGTGGACGACAAGGTCGCCCGACGCAAGGCTCGTCACCTCCGAGATGAAATTATCGAGCTTTCGGCTCGCCTTGCGCGGCCGCACCAACCGGTCACCGAGGATATCCTGCTCGCTGATGACGGCGACGTTATCGGTCTCGAACCCGGATTCCATGCCGACCACGGCCAGCATCGCCTCGTTGCGGGGCGTTGCCTGCACCATGCGCCAAGAATTCACACTTGTCAGATTCTGGAGCTTGTGATCCCGAAGCATGCTGTCCATGCGGTCGCGCGAGCCTTCGCTCCACAGCGCGATCACGACCTTCTTGCGGCTCGCCTGCAATGCCTGAACATGGGCGACGACGGCTTCGAACACGTTGATCGAGCCGTCATTGCGCTCCGGCGCGAAATTTCGTCCCTGCCGCGCACCGGCATCGACCACGTCGGCACTCCCCTCCGGCATCGCAAACGCTGTCAGCCGGACGAGCGCGGAATCCTTCAGCCGCGCGGTCCATTCTGCTTCGGTCAGGTAAAGCCGGTCCGTCGGCAAAGGCTTGTAGATCGCGCCGCTGCCGGGTTGCTCCAACGCTTCGCGACGTGCGTCGTAATAGTCGGCGATTTGCTTGAAGCGCTCGCGCGCGGCATCTTCGCCTTGCGGCTCGATTGCTATCGGCGCATCGGCAAGGTAGTCGAACAACGTGTCCATGCGCTCCAGGAACAACGGCAACCAGTGCTCCATGCCGGGATGGCGGCGTCCTTCGCTGACGGCCTCATAGAGGAAATCGTCGCGCCCCGGAGCGCCAAAGGCCGCGACGTATCCCATCCGGAACCGGCGGATGGTCTCCGTGGTCAGCTGGAATTCGGACACCGGCACGAGGTCAAGCGAACGCATGTCAAGCAGCGTTCGCTGTGTCTCCGCATCGAAGCTGCGGATCGATTCCAGGCTATCGCCGAAGAAATCCAGGCGGACCGGCTGGTCGAGCCCGGCCGGAAAAAGATCGAGGATGCCGCCGCGCACGGCGTACTCGCCGGGCTCGCGCACGGTCGAAGAGCGGTTGTAGCCATTGTGCTCGAGCCACGAAACAATGGAATCCATCGGCACCACATGGCCAGGCGCAACCGAAAGCGCCTGCGCGGCGATGGTTTCACGCGCGGGCACCCTCTGGACAATGGCGTTGACCGTCGTCAGCACGATCAGTGGCTTGTCGCTGCCGGCAAGCCGCGACAACCGTCCCAGCGTCGTCAGCCTCTGCGCCAGGATTCCGCCATGGGGCGATACGCGGTCATAGGGCTGGCAGTCCCAGGCCGGAAACTGTAGCACCGGCAGGTCCGGGGCGAAGAATTGCAGCGCGCGCGCCAGTTGCTGCATGCGCGGCCCATCCCGGCACACCACCGCCAAGCTGACCGCCGGCGGTTTGGGGCGCGCGGCGACCGCGCGCGCGAGGTCTGAAACGATCAGCCCTTCGGCGCCTTCGGCGACGTTGGCAAAGGTCAGCGCACGGCCGGGAGACAGCAATTGTGCCGGCGATTGAGCAGACTGCTTCATGCCTTACGACCCACCGATCGAAAATGACTTGATGCGGTTGAAAACCCGGTTTGCTTGGCCCGGGGCCAGCGCCGCATTCCCGGTAAGCGCGGCATAGAGATCGACGTCGGGTACCTCGATGAGCTTTTCGAGTTGACCCAGCTCATCCTCGGTGAGGTAAGCGATTTCGGCGTCGGCGAACCGGCCGAGGATAAGGTCCATTTCACGGGTGCCGCGATGCCAGCAACGGAACAGGAGCCGCTTGCGGCGCTCGTCAAGGCCGCCGCTGGATCGTGTCATTCCCGTCATTTTCGATTATCCACATACAACGCCGAAAGCCCGGACGTGCCGGGCGGGCCTGATATAGCGATCAGAGCGGCAGTTGTCAGCCCTTCTCGTCCTGCAATATCAACGTCATTTTCATTGTCGGGCTTGACCCGGCAATTGCCGGCCTTTTCATGAGGGCCGAAGTACGGGCCGAAGCAAGCCCGTTATGCGCGCCGAGAAAGTTTTTGATGCGCCCCGCCTTGCTCAATCCGCTGTTCGCGCCGGTCACGAGCCTTGCCGGCGTCGGGCCGAAACAGGACAAGCTGTTTCGATACCTGCTCGGCCGTGACGAGACGCCACGGCTGATCGATTTGCTGCTGCACCTGCCAGCAAGCGTCATCGATCGCCGGGCACGTCCGAAGATTCGCGATGCGGTGCGCGGAACCGTCGTAACCTTGGAAGTGACGGTCGACCGCCATCGGCCCACGCCGGCACGCAACTCCCGCGCGCCGTACCTGGTCTACGCCAGCGACGACACTGGCGATGTCGTATTGACCTATTTCCGCGCCCAGCCCGGCTATGTTGAAAAGCTCCTGCCCGTCGGCGCGAAGCGCTACGTTTCCGGCACCTTGCAGATGTTCGACGGCGTGCCGCAGATCGTGCACCCGGACCGCGTCGTCGACGAGGCCGGCTTTGCAAAGCTGTCCGGCATCGATCCCGTCTATCCGCTCACAGAGGGGCTCGCGCTTGGTTCCCTGCGGCGGGCGATGGCGCAGGCGCTGCAAAAGCTGCCCAGGCTGCCGGAGTGGATAAGTCCGGAAGTGATCCGCAGGTGCAAGTTTCCGCCGGCTGCCGAAGCGCTCAATCGCGTCCACATGCCGCTCGACCTGACAGATATCCTGCCCGAAGGCCCGTACTGGTCGCGCCTTGCCTTCGACGAACTGCTGGCCGGTCAACTGGCGCTGGCGCTCGTGCGGGCACAATTGCGGCGCCCCGCCGGCGACCGTCACGCCGGCGACGGCCACCTGCGCAAGAAGATCATCGATGCGCTGCCCTATGCGCTCACCTCTTCGCAGCGAACGGCCGCGGCTGCGATCGCGGAGGATCTGCGGCAGCCCGTCCGCATGCTGCGGCTGCTGCAGGGCGATGTCGGCTCGGGCAAGACGGTCGTGGCGCTGCTCGCGGCTGCCGCCGTCGCCGAGGTCGGCAAGCAGGCTGCACTGATGGCCCCGACGGAGATCCTGGCGCGCCAGCATATCAAGACCATCGCGCCGCTTGCCGATCGCGCCGGCTTGCGGGTCGCAATTCTCACAGGACGCGAGAAGGGAAAAGAACGCCGCGACATCCTGGCGCGACTTGCGGACGGCGAAATCGATCTTCTGGTCGGCACGCACGCGCTGATCCAGGACGATGTGACCTACAAATCTCTCGCGCTTGCAGTTGTCGACGAGCAGCACCGCTTCGGTGTCCGCGAACGCCTGGCCCTCACGGCCAAGGGCGAGGCGGTCGACGTTCTGGTGCTGAGCGCAACGCCTATCCCGCGTACGCTGGTGCTGACCTATTTCGGCGACATGGATATCTCCGAATTGCGCGAAAAGCCTGCCGGCCGGCAGCCGATCGACACCCGCGCCGTCCCGATGAGCCGGCTCACCGAGGTGATGGAGGCGGTGGGACGGGCGGTCGAAAAGGGCAAGCGCGTCTACTGGATCGTTCCGCTGGTGGAGGAGTCCGAAACCGTGGCACTCACCGATACCGAGCAGCGTTTCGAAAGTCTGCGGGAGCGGTTCGGTGGCAAGGTCGGGCTCGTCCACGGCAAGATGCGGGGCAGCGAGAAGGATCTCGCCATGGCGCAGTTTGCAAGCGGCGAAATCAGCCTCCTGGTTGCAACCACCGTGGTCGAAGTCGGCGTCGACGTGCCCTCTGCCACCATCATGGTGATCGAGAATGCCGAGCGCTTCGGGTTGGCCCAATTGCACCAATTGCGCGGCCGTATCGGCCGCGGCTCCGAGGCATCGACATGTCTGTTGCTTTACAAGGAGCCGCTGAATGAAATGTCGAAGGCGCGGCTACGGGTGATCCGGGAAACCACGGACGGATTTCGCATCGCCGAGGAAGATCTGAAGCTGCGCGGCGAAGGCGACGTGCTTGGCGTCCGCCAAAGCGGCCTGCCCGGTTACCGGATCGCCCGCGCCGACGTGCACGCCCAACTCATCGCACAAGCCCGCGACGAAGCGTTGCGTATCATGAAGGAAAATCCGAAGCTTGCGGGCGCGCGCGGCGAAGCGCTGCGCTGCCTGCTCTATTTATTCGAGCGCGACGAGGCCTTGCCGCTGATGGGCGCGGGATGAGGTTGCGCCTCACTCTGCCTTGGCCGGCTCCGGCTGCAGCGTGGATGAATTCGCTACGCGCGCCGCATTGGCCATTCCTGCCAATGCGGCAATTTTCTTTTGCGGATCGGAGCCGGGTTGAACCACGCCGCATGACATGATCAAAGTCGCGGCGTCCTCGGTGCTCATCTCGACTTCGATGATCTTGCTCTTGGGTACGTAGAAGAAGAAGCCCGTGGTCGGGTTCGGCGCGCAGGGCAGAAACACGGAGATGTGCTCCTCCTCGCCGGGAATGTGGCTTGCAATCTCGGAGCTTGGCGATTGCGAGATCAGCACGATGGACCACATGCCAGGCGATGGAAACTCGACCAGGCCAACCCGACGGAAGCTCGATCCCTTGCCGGAGAACAGCGTCTCGAATACCTGCTTCAGGCTGCGATAGATCGCGCGAACGACCGGCATGCGGCCAAGCAGCCGCTCGCCCAGATCGACCAGGGTGCGCCCGATCAGGTTCGCCGTAAGGAAGCCCAGAAGCGTCAGCGCGACGACCGCCACGATCAGCCCCGAACCGGGCAGGCCAAATGGCAGATAGGTTTCCGGCCGGTAGGCGATGGGCACGAACGGACGCACCAGCCCGTCAACCCAGGTGACGAACCACCAGGTCAGATAGAGGGTGATCGCGACCGGACCAGCGACGATCAGGCCGGTCAGGAAATAGTTCCGGAATCGGGCCATCAAGCCGCTGTGTGTTTCCGGCGGGGGATCGTCCGGCGGCACCGGCGGGGTCAAGTTTTCGGAATGCATCGAGGTTCCAGGTCAGTCGAAGCGGGCGGCTAATTAACCCAGCTAAGCCATCCTAGCAGACTTTTGAAGACCCGAAGCGAGCTCGCTTTATTCCACGGTGACCGATTTCGCCAGATTTCGGGGCTGATCGACATCCGTGCCCATGACCACGGCGGTGTGATAGGCCAGCAGCTGGACCGGAATGGCATAGACCATCGGCGCAAAGATCGCGTCCATTTCCGGCAGCACGATCGTAACCAGCGACTTGATGGTGGCTTCCGCCGCTCCCCTGGCATCGGTCATCAGGATGATGGCCCCGCCGCGGGCGGCTACTTCCTGCATGTTGGAGACGGTCTTCTCGAAAACCTGGTCGTACGGCGCGATCACGACCACCGGCATGTCCTCGTCGATCAGGGCGATCGGCCCATGCTTTAGTTCGCCGGCCGCATAGCCCTCGGCGTGGATATAGGAAATTTCCTTCAGCTTCAGCGCGCCTTCGAGCGCCAGCGGATAGCTGGTGCCGCGGCCGAGATAAAGCACGTCCCTGGACTTTGAAAGTTCGCGCGCCAGTTTCTCGATCAGCGGCTCCGTCGCAAGCGCCACCGACATCAGGCGCGGAATTTCGACGAGCCGGTGCACGAGTTTGATTTCGTCGTCTTCCGACAATTGGCCCCGCGCCCTGCCCGCCTCGATCGCAAGCGCAGCCAGCACCATCAACTGGCAGGTGAAGGCCTTGGTCGAGGCGACGCCGATTTCCGGGCCGGCGAGTGTGGGCAGTACGGTCTCGCTTTCGCGCGCGATCGTAGAGGCGGGCACGTTGACCACTGAAAGCGTGTGCAGGCCTTGTGACTTCGCATAGCGGAGCGCTGCAAGGGTGTCTGCGGTCTCGCCGGATTGCGAAATGAAAACCGCAAGATCGCCCTTGCGCAAGGGTGCCTCGCGGTAACGGAATTCGGAAGCCACGTCGAGTTCGACCGGCACGCGGGCCAGCCGCTCGAACCAGTATTTGGCGATATACCCCGCGTAACTCGCGGTACCGCAGGCCGTGATCGATATCCGCTCGATCTGCTTGAAGTCGAACGGCAGTTTCAGCGGGAGCATCACCTTCTCTGTCGCGATATCGACATAGCGCGCCAGGGTGTGGCCGACGACTTCCGGCTGCTCGTGAATCTCCTTGGCCATGAAGTGACGATAATTCGCCTTGTCCACCAGGAACGACGATGCACCCGATTTCAATATCTCGCAATTCACCACGGCGCCGTGCTCATCGTAGATGATACCGGTCTTGCGGGTCAGAACCACCCAGTCGCCGTCTTCCAGATAACTGATTGTGTCGGTGAAAGGCGCCAGCGCGATCGCGTCCGAGCCCAGATACATCTCTCCATCGCCATGGCCGACCGCAAGCGGCGATCCGCGACGCGCGCCGATCAGGAGGTCGCCATTGCCGCGGAAAAGGAACGCCAGCGCGAAAGCGCCGCGCAATTGCGGCAGCGTTGCCTTTACCGCTTGTTGCGGAGAGGCACCCTTGAGCAGGTACGAATTGACCAGATGGGCCACGACCTCGGTATCTGTGTCGCTTGCGAATTTGGCGCCCTGCTTTTCCAGCATTTCGCGCAATTCGCGAAAATTCTCGATGATGCCGTTGTGAACGACCGCGACGTTGTCGGTGGCGTGCGGATGGGCGTTGCTCTCGGTCGGCTTGCCGTGCGTGGCCCAGCGCGTGTGCCCGATGCCGGCATGGCCCGCGAGCGGCTCGGCCTTTAACCTGGCTTCGAGATTTCTGAGCTTGCCCTCGGCGCGGCGACGTTCCAGATGGTCGCCTTCAAGCGTCGCGACACCTGCGGAATCGTAGCCGCGATATTCGAGACGCTTGAGCGAATCCACCAGCTGCTCTGCGACCGGTCCGCGCCCCAGAATGCCGACTATGCCGCACATGCCTGCCAATTTCTCCGGAAAGCTTCTCTGCCGGTTCTGGATCCTGCGTTCGTCATAAGGGACTCGCCGCCTCCACCGAGCTCAAGGCATCTCTTAACGAAATGCGAGCGCGCCCAGATACTCAATAATTATTGCGGATTGAAACAGCGTTAAGCCGAAACCTTAACCGCTGCTCTTCGGCGTCTTGCCCCGCGTTTTTATCTCCCGATAACGAATGGCCCCGCCTTCGCGGTTGGTCTGCTGGCTGCGCTCCACCGCCATGGCATCATCCGGGACGTCGCGGGTAATGACTGAGCCCGAGCCGATATAGGCGCCACTGCCGATCTTGACCGGCGCCACCAGCGATGAATTGGTGCCGACGAACGCGCCGGCGCCGATCTCGGTTTGGTGCTTGCCATAGCCGTCATAGTTGCAGGTGATGGTGCCCGCACCAATATTGGCATTGGCACCCACATGGGCGTCGCCGACATAGCTGAGATGATTGATCTTCACGCCGGCGTCCAGCGTCGCGGCCTTGGTCTCGACGAAATTGCCGATTTTGGCGCCCTCGCCCAGTGACGTTCCTGGCCGCAGCCGCGCGAAGGGGCCGACCAGTGCCTTCCTGCCGATCGAGGCCTGCACGACGTGTGAGAAGGAATGGATCACCGCGCCGTCCGCGATCGAAACGCCGGGACCGATTACAACGAAAGGCTCGATCGTCACGTCCTTGCCAAAGCTCGTGTCGGCGGAGAGGTAGACCGTCTCGGGCGCGGTCATGGTCACGCCTGCTTCGAGCGCCGCCTTGCGCAGGCGCGTCTGCATCGCCTGCTCGGCTTCGGCGAGCTGAACCTTGGTGTTGATTCCTCGCACTTCATCTTCGCTGGCTTCGATCACGACAGCCTCCAATCCCATGTCTCGAACGATCGCAACCGCATCGGTCAGATAGTATTCGCCCTTGCGGTTCGTATTGCGGATTCTTTCGATAATCGAGAGCGCCTTGCGGCCGTCAAAGGCCATCACCCCGGCATTGCAGAGCGAGATCGCCCGCTCCGCAGGGCTCGCGTCGGCCTCCTCGCGGATAGCGGCCAGTCTGTTGCTTTCGACCAGAAGCCGGCCATAGCCGGTCGGGTCCGCAGCGCGAAAACCGAGCACCGCCAGCGCCGCACCTTTCTTCAGGGGCTCGCGCAGACGCTCGAATGTAGCAGGGAAAATCAGCGGCGTGTCGCCAAAAGCGATGAGCAGGTCGTCTGCGCCGCGGGCGATGGCCTCACGCGCCGCCAGCACGGCATGCGCTGTACCAAGACGTTCCGATTGGACGAATATCGACGCGTCCGGCCGCACCCGGCGGATCTCTGCTGCAACCGCGTCATGGTCCGGCCCAACCACGACCGCGACCGCGCTTCCCTTCGGGGTTGCCGCAAGCACATGGGACAGCAGCGACCTGCCTGCAACGGGGTGCAGGACCTTGGGCAACGCAGAGCGCATGCGTGTGCCCTCGCCGGCCGCGAGCACGACGGTCAGGACACTCCTGTTGGTGGTCATACAAAAATTCTCTGAATTCTGCGGTGTTGCGCCGTCATAGAGCGTTTTCGCCCTGCATGGAAAGGCCGGATTTGAGACACGAAAAAGGCAAAGATTCCGGGGGAAGGCCGTTTTCCTGTTAATGTTCCAGTTGATTCGGTCAGGACCCTAAACTTCCCATGGCAAAGGATTCCGACAATCTGGCGAAGCGCTTCGACGCGGAAAACACCGGCGGAGTGCTTTCCGGGCTCCTGGCCGAGGAGGATGAATTCGATCGACGAGCGCTCTGGCGGCTGGGATCGTGGGCGGTTGGCTCGGTGGCCGCAGTCGTCCTGGCACTGCTCGCCAGCCAATCATCGACAGGAACGCGGCGCGATCAGATGGCGTCTGCCGACCTCGCGCGGCAGTCGCAACAGGTCGAACAACTTGCAAGAGACGTCCAGAAAGAGGCGGGGCGATTGGCATCCGCTGTGGATATCCTGAATAACGATCGCGATCGGCTTTATTCTCGGGTCGCCGTTCTCGAACAGGGGCTGGATTCGGTAACAGGCGCGATTTCGCGGCGGCAAGGCTTGCAGCCGGCACCGGCACAGACCGGATCGCTTGGCACTTCACCGACTGCGCCATCTCCAATTGCCTCTTCAAGTGGCACCGCTTCCCCAATCGTCGCTTCCCCAACTATCGCCTCCCAAGGGGCGGCATTGTCGGGTGTCGCCTCGCCAAATCTCGGCTCTGCGAATGTGGCGTCACCAAGCCTTGCACCTGGTCCCTCGTCGCCAGGCCCCACGTCGCCTGGTCCCTCATCGGCAGGCCCCTCATCGCCAGGTCCCGCATCGCAAAGTCCCCCACCGCCAAGTACCTCCTCCCCAAGCCCCCTGTCAGCAATTCCCGCGCCCGCGGCTTCGTCCGTCCCGGCTGCCGTTTCTGCGGCGGCAGCACCCACAACCGATCCTTCGGCGACGGTCCAAAAGCCTTCTCCCGCGCCCGTTGCTTCTCCTGTCGTGACGACCACAGCCGCTGCGGTCGAAAAACCGCCGATCGTTGCCTCGGGAGGAGACCCTGCTCCGGCTGCGGCTTCATCCGCGGCCGCATCGGCGCCAGCTGTCCAGGGCGCGATTTCCCCCGTCGCTTCGCTGGTGACGCCAAAATCGATAATGGGACCGCCGGATCCTGCAGCCAGCAAATTGATTGAACCCGGCCCGGCAGCAAAGGCGATTGCGGCAGCGCCATTGCCGGAGGTGGTGGCGTCGGCGCAACCCGTGGAGGACGTGGCGGAGGACGAGCAGGCATCAGCGGTAAAATCCGCGGTTCAGCGAACAGAATTCGGGGTAGATGTCGGAGGCGCGAATTCCATTCCCGGCCTGCGCGCGCTCTGGCGCGGCCTGCTCAGATCGAAATCGAATGCGCAGCTTGCGACGTTGCGTCCGATCATTGTGATCAGGGAAGGCCGTAACGGGCTCGGCATGCAGCTGCGTCTCGTGGCCGGACCGATTAGCGATGCGGCGACTGCCGCGAAAATCTGTGCCGCCATGATGGCAAATGACCGGAACTGTACAACAGCGGTGTTCGAAGGCCAGCGCCTTGCGATGAATGCCGACGAACCGGCAGCAGCGGCAGAGGTCAACCCTGCCTCGGAGGCGGAGGCCAAATCAGCGCCCGGCCTCAAGCCCTCGGCGCACAAGCATTACGCCGCAAAGCGAAGCCCCAAGGAAGAATCGGCACAAAAACCCGAACCGTCCGGCCTGTCGTCGATCTTCGGACGAACGAACAGGTAAATTCATCTATTTTCAATAGCTTGCGTCTTGTTTTTGAAGCGCGCGCAGCCGCGGTGACTGCTGCGTTTTTGTTGGAATTCATCTGCAAAATCGAGCTTGCTTCGCCCCAAAAAGAGGGTACGCCTGCTTCGACGATAACGGTTCGCGTCCATCCATCGGGAACTCTCTCAGTGAAGAAAACTCCGTTTCGGCTGACGCCTTATCAGGTGCAATTTCTGCTGGTCGTCGGCTTCGTCACCGTCGGTTACGCACTTTATCTTCGCTACCTTGCGATTGAATTCTCCAGCGTCGCGCTGGCGTGCGATGCGGGTCTGCAGACCCTTCTCTGCAAGGCGCGCGCGCTCGCAACCTATCTCTTTCGCCATTCGGTTTTCGGCATTGTCGCGCTGATTATCGCAACACTTCACGTCATTCGGCCATCGATCGTATTGCTCACGGGCGGCCTCGTCGCCGCCGGGTTGGGCATCGTGCTCTACAACGTCGCCCTCTCGGGCCTGGCGATCGGATTGCTCATTCTGGGATTTGCGCGGCCCGCGCCTGCCACAGCGTAATGGCAAGCAGGAGATAGATGGCGCAGGTCCACAGCGACTGCCAATTGTCCGGTCCTTCGTTAAATCCCGTAAAGATCGCGGCCCCCGCGAACAGGCCGGCAAAAACCCCTTCGGCGATCGGACGTATTCCCTTCTTCGGGCGATTGAGCAAGGTCAGCGATGCGAATGGCACCGCCGCCATGGTCATCGCCGCAAAGGGAAAATCCTTGTAGCGCGCGTCGAACACAAAACCGAGCGCGGTCACGGCGCCGATCAGGATGGTGACGATCAGGGCCAGTCCAAGGAACACGGTGAGCACCGATCGGGTCCGATACTCCTTCGGGCCGAGCAACTCAAGAAAGGTCGGCAGACCGCGGCCGGACATCAGCGCATTGGCGCCAAATGCCGGCGCCCCGGTCGCGGCAAGCAGCAGCGAACCCCACATGAGCCAGCCCCCCAAACCGTAGCTTTCGTAAAGCATCTTGTGGACAGCCAACCCGAACAGGATTCCGGCCGTGGTTGCGGATGCGGCGACGGCAATCCAGGAGACAAGCCGCGGTTGCCAGGGCCTGCGGCGCAAGGTCAGCCATGCCGCGCCGAACACCACGACCGCAAGCACCAAACCGCTTCCCATCTGCAGCTTGAAGAGCGGATAGTTGGAGATGGCGATGCCAGGCGGATATTTCAGGCTGCGCTGTACCGAATCCAGCAGGCCCCAATATCCGCCGACCGTGCCCTCGAGCTCGCGCTTCCACGGCTGATCGTAGGCTTCCATCAGGTTGACGCGGAAGTTTTCGCGTTTTGCAAGATCGAGAATTTCCGAGACGACGCGGGCCTGATTGGTGCGTGACGGCAGCGCCGCGTCGCGCATCCGTCCCTCGCTCGGCCAGCCGGTTTCTCCGATCAGGATCTCCTTGCCGGGAAACGCGACCGCCATTCGCCGGCGAATGGCGTCGACGTGGGCGGCGGCGAACTTCGCGCGGACGGGAAAATCCTCCCAATAGGGCAGAATGTGAATGGTGACGAAATCGACGGCGTCGTAGAGCTCGCGGTTACGCAGCCAGAATTCCCAAACATCCGCATAGGTCACGGGGACGGTGACCTGCGCCTTGACCGAGCGGATCGCGGCAGCGAGATCGGACGCGGTCATTTCTCCGCGCAGCAGGACCTCGTTGCCGACCACCAGCGAAATGATGGTTTCGGGATATTCCTTGGTGAGGCGAACGGCAGTTGCGATCTGCGCCAGATTTTTCTGCCGATTGCTGGCGAGCCAGATTCCCTGAATGACTTTCAGCCCGACCTTTGCTGCGAGTCCCGGGATCTGATCGAGCCCGTTCTCGATCGAATAGGTGCGGACGCAGTCGGTTATTTTGGCAAGCTTGGCCAGGTCCTCCGCGATCTGCTCCGCCGCGACATGGGTCGCCGGGACGAGCGGCGTCTGGTCGCCGCGGAAGGGGGCGTAGGACACGCACTGGAGTTTGGCATTCGGATCAATCGGCGCGCGCGCCAAATTGATCGGTGTGGCCAGCCACCACCACACCGCGGCAATCGTACCAAGGGATATGAGCAGAAGCGCCAGCGGCGTGCGAAGAGATTTCAGTTCCGTCCTCCGGGCAGGGATCGTCGATTAACCGGTCACCGGCCATCTGCCAAGAGCGGCGAACAGGGGAATCGGTCCCGCCGGCGGCCCAACGGCTTTACCACGACACGATAAAGTTGTGAGTTTGCTGGACAAAATCCAAAATGTCCGCCATGGGAATCCGCCGGACAGTCTCCGCCGTATTGGGGACCTAATTGAACGGCATTTGCGTAGCAGCCAGACCGGCGGCAACAAGATCGGGGAATTCATGCGTCAGCGGGTGCTTCAGCTTAAGATTGCAGTTTTTCGTTACCTCGCTGTCTCCGGGCTGGCACTCATGATCGGTATTGGGGGGGCCCTGGCCCAGAGCGGAGCGCCCGCCCAGGATCAGTCCGGCAAGCCCGCCGCCGGAAATGCCGATGCCGCCAAGGACAACCAGCGCAGGACGGATGAATTTGCTGAAGCCGCGAACGCGATCAACGGTCCTGCCGGCAATCCGGAATGCGTCTGGCTTGGCCGGCGCGTTGTTCGCCTGATGTGGCGGGACGACCTGGATACTGCCTTTCGCCACCTCGATCTTTACGACCGTTTCGGTTGCCCGGGCGGCCATGTCCAGGCCACGTTCCGCTGCCTGACCCGGTTCGGTGCGCAAATCGACGACAAGGTGCCAAGGAGCCTCGACGACCGGGTTCACGCCTGCTGGATCAACCCGAACGCCCAGCCCCAGGCGGCAGCCGCGGCGACCCCTGCCCCTTCGTCCGCCACGGCCGGCAGCGCCGCCGCGACGCCCGCCGCCTCGCCATCCCCGGCACCGGCCGCTGCGCCGGCCCCGCCTGGGAAATAACCGTCCGGACGGGGAACCGCGCGATTGCCGCGGGGCTGAAATGCTGCGCCCTCAAAACGCCATCGCGTCATACCAGTTGTTAAATCGCGTGGCAGGATTATCCTTAGAATCGCTCCCGTATCGGCCGAACCTAGGGGACGGGTTCGCTTTCTAATAATGCAGGCCCCGTATGGTCCAGTTGCGATGCGCGCCGTCGTCGCCGTCTTGTTGTTCGTAACCGCTGCTCACGCTGCGCTTTGGGGAATATTCCAGGACAAGCAACAGGCTCCTGATTTCCGCGGCATCCTGCCGAGCGTGTCCTATGCGCCGTTTGAAGGAAATGCGCATCCTGACGTCGACAACATTCCGACGGTCGAGAGAATCCGCGAAGACCTGAGAAAGCTGTCCACGATCACGCGCGCGATCCGTCTCTATTCGTCCACCGGCGGCGTCGAGCTCGTTCCGCCGATTGCCGCCGAATTCGGCCTGAAGGTCACGGTCGGCGCCTGGATCGACAAGAACAGCGATCGCAACGAGCGCGAAATCGATGCCGCCATCAATCTTGCCCGGCACAACAGCAACGTCATCGGCGTCGTGGTCGGCAACGAGACGATCTATCGCGGCGAACAAAAGATCGACGACCTGATCGAACTCATCAAGCGGGTGAAGAAGTCGGTGAACGTTCCGGTTACGACGGGCGAAATCTGGAACATCTGGCGTGACTATCCGCAGCTTGCCTATTCGGTCGATTTCATCGCCGCGCACGTGTTGCCGTATTGGGAAAACTTCACGGACAAGCAGGCGGTGGATCAGGCGGTCGCGATGTTCCAGCTGTTGCGCGACCAGTTTCCCGGCAAGCGGATCGTGATTGCCGAGTTCGGCTGGCCGAGCGCCGGTTACAATCTGCGGAACGCGGTCCCTGGTCCTTTCGAGCAGGCTTCGGTATTGCGCAACTTTGTCACCCGGGCCGAATCCATCGGCATGGATTACAACATCGTCGAGGCGATCGATCAGCCCTGGAAATTCTTCGAGGGCGGCGTCGGACCGTATTGGGGCATCCTGAATGCGGCGCGCGAGCCGAAGTTCAGCTGGACCGGCCCGATCGTCAACCCCGACTACTGGAAGCTCGCCACCATCGCCCTGCTGGTCGGAATCCTGATGTCACTGCCGATCCTGGGGCTGGCGCAGCCGACCATCATGCAGGCGCTGGTGCTGTCGGCCGCGGCAAACGGTGTAGGCGCGTGGGCTGCGACCGTGTTCGCCTATTGGGCCGGCCACTACTTCGTATTCGGCTCGGCCTTCGCCTTGACGCTCGGCCTGATTCTCCTGGTTCCGCTGGTGCTGATCGCGGTGGCCAGGATCGAGGAAATTGCCGCGATCGGCTTCGGAAGAAAGCCGCGTCGTTTGCTCATCAAGGGCGGGACCGCGGCCGCCGACGGTGTCCATCCCAAGGTCTCCATTCATATTCCAGCCTATTTCGAACCTCCGGACATGCTGAAGCAGACGCTCGACGCTGTTTCCCGGCTCGACTATCCGAATTTCGAATGCGTCGTGATCATCAACAACACGCCGGACCCGGCGTTCTGGCAGCCGATTCAGGATCATTGCCGCGCGCTTGGCGAGCGCTTCAAGTTCGTCAACGCCGAGAAGGTCGAAGGCTTCAAGGCCGGCGCACTACGGATTGCCATGGAGCGAACCGCCGCCGACGCCGAAATCATCGGCGTGATCGATGCCGACTACATGGTCGAGCCGGATTGGCTGAAGGACCTCGTTCCGGTTTTTGCCGACCCCCGCGTCGGTCTGGTACAGGCGCCGCAGGATCATCGCGACGGCAATACCTCGCTGATGCATTACATCATGAACGGCGAATATGCCGGGTTCTTCGACATCGGCATGGTTCAACGCAACGAGGAGAACGCCATCATCGTGCACGGCACGATGTGCCTGATCCGCCGCGCTGCGATGGACATGGCCGGCGGCTGGGCCGGTGACACGATCTGCGAGGATACCGATCTCGGGCTCGCGATCCAGGAACACGGCTGGCTCACCCACTACACCAATCACCGATATGGTTATGGCCTGCTGCCGGACACCTACGAGGCGTTCAGGAAGCAGCGTCATCGCTGGGCCTATGGTGGATTCCAGATCGTCAAGAAGCACTGGCGCCGTTTCCTGCCCGGCGAAAGCCGCCTCACTCGCGATCAGAAGCGCGAGTTCCTGCTGGGCTGGTTGAACTGGTTGGGGGCCGAAAGCATCGGCGTTCTTGTTGCCATCCTCAACCTGATCTGGGTGCCGATCGTCGCCTTCGCCGACATTGCTATTCCCGACAGGATCTTGACGCTGCCGATCATCGCAGCCTTTGTCGTTTCACTCCTGCATTTCCTGATCCTCTATCGTCTGCGCGTGCCCGTGAAATGGGGACAGATGCTGGGCGCCATGGTGGCGGCGATGTCGGTGCAGTGGACGGTGTCGCGCGCGGTAGCCAACGGACTTATCACCGAACATCTTGCGTTTGCACGCACCTCCAAGGGCGGACTGTCGCGGATGTCGATCGAATTCCAGGCATTCTGGGAAGCGGTGATCGGCGTGTTGCTCCTGGTTGGCGCTGTCGTTCTCGTTATCACCAACAACTACAAGGAAATCCGCGAGATCTATATTTTTGCCGCCGTCCTGGTGCTTCAAAGCCTGCCGTTCCTCTCCGCAGTGGCGATCGCGATTCTCGAGAGCTCGCGGATCAACTCGTTCACCTTCTGGCGCGATACCGGCATCAGGACCGCAGAGCTCATCGGGCTGCGGCCGGTGGCGATGCCGACCGCAGCCGGCTCATCCCAGCCGGTCGCTTCCGAGATTCGGCGGGAAGCTAGTTGAAACGGGCGCGCCGTCGGGCCGGGAGCGGTTGCTCAAAGAGGCCCGCGGCGAGGAATTCCGGCTGTATTTTGGGGCCGCCGCACTATTGACCCGAAACCGGGCGCCCCCTACACAGCGGCGTTGGAGCATGATCCGGAAAAGTGGAAACCGGTCTTTCCGAAAAGATCATGCTTAAACAACAACCTAAGGCGCGAACCAAACCGTCGCTCCTTAGTGATCCCGTAGCTCAGTGGTAGAGCATTCGACTTTTAATCGAATGGTCGTGGGTTCGAGTCCCACCGGGATCACCATGAAAGATCAATAGTTTAGTCCCGGTTTCTCAGCTTTTATTTTCGATCACAAAATATTGATGCACACACCCTGCACACAGCGGCAAGTAGTTGCTTGGGGTTGGCGCCCAGATCGTCGTTATCTTACGGCTGAGATTGCACGCCGCAGCCGCGTGCGCTTCAATGTGCCAGCACTTGGCGGCTTTGGGGGAAACGGTGCCCACAAGAACAGTGGTGGCGGTCTTGTGTTCTGTGGCGCTGTGCGCACCCTCGTTGGCACAAACGGAAACACATCAGCCTAGTCAGACCGAAATAGCGGTGATTAAG
>CAWFZL010000047.1:0-115943 GCA_963820275.1 uncultured Alphaproteobacteria bacterium
GCCAAACGCAGACATCAACTGTCGCGACTGCGGCGTCCGTTCACTCGCCGGACCTGAACCCGATCGATAGGTCTTCGCCAAGTTCAAGCACTTATGCGCTAGGCCGCCGCGCGCTCGTCCGAAACCATCTGCGTCACAATCGGCGAAATCCTCCGAGCATTTACGCCCACCGAATGCGCCACCGGCTATGCCCAATCCTAAAAGCATCATGCTCTAGTTTTCGTCCGGCTCGCGCACGACCGGCGGTTCGTCGTCCTCTTGGTCGTTCTCGTCGTCTTCATCAGGGTCTCGGGGCGGCATGGTGTTGCCGATGTAATCACGAAGGGACTCCAAAATTCCTCGAGGATGCGTGGGGTGCATGTTGTTGCTCCTCCACAGAGAGCACGGCCCCGCCTTGGGGTGGGGTAAGGGTGAGGCAGGACCATGCCGGGCCACGGACCAGCGCTTGGCTCATATGGCCCGATGAAGATAACGGAGATGATGCGACAGTGGTTCCGTCGGGCTGGGCTGGGTGCGCCTTCGGGCAGTCGCGATTAGCTTCTCGATTGCAGAATTTTTCAGTCGGTCGAGGTCACGTATGCCAGACGCCGCCTGCTCAAGGATATGCTCCGCCACTTCAAGCGGAGTGACCGAGTCTCGCATTGAAAAGCGATGATCGCTGACGACCTCGTTCAACGCCTGCCGCATAATGGCAACCGTGGACGCATCGAATTTCTGTTTCAGGTCAGTCATCATCGCGGCCTCAATGTTGAGCGCGTCTTAGAGTTCTTTTGTAATGGCAAGATGAAATGAGCAAGGCAATGTCGGATGGATCAAATTCATTTGTAGGCGCATTACTGAACCTTTCAAGATGCTGACAAAAACGGCCCCGGCACGGGCGGCATGCCGAGGCCGCTGGTGGCAGATTGACGCACTACCGCGTCTCCTGAACCTCACGGTGTCATGCTACTAATCAGGCGCTCGTCTAACCGAGCACAGATGTTTTTAAAATATTTCAGGAGAGGAATGTCATGATTATAGTTCAGAGGACTGCAAGCGTTGCGCCGGGAATGCTCGCGGCAGCAATGGCATTCGCAAACGAGGCCAGTGCACAAGTCAAAGCAACCACCGGCATCGATGTGAAAATCGCAGTTCCGACTCGCATAGCTTGGATTGCCGACTACGAGAACTTGGCCCAGTACGAAGCTGCGGGGCTAAAACTTCTTGCAGATCAGAAATACCTAGAACTGATCAAAAAGGCGGCGGGCATCTTAGTGCCAAACACACTCCATGATGAGATATGGCGAACGCTCTGAGTGACAAGCGTGTGAACTGACAGCCGGACTAACGAAAATAAACCCCGCCGTTTACGATCAACGGCGGGGCTGTCGCTAAGTAAGGCGACGCATGGCGCGCCGAGGCCGCTCGTTTCAGAACTGAGGGGGACAAGCCGGACCAGCAGAAGTTCTTGCACTCACGTTATGTATTAGGCCGCTTTAGCCGCGCGATCTCTCTTGGCCTGCTGTTGCTGACGCTTATTTTCAGCCTGCGTATTGCGGACGGCTTCTGCCAGCATCTCGCGCAGCTCAGCCTTGGTCTTTGCGGGTTCGCGCTTCGGTGGTTGCCAATGTGTCATGAATGATAGATGGGGATGCGGGAGGTGGAATTAAACCCCTGCTGGGGCTGCCTGCATGTCCGCTTCTGTGCGGATAACGGACTCAAGTCGGACATCGCGGCACTTCCGAAATGTGCCAAAAGGCGACATCACGATCCTTGTTAGATTACGATGGAGAGACCGTGTTGAGAGCCGTTGTGAAGAGCTTAGTCATCCTTCTTCCAAATGAAGAACGCAGTGCATGCGATCCCTTCGGTGGTCTCCGCGAAACACATCTGCGTTGGGTACTCGGCATTTTCGACCGAGATCGGCACGCTGAAATGGTGATTTTTCCCTTCACTGTCCTGGCGAGCGACATGGAGAATGCCCCCTCCGTCAATCCAGTAGGTGCCTTGCATTGAGACCTGCAAAGTCGCCCGGGGTCCTGTTGCCAAGCTGTAGCTGCCCTCGCGATGCTGGACTTTGACTTCGAGGCAGCCAAGCGTCATCCATTCGTCGCGTTCCCAGTCATGCCAAGCCCCTTTAAATCTACAGTCGGGTTCGGAATGCCGTTCGAAGTAGGCTGCTGTCATTGCGTCGGCGGGCAAGGCTTGGCTGATCTCTTTCCGAGCACTGTGGAAAGTCGCCGCCGCTAGTACGGCGAACCCGACGATCATCATCGTGGTGATGTAACGGATGGTGCTGCCTTGTGCAGTCATCCCCCATCGTTCCTTGCGTCAGCGCGGTGCTTGGTCCCAGTTCGTCAGAAAGGGCCGCTCCCCTATACCCGAATTCGCTGATGAACGGTGTGAACTGGGTCACAAAATGGCCTCTCGTTTGCAGACCCAGGCGCGCCGCCGAGCCTCTGTCTGGACTCACCAGGAGGCGGACATCACGAGTATCGAACACGAAGTCAGCTTTCGGGTGCCACAAGCGGAAGTCGCGCGCCTTTGCGAATTGCCAAAAGAAGAGCTGCCCGAAAGCGGCTCTCAAATTCAAAACCGATGATCGCAAACTCTAGCCGCCGGGCGGCGAGTACTTTCCCCGAAGCTGGCTTGCGGTTTGGCGAACTTTGGCAATTTCGTCCTGCGTCCACAGCCTAACGAGGGTTACATTGTGGATAGCGCCGGATGCCACCACAGTGCCGGAAATGGCCGGTGCTGCACTGGGGTCAGGCACTTCGAAAATCACCAAGACGCCCGGGCCTTCAGAGGCTGTGCTATACATCGAAATCAATTTCCCGCCAGCGGCTTCAATAAGGTTCTTGGCCGCTTCGTAGCGATTGGTTTTGGGATTTTCCATGATGCTGTTGAGAGATTTTGGCGTGTATTGCCCTGTCATACAAAAATGCATCGTGACTCTCTCCTGTCGGTTGCTGTCTGAATAATAAGGCGCAAGATTTCCTTCCGGCTCAACAAAAGCAGCCGGTCTAAACCGCGTACAGTAAAGGATCATAGCCGCGCCGTCGGCAACAACGCCGCTGAGAATAAAACGGGCATTCGGCACTGCCCGCGGGCGGCTGGACTATGAGCCTACATCAGTTGCGTGTCGCGCGGAAGAGACTATGACCATCCCGCGCTGTTTCGCCCGACCGGTAGTGGCAGTGCTTCCAAGCTACTTCTGCTTCGCCCCCAGAAGCGGACGTCGCGATGCAATTTGTCCCGTCCCAGTGAGAGCGCCGTGGATCGGCAAACCATGATTTCTAAAGATCCCCACCTCCCAGGACTTTCATGCCCGCCGCGGCCCGGGACATCGCATCCTTGCAAGGATCGCTCACCTCTGCCATGTGCGATTTTATGCAGGCTCTGATACCGCCCGTGCCTGGCACAATACCGGCACACAAGTTCGCAATATCGGTCTTACACACCTTTCCGGTCACCGCCACCGTAAGCAAGCGGTCCGCGCAGGTTGGCGAGAGGTCAGTCAAATGCGATTTTAAGCAAGCCTTGATGCGGCCTTCGCCGGGCTGAATGCCAGCGCACAACGTCTTGATATCGCCGGCGCAGGGCGCGCCCGCTTGCTGTGCCATGGCGACAGAACTTGAAAGCAACAGCGCTGTCGATATAGCGAGCCCGGATCGCATTCCCATCATCTTAGGTCCTCCGTCGAATTCAAGAAGCGAGAAAAAGATTAATATCCGAAAGCCGGCCGCGGCGTAAAGATGGCGCTAAGCGCGCGCGCAAACGATCATTCGCGTCCTTTCCGCGATGTCGGCTGAGAGTCCGCTCTGCCTCCAAGAACCGACATCGTCAGCTAGACCGGCCACGTCGGAAATGTGCCACAACCGGACTCATGCCGCCGCAGCAACTAGCGATACTATCCGCCACCGGCAGAAAGACTATCGTCCTCAACGCCCCTGCTCTCGCGGTGCTTAACGTGCTGGAACAGGTCGGCCGACCAGATCGCGCCATTCAATGACATTAGACTCGTGGAGCGAAGTGATGGGTCACTAAGTCAGAGGTTTGTGTTGCGCGGCTTGCTGTCCGGTAAGAATAGACATCCGCGCTCGAAATCGATGTGCTCCCATCGCAAATGCAGGATTTCCCGCAGGCGGCAGCCGGTGAATAGGAGCAGGCGGAGCGCTGCCGCCGCATACGGTCCGATCCTGGTGAAGCGTTTGTCCTTTGGCACGTGTTTGGCGTTCGGCCTGGATTCGTCCACCGTCCATGGGATGCCAGCGGTCTCGGCTTCGCGGATCGCGCTACCTAGCCGCTCTAGTTCCTCGCCGGTTAGGAACCGCTCGCGGCGGCTTTCTTTGAACTTGTCGATTCCGCGTGCGGGATTGGTACCTTCCGGAACGATGCCCGCGCGGCCTGCGAAGGCGTACATGCTGCCGACAACGGCCAGCACCCGATTGGCCTGAAACGGCGTGTTGGCGAGAGAGGAATGCAGCCTGCCGACCTGAAGCCGGGTCAGCTTGTGGGCCTTGGTAGTGCCCATGGCGGGCTTCACGATGCGATCCAGAATGTCTCGGTAGAACTCCGCCGTCCCGGCCTTGCGTTTGGCCCGCACGTGGTCGGCCATGAACCGGTCCGCCAGTTCGGCCACCGTGGGGGTGCCTCGTTCGGCGGTCTTCTGGTTCGCCGGGTCGTGCCCGTGTGCTACCGCCCCCAGGATGACCTTGGCGCGTGCCCTGGCGCGTTCGGGCGTGATCTTGCCGACTGCTGCGATAGTGTAGCGCCGGACGGGCGCGCCGCGTCCTGCGCCAGCCCTGTAAACGACTACATAGGACTTCGCGCCAGTCGCGCGCACGCGCACGCCGAAGCCGCTCACGGCATCATCCCATAGCGTGAACTCGCGGTCGTTGGATTGAAGGGCGTCCACCACGCGCTTAGTGATCCGTTGCGCCGTCATAGCTTGCTCGCTGCTTTTCTGTTGGGGGCAACACCGGGGCAACACCAAAACGGCATCCTCCGGAATTTTCGAGTAGCAGCGTAGGAGCGGAAAAGCCCGTAACAACGGGATTTTTATCGCTCAGGGAAAGCCTAGGAATGTCAGGGAATTGGACAAAATGAGACTACGAATCTGGGGGTCGGACGTTCGAATCGTTCCGGGCGCGCCATCGTTTCGTTTCGGGGAAGCAGCCGACCGTTTGACGATCCGACGGCGCTGCGCCCGTGCGGGCATAAACCGCCGACAAGCTTCCGCGATTCCATGGTGAACTGCGGCGCCTTGCGCTCGACTTCCACCTTCTCCATCAATCTTGCGATTGTGCAGTTCGGTACGCGCGCGTTACGCCTCGCCAGGTTACGCAGTCCGACGGCGAAGCCCCATAGCGCTGGCGTACCTTGCGATTGTAATGCGAGCGGTCGGAAAAGCCTGATTTTTCGCTATGGCTCCGGGTTCGCACTCCCGAATGGATCGGGGTCGACGTTTACCAGCTGGCCGATGGTGACTGAAGTCTTGCGCCGAAATATTTGGGCCACTTGTGCGTGATGTCTCTTCCAGACAAGGCGGTGTTCTCGTTTGGACAAGGCGCGCGTCGAAAAATGCTCTCGCCAGGCGGCACGAAAAAGGGGCCGCCGAACGCAACGTTCGACGGCCCGTGGGGGCCAGTGCGGCTGGAACCGAGGGGGCTGCTCAGCCGCACTGACGGAAGAAAAATAATCAGGTGATTGAAAGACGATTGGTCCTAATCGTTTCAGCCGGCTTGACGGGATCGGCGAGCTTCTCTTTCTCGTTTGCAAGCAGCTGGAGCAGTATCTGGCGCTTGTCCGGGTGCGTTTCCTTTCGCAGGAGCGCCTTGAAGTGAGCGATATTCTGGGTGGCGATGAAGGTCTCCATCGCATCAGGCATGTTCTTCACTCCCCTCGCCGGCGACATCCCTCATTGCAATGAATAGGCGCGCCGCGCGGGAGTATGGAAGAGATTCCATGGACCGAATCCTGCAAACTTTGCTCAAGCCTGGAACGTCGCTAAATGAGTACTGATGGCACATTCTGAGCGGTTAAAATCGAAAAATCTGGTTGAAACCTGGATCGCGCCAAAGGAGACTCCTTCTTGCCACCAGAGTCTTACGTTATTTCATTACGATCATCATGTTAGACAGCCCTGAACATCCGTTGAGCCGGTCGCCGATCATTCGCACGGGCGATCCGGAAGAGATGAGACAAGCGCTGTTCACGGTTTACGGGGCAAACGGATTTGCCGTCCCCAGACGGGAAGGATTTCAAGGCGTGGCCAACTATCTTGTGCTCGAGAATGTCGGCCTCGGCTTTTGTGGATATGGCGCGAAAACGATCGTGGATTTTGCGGAGAGCGATTTCGCGAGATTGCAAATCCCCCTCAAGGGAAACGCCACCACCATTCTCAACGGTGAGGCATTTGCCGTGAATGAGCGGCAGCCTTGCATCGTACCGGCGGGAGAGCCGACAAGGGTTGCGTTCGAGTCAGGCTATGAACAGCTCATCCTGCGAATAAAGGCTTCGGCGCTGGAGAGGTCACTGGTGGCCCTTTTGGGCGCCAAGCCGCGGGGCGTACTGATGTTTGACCCTGTTACCTCCCCGATACAGCCCAGCGCACAGGTGTTGCACGACTTGACGATGTTCCTCGCCAAACAGCTCAATTCTTCAGCTGCCCGGTTGCCCCGCGCGGTACTGCTCGAACTGGAGCAGGCCCTGATCGTCGCCTTCCTTTCCGCCTACCGGCATAATTTCAGCGACGCGTTGGAGGGAAACGCAAAGGAAGCTGCGCCGCGGATCGTCCGGCTCGCGGAGGAATACATTGAAGCATCCTGGAACCGGTCCATCACGATCGAGGACTTGGCCTCACACACCAACACCAGTATCCGCAGCCTTTATGCGGCGTTCAAGAGGAGCCGCGGTTATTCTCCGATGACATTTGCAAAGACGGTGCGGTTGCGACATGCCAGACAATTGCTGCTGGAGGCAAACCAGCGAACCTCGGTCTCGGCCGTTGCCTTCAAATGTGGTTTCGGAAACCTCGGACACTTCGCAAGCGATTTTCGCAGAATGTTCGGCGAGCTTCCGTCCGACGTACTGGCGCGCGCGAGACGCGGCATTTAGCAATTCGCTCTGCCTCCGGTGAAAAAGGGAGGGCTGCTATCTTACCTGCACCTCGACGGTGCCGATTTTCTCGAGCTCAAAGCGATAGTCGGCGTCTTCAACCGGAAACACGGTTTTCATGACGCTTCCGGTCATCACGACCTGACCGGCCTTCAGCCCGATGCCTCGCGACGCCAATTGTGAGGCGAGCCAGGCGACCGAATTGAAGGGGTGTCCGAGGATGTCGCGTCCGCGGCCTTCGCCGATCGCGGTGCGGTCCTTTGTTGCTCGTCCGACCACGTTCTCCAGATCGGGGTAATTCGATGCGAATTCGGAGACGACGATGCCTGCATTCCAGGAATTATCTGCGACCAGCGAAAGAACATCGAGCCCGGCATAATCCGCGTCGCGATCATCGACGAGCTCGATAGCCGCGCAGACACCGTCGATATGAGCCCGTATCGCATCCGTGCTGAACGGCACGCCGGTGACCGGAATATCCGAGCGGATGCGGACAGCGATTTCAAATTCCAGGCCCAGGCGCCCGAAATCCGAACGATGAACCGTCAGTCCTGAGCGATGCACTCGCCTTGAGAGCACGACGCCCGCGATCGGATGGTCGATTCCGCAGAATGCCTGCATGGCGGCCGATGTGAGGCCAACCTTGTAGCCGACCGCTTCGCCATGCGCCTCGCGGAGCAGCGCGACATAACTCTCCTGTATGTCGTAGGCGTCCGAGATCGTAGCCGGTGCCTCCGGCTGAGCAAGCGCCTTGAAGCGCAAATTAGCCTTGTGCCCGGTGAGAAGCGATTCGGCGGCCCGGCGGGCGGCGATGTCCTCCATGGAACCTCTCCTTTTCTCCAAATCTAAAGCATGACCCGCCAAAAGTGGGAACCGGTTTTCAGTCGCGACGAAACGCGAGAACGCGCCGATCCGCCGCCGGCCGGCTTTGAACATATTCCTTGTCGGATTCCAGGCCGCTCCGATACCCTGTTGCGGGTGCGGGACAATTTTCGCCCGGGTCATCCCGTCGTCGTCGACGGTTGCCAGAATCAGCGAAAAGCCAGGTTGTCATGATCCAGGTGAACGGGCGAACCTACGCCAAACCCCAGCGGCCCACGGTGATCGTGTGTCTCGACGGCTGCGACCCGCGTTATCTCAATTTTGGCAATGCGGCCGAAGTATTTCCGAACATTTCGAGGATGATGCGCGAAGGGTTTTTCGCGCTTGCCGATGCGGCGATGCCGACCTTCACCAATCCCAACAACGTCTCGATCGTGACGGGCGCGCCACCCATCGTTCACGGAATTTCCGGCAACTACTACCTCGACCGAAAAACGGGCCAGGAAATCATGATCGTCGATGCAACTCCGATGCGCGCAACCACTATTCTCGCCGAGATGTCGCGCGTGGGCGTCCGCGTCGCCGCGATCACCGCCAAGGACAAGCTCAGAAAGATGCTCGGTCACCGCGTGGAGGGAGGAATCTGCTTCTCTTCGGAGAAGGCCGGCACCGCTACGCTTGCCGAAAACGGAATTGAAAACGTGGAAGCACTCGTCGGGCGCCCTTCGCCGGACATGTATAGCCCGGATTTGTCGCTGTTCGTGCTCGATGCGGGGATCAAGCTGCTCGAGGCGGGCCGCGCGGATCTCTTATATCTTTCGTTGTCCGATCTGGTCCAGCACGCTCACGGCCCCGGCGAACGCGAGGCGGACGACTTCCACGGCGTGGTCGACGCAAGGATCGGCCAGCTCGCAGAGCTTGGCGCGGTGGTCGGCCTCGTTGCGGACCACGGCATGAACGACAAGACCAATGATGACGGGACGCCGCGCGTGGTTTTCCTGGAAGAAGAACTCAACCGTCGTTTCGGATCCGTCGCGGTGCGCGTCATCTGTCCGATCACCGATCCCTTCGTGAAGCATCATGGTGCCCTCGGCTCATTCGTTCGGGTCTATCTGCGAAAAGAGCTGGACCTTGCGGAGGTCATGGACGCTGCTGCAGCGATCCCGGGGATCGCGCTCGTTCTGGACGGCAGAAGCGCCGCGGGCCGCTACGAGATGCCGCTCGACCGCGAGGGGGATTTTGTCGCGATCGGCGACACGCACGCGGTGATCGGTTCGAGCCGCACCGAGCACGACCTCACCGGCCTTCACGGCCAACGCCTTCGATCCCATGGCGGACTGAGCGAGCAGGTCGTGCCCTTCATCGTCTCGCATCCGATGACCGAAGCGTATCGGAATCTCGCCGAGACGAGGCGCTTGCGCAATTTCGATATCTTCGACTTCGCCTTGAACGGCGTGGAGACCTCCAGCAACGCAGTTCACTCGCAGCGCCGGTAGAGTGGGTTGAACTCGCCGGCGCAACCATGCAAGGGTGATCGTGCCACCCGCCCGAGTTGCCACCCATGACCATTCCAACCGTCACGCCCGCCCAAGTCCGCTGCAGGTTGCTGCTGCGTGAGGAAATCGCGCTGCTCGATCTGCGGCACGAGGCAGCCTTCGCCACCGGCCATCCCTTGTTTGCCGCCAACATGGCCTTCGACCGGATTGAACTGGAGGCCGCGGCGAGGCTACCGCGCAAGGACGCGCCGATCATTCTCTACGATTCGGGCGAAGGCCTGGTCGGCTCGTCGGCGGAGCGCCTGGCGGCATTAGGCTACACCAATGTTTGCCAGCTCGACGGCGGGCTCGAGGCCTGGAGGAATGCGGGCTTCGAACTGTTCAGGGACGTCAATTCCTACGCCAAGGCCTTCGGTGAGCTGGTCGAATCGCGCCGCCACACGCCGTCATTGCCGGCCACGGAAGTCGCAGCCCTGATTGCCGACAAGGCCAATATTGCGATCCTCGATGTGCGTCGGCCCGACGAATATGCGACCATGAATATTCCCGGATCGATCAGCGTGCCCGGTGCGGAATTGGTGCTGCGCGCCGGTCGCGTCGCGCCAGATCCAGAAACCACCATCATCGTGAATTGTGCCGGCCGCACCCGTTCGATCATCGGTACCCAGTCGCTCATCAATGCCGGCGTCGCAAACAAGGTGGTGGCGCTCCGCAACGGAACGATTGGCTGGACTCTCGCCAGCCAGAAACTGGAGCATGGCGCGGAACGGCGCGGCGAGATCGGACTGTTCGAGAGCGCGAAAGCAAATGCCCGCGAGGTCGCCTACCGGGCCGGCGTCCGCCATCTCGGCATGGAGGAAGCCCGCTTTCTCGCGGCGCAGCCGCACCGCACGCTCTATCGCTTCGACGTGCGTGCGGGCGAGGAATACGCCGCCGGTCACCTCAAGGGCTTTCGCCATTATCCGGGGGGACAGCTCGTCCAGGAAATCGACATGGCTGCCCCGGTGCGCGGAGCGCGCATCATCTTGACTGACGATTTGGCCGTCCGCGCCGACATGACGGCGTCCTGGCTCGCGCAAATGGGATGGGAAACCTATGTGCTGGAAGGCGGCTACAATGGCCCGCTCGAGGCGGGACAGCCGCAGCTTTTGCCGAAGCCCGACCCGTCCCACCGCTACCGACGTCCCTATGAAGGCACTGATGTGAACAAGGAAGCGATGCAGGCCTATCTCGATTGGGAGTTCGGACTTGTCGAACAACTTGGCCGCGACGCAACCCACGGATTTTTCGTGATCTGATCCGCTCGCGCGAGACGCAGAAATCGATGCTTTGATATTTTGCTGAGGCGGCGAGTGCGGGTTGATCGGGCGCAAAACGGCATTTGCCAGAGCGGCCAATGATGATTGCGTCAGGGGGAGGAATTAAATGGCCGCCGTGGATTGGCGCTGGCTTGGCTATGTATGAGAAAACCGCCGGATCCATCAATGGATCGCGGCGCTTCGGATTACCGTCAGGCCACTGAGGCGATGGGCGGCCTTGTCGCAAGAATCTGCCGGCGGTCGTGAATGAGGTTTTCCAGACGGTGCGCCACGACGTTCAATGTCGCGGCGTCGACCGCCAAGTCATCGCTTCCCTCGGCCTTGAGACGTTCCTCCTTGAGGATATTGTCGATCTGTTCCTCGATGTTCGAAAGCTCGGACTCCGAATTCATATTGCGTATCTGGCGCGCCAGGCCGTAAAGCGTGTCCAGGGTACCCTGCCTGAATTCGGGTTGTCCGATTCCCAGGAATTTCCAGGCGGCCGCGAGCACCGATGCAATCCCTCCCAGCACCATTGGGCCCAGATAGATGTAATTGCTGTATTCATCCATGAAGCTTTGCTGCGTACCGTTGTAGACCGCCAATGCCCCGGGATGAACCGGCAGGTAGGCATCCGCGTCCGTGCTCGGCGCTGTGATCTGTGCAAAGAGAGGGTTTTCGACCAGAAGCTCCCTGCGCGCCTTCATGATGGTTTGGACAAGATTGGTCGCAACGTCCGAACTGAGGCTCTTTTTCGCGACAAGATACACGGAAGTTTTCAACGTCGTCAGATCGTCTTCGGGGACCGGGGGAGATCCCCGCAGGGTGCCCTTGGGAACATCGAAACTCTCATACGCACGATTGGCTTCGGCAATGGCGCCGGCTGAGTTGATCGGGATCAGCACCGGGAGCGTCTTGGCGCCTTGCGGGAAGAGGCCTTTGACCAGCGTCAGATATCTCTCCGTCAGGGGAATCACGACGAGCAGCGCGCCGACCTGTTTCGATTGAATGGCCTGTCGGGCGTCCTGCAAGCTGAGGTTCTTGAAAACGACCTTGTTGCGGGCGAGGTCATATGTGTTGTTCAGTACATCGACAATCTTGGAATTTGTTTCTCCTCCCAGCACCCCCACGGTGCGGCCCTTGAGCTTTTCGATACTGTCGATCGATGATCCGGGGGGCGCAACAAGAAGCACGGTCACATGGGCGAGGACGACGATGGCCTGAGCCTGCGACAGGTCACCGACGTCGCCGCGAACCACGGCGAGATCGACGTTCCCGGCGGCGAAGGCCTTGGCCGATTCCAGCGCCGTGCCGGTATCGATAACCTTGAATCGAACCGAAGCTCCGTCAGAGACAAGCTGGCTGGCCATCGCCGACATCGCCTTGGCGCCTTCACCGTCGACCGAGCCGACGGCAAGCGTGAGAGTCACCGGGCGATTGTACCAACGATATCCGAGGAGGCCCACGCCGGTGCAAAAGGCGGCCACGCCAATAAGCGACACGACACGCAACCAGAACGGCATTCTTATCGAAACCATCAAGATAGCTCCAGATGCCCGAAGTTCTATGTCCCTTGATTTCTATCGAGTGGTGGTTGGCCCCGATTGATGCAGGTCAAGATCGCGGTTCCTCTCAGCCCGGCAAGGGAGCCAGCGCGTTGCGGAACGGCTCGTCGGAAATCATCATCAGGCCGACAAACGGCTGACTGAGCTCCAGAATCAGGAAGATTGCGGCGGATGCTGCGAACGAGAAGATGCAGAGAATGGCAATCGTTCTCGCATTGCTTTCGGCAAAAAGACTGATGCTTGCGAAGATCAGCGCAAGCCAGCCGACCAGCACGATCAGGAAGGGCAGGGGGATCGTTCCGCCTGCGCTGGTAAACAGGAGCAAACGCGTTTTTCCGACGTCCACCAGGGCGTCCATCGCTCGCGCTTGATAGAAGCGCTGCTCGTCGTTTTTCGGCGCGAGCTTGAGAACCTCATTGTAGATCGCCAGTCCAAGCGCACTCGCTTCAAACGGTTTCGGTTTGCCGAAGCTCGGGCGGCTCTCGCTCCAGATTTTATCGGCCGCTATGCCGATCTCGCGCCGCAGCGACGCGCGGAGGGGCTTTGCCTCTGGCCCGTACAGACCCAGAATGTTATCCAGCAACACGATATTGGCGGTAAGTTGCTTGATCTCGCTGCTTTCGGTCTCGTATTTGCCATTGGCCGATGCAATCAACAGGCCGAGGACCAGAGAGGCGAGCGTGGCGATCAGCGCTGTTCCCTGCCTTACAATGTCCTTGGTGTCTCCGCTCAGATGTCGATTGGGCAATCTGTGCCGAATGAAGATACCCAAAAAGGTGCCTCCAAACACGACAGCGAAGGCTGCCAACGACATCAGCAACGGGGTCATGAGGTCCATCATCCAATTCCCGTAATTTTCCTGCTCTTTGCGCGACCGTCGCTGGCAAGTTCCAGCCGACGGTCGGATCAGTGCCGCACTTTTTTTGGGCCGACTTGATTGAGATCAACCGCGCCCGCCATGGCCAATGAGAGGAGAAAAGCAGGAAATGCAAGCGTTGCAGGAAACAGGGGAAAAGACAATGAAGACCAAACGGCTGGCTCTGGCCATGATGTGTGCCACAACATGGGCTGCATCCGGAAGTCCTGTGTTTGCGATTGACCTGAACGGCGCATGGGCAACCGACGCCTCGGTTTGCAACCAGGTATTCGTGAAGAAAGGCGGTACCACGTCCTTTGCTCAGGATTCCGACCAATTCGGCGGCGGATTCATTGTCGAGGGAGACAAGGTTCGTGGCCAGTTGCAGGCCTGCACGATCAAGGTACGGAAGCAGGATGGCAATATCGTCCATTTCCTCGCCGCATGCGCGAGCGATATTATGGCTTCCAATGTTCAGTTCAGCGCGAAAGTGATCGACGACAATACCATCGCCCGGATTTTTCCCGGCATGGGCGATGAACTCGACATGAAATATTCGCGCTGCGCGAACTGATTTGGCGCCAAGCACTTATCGCGTCTCCCGCTTGACTTGACGGGAGGCGGGCCGATGATGGGTGGAGGGTCCGATCGGGGGCGCCGCTCGAGCGCCTTTCGCGACCCCGGCATCGAGGAAAAACGCCCGTTGGCACGAAAGCGACGCAAAATCGGCAATGCCGGCGGATCGCGGAAAGCACCTGCCGGCGAACCGGCGCGGGTCGCACCTCAGGATGTTTCTTCCGGTCCATCCAAGGCGCCGTTGTTCTCGGGGATCCCGATGTGGATTGCGACGCTGGGCGCGGCGTCGATTGTCGTTGCGGCTATCCTCGGCTTTCAGCTTCGGAGCGAAGGCGTGGCTGCGCCGGCGAGCTTCGTCGGCAGCGCCGCATGCGCTGGCTGCCATCAGGCCGAGGCAAGATTGTGGGAGAACTCGCAGCACAAGGCCGCGATGCAGCACGCAACCGACAAGACGGTGCTCGGCGATTTCAGCGGTGCAAGCTTCCACCATTACGGCGTGCATTCGCGCTTCTACCGCAGGGATGGAAAGTTCCTGGTCGAAACAGACGGGCCGGACGGCAAACTCGCCGAGTTTGAGGTGAAATACACCTTCGGTATCGACCCGCTGCAACAATATCTCGTCGAATTCCCCGACGGCAGGATTCAGGCACTGTCGATCGCCTGGGACACGAGGCGGAAGGAAGAGGGTGGCCAGCGCTGGTTTCATATCTACCCGAATGAAGAAATCAATCACGATGACGTATTGCACTGGACGAAATTGAACCAGAACTGGAATTTCATGTGCGCGGAGTGTCACTCGACCGGCGTGCGCAAAAATTATGACGCCGCTACAGATCACTTCGACACGAAGTGGGCCGAGATCAGTGTCGGCTGCGAAGCTTGCCACGGACAGGGTTCAACTCACGTTGCCTGGGCGCGCGATCAGAAGAGCTGGCTGCCATTCGGCAAGAGGGAAGACCCGAGCAAGGGTCTGCTCGTTCGCTTCGACGAACGCCGCGACGTGACCTGGCCGATCGACCAACAGACCGGCTTGGCCCATCGCAGCGTGGCGCCGGTCGCGCTTCGCAAGGAGGTCGAGACGTGCGGATTGTGCCACGCGCGCCGTGCCTCCTTCCACGAGGATTGGGTTCCCGGCCAGTGGCTGTCGCAAACGCATCTGGTCGAACCGCTGACGCATTCAACCTATCATGATGATGGCCAGATCCGTGACGTGGAAGAGGCGTATAATTATGGTCCCTTCAAGCAGAGCAGGATGTTCGCCGCGGGCGTCTCGTGCAGCGATTGCCACGAGCCGCATGGTGCAAAGCTTCGCGCCTCGGGTGAGGGCGTCTGCCTGCAATGCCATTCGTCCGAGAAGTATGCCTCTGTCAGCCATCGCCATCACGCAGGCGTTGATCCAGCCCCGACCTGCATATCCTGCCACATGACCGCACGCTCCTACATGGTGGTCGATCGGCGTCACGATCACAGCTTCCGCATCCCGAGGCCAGATCTTTCTGTCAAGCTCGGCACGCCGAATGCATGCAACGATTGCCACCGCGACAAGGATGCCCAATGGGCCGCTGCTGCGGTCGAAGGCTGGTTCGGCCCCAACCGCAAAGGCTTTCAGACGTATGGGACCGCGTTTCACGCGTCGCGCGCGGATCAGCGTGATGCTGCCGCACTTCTTGCGATCGTTGCGGCGGATGCGAAAACGCCCGAGATTGCGCGGGCGAGCGCGCTCGCCGAACTTGCACCACGCATTTCGCCTGCAAATATCAATATCGCCCGCGGCGCACTTGGCGACCCCGATCCGATGGCAAGGATCGGCGCGCTCGACATGCTGGAAAACGTCCCGGCGGGCCAGGTCTGGTCCTGGGTTTCGCCGCTTCTTACCGATCCGGTGCGTGGCGTTCGCATCCGGGCAGCTTCGCTGCTGGCAAGTGTTCCGACTGCAAGCCAACCGCCGCCCGATCGCGAGCGCTTCGAGCGTGCCGCCGCTGAATTCATCGACGCGCAGCGTGCCAATGCCGACCGGCCGGAAGCCCGCACCACGCTGGGAAGTTTTCTCGCGCGGCGCGGACAGACTGCCGCAGCCGAGGCCGAATACCGGGCAGCGCTGCGATTGAGCCCACAATATCCGGCGGCCTCGATCAATCTGGCCGATCTTTATCGGCAAATGGGCAGGGACAGCGACGGCGAAACCGTCCTTCGCAGCGCGATCGCCACTTCGCCGCGCGATGCCGCAGCCCACCACGCGCTGGGGCTGACCCTGACGAGGCTCAAGAAGCCGGAGGCTGCGCTTGCCGAATTTCGTCAGTCGGCCGAGCTCGAACCGGACAGCGCACGATACGTCTATGTCTATGCCGTCGCGCTGAACTCGGGCGGTCAAGGCGAGAAAGCCATGAACGTGCTGAAGGAGGGCTTGGCGCGTCATCCCGGCGATCGCGACATCCTTTCAGCGCTGATCGCCTTTGCTCGCGCGGGCGGGGATTTGGGATCCGCGCTCACCTATGCAGAGCAGTTGGCCGCGATCACACCCGACGACCGGAATCTGACGGCACTCGTGCAGCAGCTGCGGTCAGCATCGCGGAAATCGGATTCTTCTTGCCGACGCCAACTCGACATTCTCCCCAGATGAGCGGTCGCAACGCGACTGAAACGCGCAAGATCGCGATCGCTTCCGCGATCTGGGCGGCCTCGATTTTTCTCAGCCGCATCATGGGTCTCGTTCGCGAGCAGATCATCGGCCGCACCCTGGGTGCCAGTCGCGAGGCCGATATCTATTTCGCAAGTTTCACGCTTCCGGATTTTCTGAACTATCTGCTCGCCGCGGGAGCGCTGTCGATCGTTTTCATTCCGATGTTCGTCGAATATCTCGAGCGCGGCGACGAAGAGGGCGGCTGGAAAGCGTTCAGCGCGATTGCGAATTTCATTCTCGTGGCGGGAACCGCGGGCATCGTGCTGCTCATGCTGTTTGCGCGACCACTGGCCGGCATTGTCGCGCCCGGATTCACCGACCCGACGGCCGTGGATACGCTGGTGCAACTCATGCGGATCATCCTGCCGGCGCAGTTCTTTCACATCCTCGGAGGTCTGCTGTCGGCCGCGCTGCAGGCGCGGGATCGTCACCTCCTGCCGGCCATGGCCCCGCTGGTCTACTCGGCCTCCATCATCATCGGTGGCCTCGCGGGAACCTATCATGCCGGACTGGGAGCAGAGGGTTTCGCCTGGGGCGTTTTGGCGGGATCCATTCTCGGGCCGTTCGGTCTTCCGCTGCTGGGATGTCTGCGAACCGGCATGCGCTGGCATCTTCTTCTCTCATTCCGCAACAGCGACTTGAGGCGATATCTCTGGCTCTCCTTTCCGATCATGATCGGCTTTTCCATCGTCGTGGTGGACGAGTGGATCATCAAGAACCAGGCGTCCTATCTTGCCGAAGGCGCTCTGTCGCATTTGCAATATGGCAGGACCCTGATGAAGGTACCGATCGGCGTATTCGGCATGGCCGCGGGCGTCGCGTCCTATCCCACGCTCAGCCGACTCGTCGCCGATGGCGATGTTGTCGAAGCCTACGCGGTGCTCTGCCGTGCCGTTCGTTCCATAATGATCGCAATCTTCGCCGCGCAGATATGCATGACGCTGGCCGGCTTTGAGGCGGCCTACCTGATCTGGGCTTCATTCAGCAGTCGTTTCACGGTCGCTGACGCGGAGGCCACGGCTCGGGTTCTTGGCTTTCTCTGTCTCGGTCTTTCAGGCTGGGCGGCGCAGACCGTCATCAGCCGCGGCTTTTATGCGCTCGGAAGCACCTGGCTTCCGACGATCGTCGGCACCATTGTCGCGTTCGCCACGGTGCCGCTCTATGTCATCCTTCGCCAACACTGGGGCGCGATTGGCCTTGCGATCGCAAGTTCCGCAAGCATTCTCTTTTACGTGTTGCTGTTGGGATGGCTGCAATTCCGTCGCTTCGGACGAGAAGCCGCCGCAAGGGACACTACGCTGAAGGACGTACCCGGCATGCTCCTGCCCGCACTGAAAATGGCGTTTGCCGCCTGTATTGCGATCGGCCTTGGCCTGGGATTGCGAAATCTGCTTCTCGGCCTTCTGCCTGGCATTCATCTTTCCGAAATTCTCGTGCGCGCGATGGCGCTGTGCGCCGCCGGGCTCGGAGCCTATCTGGTTTTTCTCTGGATCCTTGGGGTTCGCGAGCTGTTCGAGGTGGCACGGCTGACACTCGTCAAACTCGGATTCGGGCGCAACGCAGGCGCGAGGCCCACGAGGTAACGCCGTCCGAAGCGCCCCGGTCAAATGGCCGGTGCGAACCCAGCCGTCCGGCCGATATTCTTGAGGCTGCTGAATCTCGCAGATTTGTTCCTATCTTAAGCTGATAGGGAGTTACCCATGTCCGATCAAACAAATCTGCTAAGCCAATTTTCGAATGCGCTCGTCGCGCGGGCGGAAGCAGCCAGGAATGCCGTCGTCGCCGTCCACATCGGGAAGGACCGGCATATCACGGGCATGGTGTGGCGAGCCGGCGTCGTCGTTGCCTCCGAGCAGGCACTGCCGCGACGAGACGATTTTGAGCTCGTCGCGCCAGGTGGGGCAATCGTAGGGGCAAAGATCGCGGGACGCGATTCCAGCACGAATATCGCGGTCCTGAGGACGGCGGAGTCGATTGCTGCGCCGGCGGCTACAGCCGCTGAGGCGCGTCCCGGCGCCATTGCGCTTGCGATCGGAGCCGAGGGAACCGGCGGCGTCAGCGCCCGTCTGGGAGTAGTCAATCTTGCCGGCCCCGAATGGCATTCCAGTCGCGGCGGCCTCATTGACCGGCGCATCGTGCTCGATATGCGCATGGCCTATCGCGAAGAAGGCGGCCCCGTTGTCGATACCAACGGCGCCTGCCTCGGCATGTCGACCTTCGGGCCGCGCGATCAGGTCATCGTCATTCCTACCGCAACAATTGATCGTATCGTGCCGCTGCTGCTCAAGGACGGCCGTATCGCGCGCGGCTGGCTCGGAGTGGCACTGCAGGCGGTAGCGGTACCGGATGCGCTGCGCGAGAGCGCGGGCCAGTCCAGCGGCTTGATGGTGATGTCGGTGGCCGAGAACGGACCTGCCGCGCAGGCGGGAATTGTCGCGGGCGACATCATTCTCACCGTCGACGGAACCTTGGCCCATCGATTCAGGAAAATCGCCCGGCTTCTCGGCGCCGACAGCATCGGACGCAAGCTGGATATCCGTCTCATCAGGGGAGGTGCCGTGGTCACGGTGCAGACGACGATCGCGGAACGACAGGCGGCGGCATGAGCGAACCGGCAAGGAGCTTCGCACCAATGGAGCGGCTGCGCGTGGCGGTTCACACGATGGATCCGCTGCGCCGCGCCGTCCTCGGCAGAGTGATCAGCGACGCCGGGCATATCGTCGTGTCCATGCAGGACGCACCCGACGTAGTTCTCGCGGATGGCGGCCGGCCGCCGGGTGAAAGCCGGCCCGTCGTTGCGCTCGGCTTCGTACCTGCCGGCACGGATGAGGATGCATCCGGCTCATTGCCCCGCGATGCGGATGCGAGCCAGATCGATGCGGCCATTCGAGCGGTTGCCGCGGGCTTGATCGTTCGCTCTCCGGGCTCGAGGGAGGCAGGCTTTGGCGTGATGGGTGAGACCGAAGGCCAGGCGCTGCTGACGCCCCGCGAGATCGAGGTGCTTGCCGCGCTTGCGGAAGGCTTGACCAACAAGGCGATCGCACGCCGGTTGGACATTTCGCTGCACACGGTGAAGTTTCACGTCGAATCGCTGTTCCGCAAACTCGACGCTCGCACCAGGACCGAAGCCGTGGCGAAAGCCTCCGAACGCCGACGCCGCGAGACCATTGTGTTGTGATACGCAGAATCGGAATGTCCTGACGAAAGGATCAGGACAAGTTTACGCGACTGCCCGATTCATTGCTGCTGGTGACGCCGCAAGGTTTCGGACGGCAATTCGCCGAATTTCCTGCGGTAGTCCCTCGCAAAATGACCGAGGTTGTTGAACCCGCAGTCGAGACTGACTCCGGTGACGGTTGTCGTCGGTTCCGGAGCGGCCAATCTTTGGCGAACCTTCTGCAACCTGATGTCCTTTACGAAATCCATCAGCGTCGTTCCGCGCGACGCGAAAAGCCTGAATATCTTCCTCGAGCTGATGCCAAATCTGGCGGCGATTTCCTCGACCTTGAATTTCTTGTCCCAGTTCTCCTCGATGAACTGCATCATGGCGAGTAGCTTTTTGTCGGTGGTGGCCGACTGCATTCGCAGCTTGACCTCGGTAATGTCGAGCGTCGCACCGACCAGTTCCGTGACTTCGCCCGCGGCATCCAGGACGCAGCTTGCCATTCCGCGGAGCCAGCGAATCCTGCCGTCCGGCCTGACGATCCGGTATTCAGACGCGTAAGTGTTTCCTTTCAGGTTCAGGAAATCCGAAACCGACGCCTTGTCGTCGGGATGGACATGATCAAGGAACTCGTCGAACGAAAACGACGATGCCGAAGAAGACAATCCGAGAACGTGGTTGTATGCAGGGGAAAGCTCGACCGTGCCGACTTTGACATCCCAGCGCCATGCAGCCAATCCACTGAGCTCTTCGGACAGAGCCAGTCGTTGTCTCAACAATTGCTGCTCGGTGATATCCTCGATGATCCCCGTCGACCAGCGCAACTCTCCCGATTCGTCCGCAATCGACGTGCCGGTCACGTGGCCCCAGACGATGGCGCCATCCTTTCTGACGTAACGTTTGTCGATGCGATAGTGATCCACCATCCCGTTCATCATCGTGCCGTGGACCTCGAAATTTCGCTTGCGATCTTCCGGATGGGTAAGATCGAGAAAGGTCATGCCGGCAGTGAGTTCATCCACGGTGTAGCCGACGAGCCTTGCGAAGGCCGCGTTGGCGAACAATATCCGGGTGGTCTGGATGTCAGTGAGCGTTGCCCCCACGCCAATGCCGTCAAAAAAGATTCGCGACATTGATCTGATCTGGGCCAGGTCTCCTCCGGGTATGAACGTGCGTTGGTGCAATAGGGGCGTCCCGGTATGAAAATTCGATGGCGCGAAATGCGCTACTGCGTCCGAATATGAGTAGTTGGCGGCCGTGGCGAGTGCCTTGAGGCAGATCAACGTTTGCTCGCGTCAGGTTCCGCGCGGTCGCGGGTGCACCGCATTTCCCTCGATGGGTTCATGTTCAGCGCCGAGCACCCGGCGGCGGTGTGCTCGAACAATTCTCTATGCAAAAATCCTTTCGAACACGTCTCTCACCAGCCCCCGGAGCAGATCGAGCTTGTAACCGGTCATCGCCAGCGGTTTTGCACCGAGCGTGGATTGCGCAACGACATTGGCGATGGTCGCAGAATTCGCGGCCGCGCCCTGCGCGGCCGTTTCTGCGGCTGCAAGCCGAAGCGGCACGGGGGCGACGCCGCCCGACACGATTCGGACGAACTTGAACGAGCCCTCGTCGATGACGGCGCGAACGACGATCTCCACAAGCGGCCACTCCGCATGGCTTCGACTGATTGCTCGCCGGTAGACGGCGCGTTCGTTCGCTAACGGCGTGCCGAGTTCGATACTTTCGATGATTTCGCCTGGTTGAAGGGCATGGTCAGCGCTGCCGTTCGATCCGTCGCCCAGCAACTGCTTCATGGTGATACGGGGACGGAAATTCGTCGTGGCTGTCGCCTCATAGGCCATCAGGGCCGCGGCCATTGTGGAAGGGTGTGGTGCGACGCATGGGCCGAGATCGAACGCGACGCCATAAAGGTGATTGCCTTCTCGCGCCGGACAAGCCGCGCCGCCTTTCTTGAGGCAGGAGATCTGCGGGTCGCGGTAGTACCAGCAGCGCGAGCGCTGGGCGAGATTGCCGCCGAGCGTCGCGACGTGCCTGATCTGCGGTGTTGCAAGTCCTGCGGCCGCGGCGGTGAGCCCGGGATATGCGGCACCGAGTTTGGGATCGGCGGCGATTGCCGCCATACTGGCGAAGGCGCTGATACGAACCGTGCCACCGGCGTCCCACTCGACGTCTTGCGACGCGGGCGGCCGCACGAGATCGATAATCTTCCCTTTCGAAACGCCACTGCGCCGTCGTTCGGAAAGATCCGTCCCGGCCGCGCGGAACTCGGCCTGCTGTACCGATGCGGTTGAGTTCCCGGTCATGCCACGCTCCTCTCGTTCAGGATGGCCGTCAGCCTCGCTGGCCTTATCGGAATTTCGCAGACCCGCACGCCAATTGCATTGCGGATCGCGTTGGCGATCGCGGGCGACGTCGGCACCGTCGCGACCTCGCCGATACCGACGCTGCCGCCAAGCACGTGATCGAAGCCGGCTTCATCGAAATGCACGTCGATAAAGGGTGTGTCTGCGATGCCCGGAATTCGATAGTCTTCGAGCCCGGCAGTCAGAATGTCGCCGCGCGTTGGATCGACCTCGCGCTCCTCGTAGAGTGCGTAGCCGATGCCCTGGATGATCGAACCCGCCGCCTGGCTTCGCGCGAGCGCGGGCGCGGCGAGTTTACCGACCGCGATCCCGGAATGAACGTTGAGGACGCGTACATGCCCGAGCCAGGTGTCGACCTCCACTTCGACAACCTGCACCGAGCTGGGTACGCCTGCGCCGACGGCGAGATTTGAAAACCGGCGCAGCATCCAGCCGAAGATCGTTCCCATGAAGCCCGCTTCCTTCATCGGCGAGCGCACGCCGGCTGACGTTGGCCTGGAGTCTTCGGGTCGCGTGGCTGACACGGTGATGTCGGAGGAGGCCGCGATCAGTTCGCGCCATGGAGCATTGGAGCCGGGCACGGGCCTTCGCTTCGCATTTCTCTCGATCGTCTCCTTGAGCTTTCGGCTTGCAAGCAGGGCCGGCGGAACGATCGATGCGGTGGTGCGGCTGCCGCCGGAACCTGGTCCTTCGACCAGACTGGAGTCGCCGATCCGGACCTCGATCTCATGTGGCTCGAGCCCGAACTCGCCCGCAATGGTGTTGGCCAGCACCGATCGACTGCCGGTGCCGATGTCCTGTACCGCGGTGCTCGCGATCAGGCGCCCGCCCTTGACCGACAATTCCACCTTCGAGCCCGGCTGCCACAAGTAGAGCCAATAGCCCGTGGCCACGCCAACGCCGCGCCGATAGCGGCCACTCTGCACCGGCGTTCCCATGGCCTTGCGCCAGAGTTCCAGGTTCGCGGCCCAATCATAGAGCCGTTGGCGATTGGGATCGGGATCCCAACGTTTGCGCAGCTGGATCGGATCGACCTGCATCCGCAGGGCCGCTTCGTCAATGACCTGTTCCAGCGCGAATGCCATCGGTGGTCCGCCCGGCCCGCGGAAGGGCGCGCCTGGTGGCAGGTTACTGATGACGTCGAAATCAACCAGCGCCTTTGCCTCGGCCCGATAGATCAGGCGCGCCAGCGCCGCGATCGTGGAGTTGATCCCGGCGCCATTGTCGGAGAAGGCCGTGAGCGACAGCGCCTTGAGATTTCCTTCGCGCGACGGCAACAGCGCGATTTCGATTTCCGTCCCCGGGCGATGACCGGTGACTGAAAGCTCGTCATGCCGGTCGAGTGCAACGCGAACGGGCGCCTTCGCCTCGCGGGCAAGTTCGATCGCGGCAATCGTGTCAATGCCGAGGCTTCCTTTCGAGCCAAAGCCGCCGCCGACATGGTCGGCGATGACGCGCACCTTGTTGCGGTCGAGCTTGTATCGTTTCGCGACGAGCTCCATCAGAATGAACACGGCCTGCGTCGAGACATGCAGTGTCAGCCGGTCGTCGTCAAACCGGGCGACAGTGGCGTGCGGCTCGAGGCAAGTGTGCGACTGACCGGCGGTCCGGAAGACGCCTTTGACCAGAAGCGGATCGTTCGTTTCCGCTGCGGCAGCGATGGCGCTGCGCACGGCTCTCGCCTTGTGCGAAAACGCCGAGGTCGGACCTCGCACGTTCTGTCGCCACGGGGTAGGCGCCGGCGTACCCTCCGATACGTTGGCCGCCTTCCTGCGATCCGATTTTTCGAAGACCAGCGCCGCGTCGGGCTTGCGCGCGGCATCCAGCCCGACCACGGACGGCAGCTGCTCGTATTTGATGCCGATGGCGGCGGCGGCCTGCCCGGCAATCGTGCGATCCTTCGCGGCAACAGCCGCGATCGGCGCGCCGACATAACGCACGATCTTGTCGTCCTCCAGCAGCGAGACTGCCGCCATCACGCCCGGAATTGCGCGCGCGGGCGCAAGATCCAGTTCGAGGATCCTGGCGTGGGCGACATGCGAACGAACGATGATGCCCTCGAGCTGACCATCATGGCGGATATCGACTGTGTATTTTGCAGACCCGGTCACCTTGTCGCGGGCCTCGACCCGCGGAGCGGCGGGTTCCTTGCCGTCGAAGCGGCCGCTGCAGGCCTCCGCTACCGCGCGCAATATGTTGTCATAGGCGCCGCAGCGGCAGAGATGGCCCGACAGTGCCGCACCGATCTCCTCGCGCGAAGGCACCAGATTGCCTTTGGTCTTTCGCCAGCCGTCATGGAACGCCACGGCCTCGACGATAAATCCCGGGGTGCAGAAACCACACTGCAAGGCGTCCAGCGCCATGAAAGCTCGCTGCACCGGATGCAGTCTTGCGTTGCCTATCGCCTCGACCGTCGTAATCTGCTTCCCCGCGACTGCCTTTGCAGGCATCAGGCAGCTCACGACTGGAACGCCATCAAGCAACACAGTGCAGGCGCCGCAGACGCCGGCCCCGCAGACCAGCTTGGTTCCGGTGAGCTTCAACTGGTCGCGAAGGAAGTCGACAAGAAGCGCGTCGGGATCGTCGGGCAAGGTCTCAATGAGACCATTGATCGTCACAATGTTCATCGCGATCTCCTTCGGCTGCGGGAACGAGACGCGGCTGGCGCAACCGCACCGGCCACGAGAAGTCGGATCATCCTGTCGAGTTCGTGCAGGAGCGTGGCATTCAGGCGCATGTCGTTGAAGCCTCTGATGGCGATCTGAATGGATCGGGCCAGATCGCGCGATGTCATGCCGTTCAGCAAGGAAAGCCCCTCCTTGGCGCAGACGCGATCGATGGTTTCGGCCCGAAGCTCGGCGTTGTGCTCGATAAAGCTCTGGTAGAGATCGCGGGTCTGAAGCTGGTGTTCCGACAACAACTCCTCGGCTTGGGGCGATTCCTCCACGCATTCGAGCAAATAGCGAAAACGTGCGCCGATTTGCGCAGCCAGGATGTCGGCAAGCCCTCCGCCGGCCCGTTCCTGGTCGAGGCCGGCGGCGGCCTCAGCCTTGTAGGCGAGTTCGTGCAATTGCTCCACGACGGCCCGGAACAGCGCCTCCTTGCCCGGGTAATGATGATAGAGCGCCTGTCGCGTCAGCCCGGCTTCCTCCGCGATCTGGCTCATCGACGCGCGCCGATAGCCGAACCTGGCGAAGATGTTTTCCGCAGCCGACAAGATGCGATCCGTGGAGCCCATTCGTCAATTTTGACAAATCTCGTCATCTTGTCAAAGGGTGGTCGACATTTATGGTGATGCGCGTGGAGTGTGCTCACGCAACCGTGAGACTGCTTGTTCCGCGCTGCCCGGGCTTTCCGAAGTTCGCAAAAAAGTGTGGCCGGGATGGACTAGGAACTTCGAATAGTAGGCGCCGGTCCGGCGCGTCAGGTATAATCCGGGTCCAGCAATCAGCAGGTCTCCAACCATGAATTTTCCTGAACAGAAAGCCCTGGAACCCGTCGACCCCGTGAAGCTCGACCGGCTCGCGGAAGTCGCCATCAAGGTTGGGCTTCAGCTGAAGCCGGGACAGGACCTGCTGATGACGGCGCCGACCGCGGCGCTGTCTTTGGTCCGAAGGGTTGCCGAACACGCCTACAAGGCTGGGGCCGGTCTCGTTACCCCGATCTTCTCCGACGAGACGGTCACGCTGTCGCGCTATCGGTTCGGTCAAAGCGATGGCTTCGACCGGGCCGCGGATTGGCTGTATGACGGGATGGCGAAAGCCTTTGACCGAAACACCGCACGGCTTGCGATCGTCGGCGACAATCCGATGCTCCTGTCAAACGAGGACCCAGTCAAGGTTGCGCGCGCCAGCAAGGCCAATTCCATTGCCTACAAGCCCGCCCTCGACCGAATCGTCAATTTCGATATCAACTGGAATATCATCGCCTATCCGTCGCCATCCTGGGCAAAGCTCGTCTATCCCCAAGACGAAGAGAGAGCGGCGGTCGCAAAGCTGGCGGAGGCGATCTTTTCGGCCTCCCGTGTGGATAGCGACGACCCCATCGCCGCATGGCAGAAGCACAATGCGCGGCTGCGTAGCCGCACCGATTGGCTGAACGAGCAGCGCTTCGATGCCCTGCATTATTCCGGTCCGGGTACGGATCTGTCCATCGGGCTTGCCCATGGTCACGAGTGGCAGGGCGGCGCCTCGACGGCAAAGAACGGGATCACCTGCAACGCCAACATCCCGACCGAGGAAGTTTTCACCACCCCGCACGCAAGGCGGGTCTCCGGACGTGTCGTCAGTACCAAGCCTTTGTCCTATCAGGGTTCGCTGATCGAAGGCATTGCGGTTCGATTCGAGGAAGGGCGCATCGTCGAGGCCAGGGCAACGCGGGGCGAAGAGGTCCTCAACAAGGTTCTCGATACCGATGAGGGCGCGCGCCGTCTCGGCGAAGTGGCCCTGGTGCCGCATTCCTCGCCGATTTCGAAGAGCGGCCTTCTGTTCTACAATACGCTGTTCGACGAGAATGCCGCTTGCCACGTCGCGCTCGGCCAATGCTATTCGAAATGCTTCATTGACGGGACAACCTTGACGTCCGAGCAGATCGCCGCGCAGGGCGGCAATACCAGCCTCATCCATATCGACTGGATGATCGGCTCGGACAAGCTCGACATCGACGGCCTCTATGCCGACGGCAGGCGCGTGCCGGTGTTCCGAAGAGGCGAGTGGGCCTAAAGCGGAATGATATTAGTTGAATCAGTTGGCAGGCCGTTCAGTTCACCTCTCCCGCTTGCGGGGGAGGTCGCCGCGCTCGCAGAGTGCGGCGGGTGGGGGCCGGATTTTGCGAACAGTATGGCATTTCGGTGCTCCCCCTCCCCAACCTCGAGAGCGAGCTTTGCTCGCCTCGGACCCCCGCAAGCGGGAGAGGGAGCTCACTTCCGCCGCAAATACAGCTCGACCCAACTTCATCATGCTCTAGCCTAGACAACGGCCGGAGGCCAAGTCGGAGACTCAGCCGAGCTTCAGCCGGTAGACGTCCATTGCCGTCTTGGAAAACAGCGCGGTCTTTTCCGCCTCGCTGAGCTGGGCGCAGTGCTGGCGACCATGGAATATTTTCACTCCCTGTCCGGTTGTTCGTTATGGCGTTCGCGTCGGCGCTTCAAACGCCGCTGAGGATGATGACGGTCGGTGTGGCCGGCAGCGTGTCCCGCGATATCCTAAAGCTCCGCTCGGACCGCTGGTCGATCTCGAATTGCTGGCCGATCCTGCGCATGAAATCTTCGAGAGGAGTGGCGAAACGATGCATCGGCAGCACCACTGAAGAGCGCAGACGCCGCGTGATCTCGGAAATGCCGTCGAGCGACATCGTATAGGTGCCATCGATCGGGACCATTACGATATCGAGCCGGCCGATTGCCGCGAAATGGCTGTCGTCCAGCCTGTGGTGCAGGTGGCCGAGATGCCCGATGCAGAGGCCCGCGACCTCGAAGATGAAGATCGAGTTGCCGTCCTTGATCATCTCCGCGCTGGAATCATCCAGGAAATAGCGGCGGATGTCGGTCGTCACGTTGCGGATGAAGACATCGCCGATACGCTCGGCGATCTGGGCCGGCTTGCCGTCGTTCCCCCAGCCGTGCAGCACATGCGGAATACGCGCATCCGGAAACAAGGTGTAATGGGTGCTGTGGGCACGGTTCATGGTGATTACGTCCGGAAGCCGCCCGGTGGTGTAGGCGCCGCTGAAGTCGGTTGCGATCCGCACGCCGCCGGGCGTGTCGATGTAGTAGGTGGAATGACCGGCATAGGTGATCTCGACCTCGTCGGCCTTCGCGAACCTGCGGAGGTTGACGGGCGTGGCGCGGGGCGATCCCTGGGATATCGCAAGGCATTCGCTGTTGCGCAGTGTATCTTGTGCCGAGACGGGTGAAATCAACGGCCAGAGCAGACCAAAGACAAGGCCAAAAGATCGCAGCATCGCGCGCCCGCTTCAGGTAACTTCGAGTAGGGTAACTTTAGCGCTGTAATTCCGATGCGTCACGGTAGCCGCGGCGCATGTCTGCGCTGCCTGTAGGAGAGCCGGAACGATCGCTATTCGCGCCGCGGGCTCAGTTTCCAGGCTGCCGCCATGATGGCCATGGTCATGAGCCCTGTGATGAGTGCGGCCGCGGGTATCGCCAGCGCCAGTGCCGCGGTGCCGGCCCATCCGATCGAGGAAAAGGCCTCTGCGAATGTCGCCAGTCGCGAAGATGTCTGGCGGCGACGGAACTGGCTGCGGCGGGCCTGCACGCGGAACCAGAGCTGGATCGCGGTTGCGGAAGCCGCGGCGACGGCAACTCCGGCTGCGGTGACTGCCGCCTGGAGCGGCGAGGCAAACGACAATGGCACAATCAGCGGCGCGAACAGGCCACCGATTGCCAGCAACACCACTTCGATCTTGGCGCGGATCACGCTGGAGGGAGGGAGCGGCGCGGTTGCCACCAGATCGGGAGCGTCCTCGCCGGATATTGTCAGCCACGCAAGTCCGCCCGCAAGCTGGCCGGCCGCCATTACGACCACAGGCGTGATCAGCACGATCGCGGCCGAGCTGTCGCTGAAGCTTCGCCACAACAGCAGTGCGGGCGGCACCAGATAGAGCAATTGCATCAGGCTTTGCGACATCAGCCAGGGATCGCGGCGAAGCAGCATGAATTCCTTCCGGCGCAGCGCCTGTTGCCGCGAGGCCGAGCGGAAGGTCCGGGTACGCAAGCCGTGATGGACCGGCACGGCAATTGACGAAGCGCGGATCGCGGTGTCGGCGAACCTCGCGGAGAAGCCAGCCATCACGGCACCGAGCAGCAGGAAGCCGAATGCCAGCAGGAGCGCGAGCGCCTCGCCGTCGCCAAGTGCCGCGCGCGCCGGCCACCAGAGCGGGCTGTCGGTGTCGGGCGCCAACGCGGAAACCGCGTCCGAGGTCAGAACCGCGAACCGCGACAGCGTGCCGTAAGACAGAATCGCCGCGACCTGGAGGGCGATCACAAAACCGGCCCCGATGACCGCGGCGAGAATTTGGGCAACCAATCTTGTTCGGGCCGGGCCGATTGCGCGGAACAGCATGATGGTTGCCGCAATCGCGACGGCCGCGGCGCTCAGGCCGATGGCGATAACGACGCCAAGCGCCGCCAACCATCGGACGCCGCCGCCGAACAGGAGGACGTCGACGAAAGGCAGCGAGAACAAGAGCGCCATGGTGGTGACCTGCAGCGCGATCGCACCAAGGCGCACCGAGAATATGTTGGTGAGCGTCACCGGCGAAGACATGATCAGATCAAGATCGGCGCGGGCATAGAACACCCGCGTCACCGACTCGATCGCTTGCGACAGCATCAACGCCCAGGCCAGGAAAATCGTCGCGGTAATGACGATAAGCGCGGCTTTATCGAGCGGCGCCTGCAAATCGGCGTATCTTCCGACGATCGCATAGGCGGGCAGATGCATGATCCCCGCCAGGATCAGCACGCCGACGATCGCGGCGCGCTTTCGTCGACGCCGGCCGGCCGTCATCATCGCGAGCCATTCGCGCCATGCCAGCCGGATCTCGTGCCGGGCAAACCAGGTCAGCGCGGCCGGAGTCATGCGGCGACAGCTTCCGTCTCGACGAGCGCGATGAACACGTCCTCGAGGCTGGTGTCGTTCTTTCCGTTCTGCTTGCGCAGCTCCGCAAGCGTGCCTTCGGCGACGAGCCGGCCGGAGGCGATGACGCCGATACGGTCGGCCATGCGTTCGGCCACCTCGAGAATATGCGTGGTCATGACGACAGTGCAACCGGCGCGCACCCGTTCGCCCAGCAGGCCCTTGACGTGTCGCGCGGACACCGCGTCAAGGCCGGTGAGCGGTTCGTCCAGTATGATCAGGCGGGGGTCATGCACCAGCGCGCCGGCCAGGGCGACCTTCTGGCGCATGCCCTTGGAAAATCCCTCGCAGCGCTCGTGCATGTTGGGTTCGAGACCGAGCGAGACCAGGAGTTCGTGCGCGGCCGGTTCTGCGACCTTTGGGTTGATCCCCCAGAGGCCCGCGACGAATTCGAGATATTCCAGCGGAGTAAGCTTGTCGTAGATCATCGGCTCGTCCGATACCCAAGCGGTGACCTGCTTGGCGGCAACCGGGTCCTTGAGCGCGTCGATGCCGAGGATGGAGACCGAGCCGGCGTCGGGCTGCAGCAAACCCGCGACCATCCGCAAGGTCGTTGTCTTGCCGGCCCCATTTGGTCCGAGCAGGGCGTAGAATTCGCCGGTATGGACGGTAAGATCGAGCGCATCGACCGCCGGGCGATCAAAACGCTTTGTTAACCCTCGCACCTGCAGGGCCGATTGATCGGGGGGCATTGGTCGGCTCGATCCTGTCTACAAAGGGCGATCGGCCCGTGTTGAACGGCGATGGCGCCTGGGCTTCTCGTTTGAGCACGATCTTTCTCGGAAAACCGATCATGCCTGCTGCGGCAAAACCATGGACCGAAACCGTTTCGGCGCGGTGAATCGCTCTCTGAAAATTGCAAGATGCAGCTGCGCCTGTGCCCTGGCTCAGAAAATCAGCTTCCCCTAGGGACCGGTCAGGGCAAGCCCGGTGTTTACGGGCTGCAAGGCAGCCGAACCGCAGCGCCAGTCGCCATTCTCGGCCTTCTGAAACGCGAACGATTTTTCAATCCTCAACCGGTATCCGATGACGAAATTGTCGCGGGTCCCGGGCGTCGACTTCGGCCTGTTCGAAGTCAAGTCCCAGCAAGTACCGGTGCAGCTCATTGCAACCGGACTGCAGGCGGTAAAGGGCGCGAGCACCATCATTTCCACTTCGGCGATCACGTCGGCATTCTTGTCGGCCACCTCGCTGTCGATCTGAAAGACGCGGTCGACTGCGAGGAAATCCAGACAGCCCTTGGCCGAATGTATTTGCGCGACACACAGATCGACGGCATCTGCATTCGGCAAGGGCGAAAGATGCGAGCGCCCGAACAGCTTTTTCGGGTTTCCGTTGGCTGCAGTTACCTCGGCGATTTTCCTGGTGAAATAGTCCGCGAGGCACCCCTCGGACGAGGCAAGATCCCGCAGCGGAACGTTTTCCTTTTCCTCGAGGCCGCATTTGCGGTCGCGATCCCGGCCCCATCGTTCGAATTCGGCGAACGCTTCGCGAGCCTCGCTGTCACTGAGCTTGTTGATCATTGGCACGATCAGGCTGTTGAGCTCGGCCTTGGCCAGCGCCAGCGATGGCTCGCTGCAGATCAGCATGCCGGCAGTCGTGTTGGTGGCGAGACAATCGAAATTCGGGTCGGACAATATTTCGATACGCTCCCTGGTTTCCCTCAACAGGCAGTCCCTGACCACCTTGATGTCCTCGCCCTTGACGCTTAGCCTGCCAAAGATGCCGCAGCTTGAATTGCGATCCCGAACCCATTCCGCATTCTCGACGATCGCAAGATTCCGGTTCGAGATCCGGTTCAGCCTTTCGGTAATCGCATCATTGAGCCTGGTGCCGATGGCGTTGAGTTCGGGATCCCCGCAAAACATCTTGTCCGCGGGATTCCTGATTTCTTCGCAATGATTTTTGAAAAAGAGCGGAAGGACATCGAGGATCGAGCGGTCGGTGGCCGGCGAATCCTCCGCGCAGACGGGGAGAGCGAGCCCGATCTGGATTGCCACGATAACAAGCGCAATTGCTCGCATCCCCATCTCCAGCAAGTCGAACCATGGTGCTGACCATGCTAGCTTTTCAAACGGCGCTGCGAAACGAAATTTTTTGCCGTCTTTGGCGTCGCCGCTCACAATTTGATGCCGGCCATGATAGCGTACACTGGTCCAGGCGCCGGGCTGAGACGGTTTTTTAATAGCGGACCTGTTTTGCAATGATGAATTTCAGGCGAACTTCTCATACTGCCATCCGGAAATTCCAGGCCGGATTTGTCCTGTCGCTGGGCGTTCTGGCGCTCGTTTCATGGGTCGACAGGAGCGCAGCGGAAAAGCTGGTGGACCCGGATTCCGTCGCACCGGAGTATCATGCGGCAGCCGAAAAGCGGCGTGCCGAGCAGCTCAAGTTGCTTCAGTGTTCAAAGAAGGCGGACGAAGCCAAGGTGCCGCGGAGGGACCGCGCAGCGCATATCACGGCCTGCCTGGACAAGTAGCCGGCGGTCGTCCCTTCCGGGGTCATGCTCTCGATTCGGCTGTCCCCCGCGTCCGCCGATCGCGATGTCAGTTCGATCGTGAGGCCGCGCCGGTCGGAGCGACGAAATTGATGGCCATGGCTGGCGAATCCTGGCGAGACATGGCGACGGGCGGTGTCGGATCGTCGTAGCGCATCACGCCCTGGCCATCGATAACGAATAGCGGACGATAATTCCTGATATCGGCGTCCTCGACCATCGCCATGCGGCGATTGTCCAGCGTGAGCCAGTGCCCATCGAGCCGTGCCATCGTCACGGCGTGGTCCTCGCCGCGAATGGTATCGCGCATCACGACGATCCTGACATCGTCTGCCGAGACGCCGGCCATTTGCAGCGCGACGAACTTTGCGATTGCGTAGTCCTCACAATCCCCAGCGCCCGTGGCGAATGTATCGAGCGGCGAACTCCACACGTCGATCTCTCCGAATTGGGCCAGATCGCTCATCGCCCTGATTGCAAGGTTGATGGCGCGATTGATCTCGCCGAACCTGGCGCGTCCCTCGCGGGCCCTTCCATTGTCAACGACGGCGAGAAATCGCAGGGCGGCCGGCGAGACGCAGCGCGCGCGGTCACCATCGCAAAGGGCAAGCTGCACTCGTTCGTCCTCGAGCTTGTGCTCGAGACCCATCCATTTTTCGCGCAATCCTCCGCCGTGCACTCTTGAAGTGAACAGCCCGAAGGGCTCTGCGGATTTCCGGATCAGTTCCAATGCGCCCGGCGAAATCAGCGTTCCAGCGTTGAGATCTGCCGCGCCAAAGCAGAGCAGACTGGAGGCGAGCGCGACAGCACGCCATGCGTGCGGATGACAGAAGAATCTCATTTGACGTCCCTCGTCCGTACATCGGCAGGCTGACAAGCCGCTCGCGACCGGATCGTTTCTCGTGAGGGATGATGGGCAGGCGCACTGTAAATCTGCTTAAAATCTGCGGAGGCGGGCTGGGGAAGTCCAAAACGGGCTGAAATCCGCCTCGCCATTTTGCATAGAATTTTAACAGTTGGGCGCTGGAGGGCGCGGACGGCTGACGGCCAGCGCGGCATGCATGCAACAGCGCCTCTTTTTCCTCAAATGATAGATAATTTTGATGAAAGTTCCCCTCACTGTTATCCAGCTCACATTCGTGTCACCGAAACTGGCGCAATATTCTATATGTGTGCCACAATGAAGATCAGATCAGTATCCATGCCATATTTTATACTAAAAAATACGCTGGATCGTCATATTCGTGACCACGAATACGATCAGAGGTGCCGTTTTGACGCAATGAATACTTATGATTTATTAGATCCGGCAGCCGGCCTCCCAGTCCCGCGCGAGTTTAGCCCGGTCCTGCACAAGCAAGAGATGGTTTCGCCAAGAGCTTCCTGATGATAAGGAAGCATACACTGTTGAAATTATATAAGTATTAACCATTGCGGTGGCGCTGTGAATTATTCCGGCAAATTCGACGCCAAGCTTTCTGTTGACGGCCCCAGCCTGCATTCGTTCGGCCATTTCAACGTCGAGACAGTCAAAGCTTCCCAGGTTCCTTCGGATGCGATCATCGTTCCGAACGCGAACCTGCTTTTCCATGGTGACTTCAAGCGGTCCGGCCTTGACCTCGTCCTTTCAAAGGACGGTCAAGACATGGTCCTGCACGATTACTTCAAGGGCGAGAAGCGCGCCACGTTGGCATCGCCTGACGGCGCTCATCTGACCGGCGATCTGGTCAAGGCGCTTTCCGGACACGTCGAATACGCGCAGGCCGATGGCAGCACCGGCGCAAGCAAGGTCATCGGCCATGTAACCAAGCTTGCCGGTACGGCGACTTGTCTCCGCAACGGCGTCGCCATCATCCTCAACAACGGCGACAACGTCGAAAAGGGCGACGTGGTTCAGACCGGAAGCAATTCGACGCTCGGCATTACCTTTATCGATGGCACGGTGTTCGGCCTGTTGTCGACTTCGCGCATGGTGCTCAACGAGATGGTCTACGACCCGAACGGGTCGAACAATTCGTCGCTGCTCAGCCTGGTCGCGGGGACCATCACCTTCGTCGCGGGAGAGACCGCAAAGCACGGCGACATGAAGGTTGACACGCCGGTCGCGACCATGGGCATTCGCGGCACCGCGGTTCTCTCCGAGATCGATTTTCAGATTCCGCTTCCACCGGTTGATACCGACATCGACATGTCGCAGGCGCCGGTGCCCATGGCGAAATTCCAGGTTCTCGTCGAGCCGGACGGCACGACGGGTTCCTACATTCTGTACGACAAGGCGACGCTCACGCCGCTGGCGGTCGTCGACAAGGCCGGGCAGCAGATCAACATCAGTCAGGGCCAGGTCAACGTCACGAGCGAGCCGCTGCCGCCGGATGTGCAAAAGCTCATCCAGGACGTGTTCTCGCTGAAATTCTCGGACAACTCCAATACCAAGACGACGGTTGTCCAGAACGATTCGATCGTGCCCAAGGACGGGTCGCTCCTTTTCAAGCTCGCCGATGGTGCGACCGCACTCCCGGTTTTTCTGCCGCTCGGTACGTCTTCGACCGGGACCGGCACTCAAAACAATGTGCAGCCAGCCTTCTTTGTCCCAACGCCGCCGCCGGAGCTGCCGAGTCTGACGGTGACCGAGACCCATGGCCCCGAAGGAACCCTTATCGCGCTCAATATCGCGACTTCGGGAACCGGTGCAATCTCGATCCAGATTTCCGGTCTCCCCAACGGGGCGCAACTGACCGACAATAGCGGTGATCCGTACGCCCACGACGGCAACGGCGTCTACACGCTGACGCAGGCGCAGCTGAGCAACCTCTTTCTCGACGCCAGCAAGCTCGGCGAAGGTCCGGTGACCTTTCAGGTGGTCGCCACGAACATCACGACTGGCGGGTCTGCTTCAGTCAGCGCCAACGACGTCGTGACGGTCGATCCGGTGGCGCCGAACTCTGGCGGTGATCGCGACTCACGGCGCCGAAGGCAGCTTGATCGCGCTCAACATCGTGGCCTCGGGCCACGAGCCCGGCGACAATGTCACGGTCAACATCTCCGGCGTGCCCGATGGTGCCAAACTGACGGATTCGACAGGCCACGCCTACACCGTCAATGGGGACGGCAGCTACACGCTGACGCCGGCGCAGCTGGGCAATCTCTACCTTGACGCCACCAATCTCGAAGATGGTCAGGTGACCCTGCAGGTGGTGGCGACCAACACCGGCACCGGCCAGGCGGTCTCCACCAGTTCCACTGACGTCGTTACGGTCGATCCGGTGCATGAGAACCCGATTTTTGGCGGCAACAGCACGACCGGCGCCAACGAGGAAGGCGGGCTGGTGACGCTGGGAGCGACGGTTGCGGCCCATGACAGCGACGACGGCCCGATCACCGTGACGATCACGGGCCTTGCGCACGACCTGACCGGCTTCAACGGCGGCAAGTACGATGCCGAGAGCGGCAGCTGGACCGGGACGGCGGCGGAGTTCAATGCGCTGACGTTCAATGCGGGCGAGGACGGCGTCCAGAACCTGACCATCACCGCGACGACGACGGGAGCGGAAGCCGGTTCGACGAGCGAGAGCTACACGCTGACGGTCAATCCGATCCCGGAGACCTCCGGTGTTTGGCGGCAACACTGCGACCAGCGCCAACGAGGAAGGCGGGCTGGTGACGCTGGGGGCGACGGTTGCGCCGCATGACAGTGACGACAGCCTGATCACCGTGACGATCACCGGCCTTGCGCACGACCTGACCGGCTTCAACGGCGGCAAGTACGATTCCGAGAGCGGCAGCTGGACCGGGACGGCGGCGGAGTTCAATGCGCTGACGTTCAATGCGGGCGAGGACGGCGTCCAGAACCTGACCATCACCGCGACGACGACGGGAGCGGAGGCCGGTTCGACGAGCGAGAGCTACACGCTGACGGTCAATCCGATCCCGGAGAACCCGGTGTTTGGCGGCAACACTACTACCAGCGCCAACGAGGAAGGCGGGCTGGTGACGCTGGGAGCGACGGTTGCGCCGCATGCAGGTGACGAACGGCCTGATCACCGTGACGATCACGGGCCTTGCGCACGACCTGACCGGCTTCAACGGCGGCAAGTACGATTCCGAGAGCGGCAGCTGGACCGGGACGGCGGCAGAGTTCAATGCGCTGACGTTCAATGCGGGCGAGGACGGCGTCCAGAACCTGACCATCACCGCGACGACGACGGGAGCGGAGGCCGGTTCGACGAGCGAGAGCTACACGCTGACGGTCAGTCCGATCCCGGAAGCGCCTAGCCTGATGGTGACCCCAACCCACGGCCTTGAAGGCAGCTTGATCGCGCTCAATATCTCGGCCTCGGGCCAGGATGCCGACGACAACGTGGCGGTCAACATCTCCGGCGTGCCCGCAGGCGGCAAGCTGACCAACTCGGAAGGTCAAGCCTACAGCGTCAATAAGGACGGCAGTTACACGCTGACCCAGGCTCAACTCGGCAATCTTTACCTCGACGCTACCAACCTCCGTGAAGGTCAGGTGAGCCTGCACGTGGCCGTGACCAACACCACCAACGGAGAGATGGCTTCGACCAGCCGCACCGACACCGTGACGATTGACGAGCGACCAAACGATCTGGTTGCCACCCTCTCGACCACGACCACGCAGCAGGGCGCGAAGATCAGCGTCCTCAAAGTCCAGGATGACGGCACCACTGTCACCACAGGCCTCAGCTATGCCTGGCAGGAGTCCGTCGACGGCAAAAACTGGACGACCGTTTCCACCGGTTCAAGCTTTACGCCGGGAGAGGCCGATGAGGGCAAGTTCCTGCAGCTCGTCGTGAGCTACGCGGAAGCGAGCGGTACCGATACCGCTACCTACAGCCTCGGACAGCCGAACGATATGAGCTTTGCTGTCGATAGCACGACGGCGCAGCAGGGTTTGGCGATCCATGTCAGCGGGGTCAAGGATGGCGGCACCAACGCGACATCGTCCGAGGTCAATTATGCCTGGCAGGTTTCCTCCGACAGCGGCCACACCTGGACGACGGTGGGTACGAACTCCAGCTATACGCCAGCCTCATCCGTCGCGGGCGACCTGCTGCAGGTTGTCGTGACGTACCATGATTCCGGCGAGAGCGAGAGCGAGACCGCATCGTTCGGCACCGTCGCGGCGGCGAAAACCTGGTCGAGCGGCACCCAGAGTTGGCAGACGGCGGCTCAGTGGAGTCCTGCAGGCGCGCCCACGTCAACCGACAATGCGGTCGTGGACGCCAGCGGCACCTATACGGTGAAAGTCGACCAGGCCGCCACGGCGCACTCCCTGGTCGTGAACGACGCCGGTGCCACCGTCGAAGTCTTTTCAGGTAATACCCTCACCATTGCGGGCAACGTGACGATCGAGGCGGGGAAGCTTCAGATCAACTCGGGTGGAATACTCAAGGACGTCGCTGCTTCGGCACTGATTACCGGAGCATTCACAGACAACGGGGTGATCGAATCCGCCGGCAAGCTGGAAATCGCCAGCACCGTCAGTTCAGGTGTGGGATTGTTCAAGATCGACGCCGGGTCGAGCCTGCAATTCGATCATGCTGACACGCTCAATGTGGCCTTTGCCGGTTCCGGATTGTTGATTCTCGAGAATCGGAACTCAATTCGGCGGGACCATCTCCGACGGCGGGGGCAGTATGAGCTCCGCCGACGTGATCGACATCGCTGGTTTCGACACAAGCGCTTCGGTCAGCTATTCTGGCACGAGCTCCGGCGGCACGGTGACGATCAGCGAGTCTGGCCACACTACCGTGCATTTGAAGGTAGGCGCGAATTCAACCAGTTGGAGCGCGCCGGTTTCGGACGGCAGCGGCGGAATCCTGATCCATGATCCGCCGGCGGATACCAGCAGCCAGAGTCTGGACGGGGTAGCGATGCACGATCCGGGCCCGGGTACCAACAGCACGATCGTCGCAAGCATGCCGAACCAGACGTTGACCGGTTTGGCAGCCCACGACACCTTTGTTTTCAACTTCGCTGGCCTCGGCAACGCCACGGTGACGGATTTCCATCCGGACGCCGACATGCTGCAATTCAAGGGATCGATCTTTGGAAGCGCCCAGGACATCCTGAACGCGACGCATGATGACGGTCACGGCAATGCGGTCATCGCCATCGATTCCCATGACACCATTACCCTGAACGGCGTTCTCAAGGCGCAACTGCACACGGGCGACTTTCACATCGGCTGAGGCGGCCGGGAGTGAAGTGGTCCGGACCGCCAAGTCCGGTTCGTCGGTCCGTGCGGTCATATTTTCGCGGCACTGTTCCTGCCAGAGGGGGAGGGTGCGCTCACCGGACAGACCGGCCAGTCCGAGAACACCATTCGCGGAGCGTGATCAATTGGTCGCGCGCCTGATTAGGCCGGTCTCGCGATCGATGACGGTTGCCTGAATGGTTGCGATCTCGTGCTGGCCGAGACACTTGCGAACAAGATCGAGCCCCGAGGACAGCGGCGCATAGCGAAACGTCCGGTTCCCTTCGCGCGGGAAGGGGGAAACGATGGTCGCCGTGAGAGACTTTTCCGGGTTGGCGATCTGGACTTGCGCCTTGGCCAGCGCCGCCGCCAAGGCGCCCACACTAGTGCTGGAGCGCTGCATGACCAGCCTCCTCGACAAGCAATTCAAAGCTGATCGCGCCGGATTTCGAGCGCTTGGCCCGCAGCCCGTGTCCTGAGGCCACCTTGGCGTCCTCGGGTACCAAGGCCTTCAGCTCGGCCTTCGCCCGATCATGGTCGAGGGCGGCGGGACGGGTTAGCCGATAGAGACTCGCAAACTCCGCCCAGGCGTTGGAGCCGCTCATGTCGACAGTTCTGATCGCTTCGATCCTTGGCCGCGGCGGCTCGATGCCAATGAGGTGAGGGGGCTCGCCACTCTCGACGCAGCGCCAGAATTTTCGTTCCGCGGTCAGGAGCAGATGCTGGTAGAGCGGATCAGCCGGAATGGTCATCTCGACCCATCTGCCGCCACCGGTGATGATGGACAGCACGGCGGTTCTTGAAGCCGTGACCCACATATTGTGCTGCAGCTGCGCCATATGCTTTTCCGCAGCTCCCTCTTCCGAGAAATTCCACGGCAGCATGAATTTCGCCTCGAACACCGCGCCAGTGGCATCGATCCTTCCGTCAAGGGTCGCGGCCATCCACCTGTGCACGGCGTGAAATACCTGCCGTTGCACCTCAATCACGACATGGCCCGTGTTCTTCTCGAACCAAGACCGGTTCAAATGCTCGGTCACGGTGCCGAGCTGGACCAGGAGGTCGCCGGACAGGTCCTGGGGTTCGATCTCGCCGCGCTTTTCCTTCCACAGCCGGAGCAGCGCCGCCTCGTCGGCGCCCATGATGATCCGAGCGTCCGAGCCGCCGATAAAGGTGCGGCGATCCGAAAGTGCATTGGCAAAGTCGAGCTTCATTGCAATCCTCGTTTCCGCGATTCGGAAAGATCTTTCGATACGAAAAGTATCAGATGAGATGGCGGGAAAGTCAATACTAAAAGTATCAATTCGTCAGATCAAAGCAGCTCGTGCGCTGCTGGGCTGGTCGCAGGACGATTTGGCGCGAGCTGCTGAAGTGTCGGTCCCAACGATCAAGCGCCTTGAGTCCCTAGATGGACCCCTTGGGGGTCGTGGTCAGACGGCTGAGAAGATCGTGGGTGCAATCAGGTCCGCCGGCGTCGAGTTCATCGACGAGAACGGGGGCGGACCCGGCGTTCGACTTCGAAAGCCGACTAGACAAAAGCGGTGATAGGATTTCAGCTCCACGAGCGGACGAAAACGCCGGTGGCGGTCGGGAAGTTTGTTGTAACCGCAGGCCGGTGAGTACCTGACGTTGTCTCATGGGCATCAAATTTCCGCGCCTGCAGCTTTCAAGCTGCTGCTCCGATCACACCCGAGGCTTACCAAAGGCCCGACGAGCTCATCTATTCGAAGCTCCGACGCCGGCATCAACTCGTGATCCCTGCAAATCATCCTGCCGCTCCCTGCTGCGCTACACCAGGGAGAACGTCATCTAAGGGAGTGAGTTAACTCAGCATTTCTACGCGCAGCACGAGAGGGCTCCTCCCTGCAAATGGTCAAAAGCTCCCTGCCAAAACGCTCCAGGAAACAGGAAGGGGCGCTCTTTGCTTCCTTGTTCTCGATACGCAATTTTGGCAAAACGAACCCAATTTCCTTATTTAGAATCATTAGGTTAGTTTTTTGTTTGTTGCATTGTCGATCAAACTGGCTGAGCGTGATCCCAAGCAGAATGAAACGGCTCAAGATACTTCGGCGCTGGTTTGCCCGGAAATTCGGTTACGCGAGGCTGGTTTGTCTCGCTCTGCTGGTCGGCTTTGCGGCGCTTCGGGTAGCCGATTTCGCGCCGATCGAGGAGCTTCGCGTCCGGACGTTCGACACTTTCCAGCGCCTCGAACCCCGGGTGAAGACGGCGCGGCCGGTCACCATCATCGACATCGACGAGAAGAGCCTTTCGCGAATTGGTCAGTGGCCCTGGCCGCGGACCCGAATTGCGGATCTCGTCACCAATCTCACCAGGCTTGGCGCGGTGGTGATTGCGTTCGACGTCATCTTCTCGGAACCCGACCGGCTCAATCCGGATGTCGCGGCCGAAACGTTCGGCAATCTCGACGAAGACGCCAAGGCCAAGCTGCGTGCGCTGCCAAGCAATGATCAGATTTTCGCCGACGCGATGCGGCGTTCGCGCGTCGTGCTCGGCGAGTCCGGCCTTCCCGACGTGGTCGCAGACCTCGACAAGACCATTCCGGTGACCGGAATGGCGATGCTGGGTGGCGACCCCGAGAAATTCATGTTCGACTTTCCGGGCCTGCTCCGCAACACCCACGTCCTGGAGACTGCGGCGGGCGGCCACGGCCTTTTGACCATCAAGCCCGAACGCGATGGCATTGTACGTCGGGTGCCGATGGTCATGCTGGCGCAAGGCCTGACGATGCCCAACCTGAGCTTCGAAATACTTAGGCTGGCGACCGGTACCGACACCATCTTCATCAAATCCGATAACGTGGGCATCAAGAGCGTGGCGGTCAGGGGTCTCGAGGTGCCGACCGATCGCAATGGCCAGCTCTGGGTTTATTTTGCCCCTTATGATCCGCAGATCTATGTTCCGGCGGTTGACGTTCTCGAGGGCCAGGTGGCGCCTGAGAAGGTCGCCCGCAAGCTGGTCCTGATCGGCACGTCTGCGGTGGGACTCAATGACATCAAGACCACGCCGGTCTCCGCGGCGATGCCGGGGGTCGAGGTTCACGCCCAGATACTTGAGGCCGCGCTGACCAAGTCGCTGCTCGCGCAACCGCCCTATGCTCTTGTCCCCGAACTCGCAGCCGCCTTTTTCCTGGGAATTCTGGTGATTGTGTTCGCGCCGAGTCTTGGCCCGGTCACCCTTGTCATCGTCGGCGCATTGTTCGCATCCGTGCTTGTGGGAACGTCCTGGTATTTCTACACGCAGCATCGGTTGCTGGTCGACTTCACCTACCCGCTGATGTCGACCACTGCAGTTTATCTCACCCTGATATTTGCGAGCTTCGTCAGGGAGCAGAGGCAGCGCAAGCAAATCCGCGGCCAGTTCGCGCAGTACATGTCGCCGGTTCTGGTCGAGCAGCTTGCGCAGGCACCCGAAAAGCTGGTGCTCGGTGGTGAGGAGCGCGAGCTGACGATCATGTTCTCCGACGTGCGGGGTTTCACCACGATCTCGGAAACCTACAAGCACGATCCACAGGGCCTGACCGCCCTGATGAACCGCTTCCTGACGCCGCTGACCAACGCGATCCTGGCGCGCAAGGGATATATCGACAAATACATGGGCGACGCCATCATGGCGTTCTGGAATGCGCCGCTCGACGACAAGGAGCACGAGATAAACGCATGCGAGGCCGCGATCGACATGCTCGAGCAGATCGATACCCTCAACAAGCAGCGCGAGACGGAGGCGCAATCGGGCGGGCACGTCTATATTCCGATCAATGTCGGCGTCGGTCTGAATACCGGCATCGGGGTGGTCGGCAATATGGGGTCGGATCTGAAATTCAATTATTCAGTGCTTGGCGACAGCGTCAATCTTGCATCGCGTCTGGAAGGACAATCGAAGGAATACGGCTTTCCGATCATTGCCGGCTCGAAGACCGCGCTCGCGGCAAAGGACAGGTTTGCGATCCTTGAGCTCGATTTCATCATGGTCAAAGGCAAGAAGGAGCCCGAGGTCATCTATGCGATCGCAGGCCGCGAGGATGTCGCGCACTCCGCCCACTTCCAGCGCCTGCGCAATCTCACCATCGAGATGCTGGCTGCCTATCGCAGCCGCGACTGGGACGGCGCGCTTGCGGCAATCGCACGTGGACGCAAGAGCGAGGGCGCGGAAAATCTGCAGTTGCTCTATGATCTCTACGAGAAGCGCATACTCGGCTACAAGAGTAGTCCGCCTCCGGATGACTGGAACGGCGCTTATGCGCTGCTGACGAAATAGATCGACATTCCTCCTGGGGATGCCAAAGAGCTCACTCCACGCCGATCGTGGTCAGGTCCTGAAACCAGTGCTGGGCCTGCACGAATTGCTTGATCCGGGGTGACAGCGCGTGCGGGTTGGTGTCGTGCACCACCCACACCAGCGCAGCGTCATCGACGATCAGCGCATGGGCCTGCGCGATCAGTTCATCCTGCTTCTTGATATCGAAGGTCTGCTTGGCTTCGTTGATGAGCGCGTCGACTTTCGGGTTCTTGTATCCGCCCCAGTTCACGCCGACCGGTGCCACCTGATCGGACGCGAAGAAACGAACGATCGCATAGAGAGGGTCTGACGTCACATAGGCGATGTTGTTGGCGGTGATGCCGGCGTTCATTTCGTCGGCCGCGCCCTTGCGCCAGTGAGTGTAGAGTGTTTCCAGTTCGACCACCTTGAAATCGATGTCGATGCCGATCTCCTTGAAGCTCTGCTGCAGGAATTCATTCATCGGCAGCGACAGCATCTGCCCGGTGCCGCCCTGCGCGATGATGAACGTCGTCTTCAGCGGCTTTTCCTTTGAATAGCCGGCCTCCTCGACGAGCTTTTTGGCGGCCGCGAGATCGTATTTGATGTCGAAAGTCGGCTTGCCGAACCAGGGACTTGAAGGATCGACCTGGCCCTTCGCGGGTTTTGCCAGCCCGTTCATCAGCCCAACCACTGCGTCGCGATCGATCGCAAGATTGAGGGCTTTGCGGAGACGAATGTCGGTCCAGGGCGAACCGGGCAGGACGCTGAGGTGATAGTTCCATACATGCGGGGTGATGTTGTCGACGATCCGCATGCCCGCCGATTTGAGCTGCGGCACCGCATCGGGCGCCGGCGTTTCGATCAAGTCGACCTGGCCCGCGAGCAGCGCATTGGTTCGCGTCAGCGCTTCCGGCATCGGAACCAAAACGAGCTTGTCGACCTTCGGAATCCGTTTCTTGTTCCAATAATCCGGGTTTTTCGTCAGTTCGGCCAGTTCGCGGGGTACGAGCTTTGTCAGTTTGAACGGTCCGGTGCCGGAAGGCTGGCTTGCGAATTTGTCCCAATCCTTGCCGAGCTTCTCATATTGCGCGGGACTGGAGATCAGGAACCAGAGCATCTGATAGGGGAAGAACGAGTCCACGGTCTTGGTGGTGATCTCGATGGTCTGGTCGTCGATCTTGGCGTAAGCCGCAACCGAAGGTAGTCTGGTTTTGACCTGCGCACTCTGGCGCTTGTCGAATTGCGGCGCCTTGTCGTTGAGTACCTTGTCGAGGTTCCAGATCACCGCGTCGGCATTGAAGTCGCTGCCGTCGTGGAATTTGACGCCCTTGCGCAGCGTGAAGCGCCACTTGGTCTTGTCCTTGTCATCGACTTTCCAATCGGTGGCGAGACCCGGCACCAGCTTGCCCGGCCGATCCGCCACGTCCATTTCCCAGGCGACCAGAGGGTCGTAAATCGTGTAGGCCGTGAACTGGTAGGCGCCCGCACCGCGATCCGGCTGGCCGGTCGTCAGCGGAATGTCGGCGAGCGAAATTCCGTACCGCACCACCGTCTCGGCTCGAGCGGTAAAGGATGACAGAATGATCCCGACCGCCGCAACAAGGATCGAATTTCGAACGCGCATGAACCAGGCTCCCATCGGATAATGACGGAGTGCGGCGTGCAAGGTTGATGCCAGATTGTGCATCTGCCTGTTTTCTTTATCGGCAGCCTAAGGGGCCACAACATCAATCACAATCAGGCGAGCTATTGCCGTCAGTGGCACAGCCGTTGCATAAGATTGCATAAGAAATAGTCACCGAGAAAATCGAGGGGTTTTGGTTGCAATGTTGAGCAAAAGGCCTGGAAAATGCCGGACGGCTGAGCTGGCCGTTGGGCTGGTCATGGGGCTGGCAACCGCTGCAGGCGTGATGTCGCCGCGGATTGCGCAGGCCGAAACGGTGCTGCGCATAGGAATGACTGCAGCCGATATTCCGCGCACGCTGGGCCAGCCTGATCAGGGATTTGAGGGCAACCGCTTTACCGGCCTCACCATGTATGACGGGTTGACGATGTGGGACCTTTCGTCGGCTGACAAGGCGAGCGTGGTGATCCCGGGGCTCGCCACCGAATGGAGTGTCGATCAGGCCGACAAGAAGAAGTGGACCTTCAAGCTTCGCCCGGGCGTCAGATTCCATGATGGGTCGCCATTCAATGCCGCTGCCGTGGTCTGGAACATCGACAAGGTGCTCAAACAGGATGCAGTTCAGTTCGACCCGAGCCAGGTCGGCGTGACCGCTTCGCGAATGCCGACCTTGGCGTCGGCGCGCAAGCTCGACGACATGACCGTGGAGCTGACCACCAAGGAGCCGGACAGCTTTCTGCCCATCAACCTTACCAATCTGTTCATGGCCAGTCCCGCGAAATGGCAGAAGCTGTTCGACGCGACGGAGGGCGCCGATACCAAAGCCAGATCCCAGGCCGCCTGGGCTGCATTCGCGAAAGACGCCTCGGGCACCGGTCCGTGGAAGATGTCGAGCTTCACGCCGCGCGAACGGCTGGAACTCGTGAAGAACGAGAATTATTGGGACAAGGCGCGCGTTCCAAAGGTCGACAAGATGGTCTTGCTGCCGATGCCGGAAGCGAACGCGCGCACCGCGGCGTTGCTTTCCGGCCAGGTCGATTGGGTCGAGGCGCCCGCGCCGGATGCCGTGCCTGAAATCAAGCAGCGCGGCTTCAATATCTATACGAACGAGGAGCCCCACGTCTGGCCGTGGCAGTTCTCGCGCGTCGAGGGCTCGCCGTGGAATGACATCCGCGTTCGCAAGGCTGCCAATCTCTGTATCGATCGCGAAGGGTTGAAGGACGGCCTTCTCGCCGGCCTGATGGTGCCGGCGACCGGCACGTTCGAGCCGGGTCATCCGTGGCGCGGCAATCCGACATTCCAGATCAAATATGACAAGCCCGCAGCGCAGAAGCTGATGCAGGAGGCAGGATTTGGACCGAACAAGAAATTGACCGTCAAGATCCAGACCTCGGCATCGGGATCGGGCCAGATGCTGCCGCTTCCCATGAACGAGTATCTGCAGCAGGCATTGGCCGAATGCTATTTCGACGTCCAGCTTGACGTCATCGAATGGAATACGCTGTTCACCAACTGGCGGCGCGGCGCCAGGGATCCCTCCGCCAACGGTTCGAACGCGGTCAACGTGACCTATGCGGCGATGGATCCGTTCTTCGCGCTGGTGCGCTTCCTGCAATCATCGATGGCGCCGCCGGTGTCGAATAACTGGGGCTATATCAACAATCCGAAGTTCGATGAATTGGTAACCAAGGCGCGACAAACCTTCGAGCCGGGCGCGCGCGATGCCGCGCTTGCCGAATTGCACGCGGCCTCGGTCGATGACGCGGCATTTCTCTATGTCGCTCACGACGTGGCACCGCGTGCCATGAGCCCGAAGGTCAAGGGTTTCGTGCAGCCGAAGAGCTGGTTCGTCGATTTCTCGCCAATCTCGATGACGCCGTGAGTCATGCCCTCGCGCCCGTCATGGCCGGGCATCGCCGTTCGAAGAGCGGCGTTGCTTCCGCTGGCCTACGCAAGGCTATCCGCGTGCCGGACTACGAAAGTCTCGGATGTCCGTAACAAGACCGGGCATGACGAATGCGGGTACAGGTAGTTCTTCTCCAGTAGCCGAAGGGTAACTCTTGTTCATCTACATCGCTCGCCGCATCGTCTACGTGATCCCCATCGTCATCAGCGTGGCGCTGGTGTGCTTCCTGCTTGTGCACATCACGCCGGGCGATCCCCTGGTCGCGGTTCTGCCGGCCGATGCATCACAGGAACTCGCCAATCAGCTGCGTGTCGCCTATGGCTTCGACCGGCCCTTGCCGGTGCAGTTCGGGCTGTGGCTGTGGCGGGCGGTCAATGGCGACCTCGGTAATTCCATCGCAACCGGACGCCCGGTGCTGACAGAAGTCATGCGCGCCGTCGGCAATACCGTGACGCTCGCGATCGCGGCAGCCCTGATCGGATTTACGCTCGGCTTGTTGTTCGGGCTGATCGCCGGTTATTTCCGCGATACCTGGATAGACAAGGTCGCGACCTCGATCGCGATCGCCGGCGTCTCTGTGCCGCATTACTGGCTCGGGATGGTGATGGTCATCGTCTTCTCGGTACAGCTCAGCTGGCTGCCGGCGGTCGGCGCGGGGCCCGGCGGTTCGGGCGCGTGGGCATGGGATTGGGAGCATATCCGCTATCTGATCCTGCCCGCGATCACCACCTCGGTCATTCCGATGGGAATCGTCACGCGCACCGTGCGCGCCTTGACCGGCGACATCCTCAGCCAGGATTTTGTCGAAGCGTTGCGTGCCAAGGGGCTGCGCGAAACCGATGTCTTCCGCCATGTCGTCAGGAACGCCGCGCCGACGGCGATGGCGGTGATGGGGCTACAACTGGGATACATGCTGGGCGGCTCGATCCTGATCGAAACCGTATTCTCCTGGCCGGGATCCGGGCTGTTGCTCAATTCGGCGATCTTCCAGCGCGACCTGCCGCTCCTGCAGGGAACGATCCTGGTGCTGGCCCTGTTTTTCGTGGTCCTCAATCTGATCGTCGATATCGCGCAGGCCGCGATCGATCCGCGCATCAAACGGAGCTGAACCGATGAAGGCCTGCCGATGAGCGCGATCGCAGATGCAGCCCTGCAGGCGCCGCCCGCGAGCAGGCCGCGCGGCTACTGGGCAACCGTTGGCCGGCGTATCGTCCGCGACAAGGTGAGCATGGTCTGCGCGTTCATCCTGGTCGCGATTTTCGCTTCCGCCCTTCTGGCGCCGTGGCTCGGCCTTGCCGATCCCTATCAGGGCTCGATGATTCGGAGGCTTCGCCACCTCGGCACGGCCGGTTATCCGCTTGGCACCGACGAACTCGGGCGCGACATGCTCGCGCGGCTGATCTATGGCGGGCGGCTTTCGCTGATCATCGGCATTTTTCCCGTCATTTTCGCTTTCGCGATCGGCACCTCGCTGGGCCTCGTCGCAGGTTATGTCGGCGGCAAGGTCAATACCGCGATCATGCGCACGGTGGACGTGTTCTACGCGTTTCCCTCGGTGCTGCTGGCGATTGCAATCTCCGGCGCGCTCGGCGCGGGAATCGTCAATTCCATCGTTTCGCTGACGATCATTTTCGTGCCGCAGATCACCCGCGTTTCCGAAAGCGTCACAACCGGCGTGCGCAACATGGATTTCGTCGAGGCCGCGCGGGCTTCCGGCGCCGGTCCCTTCACCATCATGCGCGTGCACATGCTCGGCAATGTGCTGGGTCCGATTTTCGTCTATGCTACCGGGTTGATCTCGGTGTCGATGATCCTGGCAGCCGGGCTCTCGTTTCTCGGCCTGGGAACGAAGCCGCCGGAGCCCGAATGGGGCCTCATGCTCAATACGCTGCGCACCGCGATCTACATCAATCCGTGGGTGGCAGCCCTTCCGGGCGTCATGATCTTCGCGGTATCGATCTGCTTCAACCTGCTCAGCGATGGCATGCGCAGCGCCATGGACATCCGGAATTGAAGCGATGAGCAAGGCCAAATCATCTACAACCCTGCTTGAGCCGGTCGAAGATCGCGGCGGCGTCGCACAGTCATTGCTGCAGGTCAACGGCCTCACCAAGCATTTTCCGGTGCGCGGCGATCTCTTCAGCCCGCGCAAGACGGTGCGCGCGGTCGACGACGTGTCGTTTTCGATTCTCAAGGGCGAAACGGTCGGCATCGTCGGGGAATCCGGTTGCGGAAAATCGACCACGGCGCGGCTCTTGATGCATCTGATGAAGCGCGACGCCGGCGAAATCATCTATGACGGAATGAAGGTCGGATATGATCTGTCGCTGCGCGAACTGCGCCGCTGCATGCAGATGGTGTTCCAGGACAGTTATGCCTCGCTCAATCCGCGCCTGACCATCGAGGAATCGATTTCCTTTGGCCCGAAAGTCCATGGCATGGGCGACGCGGCGGCACGCCTGCTCGCGCGTGAACTGCTCGGCAAGGTCGGTTTGAGGCCGGAGACCTTTGCCAATCGTTATCCGCACGAGATTTCCGGCGGGCAGCGCCAGCGTGTCAATATTGCGCGCGCGCTGGCATTGTCGCCGCGCCTCGTGATCCTCGACGAAGCGGTCTCCGCGCTCGACAAATCGGTCGAGGCGCAGGTGCTCAACCTGTTGGCCGATCTCAAGCGCGAGTTCGGGCTGACCTATCTCTTCATCAGCCACGATCTCAACGTCGTCCGTTACATTTCCGACCGCGTGCTCGTGATGTATCTCGGCGAGGTGGTTGAACTGGGGCCGGTGGACCAGGTGTGGGAAGCCCCGGCGCACCCCTACACGCGGGCACTGCTCGCAGCGATGCCGTCTTCCGATCCCGACCGCAGGACTGAGACGCCGCCGATATCGGGCGATCCGCCAAATCCGATCGATCCGCCGCCCGGATGCCGCTTTCACACCCGCTGTCCATTCGCAGAGCCGCTCTGTGCAAAAGCCACGCCCAAACTGACTTCGCTGGACAAGACTGGCCATCAGGCCGCCTGCTACATGGCGATACCGGGGTCGGGCCACAGCCTGGCGGCGAAAAAGGGAGTAAAACCCGGATGACAAGACCCACAGCCAGGGAGGTCAAGGCGATGGCCGACGTCGCCGGAGTGCCGGTGGACAATGAGGTCGCCGCGCGCGTCGCCAATTCCATCGGTCCGGCGTTCGACGGGTTTGCCGCGATTGCCGGCACACTGCCGTTCGACCTCGAGCCTTCGACCTTCGCTGTTGTCCAGGCGGGCAAGGCCGCGCGATGAGCACCGAGCCCGCGTTGATGTCGTTGATGCAGGTCGCCAAGGCGATCGCGGACAAGCGCGTCTCCTCGCGCGAGGTGACGCAGTCCTGCCTGCACCGGATCGCGCGATGGCAACCCCATCTCAATGCCTTCATGGCGATCGAAGCGAATGAGGCGTTGAATGCGGCCGATGAGGCCGATGCTGCGCTTGCCAAAGGCGCTCTTCGCGGGCCACTTCACGGTGTGCCGCTGGCGCACAAGGACATGTATTACGAAGCCGGCAAGGTGGTGACCTGTGGTTCGCGCATCCGCCGCGATTTCGTCGCCACGAGCACTTCGACCGCCTTGCAGCGTCTCAAGGATGCCGGCACGATTCGTCTCGGTTCGTTGCATATGGCCGAGTTCGCCTATGGGCCGACCGGGCACAACTCCCATTACGGTGCGGTACACAATCCCTTCGCGCTCGACCACATCACTGGCGGATCTTCTTCGGGATCGGGTGCCGCGGTTGCCGCGCGGTTGACGTTTGCGGCCCTGGGCTCGGATACCGGCGGTTCGATCCGGATGCCGGCGCATTTCTGCGGCGTTACCGGGCTGAAAACGACGGTCGGACGGGTCAGCCGCGCCGGCGCGATGCCGTTGTCGCAGTCGCTCGACACCGTCGGGCCGCTGGCGCGTACCGCCCAGGATTGCGCCGTCTTGCTCGGCCTGATGGCCGGCGCAGACCCCGAGGACCCCACCGCCGTCTCAAAACCGGTTCCGGATTACGCGGCGGCAACGACGGAATCGATCAAGGGACTGACGATCGGCGTACCGACGGCGTTCTACGTCGATGACCTCGATGCCGAAGTCGCAGGCGTTCTCGACGCGACGATTGCCGTGTTCAGGCGCGAGGGCGCCAATATCGTTCGCGTCGAATTGCCGGATCAGCGCCAGCTTTCCGCGGCGTCGCAACTGGTTCTCGCGGTCGAGGCCGCGACCTTCCACAAGCGCTGGATGATCGAGCGGGCGCAGGACTATGGCCCGCAGGTATTCATGAGGCTGCAGAACGGGCTCGCGATTCCAGGCGTGTCCTACCTCGAAGCCCTGCGCTGGCGCGGTGCTGCGCTTGCCGCATTTCTCGCGGCGATCAAGGGCGTCGACACCGTGCTTGCGCCGGTTTCGCCGGTCCCGGCGCCCACGATCGCCGAGAGCGACGTCGGCAACAGTCCGGACGCCGAGGCCGTGATTCAGCGACTGACGCGCTTCACCCGGCCGATCAACTATCTCGGCCTGCCCTCGCTCTCGATTCCTTCCGGGTTCACCAAGGCCGGTCTGCCCGTCGGCATGCAGCTCGTCGGCCGTTCGTTCGACGAAGCGATGCTGTTGCGGATCGGCGCTGCCTTCCAGCGCGCCACCGATTTTCATGAGAGGGTGCCACAGCTTCCATGACCCTTCTCGTCGAAGTAAACGATCTCAACATTCGCTTTTCCGGCGAGCGCACCGTGCACGCGGTGAACGATCTCAGCTTCTCTCTCGGCGAGGGGGAAGTGCTGGGTCTGCTGGGCGAATCCGGTTCCGGCAAGAGTGTCACCTTGCGCGCGCTGATGCGGCTGCTGCCGAAGAAGCGCACGCATGTCTCCGGCGGCATTCGCGTGCTTGGCCGCGACGTGCTAGCGCTGGACGACGATGAACTGTCGGCATTCCGCGGCCAGACCGTTTCGATGATCTTTCAGGAGCCGGCGCTCGCGCTCGACCCGGTCTACACCATCGGCCAGCAGATCTCCGAAACAGTGATGCGCCACGAAGGAAAGAGCCAGAGCGAGGCGATGGCGCGCGCGCTGGAAATGCTGGAAGTCGTGCGCATTCCCTCCGCGAAGCGAAGGCTGAACGCCTATCCGCACGAGATGTCGGGCGGCATGCGGCAGCGTGCGATGATCGCGCTGGCGCTTGCCTGCAAACCGAAGATCCTGCTCGCGGACGAGCCGACGACCGCGCTCGATGCTACGGTGCAGATTCAGATTCTACTCCTGCTGCGCGAATTGCAGCGCGAGTTCGGCATGTCGGTCATCTTCGTAACCCACGATATCGGCGTCGCGATCGAAATCTGTGACCGTGTAGCGGTGATGTATGCGGGCCAGATCGTCGAGCAGGGCACGCTCGGCCAGATCGTTCGCTCGCCGATTCACCCCTATGCGCGGGGTCTGTTGGCCTCGACCGTCCTTCGCGCCAAACGCGGAGAGCGGCTGGAAACCATTCCGGGGACGCCGCCCTCGCTCGATCATGCTCCAACCAATTGTTCGTTTGCTCCGCGCTGCAGCTTCGCCGAGGCCCGTTGCGTCGAGCGTCCGCCGCCAAACATTCAGGTCGGCCCCGACAGGGCCGCAAGGTGCATTCTTGCGGAGCGCGAGGCGCTGACCACGACGTAAGCCCGGCTCGCTCGGCTTGGTGCCGGCGGATTTCGACCAGCCCGGGAAGCAGCAGATTGGAGTCGTCACTTCCGCGAATAGCCGCTAGATTTTCACCTGGCGCCGGGATGAATGGCGCACACAGTGGGGGGATTGCGATGCGCTTGTCCAATGAAGGCATCCTTGTGATCCTGTTCGTCGGTCTGGTTGCAGGCTGGCTGGCAGGAAAGATCGTGCGCGGCACCGGCTTCGGCATCATCGGGGATATTTTCGTCGGCATTGCCGGCGCTCTGATCGCCAGTTTCCTGTTTCCAAAGCTTGGCATCCACCTGGGGACCGGGCTTGTTTCTGAGATCCTCTACTCCGCGATTGGCGCCGTCCTGCTTCTGGTGATCGTGCGGCTGATACGAGGCGGCGGCCGTTTCTGACCGCCGTGGCTTCAGGAACCGCCTGCCAATGGCGGGCGAGGCCAGTTCTCGATCTGGTAGAGCCAAGCTGCGGCGCGGGAGTGCCGTGCCGGGGGCGTGTGACGAGCCAAAAGGCTGGTTTTTCTCGACTTTTCCGGGCTGCCAAAGCGTGCCCGCGCGGGCCTTGAGTTAACGCGGCTTCAATAGACGTTCGCTACAAAAGCCGTTAATACTCCGCTGCTCGCCCTTTATTTTTTGGGCCGCGGCCCCTCACGAAGAGATCAGGATAGATGGCAGCCGCTCCCGGTGTCCGGCGTTCCGAACTCGGTGAAGCACTGCGCGCCTGCCGCACTGCCTTCATCGGTGTTGGCATCATGAGTTGCATGATCAACCTGCTCTATCTGACAGGCTCGTTGTTCATGCTTGAGGTCTACGACCGGGTGCTACCGAGCCGGAGTGTGCCGACTCTTGTGGGCCTGATCATTCTGGCCTGCGGATTGTACATTGCCCAAGGCATTCTCGACCTGATCCGGGGACGAATCCTCGGCCGTATCGGCACATCGCTCGACGAGGCGCTCAATGCGCGCGTGTTCGACACCATCGTGCGCCTGCCGCTGATCGTGGGCGCGCGCAACGAAGGTCTTCAGCCGCTGCGGGATCTGGACAATGTGCGCTCGTTTCTTGGCGGGCTGGGGCCGGGCGCCTTCTTCGATCTGCCCTGGCTGCCATTCTATCTGGCGATCTGTTTTGCCTTTCATCCCCTCATCGGGGTCACCGCGCTCGTCGGCGCGATCGTCCTGGTGACGCTCACCGTCCTGACCGAGTTCCTGTCGCGGACGCCGGCGCGCGAGGCCACAGGCCTGGCGGCACGCCGTAACGATCTGGCCGCCACCAGCCGGCGCAATGCCGAAGTGCTGGTCGCGATGGGAATGGCCGGACGGCTGAACAAGCGCTGGAGCGAGGCCAACGAGAATTATCTCGCGGGCAACCAGCGCGCCAGCGACGTGGCCGGAGGCCTTGGCGCCGTCGCAAAGGTCATGCGCATGATGCTGCAGTCGGCGGTGCTCGCCGTCGGCGCCTATCTCGTGATCTATCAGGAAGCCACCGCCGGCATCATTATCGCGGGATCGATCCTGAGCGCACGCGCGCTCGCGCCGGTCGATCTGGCCATCGCCCATTGGAAGAGTTTCGTCGCAGCGCGCCAGAGCTGGCATCGCCTTAACCGGCTGCTCGAGTCCCTGCCGCCGCGCGCGATGCCGACATTGCTGCAAAACCCGTCGAGCCGGCTGTCGGTGGAAGGGGTCACTATCGCGCCGCCCGGTGAGCAGAGGGTCGTCGTGCAGGACGTGACGTTCTCGCTGTCGGCCGGAACGGGCCTCGGGGTCATAGGGCCGAGCGGGTCCGGCAAATCGTCGCTGGTTCGCGCGCTTGTAGGCGTTTGGCAGCCGGTGCGCGGAAAGGTGCGCATCGACGGCGCCGCGCTTGATCAATGGTCGTCGGACGTGCTCGGCCGCCACGTCGGTTACCTGCCGCAGGATGTCGAATTGTTCGCGGGCTCAGTGGCGCAGAACATCTGCCGTTTCGATCCGGACGCTCCTGCCGACGGCATCATCGCGGCCGCAAAGGAAGCGGGCGTCCATGAAATGATCATCAAGATGCGGGAAGGCTATGACACCCCGGTCGGTGAGCAGGGTCACTCGCTTTCTGCCGGTCAGGCGCAGCGCGTGGCACTGGCACGGGCGCTCTACGGCAATCCCTTCCTGATCGTGCTTGACGAACCGAATTCAAATCTCGACACTGAAGGCGACGAGGCCTTGACGCGCGCGATCCGCGCGGCGCGCGAACGCGGTGCCATCGTCGTCGTGGTGGCGCACCGACCGATCGGGATCGAAGGTGTCGATCAGCTTCTGGTCCTCAAGGACGGCCGCATGCAAGCCTTCGGACCAAAGGAAACGGTGTTGGGACAGGTGTTGCAGCCGCGCGTGACGGCGCCTTCGCCGATCAAGATCGTTTCCGAAGGAGGAGTTGCCAAGTCGTGATCGGCAACGAAATCAAGGGAGCCCGCTACTCGATCCGTCGGCACCTGATCGTCGGGCTGGCCGTGGTCGTGCTGCTGGCCGGCGGCCTCGGCGGCTGGGCGTCGACCGCGCAGATCTCGGGAGCGCTGATCGCGCCCGGATCCATCGTGGTCGAATCAAGCGTCAAGAAGGTCCAGCATCCCACCGGCGGCGTCGTCGGCGAGGTGCGGGCGCGCGATGGCGACGTCGTCAAGGCAGGCGACGTCGTGGTGCGGCTCGATGACACCGTCACCAAGGCCAGTCTTGCCATCGTCACCAAGAACCTCGACGGTCTGTTGGCCCGCGCCGCGCGGCTTGAGGCGGAACAACGCGGTCTCGACAAGATCGTCTTTCCCAAGACGTTGCTCGATCGCGCCGACGATCCTGAGGTCAAGACGGTCTTGGCAAGCGAAACCAAGCTGTTCGAGGTGCGTGTCAATGGCAGGACCGGGCAAAAGGCCCAATTGCGCGAGCGCGTCACCCAGCTGAACGAGGAAATCGAAGGCCTCACCGCGCAAGAGAAGGCAAAGGACCAGGAAATTGCGCTGGTGGAGAAGGAACTGGTCGGCGTTCGTGACCTGTATGACAAACACCTGGTGCAGCTGACGCGGCTCACCACGCTCGAGCGCGATCTCGCCCGTCTGTCCGGTGAGCGCGCGCAATACGTTGCCTCGCGCGCCCAGGCCAAGGGCAAGATCACCGAAACCGAACTTCAGATCATCCAGGTCGACAAGGACCTGGTCAGCGATGTTTCCAAGGATCTGCGCGAGACCAATGACAAGATCGGTGAATTCGTCGAACGCAAGGTGACGGCCGAAGACCAGCTGCGCCGGGTCGATATCCGCGCGCCGCAGGACGGCATGGTGCTGCAATCCACGGTGCATACGGTTGGTGGAGTCATCACCGCCGGTGACGCCATCATGCTGATCGTTCCTCAGGCCGACGACCTTCAGGTCGAGGCCAAGGTCAATCCGCAGGATATCGACAAATTGCAGGTGGGCCAGAAGACCTTGCTGCGGCTGTCGGCATTCAACCAGCGCACCACGCCGGAATTGAACGGCGTTGTCACCCGCGTTTCGCCCGACGTCACCGTCGATCAGCGTACCGGACAGGCCTATTACACCATCCGCGTCTCGATGCCGCCCGCAGAAGTCGCGCGCCTCGGCGACGTCAAACTGATCCCCGGCATGCCGGCGGAAGCCTTCGTGCAGACGGGCGAGCGCACGCTCATTTCCTACTTGATCAAGCCCTTGAGCGATCAGTTGATGCGCGCGTTCCGGGAGAAGTAATTCTCGGCCGGACGACGTTATTTTTGATCCAAGCTCGACAGATTCCGCAGCAACAGATCCAGCGCGGTCGATGCGAACACATGCATGTTGGCAAGCCGGTCGGCACTGCCGGTTTCAAGGGTGACCACCGCCGACTGAGCGCCGCAAACCGCCATGCATGAATGGCCGGCTGCATCACCATAGCGGTTGCCGGAAGGTCCCGCCGCGCCGGTCTCCGACAGTCCCCAATGGCTCGAGAAGCGCTGGCGGATCTCGCTTGCGAGCAGGCTGGCGTAGGGCTCCGAGGCCGAACGGATTCCCTTCATGGCCTCATCCGGAATGCCTGCGAGGATACGCCGTGCATCGCGCGTGTAGACCACTGCGCCCCCAAGGAAATAGGCCGACGCGCCGGGCACGGCGAGCAGCGCTGCCGAAATCAGGCCGCCGGTCGAGGATTCGGCGACCGCAATGGTCTCACGCCGCTCGACGAGCCTTTCGGCGATCTTGCCGGCAATCGCGACGAGGTCCTGCATCGATGCTCAGCTCCTGCGAAACAGTCTTCGAAACGACGGCCGCGCGCTGTCCTGCTTGTCGGCGAGAGAATGATACACCACGCGGATGAAGTTCCTGCTCGCGAGTTCCGTCGGCGCCCACTTGGCGTCGAGATCGGCGAAGGGCTTTGCCGTCAACACGTCATCCTCGGTCTTGCCTTCCTTCACAAGTTTTTCCATCCGGTCGCGCGCGGTGACGAGCATGGTGCGGTATTCCGCCAGCGCCGCTTTGTCGGCGAGCGGTCCATGACCCGGAACGATCCGGGTCTTCGCATTGGTGAGCTTGAGATAGGCATCGGTCGCCGCAATCATCCCCCGGATGTTGCCGCCATTGGCGAAATCGATGTTGGGGTAGCGGCCGTTGGTGAAGGTGTCGCCGGTCGAGAGCACATTGGCGGTCTTGAACCAGACGTAGGTATCACCATCGGTATGGGCATTCTCGAGATGCCTGAGGTCGGCGACGCGGCCTCGCATCCTGATCTGGAAGGCTCCCGTATAGGTCTTTGACGGCAATGCGGCCGCCGGCGCCGGCGGCGTTTTCACGCCGGTGAGGCCATTGGTCGTTCCAGCCTCCAGACGTTTCTTGACATTGATTTCGGCGACAACAATGGCGCCGTCCCTGGTAAAGGGTTCATTGCCGCCGACGTGATCGGCATGAAAATGCGTATTGATCAGATATTTGATCGGCTGATTCGAGATGGTGGAGATCGCGGCCTTGATCTTGTCGTGCAGCGGTGCGTACTGGCCATCCACCATGATGATCCCATCCTTTGCCACGGCCACCGTGATGTTTCCACCCTGGCCCTCGAGCATGTACATGTTGTCACCGAGATCGGTCGTCTTGATCTCGACCTTGGAGAAATCGGGAGGCGGCGGTGGGGTTGGCGCAGGTTGCTGGGCTTGTTGGGCGAAGGTGGCGTCGGCGAACAGCAAGGCGGTGGCGATGGCGGCTACCCCGATCCGAAGCATGAAACTCTCCTAAAGCCCAGCGCATTCAAGCCCGGTTTGGCGGTCGTGCTCGCATGTTCTAGCACAGCGCCGCCGCCTTTGCCGAGTTGCGCGCTTCACGGTGGCCTGCTTCAATGCCACCAAACAAGGCCGCAAAGTTGCGGCCGGGAGAGGAAGCACGCATGACGTCGCCAATCGCCGGTGGTGTGGATTGCGATCTGCATCCTGCCGTCCCGCATCTGACCAGCCTGCTGCCTTATCTCAACGACTATTGGCGCGATCAGGTTACCACGCGGGGGATGACCGACCTGATATCGCAATCCTATCCCTTGAATTCGCCGATCTCCGCGCGGCCGGACTGGCGGCCGGCCAGGGGAAAGCCCGGCTCGAGTCTTGCGGACATGCAGGCGCACGCACTCGCGCCATTCGGTGTGAGCTACGGCATCTGCAATCCGCTTTTCGGTGTGCAGATGGTGTTCTCCGAGGACATGGCGGACGCGTTCTGTCGGGCGCTGAACGATTGGCTGGTGAAGGAGTGGCTCGACAAGGACACCCGTCTGCGCGGCTCGATCGTGATTCCGGTTCAGAGCACCGAGAAATCGGTCGCGGAGATCGAACGCTGTGCCCAGGACGAACGCTTCGTTCAGGTACTGATGCTGGTGATGGGCGATATGCCGCTCGGCAAACGTGCCTACTGGCCGATCTACGCCGCGGCCGAACGGCTGGGCCTGCCGGTCGGCATCCACGCCGGCTCAAACTATCACAACCCGCCGACTTCGGTCGGCTGGAGTTCCTACCACATCGAGGACTATGTCGCGCAGGCGCAGGCGTTCCAGACCCAATTGACCAGCCTGATCGTCGAAGGTGTGTTCGCGCGTCATCCGACGCTGAAAATGGTGATGTTGGAAAGTGGTTTCACCTGGCTGCCGTCCTATCTGTGGCGGCTGCACAAGTTCTGGCGCGGAATCCGCATGGAAACGCCGTGGGTGGATCGGGCGCCGCTTGAAATTGTGCGCAGCAACATCCGCTTTTCCCTGCAGCCGGTTGACGCGCCTGCCGACCCCCAGACATTAAATCGTCTGTTCGATCATATGCAGTCGGACGAATTGCTCCTATTCTCAACCGACTATCCGCATTGGCAATTCGATGGCGATGACGTGCTGCCGGAAGGGATGTCTTCAGATCTCGTGCGAAAGATCATGATCGACAATCCTTTCGCGACCTATGGCCGGCTGAAGCAAACGGTGAGGGCATGATCCCGAAAAGTGGATACCGGTTTTCGGAACGAGATCATGCCCTAACTAGCGGCATGATCCCGAAGAGTGGAAACCGGTTTTCGGAAGCAGATCATGCGCAAATTGAACGGGAGACGATGCCATGAACATCCAGTTCCGCGAGAGCCCGGAACAAGCCTCATCGGTTCATGCAAAGACCGCGATCGCCGATTGCGACATTCACCCCGCGCGCGCGACTAAAACCGAATTGTACCCGTATCTCGCAAAGCGCTGGCACGAACATCTCGAGACCTACGACAAGCGTCCCTATCACGGCATGATGGACGGGCCGCCTTTTCCGAAGGCACAGCCCAACGCGGCGCGCCGCGATGCCTATCCGCCCGAAGGCGGCCCGCAGGGGTCTTCGCTTTCCTTCATGCAGCAGCAACACCTCGACCCGAACAATGTGGTTTTGGGCGTCCTCAATCCCCTGGCAACCGGGCAGGGCATCCGCAACCAGGAACTCGCCGCTGCGATCTGTTCGGCAACCAACGACTGGCAGATCGACAAATGGACCAGCAAGGACAGCCGCCTGAAGGGATCCATCGTGGTCGCCAACGAGGACGGCCCGGCGGCTGCCGCGGAAATCCGCAAACGCGCCGGCGATGGGAATTTCGTCCAGGTTCTGCTCTTGAGCCGCAACGTCGAGCCGCTTGGTCAGCGCCGCTACTGGCCGATTTATGAGGCGGCCGAGGAGGCGGGACTGCCGGTCGGCGTGCACGCTTTCGGCTTCGGCGGAAATCCGCTGACGCCTTCCGGCTGGCCGAGCTTCTACATCGAGGAGATGGTCGGGCATTCGCAATGCCAGCAGACGGTGCTCGCAAGCCTCATTCTGGAAGGCGTTCTCGAGCGGCATCCGACGCTCAAGATGATCATGATCGAGGCCGGTTTCGGCTGGGCGCCGTCGCTTTCATGGCGGCTCGACAAGAACTGGCAGCGGCTGAAGAGCGAGGTGCCGCATGTGAAGCGGCCGCCATCGGAATATATCCGTGAGCATATTTATTGGACCACGCAGCCGATGGAAGATCCCGAACGGCGCGATCATCTGATCGACGTGATCGACTGGATCGGCTGGGACAAATTGTTGTTCGCGACCGATTATCCGCATTGGGATTTTGACGAGCCGTCTCGGGTTCTGCCGCCCGGCGTCAGCGACGCCAAACGCGAGGCGTTCTATCTGAACAACGCGCTCAGGCTTTACGGGCTTGCAAAAAATTAAGATGGCGCGTCACGTCGTTGCCTCCGTCGACGAGCTGCCGCCGGGCTCGCGTAAATTTCTCACCATCGATGGGCGCCCGATTGCGATCTTCAATATCAAGGGCGAGTTCTTCGGCCTCCTGAACCGCTGCCCGCACCAGGGCGCCCCCCTGTGCGAGGGACCGCTGATCGGGCTGGCGCAGTCGTCCGATCCCGGCGAGATCCAGTATACGCGGCTGGGCGAAATCATCCGCTGCCCGTGGCATGGCTGGGAATTCGACATCCGTACCGGTCAATCCTGGTGCGACCCCGGGCGGTTTCGCACCCGCGCCTATGCCGTGAACGTCGAGCCTGGCTCGAACCTGGTGAAGGGACCGTATGTGGCTGAGACTCTCAAGGTCTCCGTGGAAAGCGATTACGTGGTGGTGGATCTGTAGCTCATCAGATCCTTCGAGACGCCACGCAGGCGTGGCTCCTCTGGATGAGGTGGGAAACAAGTTGCACGAGGTCAGTCCCTCATGGTGAGGAGCCGCAAAGCGGCGTCTCGAACCATGAGGCCTCGAAAGGGTGCGGTTTGGCTTTTTGAGGCCGGATTGCTTCCCTTACACTCGCAACGACCTATTCCTTGGCGAGCCCCATCACCCGCCGCTCGTTCGCGTAGCGCACCAGCGCGACATAGCGATAGAGGCCGTGGACGAACTTGCCGTAAGGCAAGGTGACAAAAAGCGCGAACACCACGCCCAGATGCAGCGCCAGCAATGGCCCCATCGCGCGCGTTTCGCGAAAGACGAGAAGTGCAAGGCCGGTCAGGCTGGTCAAAAACAGCATGACGATGAAGGCCACATCCATGCCGGTGCGCTGGTCGTCGACCAGCGCCGGGTCGCGCCTGATTTTCCCGGCCAGCAGCCCCGCTGGCCCGATCAGAAGCCCGACGCCGCCGAGCGTTCCCAGAACCACCGGCAGCTCCCACCACGCGTAAGGCGCCTCGCGCGCCAGAAGATAGTGATAGAGCGTTGCGACCGAAGTCGCCGCAAAGCACAGCAGGAAACCGTAGAACGTAAAGTGGTGATAGATCTTGCGACGATCGGTGGGGTGCTCATCCTCGTTGAAGCAACCGACGCCGCCACCGTCGAGATAGCGCAGTCGCCCGGCGTCTTTCGTCGCCTGCCAGAGCGAGGCGGGCTCGATCAGGAGTTCGACCGGCTCGCCGATATCGCGCCAGAATGCGCGCACACCCATCGCCATCGCCACGATCGCATAGAGGAACGCAAGTCCAAACAATCCGGCCATCGCGCCATGCGGCATCAATGCATAAAACGCGCCGGGACCGGTGTGGACACCAAGGAGCACTTGCCGGTCGGTGAAGGCCGCCAAGCCAAGAATGAAGGCTGCGACGCTCACGGCGGCGATGATGCCGATCGCAAGGCCGTTGCGCGCGAACAGGCTTGAGAGCGCTCGCGGCCAGGCATAGGCGGACCACGATTCGGCGCGCGCAACCGCAAGCGTCTTCGGAACGTTGACGTTGAATTCATGCGGCGGCGAGAACTGGCAATCGGTGTAACACGCGCCGCAGGCGTGGCAGAGATTGGCGAGATAGTTGAGATCGCCATCGGAGAACGAGCGGCGCATCTCCATCGCCGGAAACACCGCGCAGAGGCCTTCGCAGTAGCGGCAGGAATTGCAGACCGTCATCAGGCGGTCGGCTTCCTCGAGGATCAGGGTCTTGTGCATTACTTTTGCTTTTGTTCTAACGCGTTTTCTTCACGCGAACCGGTGCCCACTCCGCTCGAAAACGCTTTGCCTACTTCGTCAGGCCCTTGCCTTCCAGCCATTTCTGAATCAGGCCCGCGACCTCGGCATTGTTTCTGTCCATCATGATCATGTGGGAATTGCCCTTGATGCCGATCTGCGGCAGGTCGACGACATCGACGCTGCCCCCGGCCGACTTGATGCTCTCCGCGAACGAAAGGCCCGTCGCCCGCATCCTGGGCCAGCGCGAATCGCGCTCGATGTAATCGCCATAGACAATCAGGATTGGAATGCCTTTCAGCGCCTCGACCTTGGCTGGATCGCCGATGGTGGCGGGCTCGACCGCGATCAACGCCTTGACCTTGTCGGGCCGCGCCTGTGCGACCTTGAAGCCGAAACCGCCGCCCTGGCTGTGTACCATGATGATGCAGGAGCCGACGCGATCGACCTCGGCAATATAGGCCGCGAGCGTTGCCTCATCGTTGGTGGTCCAGCGCGGCACACCCTGCTTGACGAAATTGTCGTAAGCCTCGCCTGGAAACTGGCTGCCGGCCATCAGCTTTCGCTTGGCCGGATCGGGATCGTAGGAGTTCGGACCGTCGCCGATGCGAAAGCGTTCGAACGGGTTCGCGGTGGTCAGGAATACCGGCTCGCTCTTGAAGATGTCGGGATATTGCGCCCAGCCGGCGCGGCCGCGCTCGACCGCGTCGGAATTGTAGACGCTCCAGCCCTTGCGGAGAAAATAATTCAGCCAGCCCTCGCGGCCGTCGGGCGTCGTCTCCCAGGTGACGCCGGTCAGCCCGCCGCCGTGCCACATCAAAAGCGGATAGGCGCCGCGTTCGTTGGCGGGCAGGAAGTACTGCACGTACATCTGCTCGACCTGGTAAGTGCCGTTGGGGTCGACCTTCGCCGGAACGCCACCCGGCGTGAACTCGACTTCCTTCACCGGCTTTCCGCTGATCTCGACCAGGCGCCCGCCGACATGAAACGAGCCCATGTCGCGGAGCGTGATCGGCTCGGCGGCCTGCGCGGATGCCGTGGCTAACATGGCAGCGGTTGTCGCCGCAATCGGTAGACGGGACATGGACTTCTCCTGTTTCTTTCCTCTTTCGGCGAGGGCCTCATGGTTCGAGACGCCACGCAACAGGCGCGGCGCCTCACCATGAGGGGGTTCAAAATCGCGCTGAACGGCAACCTCATCCCGAGGAGGCGCAAAAGCGCCGCCTCGAGGGATGTGGTGAAGAAGCGGTGGTGCCGGTCCCAGGAAGATTCAGTTCCTCGCATTTTTCGCCGCCTCGTAGCCTGCGATCCGTCCGAACACGCTGCCGATCGTCATTCCCATGCCGGCCGCGTAACCCTTGCCCAGCACGTTGCCGGCCATGATCTCGCCGGCTGCGAACATATTTGCTGCAGGCCTGCCGTTCTTCATCAGCATGCGCGCTTCCTTGTTCACGCGCGTAGCGAGATAAGTGAAGGTGATGCCGGGCCGAACCGGATAGGCATAGTAGGGTGGGGATTCGATCCGCCGCGCCCAATGCGTCTTCGGCGGCGTCAGCCCTTCTGTGCGGCAATCGTCCAGGATCGTGTGATCGAACGTTCCGGGCCGCACGGCCGCGTTGAAACCGGTGACGGTCTTTTCCAGTGCGGCCGGATCAAGCCCGAGCCTTCCGGCCAGGCCAGCGATGGTATCGGCTTCGATCGGCGGGAACAGCGTCGGCATGAAGCTGTTGCGCGAACTTGCGTCGAAAATGATGTAGGCGGTCTGGTCGGGCTGGGCGGCAACAAGTCTTCCCCAGATCGCGTAGCGCTTCGGCCAGATGTCCTCGCCCTCGTCGTAGAAGCGTTGGGCGAGCTTGTTGACGACAATGCCGAACACCACGGAATCGTGCCGGGTGATGATGCCGCCGTCGAATTTCGGCGCGCGCGCATCGATCGCAACCGCGTGGCATTGTGTTGGATCGCCGATCTCCTGCACGCCCTTTTCGAGCAGCATTTTCAGGATGGAGCCGCGATTGTAAGGTGTGCCACGGATCAGGAAGTTGTCGGCGGCCTCGCCCCAATACTGTTTGAGCCATTCGATGTTGGCTTCAAAACCGCCGGCGGCGGCCACCAGCGTCGCAGCGGTCACGGTGGCGCGGCCGTCGCCTCGCCTTACGCTGGCGGAGAGAAACACGCCGTCTGCGATTTCGAGGTCAAGGACCTCGGCATCGTAGAGAATATCGACACCGAGCTGCTCGGCGGTGAGATAGAGCGCGTTGAGCATTGCTCGGCCGCCGCCCAGGAAAAACGAATTGGTCCGTCCCAGGCTCAGCGTGCCGCCGAGCGAAGGCTGCCAGCGCACGCCCTGTTCGACGATCCAGCCGAGGATGTCCTTCGACTCCCGGATCATGTGGCGCGCCAGTCCCTCGTCGGTCTCGCCTCCGGTAACACGAAGCAGGTCTTCCCAGAATTCCTCCTCCGTATAGGGCCCGGTAAGGATATCGGTCGCCTGATCGTGCGCGCAGCGCATGTTGCGGGTGTGGCGGGTATTGCCGCCGCGGTAGAATTTCGGCGCCCCCTCCAGCACAAGAACGGAAGCACCGGCGCGCGCCGCGCTGATCGCCGCGCAGAGCGCGGCATTGCCGCCGCCGATCACCAGCACGTCGTATTTGCGGGACAGATTGACCATGCCGTTCAATTATCTTTTTTGCATGGAAATCAAAACCGGTATCCGGGCAACTCGACGTACCGCGAGGACATAGCTGGTACCCTTACGTCGCGACGGCCTCCTCGGTAGCCATGGTCCTGCCGCCGCGATAGATCGTGAGAGCGGCGAAAATGCCGAGCGCGGCGGCGCACATCAGCCAGTAGCCGGGAGACGCCTTGTCGCCGGTGTGCTCGATCAGCCAGGTCGCGGCGAACGGCGTGAACGTTCCGAACAGGCCCGCGGCCAGCGCGAATGCCAACGAGAAGCAAGTGGTACGCACGTGCCTGGGCACGACCTCGACCAGCGCGCCGAGCATGGTGCCGCTGTAAACGCCGAAATAGAACGAGAACATCATTTCGACCGCGAGCATCTTGCCGAAGGTGGGCGCGTTGACCAGCCAGTTCAACGCGGGGTAGGCGGTGACGAAGGACAGGCACGCGATGGTCAAGAGCACCGGCTTTCTCCCCACCCGATCGGACACCGCGCCTCCGACCGGATTCCAGAAGAAATTGGTCACCGCGACCAGCAGCGTCACAAGAAGGGCATCCTGGGATGAGAGCTTCAGGACGTTCCTGCCGAAGGTCGGCGTATAGACCGTGACGAAATAGAAGGTCGTGGTGGTCAGCACCGCCACCATCATGCCAAGCACGATGATCTTCCAGTTCGCCGCTGCGGAGCGGAACACCTCGGCCGTGGAAGGATGTTTCTTCATCGCCAGAAATTCCGGCGTTTCTTCAAGCGTTCGGCGAAGGAAGAAAATGAAGGGAATGATGAGGCAACCGATGAAGAAGGGAATTCGCCATTTGGCGAATTCAATTCCTCCGGGCATTCCAATGATGTCGGTGGTCACGCCTTGGTTAAGCGCATATCCGATGCTTGCCGCGACGAAGATCGCGACCTGCTGGCTTGAGGATTGGAACGAGGTATAGAAACCCCTGTTTCCGGGCGTTGCGATCTCGGCGAGATAGACCGACACGCCTCCGAGTTCGACGCCGGCGGAAAAGCCCTGCAGCAGGCGGCCGACCAGAACGATGATGGGAGCCGCGACGCCGATTGCGGCATAGGCCGGACAGAGCGCAATAGTCACCGTACCGATAGCCATGATCGACAAGGTGACGATCAGCCCCTTGCGGCGGCCGATCCGGTCGATATAGGCGCCAAGCACGATGGCGCCGACGGGACGCATCAGGGCGCCGAGCCAGAACACGCCGAAGGTGTTGAGGAGCGAAGCGGTCTCGTTGTCGGACGGAAAGAACGCCTTGGCGATGAAAGGCGCGTAAAAGCCGAACAGAAAGAAATCGAACTGTTCGAGAAAATTGCCGCTGGTGGACCTGAGAATGGCGCCAATTCGCGACTTGATCTGAGCCGGTGGCGAACTGGACGATTGCGACATTTTGAAATTCTCCCCAAGGTCCTCAAAGCCTGCGTGGCCAGGACAGTTAATCTGTCCTTCTTCAGGCAATCTGCCACGTCAGCGCTGCCTGACCAACCGGAAAACGAGGGAGAGTTCCGTGCGGCGAGCGCATTTCGGAAAGTATTGCCGATGCGCCAATTATGTGATCTTCGCGCCGCCATGGATCGAGGCAAGGAGCCATTGCCGGAACGCTGACAGCTTTGCGGATTCGGCTCGCGCTTCAGGCGAGACCAGGTAGAAGCCTGCATCCGACGGCAGCGCGATCTTGAACGGTACGACCAGGCGGCCCTTGGCGATATCGGTTTCGACATAGGTGGTTCGTCCCATGGCGACGCCGATCCCGTCGATCGCCGCCTGTACCGTCATCAGGCTCAGGTCGAAACTCAATCCCGGTTGTCTCGAAATGTTCGCAGGAAGACCCGCTGCAGTGAGCCAGAGGCGCCAGTCGTCGTCGTACCCTCCGCTGGTATGCAACAGCGTGTGGTTGGCAAGATCTTCCGGGCAGCGCAGCGCCTTTTCGCCGGCCAGCAGCGCGGGGCTGCATACGGGAAACAACTCGTCGGCCATCAGCCACTGAGCGCGAACGCCGGGCCAGTGGCCGCGGCCATAGCGGATCGCGGCGTCGACGTCGTCTCGCCGGAAGTCGACCAGGCTGGTCGAGGTGGTGATGCGGACGTCAATGCCGGGATGTGCCTGCTGGAAAGCGGACAGTCTTGGCAACAGCCATTTCGCGGCCAGCGAGGCCAGTGTCGAGACAGTCAGCACGCGGTCGTTGTCCTTGCGCTTGAGCTGGTCGGTGGCGAGCCGGAGGTCGTTGAAGGCGGCGCGAATGCCAGGAAGATACTCCCGTGCTTCCGCTGTGAGCGCGAGGCTGCGGTTCTGGCGGACGAACAGGCGAATCCCGAGTTCCTCCTCGAGCCGCCGGATCTGATGGCTGATTGCGGTCTGGGTCACGTTCAGCTCGGCGGCGGCCAGCGTGAAGCTCAGATGCCGTGCGGCAGCCTCGAAGGCGCGCAAGCCGTTGAGCGATGGCAGTCGGGCGATCATCGGTCCCAATACATGAATTTATCTCATCCGAAGCGGAACAAAGTGTCGTTTGCCGAAGTCTCGGGATGCGGAGATATTGACGGGTAAATGTTATCTTCGGGAGATCAGCATGTCCACCTGCAGCTCTGACAAGATGATAAATAATCATGAATACGGTTTTTTGGCCGGATTTGGCGAAAGGCTCCACGTCTGGGGCGACCGCTGGCGCCAGCGTCGCGAATTGAGTCACTGGACCGACCGCGACCTGCACGACGTCGGACTTTCCTGGAGCGACGTGGTCCGTGAGGCGGAGAAACCCTTCTGGCGGGCTTGAATGCCGCCTTGCCGGCGTCGCCTTGAACGGGACGCCGGCGAGTTTCTCGAAACCGGGCCTGGAGCCAGCAATGACGATGCTTCGATTGGATGATCTCAGGCAGCACACTGACATTGTACGGCTGTCCAGCGGCAGGACGCTGGCAGTTCGTTTTGTCGAGCCGGGCGATGCCGAGGCATTGCAGGGCTATTTCCGCTCGCTATCGGTGCGCACTCGCTACAATCGCTTTCTTGGCGCGGTGAGCGAACTTCCCCAGACCGAACTCGACCGTTTTGTCCATGCCGGCGAGTTTGACCGGTTCAGCGTCATTGCGGTCATGAAGATCGACGGCTTCGAAACCATCATCGGCGAAGCGCGCTATGGGTTCGAGGCTGCCACCGGCAACTTCGAGTTTGGCGTATCGATCGACGATCGCTGGCAAGGCCAAGGCATCGGATCGGCGTTGCTGCGTAATCTTCAATGCCGTGCGGCTGCGCTTGGCGCCAGCCGCATGTTCGGCGATACGCTGCGCTCGAACGAGGTGATGATCGGTCTTGCGCGCAAGTCCGGTTTCAACTTCGCCCGTCACCCCGACGACTGGAAGCTGGTGCGTTTCGAAAAACAGATTGGCACTGCGCCGCAGGAAATTCCCTGCGCGAGCTGGAGGCTCGCGAGGCTAAAGAGCGCGCCGCAGGCGATGGTCTGAAGCTTGTCGCGAGGGAAAGCCGGTTCCCGCTTTTCCGGATCATGCTTCAGAACTTCTCCACCCAGGGCCGCAATTCCACTTCCCAGGTCCAGGCACTTCGCGGCTGCTGCATCACATTCCAGTAGCTCAATGCAATGGCATCGGGATCGAGCATCGAGTCCGGTCGGTCCGCAGGCTCGGTCCGCGCCGCACTGCGGATGCCGCCGTCGATCACGAAATGCGCGACATGAATTCCCTGCGGCGACAGTTCGCGCGCCATGCTCTGCGCCAGCCCGCGCAGCGCGAACTTGCCCATGGCAAACGGAGCCGACTGCGCATAGCCCTTAACGCTCGCGGACGCGCCCGTGAACAGGATGGCGCCGCGCCTGCCGGGCAGCATCCGTTTCGCCGCCTGCTGGGCCACCAGGAAGCCCCCGAAGGCGCCCACGGCAATGGCTTGTTGGACTTCGGCAGGCACAAGATCCAGGAAAGGTCCGCGCGCCCGCCCGCTCGCATTGTAGACGACGACGTCAGGCGTTCCGATCTCGCGTTCGACAAGGCCGAACAGACGCTCGACCTGGTCGGGGTCGGTCGCATTGCAGGCATAGGCGTGCGCGCCGGTTTCGCTGCAGAGAGCGCCGAGCTTTTCGACCGAGCGGGCCGCGAGGCCGACCTTGATGCCTTGCCGGGCGAACAGGCGCGCCAGCGACGCGCTCAGGCCTGAGCCCGCGCCGACAATCAGGGCATTCTTGTATCCAGGCGTTTCCATGAGAGGTTTCCTTGTTTTCTCGGGATCTACGGGGTTTGACGGACGGATTTTGCAGCGAAAACCGGATCGGGAAGGGCGACATACCCTCAGGCAATGTGCGATACTCGACAATAAAAGATGAGGAAGCGAACAAGAGATTTCAATGCAGCAGCTCGAATCCGGTCGGATTGCTGATTTCGCCGGAAAGGCGGGACTGATCGCGCCCGATACATCCGGCATGAATTTTTATCGCGCCGATCCCGCATTGACGGACCTGCTTCGTATTCATCTTCCAGACAGCCTGTTCCGCCACATCGAGCCGCATCTCGACAGGCTCGGGTCGCTTGCGGGCGGCCGCCTCGATGAATGCGCCCGGCTCGCCGACCGCCACGTGCCGGTGCTGCATCAGCGCGACCGCTTCGGTCGCGACGTGCAGTGGATCGAATACCATCCCGCCTATCGGGAACTCGAACGCGCCGCCTTCGGCGAATTCGGCATTCATGCGATGTCGCTTCGCAAGGGCATCCTCGGCTGGCCCGAGAAATATCCGGTCGTCGCCAAGCACGCCTTCACGTTCCTGTTCAATCAGGCAGAGTTCGGCCTGGGATGCCCGATCAATGTCACCGACGGTTGCGCCAAGCTTCTCGCCAGTTTCGGCAGCGAAGATCTGAAGACGAAATATCTCGACGGCCTCACGCAGACCGATATGAGCAAGCTGACACAGGGCGGTCAGTTCATGACCGAGAAGGAAGGCGGCTCCGACGTCGGAACGCTCGCCACGACCGCGGTGCAGGAAGGCGATCACTGGCGGCTTTTCGGGGAGAAATGGTTCTGCTCGAATGCCGACGCCGAGGTCGTGATGTTGCTGGCGCGCCCGCAAGGCGCAGGCCCCGGTACGCGCGGCGTCGGGCTTTTTTTGATGCCCAGAAAGCTCGACGACGGATCGCCGAACCATTACCGGATCGTTCGTCTGAAGGACAAGCTCGGTACCCGCTCGATGGCGTCGGGCGAAATCAAGCTCGAGGGCGCGATCGCCTATGCCGTCGGACGGCTCGATCGCGGCTTCGTGCAGATGGCCGAGATGGTGAACTCGTCGCGGCTTTCCAACGGCGTCAAATCAACCGCGCTCATGCGCCGCGCTCATCACGACGCGATGACGGTGGCGCGAAACCGCATGGTGTTCGGCAGCCGCATCATCGATTTGCCGCTGGCGCGGCGGCAATTGATGAAGATCATGCTGGCCACCGAGCAGGCGCTGTCGCTGAGTTTCGTCACTGCCGACGCGCTCGATCGCGCCGAGGCCGGCAGCCAGGACGCGGCCGCGTTGTTGCGAATCCTGACGCCGACGCTGAAATTTCGCGCCACGCGCGATGCCCGCAAGGTCTGCGGCGATGCGCTCGAAATGCGCGGCGGCATCGGCTATGTCGAGGAGTTCGCGACGGCGCGGCTGTTGCGCGATGCCCATCTCGGATCGATCTGGGAGGGCACCGGCAATATCGTCGCCATCGACGCGCTGACGCGCGCGGTCGGACGGCACGGCGCCGATGCGGCGCTGGCCGCCGACCTGCACGCGCGGCTCGACGACAGCGCCAGGGTGCCGCAGGGCTGGCGCGATCGCTTGCGCGAACTCACCGACCGCGCAGTTGCGTTTGCCCGCGAGGTCGCCGGCCAGCCCGACCGCGAGGACGACGCGCGACGCGCAACCAGCCTGCTCTACCATGTCGCGAGCGCGGTTGCGCTTTCGTGGGAGGCCGGACGCATCGAGGAGATGCGCGGAGATGCCCGCCGGGTGCTGCTTTCGCGTCTCGTGATCGATCACCGAGTATCCGCAAGCGATCCCTTCCAGCCTGCCGACAATGGGAGGGTTCGCGCGATCACCGAGCTTCTGCTCGGCGAGCGCGCGGCCGGCATGGCCGAGGTCGGCGAGTTGCTTGTCGCAGCCTGAGACCTAATCGTCGAATGCCGGCGGCGGTCTGAAGCCGCCAAATTCGCGCTCGATCAGTTCGGCGAGTTTCAGCGGCGTACGGTCCTCCAGCCACGGTCCGACGATCTGTACTCCGACCGGCAGGCCCTCCGGCGAAAACCCGATCGGGATCGCGGTTGCCGGCAGGCCCGACAGGTTGGCGATGCCCGGCCACGCCATCTGATCGGGATAGGCAAACTCCTTGCCATCGATCTCGATGCGGCGCTCCTCCTGCTGCGGCGAATGATCGTGCGGAAAGGCCGGCGTCGGCATTACCGGACAGATCACCGCGTCGAAGCTCTCGAACAGTTCCCGCCATTGCGCGCGCAGTCGTCCACGGGCGCCCTCGGCCATCACCCAGTCGCGATGGCTGAGCACGATGCCGCGAAGCCGCTCGGCCTGGAGGCTGAGATCATCCTGGGGCAGCTTCGGCGCGTTCTCCACTGCGGCGGCATAGATTTCAGGTGGAAACGTCATGGAGAGAAACGACATCAGCATCCGCATGAAGAGGCGGGAAGATGCGGCGAAGTCCGGCAGCAGCGGGCTTTGGCGCTCGATCCTGACTCCGGCCCTGTGGAGGTTGACGGCAAGCTTCTCTATCGCCGCGCGCACCACCGCGTTGGTCGGCAAGACCGGATCGGTGTCGACCACAAGCACGCGGAAATCTTTCAAATCGCCGTGGCGCGGCGGTGGAAGCGAGAGCTTGTACGCCTTGCCGGCTTCGAGCGGGTCGGGCCCGGCGATGACGTCGAGCAGGAGCGTAAGGTCGGCCGCGCAGCGTGCCAGAGGACCGATCACCGCCATGTCGCGATCGAGAGGCAGGGGCGGAAAGGGCGGCGGCAGATGGCCGCGCGCCGGCACCAGTGCGAAGGTCGGCTTGTGTGCAAAGACCCCGCAATGGAATGCCGGCACGCGCAGCGAACCGGCAAGGTCAGAACCTAGCGAGAGAGGCCCGTAACCCGCGGCAACTGCGGCCGACGATCCTCCGGACGAGCCGCCTGGCGTGCGCGCGAGATCGTAGGGGTTGTTGGTCGTGCCGTAGATCTCATTGTAGCTCTGCCAGTCGCCGAGCCCGAGCGGCACGTTGGTCTTGCCGAGGATGACGAGGCCGGCGCCCTTGACCCGAGATATCGCCAGCGCATCTTCCTTGGGGCGAAAATCCTTGTGCGCCGGCATGCCCCATGTCGTCGGCAGTCCTGCGACGTTGTAGGATTCCTTTACCGTTATGGGAATTCCAAGCAGCGGTCTTCGATCGCCGCTTGCCCGCGCTGCATCGGCGGACCGTGCAGCCTCCAGCGCACGTTCGAAATCGCGCACGCAGACCGCGTTGATTTTGGCATCGTGACGCTCGATGCGTGCGATGGCATCCCGCGCCAGCTCGACGGCGGAAACCTGTCCTGCCGCAAGGGCTGTGGCAAGTTCGGTCGCCGTCCTGAAACTCCATTGCGATCTGGCCACCTCGTCCTCCCTGCTTTTCGTCTCGGCAGGAACTCTATCGCTTCAGCAACGCCTGCGCGATCCGTCTTTAGCGGATAGGTTGTGTGCCAATAGCGCAACGCGGTGAGTTGCGAGGATCAGGGCTGCAGGAGTCTCGTGGAATTGCGCGACATCGGATTGACGGGTCCGGTATCGCTGCGCTCGCCTGCGCCCTGATTGCTGCCGGGTACCGGAAACGCGTAGCCAAGAATGGTCTTGACCACCCAACGGTCCGAAGATGGGGTCAGTCCGTAGCCGACGCCAAAATTCACGTCGACGACACCAAGCTTGAAGTCGGTAACCAGAAACAGCGTATGTTGCTGATCGGCAAGCTTCGCAAAGTTTCCGATCTCCCCGAGATCGGAATAATATTCGAGACCCAAATACGTATCCGGCGCCAGCTTTCGCGCGAGCCGCGCGGCCGGAGCAAAATCGACCTCGCCATGCTTTCCGAAGCCGGCATCGACGATCGGGTTGACGATAAATTCCCATTCCGAATTGCGCCCTCCGATGATCGGGCGAACTTCCAGCGCCCACCTCGTCTGTGCGAATTTCGGCGTCGTGTTGCTGAATTCCAGATTGACGCCGTAGAAGAAGTCGCGCTGGTCGGCGTGAGGCGAAACGAACAGGGTCCGGACCTTGAAGGCGTCGGACAGCAATTGCTGATTTTCGACAGAGAAGGGCAGATAAAGGCCGAGCTCCCACCACTCGGTGACGCCATAGGCGAATTCCGGCGTGCCGTTGAGACTGTGGTTGGAGACGAGACCACCGGGAAACGGTGGCTCGTTGAGCCCGAGCGGAACATAGTTGAGATGCTGCTGGTAGGTAAATTGGCCGACCGCCGCGATGGCGGCGTTATAGACCTGGATTTCGTCGGTGGCCTTCGCCGGTTGCCCGATCGCGGTCAAGCACGTCGCGCTCGTCAACGCGGCAACGAGACAGCGCAGGCCGCGTTTGAAACCTCGCTTGGACATCACGCCAATCCCTTCAGGCTCCTCCGATGAGAATGCCTACTCCGAGCACGATGACGCCGCCGAGCACGATCTGGAACACCGCCTGCAGGAAGGGCGTGTCCATGTAACGGGCGCGGATAAAGGCGATCGCCCATAATTCGAAAAACACCACGACACTGGCAATTGCGGTCGCGATCCAGAACGCATTGGGCCAGCGGTCGGGCACCAGGTAAGGCATGGTGTGACCCAGGCCGCCCACTGTCGTCATCAGGCCGCAGGTAACACCGCGCAGCCAGGGCGAGCCGCGTCCGGTCAGCGAGCCGTCATCGGACAATGCTTCAGCGAAACCCATGCTGATGCCGGCGCCGATCGAGGCGGCGAGCCCGACCAGGAAGGTCTGAGAATTCTGATGTGTCGCAAAGGCCGCGGCGAACAGCGGGGCGAGCGTGGATACCGACCCGTCCATCAATCCGGCAAGTCCGGGCTGCACATATTGCAGCACGAACACGCGCCGGCGGGTCGCATCTTCCTCCGCGCGCACGTCCGGCTTGAGGATCTCGTTGGTCAGCTTGGCGGCGGTTTTTTCGTGACCCTTTTCGGCTTCGGCGAGATCGCCCAGCAACCGGCGCACATGGACATCCTGAGCCTGTTCGGCGGCCTTGACATAAAACCGCTCGGCCTCGAATTCCATCGTCCCGACCTCCTTGCGGATGGTATCGAGCGACAGGTTCTTGGTCAGCCAGATCGGCCGTCTGCGCAGAAATCCCTTGACGTTATCTCGGCGGATCGGCGGCAAATTCGGGCCGAAGCGCTTCTCGTAGAGCTCCAGCAGCATGTGCCGATGATGCTTCTCCTCCTCGGCCATTTGCTCGAACAGCTTCGCCGATTCCGGGTAACGCTCCGCCAGATCCTCGGCGAAGGTCATGTAGATGCGGCTGTCTTCTTCTTCCGCGGAGATCGCAACTGCCAGCACTTCCCGCTCTGTCAAATCGGCGAAATTCTTCACGACACGGCTTTCTTAACTGATTTAGAACAGTTCTAAAATCTATAGCTGCGCCCTTCGGCAAGGTCAATTCCGCGCGGGCTGCCATCAGCTGCACAGGTTCTTCTTTCGCCCGCGGAACTCCTGCCATTCCTGCTCGTTCGAGTTGCTGTGGCTCCGTTGCCAGGCAGCGCTCATGGACAAGGTCAAATATCGCATGAACGATCCGCGGCTCGCGCCGCGGCGAACGAAGCTTGAGATTCCCGGATGGGCCGGCAAGCGCGAACCGCGCGCCGACGGCTCGCGCGAACAGGTCTGGCATTGCGTACCGTTCTCGGAAGGCGCGCAATATGGGATTGAGCTGTTCTATCCCTATGACAACGAACTGCATGTCAGCACCAGAGCAGGGCGTTTGGTTCTGGAGAGCGACTGGGGCGATCCGCCCGACAGTGGCGTGCAGTGGCCGCCGTTTCGGAATTTCGGCGATATTTTCTACACCTATCAGATACTGCTCGATCTCAAGGTTGCAAAGGGCATGGCGATCCGCACCGAACCGCATCCGCGGTTTTATACCGATCCCAGCGACGCGGTGCCGATTGCGGTTCCTGCGCTGATACGCAACTGGTGGCCGATGATGTTTTTCTGCGTGTTCAAGGCGCCTGCCGAAGGGCGTACGCACATTTTCAGGCCGAATGAGCCATTCGCGCAGATCATCGTGATTCCCGAAGAAGCCAATTTCGAACTGGAGCCGATGAGCGAGGAGGAATTCTCCGAGCGCGAGCTTCAGTCCCGCCGCATCTATAACAGCCGGCCGACGCTTTCGGCGGGGACCGAATGGACATCGTCAACCGATACCGTATTCGACGGGACCTATCGGCATCTACATCGTGCGGCGAAGGAGAAGGCTCGCCAGCAATAGCTTTCGACGTTTGCGCACGCCTCCAATAATTAAACAGGACCCGCAAGGGTCCTGTTTTGGTTCACCATTCCGTCGACCATCAATAATAACGATAGTAGCCGTGGTGATGGTGGTGGTGATGATGGTGACGGTACCGGCGCCAGTAACCATGATGATGATGGTGGTGATGATGGTGGTAGTATTGCGCCAGCTGGACGTTTGCTTCCGTCGAGGGACCCGGCTGCGATTGGTCAACCGCCTTCAGCGTCTCCGTGGCGTTGGGAATCGGTTCCAGCAATTCGGCAAATGAATTTGCTCTCAAGGCGTCGCCCGGTGCAGGGGCCGCCATTGGCGCGGCCTGGGACGCGTTCACAGCTCCGAGCGTCGCTATCGCGCCCAGAAGTCCGGCAATTTTCCTTTCCATAACCTCTCCTTCAATATCTGACACCGGGCGCATCACCCGTTGCTCGGCAACGCCGGCTTTTCGCGATTGTTCCAGCAGCAGACCGGACCTGATTGAAGTTTCGAAGTCGGGGATCGATCTATCGCGACTTGTGCGCTGCAATCGATTGCAGGAACTGCAGCAGCAATCGGCCGACTTGATCCGGCTGCTCTTGTTGCAGCCAGTGCCCGGCGCATTCGACCAGATGGCAACCCAGCATATGGGTGCAGGCTGTGCTCTGCATCGCTTCAAAGGCGCCGGGACGCTGATATGTGCCCCAGTCCTGCTTGCCCGATATGAAGCACGAAGGCACGTCAATGCTGCGGCCGGACCAGGTTTCGAGTTCCGCGGTGAAGTGGTCCGATGTGCCGCAACGATACCACTGCAGCCCTCCCTGGAATCCGGTGCGCGCAAACTCGGCGCTGTAGAAGGCAAGCTCGCTGTCGGGAAGCCACCGGTTCAATGCGATCTCTTCGGCGGAAGGCATTTCTTCCGCGACCGTCTGCGCCATGTTTTTTGCGATATCCATCACGTAGTAGGTCGGCAGCCTGGCCAGTTCGCTCGCGGACCACGATTGCAGCGGATGGGGCTTGTTCTCCTTCCAGTCCGCGCTCTTGTGATGATAGTAGGCGCGAAGGAAATCATGGATGCCCTGCGGGGCGTGGAGCATGTCCGCATTCGCTTCGCGCGTCGAATAGTACCATTGATAATGCTTGCGCGGACGCGGCAGTGCCGCGAGCTCGCGATGCACGGGATCCTCGCGCCTCGGCTTCGGATCTGCGTCGGCGGTTGCGAAGGCGAGCTGTGGCGGGCCGCCGAACGGCGCGCTCATCAGCACGACCGATCGGAACACATCGGGACGGATCAGCGCGCACCATGCCGCGACGGGGCTGCCGAAATCGTGCCCGACCACGGCAGCGACCGAGCGATAGCCGAATGCCGAAACGAGTCCGAGCGCGTCGCGCACCAGATTGGTGAGCCGGAACGGATGAAGGTCGCCATCGTAATCGGCGTCCCAGCCCGCGGTGCGCCCGTAGCCGCGCTGGTCGGGTGCGATCACGTGGTAGCCGGCGTCCGCCAGCGCCGGCATCACCTTGCGCCAGCTGAAGGCAAGTTCGGGAAAGCCATGCAGCAACAGCACGCATGGCCTGCCTTTGCTCTCAAAGCCCGCCTCCAGCACATGCATGCGCAGGCCGTTGACATCCTCGACGAAGCGCGAGCGAATGGAAGAGGGAAGCGGCATCTCGGGCAGACGCATGCCTCAAAGCCGCTCCACGATCGTCACATTGGCCATGCCGCCGCCCTCGCACATGGTTTGCAGGCCGTAACGCTTGTTGCGTTGCTTGAGCGCGTGGACGAGCGTGGTCATCAGCTTGGTACCGGAAGAGCCGAGCGGGTGACCGAGCGCAATGGCGCCGCCATTGACATTGAGCCTTGCGGGGTCGGCGCGAGTCGTCTTCAGCCACGCGGTGGGCACGGATGCAAAAGCTTCATTGACCTCGAACAGGTCGATGTCGTCGATCGACATGCCGGCTTTTTTCAGCGCGCGCTCGGTGGCGTGCAGGGGCGCGTCCAGCATGATGACCGGATCGCCGCCCGTCATGGTCATGTGATGAATGCGCGCCATCGGCGCGACACCAAGCGACTTCAATCCTCTTTCGTTGACGACCACCACGCCCGACGCGCCGTCGCAGATCTGGCTCGCGCTGGCAGCCGTGAGCTTGCCGTTCTCGGCAATCAGCTTGACGCCCTTGATGCCTTCAAGGTTGACATCGAAGCGGATGCCCTCGTCGACCGAATGGACGTCGGTCGAGCCGTCCGCGCGCGTTACGGTGACGGGAATGATCTCGTCCTTGAATCGGCCCCCTTGAGTTGCTGCAATCGCGCGCTGGTGGCTGTGATAGGCATATTCGTCGAGTTCATCCCTGGAGAGGTGGTATTTCTCGGCCATCATCTCCGCGCCGGTAAACTGGCTGAATACGATATTCGGATAGCGCTGCTCGATGTTCGGGCTCTTGTAGCGGCCAAAGCCGCTCTTCGCCGGCAGCGACGAGGAAAGACCCATCGGCACCCGCGTCATCAACTCCACGCCCGCTGCGATCACGACATCCATGGCGCCGGACATCACCGCCTGCGCGGCGAAATGCAGCGCCTGCTGCGAGGAGCCGCACTGCCGGTCGATCGACGTGCCCGGCACGCTCTCGGGAAGTTTCGAGGCCAGAATGGCGTTGCGCGCGACGTTGTTGGACTGCTCGCCGACCTGCATGACGCAACCCATGATCACGTCCTCGATCTGGTCGGGCGCGGCGCCCGAACGTTCGACCAGCGCGTCAAGCACGGAAGCTGCGAGATCGGCCGGATGCCAGCCGGCAAGCCTGCCTCCCTTGCGGCCACCGGCGGTACGCGCAGCGGCGACGATGTAGGCCTCGGCCATGAGCGTTCTCCCTGAATGGTATGGACGGCTTGTTTGAGGAGGGGATTAAAGTGGCGCATCCGGATTTAGTCAATCAATCAATTAACTCTTGAGCGAGTCCCCGCCATGAGGTTAGCTGCACCCGACGCGATCGGACGGACGGGTCATGAGTTCTGAGCTGAATACGGTTTTACCGGGCAAGGTTCCGCTTTCGAGGAGCGCGACCGCCGACAAGTTGCTCATTGCCGCCGGCGAACTGATGATCGAACGCGCTTCGATCGAGATTTCCTTGAGCGACATCGCGCAGAAGTCCGGCGTCAACGCGGCGCTCGTGAAATATCACTTCGGCAACAAGGACGGCCTCTTGCTCGCGCTGCTGGCGCGCGATGCCGCCAACGAAATCGCGCAGCTTGAATATCTGCTCGCGCAGCCCATTACGCCGACCGAGAAACTCAAGCTGCACATTGGCGGCATCATCCGGGCGTATCACCAATCCCCCTACATGAACCGGCTGATCCACTATCTGCTGCATGAAAGCAGCACACAGGCCGCCGACGAGGTTTCCAGGTTCTTTGTGGCCCCCTTGCTTGACTTTCACCGTCGCCTGCTCGCCCAGGGGATCAGAAGCGGCGAGTTCCGCAATGTCGATCCGGTGATGTTCTACACCAGCCTGATCGGCGCCTGCGATCATCTGTTTTTCGCTCGCCACGCGATGTCGCGCGCCACCGGCGTCGGACCGATCACGGACGAAGTCTGCCGCCGTTACATCCGCCACATGGAAGCGCTGATCTTTGGAGGCATGCTGACCAGGAAAGGAAATCAATCCGGCTAGTGTCGTGGTCCAGAAGTTCTCTTCAGCGGCGCCCCGGGTCCGTCAAGAGAACTTCTGAACCGAACCACACTGGAATCAAAGATATTCTAGTGTCCTTTCGAATCCGAAGTTCGCGAAAGAGGAACCGCGAACTCCTGCGAACTTCGGTTTCGGGACACCAGGTTCGCAATTCGCAAAAGTGAAAGAAAAATCTCGAGGGAGGAATTCAATGCAGTTGAAAGATGTTGCCGTTCTCATCACCGGCGGCGGCTCCGGCCTTGGCGCCGCGACCGCACGCGCCATGGCGGCCAAAGGCGCCCGCGTCGCCGTACTCGATCAGAGCAGGGAAAATGCGGAGAAGGTCGCGGCCGAGGTCAAGGGCGTAGCGGTGGTCGCCGACGTCACCGATGAGGAGCAGGTCAAGGCCGCGATAGCTAGCGCCGAGAAGGCACACGGCATTGCGCGCGTCCTGGTGAATTGCGCCGGCATCGGCGGATCGCAGCGCATCGTCGGCAAGGACGGCGTCTATCCGCTTGCCAAATTCGCGCGGATCATCAACGTCAACCTGATCGGGACCTTCAACGTGCTGCGGCTGTTCGCCGAACGCCTGCTCACCGAACCGCCGGTCGGCGAAGAGCGCGGCGTCATCATCAACACGGCGAGCGTCGCGGCCTATGAAGGCCAGATCGGCCAGATCGCCTATTCGGCCTCCAAGGGTGGCGTGGTCGGGCTGACCTTGCCAGCGGCACGCGACCTCGCGCAGCATAAGGTTCGCGTCAACACGATCGCGCCGGGACTGTTCTTCACGCCGCTGTTGATGGGCTTGAGCGAGGAGGCGCGCGCCAGCCTCGGCGCGCAGGTGCCGCATCCGGCGCGCCTCGGCGATCCGTCCGAATACGGCAATCTCGCGGTTCACATTGTCGAAAACGCGATGCTCAATGGCGAGACGATCCGGCTTGACGGCGCCATCCGCATGGCGCCGCGATGATCTGCAAATTCAGCATTCCCCCGGCTTTGCGTCATACCCAGAGAGTTGAACCATGAATTTCGATTTCTCCGACGAGCAAAAGCAGTTGCGCGACGAGGCGCGGAAATTTTTGACCGAAAAGTGTCCGCCAAAGGCGGTACGTGCCGTTCTCGACGGCAAAGCGTCCTATGATCGGGACCTTTGGAAGGGACTTGCCGAAATGGGTTTCCTTGGAGTGGCGATCCCCGAAAGCTATGGCGGCGCCGGCGCCGGGCATCTCGAGCTCTGCGTGATCGCGGAGGAAATTGGGCGCGCGCTGGCGCCGGTGCCGTTCTCCTCGACCGTCTATCTTGCCGCCGAAGCCATTCTTCTCGCCGGCAGCGAAGCGCAAAAGCAGAAGTGGCTTCCTTTGATTGCGTCCGGCGAGGCGATCGGAACACTCGCGCTGTTCGAGGGCAAGGGCAATCCGTCGCCGCAGGCGATCAAGCTCACCGCGTCGAATGGCGCTCTCAACGGTGTGAAGAAACCGGTGCCGGATGGCGCAATCGCCGATTTCGCCATCATTGCCGCGCGAACGGCTTCCAGCGGACGCGACACCGATATCTCGCTGTTTTTGGCGGACATGAAGGCCGGCGGTGTCGAAGCGAAACCGTTGAACAACGTCGATCCGACGCGTGGCCAGGCGGAGGTCACCTTCAGAAACTGCAAGGCGGAGCCGCTCGGCAGTGCCGGCGAAGGCTGGAGCGCCGTCTCGCAGATCCTTGACCGCGCCGCTGTGCTGACGGCTTTCGAGCAGGTCGGTGGTGCCGACCGCGCGCTTGAAATGGGGCGCGATTACGCGCTCGATCGCATCGCCTTCGGAAGGCCGATCGGCTCATTTCAGGCCATCAAGCACATGCTCGCCGATATGTACGTCTCGGCGACGCTGGCGCGATCGAATTGCTATTACGGAGCCTGGGCGCTCTCCACCAACGCGTCGGAATTGCCGGAAGCGGCTGCCGCTGCGCGGATCAGCGCGACGCAGGCGTTCCAGCACTGCGCCAAGAACAACATCCAGGTCCATGGCGGCATGGGGTTCACCTGGGAGTTCGATTGCCATCTCTATTACCGGCGCGCCAACGCAACCGCGTTGTCGCTCGGCTCGATGTCCTACTGGGAAGACGCGCTGATCGACCGCATGCGGAAAAGGAACGCAGCATGAATTTCGACGATACCCCACAGGAAGCCGCGTTCCGTGCCGAGGCCAAGGCCTGGATCGCCGCCAACGCGCCGAAGCAATATGAGGAAGAGCTCAGGAAATCTTCGCTCGGCCGCACCCAGCTCAAGGACGCCAACATCCTCGAGGTGGCAAAGGCCTGGCAGAAAAAGAAGGCGGAAGCCGGCTGGGCCTGCCTGCACTGGCCGAAAGAATATGGCGGGCGCGGCGCCTCGCCGATCGAGCGGGTGATCTGGCAACAGGAGGAGGGCCCGTACGGCAAGCTGAGCTTCACATTCATCATCGGCCACGGCATGTGCGGGCCTACGATGATGGCGTTCGCCAGCGAGGAGCAGAAACGGCGTTATCTGCCGACGCTGGCTTCGGGCGAACACATCTGGTGCCAGTTGTTTTCCGAGCCCTCCGGCGGGTCGGATGTTGCCGGCCTGCGCACCCGCGCGGAGAAGCGCGGCGACGACTGGATCGTCAACGGCCAGAAGATCTGGACGTCGGGAGCGCATTATTCCGACTACGGCATCCTGCTGACCCGCACGGATCCCGCGGTGCCCAAGCACAAGGGTCTCACCATGTTCTTCCTGGACATGAAGAGCGCAGGGATCGAAATCAAGCCGATCAAGCAGGCCAACGGGGCGTCCGATTTCAACGAAGTCTATTTTACGGACGTGAAAATTCCCGACTCCCAGCGACTGGGCGCCGTCAATGACGGCTGGAACGTATCGCTGACCACGCTGATGAACGAACGCATGTCGATCGGCGCGGAAGTCGCGACCGGCTTTCCGGAACTGTTCGAGTTCTGCAGCAATCTGATGCTTGAGGACGGCCTCGCCATCGACGATCGCAACATTCGCTCGAAGCTCGCCAATTGGGCGGTGCGCGCCAGCGGGCTCAAATACACCAACATGCGCGCGATCTCCGCGCTGTCGAAAGGCGAGCGTCCGGGACCGGAGAATTCGATCGGCAAGCTGGTCGCGGGCTCGATGATTCAGGATATCGCGGCCTTCGCGCTGGATTTGCAAGGAGCGGCGGGCGTGCTCTCTGGTCCGGAGGATGCCGAAGTCGCCGGCAAATTCCAGGCGATGCTGATGCGCGCGCCCGGCACCCGCATCGAAGGCGGCACGGATGAGATCATGCGCAACATCATCGCCGAGCGCGTGCTCGGTCTGCCCGGCGACATTCGCGTCGACAAGGACGTGCCGTTCAACAAGATACCGACAAGAGGGCGTGGCTGAATGTCGCCCTCATCCTGAGGAGCCGCGCGAAACGCGGCATCGCGAAGGATGCGCCTCATTCTTGAGGAGAGAGGTTCGCCATGAATTTCGACGATACGCCGCAGGAGGCCGCGTTCCGTGCCACGGCGAGGGCATGGATCGATGCCAACGCGCCAAGGGAGTTCGAGGCGGAGCTCTCCAAGGCATCGCTCGGCCGGATCAAACTGCGCAAGCACGACATCGTTGAAGTCGCCAAGGCGTGGCAAAAGAAGAAGTCCGAAGCCGGCTGGGCTTGCCTGCACTGGCCAAGGGAATATGGCGGCCGCGGCGCGAGCGCGGTCGAGCGCGTGATCTGGCAGCAGGAGGAGGGCGTCTATTTCAAGCTGACGAGTCCGTTTCAGATCGGGGAAGGCATGTGCGGGCCGACGCTCATGGCCTATGGCAGTGAAGCCGACAGGCGGCGTTACTTGCCGAAGATCGCATCGGGCGAGGAAATCTGGTGCCAGCTTTTCTCCGAACCCGCCGGCGGGTCCGACGTGGCTGGCTTGCGCACCCGCGCTGAACGGGATGGCGATCACTGGATCGTCAACGGCCAGAAGATCTGGACCTCGGGCGCGCACTACTCCGACTACGGCATCCTGATCACCCGCACCGATCCAACCGTGCCCAAGCACAAGGGTCTGACCATGTTCTACATCGACATGAGAAGTCCCGGGGTCGAGGTGCGGCCGATCAAGCAGGCCAACGCCATGCAGGAATTCAATGAGGTGTTTTTCACGAATCTTCGCGTTCCGGATACCCAACGGTTGGGTGCGGTCGGCGACGGCTGGAACGTGTCTTTGACCACGCTGATGAACGAGCGGATGACGATCGGTGCAAGGCTCGCGACCGGCTTTGCCGAAATCTTCGATTTCTGCAGCAAGCTGATGACCGAGAACGGGCTTGCGATCGACGATCGCGCGACGCGTGCGAGGCTCGCTCACTGGGCGGTGAAAAACAGCGGCCTCAAATTCACCAGCATGCGCGCGATCTCGTCACTTTCAAAAGGCGAGCGTCCGGGACCGGAAAACTCGATCGGCAAGCTGGTCGCAGGTTCGATGCTGCAAGATATCGCGACCTATGCGATGGACCTGCAAGGAGCGAGCGGCATGCTGAACGATTCGGATGTCGCGGAAGCCGCCGGCCAGTTCCAGGCCATGCTGATGTCGTCGCCCTCGGCCCGCATCGCCGGGGGCACCGACGAAATCCTGCGCAACATCATTGCCGAACGCGTGCTGGGCCTGCCTGGCGACATTCGCGTCGACAAGGACGTGCCATTCAACAAGATCCCGACCAAAGGACGCTGACCATGACGAGCCTCCCAGGCCCGACCGCGACGCAGCACTCGATCGAGGAGCGCATAGGCGTGCTGGAGGAGTTGCTGGCCGAGCGCTATTCCTGCCGCGCGTTCAAGCCCAAACCTGTGCCGCGCCCGACCATCGAGCGGATATTGCGGGCGGCGCAGCGCACCGCGTCCTGGTGCAACAGCCAGCCCTGGCAGGTCGTCATCGCCAGCGGCGAAGCCAAGGAACGCTTTCGAAAGGAGATCTACGCGAAAGCCGGTTCCGGTGGGCCCGACGATGGCGACTTTCCGTTTCCAAGGGAGTATCGCGGCGTCTACCTCGCGCGCCGGCGGGAAAGCGGCTTCCAGCTCTACAACACGCTCGGCATTCCGCGTGGCGACAAGGCGGCTTACGCGAGACAGTCGCTGGAGAATTTCAATTTCTTCGGCGCGCCGCATGTCGCCATCATCCACACCGACGAAGCACTTGGGGTCTATGGTGCCATCGATTGCGGCGCCTATGTCGGAAATTTCATGCTGGCGGCACAGGCGCTCGGACTCGGCGTCATCGCGCAGGCCGCTCTCGCGCATCAGTCCGGTTTGATCCGGCGCCACTTCGAGCTTGGCGACGACCGGCGGGTGGTATGCGGAATTTCGTTTGGCTATCCGGATCGCGATCACCCGATCAACAGCTATCGCACCTCGCGGGCCAGCGTGTCGGAGGCTGCGACCTTCGTGGATGAGTAGGGCAGGGGTTGCGCATAGAGGCCGGCCTCATCCTGAGGAGCGGCCTTCAGGCCGCGTCTCGAAGGATGGGCACAGACGCCGTCGTAATCATCCTTCAAGACTCGCAAGAACGCGCTCCTCAGGATGAGGGGTGGTTACTGGCGTCAAAACCGCGGCGGACGCTTTTCGGAAAACGCCCTTATGCCTTCCTTGATTTCGTCGCCGCGCATGCTGTCGCGATGGCGGCGGTCGGCGGCTTCTTCGTCGAGCTTGCCGCGGGCAAATTCGTTGATCGTCCGCTTCATGCCGCGCATCGCGATCGGCGCGTTGGCGGCAAGTATGCCGGCGAGCCTGTCGACCTCTTCGTCGAGCGCCTCGGCCGGCACGACCGCGGTGAGATAACCGATGCGCAACATCTCGGCCGCGCCGATCTTCTCGGCGGTCAGAAACAGCCGCTTTGCGTTGTCGACCCCAAGCCGCGCCACGTAGCGCGCGATGCCGCTCTTGTAATAGTGGAGGCCCAATCGCGCCGCCGGCATGAACATCTCGCAGGTGTCGACCCCGATCCGGAAATCGCAGGCCAGCGCGAGGTCGGTCGAACCGCCATACACCCCGCCATTGAGGCGGCAGATCGTGGGAATGCCGATGTCCTCGAGCCGGTTGACGACCACTTCAAACGCGGATCCGGCGCTTCGCTGTTCGACGGCGCCGGCGGCGCCCTCGGCGACCGAGTTGAGATCGTAGCCGGCGCTGAAGGCGCGCCCTGTGCCGGTGAGCACCAGAACCCTGATCGCGGGATCGGCCTCTATACGATCGAACAGACTCAGCAGGACGTCGAGATCGTCGGCTTGCAGCCGGTTGAGATGCTTCGGACGGTTGAGGCGGATCGTGGCGCGGGCGCCAGCGAGTTCAAGCACCGGTGGGGTTGCCGTTGCAGCGGCTTCCGACATCATCTTCTCCGCTTACGTTCTTCCGAACGTGACATGCGCGCAAACGCATCCACGTTCGGCTTTTTCCGGATCATGCTCTACTTGTTTTCCAGCGCGCGGCGTTTGGCTTCGGCATCGATCGTCGCCGCGAGGTCGGGATGTCGCGCCATCAAGAGGCGGAAATCGACGAGATCGAGCACCAGGAGCCTCGATACCTGCGTCGTGGTGATGTCGGCCGAGCGCAGATTGTTGCCAAGCAGCGCCATTTCGCCGAAGAAGGCGCCGTCTCCGAGCGTCACTTTCTTGCCCGGCAAATCGACTTCGACCTCGCCGGAGGCGATGAAATACATGCAGTCACCGACCTGGCCCTTTCGGATGATCGTGGTGCGCGCCGGCAAGTCCAGCGTGCGCAGCATGTGCGTGACGTCGGCGATTGCAGCCGGGCCGAGCTCGGCGAAAAACGGCACCTTGGTTACAGATTCCCAGGTCTTGAGGAAATTGTCGCGACGCGTTTCCGCGGCAAAGCCGGTGGCGAGGATGCCGGTCCACAGCCCGAACACGCCGAGGCCGCAGATCATGACGACGGCCGCGACGATCCTCCCCATCGGAGTGATCGGTACCACGTCGCCGTAGCCGGTCGTGGTAAGGGTCGCCACCGCCCACCAGAGCGCCGCCGGAACGCTGCCGAAGCCGCCCGGCTGCACGTCGTGTTCCAGATAGAATTCCACCACGGACGCCATGAACAGTACCATCAGGAAAAACAGGAACACGCTCAGCAGCGGTCCGGATTCCACCACCAGCACACGGCGCAATTGCCGCAAGCCGGGAATTCCTGGAACGACCTTGAACATCCACAACGCGCCCAGGAGCCAGGCGGATCTGGGATTGACGCCAAAGATCATGGCCAGGGGAACTGCAACGGCCGCCCCGGCGTCAACCAGCCCGCGGCCGGACAAGATATAAGCCCATCCGCGGCCATTGATGACGGCGTGGCGAAGCCGAACCACCCATTCAAAGACGAAGAAAGCCAAGACATCCCCACAGCAGGGCGTCGACATAGTGATGCGCTGCCTCATAGGCGGGATCGACCGTCACCAGCAACATCATCGCAACGCCGCAGATGACGGCGACATAGGCCGCCTTTGTCATGTTGCGGCCGGTCGTTGCGGCCACAAACTGTGCAAGGCCCGGGAAGACAAGTGGCTTCGACATCGATCCTCTAGGCACTTTGCGCGGATTTGACGATCACCACATTGTCGTCATGGCCGGCCTGCCGCTTCAGGCTCTCCCGACGCATGCCGATCTCGTCGCGAACAAATTCATATCCCAGCTTGAACGTGTCCAGTCCGTCACTGGAAATCGTGCCGTCGCGCAAGCCAACCACCGCGCCGCGAAGAATGCCTTCCAGCTCGTCTTGCAGGGTGTCGAGCGCATCCATCGTGTTGGCATGCGCGATCCTCTCGCCGATGTCGAGAATGGCGGTTGCCAGTTCGCTCGCCTTCTCGGGCGCAACCCTTGTTACCTTTGTGTAGATTCCCACGAAGATCGAACCGATGATGCTCAGCGCGCCGGCGCCGAGATACAACAGGTCGCTGTAGCGATCCATAAACGACTTGGTGTCGTCATTGATATACTCGGCGGCGCCCGGGTGGGCGACGATGAAAGCGTCCTTGTCGACGTCGGCCGGCTCGATCCTGGACGCAAACCCGTTCTCGAGCGCGAGCTCGGCCTTGTTTTCGTAGATGATACGCGCGAGTTCTTCCGCTGTCGTCGATGCCATCCTTGATTGTGCCACCAGGAGCCATTGCAGCCCGACAGTATCGAGATCGTCATCGGGAATTTCGGGCGAAGTGGACAGCATGCCCTTTGCCAGGGTTTCTTCCGAAATGCCGGGATTTCTCCTGGCAAGCGCCTTGGCCTCCTCGATCGCATTCAAGGTGAATTGCGAGCGTTTGGCATACTGCTCGTAAGTCTTGTCCTTGACGATCGCGGAAGCATGTGCAACGGCGACCACTGCGCCAAAGCCGGAAGAGAACACCTTGTCGAGCGTCGAGTTCGCAGGCGCCATTTGCACCCGTGCATTGGCGTCCGCACCTTCGGGAATTTCGAGAATGCTGCGGACAAAAACGGCGTTTCTGTCGCCGTCCGCGATAACCGCTATCTTCTTTTTCTTCAGATCGGCCAGCGATTTGATCTTCTTCGCGCCCGGACTGATCAGCAGCACGACATCATGTTCGAGTATCGCGAGCGCGCGCGCACGGGGCGGAATCCTGGCATCGGTGCGCAGCACTGCAAGATCGGCCTCTCTTCGCTCGAATTGCGCCAGCGCCCTGGTCATGTCCGGGTTCGACACGATCCTAAGGCGCATTCGCGACGAGGTATTTTTGAGCACCGCGGCAAGCCTGGCGGCAAAGCGGGCCTCCGGCCCGTTGGCATTGCCTACCGCGAAGGTCAGCGTTTCGGAATTCCTCAGCCAGATGCGGCCGCCCCAAACTGTTGCGACCGTCAGAATCAAAGTCAGCAACCCGAACAGAAGCATTTGCCCGCGGTTGGTCTGAAGAAACAGCTTGAGCGGGGGCCGCTTGTTCGGCTGCAATGCTGGGAGTTCAGCGTTCATCGCTCATGCCCGCAACCAGGGGTTTCCCCCGCTATCCGCACAAGGGGCGCCCGAACAAGTCCTAAATGTCTAAAAAAGAACAATAATTTCTACGAATGCCGATGATATCCGCCATTGGACGGATTGCAAACCGGGGTGAGCGGTAAGGTTACCTCTGTGGGCCGCCTCCAGGTTGCTTTGCGGCCCGCGCAGCCGAAGGAATTTCTTGACGCTTTTCGGGTTCCATTAAGGTGCATTCCGTGACCGGAGATGTCATAAAAGCTCCATACCGGGCGATTTGTCCGGGACTCAACAAGAAGTCGCGCGGAACGCCTCCAATCCTTTTCTGCAATTCGAAGTTTGTCTTTCGAGGGCGTCAGCTTGTCGTTTCCCCCTATGTCCGCGTCGGTTCCGGTTGGTGCGCTGATCGGCTGGATGTTGCTGCTTACCATCAAACACATCATCGCGGATTTTGTGCTGCAAAATTCCTGGATGGCCATTGGCAAGGACCAGAGGACGGGATGGGCGCTTCCCTTGCTGGCCCATTGCCTGGTGCATTTTGCAGTGGCAACTGCCCTGATCCTTGTCGTTGCACCGCGGTTCTGGTTCGTTGCCGTGATCGACTTCTTCATTCACCTCACGGTCGACCGCGCCAAGGGATTCATTGCATCGAGGTTTGGCGTGACGCAGGAAAAGCATCATCCCTGGTTCTGGACGCTGATCGGAGTGGACCAGGCGCTGCACCACCTCACCGGCTTCGGCCTGTCGATCTTCATGGCGGCGAACGGCTGATCCGACCGGCCCTCGCGCGGGTCGAGAGAAAGGCCCGCGCCCCGGACTTGCCGCGTGAATTGCCGAAGGCACTGAAGTATCCGCGTCCTTGAATTTCGACGTGCTGGGTCAATGGGTGTTCTCATTACGCAGGTGCCGCACGATCTTTCGCTTCGCTGCCGATGCGGCCATATGCGCGGCCTTGCGAAGGAAGTTGCGCCGTCCGCCGGGTTCCGTCTTATCTGCTATTGCCGGGACTGCCAGCTGTTTGCGCGTTTCCTTGGGCGGCCGGACGTGCTCGACGCAGCCGGTGGAACGGATATCTTCCAGATGCCGACTGGCCGCGTGAAACTCGTCGCGGGTACGGACGCCGTGCGCTGCCTGCAGCTCTCCGGCAAAGTATTCCGCTGGTATGCCGATTGCTGCAAAACCCCGATCGGCAATACAGCAGGACCTCGTTTCCCGGTTGTTGGCCTCATTCACAGCTTCATGAGCCACGGTGTCGATGGCTGCTCCCGCGACGAACTGCTGGGCACGCCTCTATGCCGCATCTATGAGCGATCTGCCACCGGACCGCTCTCGCCGAATGCGCCTCCTCCGCCTTCGGCCAGCCTCTTCGCGCTCCGTGCCACGAGGCTTCTCGGCTGGTGGTTGCGCGGGCTCGGCCGGCCGAACCCGTTTTTCGACGAGCATACGAAGGCGCCACTCTCCGCGCCGCGCGTACTGACGCAACGCGAGCACGCCGAGGTCGACGCGCTTTAGGATTGAAGCGAATCGCGGTCGTCGGCCCGATCGCGCGACTGATTTCAAGACGGTTCGAAGGGCGACCGCGAGTGGTGGTTAACCCTTCGTTAGAGAGTTGCGTTGCATCCTCCGCGTCGGGGGATATGCAGATGTTTTCAAGCCGCGAAGCCTTCGAGAACGATGTTTGCCCGGTTCGGGACGAATTGCTCGGACAAATGTACCGCGCCAGCGAAAACGGCCTGCCTCAGCTGGTGGCGACCGTTTCCCCGGATGCCCGGGCCAGGCTGGCGCTGTTTTGCTATCGCAGGAGCCACCTCCATTCGCTGGCGCTTGCGATCGCCGCGAGCTGCAGCGAGCAGGAACTCGCTCACTTCGGCGGACGCGCCGGTTCGACCCTTTACGCGCTGTCCCGCGAGCCGGCCGCGCGGGCCGCGCCGTCATCGTCCTTCGGCAACCGCAAGCCGATTACCTTGTCCACCAAGCCGCTCTCGGCGATCACGCCGCTCGATGACGAGGTTGATGAGGACTTCGCCGAATATGCCAGGGCGGTCACGGCATAGCTTCATCACGCTCTGGTGGTGCGAATTCGACGCCCACTACTCGCCCAATGGCAATAGTCCATGCCGCCGCCGAGCGATTGCGCATTCGGCATCGCCGGGCATGCAGGTGCGGCAGACTTCGGGGCGGATGGCATAGATCAGGCAAGAGGTCGCGCGGCCGATTCGACCCGATAGCGCCGAACAGCGATCGCCGTCGCAGCGCATGCCGGATTGCCTTTCGTTGACGAAAATGCCGGGAATCAGATCAAGCGCGGCGTCGTCTTCGGTCGTGAAGCGCGGCCAGTTCGACGAGTAGGCGCAGCACGCCCCGCACGCCTGGCAGGAATTTTCGGCAGCGATGTCGACATCTGATGCTTCCATGAGGATGCGCTTAGCGCACAATCGCGTGTCAAACCAGCAGGCAGAGCCTGCGCCTCAGACATCGCTGGGATGCTCCCAAACCAGACTCCGTCGCCACTTCGCCCTGAGCAGATCGCGCCGCTCGGGATATCTCTCGTCGAGATAGACCGCGTCGATCACCCGGTCAGTGCGGAAGCTGCGAAAATCCATCCGCAGCTCGCACCAGGCCGCCAGTATTCGCACGGCTTCGTGATAGCCGATCGCGATCGGCCAGATGGTGCGTTCGCTGTGGCGACCATGTTCGTCCCTGTAGCGCAGCGCGATTTTCTTCCCCTCATGGATATGCGTCCGCGTCCGCGCCATGTCGATGCGATCCGGCTCCCTGCGCGAGCTCGCCGCGCGGCTCGCGGGTTCAAGGACAAACGGTCTCAACCGCTCCGGGACGGTGTCGGCGATCTTGGCGATGAGATCCTGTGCGGCACGAGACAATACGGCATCGGCGTGGCCGGTGACCCATTGTGCGCCCAGCACCGCCGCTTCGATCTCGTCGGGCGTCAGCATCAACGGTGGCAGGTCGAAACCCTTCTCCAGAATATAGCCCATGCCCGCCTCGCCGCGGATCGGCACGCGCTGTTCCATCAGCGTGGCGATGTCGCGGTAGACCGTCCGCTTCGAGGTTTCCAGCTCCGCGGCGATGGCATCCGCGGTCAGCGGCTTTCGGGTGCGCCGGAGCACCTGGATGATCTGAAAGAGGCGGTCGGCGCGTCGCATGGCGTCTCTCGCAAGTTTCTCGCAGGACTGTCGTTTGATGCTGACAGCATGTTGGCAGCAGGTGGCAAGTATAAGGGGACCAAGACATAAACCGAGAGGGTTTTATCCATGATGATCATTTACGGCCTCGATTTGTGGGCCACGATGTTGCCGCTGCTGACACCACGGTGGCAGCAGGTGGCCGCTAGTTTCAGGCGCCTGCTCAAGAAAACGGGAGTGCTATCGTGATCGTTCTTTACGGTTTCGGCCCTGGATTCGGGCTGCCGGAAATCAGCCCTTTTGTCACCAAGACCGAAGTCCAGCTGAGGATGGCAGGTCTCGCTTACCGCAAGGAAAAGGCGAGACCCACCGCCTCGCCCAAGGGACAACTGCCCTTCATCGAGGATGACGGCGAAGCGATTGCCGATTCCACGTTCATCCGTGCGCATCTCGAAGGAAAATATGGTTTCGATTTCGATGCCCCGCTCAGCTTGCAGAATCGCGCCCAGGTCTGGGCTTTCGAGCGAATGATCGAGCATCACCTCTATTGGGCCATGATCGGCGCCCGCTGGGTCGACCCTGAGAATTTCGCCAAGGGACCGGCGCACTTCTTCGATGCGGCACCCGAACATCAGCGGGAAAAACTGCGCGAGGACGCGCAATTCCGCGTCGCCGAGAATTATCTGCTGAGCGGATTGGGGCGTCACGCGCCCGACGAAGACGTCGACCTTGCGGTTCGTTCGCTGTTTGCGCTCTCGGTTCAGCTCGGAGACAAACCGTATTTGATGGGCGATTCACCCTGCGGCACCGATGCCACCGCGTTCGGTGCGGTGGCCGGAATACTCACGCCGTTTTTTGTCTCCCGCCTTCGGGAGCGAACCGAGCAGTTCGAAAATCTGACCGCCTATGTCGACCGGATGATGTCCCAATATTATCCGGACTTTGCCTGGACGCCGTTAAGGCAGGCGGCTTGAGGTCGTGGCGGTGCGCTGGCCTTTCAGCGCGGCGAGTTCTGCTTCGAGCTCCGCGATGCGCGCATCGCGCGAGCCGAGCGCAGCGGCGACATCGGCCGCGTCGAATTTCTGCGGAATATGCTGTGGGCAGTTGGTGTCCCATGCGGAAATGCGGAACAGGATCGCCTGCTCAGGGTGTGCCTTGTAACCTTTCGGCATCAGCGATTGCAGCAGCGCGGGATCATCATTCACGACGCGCGCTTCGCCCCAGATCTTCACTCGCCGTCTGTGGGCATAATCCATCACGAAGATGTAGGCTTTGCTGTTCTCCGACAAATTGCCGAGCGTGATGTATTGCCGGTTGCCACGGTAATCGGCGAAAGCAATCGTGTTCTTGTCCAGTACCTTGATGAAACCCTTCGGACCGCCCCGGTGCTGAATATAGGGCTGGCCGGTGGCGGACCCCGTCGCCAGATAAAAGCTGTTTGCGTCTGCGAGAAACCCAGCAAGGTTTTCGTCTATTTCGGTCCGCCAGCCGCCCCGATCCTCGACGCCCGCATACATCTCACGTGATCCCTTGCGCGCCTGGATCGTCTTCACGGCTGGCGTGAACGCGACGTCGCTCGAATGAATAAGGGTCTCTGACATGGAAACCTCCTTGCGTTCAGCTCGCCGCGCCAACACCGCGCAACACCTATAGGCGCATCAAGCCCAGCTGCTTTTTGACGTCTCGCGAGCACCAGCTCGCCTCTGCGGTTGATATGGCATGCACCAGATTTCGGGACAATTATCGCAATTGACATTTCATTGTTTCGTAATATGAAATAATCCCATGGACCGGATCGATGCCATGCAGGCCTTTGTCGCGGTCGCGGACCTCCGGGGGTTCGCGCCGGCGGCGCGCAAGCTGGGACTTTCAGCGTCGGGCGTAACGCGCCTGATCGCGGCGCTGGAGGATCGGCTTGGCGCGCGGCTGTTGCAGCGGACGACGCGTTCGGTTGCGCTGACCGATGCCGGCGCGCGCTACCTGGAGCGCGCCAGACGGATTATCGCCGATGTCGAGGAAGCCGAAGGCGCGGCGGAGGGCGAACATTCGCTGCCGCGTGGGACGCTGGTAATTTCCGCGCCGGTCGGATTCGGGCGCCTGCACGTCAGTCCGGTCGTGTCCGAATATCTGAAGCGCCATGGAGAAGTTTCAGCCGAATTGCGTCTGTCGGACCTCATCGTCAATCTGGTGGAAGAGGGCGTCGATGTTGCGGTGAGAATTGGCCACCTCGCCGATTCGAGCCTGGTGGCGCGGCATGTCGGCGAAATGCGCCGCATTGTGGTTGCCTCTCCCGGCTATCTCCGCTCGCGCGGCGAGCCGCGGACGCCCGAGGCCCTTGCGTCGCACCAAACGATCCAATTTGGCTCCCCTTCGGCAGACTGGCGCTTTGTCAGGGACGGCCGGGAAATTCGAGTCGCGCCGGCACCGCGCCTGACCACCAACAGCGCGGATGCCGCGATCCAGTATGCGGCCCAGAATGGCGGCTTGACCCGGGTGCTCGCCTATCAGGCCGCCGATGCGATCAAAGCCGGCCGTTTGAAAATAGTGCTGGCGAAATTCGAGCAGCTGCCCTTGCCGATTCATGTCGTCTATCCGACCTCGCGGCTGTTGTCGGCAAAGGTGCGCACCTTCGTCGATCTCGTGATCGAGATCAGCGACTGGCATTTTGGAGGTTAGCGTTCACTCCGCTTTCTTCACCACACGAAACGTTCCGTTCGCCCGCGCGATCGCGCTTCCATCGGCGGTCACGAGGCATTGCGCAAAGCAGAGCGTGGAGCCGGTCTTGATCACGTCGCTTTCGACCGCGAGCCATTGGCCGATCTGGGCGGTCCCGATGAAATCGACCGCAAGGCTAACGGTGACAAGCCGCGGGCCGCCGTCGAGCTTGACGCCGCAACTAAGTCCCATCGCGTTGTCGGCAAGCGAGGCAATCAGCCCGCCATGAATGAGCCCGCGCGAGTTGGTGTGGGGCCTGGCGAGCCGCAGGGCGATAACGACGGCGTCCGCTGTTCGCCTGGAGTAGATCGGTTCCCAGGGATCGGTCAGCGGGCTCTGGCGGAAATGGCGCTCAAAGCCGTTGGGGATATCGAAAGCGGTCAAGCGAAGCGTCCGGCATTTGCGATCAGGCGGCCGCATTGAACGCGATGGCGATGCGGATTGCACCACCTACAAAGTTTGAAACAGAATTCGAGCAGGCACGGATGGTTGCAGCTTCAGAACGGCAGGCCGACGTAGTTCTCCGCAAGCGACATCATCGCAGCTTTTGAATGGGCCACGTAATCGAGCTCTGCGAGCTGGATTCGCGCGCCGAATGCCCCCGTGTCCGGGAACTTGTGCAGCATGGATGTCATCCACCAGGAGAAGCGCACCGCCTTCCAGACCCGCGACAGCGCCTTCTCGGAATAGTGGTCGATGCCCGCGGACGATCTCTCGTCGTAATATTCCTGGAAGGCTTTCGCGAGATAATGTGCGTCGCTGGCTGCAAGGTTCAGCCCCTTGGCGCCGGTCGGGGGCACGATATGCGCGGCGTCGCCGGCAAGAAACATCCGTCCGAAGCGCATCGGCTCGGCGACGAAACTTCGCAACGGCGCGATGCTCTTTTCGATCGATGGTCCGATGATGAGCTTGTCCGCCGCTTCCTGGTCCAGCCGGCGCTTCAGTTCGTTCCAGAACCTGTCGTCCGGCCATTGTTCGATGTGATCGTCGAGCGGACATTGCACATAGTAGCGGCTGCGCCTCGTCGAACGCATGGTGCAAAGAGCAAATCCCCGCGCATGATTGGAATAAATCAGTTCATGGCTGACCGGCGGGGTATCCGAAAGAATTCCGAGCCAGCCGAAGGGATAGACCCGTTCGAATGTCTCGATCGCGGAGGGCTTCACGCTGGCGCGACTGACGCCGTGGAAACCGTCGCAGCCCGCGATGAAATCGCACTCGATCTCGTGGGTGAGGCCGTCCCGGACATAAGTGACGCGCGGATGGTCGGTGTCGAAATCGAGCGGGGTGACGTCGGCCGCTTCGTAGAACGAGGTCAGGCCCGCATCGCGCCTTGCATTCATCAGGTCGAGTGTCACCTCGGTCTGCCCGTAGATCATCATCGTCTTGCCGGTGGCGCCTTTCAGATCGATCCGGTGCCGGCTGCCTGAAAAGGCAAGCTCGATGCCTTCGTGGACGAGACCCTCGCTGTGGGCGCGGCCGCCCGCGCCGACCTCGTCGAGAAGCGCCACCGTTCCCTCTTCAAGAAGGCCTGCGCGAATGCGGTGCAGCACATATTCGCCGGTGTGGCGTTCCAGGATGACGTTGTCGATGCCGTAGCCGCGAAGCAATTGCCCCAGCAGCAATCCCGCGGGCCCTGCGCCGATGATCGCTACTTTTGTCCGCAATACTTCCTCCCCGGCCTGCTGTAGATTCTTGAACCTGAGGGCGCGGCCGCGCGCTTGCGCGAATAGTTATATTCTATAACAATAGAGACCAAAGGTAACAACATAGACAAAGGGCCATCGAAGCTCTTGCACCCGAAGGGAGACGACGTCGATGAGGAAAACGTTCCTGGTCCCTGAACGAACGCGCCGCTCGTGGTGGGGGGACTTCAGATCGATGATTCTGGCGCTGCTGCTGGCTGCGGCCGCCTCGCCCGCAATCGGGCAGGAGAAGACCTTCGAGCTGAAGCTTTCGCACTGGGTCCCCGCCTCGCATCCGCTGCAAAAGGCTCTGGAGGATTGGGGCGCCGCGGTCGAGAAGGAGTCCGGCGGCACCATCAAATACAAGGTCTATCCCGCCCAGCAGCTCGGCAAGGCATTCGACCACTACGACATGGCGCGTGACGGCATTGCCGACGTTACCTATGTCAACCCAGGCTATCAGCCCGGCCGCTTTCCGATCATCGGGGCGGGCGAACTTCCGTTCCTGATGTCCGACGCCAAGGGCGGCTCGATGGGACTGGACGCCTGGTACCGGAAATACGCCGACAAGGAGATGAAGGACGTCAAGTTCTGCCTCGCCTTCGTCCACGCGCCGTCATCGTTTCATTCGCGCACGAAAAAGATCGTCGTGCCGGACGACATCAAGGGCATGAAGATCCGTCCTGCCGACGCGACGATCGCGAATTTCGTTACCCTGCTCGGCGGCACCAACGTGCAGTCCTCGGCGCCGGAAGTGCGCGACATCATCGAGCGCGGCGTCGCCGATGCCGTTACCTTCCCGTGGGGATCGCTGGTGCTTTTCGGCATCGACAAGGTGACGAAATATCAGATGGACGCGCCGCTTTACGTCACGACTTTCGTCTTCGTGATGAACAAGGACAAATACAATGAGATGTCCGCGCGGCAGAAAAAGGCCATCGACGACAACTGCAATACGGAAGCCGCAGGACGCGTCGGCGAACCCTGGGGCAAGTTCGAGGATGCAGGCCTCGACAAGGTGAAGGCCGAACCGGGCCAGGAGGTTTACCAGTTGACTGCAGAGCAGACCGCATTGTGGAAAAAGGCGGCCGAGCCGCTGGTCAAGACCTGGGCCGATGGCGTCAGGAAGGCCGGCAACGATCCGGATGCGGCGATGGCCGAACTGCGGGCCTCGCTCGCGAAATACAGCGCCTTGACGCAGTAAATTGATCCGGCGGCGGTATGCTTCCGACGCCAGGCTCTCCCGAATTCGCGATCAGTCGACAATACCGATAATGGAGCGGAAATGAAGCGCGCGTCTATGGATCGTTTCATCGATACGATCGAATGGATCGCGGCTGCCTTCGTCGGCATCGTAGCGGCAAATATCTTCGTCGCGGTGCTCCTGCGCAACCTCTTCAACTATTCGATCCCCGATTCCTTCGATATCGGGCGGCTCCTGCTCGGCATTCTGATCTTCTGGGGCATTGCTGCCACCAGCTATCGCGGCACCCACATCACCGTGGACCTCGTCTGGGGCAATGTCGGCCCGCGATACCAGCGCATGATCGACGTGTTCGCGACACTGGTTCTCCTTTTCGTGGTGACGGTGCAGACATGGACGCTGTTCGACAAGGTGCGCGGCACCTACAACGACCATGTCACGACCTTCGACATGCACATGCCGACCTGGCCGTTTTTCGCCGTCGCCTGGGCCGGCGACGTTTCCGCCGTGCTGCTGATCGCGATCCGCACCTATCGGCTGATCTTCCATCCGGAGGAAATGCACGATCCCAGGATCAAGGGCACGGAGTGAGCGCGGCATGAGCACCGATGCCGTCGCCGTTCTGGGCTTCGTCGCGCTTTTCGCGCTGATGTTGCTGCGCGTGCCGGTCGGCATGGCGATGGGCCTCGTCGGCGTTTCGGGCTTCGGCTACCTGGTTGGCGGCACGCCGGCGCTGAAGCTGGTCGGACAGACCTCGATGCGGACGGTGACCGACTACACATTCGGCGTGATTCCGATGTTCCTCCTGATGGGCGCTTTTGTCAGCAATTCCGGCATGAGCCGCGACCTGTTTCGTGCCGCCAATGGCTTTGTCGGCCATCTGCGCGGGGGGCTCGGGATCGCGACGGTGGCGGCCTGCGGTGGCTTTGCCGCGATCTGCGGCTCGTCGGTGGCGACCGCTGCGACTTTTTCGGCGGTGGCCTATCCGGAAATGCGTCGGTTCGGCTATCCGCAATCCTTTGCCACCGGCGTGATCGCGGCCGGCGGCACGCTGGGCGCCATGCTGCCGCCTTCGACCGTGCTCGCGGTATATGGCGTCATCACCGAGCAGGACATCGGCAAGCTTTTCATCGCCGGCATCATTCCCGGCCTGCTCGCGATGACCATGTACATGATCACCATCGCGCTGATCGGCCTGCTTCGGCCGGGCTTCCTGCCCAAGGGTGAAGCAACCGCCTGGCGCGAACGCCTGTCCGGACTGAAGGATATCTGGGCGCCGGTGCTTTTGTTCGTCTTCGTCATCGGCGGGCTCTACGGGCTGCCGTTTTTGCCGCGCTTTACGCCGACCGAGGCGGGCGGCGTCGGCGCTACCGGCGCCTTCCTGATCGGACTGCTCACCGGGCGGCTGAACAGGGAAAAGATCCTTGCCTCGCTGTTGCAGGCAACGCGTACGGCCGCGGCTGTGTTCACGGTGCTGATCGGTGCGCTGATCTTCGGATATTTTCTTACAGTGACCCAGACCCCGCAAAAGGTCACGGAATTCCTCACCGGGCTAGGTCTCGGCAGCTACGGCGTGCTCGCCGTCATCATGGTGATGTACCTCGTGCTCGGCTGCCTGATGGATGCGATGGCGATGATCATCCTGACCGTGCCGATCATCTTTCCGGTCATCTCCCATCTCGGCTTCGACCCGATCTGGTTCGGCGTGATCATCGTGATGACGGTCGAGCTCGGCCTCATCCACCCCCCGGTCGGAATGAACGTGTTCGTCATCAAGAGCGTGGTGAAGGATGTCTCTTTCACCACCATCTTCAAGGGCGTTATTCCTTTTGTGCTTACCGATATCGTCCGGCTGGTCATTCTGATTTCATTTCCGCTATTGGCCACCTGGCTGCCGCAACACATGATGGTCCGCTAGTATGTCTGCCGATGGAACCGAACGACGAAAACACATTGCTTGCCCCATGGTTCGAGACGCGCGGCGTGGCCGCGCTCCTCACCATGAGGATCGAGACCTCGTCCTGAGGAGCATCGCGACAGCGATGCGTCTCGAAGGACAAAGTCATCGCACCAACAGGGTTCGAGGTGATCCATGGAACCTGCGCTTCACACCCGATACGTCTTTACCATTACCGCCCGTATCGGCCGCGTGACTTCCGCCGGCGATATCGGCACCGGCATCCGCCGTATCATTCCGATCACCGGCGGCGAGGTGAGGGGCAACGACATCAGCGGAGAGGTGCTTCCGTTTGGCGCGGATTTTCAGATCATCCGGCCGAACCAGTTGATCGAGCTGGAAGCGAAATACGCGATCCTGACCGATGATGGCGCCGTGATCTATGTCGACAACAGGGGCATCCGCTTCGGCCCCCTCGAACTCCTGCAGCGGCTGAACCGCGGCGAAGCCGTCGACCCCGCCCTGATCTATTTCAGAACCATGCCCAGGTTCGAAACGGGAGCCGAGAAATACCGCTGGCTGATGGAAAGCCTCTTTGTCGGCTCGGCCGCGCGACATGCCGACCGCGTCGTGATCGACGTGCATCGGATTCTGTGAAGGCAATTTCGCTGTCGTGCTTCTTTCCTCGTGGTGAGGAGCGTGCCTCGTGGTGAGGAGCGTGCCTTGGCAAGCGTCCCGAACCGTGAGGCCCGGGACCCTCATGACGCCGCCTCGCGGCTCCTCGGGATGAGCTCGATCACGCGGATAATGTTAACTCGCCGGCAATTAGTTATAGAACATAACTATTCCAGGCAGGACACAATATTTCCATGGGAAACGCCGCCGCGACCTCCGCCGGTCCATCCGAACTGCTCAGGATCGAGCAGACCGGCGCCGTACTCACCGTCGGGCTCAATCGCCCGGCCAAGCGCAACGCGTTGAACGACGGCATCATCCTCAAGATCGGGGAATGCTTTTCGAACCTGCCCGATGACGTTGGCGCGGTGGTGGTTCATGGCGTCGGCGATCATTTCTCTTCCGGTCTCGACCTGTCGGAACTGACCGAGCACGATGCGACCGAGGGCCTGCGGCACTCGCAGATGTGGCACCGGGTGTTCGACCGCATTCAATACAGCCGGGTGCCCGTGATTGCTGCGCTTCGCGGTGCGGTGATCGGCGGCGGGCTGGAACTCGCCTGCGCCGCGCATATTCGCGTCGCCGAACCGAACGCCTATTTCGCGCTGCCCGAGGGCCAACGCGGCATTTTCGTCGGCGGCGGCGGGTCGGTACGCTTGCCGCGCCTGATCGGCGTGGCCCGAATGACCGACATGATGCTGACCGGACGCGTTTATTCCGCGACCGAGGGTGCGGCTTATGGATTTGCGCAATATCTTGTCGGGGAAGGCGAGGCGCTCGACAAGGCAAAGGAACTTGCGGCCGGGATTGCCAGGAATGCGCCGCTGACGAATTTTGCGGTGTTGCAGGCGCTGCCGATGATCGCCGAGGCCAATCCGCAGACCGGGCTGTTGATGGAGTCGTTGATGGCGACAGTGGCGCAGAGCGACAAGGAAGCGAAGCTTCGAATTCGCGCGTTCCTCGACCACAAAACCAGAAAGGTGAAGCCCTCCTGAAAATGAGTGCCAGATCGGACACTTCCATGCGGATGACGGATGACGCGACGGCACCGAGCGGCAAGGCGCCTCCACTGCGCAGGATTTCGTTTGGCGATCCCGCCGTGTCGATCGAACGCCGCTCCGACGGCACGATCTATCTCCGGCCAAAAACGGCTCTTGGCGAATATCCGGCCCGGCTGACCGACCGGCTGAAACACTGGGCCGAGGTCGCGCCGGACCGGATCTTCATGGCCGAGCGTGACACCGGCGGTGGCTGGCGGCAGATCAGCTACGCCGAATTGCTCACCGCGAGCCGGCACATCGCATCCGGCCTTCTGGCGCGAGATCTTTCCGCGGAGAAGCCTGTCGTAATCCTGTCCGGCAATTCGATCGACCACGCGCTGATGGCGTTTGGTGCCTTGTATGCCGGCATTCCATTTTGCCCGGTGTCGCCGGCCTATTCGCTGGTGTCGAAAGATTACGGCAAGCTGTCCTACCTGATGAAGCTCCTGACGCCGGGACTCGTCTTCGCCGACGACGCCAACAAATTCGCCGACGCGCTTGAGGCGAACGTTCCCGCCGGAACCGAAATCGCCGCATCCTATGGCGCGCCGCGCGGCCGCAATGTCACCCTGCTTGCCGACCTGATGGCAAGCCCGCTGCATCGGCGGCTGGAAGCCGCGCACGAGAACATCGGTCCCGATACGATCGCGAAATTCCTGCTGACATCGGGTTCTACCGGCAATCCGAAGGCGGTCATCAACACCCAGCGCATGATTTGCGCCAATCAGGTCATGATCCGCGAGACGATGGCGTTCCTGAAGGACGAGCCGCCCGTCATCGTCGACTGGCTACCGTGGAATCACACCTTTGGCGGCAATCACAATATCGGGCTGACGCTCTTCAACGGCGGATCGATGTATCTTGACGCGGGAAAGCCTGTTCCCGGAGGCATCGAGGAAACCGTGCGCAATCTTCGCGAGATTTCGCCAACCGTCTATTTCAACGTCCCCAAGGGATATGAATCGCTTCTGCCCTATTTGCGCGATGACGACGCACTGCGAGCCAATTTCTTCCGAAAACTCCACGCCATGTTCTTTTCCGGTGCCGCGCTCTCGCCTTTCGTGTGGCAGAGCCTCGACGAACTCGCGGTTCGGGAAACAGGCTCTCGCGTGCCGATGCTGACCGGTCTCGGCGCCACCGAGACCGCGCCGTTCTTCATGTCGGCCACTCCCGTTACCAGCCGCTCGGGCCATGTCGGGCTCCCGGTTCCCGGCAACGAGGCCAAGCTCGTGCCCAGCAACGGCAAGCTCGAAGTGCGCGCCAAGGGGCCGAACGTCACGCCGGGCTACTGGCGACAGCCCGCGCTCTCCGCGGCCGCTTTCGACGAGGAAGGCTTCTACAAGTTTGGCGACGCCATCAAACCGGCGGTGCCGGATGATCTTTCCGCCGGGTTCGATTTCGACGGCCGTATCGCGGAGGATTTCAAGCTGGCGAGCGGCACCTGGGTCAGCGTCGGTCCGCTTCGCGCGCGCTTCATTGCGGCCTGTTCGCCTCTGGTGCGCGATGTCGTGCTCGGCGGCATCAATCGTGACGAGATATCGGCGCTGGTCGTGCTCGATCTCGACGGGTGCCGCCTGATCAATCCGACGCTTCCGTTCGACGACATCGCGGCCACCGCGAGCGATCCCCTGATCCGCGACGCCTTCCGCCAGCGATTTGCAGGTTTCTTCGCAGCCTCGACCGGCTCCTCGACGCGGATCGCGCGGGCGCTTCTTCTCGATGCGCCGCTTTCGATCGATCACGGCGAAGTCACGGACAAGGGGTCGATCAATCAACGCGCGGTGCTCGATCACCGCAATCATCTGATCGAGGCGCTTTATGCGCCGACGCTTTCCGCAGACGTGATATTGCCGTAAACAAACAATCGATTTCAGGAGGGAACCATGCAGTTGAAGGATCAGGCCGCGATCGTCACAGGCGGAGCGTCGGGACTTGGCGCCGCCACGGCGCGCAGGCTCGCAGGCCATGGTGGGAAAGTTGCCGTGTGCGACGTCAATGGTGAACTTGCCCAGAAGGTAGCCGCCGAGATCGGCGGGGTGGCCGTCGTCTGCGATGTTTCCGATTCGGCGTCGGCGGAGGCCGCGATCGCTGCGGCCGCCAAGGCGCATGGTCCGGCGCGAATACTGGTGAACTGCGCCGGCATCGGTGTCGCCAGGCGGGTGATCGGGCGCGACGGACCGATGCCGCTTGCCGATTTCGACAGGGTGATCAAGGTCAACCTGATAGGCTCGTTCAACATGCTGCGGCTTGCGACCGCGGGCATGTCGAAGCTGGAGCCGCTATCGAGCGGCGAACGCGGTGTCGTCATCTCTACCGCCTCGATTGCGGCTTATGACGGCCAGATCGGGCAGGCGGCCTATTCGGCTTCGAAAGGCGGCATCGTCGCGATGACGCTGCCGATTGCGCGCGAGCTGGCGCAGTTTGGCATTCGCGTGCTGGCGATCGCGCCAGGCCTGTTTCTGACGCCGCTTCTCGCCAATCTGCCGCAGGAGGCGCAGGATTCGCTGGCGGCTTCCATACCGTTTCCGCGCCGCCTCGGCGACGCGAACGAATTTGCCTCGCTCGTGATGCACATGATCGACAATCCCTATCTCAATGGCGAGGTCGTGCGGCTCGATGCCTCGCTGCGCATGGCACCGAAATAGGTTCGTCCATGTTCGTCAACCGCAGGGATGTCCAGATCCAGTGGGGCCATTGCGACCCCGCCAACATCGTTTATTACCCGCGCTATTTCGAGATGTTCGACGACTCGACCTCGATCCTGTTCGAGGCGGCCGGCTTTTCCAAGCAGGACATCGTCAAAAGATACGGTCTGGTCGGCATTCCCATGGTCGATACGCGCGCGAAGTTCTACATCGCCTCGACCTTCGGCGACTGGATCACGATCGAAAGCCGGGTCGAAAGCATCAAGCGTTCGAGCTTTGAGGTGACGCACAAGGTGTACAAGGGCGAAGCGCTTGCGATCGAGGGATTCGAGACCCGGGTCCTGGTTGGACGCGATCCGGCCAAACCGGATCAATTGAAATCGGCGCCGGTTCCGGAGGAGATGATTGCGAAATTCCTGCGACCCTGACGCAGCAGGAAGCTCACCGCGAATGCGGTCCACGCACTGCAGACAATGCTGATAAGCAGATAACGCGTATAAAAAGCCAAGGGAGGAAATCCATGATGAAGCTTCAATTCGGTGCCGCCATCGCCGTCGTCGCGCTCGCCTGGCCGGCCTTGCCGGCGACCGCGCAGACGGCCGAAATCACCATCGGCATCTCGATCTCGACCACGGGGCCGGCGGCGGCGCTCGGCATTCCCGAGCGCAACGCGCTTGAATTTGTGCCAAAGGAGATCGGCGGCGTACCGCTCAAGGTGATCGTCCTCGACGACGGCGGCGATCCGACCAACGCCACCACCAATGCGCGACGCTTCGTTACCGAATCCAAGGCGGACATCATCATGGGATCGTCGACGACGCCGCCGACCATCGCCATATCCAATGTCGCGAACGAAGCGGGCATCCCTCATTTCGCGCTTGCGCCGTTCCCGGTCATCCCGGAGCGCGCGAAATGGTCGGTGGTGATGCCGCAGCCTGTCCCGATCATGGGCAAGGTGCTCTACGAGCACATGAAGGCGCATAATGTCAAAACGGTCGGCTATATCGGCTACTCCGATTCCTACGGCGATCTCTGGTTCAACGACTTCAAGACGCAAGCCGTGCCGATGGGCATGACGCTGGTGGATGAGGAGCGCTTCGCGCGGCCGGATACGTCCGTTACGGGGCAGGTTCTCAAGCTCGTCGCCGCAAATCCCGATGCGATCCTTGTCGGTGCCTCCGGCACCGCCGCGGCGCTGCCGCAGACGGAGTTGCGCGAGCGCGGCTACAAGGGGCTGATCTATCAGACCCACGGCGCCGCCAGCATGGACTTCATCCGCATTGCGGGGCCCGCGGCCGAAGGCGTGATCATGGCGTCGGGTCCGGTGATGTATCCCGAAGGCCAGCCTGACAGCGCGCTCACCAAAAAGCCGGGGCTCGCGCTCAATACCGCCTATGAAGCCAAATATGGCCCCAACACCCGCAGCCAGTTTGCCGGGCATTCCTATGATGCGTTCGAGGTCCTCAAGCGCGTGATTCCGGTCGCGCTGAAGTCCGCAAAACCGGGCACGCCGGAATTCCGGGTTGCGCTCCGCCAGGCATTCGTCACGGAGCACGAAATCGCCGCGAGCCAGGGCGTGTACAACTGGACCGAGAAGGATCGCTCCGGCCTCGACGAGCGCTCGCGCATCGTCCTGACGGTGAAGAACGGAAAATACGTGCCGGCAATGTGAGCGCGTTTACCCTTCCCGAAAAAGGGAAGGGGTTCTTCTCGCGACATGCGGACGTCGTGGCTTCACGCCCTTTGCGGCGAGGGCGGCCTGGTGTGCTTTTCCCCCCAGATACGTAACGTCCGCAGCACGGGCCTGAGTTCGCTGCCCTTTTCCGTGAGAACATATTCGGCGCGGGGCGGATGATCCGCATACGTCCGGCGTTCGACGATCCCATGCTCCTCGAGCGTCTTGAGCCGGGCCGACAGGGTATTCGGGCTCATTTTCGGAAACGCGCGCTGCAAGTCCTGAAATTTGCGCGGGCCCTCGAGAACGAGGTCGCGCAGGATCAGGATGGTCCAGCGGTCGCCGATGAGATCGAGCGTCCGCGCCACCGGACAGAATTGCGTGGGGTCGACAGTCATGAAGGCTTTCGCGTTCGAAATCGTCTCCGGTCCTGGCGCCGGCGGCCGCGGGGGCGTTCACGATCTTATCATAAGCGCCAGCGTTGACATCATTACTATCATAATGATAGTGACTATAAAATAAATAGCAACAAAATGATTCATAGCCACAAGGGAGTCCGACATGAGCACCCTCGCTACCGGGTTCAAACCCGAGACGTCTCAAACCGCGACGATCGGCCTGCTTCTATTGGGCAGCGTGCTGGCGGCGCTCTGGGTCGGGATCAATCTGGCGTTTCCGGCGCTCGCCCCCACCGGAATTCCCTCGGTGGTCACGCGTCTGGGAGTAAATCTCGCGATCCTGACGGGTCTCTGGCTGGGCCTGGCGCGAACGGAATTTTCGGCGAGCAAGCGCATTTTGATTTGGCTTGCCGTCGCCGTCCCCTTCACCATCTGGCTCGCGGTGGTCTGGAGCATGGCGATCAACGGCTTCTTTCAGCCGGTTCCCGGGGTGACGCGGCTGCCGAAATTGCCGTTCGCGATTTTTGCACCGGTGATCGTCGGGCTCTTCCTGCTGTTGCGCTCGAAATCGATCGCGGCACTGCTCGATGCGACCCCGGCGTCCTGGCTGATAGCCTTGCAGGTCTATCGAATCTTCGGCGGGATTTTCATCGTCAACTGGGTGCACGGCACCGTCGCAGGAGCCTTCGCCTGGCCAGCCGGCATCGGTGACGTGCTGACTGGCATCATGGCATTGCCGGTCGCATGGCGGCTTGCGTCCGGAGCAGAAAATGGACGAAGCGCGGCGATGGCATGGAACATCTTCGGTCTGCTCGATTTCGCGGTAGCCATTACCATGGGCACGCTCAGCAACCCTGGACCGCTGCAGATTTTCGGTCTGGACATCCCGGCTTCGCTCGCGGGCACCTATCCGATCGTGCTGATTCCCGCGTTCGCCGTCCCGACTTCGATCCTGCTGCATGCCCTTTCCATTTGGCAACTCAGGCGGACTGCACATCGGAAACACAGATGAGGCAGGACAGGTGAGGCTCGCGTGGTCACCGTGACAGATGGGCGACAGACATTCGTCACGGAGCGCGAGATCGCCGGGAGTCGAGGCGTGCGCAACTGGATCGGAAAAGAGGCCCGGACGATCGTTCTCCATTGTTCTGACCGTCAGAAAGCGCAAGTCAGCGATGTGAAAAGTGTTGTCGTTCCGCGCCTTTCGCCCAGGGGGCAAACTGGGGCAAACCGGGCGTGAATCAGCGTCCACAGCCGCAAAATAGTCGGCAAAGGGAGCCGGGGCGGGCATAAGCCCCCGTACCCTCGACGTTTCCAAGGCCTAGGAACAAACGCGCGACGTCCGCGTTAGGGGCGATCTACTCCACGTGTGAGCGGCACGGCATGTTCGGCATGGATGCCCCGATGTTTGTCTCCTCGCGGGCCGCATCGTGCACGCCGCCCATTGAGCGCCAAAAATCTCCCCACTTGCATTCGGTTTGGGGGTCTCGGTCGTCAAGGGAGGGTATTAAACCATGAAGATCGTCGTCATCGGCGGCACCGGCCTGATCGGTTCGAAGACCGTTGCCATTCTGCGCCAACGCGGCCACGAGGTCGTCGCCGCCTCGCCCAAAAACGGTATCAACAGCATCACCGGCGAAGGGCTCAAGGATGCCGTGGCCGACGCGCAGGTCGTGATCGACCTCGCCAATTCACCCTCATTTGAAGACAAGGCGGTCCTGGAATTCTTCGAGACCTCCGGTCGCAACGTTCTGGCCGCAGAGACTGCAGCGGGCGGTATCCGGCACCATGTCGCGCTCTCCATCGTCGGAATCGACCGGTCCGACAATGGCTATTTCCGCGCCAAGGTTGCCCAGGAAAAACTGATTGAGGCCGCCGGCATCCCCTATACCATCATCCGCTCGACCCAGTTCCTGGAGTTTCTCGGCGGAATCGCCAATTCAAGCGCGGACGGAAACATGATCAGGCTTCCGCCTATCCTGTTCCAGCCCATCGCGGCGGATGACGTCGCCGCCATCGTTGCCGATGTGGCGGCCGCGGCGCCGCGAAACGGCATTGTCGAGATCGCGGGCCCGGAACGAGCACCCTTCGACGAAATCATCGCGCGCTATCTGAAGGCGGTCGGCGACCCGCGTGAGGTCGTGAGCGACCCCAAGGCCCGCTATTGGGGCGGTCGGGTCGAGGAGCACTCGCTCGTGCCGTTGGGCGAGGCGCGCCTCGGCCGTGTCGGTTTCGACGAATGGTTCCGCCGATCACAGGCCGCAGCCTGACCCCGCCTCCGTCGACCGAAGGGCAATCCTCCGTTTTGGGGCGAGGGCTCAAGGCAGTGACTGGACATCGGGAGCAGCATCACAATGCCTACTGAAGAAAGTGAAAATGCTGATAAGGACGCCTCGAATTCAGTTGCCGCAAATCCGACAGACGAAGTCCACGTAACGGCGCGCGATATTGGCAAATCGCGCACAGACGCGTCTTCCGGATCCAGTTCTTCAATCAGCCATCTGCCGACAGGAAGGCGAGGCTTGCTGCTTGGGGTAGCCGCCGTCCTGCTGGTGGCAGCTATCCTTGTGTTCGGCATTCCCCGGATTCGGCTGGTTCTCAGCACGGTTTCGACCGACGACGCCTACGTCAATGGCCACGTGACATTCGTCGCTCCCCGCGTCCGCGGCCAGGTGGCCCGGGTTCTGGTCGATGACAACAACCGCGTGCAAAAGGGAGCTCTCCTTGTGGAACTGGACAAGGAGCCATTTAGGGACGCAGTCGCCGTGAAGAAGGCGGCCGTCGATACGGCCCAGGCGGATCTCGAGGCGGCAAGGGCCACGGTGCGGGGCATCGAGGCACAGGCCAGGAGCCGGCGCTGGCAATTGCAACAAGCCATCCAGAATGTCGAAAACCAGATAGCCCTGCTGCGTGCTCGGGTCGCCGCACTTCGCAAGGCGAAGGCCACACTTACACTCGCGCAGCAGGAGTTTGACCGGACGGCGAAGCTGGTCGTATCGGAAACGGCCAGCCGCGAGCTATATGATCAACGTCAGGCGTCGTTGTCGATTGCCCAAGCGGGCGTCGTCCAGGCATTGGCGGATGTGAATCAGATCCGAGTCTCCCTGGGCCTGCAGGCGCAGCCCGAAGACAGCGGGGATCTCGAGCAGGTGCCGCCCGATCTCGATCAGACCTTTTCTTCGGTCCTGCAGGCGCAGGCAGAACTGATTCAGACAGCGGCTGAACTGGGCGTTCTCCACTCGTATAACCAGACTCCGAAGCAGATGGTCGACGCGTTCGAAAAGCTCGATCCCAAAGGTGATATCAACCGCACGTTCGATCGGCTGGCGGCGGAAGCGCCGACGGTCAAACAAGCCGAGGCCAAACTCGAAGCCGCCAGGCGCGACCTCTCTCTGGCCGAACTCGACCTTCGCTATTGTGACGTTGTCGCGGAGATCGATGGCGTCGTCACGCGCCGAAATGTCAATCCCGGCAATGATGTTCAGGTCGGGCAGAATTTGATGGCGATCCGCTCGCTCAGCGAGATCTGGGTCGATGCCAACTTCAAGGAGACGCAGCTGCGCGACCTGCGCATCGGTCAGGCCGCCGATCTTTACGTCGACATGTACGGCGACCGACAAATGTTTAAAGGACGGATCGCGGGCTTCACCATGGGGACCGGATCGACGCTCGCCCTGCTGCCGCCGCAGAATGCCACCGGCAACTTCATCAAGATCGTCCAGCGGCTGCCGGTCCGGATCGAGCTCGAAGGATACGACCCGGACCAGAGGCCTCTGTTCATCGGCGCTTCTGTCGTTCCGTACGTCTATATCGACAAGCCGCCCACCGGGCCCGATGCCGGAAAGTTCCTTCAAAGCAACGTGCATCCATCGTCCGGCACCGCTGCGGCCGCGGGCGCGCCGGGCATCGACAAATGACCGACGTAGCACTTTCATCCTCCAGATCCCGGGCGGGGGTTAACCCCTGGGTGGTGGCCGCGATCGTCGTGGTACCGACTTTCATGGAGGTGCTCGATACCACCATTGCGGTGGTCGCGCTGCGATACATCGCCGGTGGCCTTTCAGCCACGGTCGCCGACGGTGAATGGGTCATCACGAGCTACCTCGCCGCCAACGCCATCATCCTGCCGATTACCGGCTGGCTGTCGGCGCATCTCGGGCGCCGCAACTACTTCCTGCTGTCGATAGCTGTCTTTACCCTCGCCTCCGGTTTGTGTGGAATGGCCACCGGCCTCGGTCAGCTGATTGTGTTTCGCGTCTTGCAGGGCCTGGCCGGGGGCGGTCTTCAGCCTTCCAGCCAGGGCGTGCTGCTGGACGCCTTTCCCGTCGAGAAGCAAGGCATTGCGATGACGCTGTTCGGCCTGGCTGCCCTGCTGGCCCCAGTCGTCGGTCCGACTCTTGGCGGCTGGATCACGGACAGTTACTCATGGCGATGGGTGTTCTACATCAACGTGCCGGTGGGTCTTGTGGCATTTGCGGCGTGTTATGCGCTGCTGCGGGATCCCGAATATCTCACGAAGCAGCGTGCGGAGTTGAGAAAGCAGCCGCTGCATTTTGATTCGCTCGGCCTGTCGCTCCTGGTGATCGTCATGGTCTCCTGGGAGGTGTTGCTCAGCAAGGGCCAGGAGTGGGACTGGCTGAGCGATCCCTTCTGGCGCGTGCAGACGCTGGCGGTTCTTTTCATCGTGGGTCTGATCGCGCTGATCTCCTGGGAGATGCGCCACCCCAGCCCCGTGGTCAATTTTCGTCCGCTGCGGGAGCGAAACTTCGCCGTTTGCTGCCTTATCATCTTTTGCGCTTTCGCGGTCCTCTATGCCGCCAGCACCTCGTTGCCTGCGCTGCTTCAATCCCTGTTCGGCTATGACGCGCTCAGCGCGGGACTGGTCATGTCGCCGGCCGGACTCGGTGCGCTTGTGGCAATGCCGTTTGTCGGCCGGGCACTTGGCCGTGGGACTGATGCCCGGTGGTTGCTCGCCGCCGGTCTGCTGATCATGGCGGCTGGAAACTATTGGATGTCGCAAATGAACCTCGACATCAGCCCCGGCCAGGTCGTCTGGCCCCGGGTGATGCTCGTCCTTGGACTCTCGATGTGCTTTGCGCCTGCGAATGTCGCTGCCTACCTCTATACCCCGCCGTTGCTGCGTGGAGCGGCTATTGGCTTGCTCAGCCTGCTGCGCAACGAGGGAGGCAGTGTAGGGACGTCGATGGCGCAGACAATTCAGGAGCGCCGTGACCAGTTCCACATCCTGCGGCTGGGCGAGTTCACTCGATTCCTTCAACGCGGCTGTGATGTCCTTCCTCGATCAGGCTCGGGAAACGTTCCTGCAACAGACCGGCGATCCGTCTGCCGCGCAGCAGCTGGCCTGGCAGGTGCTCGAGAACTTGCGGCAGCAGCAGGCGTCGTCACTTGCTTATTTCGACGTCTTTCTGCTGTTGGCCCTGGTGACGCTGGCGCTGGTACCCGTGGTGCTGCTGATGAAACGCTCAGTGGCTGAGAAGGGCGCTCACATCGGTTCCGAATGAATTTTGCCTGCGGAATCGCGTGCGCTGCCGAGGCCAGCTTGGCGAATTGTCGACAGATTGCGGCGAGGAGGACAAGCGTGCCCGTCCGCTTCATACGCCTGGCGACAATCTGGCTGTTGCTGCTCGCAACCTTCCGGGTGATCGAGCCCTACCGCACGGTGAGGGTGGACATCGCCGACGTCTCAGAACTTTCGCAGGGATAATTCCGAACCTCACGTCGGAACCCGAAGTTAAGCGGGCTTCGTGCCCTCGCGCTCGTCGGCGAACCCCAGATAACTCGCCGCCACGCGTTCGTTGCTGGCGATCTCCTTCGCCGGCCCCTGCAAGACAAATCCACCGAGCTCCATCACATAGGCGCGGTCGGCGATTTGCAGCGCGGCCTTCGCGTTCTGCTCCACCAGCAACACCGATACGCCGCTTGAACGCAGCTCGGAAATGGTGCGGAAGATATCGGCGACGATGATGGGCGCAAGTCCGAGGCTCGGCTCGTCGAGCATCAACAGCTTCGGCGCGCCCATCAGCGCGCGGCCCATGGCCAGCATCTGCTGCTCGCCGCCGGAAAGCGTTCCCGAAAGTTGCCAGCGCCGCTCCTTCAGTCGCGGAAACAGCGTGAAGACGCGTTCGATCGATTGCGACGCGAGAGCCTTCGCGATTCCGAACGCGCCCAGCCGCAGATTGTCCTCGACGCTCATCGTCGCAAACAGCTCGCGGTGCTCGGGCACGAGACTGAGGCCCGCCGCAACCCGGTCCTCGATCTCGAGGCTCGCGATCTGCCTGCCGGCGAAGCTGACGCGGCCCTTCAGCGGCAGGATACCCATGATCGCGTTCAGCAGCGTCGTCTTGCCGGCGCCGTTGGCGCCGATGATGGTGACGATCTCGTTCCCGGCGACATCGAGCGACACCCCGCGGACGGCCTCGACCTTGCCGTAGGCGATATGCGCGTCGCTGACCTGCAGGAGCGGGCGCGAGCCTTCGATCATGTGGCCGCTCCGAGATAGGCCCTGATCACTTCCGGGTTGGTCCTGATCGCTTCAGGCGTGCCTTCCGCAATCCTGGTTCCGAAGTCGAGCACCACTATGCGATCGGCGAGATCCATCACGAACCCCATGTCGTGCTCGACCAGCAGCACCGACATTCCGCCGTCGCGCAAGTCTCGCAGCAGGCTCGCCAGCCGCTGCTTTTCCATGTGCCGAAGGCCTGCGGCCGGTTCATCGAGCAGAAGCAGCATCGGGTCGGCGCAAAGCGCACGTGCCACCTCGACGATGCGCTGCTGGCCGAGCGACAGGCTGCCGGCCTGCGCATGCATCTGCCCGCTCAGGCCGACCCGCTCGACCTGGCGCGCGGCTTCGGCCAGCAGTCTGGCCTCTTCCGCCCGGTCGAGGCGGAGCGTGCTTGCGAGTGCGCCAGAGCTTCCGCGCAGATGTGCGCCTATCGCGACATTTTCCAGCACCGTCATGTCCGGTACCAGCTTGACATGCTGGAAGGTCCTGGAGATGCCGAGCTTGGTCACTTCCTGCGGCGGCGCGTTGTCGATCTTCTGGCCGAAGACCGAAATCGTGCCGCCGGTCGCGGCGAGAACGCCCGTGATCAGGTTGAAGGTTGTGCTCTTGCCTGCCCCATTGGGGCCGATCAGGGCGATGATTTCGCGCGTCGAGACCTCAAAGGACACGTCGTTGACGGCGATCACGCCGCCGAACTGCTTGCGCGCGCGATCGACCTGCAGGAGAACGCCTTCGCGTGCAGCCGCACTCTCCCGCCGAGGCAAAGCGAGTGAGGTGTCGGGCCGCTTGCGAACAGGCTTGAGCGGCAGGCGCGCGGTGAGCCATGGCCAGACCCCGCTCGGCGCCAATTGCAGCAACGCAACGAGCAGGATGCCGAATACGATGGTCTCGAGTTGTCCCTCGCCGTGAAACAGATAAGGCAGGTAGTCCTGAATGATCTCCTTCAGGATCACGACGATCGCCGCGCCGAGCACGCCGCCCCAGACATAGCCGGCGCCCCCCACGACCGCGACGAAGAGATATTCGATGCCCGCCTGCGCGCCGAACGGCGTGGGATTGGCGGCGCGCTGGAAATGCGCGTAGAGCCACCCCGACAGCCCGGCCAGCACCGCCGCATAGATGAAAACCAGAAGCTTCGCGCGTGGCGTCCGTATGCCGAATGCTTCTGCCGCGACATGGCCGCGCCTCAGCGCGCGGATCGCGCGCCCGGTACGCGAGTCCAGAAGGTTCATGGTGAGCCACGCACAGACGAGGACCGCGATCCAGATTGCGAAATAGATCGACGCGGGATCGATCATCCGGAACGAGCCGATCGAAAGCGGCGGAATGCCGGAGATGCCGTCATTGCGGCCGAGGAATTCAAGCTTGCTGAAAAGATAGAACAGGCCAAGCCCCCAGGCGATGGTGCCGAGCGGCAGATAGTGGCCGGACAGTCGCACCGTAACCAGGCCGAGCAAGACTGCCGCGCCGCCGCTTACCAGCAGCGAGAGCGGCAGCGTGAACCATGGCGAAAGACCGTAGGCGGTCGTCAGCACTGCCGTGGTGTAGGCGCCAAAGCCGCAAAACGCGGCCTGCCCAAACGAAGTGAGACCGCCTACCCCGGTGAGCAGAACAAGGCCCATGGCAACCAGTGCGGAGAGCCCGATATTGTCGAGCAGTACGATCCAGAATGGCGGCATCCCGGGGATGAACGGAATGGCAGCCATCAACAGCGCGAACAGCATGACCGGCAGCCGCTCCGACATCGCGATCAATCCTTCTCTTCCTCGACCGCGGGTGCTGCAAGCGATCGCAACAGGAGGACCGGAATGATCAGCGTGAAGACGATGACTTCCTTGAAGTTGCTCGCATAGAACGAGGAAAAGGCTTCCACCGCCCCGACCAGGAGTGCGGCAACGGCAGTCAAGGGATAGCTTGCGAGCCCGCCGATGATCGCGGCGACGAAGCCCTTCAGGCCGATCAGGAAACCGGTGTCGTAGTAGAGCGTGGTGATCGGAACGATCAGGATTCCCGAGATCGCGCCGATCACGGACGCCACGAGGAACGCGATCTGCCCCGACAGCGTGGTCCTGATGCCGACGAGACGCGCGCCCAGGCGATTGACCGCGGTCGCCCGAAGCGCCTTACCGTAAAGGGTGAAGCCGAAAAACAGCCACAGGCCGGCGATGAGCGAGAGCGTGATGGCATAAATGGCGATGCTCTGGCCGGTAAAGCGCAACGGAGCAACCGTGAAGGCGTCATTCCACAGCGTTGGTCCGCGCTGTCCTTCGGCGCCAAAAAAAACGAGCCCGAAGCCCTGGAGCGCGAGATGGCTGCCGACGGCTGCGATCAGAAGCACCAGCACGGAAGCGTTGGCGATCGGCTGAAATGCGATGCGATAGAGAAACAGGCCGATCGCGGCAACGATCAGGAGAGAGAGGACAATATTGACTGCAATCGGATTCTGACGGCCGGCGAGCCACCAGGTCAGCGCAAGGATCGTCAACGGAACGAGCACGTTGATCGCCAACGCGCGACCGACCAGCGCAACACGCAATGACTTCCGGCCTGCGTACAGATCCAGACAGAAGGCAAAAAATCCCATCGCGACCGCGAGGCGGGCGGTGCCGGGCATCTGGCCCGATGACAGCGAGGCATAGGTCAGCGCTCCATAGGTGACGAACTCGCCCTGCGGAATCAGGATGACGCGCGTGACGGCGAAGACCAGCACCAGCGCGAGCCCGAGCAGGGCATAGATCGCGCCATTGGTGATGCCGTCCTGCAGCAGGAACAGCATGATCGTCGTGTTCAAGACGGGCGCTCCCCTCGCTGGCCGGGGTCCCCCGCGGCCGTGAAGCGCGAGGCCGGCTTTCCGACGGCAGTTGAAACAGGCCGCCGGCATTTGATATGATGCATAACAATTATCGAATATAATCTCAAGGTCGGGCCATTTTCTCGACGGGCAGTCTGCCGCATCGGGATGCGAATGTCAGAATCGGATCACCAGCGATGACTGTTTCAAAAGCTGCCGCCGCTAACGGCGCCAGGACGTCCCGTGCCGCCCGCAAGGAGCCTGCCGAGGTGCCGGTTGGCGAAGCCGCGCTCGAACTGGGCGAACTGTCGGAATTGCTCGGCTATTCGCTCAAGCGCGCCCAGTTGAAGATCTTCGAGGATTTTCTCCACTGCGTCGCGCCGTTGCGCCTGACGCCCGCGCAATTCTCGGTCCTGCTTCTGCTCGACAGGAACCCCGGCCGCAACCAGACCGAGATCGCCAATACGCTCGGAATCCTTCGGCCCAATTTCGTGGCGATGCTTGATGGCCTCGAAAGCCGCGATCTCTGCGCGCGGGTTCGCTCCACCAACGATCGGCGTTCGCACATCCTGGTTCTGACCGACAAGGGCAGGGCGGTTCTGGCGCGCGCAAAGAAGCTCGTTGCCAGCAAGCATGAGGCCCGTCTCAATGAATTGCTCGGCCCCGCCAACCGCGCCGCGCTGCTTGCGATGCTGACCAGGATCGCGAAGGAATTTTGAGCGCTTGCCCTCATCCCTCGAGACGGCGCTTGCGCGCCTCCTCGGGATGAGGCCGTCATTGCTCGGGAAAGTCGAGGACCTCGTGGTGAGGAGCCGCGCTCCTCGCGGCGTCTCGAACCATGAGGTCCGATCAGCCCAAACCTAATCCACCAGGATCACCCGGACGTCGTTGACATTGGTCAGCGTCGGACCGGTCTTGAGCAGATCGCCGGTCGCCTCGAAGAAGGCGGTCGCGTCATTGTTGTCGAGATAGGCATTTCGGATCTAGACCGAGCGATTTCATCTTCGCAAATGTGGCTTCGTCGATGATCGCTCCCGCGGGATCGCTCGCGCTGCCGCCGCCACCGTCCGCGCCGTCGGTATCGGCGGCGAGTGCGGAAACGTTCGGCGTATCCCTGAGCAGACCGGCCAGGGCAAGCGCATATTCCTGGTTGGGGCCGCCGCGTCCACTGCCGCGGACGGTGACGGTGAGTTCTCCGCCCGAGAGGATCGCGACCCGCCTGCCTTCGCTGCGGGCCTTCAGCGCGAGCCTGGCGTGATCGGCTGCAACTTCGCGCGCCTCGCCTTCGAGGTCGGCGCCGAGATCGATGGTTGCGTAGCCGGCGTTCGCTGCCGTCCTGATTGCCGCGTCGAGCGAGGCTCTCGGCCGCGCGATCAGTTCGAAGCTCGCGCGGGCAAAGGCCGGGTCCCCTGGCTTGCAGCTCTCGTTTTTCGGATCGTCAAGCGCGCGGGCAACCGCGTCGCCGACATCGAGGCGGTATTTAGCGACGATGGCGCGGGCATCCGAAAGCGTTGTCGGATCGGGCACGGTCGGTCCCGAGGCGATCGCGGAAGGATCGTCGCGCGGAACGTCCGAAATCGCCAGCGTCACGATCTCAGCGCGCCGGCCCGCGCGCGCCAGCCTGCCGCCCTTGATCCGCGACAGGTGCTTGCGAACCGTGTTGATCTCGCCGATTGGCGCGCCCGAGCGCAACAGCGCGCGCGTCACCTGTTGTTTTTGCGCAAACGACACGCCGTCGGCCGGTGCAATCCAGTTCGCCGAGCCGCCGCCCGACAAGAGGACCAGCAGGAGATCGTCGGCATCCGCTTCCTGCGCCAGAAGCAGCGTTTCCTCGGCGGCCTTCAGCCCGGCTTCGTCGGGCACGGGATGACCGGCCTCGATCACCCTGATGCGCCGGGTGGGCACTCCGTGGCCGTGACGGGTGGTGGCCAGACCCGACAGCCTCGCCGGGTCAAGTCCGAGCTTGTCCAGATAATGCCGCTCGGCTGCCGCGGTCATCGCGGCGGCGCCCTTGCCGGCGGCAAGACAGATCACCCTGCCTTTTGGAAGCGGACGCAGATGTGCCGACAGCACGACATCGGGATGTGCCGCGGCGACCGCCGCATCGAAAATCGCGCGCAGGAGAGGGCGTCTGTCTGTCATTTCGTCACGTGGACCAGGGGTCGGAACAGGAGATAGCGGTTATCCACCCCCTCGCGGCAAAAGAAAACCCCCGCGAGGCCCGCGGGGGTGATCGTGGCTTCAGTCGGGTGAGCGAAATTCAGCTTCCCGTGAGCGCCTTGGCGCCGGACTCGTAGACGCCATCGATTGCTTTCTTGGCATCCGCATCCGGCGCGCCCTTGGCGTCATACTTGCCGATCCATTTCAACGCCGAACCCTTGGGATCGGCCGTGACGCTGATGGTCGAATGATAGTTTGCGACCGGCAGCGGCCCGGACACGATGGTGTAGCTGTAGCTGTGCTTGGCGTCGTCCCAGTTCTCAAGCGTTTCGACGATCGTTCCGCCGCCTTTCAGCGAGAGCGTGCGCTGCTTGCCGTCGGCGCTGAGGACGCACTTTT
>CAWFZL010000048.1:0-59617 GCA_963820275.1 uncultured Alphaproteobacteria bacterium
GTTCGAATCCTGCCACTCCGACCAATCACTCTCCTGGCGCGTTTTGCCCCCTTTTCCGAGCCCTTTCAAGCTCAGCTGGCCTGGTGCGACAGCTACCCCAAGGCCTTGCCAGGCCATCGCGCGCCTGGTGCGCCGGCCGCCAGATCATGTTCCGATTGGATGGACTAGGAACATGTTCTCATCTGTCCGTATGAGCATGATCCACTCGCAGACGCATTCGCGTTTGTCGCGGACCGAAAGCCGGTTTCCGCCTTTGCGGATCATGTTCCGTGCTTGCCGGACTGCGCCGCGATAAATGCTGAGAACAGTGGGGCGCCCGAACCCTGCAATCTTCCCGCCAGACCGAACTCAGGCGCTGCACTTCATGACGTGAAGCTCCACACCGGCAGCGGGCGAACCGGCTGGTGAAACGTCCATCGTGCTCAGCAAGAGGTCCGCAAAGTCGAACGTGAAGACTCTTACGATTCCGCCGGGCAGTTCTTCCCGCCAGCTTACGATCTGGTGCTTGTCGTTGAAGTCCCGTTTCATCTGCCAGACGCTCTTGCCGTGCTCATCGCGAAATGCGGGCCGTGTCGGGTCCTTGATGATCTTGAGTATCTTCTTGTCGACGACCTGAAGCCGGTAGCGGACCATCGGCGTCTGAAAATCATTGTTATCGATGGCGATGTCCTTGTCGGGACGTTCCGGCAACTGCGCCTTGGTGGCGAAGGACTGGTAGCAATCGACGGTTAAAGCGGGGAGCTGGTCGGCGGAGCGCTGCGCGAAGGCGCATGGGAGCGGCGCAACAGCCAAAGCCAATCCAAGAGCGAGCGCTTTCATTCTGCATCCTCCATCCCTGACCGAGCGGTAAAATGCTCCTCGCGGAAAATAGTCAGGTTTATGATCTGGATTTCGTAACTCTATGTAATTTGGTTCGATTTCGTAATTCACATAGCACACATATTACTTGAAAACATTGATCTGGAAACGTCTCGATTTCGAAAATCGGGAGGAGAAAGTACTCAAATCCGGCTCCGCTCAATGCTGGCCAAAACTGCGTCTGACGAAAGGTCGGCCGGAAGATTCCTGAGGCAAGCGTCCGACGAGAGGCGAATGCGAGACTGTCTGACCTACTTCGATTTTCGACCCGGACACCACTTCATTAAATCCACCGCGAATTGATGTAACTCAATACCCGGCCAGGCGGCATTCCGAAAGTGACACCGGGTGCCGTATCCGCTCTGCCGCGTCGCGCCTGTGTTGAATGCCCTGCGCCTCGGGTGCAGTCACCGCGAATTTACGGCACCCCAATCATCAGGAGGTGCGCCATGCTTCGTTTTGTTCTCATCATCTTGGCAGGTTTCGTTCTTTTCGCGGCGACTTTGGTTCCCGATGACGCGCTGGCCCGCCGGGGAGGCGGCGGCAGGGGCGGAGGGTTCCACGGAGGCGGTGGTATGCGTGCCGGAAGTTTCCACGGCGGCGGGATGCGCGCCGGCGCGGTCCACGCCGGACGCGGCTACGCTGGGCGCGGATATCGCGTGGCCGGCGGCCCTCGTCCGAGCCACCCGATCGCGGGCCGTCCGGGTTATCCGGGCCGTCCCATCGCAGGTGTGCCCGGACGTCCAGGTTTCCCAGGTCGCCCGGGTTACGGGTGGGGAGGAGGATGGGGCGCCGGGGCAGCCGTGGCCGGAGCGGCGGCACTGGGCGCCTATGGCTACTACAACAATAACTACAACAACGGTTGCTATCAGGACTCCTACGGCAGATGGGTCTGCCCAAATCAATATGGTGGGTATCAATACCAGTATTGATCGCGGGCCTCGGAATCGAGGTGATTGAGCGCTTGCCTGCTCCGCTTCCGGCGGAGCAGGTCCCCGGTCAAACCTCGAGCTTGTCGCCGCCCTTCAGGTGCAGGATTTCGCGCGCTTCGTCGGAGGTCGCCACCTGAAGGCCAAGGCCCTCGATGATCCCGCGGGCAAGCATCACCTGTTCGGCATTCGATGCCGCCATCCGTCCCGGCGCCGCCCAGAGCGAATCCTCGAGCCCCACGCGAACGTTGCCGCCCATGGCGGCGGCCATCGCGGCGATCGGAAGCTGATTGCGTCCTGCACCCAGCACCGACCAGACCATCTTGTCGCCGAACAGCCGGTCCGCGGTGCGTTTCATGTGCAGCACGTCCTCGGGGTGAGCGCCGGTGCCGCCCTGCAGCCCGAACACGGTCTGCACGAAGAGCGGCGGCTGCACCATGCCGCGTTCGAGGAAGTAGTTGAGATTGTAGAGATGGGCGGTGTCGTAGCACTCGAACTCGAACCGCGTGCCGGTTTCCGACAGCGTCCTGAGGACGTATTCGATATCCTGGAAAGTATTGCGAAAAACGATGTCCTTGTTCTCGAGGTGCTTGCGCTCCCAGTCATGCTCGAACTTCTTGAAACGGTTGAGCATGCCGAAAAAGGCGAAATTCATCGAACCCATGTTGAGCGAAGCGACTTCCGGCTTGTAGGTCGCGGCCGGGCGCACGCGCTCGTCAACCGTCATGGTCGGCGCACCGCCGGTGGTGAGATTGATCACGCAGTTCGAGCGCTGCTTGATGATCTTCAAAAACGGCGCAAAGGCCTCCGGGCTCTGATCTGGCTGGCCGGTCTTCGGATTGCGCGCGTGCAGATGCACGATCGCAGCACCCGCTTCGGCGGCCTCGACCGCGGCGTCGGCGATCTCCTGCGGCGTCACCGGCAATGCCTTCGACATCGAGGGGGTATGAATGGCGCCGGTCACGGCACAGGTAATGATGACTTTGCGGCTCATGGGTTTGCCTTCCTGATGCGTTTGCGTGGAGATCATGCTCAAATCTTGCCGCTCTGCCGCGCCTTGTGCGCGGCGAGTGCGGCGAGGCGTTCGTTGCGGAGCTCCGTCAGCGCGGCGATGCGTTCTGCGGTCGGTGGGAAGGGCCAGGCCGCGATCACCCGGTCGACGTTCGGGCTTTCGTACACCTGGGGTCCGGCGGGGTTTGAGGCCAATTCCCTGTAGAAACCGGTGTAGCGGGCGCAATATTCCGCCATGCCGCCGGGCGCGTTGAGCTCGATGGTCTCGAACGGACCGAGAAACGACCAGCGTAAGCCGAGGCCGTCCTTGACGGTGTGATCGAGATCTTCGGCGGAGATATAGCCTTCGCCGACCAGACGGAACGCTTCGGCGAGCAGCGCGCCCTGCAGGCGGTTGAGCACAAAGCCATTGATTTCGCGATTGATGGTAACCGGCACTTGCCCGATCTCGCGGTAGATGTCGCGGGCACGCTCGATTGCCTCGGGTGAGGTCCACGGCGCCCCGCACAGCTCGACCAGCGGCACCAGATGCGGCGGGTTGACGGGGTGGCCGACCAGGCAGCGCGCCCGGCCCGGCAGTTGCTCGGTGAAGCGCGAAGCCGTAATCGCCGAAGTCGAGGAGACGAGAAGTGCGTCCTTGGGCGCCATCCTGTCGAGCTGGGCAAAGATGGTCCGCTTGTCTTCGACCTTTTCGGGCCCGTTTTCCTGGACGAATTCGACGTCCCTGACGGCTTCCTCGAGGTTTCCCGCAGCCGAGACGCGCGCGACCGCGCCGTCGGGATCGGTGGCAAGGCCATGGCGCGCCAGCGCATGCAACTCATCGCGGATCAGCCGGGGCGCCGCCTTCAGGGTCGGCACATGCGGATCGGTCAGGCGTACGTTCCAGCCGGCGCGCGCAAAGATCGCGGCCCAGGCGCGTCCGATCAGGCCGGCGCCGACGATGGCGACCCTGCGCTCAGTGCTTGTCATTGTTCTCTCTCACAGGCTCTTCCTCGCAAATTTTCTCATAGCCAGAGCACCTTTCGGCGCAGATCGAGATCGTCGCGCAACGCCTTCGATGGTCCTTCATGAATAACCCGGCCGCGCTCCAGCGCAACCGTGGTATCGGACAAAGCGAGCGCCAGGTCGAGATGATGATCGACGATGATGATGGCGATTTCCCTGCGCAGGCGGTCGAAGGTCTCGAACAATTGCTCGACCACCGCGGGCGCGAGGCCTTCGAAGGGTTCATCGAGCAGCAACAACCGCACATCGCCCGACAGCGCGCGGGCTACCGCGACCATTTGCTGCTCGCCGCCGGACAGGTAATCCGCGGGGCTGTCCAGCCGTTCGCGGATCTTCGGGAAATATTCGTAGATGCGCTGGCGCGTCCAGTGCACGCCCTGTCCGGTCTGGCGCTTCAAGGCGCCGAGTTCCAGATTTTGCTCGACGCTCAGGCCGGCGAACAGGCCGCGGCCCTGCGGCACATAGCCGATGCCGAGGCGGGCATTCTGCGCCGACGAATTGCCAATCAATTCGGTGCCGGCAAGCCGGATCGATCCGCTCGCCGCCGGCGCGATCCCGATCAGGGTCTTGAGCAGAGTCGATTTTCCGGCACCGTTGCGGCCAAGCAGGGCAATGATCTCGTTCTCGTGCAGCGTGAAGCCGACATCGTTCAGGATATGGCTCTTGTCGTAGAAGGTGTTGACCTTGTCCGCCGTCAGCAGCGCGCCGGCGCGCGCTGCTGACTCGCGCGGCCGTGCCGCAACTTTCGCCGCCCCCGATCCGATATAGACTTCCTGTACCTTCGCGCTTGCCCGCGCGTCGTCCACGGTGCCGTCGAGCAGTACTTTTCCTTCATTCATCACCGTGACGTGGTCGGCGAGCGCAAACACCCGGTCGATGTCGTGCTCGACCAGCAGCACCGGCAGGTCTGCCGAGATGCGCTTGATGATGGCGCCGATCCGCTCGCGCTCGGCAGCGGCGAGTCCCGCCAGCGGTTCGTCCAGCAGCAGCACGCGCGGGGCGGTCGCCAATGCCACGCCCATGTCGAGGAGGCGCTGGCCGCCATAGGACAACAGGCCCGCCTCGGCCCTTTCGATGCCCCCAAGGCCGAGATAACGGATGATGGCGTCGGTCTCGACATTGATCGAGGTGATCGACAATGCCCTGGTGAAGGGGTCGAAGCGCCGCGGATGGCGCGCCTGCACGGCGAGGCGGATGTTTTCCTCAACGCTCAAAGCCGGAAACAGATTGGTGATCTGGAACGAGCGGCCGATGCCGGCGCGCGCGATGTCTTCCGGCGCATGTCCGGCGATCGGCGCGCCCATCAGCGACACGGCGCCTTCGTCCGGCGGGTATAGTCCCGAGAGGAGGTTGAACGCGGTGGTCTTGCCGGCGCCGTTCGGCCCGATCAGCGCGTGAAGCGTGCGGTCTTGAATCGAAATGTCGACGCCCTGAACTGCCCTGATGCCACCGAAACTCTTGACGATGTGGCGGGCGGAAAGCACGGAGCCGTCGATATGAGCCACGGGGCGCAGGAATTCGGGCAGGGGCAGCACCTCGATGCGGCGCGCCGACATGGCGGCATCTTCGACAACCCTTTTGCGAAAAGGCGTCATCAGCCGCTCGGCCACGCCAACGATCCCGGTCGGCGAAAACACGATGAAGGTGACAAATACGAGCCCAAACCAGAACAGCCAGTTCTCGGTGTAGATGCTCAGGAATTCGCGGAACAGGATGAAGAACAACGCGCCCAGCGCCGGCCCCAAGAAATTCCGCATGCCGCCGATCACGACCATCGCCAGCAGGTCGCCGGAGAAGGCGACCGAAATGGGGTCCGCCGAAGTCATGCGGTTCTGAAACAGCAGCAGGATTCCTGCGAGCCCGGTGATGGCGGCGGAAAGCACGAAGGCGGCAAGCTTGTAGCGATTTGTCGGATAACCCAGGAAGCGCGCGCGCTGTTCGTTCTCGCGGATCGCAACCAGCACGTGGCCCACGCTCGAGGCATGGAAGCGCCACAACAGGACCAGAACCAGCAAGGCGATGGCGGCGACGAACCAGTAATAGAGGAACGAGGATTCCAGGTTGAAGCCGAACAACGTCGGTCGCACAATGCCGCCAAGACCGTTCTCGCCCCCGGTGACTTCCGTCCAGCGAAACGATACGGCGTAAAGCATGGCCGAGAGTGCCAGCGTCAGCAGTGAGAAATAGACGCCGCGCCGCCTCAGGATCAGGAAGCCGAATCCGGCTGCAACAATGCTGACGATCAGGACGCCACCAATGGCCGGTCCGAAAAACGAGCCCTGCATCCAGTTGCGCTGGAGCAGGGCCGCCGCATAGGCGCCAAGTCCAAACCACGCGCCATGGCCGAACGATACCAGCCCGGTATAGCCGACCAGGATGTTGAGCGCCATGCAGGCAATGGCGAAGATCACGACCTCCGAGGCCGAGGTCATCGTCAGCCCGAGCGAAAGTAACAGCGACGGCAGCACGAGCAGCGCGAAGGCGGCTGTCAGCAACGGAATCGGCAGGCGCTTCCACATTTTTGGCGCCTCACTCGAACCGCGTGATGCGTTCGCCGAACAGCCCGCGCGGCCGGAACAGCAGGACCAGCAGCATCAAGAGATAGATCGCAGCGGTAGACGCGGCCGAATAGCCGATGCCGACCATGATGCCCTTGACGAGACCAACCAGCAGGGCCGCGGCAACGACGCCCCAGAACGATCCGAGCCCGCCGATCACCACCACGACGAAGGCCGGCGTGATGATCTCCTGGCCCATCGCCGGGTGGATCGAATAGATCGGTGCCAGCAATACCCCGGCCAGGCCAGCAAGCCCGATGCCGAGCGCGGCCACCGCGGACATGTAGGGCTGCAGCGAAATGCCGAGCGCGCCGACCATGTCGGGGTTCTGCACGCCCGCGCGTACCACGCGGCCGAACGAGGTTTTTTGCAGGAGCAGCCACAATCCGGCAACGCAAGCGGCCGCAATGCCGAGCAGCACGACGCGATAGAACGAATAGATGAAGCTGCCGATCGCGACCTGTCCGCGCAGCCAGGGCGGGATCGAATAAGAGAGCGGCGGCGCGCCGAAGATCATGCGCAGCACCTGCTCGGCCACCATGGCAAGGCCGAAGGTCATCAGCAGCGAAAGAATGGGATCGGCGCGGTAGAAGCGGCGAAACAGCGTGCGCTCGATCACCATGCCGAGCAGGGCGACCGCGATCGGCGCGGCGACAAAGGAGCCGCCGAAGCCGAGATAGGGCGAGAGCACCAGCGTCAGATAGGCGCCGATCGCGTAAAACGCGCCATGGGCGAGGTTGACGATGCCGCCGAGCGAGAAGATCAGCGAAAGGCCGAGCGCGATCAGGAGATAGTAGACGCCGTCAAGCAGCCCGTTGAGGATTTGCTGCGTCAGCAACATGGCGGACATGGTTTTCGGCCCTGACCGGCGAGGAATGTTCCGAGATCGTCATTGCGAGCGCGCGTGAGCGACGAAGCAACCCCGGTCATTGCGATGGTTCTGGATTGCTTCGCTCGCGCTCGCAATGACGTGAAACGGCCCGACTTGCGGGCCGCACGTCCCATGATGATCAACTCGGGAACGTGCAGCTGTTTTCTTCCCTGGTCGCGGCGATCACTTCGAGGTCCTCATCCGGACCCGGTACCGGCGGGCTCGAGGTGAAGATGTCCCACTGGTTCTTGATCCTGTCGGCGGGAAGCGCGGTCACCGCATACATCTCGTGCATCAATTGATGGTCGGAGGCACGGAAATAACCCTGCCGCGTCTTGAGCAGGTCGTATTTGGCGCCCTTTTCAAAATGCTCGATGATCTTCGGCGAATCCGTCGATTTGATCTCGTTGACGGTCTGCGCCACGATCCTGGTGGCGACGTATTCGCCCCAGGCCTGGTTTTCCGGCGGCTTGTTGTATTTTTTCGTGAAGGCCGCGACAAAGGCCTTCGAACCGGGCGTGTCCAGAAGATGATGCCAGACCACCGGCCAGGTGCCGACGAAATTGCCCTTGCCTGCGGCCCAGGCGAGCGCCGTGTCGAAGCCGAAACCGCCGACCGGGAAGGTGAGGCCGAACTCGGCATATTGCTTGAGGAAGTTGGTGATCTGGTTGCCGGCGAGGTTGATCACGACGAGATCCGGCTTGGCATCGCGGATCTTCAACAGATAGGCGGAGAAATCGGTAGCGTCGGTCGGCACCAGATCGTCGCCGGCGAAATTGCCGCCATTGGCCTCCATGAATCGCTTCGAGACCTTTAACAGGTCATGGCCGAAGGCGTAATCCGCCGTCAGCGAGTACCATTTCTTGCCCTTGACCAGGCCATCGCGAAGGAACGAGCGGCCGACGGTTTTGACATACATCGAATTCTGCGATTCGACGTGGAACATGTAGCGCTTGCAGTCCTTGCCGCGCAGTGCGTCCGAATTGCCGCCGGTATTGATGAACAGGATCTTGTTGCGCTCGGCGACCTGCGCAATCGTGAGGCATGAAGCCGACGAAATCTCGCCGATGATGCAGGCGACCTTGTCGCGCTCGATCATGCGCTCGGCTTTGGTGGAGGCGGTCTGCGGGTTGACCGAATCCTCCTTCAACAACTCGACCTTGCGTCCCATCATGCCGCCCGCGGCATTGATCTCCTCGACCGCGAGATCGATCGACATCACGGCATATTCGCCGAGCGGTCCCAGAAATCCGGTGCGCGGCGTGAGGTGACCGATCCGGATCACGTCGGAGCTCTGCGCGCGCAGAATAGCCGGCGCGGAAAGTCCCGAGGCCAGCGCAATACCGCCGGCCGTCTTCAAGAGGCCGCGGCGCGTGAATCGATTTTGGTCCGACATCAGCGTTCTCCCTAATTTCCCGGAAAGCCGTCGTGCTCGTTCTCGAGGAGCGCTTGGCTCGGCTTGCCGCAATCTGTGATCGCAGTTAGAGTTGCAAAAGACGGGAGCCTTGTCGAGGCCATCAATCTCGATCTGCGTGCCGATCCCGAGCGCGATCTCGCCGGCTGACGGTTCGACAAACTCGGAGCGATCATGGATCTCGACATCAAGGGCTTGCGCGTGCTGGTGACGGCCGGCGCCAACGGCATCGGGCTTGCCGTTGCGCGAGCCTTCGTCCGCGAAGGCGCCAAGGTTCACGTTTGTGACGTCGACGACAGGGCGATGGCCGCGCTCGACAACAGCGATCCGGCGATCACGCAAACAAAGTGCGACGTTTCCGACCGCCGGGGCGTGAAGCGTCTGTTCGAGGAGGCGAGCGGAAACCTCCGCGGCCTTGACGTGCTCGTCAACAATGCGGGCATTGCCGGGCCGACTTCGAAAGTCGAGGAGATGAATCCGGAAGACTGGGACCGCTGTCTCGAAATCTGTCTGACCGGGCAATTCAATTGCGCACGGCTGGCGGTCCCCCTTCTGCGCAAGAGCAAGAACGCGTCGATCGTCAACATCTCCTCGGCCGCGGGTCGGCTCGGTTTCGCGATGCGCACGCCTTATGCGGCGGCAAAATGGGGCGTGATCGGCTTCACCAAATCGCTGTCGATCGAACTGGGTGCGGACAATATCCGCGTCAACGCCATTCTGCCCGGCCTCGTCGCCGGTGACCGGCAGCGCCGAGTGCTGGAGACCAAGGCTCAGCAGCGCGGCATCTCCTATGCGGAGATGGAGCGCATCGCGTTCTCCTACACCTCGATCAAGGAGTATGTGACGCCGGATCAGCTCGCCGACCAGATCCTCTTCATGTGCAGCCCGCGCGGCAGGACCATTTCAGGTCAGGCGATTTCGATCTGCGGCGATACCCAGATGCTGGGATAGCTTCCAAAATATCTATCTGCCCGCGATCTTCGGAATGCCGGGATTGAAAGCGAGCGCGCCCTCGATCCATTTTGCCACGCGAAGCAGGCGAAGATCCTGCCGATACGAACCGACGACCTGGATGCCGAGCGGAAGGCCGTGTCTGCCAAAGCCGGCCGGCAGCGACACTGCGGGCGCGCCGATCATGGTCCAGGGCGCGCAATATTCCGCATCGCCCGTATAGTCGAGCCCTTCCGGCGCTTCGCCGAACGCAGGCACCGTCAGGACGGCGTCGAAGCCGGACAATTCATGGGGAAGCGCCGCACGCAGCCTTTCCTGGGTGGCCCTGGCGCGGAGGTAGGCGAACGCGCTGTGCTCCTTGCCGGCCTTCACCGCCGATTTCAGATAGTCGCTGGTGCGGTCGGGATAGCGTTCCACGAGATCGCTGAAGATGTTGGAGGCCTCGCAGGACAGGATGGTATTGACGGCGCTCCAGTTGGAATCGAGGTCGCTCCATTCGCGCTCTTCGATAACGGCACCGGCATGCTTCAGCTTTGCGACCGCGGCTTCGAATGCGGTCTTTTGCTCGGCTTCCGCGCGCGACCATTTTTCGAACCTGATGACACGAAGCCGCGGCTTTTCCAGCGGCGCCACGCCTTGACCGGCGTCAACCTGAAAGCGGGGAAGCGGCCGGCCATGCGGATCGAGGTCGCTGGTGGCTGCGATCAAGGACAGCGCCAGCGCGACGTCGTCCACGCGCCGGGCGAAGAAGCCGACGTGATCGAGCGAGGGACTTAGATGATGCACGCCGGCGCGCGGGATCGCGCCGAAACTCGGCTTGAGGCCGACCACGCCGTTGAAGGCGGCGGGTCGGATGACCGATCCGAGCGTCTGGGTGCCAAGCGCCAGCGGCACGATACCGGCCGCGACCGCGGCCGCCGAGCCGGAGGACGAGCCGCCGGGCGTATGCTTCGAATTCCACGGATTGGTCGTCGGTCCGGGATGACGCCAGGCAAACTCCGTCGTAACTGTCTTGCCGAAAATCGTGGCGCCGAGATTGCGCAGGCGTTCGACCACCCAGGCGTCCCGCTCGGGGACGTGGTCGCGGTAGATCGCCGAGCCGTTGGTGGTCGGCATGTCAGACGTGGCGATGATGTCCTTGATGCCTACCGGAATGCCCGAAAGCGGACCTGGCCGGCGCGTCACGTCCACGGGCAGATATTCGAAAGCCCTCAGCACGGGCTCGGCGGCCTTTGCCTTCTCCAGGCAGGCCGCAGCGTATCCGTCCGCAAGCGCGGAATCGTCCTTGAAGCGGCGCAAGAGATCGAGGACGCCGGCGCCTGATTCCAGTCGGGATCGTGCAGTGTTGTCGTTCATGTCGTTGCCCCGGTCGAGGAAATACTTGATCAGGAGGCTCGCGAGAGCGTGAGATGGCTGGTGAGCCGGCGAGCGATATCACGCCGCAAGGCGTTGAATTCGGGCGAAGATACATCGCGCGGCCGCGCAAGGTCGATGCTGAAATCGCTGTCGATCCGCCCCGGTCCCGCGCTCATGACCAGCACGCGATCCGCAAGCAGCACGGCTTCCTCGACCGAATGCGTCACGAAGATGGTGGTCACGCCGGTGCGTTTCCAGATCTGCAGCAATTCGTTCTGGAGCTGCTCGCGCGTCAGCGCGTCGAGTGCGCCGAACGGCTCGTCCATCAACAGGATGCTGGCATCGTTGGCGAGCACGCGGGCAATTGCGACGCGCTGCTTCATTCCGCCCGACAACTGGTTCGGGTAGCGGTCGGCGAAGCGCTCAAGGCCGACCATCCTGACGAATTCGTCCGCGGTCCTTGCAATCTCCTCGCGCGGCAAATGGCGCTGCCGCGGTCCGAAGCTAATGTTCTCGCGCACGGTCATCCAGGGAAACAGCGCGTAATCCTGGAACACCATGCCGCGGTCGCTCCCGGGGCCGGTGATCGTCTTGCCGGAAATCGCAACGCTCCCGGTCGTCGGCTCCTCGAAGCCGGCGATGATGCGCAGGAGCGTCGATTTTCCGCAACCGGACGCGCCGATCATGCAGACGAACTCGCCCTTTGGAATCGACAGATCGACCGGTGCCAGCGCCTCGACCTCGCCGTCACCGACCGCAAAGCGCTTGGTCACGCCGCGGATGGCCAAAATGTCTGGTAGCGCGCCATCACTCACGATGCTGTGGACTCCAGCTCAGCAGGCGGTTGCTGATCGCGACGATGATCCTGTCGGTGACGAACCCGCAGGCGCCGATGACGATCATGCCGGTAATCACGAGATCGGTACGCGAAAGGGTGCGGCCATCCATCACCACCGAGCCGAGCCCGGTGGGCACGCCGGTCATTTCGCCGACCACAATCAGTATCCAGGCAAAGCCATGTGCAATCCGCAGCCCGCTGAATATGGCGGGTAGCGAAGCCGGGAGCACGATCTGGCGGAACATGCCGGCGCCCGAACATCCGAGCATCGCGGCCGCCTCGAACAATCGCGGATCGATCGAGCGCACCCCGAACATGGTGTTCAGGAGGATCGGATAAAACGCCCCGAGGAAGACGAGGAAGATCGCAGCATTTGGCCCTAGTCCAAAGAAGATCATCGACAACGGCAGCCACGCGGTCACCGGAATGGGTCGCAGCAGCGAGATCGTCGGATCCAGCAATTGCCGCAGCAGCTTGATGCGCCCGATCATCATGCCCAAGGGAATGCCGATGAGGGCGGCCAGCAAAAACCCGCCATAGACGCGCTGCATGGATTTGAAGATATGGGTGAGGATCGTGCCGCTGAAGGCGTCGTCATAGACGCCGCCAAAGGTGAAGTCGTACATCATCACCGCTACCTGGTACGGGCTCGGAATGAGCCGCGTACCCGTCATTGCGACGGCCCGGTCCCAGACCAGGATCAGCAGGATGGGAAAGCCGGCGCCGAGCACAAACGCGCGCAACCTCTCCAGCCGTTGCCGGTTGTGGCGAGCGGCGGCGGCCGGCTCGGTCAGGGTCCGTTCGGCGCCGTCTGAAAAGGTGGTGGCGCGATCGTTCACGTCCGTCGGCTACATGAACTGTTCGGTAATGGCCCGCGACATGTCGGGCGCCTGGCGAACCTGCTTCTTTTCCACCATCAGTTCGCTGTAGGCCTTGGCATGCTTGATGAAGTCGTCATCGATCTTCCAGGTCAGTTCGACGTTCGGCACCGCCAATTCGATCGACTTGCGCTGCTGGCCGAGTTTCTGCATCGCGACCTGAACCATCTCGTCGGGGTGCGCCATCGCGTATTCGGTGGCCTTCTTGTGCATGTCGACGATCATCCTTAGCCGTTCCGGGTTCTCCTTCATCATCTTTTCGCTGGCCGAAAGGATCATATTGAGCGAGCCGATCGGGGTCGAATATGGATATTCGAGCAGGCGGCCGGTGCCATTGGCAAGGCTGATTCCGGGACCCGGTTCCGCGCCGACATAGGCGTCGACGTCGCCGCGGGCGAGCGCGGCCGGCATGTCGCTGAAGGAAAGCCGGATCGGCTGAATGTCGGAGATCGACATGCCCTCGGCCTTGAGGCGCTCGAGGATGACGACCTCCTGGGTGGAACCGGGGAAGATCGCGACGCGCTTGCCCTTGAGATCCTTGATGCTCTTGATGTTGGACTTGGCGTCCACGACGATCCCCATGCCGCGATTGGTCGCCGCCGCCACGATCACGATCGGCTCGCCGGCCGCGGCACCCAGCAGAAAGGCCGCAATGCCGTGGATGCAGGTATCGACCGTGCCGGTCAGCACCGCATTCTTGCCGTCCGTCGGGCTCTCGAACGGGACGACTTCGACCTTGTAGCCGGCAGGTGCGAATTTCTCGTAGAAATAGGGCGTGATGCCGTGAATGAGCTTCAGTGTGCCCACCCGCAGAACCTTGTCTTCCGCCCGGGCCTGTGGAGCGGAAACAAACAACAGGGCTGCGGTCGCAACGAGGAGGACGAGGCGGGTCAACCGCGATTTGGACACAACGGACATAGGGATCCTCTTGAGGGACATCTTGGTGCAACCCGGCCGGCAGCAATCTATAATACCGGCCAAATCGAGTGAACCGAATAGATCGCGGGTCTGCAAAATCCGTGCCTCAGCGAACGTAAACTGGCTGGCGCGCGGCACTTTCAGCACCGCAAAGCAATGAGCGCGGTAACCTTGCCGGCATGGCCCTCTGGAATTGCACCCTGGTGCTTCCTAAATACTTTCAATTCGTGTCTCGCGCGCCCTTCAGGAGGCCTTCATGGGCCTGAGAAATCCGCTTATCGCAGGTCTTTTTATTGCAAGCCTCTTCGCGACGGCTCTTGCCTGGAGCGGCATTTCGGTCGCGGACGAATACCGTGCGGACGAATTTCTCGGTCTCGACCTTTCCAAGGCGGTGCTTTCGCCGAAGCCGCTCGGCCCGGCGGCCAGCTTTCAGTCCGGTCCGCTTGATATGACCGTTGACCGCGGAAGCAACCGCGCCCACGCCATGGCGGAACCGGTGGCTGGGCCCGAGTTGAAGTCCGAGTCCAGGTCCGAATCCAGGTCTGGGTCCAAGCCTGTGGTTCACGCCATCCGGCCCGTGCATGCCGCCGCACAGCCCCGGCTGATGGCGCGCACGAAGATCGCCATGCACCGCCGCAATCCGATGGATGCCCAGGCCTCCGATGCCCGCATTCAGGTCTGGCCGTGCAGGTCGGGTGGCATCTGCAACTGGAAGCGCTAACTTGATTTGGACGCTCTCGGCCCCGCGTCCGCTTTGTCCCCTCGGAGCAATCAATGGAATATCTGCAGACACAGGGCATCACCCTGCCGCGGCTTGGGCTCGGTACTTTCCGCATGCAGGGCGACGCCTGCCGCCTGGCGGTCGAAAGCGCGCTCGCGCTCGGCTATCGGCACATCGACACCGCGGAGATGTACGGCAACGAGGATGCGATAGGGGCCGCGATTGCGGCGGCCGGGGTGGCGCGCAAGGATCTGCATGTCACGACCAAAGTCTGGAACGACAATCTGGCGCCTGAGGCGATCCGCCGGGCGTTCGACGCAAGCCTGAAAAAGCTCAGGCTGGATCATGTCGATCTCTATCTCGTGCACTGGCCTGCAAGGAACATGAACCTGCCGGCGATGTTCGAGACTTTGCTGAAGTTGAAGGAGCAGGGCCGGACCCGCGCCATCGGCGTTGCGAACTTCAACGTTGCGCTCTTGAAGACCGTGGTCGAGGAGATCAGGGCGCCGATCGCCTGCAACCAGGTCGAATACCACGTGATGCTGGACCAGACGCCGCTGAGAAAGTATCTCGCGACGAAAGCGATACCGCTGGTGGCCTATTGTCCGCTGGCGCAGGGCCGAGTGGCGTCCGATCCGACGCTCGCGGCGATCGGCCGCAAGCATGGGGCCAGCGCGGCACAGGTGGCGTTGAAATGGCTGCTCGATCAGGACGGCGTGGCGGCGATCCCGAAGGCATCGCGCAAGGAGAGCCAGCAAGCCAATCTCGATGCGCTGAATATTGGTCTCGACGATGAGGACAGGCAGGCCATCGCGGCGCTGCCAAAGGACAAGCGCTGCGTCAATCCCGGATTTGCGCCGGCGTGGGACTAAAGCGCGATTGCTTTTGTTTGAATGAGTCAAGCCGCGAATTCGCACCTTCTCCCCATGTGGGAGAAGGTGGCGCGGACGACGGTCCGCGCCGGATGAGGGGCACCCGGATCGCATCCAAGATGCGATCCGATCTCTCCCGCAAGGGGAGAGGTAACGCACCATTGACGCTGCTCGAGCCTAACCTGATCTGATCAGGCTTGAGTGGTGGCACAGCTGGCGATGCGTCAATCGACGATCGCCTGGTACACCAGCGCGTTGATCTTCTGGCGGTAGTGCCAGCGGATCGGGCCGGGCGCCGCCGACATATACACCACCGCGAGTTCTTCCCTCGGGTCGACCCACCAGTCGGTGCCGCTGGCGCCGGGCCAGGAGAATTGTCCGACCGAACCCATCATCCTGACGACGCCCGGCGTCGTGCGTACCGCAAGCCCAAGGCCGAAGCCGTAATCGGCACGGGTCGGATCGGCGTTGCCGACGAGATTTTTGATGTTGGGACCCAGTTGATCCGACAGCATGTAGGCAACCGTCCTCGGGCCGAGCAGGCGGCTTTCGCCGGCGCGCCCGCCATTCATCAGCATCATCGCGAAGCGCAGATAGTCCGAGGCCGTAGACGCCGCGCAGCCGCCGCCGCACTGGAATTTGAGTGGCTGCGTCAGTTCGGGGGTGCGGGCTTGCGGGGCTCCGGTGTCGGGATCAACAGGCAGAGGCTTGGCATAGCGCGCAGCCTTGTCGGCCGAAATCGAGAACCCGGTGTCGGTCATTCCCAGTGGCGCGAACAAATTGGCCTGCAGATATTGTCCGAGCGTCTCGCCGGTCATTTTTTCGACCGTCAGCCCAAGCACGTCGAGACCGAAGCCGTAATCCCAGACGGTGGCAGGCTGATACAGAAGCGGTAGCGAAGAAAGCTTGTCCATGAAGGCCGCGCCGTCATACTCGCGCGCCGCGTCATTGCTTCCCGCCGGATACATCTTGTGCACCAGCGTATTGCCGCGGCCTCCATAGATCAGGCCCGAGGTATGCCGCATCAGGTCCTGGATCGTGATCTGGCGATTGGCAGGCAAGGTTTCCGCCGTGGGTTCGCCGGCCGCATCGCGCGCGGCGACGCGCATGTTTGCGAATTTGGGGAAATATTTTGCGAGCGGATCGTTGATGAGGATCTTGCCCCGCTCATAAAGCATCAGGGCGCCGACGGTCGTCATCGGCTTGGTCATCGAGGCGATGTTGAAGATGGTGTCGGTGGTCATGGGAATGCCGGCGGCCTTGTCGCGCCAGCCATAGGCGTCGAAGGTGACAAGCTTGCCGCGCCGGGCGATCGCGATCACCGCGCCGGGAATCCGGCCACTTTCGATATCTGCCTTGAGCGTCTCGCCGATCCGTGCCAGCCGCTCGCTGGAGAAGCCGACCTCCTCGGGCTTGGCCCGGGGCAGGGGGTCTTCGGCGAAGGCTGCGCCTGAAAGAACAAGGCAAAACGCGGTTGCGAGAATTCGAAGGCCGGTCATGGACGTCTCCCGTTGGGCTCTGCGCGGCCCCTTGGTAGCGGAGTGGATCTGACATGTGGCAGTCCCGCTGCCTTCCGGACCCAGATGTGAGCGTTGGAATTGGGACCGCCCCTTTGTGCGGGAAGATTATGACAACGGCTTTGTGCAAGCCAGCCGCGTCTGATGCAAATGCATCTGCCGCTTGCGCAAAACAGCGGCCCAGCGCATCATTGCCCGACAAGAAAAGTGCTTTGGGGGAACGCCAGCATGTCTGATTTGTCACGCCGTCATTTTCTTGCCGGTTCTGCCGCCGCGGTACTCTCGGGGCGACTGGCAACGCCCGCTTCCGCCGCGATGGGGCCGACCGACAAGTTCGATCTGGTCATCAAGGGCGGCGACGTGCTCGATCCGAGCCAGTCATTGCGTGGAAAGCGCGACATCGGAATCCGCTGGGGCGTGATCGAGGCGATCGAGGCGGAAATCCCCGCCGTGCGCGCATTGAAGACGATCGATGCCTCCGGCAGGCTGGTCACCCCGGGCCTGGTCGACCTGCATTGCCACGTTTATCCCTACGGCTCGGCAATCGGCATTCCCGCCGACGAGCTTGTGCAATTCCAGGGCACCACCACCGTAGTTTCGGCAGGCGACGCCGGCGTCAACAATCTCGCCGCCTTGCGGCGCTATATCGTGGCGCAATCCCGCGCGCGCATTTACGCCTTTGTTCATATCGCCAACAACGGATTATCCGCGTTCCCGGTCGCGGAGCTCTACAACATCGATAACGCGCAGGTCGAAGCCTGTGCCATGGCGCTCGCCGAGAACCCGGATTTCCTGATCGGCGTGAAAGTGCGGATGTCGGAGAACGTGATTTTCAAGCACGGCCTTGAACCGCTCAAGCGCGGCATTCAGGCCTGCGAAATGTGTGGCTGGCCGGCCAGGATGATGGTGCATATCGGCGGCGTCGAGACCAAGGAGCTGATGTCGCAAATTCTCGACCTGCTGAGGCCGGGCGATGTCCTGACCCATTCCTACACCGGTTTTACCAATATCGCCGGGGCCAACACCAATATCGTGCAGGACGGCAAATTGCTGCCGGCGGCGCTCGCCGCCAAGCAGCGCGGCGTGATCTTCGATGTCGGTCACGGCGGCGGCAGCTTCGACTTCACGGTGGCCGAGGTGGCCATTCCCGCAGGCTGCACGCCCGACACGATCTCTTCCGATATTCACGTCTTCTCGGGAAATTCGCCGGGTATCCCCTATTTGCCCAACGTCATGAGCAAGTTCATGGCCCTTGGTTTCTCGCTCGAGCAGGTGGTGTCGATGGCGACCGTGGCACCGGCCAAAATCATCAACCGCGCGCCGAAGATCGGCACGCTCCAGGTCGGCGCGCCCGGCGACGTCGCCATCATGGATGTGGTGGAGGGGCCGGTCACTTTCGTCGATACGCGCAACAACAAGCGCGATGGCAAGGTTCTTCTCAAGCCGGTGCAGACGGTGATCAACGGCGTTCCGTTTGGAAGGCCCTACCAGGCGCCGTTTTCGGTGCGGTGAGCAGCCGCGACCGCGGAATCAGGCTTTCGCCGGACCAGACAATTGCGTTTGATCCGCATCAATGCAAACCACCCTTGACCTTGGCAAGCATGGTGAGGGTTAGGATTGAAATGATGCGTATGCGACCCCGGCCAAGTGCCGGCTCTCGATGTGTCGATGCTCGGGCGTTGCCGCCTGAAGGCGGTTATCCCGCAGGCGAATTCCTCGGCCTGCTTGGCGATCGCGTTCGCGAAATGCGCGCGCTCTGCGGCATGTCGCGCAAGCAGCTTGCCCGCAAGTCCGGTATTTCCGAGCGCTATGTTGCACAGATCGAAGCCGGGAAAGGGAATGTCTCGATCACGCTGCTGCTTCGGATCGCGTATGCGATCCGCGCCGCGCAAAATGATGTGGCCTGACCTTCGCCTTGCGACGAGTCATCGCGACAACGGTTACTCGGGCGCGCTTTTGGCCGGAGACAGCACCTCCGCGGTCACGTCCTCCACGTGGTGCAGGAGATAGATCAATATCCCGTTGTCATCCTGGATCGGCGAATTGATCGGTTGCCAGTGGCGCTCGACGAATTTTCCGCTCAAATCGCGGATGTCGTAGCGCTGAACCGCCATGGCGTGGGGCTGACCGGTCTTCACCACGGTCCGCAGCGACGCGTAGAGATTGGTGACGCCGTCGGCGAGCGCGTCATCCGGATTATCCGGAAAAATATCGAACAATGACCGTCCGACGACTTCGTCGCGTTTGGTTAAAGTGGCGCGCGCATAGGCGTCGTTGACATCGATGATGCGCAGCCCCGGGGCGGGATCGAGAAGCATATAGGGGTGAGCCGAGGCATCGAACTCGGGCTTGAACTGCTGCCGGATGGTTTCTGCATCGCCTTGTCGCCGCAGACGCGCCTCAAGCGGTGATCCTTCGGCTCCCGACAGGCTGGATTCCAGCAACGCTAGTTCGCGCCTCGCCGAAATCAACAAGGCCTCCAGCGTTTGCCGCTGGGCCGGTTCCGTCGTTTCATCCAGGAGCTTCCGGAAATGAACGATATTCTGCTCGCAGATGAATCTTTGCATCCCATATCCCGGCGGAAACTCTTTGTGAGTGCCTCGGCGATCCCGTCACCGTGCCTCTGTTACGGTATTCTGCCTGTGGAACCTGACCCGGACAACTCACAAATTGAACGGGCATGAGGCGTCGGTAGAGCGTCGCGCGCAGGTTTCGCAGAGAGAAATCCGCTCAGCCGAAGGCACATGTCGCGGCCTCATGAGCACTGGTGTCCTGATTCCGAAGCTCGTATCATGTTGCACCATTTTCGTACACGAACTTCGGAATCGAAAGGGCACTCGCAGAAGCTGCGATTCGGGTGTGGCTTTGGTTCGGAATTCCGCATGAGGAATGCGCGGCAGGACCAATGGCACATCCGAACGGCCGCACTGGTCTCCCTTGTTCTTTGGCAGTCCAGACCTTATGCAAGTATGCTAGGTGGCCGCGTGATCCAGTTAATGCTGGCCACCGCAAAGAGAGACCCTTGAATGGCCGACCCGATCCAGGAAGTTCTGAATGCCTTCGCCCACGGCGAACTCGTCGTCGTTACCGACGATGAGGATCGCGAAGGCGAGGGTGACCTGATCGTGGCCGCGTCGCTGTGCACCGCCGAGAAGATGGCATTCATCATTCGCCACACCTCCGGCATCGTTTGCGCGCCGATCACCATCGAGGATGCGCGCCGCCTGCGGCTCGATCCGATGGTGGCGCACAACGAGTTGAGCCATACGACCGCCTTTACGGTTTCGATCGATTACAAGCCCGATGGCGGCACCGGTATTTCGGCCGACGAGCGTGCGTCCTGCTGCCGGGCGCTGGCCAACCCGAATGTCGGCGCCAACGATTTCGCCCGGCCCGGCCACGTGTTCCCGCTGATTGCCCGGGAGGGGGGCGTGCTGTTGCGCTCGGGCCATACCGAGGCGGCGGTTGACCTGTGCAAGCTCAGCGGCCTGCCGCCGGTCGGCGTGATCAGCGAATTGATGAACGATGACGGGACGGTAATGAAGGGCGAGCAGGTGGCGCGGTTTGCCAGGAGCCACAAGCTCAAGCATCTGACGATCGCCGAGCTGATCGCCTACCGCCAGGCGCGGGAAAAGCTGATCGAGCGCGTGTCCACCTTCACCGCCGAGTCGCCGATCGGGCCGATGCAGGGCTATGCCTACCGCTCGCCCTTCGATTCGATCGCGCACGTGGCTTTCGTCTATAACGGCATCGGCGACGGCAGGAACGTGCTCACGCGCTTCCACAAGCCCAATATCGTCAGGGATGTTTTCACCGGGGCAAAACACATGCAGTCGGTGCTGGCGCATTTCAAGAAGAACGGAAGCGGCGTTCTGGTCTACTTGCGCGACGGTGCCGCCGGCGTTCCGGTCTCGCCGCTGCCCGAGGAGCAAACCGCGGAGGCGGATCGCAACAAGCAATGGCGCGAAGTCGGCGTCGGAGCGCAGATCCTGCGCGATCTCGGCGTCACCTCGATCAGGAATCTCACCTCATCGGTACACGACTACAAGGGGCTGTCGGGTTTCGGCATCGAGATCGTATCCAGCGAACAGCTTGAAGGCTGAACTTCAAGAATTTAACTGATACTGTTATAGTCGTGACAGTCGATGTTGCGGTTCAAAGGTCGGTATCGTTACTACCGCTTTCGGAATCGGAGCACGAAAGCATGATCCGAAAAAGCGGGAACCGGTTTTCCGGATCATGCTCGAACAATAACCTGAAGCGCGATGACGGTTCGACCTCGAATCATCGCGCATTGGCAGCAATGCGAAAGGACTTTCCATGAGCGTACGCCCTCAGGCCAAGGACAAACCGTCCCCCGTGAACTTCCAATGGGACGATCCGTTCATGCTCGACGAGCAGCTCACCGAAGACGAGCGCATGATCCGCGATACGGCACGCGCCTATGCACAGGACAAGCTCCTGCCGCGCGTCACCAAGGCCTATCTGGAAGAGAAGGTCGACCGCGACATCTTTCATGAGATGGGCGAGCTCGGCCTGATCGGCATCACGCTGCCGGAAGAATATGGCTGCGCCAATGCGAGCTACGTCGCCTATGGCCTCGTGGCGCGCGAGATCGAGCGGGTCGATTCCGGCTATCGCTCGATGAATTCGGTGCAGTCATCGCTGGTCATGCATCCGATCTACGCCTATGGCGATGAAAACCAGCGCAAGAAATATCTGCCCAAGCTCGCCACGGGTGAGTGGGTCGGCTGTTTCGGCCTGACCGAGCCCGATGCCGGCTCCGATCCGGGCGGCATGAAGACCCGCGCCGAGAAGACGTCCGACGGCTATCGGCTGACCGGTTCCAAGATGTGGATCTCCAATGCGCCGATCGCCGATGTATTCGTGGTGTGGGCGAAATCGGCCGAACACAACAATCAGATCCGCGGCTTCATTCTCGAAAAGGGAATGAAGGGGCTTTCCGCGCCCAAGATTACCGGCAAGCTGTCGCTGCGCGCTTCCGTCACCGGCGAAATCGTGATGGAAGGCGTGGAGGTGCCGGAAAGCGCGCTGCTGCCCAATGTTTCCGGCCTTAAGGGACCGTTCGGATGCCTCAACCGTGCCCGTTACGGCATTTCCTGGGGCGCGATGGGAGCCGCCGAGGACTGCTTCCACCGCGCGCGGCAATACACGCTCGACCGCAAGCAGTTCAACCGGCCCCTGGCGGCAACCCAGCTGGTGCAGAAGAAGCTTGCCGACATGCAGTCGGAGATTGCGCTCGGCCTGCAGGCGAGCCTGCGGGTAGGGCGGCTGATGGACGAGGGCAAGATGGCGCCGGAGATGATCTCCATCGTCAAGCGCAACAATTGCGGCAAGGCGCTCGACATCGCCCGCATGGCGCGAGACATGCACGGTGGCAACGGTATCCAGATCGAGTATCACGTGATGCGGCACAGCGCGAACCTGGAAACCGTCAACACCTATGAGGGTACCCACGACGTTCATGCGCTGATCCTGGGTCGCGCCATCACCGGGATCCAGGCGTTTTCGTAAGACTTCCGACCTCATCCTGAGGAGGCTCGACGGGCCGCCTCGAAGTACGGCCGAAGTCATCCTTCGCGACGCCCGCGAAAACGCGGGCTCCTCAGGATGAGGTCGGGTTAGTGAGTTCGTTCAGGCAGGAGACCGGATGGCCGATAACGACGACGTTCCCTTCAACCGCAATTTTCCGCTTCGCCCTGGCGTCGTCGAGGAAGTGCGGCCGGGCGTGCGGCGGATTCTCTGCGACAATCCAAGTCCGTTCACCTTCACTGGCACGGTGAGCTACATCGTGGGCCGAGGGAAGGTCGCCATCATCGATCCCGGGCCGGCGGATGAAGCCCATGCGGCCGCGCTGCTGGACGCGGTGCGCGGTGAAACCGTCACGCATATCCTGGTCACCCACACCCACCGCGATCACTCCATGAACACCGCGCGGATCAAGACGGCAACCGGTGCAACCGTCTATGCCGAGGGGCCGCATCGCGCCTCGCGGCCGCGCTTCGAAAGCGAAAAGCACAACCCGGAATCCGGTGCGGATCGCGATTTCAGGCCGGACGCGCAGGTCGAGCATGGTGACGTGATCGAGGGGCAGGGGTGGAAACTGGAGGCGGTGGCAACCCCCGGCCACACCGCCAATCACCTGGCGTTTGCGTGGAACGAGCGAAAGATGACCTTTGTCGGCGATCATGTGATGGGCTGGTCGACCTCGATCGTTGCGCCGCCGGACGGATCGATGGTCGACTACATGGCTTCCCTCGAAAGGCTGACGCAGCGCGACGAAGACCTGTACTTCTCCGGGCACGGCCCGGAAATCCCCGAGGGGCCGCGTTATGTACGTTTCCTGATCCGTCACCGCCATGCGCGCGAGGCATCGATCCTGCACCGCCTGTCAAAAGGGGAAGCGGACATCCCCTCCATCGTGCGCGCGATCTATATCGGCATCGATCCACGGCTCACCACCGCGGCGGGCTATTCCGTGCTCGCCCATCTTGAGGACCTGGTCGGGCGCGGCATCGTGGCGACCGACGGCGATCCGGTGATCGGCGGGACCTTCAGGCTGGCTGCGGCCTGAACCGCCGTCTTTGGGGGAAAGCAGGCCTTCCAGCGGGTGAGGCTCACTTCTTGACCACCTTGGGCGGGGTCTTGGGCGTCGGCAGAGGCGGTTTCTTGACAGCCGGCTTGAGATTGGCGGTTTCGGCCGCAGTATTGAGGTCGTCGATCAGCTTCCGAACGCGCGCCGCATTGCTGCCGAGGTCGCTTTCGAAATAGCGCGATGCGGAACGGATATCGACGCGGGAATCCTCGCCATCGGGTGTCACGCGGATCGACACGTCCTCGCGGAATCCCATGATCGGCGTGCGCGCCACCGCCTCAATGCGGCCGATACCGCGTGGCGGCTGCGGGGCGCGCTCGTCAATGATCAGCCATTTGCGCTTGGTGACGAGCTGCAGCGCGATCTCATAGGCCCGCTGCACAGATATCTCGAGTTCGACCGTCTCGATATCGGGATAGGCGATCCGCTGCTGTTCGGCCGAGTATAGCCCGGCATAGACGGCGGTGTTGGCACCATCGCCGGTGCGCAGCCGCGCCAGTGCCTCGAAACGCGGCGGATCGATCGGGTTGGTGGTGATATCGTGGATCGGCGGCAGTTTGCGGTATTGCAGCGCGAGATAGGCGGGATAGGCGAGCAGCGCCGCGTTGATCAGGAATGCCAGCATGATGCGGCCGATGCCACGCGAGCCGCTTTGCCAGATCGAAGCCGCGCCGGCCAGGCCTAGGAGAATTGAGAGACCGGCAAAGGCCAGTGCGGCGAAGAAGGTCGCCAGCGCCGGTTTGATTTCCAGGAAACCGAAGCGCACGATGATGATGGAGACGAGTACCGCGACGACCGAGAATACCGCCAGGTTGCGCGACCAGGACGCAAGACCCGACACGGGCTCCGATTGGTAGGGAGCGGAAAACCTGCGGGCCATGGCTTGAATTCTGGCTTCGATTCTGCCGGGTTGAAATCTTGCCGGCCCCGGGGGGCAGGCGGCTTGAACTCTTGGGCTTGAGACCACGGACCGGAGCCAAATTCAAGGCAGGAACACGGGCTGGTCAAAACGGGCCCGGCCATGTCCGGGCATCTGCCTGGGCCCTTGGTCTTGCGGTCGAGATGTCATCGGCCGGGACAATGCCCCGGCCATGGATATCGAGCTTCAGGCGGCCGCGTTCGGGAAGCTGTAGCTCTTGAACTGGTCGCGAAGCGCGGTCTTGAGGATCTTTCCTGTCGCCGTGTGCGGGATGGCCTCGACGAATACGATGTCATCCGGCATCCACCATTTGGCGATCTTGCCTTCCATGAATTTCAGGATGTCCTCGCGGGTCGCGTTCTGGCCTTGCTTGAGGTTGATGATCAGAAGCGGACGCTCGTCCCATTTCGGATGGTGCACGCCGATCACCGCCGCCTCCGCAACGGCCGGATGGCCGACCGCAAGGTTTTCCAGATCGATCGACGAAATCCATTCGCCGCCGGATTTGATCACATCCTTGGAGCGGTCGGTGATCCGCATGTAACCGTGCTGGTCGATGGTGGCGACGTCGCCGGTATCGAAAAAGCCGTCCTCGTCGAGGATGTCGGTGTCGACGCGGAAATAGGCCTTCGAGACCGCCGGGCCGCTGACTTTCAGGCGCCCGAACGTCTTGCCATCCCACGGCAGTTCCTTGCCGGCGTCGTCGGTGATCTTCATCTCCACGCCGAATGGCGGATAGCCCTGGGTCTGAAGAATATCCAGGCGGGCCTCGCCGGTCAGTTCGGCGAAAGGAGGTTTCAGCGCCGCAAGCGTGCCGATCGGGCTCATTTCGGTCATGCCCCAGGCATGCCGCGTTGTAACTCCCATGTCGACGAACGCCTTGATCATGGAGCGCGGCATAGCCGAGCCGCCGCACACCACCATTCGCAAATGCGGCAGTTTCAGATTGTTGGCGGCCATGTGATTGAGCAGCATCAGCCATACCGTGGGAACGCCGGCGGTGTGGGTCACCTTTTCTGTTTCCAGCAATTCGAAAACCGATGCGCCGTCGAGCTTGGCGCCGGGCAGCACCAGTTTGGTGCCCATCGAAGGGGCGGAGAATGCGATGCCCCAGCTGTTGGCGTGGAACAACGGAACCACCGGCAGCATGGTGTCCGCGGCGCAAGCGCCCAGGGAGTCGCCGCTATTGGCCATCAATGCGTGCAGGACATTGGAGCGGTGCGAGTACAGTACGCCCTTGGGATCGCCGGTCGTGCCGGAAGTGTAGCACATCGCGGCCGCGGTATTTTCGTCGAAGGTCTTCCACTTGAAATTTCCGTCGACCTCGCCGATCCAGTCCTCATAGGCGACCGCGTTCTTCAGCGTGGTCTGCGGCATATGCGCCCGGTCGGTGAACACGACATAGCGTTCGACGCTCGGAAGGCTGTCGGCGATTTTCTCCAGGATGGGCACAAAGGTGATATCGGTCATCACCACGCGATCCTGCGCATGGTTGATGATCCAGGCGATCTGGTCGGGAAACAGCCGCGGATTGACAGTATGGCAGATCGCGCCGATACCCATGATGCCGTACCACGCCTCGAGATGGCGCCAGGTGTTCCACGCAATGGTGGCGACGCGGTCGCCGAGCCTGATGCCGTCACGGTCCAGCCGTTGCGAGATCTTCAGCGCACGCTTGTGGATTTCGGAATAATTGGTGCGGTGGATTGGACCTTCGACCGACCGTGTGACGACCTCCTGCGTTCCGTGAATTCTTGCCGCATGTTCGAGAATTCGGTGACACAGCAAAGGCCAGTCTTGCATCAACCCCAGCATGTGGGCGTTCCTCCTGAATGTTCGATCGCTTGCCGCGTTTCTTTTGCGGATTTGCCGTGAACTCTAGCGCGGCCGATGCGCGCCGCAAATGGCCTTATCGCTGGCGCAGAGGCCTCCGGTCGGCAATGGTTACCGTGGCGGCGGTGATGTTTGTGTCCTGCGCCCAGGTGGGAGCGGCTGTTGCGGTGCCCCTGCCAAGGCCCAGGCCTATCGAAGCACCGCCGGCAAGGCCCACGGCGCCTCCGGCCGGGCAGGAGACGCCTGCGGAGGCGGATCGGCCGCCGTCGGAACCGGTCGCACCCGCACCTGAGGTCTCGGCGTGCCGTGTGGCGCTGACGGAGATCGCGATCGCGCCCGGCCTTCCCGATATTCATGGTCCGGGCGGCTGCGGAGGAACGGACCTGGTGCGGCTGGAAGCGGTGGTCCTGCCCGACAAGCGTCAGGTGGCAGTCAAGCCCGCGGCAACGCTCCGCTGCGAAATGGCATCGACTATTGCCCAGTGGGTGCGCACCGACATGGCCAGGCTTGCGAAGGGCCTTGGCAGTGCTGTCACCGAACTCGACAATTTCGACTCGTTCGAATGCCGCGGGCGCAACCGCATTGTCGGCGCGAGACTGTCCGAACATGGACTGGCCAATGCGCTCGACGTGCGTTCCTTTACGCTCGCAAGCGGTCGGACGATCTCATTTACCGACCGCAGCGAACCGCGAGAGTTGCGCGAAGCCGTGCTGCGCTCCGTTTGCGCGCGTTTTTCGACCGTGCTCGGGCCGGGCTCGGACTGGTACCACGAGGACCATATCCACCTCGACCTGATGGAGCGGCGCGGCGGCTACAGGATCTGCCAGTGGGACATATGGGATCCGTTGCCCCAGGTCGCGCCGATGCTGCCTCTGCTGCGTCCCGAGGACGCGCCGCCGCGCCAGGCCGCCGAGAAGCCGGATGCGGCCAAGCCGTCTTCCGTACAAGATGATTCCGGCGGCAAACCTGCAGTGGAGCAACCGCCCACCGATAAACCGCAAAAGAAAAAGCGCCGGTAAGCCGGCGCTCTCTGCTTCGTCAAAAAGTCGGTCCTTCGCCCGGCTTACTGCACCGTGCCAAAACTGGTGTGGCTTGCGACCTGCGAGCTACCGGAACTCCAGGGCGAGTCCCCGTGGTGCGGCTCGAGTACGACGACAATCGTTCCCATCTTCACCCGGTTATAGAGGTCGATCACGTCCTCGTTGGTCATGCGGATGCAGCCTGACGAGATCGATGAGCCGATATATTCCGGCTGATTCGTGCCGTGAATCCGGAACAGGGTGTCCTTGCCGCCCGAATAGAGGTAGAGCGCGCGGGAGCCCATCGGATTGTCCGGACCCGGCGGCACAAAGGTCGGAACGCCGAGACGCTCGATTTCGCTCTTGGTCGGATGCCAGGGCGGCCACTCGGCCATGCTTCCGATCTTGGCGATGCCCGACCACGCCATGGCTTCCTCACCCACCGTGATGCCGTAGCGGATCGCCTTGCCGTCGTTCTGCACCAAATAAAGATAGTGGTTGTCGGAATCGACCACGATCGAGCCGGGGGCTTCCTTGCGATGATAGGAGACGATCGCGCGACGGAAGTTCTCGGGAGGCTGCACGTTCTCGTAACGAATCTTGGCCAGCAACTCCTTGTCGTGCTGCTTGAAATTGCTCGTGTTGGTCGCCTCATAGGTCGCCGATTCCATGCAGCCCGACAAGAGCAGACCGGCGGCCAGAGCGGCCAAGGTAATTTTCAACGACGACATGATACAGTTCCAATCGAAAGCTGCGCATACGGGCGTCTGGCGCCTGAACGCTACGATTCCACTGATAGCGTCAGTATTATCGCCAAAGTGGGCTAACAATTCCAGCACTGAGATGCCGGTCCTGCACTGCGGCAGGCAGGTTGTGGCTTTTTTGCCGCAAGTATTCGGCAAAGGCGGATTTTCGGGCTATTTCTCGGTCTTTTTTGCCGAATTCGTATCATCTTCGTCGTGCCCGGATGCCAAAAATATGCTCTCGGGGGGCAGGCGTTGTCGTGAAAGGCTTGTCAGAATCGAGCTAAAGCCTGTTGGTTAATTTACCTTTCCGGTCCGGAGTTGCTCATGTTCTCGGTGTTCGTTCCGTGCGAATCCTCGCTCAAAAAGGCAAATGTCGAGGACCTGGGCGCCCTGCCGGAAACCGCGGTGTGGATCGACCTCGTGAAACCCAGCGCGGCCGAGGACAAGGCGGTGGAGCGGCTCGCCGGGATCGCGGTACCGACCCGGGAAGACATGCAGGAAATCGAGATCTCGAGCCGGCTCTATATCGAGAGCGGCGCACGCTACATGACAGCTACCCTGATGTGCGCAGCCGACACCGAAAATCCGCGCACCACGGCGGTGACCTTTATCCTCGCCAACCATCGCCTCGTTACCGTGCGTTATGACGAGCCGCGACCATTCGTGCTGGTCGAAAACAAGCTGGCGCGCTCATGCGCCTCCGGCATCACTGGCGAAATGGTGCTGATGGAACTCCTTGACGCGGTGATCGACCGCAACGCCGACATTCTGGAGCGCGCCGGCGGCGAAATGGATGCGATCAGCCACGAGATTTTCGAGCCAAGCGGTGCCGCGCGCACCGGCCATGCCAAGCGTTATTCCGACATCCTGATCGCGATCGGCCGCAAGGGCGACCTGACCTCGAAAGTGCGCGAAAGCCTGGTCTCGATCGGGCGGGTGGTGACCTTCGTTGCGGCCGCGGTCGACGGCGTCAAATGGTCCAAGGACATGCGCGAGCAACTCAAGACCATGCAGCGCGACGTGATCTCGCTGACCGACCACGCCTCGTATCTCTCCAACAAGATCACTTTCATGCTCGATGCGATGCTCGGCGTCGTCAATCTCGAGCAGAACAACATCATCAAGCTGTTTTCGGTGATGGCGGTGGTCTTGATGCCGCCGACCTTGATCGCCTCGATCTATGGCATGAACTTCAAGATAATGCCGGAACTGGAATGGCAGCACGGCTATCCGCTGGCGGTGTTGATGATGGTGGTCGCTGCTGCCGGGCCCTACCTGTATTTCAAATGGAAGAAGTGGCTGTAGTCACCCCGTTTTTCCAATTCGGTTTGGCATTTCCTTGAGGTTAAGAAACCGCGCGAGGTTGCCGGAATCCCCCTGAAATTCTCAGGTAAAATTTGAGCGTTGGACTGAACGTTTACGCGACGGCTTTCTGCGATAACACTCGCATCTGTCGCGAGGAAGCAATGGTTGAGAAAGTCATAATGCGGGCGCCCAACGTCGTCGACTTGGCAAGCTACCGGCCGGGCCGCAACATTGCCGGCAGGGCGCAGGCAATCTCGGCGCGCACATGCCGGCATTGCGGCGCGATGCTGTGGGATGGCGAGCGCGAAGAGGAATGCTCGAGCATCGCCAATCTCGAAGCGTCGCTGCGGCTTCAGGCGGCGCAAATCCTGCGCGGGTTGATCTGACCCGGCATCGCGCTAAAGCGCGATGGGATTGAGTTGAATCACCCCCGCGCTTCAGGCTTTTGTTTTCGCATGATCTCTTCGGAAAACCGCTACACGCTTTTCCGGATCATGCTTTGGCCGCGACGCTATCATCTGCCCGACCATAACCTGCTCAAACGTGCTGGCCGCCGTTGATGTGAATTTCCGCGCCGTTCACGTAAGAACTCATATCGGTGCACAGCACATAGATGATCTTGGCAACTTCGTCCGGCGTGCCCAGCCGCCGCAATGGAATTTGCTGCTCGACGATCTTCTCGGTCCCCGGCGAGAGGATCGAAGTGTCGATTTCGCCAGGCGCGATCGAATTTACGCGAACGCCGAGACGGCCGAAGTCCGACGCCATCTCGCGGGTGAGCGCGGCGAGCGCGGCCTTCGAGGTCGCGTAGGCAGCACCCGCGAATGGATGCACGCGCGAGCCCGCGATCGAGGTGACGTTGACCACCGAGCCCTTCGCCGCCTTCAGTTCCTCGATCAGCCCGCGCGCCATCATGATGGGTGCGAAGAAATTGACCCTGAATACATGTGTCCATGTCTCGAGATCGGTGTTGATCGAGCCGAGCCGGGCGCCGCCTTCCGCCTTGGGCGAAATCGCGGCGTTGTTGACCAGCGCGTGCAGCATGCCGCCTTCCAGGCGGCGACGAATCTCGGTAATCGCGCGTGAAGTGTCGTCGTGGTCGGCAAGGTCGACCTGGATATGATCCTCAGGCCCCGCGCCCCACGGGCATTCTTCCGGGAAGGGATGACGCGAACAGGTGATGACGCGCCATCCGGCGCTCGAAAAGCGGATCACGGTCGCATGACCGATGCCGCGGCTCGCACCGGTCAGAAGCAGCGTCCGCCGTGGTCCGTTATTGGATGAAGTGGGCATGAAGCGGTTCTTTCATTTTCGTCATGCCCGGGCCGGCCATGACGCCCGTATTCCTAGGGATACAGTCTCACCTTGGTCCACGCAGAATCTGGCCGGTCGCGACGGAATTCGATGCGGTCATGCAGGCGGAACGGGCGATCGTGCCAGAATTCGAACCGCAGGGGCGCCACGCGCCATCCACTCCACCCCTGCGGCCGTGGCACCTCTCCGACGATGTATCTGGCGGCAACCTTTGCAATGGCCTGCTCGAATGCGAAACGGCTTTCCAGCGGCTGCGACTGTTTGGAGGCCCAGGCGCCGATCTGGGCCTGCTTCGGCCGCGTGGCGAAATAGGCGTCGGCCTCCGCTTCGGTGACGGGCGTTACGGGACCGCGAACGCGCACCTGCCGGCGCAGCGACTTCCAATGGAAAAGTAACCCTGCCTTGGGATTTGCTGCGAGTTCGCTGCCCTTCTGGCTCGCGACGTGGCTGTAGAACACGAAACCCTGCTGGTCGTAACCCTTCATCAACACCATCCGCACATCGGGCAGGCCGTCGGTGTCGACGGTGGATAGCGCCATGGCGTTGGGATCGCTGGGTTCGCTCTTCACCGCTTCCGCAAACCATTCACCAAACAACGCAAACGGCTCCTCGGCAGCGGTGAAATCACCGGATGTTAAGGGTGTCGGGTGTTTGATCGAGGTCGTGTCGGTCATTTTGGGAGTTCCAAATTGCACCTGCCCGCGGCCAGACGCGCGCTGCAGCCCCATATGAGGTTCGCCTTATATAGGGCATGGAGGCGCTTTGGCCTATCGTCGATCGCCCCGGCAGGCACCGTGATGGCACTGGTTCTGACCGGAATCGGCGCCGGAGGCTGCAGCCTGAGTCGCCCCGACGCCAGTTTGGCGAAAACCGGCGACGATGCCACCGGCTCGATCGTGCCTGCGGCGACGCCAGGTCCGTCGGCCCCGACCGAGATGGATTTGGCGTTCGCCCGCAACGCAGCTTCGGACGTGCTGACGAAGGGCGACAAGGACGCCAGCCAGCACTGGGAAAATCCCGAGACCGGAGCGCGCGGTTCAGTGACGCCGCTGGCCCAGGCCTACACGTCTGAAGGGCGCACCTGCCGGGATTTCCTGGCAAGCTATGTGAACGGCACCACCGAAAGCTGGCTGCAGGGGGCGGCCTGCAAGACCGGCCACGGGCAGTGGGAAATCCATACCATCAAGCCGTGGAGGCAAGGTTGAGGGCCGGAGCGCGAACAGGTGACTTGTGAAAGCGGCTTTGCGTCGGGGCCAGTTCTAAATTATTGGGGAGGGCGCATGGTGACTCGCGGGGCGGCTCGCCGTTGCAAAAATGCCACGAAGACCCCAAATGAAATTTCGGACAGTTCGTTTGTCCGCACCCAGAATTCTGACTTCCCGGAAGGAGACGTGACGTATGCGCGACCCCTATGAGGTCTTGGGGGTGCCGCGGGGCGCCAACGCTGCGGCGATCAAGAGCGCCTATCGCAAGCTTGCCAAGAAATATCACCCCGACGCCAACAAGAATGATCCGAAGGCCGCGGCCCGGTTTGCCGAACTGAATTCGGCCAACGAGATCGTCGGCGACGAGGAGAAGCGCAAGCAGTTCGACCGCGGCGAAATCGACGCGGAAGGCAAGCCGCGATTTCAGGGCTTTCCAGGTGGCGATCCGCGTGGGCGCACCGGAGGCTTCGAGACCCATACGTTCCGGACAGGCGGTGCCGGCGGGTTCGAGGATATCCTCAACAGCATGTTCGGCGCCGCAGCACGTGGCGCGCGCAGGGGTGGCCCGGGCGCCAGCACGTTCGAGTTCGATCCCGGTACGATCGCGCTGGACCTCGACCTTTCCGTCTCGATGACGGTGTCGCTGGAAGAGGCCGTCAAGGGTGCCGAGAAGCGTGTCCGGCTTCCGACCGGCAAGGAGCTCAACGTCAAGATTCCCCCCGGGGTGGTGGCGGGCCAGCAGATCCGGCTCAAGGGGCAGGGCGAGACCGCACCCGGTCATCCACCCGGTGATCTCCTGATCACCGTGAACATCGCGCCTCACGCCTTCTTCAAGGTCGACGGCAGCGATTTGCGCCTCGATCTCCCGATCACGCTGTATGAAGCCGTGCTCGGCGGCAAGGTTCGCGTGCCAACGCTCGGCAGCGCGGTCGAGCTGTCGATTCCGAAGAACACCTCGAGTGGCAGGATTTTTCGCCTGAAAGGCAAGGGCTTGCCGAAGGCCGGCGGTGCCGGCGACCTGTTCGTCACCACCCGCATCATGCTGCCTGACGGAAACGACGCTGAGCTGGAGGCGTTGATGCAGAAATGGCGAGACACCCATCCCTACAACCCCCGCAGGGATCTTTCCTGATCGCCTGCCGGCCGCAAAAAGGATGCGGCCTCGACTTGGGGGACCAGCGCGGTACAAGACCCCAGTCGAGGCCGCCTGCGTCGATCGGCGGATCGAACGCGCCACAATTTTTCGTGAGTACATGGTGCGATATTGAGACGCGTCCATGTTCCAATTTCAGATTCTTAATGTCCGAATTTGGACACCAGGTTTTCTGCGCAGCCTCTCAGCCGCCTTTCTCGGTCTGCTCATAGACCATTCGTGCAACCTGGTTCAGCCGCTCCTTGTCGGTAGGGCCGCTCAGAACATAGCCGACATCGTCTTCGGACCAGTACATTGCCCCGGAGTTCTCGCCGGCCGTGTAACGCATCTGCTCGGTTCCCGTTTTCGCGCGGGAGGCGTAAAGCGTGTAGCGCTCGCCCGATGCGGTCTCATACATCAGGAATGACGCGGGGCCGCTGGGACCCGGCAAGAGGCGGCCTCCGACCAGTTTGAGCCCGGAGCCATCCAGTTGCGGTGCGCGGACCAGCCATCCGCAACGCTTGCTCAGCCAGGTCTGCAGATGCGTCCGCTCGCTGCCGGGCACTTCGACCGGATGGCGAACCTCGACGACATAGAGCCGATGGGCGTCAAGCGCGTCCGCGGTCAGGCTCTGCAGGCCGGAGGGCGTGGCAGCCACGCCGCGCACCAGCCAGCCGGCACCGCCGCCGATGACGAAAGCCGCGAATGCCGCAGCGATCGCGCCATACATCCATTTGCGCGGCGTCCGCACCAGATGCTCGATCTGGAGGCGCTGCGGCACCGGTTCGTCGGCGATCCGATCATAGCGGGCGTGCAGCATGTCCGCCATTTCGCGCCATGCTCTTACCCGTTCAGCACAATCTGGATGCGTGACGAGCCAGGCCTCGACGTCGCTGCGACGCTCGGCCGGCAACTCGTTATCAACATAGGCGTGAAGCTCATCTTCAGTGACAGGAATCCTTGTATCGCTCATGATCGTTTTCTCTTCTTGTTGTTGTTCGCAATGGTGCCGGTCGACTTCCGCTCTCCCGTGCGGAAGAACAAACTTGTTCGCAATTTGGTTGCCCCGGAAAAACCGGCAAAAAATGGCTCTATTATAAACTGCTCATGCACCGGCATTATTTGACCCTCCGCAATGCAGGGCGTTCCCCATCGAGAACGGCCTTGACGTGGGCCCGGGCACGCGCCAGGCGTGACATCACTGTGCCGATCGGTACGCCCTGAATATTGGCGACCTCGCGGTAGCTCAACCCCTCCAGCATCACCAGCAGCAGCACCGCACGCTGCTCTTCCACCAACGTTGCCAGCGCCCTGGCGATATCGCGCCCTTCAGCCTCGGTCCCACTCGCGTCCGGATTATTCTCCAGCAGCGGCATGAATTGCGGCCTTCGGGCGAGCGATCTGCGCCTGTTCTTGTTCAGGTTGGTCAGGATCGTGTACAGCCAGCTCTTGACGTCCCCTCCGAGAAACAGCCGTTCCGAGCGCAGCGCCCGCACCAGGGTATCCTGCACCAGATCGTCGGCAATGTCGGCGTCGCGCGTTAGCGCGCGCGCGTAACGACGCAATGCCGGAATCATGGCTTCCACACTCTCGCGAAATGCGGTCATTTTTGCGTGCGGTCCAGGCTGGGATTCAAGACGACGCGTCTTGAACGCTTCGTCCAATTTAACACCAGGAAGCAATGCCTATTCCGCCGGCTGTATTTGCGCAACAAATAGTCCCGGCCTTCAAGGAATCGGGCCTCCACCCTGGAAACAGCGGATTTTTCGCCCAAAGCCGATTTCAAATCCAAAACCCCACTGGAAATCCTTGTTTACCGGTGGTTCTTTGATTCCAACATTCGCAATAGTGTACCTTGCACGCCCTGGTTCACCTCGATTGGAAACGGAATGACGCAAAATTCAGGTTTGATGAGGGGAAAGCGCGGGGTGATCCTCGGGGTGGCCAATAACCGCTCGATCGCCTGGGGTATCGCCAGGGCCTGCCGCGCGGCAGGCGCGGAAATCGCCCTGACCTGGCAGGGCGACGCCCTGAAAAAGCGGGTCGAACCCCTGGCCCGGGAACTCGATGGCGTCCTGCTCGGGCATTGCGACGTGACTGACCCCGCGACCATCGACACGGTCTTCGAGTTGCTGAGGGAGAAATGGGGCAAGATCGATTTCGTGGTGCATGCGATCGCCTTCTCCGACAAGGACCAGCTCGACGGCCGTTATCTGGAGACCACGGCGGATAATTTCTCCAGAACGATGCTGATCAGCTGCTATTCGCTGACTGCGATCGCCCAGCGCGCCGAAAGGCTCATGGCCGATGGCGGCTCGATCCTGACGTTGACCTATTACGGCGCCGAGAAATGGATGCCACATTATAACGTCATGGGCGTTGCGAAGGCAGCACTTGAAGCGAGCGTGCGCTATCTTGCGGCCGACCTCGGCGAGAGGAATATCCGCGTCAACGCCATCTCCGCTGGCCCGATCAAGACGCTGGCGGCCTCCGGGATCGGCGATTTCCGCTACATTCTGAAATGGAACGAATACAACGCGCCGATGCGCCGCACCGTGACGATCGAGGAGGTCGGCGACAGCGCGCTATACCTGCTGTCGGATCTGTCGCGCGGCGTCACCGGCGAGGTGCACCATGTCGATTCCGGCTATCATGTCGTCGGCATGAAGCGGCCGGATGCGCCGGATATTTCGCTTGCGAAGGAATGAATTTGCCCGATCGATCATCGTCGGTGCACGGCGGTCGCCACTCGCCGGGCCGTCCAGTTGTTTTCCAGCGCGATAGCCGATGCCGACGATCTACTACATTCGCCACGGCGAAACCGAGTGGAATGCACAAGGCCGGCTCCAGGGCGTGCAGGATGTTTCGATCAACGATCTCGGCCGCAGGCAGGCCATCGGGGCGGGCCGCATTCTCGGCGATCTTTTTGCGCGCGAGGGGCGGGCCACGCGATCGCTCGACTTCGTTGCCAGTCCGCTCGGACGGGCCAGGCAGACGATGGAACTGGTGCGTGAAATCCTCAAACTGCCGCCGGACGATTACACGGTCGACGACCGCCTGCGCGAGATAGGCTATGGTCAATGGGAGGGCTCCACGCTGGCGGAGGCCCAAGCGAGGGATCCAGGCCTCTTTGCCCGGCGTCAGGCCGCTAAATGGATCGTGGCGCCGACGGGAGGGGAGACCTACGTTTCGGTGCAGGCGCGGATGAGCGACTGGTACAGTCAGCTTGAGGCCGATACCGTCGCGGTCGCCCATGGCGGCACCGCACGGGCGCTGATGGTGGCGTTGGGCCTCGAGACTCCCGAAAGCGCCGCTGATCTGCCGATCGAGCAGGGCGCTGTTTACGTGTTCGGCAACGGCGGGCTAACGAAGTATAGTTAACAATTAGATTGCTTGTTCTTGGGGAGAGGGAAACGCTGGTCGTTTGACCCTTCTTTCGCGCCGCGTTACGAAATCAGCTTAATGTCGACAGTCAGCGATCGTGCGGATTGTCGATGAGGCAAGTTGACGATGTCCTTCAACACCTTCGGCCACATGTTTCGGGTCACGACCTTCGGCGAGAGCCATGGGGCTGCGATCGGCTGCGTGGTCGATGGCTGTCCCCCTCTGCTGCCGCTGACGGTGGAGGACATCCAGCGCGATCTCGATCGCCGCCGCCCCGGACAATCGCGTTTCACGACGCAGCGGCAGGAAGCGGACGCGGTGAAAATCCTCTCCGGCGTGATGGCGCACCCCGAAACCGGCGTGCAGGTCACCACCGGCACGCCGATCGGGCTTCTGATCGAGAACACCGATCAGCGTTCAAAGGATTATTCCGACATCAAGGACAAGTTTCGTCCCGGTCACGCCGACTACACCTATGAAGCCAAATACGGCCTGCGCGATTTTCGCGGCGGCGGGCGTTCCTCGGCGCGCGAAACCGCGATGCGGGTCGCAGCCGGCGCGGTCGCGCGCAAGATCCTTCCCGGTGTGACGGTGCGCGGAGCGCTGGTGCAGATGGGCCCGCACAAGATCGACCGGCAGAAATGGGATTGGGACGAGATCGCGCGCAATCCGTTCTTCTGCCCCGACAAGGACAAGGCCGCCTTCTTCGAGGACTATCTCGACGGCATCCGCAAGAAGGGTTCCTCGATCGGCGCGGTGATCGAGGTGGTCGCCGACGGCGTGCCCGCGGGGTTGGGGGCGCCGATCTATGGCAAGCTCGATGCCGACCTGGCGGCGGCCATGATGAGCATCAATGCGGTCAAGGGCGTGGAGATCGGCGCGGGTTTTGCCGCTGCCGAACTCTCCGGCGAGGAAAACGCCGATGAGATGCGCATGGGCAACAACGGCGTCAGCTTCCTGTCCAATCACGCCGGCGGAATTCTGGGCGGCATCTCCACCGGCCAGCCGGTGGTGGCGCGTTTCGCCGTCAAGCCGACGTCCTCGATCCTGTCGGCGCGCCGCACCGTGGACCGCAAGGGCAAGGAAACCGAAATCGTCACCAAGGGCCGCCATGACCCTTGCGTCGGCATTCGCGCAGTCCCGGTAGGCGAAGCCATGATGGCCTGCGTGCTGGCCGATCACTTCCTGCGCCACCGCGGGCAGGTGGGTTGATCGGTCAGGTCCGATCCCGGTGGGGCGGAACGGTGGCGGCCTTTACCGAAACGCAACCCCGGGACGACTAGGATGAGCGCGCGATCTTGAGGATTTAAACGCGCCTGCGGCGATTCAACGGTCTTCCAGGTCTTTCTTTCCTTCCTCGCCGCGCAGAATGGACCATGACCCCGGAGACCGCCCCTTTCTCCTCGCTGACGATCAGCGCGCCTCAGCCGAAACGGCTGGCGCTCCAGCTCTTGATCGGCGCGGTTTTCGTTCTCGCGATCCTGGTGCAGCAACTGGTTCCGCTGAATCCGGATGTGAGCTGGCTGTTCACCGTTGGTGAACGCATCCTGGATGGTCAGCGGCTCTACCGCGACATTGTCGAGATCAATCCGCCGATGGCTGCCTTTGCCTATCTGCCGGACGTCGCGCTGGCGCGCAAACTCGGTATCGACACGAGATTTGTCATGGAGGTTCAGCTTCTGTTGCTTGCGGGTGCGTCGCTGCTCGCGACAGCGCGAATCCTGCTTCTGTCGCCGGCAATCTTTCAGACGATAAATGCGTCGTTGATGGTTTGGGCGGCGGCGGTGCTGACGATCCTGCCGATGCATGTCTTTGGCCAGCGTGAACACATCGCCACGTTGACCTTCCTTCCGGCACTCGCCGTTTACGCGTTGCGTGGCGCCGGCGAACCACTACCGCGGTGGGCCGTCCTGATTGCCGGCCTCGGCGCGGGGATCACGCTCTCGTTCAAACCCTACTTCGCGGTGCCGTCCGCCTTGTGCGTCATGATGTCCGCCATTCTGTCCCACTCGTGGCGGGTGATGTTCTCGCCTGAAAACATCATCGCCGCTGTTCTGGTATCGGTCGTCAGTCTCGGTACCTACCTGCTTTATCCCGAGTATTTCACGAATATCTATCCGCTCGTTCGCGACGTCTACCTGTCGTGGTCGCTGCCGGCGTCGGCCTTGTTCCTGAACAGCGCGACGCTGATCTTCGCTGTGGGAATGCTGTGCGTGCTGCTGACACGGCGAGAGAAGACCGGATTCCTTGTTGCTTTCGACGCTCGTCGCCTCCTTCGGATTTGCGATCGCATTCTTCCTGCAGCGGCGCGGCTGGCCTTACCATTCCTATCCGATGGTCGCATTCGTCATGCTCGCGATGGGATACGCGTTGAGTGGTGTGCGCGATCCAGAAGCGCGTCCGTATCGTGGTGGCATCGCGGCCGCATTCGTCCTGGGCGTTACCTTTCTCATCGGGGCTCAGTGGTTCGACACGAGAGTGTATGTCGGACCGATCGAAGAAGCCGTCGCCGGTCTCAAATCCCGTCCCAGAATACTGGTACTCAGCGGCGAAGCGGCGATAGGAAACCCGCTGGTGCACGACATCGACGGCATATGGGTTTCGCGACAGGAAAGTCTGTGGATTCGGGAATTCGTTCGGCTCACGCGTGAAAGGACCTCGGTCGAGGCCCCGACCGAGGTTTCGCTGGATGGCTTATCTTGCGCTGGAACGAAAATGGCTCGTCGAGGATTTCCGCAAACTGCCTCCGGACATCATCCTGGTCGACAATCTGCGCGACAATTGGGGCGAGTGGGCGCGCGCCGATGTCGAACTGGCAGAGCTTCTCAAGCCTTACGCGCTGCTGCGCTCGGTTGAAGGCATCGACATTTTGCGGCGGACGAAATAACGGAGGCAGCCCGGGACCCTGTGCATCGCCTCGATCAGGTCACTTCATCGTAAGCCTGGCTGTATTGGCCGCGTCCCGATTGAGCCATCAATGTCTTGAATGGCGCCATCTCGATGTCGTCCCGATCCTCGGCAGCTTTGCCCGACAAATGGCTGGGCAGGCGGCCACGCCGATGAATATGGGATATCAGAAAGAGCGGGCGGTTCTTCGATTGGATGTAGATGCGGCCGATATACTCCCCGAGCAGACCGAGCACGAGAAGCTGGAAGGAGGAAATCATCACGACCAGCAGCGTCAGACTGGTCCATCCGGGCACCGTTCCGGAGAGGGCCCAGCCGACCAATGCCACGATGCCCACAAAGGTGAGAAGGATCGTCAGCGCCGCGCCGACATAGGTTGCGATGCGCAAGGGCACCATCGAGAAGCTGATCAAGGCGTCGGCGGCAAAGCCGATCATTTTCGTCAGCGGATATTTGGTGGAGCCGGCAAACCGCGGGTTGCGGTCATACGCGTAGGCGACCTGCTTGTAGCCCAGCCAGGCCACCATGCCACGAACGAAGCGATCATGCTCGGGCATCTGCACGAGTTGGTCCGCGATGTGACGTTTCATCAGGCGGAAATCGCCGGTGTCCACGGGAATGTGGACCCGAGTGACCTTGGCGAGAAGACGATAGAAGGCTTCTGCCGACTTCCGCTTGAAGCGGCTTTCGCCGTCACGGCTCCGTCGCAAGCCATAGACGACGTCGGCTTCTTCCTGCACCATCATCTCATAGAGCGGTGCAAGCAGCTCCGGAGGGTCCTGGAGATCGGCATCGATCACGAGAACCACATCGCCGCGTACGGTGGAAAGGCCGGCGGTGAGGGCCAATTGATGCCCGTGATTGCGCGCCAGCCGCACCGCGACGACGTTGCGATCTTCGGCCGAAAGCTCATTGATGAGCTTCCAGGTGTCGTCCGTTGAACCATCGTCGACGAGAATGAGCTCGTATTTGGGTCCGCACAAGGAGCGCGCGGCAGCCGTCATTTGACGGTGGAACTCGCGCAGAACCTCTTCCTCGTTGCAGCATGGTACAACGATCGACAGGAACATTTTCGCGGAGCGGGCCGTGTTGTCGGGCATGTTCATCGAGCGACAACCTGCAGGGGACATGTCATTCATTTGCCGCTTGGCGATCCTCTACGATACCCGGTTAATTGTTCATGAATTTTTAGAACCAATGGACGATCATTCGACACCTCGCATGGAAACCGGCATCGTCTCATGGACAAAGCTGAATTTGATGGCTTCGCGGACGCCTACGACGATCAGCACCGCGAGAATGTCGCGGTCACTGGCGAGGGTCCGGAATATTTCGCCGAGTACAAGATCAATCGGCTCAGGCAGATCGTTGAGAGTACCGGGATCGAGGTATCGCAGATCTGCGACTTCGGTTCCGGAATCGGCAATTCAATTCCGTTTTTCCGCAAGTATTTTCCGCAAGCCGCGCTGACGTCGGCGGACGTCTCGGCGCGCAGCCTGGCGCTGTGCAGGCAACGTCATCCCTGGTCCGGCAACTACGTGCTGATCGAGGATCACCGGATTCCATCCGAGGCCGGCGTCTTCGATCTCGTATTTTCTGCCTGCGTGTTTCACCACATACCTCACGATGAGCACGTAATGTGGCTGAAGGAGCTGCACCGAATTACCCGGTCGGGAGGTTTGGTCGCCATCTTCGAGCACAATCCCTTGAACCCGCTCACGGTGCATGCGGTGAACACCTGCCCATTCGACGTGAATGCAAGACTGATTCTTGCGCGCGATCTCGCTAGGCGATTGGCCGCCGCCGGCTGGTCGTCACCCCGGATTCAATATAATTTGTTCTTCCCCCGTGCCCTGGCCCGGCTACGTCCGCTGGAAGCCAGCCTCGGCTGGTTCCCGTTCGGGGCGCAATACGTCGCCGTGGCCCGGAAGTCGTAACAAAGTGATCGCGACCGAGTTGGTGATATAATGCGGGTGCGGACCGACCCCTGATCTCATTTCACCCAAGGCGTCCTCATGAACGCATCCGAGCTGCAGAAGCTGACCGAATGGCTGATCGACGGGGCGCGGACGGCGCCCAACCCGACACGGATGATGGCCGAGACCTGCGAGCGCCTTGTCGCGGCCGGATTGCCGCTCTGGCGCGTCGGCGTCTTCATTCGGACATTGCACCCCGACATCGTCGGCCGGAATTTCATCTGGCGGCCGGGGGCGGAGGTGACCGTCGGCAGCGCGAACTACGACGTGCTGGACTCGCCAGGATTTCTGAATAGCCCGTTGGCGATCGTCTTCGGCGAGGGGCGGGAGGTCAGGGCGCTCCTCGATGGTCCCGACGGCAATCGCTTCTCGCTGTTCGACGATTTGCGGGAAGAGGGCGTCACCGATTACATCGCGCTGCCGCTCGTGCATATCGACGGCTCGTTTCATGCATCGAGCTGGACGACAAAGCAGCCAGGCGGCTTCACCGACGAGCAGCTGATCGCACTTCGCTCGCTGATCTCGCCGCTCGCCCGGCTCATCGAGATCACGCGGCTGCGCCGCACCGCTTCGGTCCTGCTCGACACCTATGTGGGCAATCGTGCCGGCGAGCGCATCCTCGGCGGGCAGATTCGCCGCGGCCATGCCGAAACGATGCACGCGGCGATCTGGCTGTCGGACCTGCGCGGTTTCACAGCGCTTTCCGACCGGCTGCCGGCGGAAACCGTTGTGGATATTCTCAATCAGTATTTCGACTGCCAGGTATCGCCGATCAGGGCGCATGGCGGCGAAGTCCTGAAGTTCATGGGCGACGGGCTGCTCGCGGTGTTTCCGATCGACGAATATGTCGGCGACGCCAGCAAGGTCTGCGCGGAGGTTCTGGAGGCCGCCCGCGAGTCGTTCGCCAATGTCGAAGCGCTGCAATATCCGATCGGCGACACCATCGAGCGCTTTCGTTTCGGTGTCGCCTTGCATGTGGGCCGAATTCTCTACGGCAACATCGGCGGCGGTAACCGGCTTGACTTCACCTGCATCGGGCCCGCGGTCAACCTTGCGGCCCGGCTGGAGAAGATCGCAGGCCGCCTGCATCGCACGATCGTGGCATCGCAGGCCTTTACCGATGCCTGCCCCGGCGGCTGGACCGACCTGGGCGAGTTTCCGATCGCGGGATTTTCGAAGGCCGAGCGCGTCTACGGTCTGCTGGACGAGATGCCGACCGGGGCTGTGTCCAGGCCGCCGGTTCATTCCTCCGGTTCGGTGGTGAACAGCAGCGGATAGCCCTTGGCGCGGCCGGCATCGGTGGCGCGCGTCGCCTTGGTCTCGGCAACGTCCTTGGTGAAGACCGCAACTACGCATACGCCGCGCCGGTGCGCGGTGATCATCACCCGGTGCGCCTCGTCCTCGGTCATGCGGAATTCCGCCTTCAGCACCGAAACGACAAATTCCCGCGGCGTGTAATCGTCATTGAGCAGGATGACCTTGTGCAGCCGAGGGCGTTCGGTCTTGGTCTTGACCTTCGTCTTCGGCTTGGTGACAGCATCGCTCATTGCAGCCGGCATCTCCTGACGCCCGTCATTGTCGTCAGGGAGGATATAATCTCCAGGCCGACCTTGAAACCGGTATCATGGCAGCGGGGAACCCGGCGCGCGAGCAATCGAAGTGCCCGCTGCAATGGGTGGCGAATTCCAGTAATCGACCATCAGCAGCTAACCTGAATGTGAACGCCGACACCCGTTCCTGCTTTCAGTTCGCCACTTTGCATGTCAACATGATGCGGTACGACGGGAGGGCCGCTCATGCGCTGGTATATCTCGATCGGGGCGGTGCTTGTCGCAGGAATCATCGGCGGCGGCTTTGCTGCAGGATTTGCAGCGCCGAGCCTTGAGACACATCCCGGACAGCAACAGCGCGCACCAACGGCGGACAAGGATGATACGCCGGCGGTCGATGTCGAGCTCGTGCTGGCGGTCGATGTTTCCTATTCCATGGATATGGACGAACTCGCGGTGCAGCGCGAGGGATACGCGCAGGCGATCGTTTCAAGGGAATTCCTGCAGGCACTGAAAAGCCTTCCGAACGGCAGGATTTCGGTGACCTATTTCGAATGGGCCGCTTCCAGCGACCAGAAGATCATCATTCCCTGGCGGCTGATCGACGGCCCCGAGACGGCGGACGCGGTTGCCGACGAAATCTTGAAGGCGCCGATCCGCCGCGCCTCGCGCACGTCGATTTCAGGCGCGATCTATTTTGCCTTGCCGCTGTTCGAGGCCGATCCGTATCGCGGCTTGCGGCGTGTCATCGATATTTCCGGCGATGGTCCCAACAATAACGGCGCGCCGGTCATTGGCGCGCGCGACATGGCGCTCTCCAAGGGGATCACCATCAACGGCCTGCCGATCATGGTGAAGGAGCCAACCTATTCGACGATGGATATCGAGAATCTTGACTGGTATTACGAGGATTGCGTGATCGGCGGCCCCGGCTCCTTTGTGGTGGCGATCAAGGATCGCGCCAAATTCAGAGAGGCGATCCGGACCAAGCTCCTGCTCGAGGTCGCCGGTCGCACGCCCGATCGCCCCATTGTGCCAGTGGCGGAAAAGGAGCCGCGCGTTTCGTGCCTGATCGGCGAGAAGATATGGCAGGATCGCTGGGGGCGCTGAAGAGACCGGAAACCGCTGATTTGGATTGCGGTGACCCAAATCCTGGCAGCTTCCTGACGGAAGTGTTCACCTTATTTTCGTCGAGTGACGCCTGTTAAGCGTTCTTTAACCAAGGATCGTCCTAGTCTTCTGTAATTCCCGGTTGCCGAAGCGCCTCGCTCCGGCAATCGGGGCGCGCGGACCTGGCGCAGGCGACCCGGAATGACCACGATCCAGAGCACAAGCCAGATTTCACCTGCAAACGAGCGGGTTTATCACCAAAGCAATCTCCTGGGTGACTGGAAAGGCGCGTGGAGCAAGAACAATCAGGCTGTCGAGTTCAAGGTCATCAACATCCGCGGCAACACCGCTCAGGTCGAATATACCCATAACGGGCGTACGGAACGGGGGACCGCCGACGTCAACGGCGACCTCATCACCTTTGGCAATGTTACGTTCGGCAGCAAGAACGGACAAAAGGCGGCGCTGGAATTTTCCTTCGGAACCGCGACACCGCAGACCGCGATCCTCGACAAACAGGCCGCACCCACCGCACAGAACAATCTGGTCGGAAACTGGAATGGCTTGTCACGCGACACCGGCCAAAGCATCCTTTTTCAGGTCAAGTCCATCAATGGCAGCGATGCGCAAGTCAGCTATACAGCGAATGGCATCACGCAGACGGGGACCGCTTCCGTTTTCAAAAACACAGTGATACTCGGAACGACACAGATTACTTCCAGCGACGGAAAGACCGGAACGGCCCTCGTCAAGATCGGGCATCAGACCTTTTCCATACCGGTGACGAAAATTCAGTCGCCGAGCACGTCGTCTTCGGTGAACAAATTGGCCTGATCGCGCCTGTCAACGCGCAAACCGCGCCACCAGTTCGACATGGGGCGTGTAGCGAAACTGATCGACCGGCGTCACGCCCTCGATCCGGTAACCCGCATCCATCAGGATGCGAGCGTCGCGTGCAAACGTCGCGACATTGCAGGACACCGCGACGATTACGGGGACGCGGCTCGCAGCCAGCTGCTGGGCCTGCGCCAGCGCGCCCTGCCGCGGCGGATCGAAGACGACGGCATCGAAGTCGCGCAGCTCCTGCGGCACCAGCGGCCGCCGGAAGAGATCGCGCCTCTCTCCCTTGACCGGCTTCAGCCCGGCCGTCGCGCTTGCGGCCTTCTGCAGCGCGGCCACGCTGCCCTCGTCGCTGTCGAATGCCGAGATTTTCGATTTCGCCGCCAATCTCAGGGCGAAGGGGCCGACGCCACAGAACAGGTCAGCGACGTGTTTTGCGCGCCGGCAATGGTCCGATACCAGTGCAGCCAGGGTCGTCTCGCCGGCAACGGTCGCCTGCAGGAAGGAGCCCGGCGGCAGCGTCACCTCGGCCATGCCGATCGTGATCGTTGGCGGCGCGCGCATCAGCACCAGCTCGCCGTGACGCGTCAGCCGGGCCAGCTTGTGCTTTTCGGCGACGCGCGACAGCGTGACGATCATGGCAGGTGGTAAAGGCCCCGAACCCCGCAGATCGACATCGAGGCCGGCATTTGTCGCGGTGAACTGGATGTCGAGCGGCTTTCCGGTCGGCTTCAGCGGCTCGGCGATGGCCCAGGCCGCATCAAGCGCGCCGTCGAGGGCCGGATCGAGGATCGGACAGCGATCGACCGGAACGATGTCGTGGGAATTCGCCGCCGCAAATCCCACCTTGAGGACATCGTGCGTGCCGAGGCGCGCATGAAGTGTCATTCGCCGCCGGCCAAGCCCATGCGCGTCGATCAGCGGCTGCACCTCGCAGGAAATTTTCGCCTGCGCCAGCGTCTCGATGACGAGGCTCCGCTTCCAGGCGCGATAGCGCTCGCCGTCCCAATGCTGGATCGCGCAGCCGCCGCAGATTCCAAAGTGCTGGCAGATCGGTGCGATTCGTTCCGGACTCGATCGCTCGACCTGCAGGAGGCGTCTCCGGTCTGGATGGTGACCGGGCACGGCCTCGACCTCGACGGTCTCCCCGCCAAGGGTATAGGGTACATAGAGCGTCTCGCCGCCGGCGAAGGCCACGCCGTCACCCAGGTGGCCGACATGATCGATGATGAGGCGCTCAACCACGTCGCGCACCGATGAAGAATTCGGTATTGCCGTCGCCGCCGGTGATTGGGGAGGGAAAGACGCGGATGTCCGTGCAGCCGAGCGAGGCTGCGAATGCGGCGATGTCGTTGCAGACTTCCTGATGCACCGCCGCGTCGCGGATGATCCCGCGCCTGGAATGTTTTCGCGCGGCTTCGAATTGTGGCTTGATCAGCGCCAGCAGGCTCATCGGCGCTGCCGCCAGCGACAGCGCGACCGGAAGCACGGCCTTCAGGGAAATGAAACTGACGTCGATGACCACGATGTCCGGTCGCGCGGGCAGGCGCCTGCCCTCGAAGCTTCGGATATCGGTCTCCTCCATGGAGACGATCTTTGGATGGCCGCGCAGCGAGGGGTGCAGTTGGGCGCGTCCGACGTCGATGGCGAAAACCATGCTGGCGCCGTTGGCAAGCAATACTTCGGTAAACCCGCCGGTCGATGCGCCGACGTCGAGACAGACGTGATCCTCGATCGAAAGGGGATATTGCTCCAGCGCGCCGGCGAGCTTGACGCCGCCGCGCGAAACATAGGGATGCGCAGGCTGCGCCTGCAACAGGGCGTCAGCGGGAATGGTCTCGGAAGCCTTGAGCACCTGCTTTTGATTGGCCGAGACCAAGCCCGCCTCGATGGCCGCCTGGGCTCGCGCACGGCTCTCGAAAAGCCCGCGCTCGACCAGCAGCACGTCCGCGCGCTTTCGGACAGCGGGAGCGCTTGGGCGATGTCTGGCCATGTTCATGCCCGTCCAGGAGGCGAAGCGCCGAGCCGTTCGGCCGCCATTCGCACGCAGGCTTCGAACGCGCTGAGGTCGCGCCAGATGTCTGCTGGCCTTTGCCGTGGCCTGACCAGCGCGCAACCGTGCAGATCGAGCGCATGAATCATCATCAAATTGTCGGCCAGCCCGAAATCCTCCACGCTCAGGCCATGCGCATCGGCCAGGTGGCCGTTGCGTGAAGTCACGGTCGCGAGTTGGCGTACACGATCGGCATAGCTGGAGGGATCGTTGGAATATCCGAGGCACAGCTTGCCGCGTCCGGCCATATAGCCAAGTTCGTAGACCGTTCCCGCGTCCGCGCCCGGTCCGCGAAATGGCGTGAGGTTGGCGATGATCGCTTCCGCCTCGTTCATCATGGCCTCGTTGCTGCGGAAGATCCGAAAGGAGGCGTCGTCGGCGCCGATATCGACCGCATTGTCCATCGGATATAGTCCGACGAGTTGATAGCGGGCGCAAAGCTCGGCCTTCCGCCGCCCGATAGCGATGGCATCGGGCAGGAAAACGTCGGGACCGGCCAGGTATATTTTCATCTTTGCGTCCGAGCGGAGGCTCCGGTCCAGACGAACCGGAGCCAATGGCGCGGAACAGCGTCAGGCGAGCTTGACCGTCTCGGTCTTGAAGTCCTTGCCGAGCGTCTCGAACACCTTGGCGACGATGCCCTTCGCATCGAGCCCGGCGCGGGCGTACATCGCGGCCGGGGTGTCGTGGTCGAGGAACGCGTCAGGCAGCACCATCGAGCGTACCCGCAAGCCGCCGTCGAGCATGCCATGGTCCGTCAGCATCTGCACGACGTGCGAGCCGAAACCGCCGATCGATCCTTCCTCGATGGTCAGCAGGATCTCATGCTCGCGCGCGAGCTTCAGGATCATGTCGACATCGAGCGGCTTCATGAATCGCGCGTCGGCGATGGTGGTGGAAAGTCCGAGCGCGGCCAATTCGTCGGCCGCCTTCTCGCATTCGGCCAGACGCGTGCCGAACGACAATAGCGCGATCTTGCTGCCCTCGCGAATAATGCGGCCCTTGCCGATCTCCAGTGGAATTCCGACTTCGGGCAGCTCGACGCCGCGGCCTTCGCCGCGCGGATAGCGCACCGCACTCGGACGATCGTCGATCGCGACCTGGGTCGCCACCATGTGCACCAGTTCCGCTTCGTCCGAAGCCGCCATGATCACGAAATTCGGCAGGCAGCCGAGATAGGCGTTGTCGAAGGAGCCGGCATGCGTCGCGCCGTCGGCGCCGACAAGACCCGCGCGGTCGATCGCGAAGCGCACCGGCAGGCTCTGGATCGCCACGTCGTGCACGACCTGGTCATAGCCGCGCTGCAGGAACGTCGAGTAGATCGCGCAGAATGGCTTGTAGCCCTCGGTCGCAAGACCGGCGGCGAATGTCACCGCATGCTGTTCGGCGATGCCGACATCGAAAGTGCGCGTCGGGAAGGCCTTGGCGAAGATATCGATCCCGGTGCCCGAAGGCATCGCCGCGGTAATGCCGACGACCTTGTCGTCCTTCTGCGCTTCCTTGACGAGGCTCTGGCCGAAAACGTTCTGATAGGCGGGCGCATTCGGCTTGGACTTGCTCTGCGCGCCGGTGGCGACGTCGAACTTGACCACGGCGTGGTATTTGTCGGCGGAAGCCTCCGCCGGAGCGTAGCCCTTGCCTTTTTGGGTCACGACATGAACCAGGATCGGCCCCGTCTCCATGTCACGGACGTTCTTGAGCACCGGCAGCAGGTGGTCGAGGTTGTGGCCATCGATCGGCCCCACATAATAAAAGCCGAGTTCCTCGAACAGCGTTCCGCCGCCGACCATGAAGCCGCGCGAATATTCTTCGGCGCGGTTGGCGCGATCGGCCAGCACCTTCGGCAAGTGCTTGCTGAGCTGCTTGGCTGCCTCGCGCAGCGAGCGGTACGTCCTGCCGGAATAAAGCCGCGAGAGATAGGCCGACATCGCCCCGACGGGGGGTGCAATGGACATGTCGTTGTCGTTGAGAATGACGATCAGGCGCGAATTCATGGCGCCGGCATTGTTCATGGCCTCATAGGCCATGCCGGCGGACATCGCCCCGTCGCCGATCACGGCGATCACATTATTCTTGGCGCCGGAAAGGTCGCGGGCCACCGCCATGCCGAGCGCGGCCGAAATCGATGTCGAGGAGTGGGCGGCGCCGAACGGATCATAGTCGCTTTCGGTGCGCTTGGTGAAACCAGAGAGCCCGCCGCCGGTGCGCAGCGTGCGAATGCGGTCGCGGCGGCCGGTCAGTATCTTGTGCGGATAGGCCTGGTGGCCGACGTCCCAGATCAGCCGATCCCGGGGCGTATCGAAAATGTAGTGGAGGGCGGTGGTCAGTTCGACTACGCCAAGACCGGCGCCGAAATGGCCGCCGGTCACCGAGACGGCATCGATGGTCTCCTGACGCAGTTCGTCGGCCACCTGCCCGAGTTGTTCCACCTTGAGTCGGCGCAAATCTTCCGGGGTGTGGATTGTATCGAGAAGAGGCGTCTTACTAAATGTGGTCACAGCGAAATTCCAATGTTGCAGGTCGGGAAGGACGGCCCGACGGGGAAATGGGTTGCGCAGGTTCAGCGCGGCGATAGCCCAGACGCCGAATATCACCTGAAGAGACCGGAGACCTACGTTGTAGCTAGAATGCTCTCCGGCTGGTTCAATGTGATTTGCATCACCTTGCCAGCTTCATCCGTTCAGATCATTTTATTGAGCTATTTGAAGTACTTACCGCCACCCAAGAATGACGGGAGACAGCCTTCACCAGCCCATAGCCTCTCAACCTTTACACTATAGTGACCGACAAAGCCAAGCCGTCGAAGGAAACCATAAGAGCGACGGAACCCGGATTTTCAACCCTGACGGCGGGTTTTTTGTTCCAATTCGTCGGAATCGGGGATTTCAGGGTTCCATGCGCCTTCCGGGCGCCTGGTCCCAGACAGGCTCAAGGCTCACTGCACATCGAGGGGCTCGGTCCCGGTCGGCTGACCATTCGCATCGGTCGTGATCTTGTCGACCCGGGCCTCAGCCTGACGGAGAAGTTCCTCGCAGCGGCGCTTCAAGGCCTCGCCACGCTCGTAAATCGCAACCGATTCCTCGAGCGGCACCTTGCCTTCCTCAAGCCGCCTTACGATCGATTCGAGTTCCTCGATCGCGCGCTCAAAACTCAGCTTCTTGACGTCGCCTTGCGGGTTTTCGGCCATAATTGCTTCCCGGAATCAAAGACAGTTATTTCGACGTATCAGGGCTGGATCCGGCGCCCATCAACGCGCTGACATGGGCGGCGACGGACTCGCTCAGCCCTTGAAGATCATAGCCGCCTTCCAGCACCGAAACCACTCGTCCGCCGGCGCTGCGATCGGCGAGGTCCATCAGCTTGCGCGTGACCCAGTCGAAGTCTTCGGCCTTGAGATTGAGCGATGCAAGCGGATCGCGATAATGCGCATCGAAACCCGCGGACACGAGGATCAGTTCCGGACCGAACTTCGTGAGCTGGGGCAGGATCACGTTTTCGAACGCGGCGCGGAATTTCGCGCCGCCATCTTCCGAGGCCAAAGGCGCGTTGACGATGTTGTCGTGCTCGCCGCGTTCTCCGCTGGCGCCGGTGCCGGGAAACAGCGGCATCTGGTGCGTCGAGCAATACATCACCGTTTTGTCGGCCCAGAAGATTTCCTGTGTACCGTTACCGTGATGGACATCGAAATCGACCACGGCAGCGCGGGCGATGCCGTATTTGCGCTGCGCATGACGCGCCGCAATCGCGATGTTGTCGAAAAAGCAAAACCCCATCGGCGTGTTGGTTTCGGCGTGGTGGCCGGGAGGACGAACCGCGACGAAGGCATTGTTGTGCTTGCCCGACATAACTGCGTCAGTCGCGGCGACCGCCCCTCCGACCCCGCGCATGACCGCTTCCCAGGTGCCCGGCGACATCGAGGTATCGCCGTCGAGATAGATCAGGCCGCTTGACGGGGCGATGCGGCGGAGCTCTCCGACGTAATGTTCGCCATGGCACAGCGTGACCAGTTCGAGGTTGCCTTCCGGCGCCTCGCCGCGCACCAGGCTCCTGAAGCGCTCCTCACCGAGCACCTTGGCGACCGCGCGCAGCCGGTCGGGCCGCTCGGGGTGCCCGGGAGGCGTGGCGTGGTCGAGACAGGCGTTGTGGGTGAGAAGAAGCGTCGTCATGCGCCACAGCTCCGATTCGGAAGTTCGCAACCTGTCGTGGCGACCTCTGATGCGAACTTCGGAATCAAAGGAGCTCCAGAAAATATTGGCATTCAGTGCGGCTTTGAATTTGAAGTTCCTATACGAGGTTGCAGCGGCATTGACAGGAACTTCAGGTTCACCGCACTGCTTCTGCGCGTCGGACGAACGGCTAATCTAGGAGTTTGCCGGCCATTCGGAAAGAGGCCAGGGAACGATCCCAAGCAGTGATTCCAGGCGGTCCCCTGGCGCCATCCTTGGCTACCGATACGGCTTTGCAGTTCAGTTCAGTCGCAAGATGCGGTCCGGCGCTCCGGGCGCGATCGGACTGTTTGCCTGGAAATACGCATAGAGAGCGTCGGCGTCGAAGACGCCGAATTGCGGCGCGGTTCCCTCTTTCAGGACGCTGAAGCCGTCTCCCCCGACCGCAAGATAATTGTTCACCGTCACCCGATAGCTCGTTGCCGGATCGATGCGCTTTCCGTGCAGCGACATCGAACCGGCGATCACGCGCTCGCCGTAGGGCTTCGCAGCGTCCCAGCCGTAGTTGAAGCCCTTCGATACCTGAAGAATCCGCGGCCGTTTGGGATCGAGCCATTGCTGCTCGAGCATGCTCTTGATCTGGCTCCCGCTCAGCGAAAGCGTGACGAGCTGGTTGCGGAACGGCTGGGCGGCGAAGATGTCGGCATAGGTCACCGCGCCGTCGTCTCTCCTGGTGATATCGGTGCGAATGCCGCCCGGATTGGTGAAGGCCAGCACGGCTCCGCCGTTGGCATCGGCCCTGGTCGCGGCCAATTGAGCGTCGGCGATGACGTCGCCGAGCGCGCTCTCGCCGCTATCGCCGGGCGCGCGCGACAGTGTTTCGGTGACCGACCCCGCGCGGCGGTTGGCGATTGGCGCGGAAAGCTTTTCGTAGGCTTCGAGCAGGGCGGTCTGCCCGCCATCCTTGGGGACAGTGTCGTCGCGCACGATGACGTTGTTGGCCTTGGCGCTGATGACGTCGCGGGTCCTGGGATCGAGCTTCAGGTCGATGGCGGTGACGAGGGTGCCGTATTTGTCGGCCGAGGTTACAAGCCGCCCATCGATCTCGCAGACATAGGCCTGATGGGTGTGGCCGCTGACGACGACATCCACGGCGCGGTCAAGTTTTCTGGTGATATCGACAATGGCTCCGGAAATGCCGGGACATTCATTGTAGTCGCCCGTCGGAAAGCCGCCTTCATGGATCAGGACGACGATGGCCTCGACGCCCTGCGCCTTCAAGCCGGGGATCAGCGCGTTCACGGTTTCGGCCTCGTCGGCGAATTCAAGACCGGCCGCGCTGGTCGGCGAAATGATGTCCGGCGTGCCCTTCAGCGTCAGCCCGATGAAGGCGACCGGAACGCCTTCGAAGTTACGGATCTCGTAAGGCGGAAAGATCGTCTTGCCGGTGTCCTTCTCGATCGTCGACGCCGCAAGATAGTGGAATTTTGCTCCCGCAAACGGCTGCGGCCCGCGGCATGAATCGACGGGATGACAGCCGCCATTCTGCATCCGCTTGAGCTCGTCCTTGCCCTCGTCGAATTCGTGGTTGCCGACGGAACTGAGCTCGAGCCCCATCATCGACATGGATTCAATGGTCGGTTCGTCGTGGAACATCGCCGACAGAAACGGGCTCGCGCCGATCAGGTCTCCGGCCGCCACAAAAATCGTGTTCTTGCGGCCTTGGCGGAGCTCCCGAACCAGCGTTGCCATGCGCTCGGCGCCGCCGGCCGGAACTGTGATCTTCCTGGTCCTGTCGGAGGGATCGGCGATCCTGATCCCGCCAGACGGCGGGCGAAGATAGCCGTGGAAATCGTTGATCGCGAGAATGCGCAACTCGACCGGCGCCGCGTCATCGGCGAAACAGGATGGCGCCCGCATCGCGCCGAACAGCGCGAGGATCGCCAGCGCCAAGGAAGCCTTGTGTCTCATCAGGGAAATCATGAAGGAGCAGGCGCGACGGTTTCGTTAAGCCTTCTTTCGCGAAAGGAAGGCCCTGAAGGCCGCTACCGCTTCCTCCGAGCGCATTCGCTCGCCGAACAGATGGCTTTCCTGATCGATCCTGCGGGTCAGCTCTTCCGGAGGGAGCTTCAAGAGCCTTCGCGAGATCGCGACCGCTTCCGCAGGCAGTGCGCTGATCTCGCGGGCCACTTTGCGGGCTTCACCGTCCGCCTGACCGGGTGCCACCACCGCGTTGACGAGCCCGGCCGCAAGCGCTTCCTCGGCGGGAAGCGATCGACCCATCACGAGCATCGCGAACGCGCGATGATGTCCCATGGTGAGCGGGGCCAACAGGCTGGACGCGCCTTCGGGCACGAGGCCCAGATGGATGAACGGCGTCGAGAAGCTCGCCGTATTGCTCGCCACCACGTAGTCGCAGTGGAACAGCATGGTGGTGCCGATACCGATTGCGATGCCATCGACCGCGGCGACGATCGGCTTGGCGTTGTGGGCCAATGAATGAAGAAACCTGACCGCGTTGGAGGCGCGCGGCGTATCGGTGTTCGACGTGCCAGCCTTGAGGAAATCCTCCAGATCGTTGCCGGCGGTAAACGCACCCGGCCCGCCGGTGATGACGATGCAACGAATGGCCGGGTCGGACTGCGCGGTGTCGATCGCCTGGCTCATGCCCCGATACATCTCCTGCGTGAGCGCGTTCTTCTTTTCCGGCCGGCGCAGCGTGATCACCCGTGCGGCGTCCTCATCGGTAACGATCAGATGTCCGGTCATGGTTGCGGCCTTTCGAAACAGGGAATGCGCGGGTGGCGGGTCTTCGAAAAATATCCTACATCAAAGGTGCTGACCGCCCAAAACCTGCGAAAGGCGGTTTCCACCCGACGCCATGACCGCGCGAGGAATTGACGATGCAGCTCACCGGCATTCACCATCTCACCGCAATTTCTGCGAAGCCGCGCGAGAATCTGGCCTTTTATGTCGGCCTGCTCGGCATGCGGCTGGTCAAGAAGACCGTCAACCAGGACGACGTCAGCGCCTACCACCTGTTCTATGCCGACGGGAAGGCCAATCCGGGCACCGATCTCACCTTCTTCGATTTCCCGGTCCCGCCGGAGCGGCGCGGGACCAACAGCATCTCGGCGACCTCATTGCGCGTCGCGGGCGAAAAGAGCCTCGGCTATTGGCGCGATCGCTTGCGAAAGGCGGGCAGCCACACGGAAGATGTCACCGAAGTTGACGGCCGCCTGACGCTGGCGTTCGAGGACAAGGAAGGCCAGCGTCTGGTGCTCGTCGATGATGGAGGTGTGGGTGCGGCATCTCCCTGGGAGAAGAGCACGGTTCCGGTGGAGCACCAGATTCGCGGCCTCGGTCCGATCGTTCTGAGCGTGCCTGATCTGTCGCGCACTGCGATGGTTCTCACCGCCGTCATGAACATGCAACACGTGCGCAATTATTCGGCGGCGGGTGGACAGGGCGAGGTTTCCGTATTTGCGATGGGCGAGGGCGGCCCGGCTGCCGAGCTGCACGTCATTGAGCAGAGGAATATACCGATGGCACGGCAGGGCGCGGGCGGGGTGCATCACGTTGCCTTTCGCACGCCCGACGAGACGCAGTACCACGCCTGGACGGCCCGCCTGCGCGAACTTGGCATTCCCAACAGCGGCGAGGTCGACCGGTTCTATTTTCGCAGCCTCTATTTTCGCGAGCCCAACGGCATCCTGTTCGAGATCGCGACCGATGGACCCGGCTTTGCCACCGACGAGCCGATGGAAACGCTCGGAGAGAAGCTCGCACTTCCTCCTTTCCTCGAGCCGCGCCGCCAGGCGATCGAAGCTGGGTTGAAGCCTATCACTTAAAGCGCGATCTGCAGAGAAAGGCCGCAAGTCGCGGGAAACCCAAGCAAAGAGGCCTCAACCTCTCCATTGAATCGCCTTGGTTTGGTCAAACCGCAGTGAAGTCTGGGGCATGACGTACAGGCATAACTCGGACCGCAAGGGCCGCGTCGCCTTATGCCCATGACATTTGGACTGGTATGGAGGACCAATGGACTCCAAGCTGAACCGAAAGACGACCGACGATCCGCACGACTTCGTTGTGGTGGCACCGGATTCGGTCGGGGTTGCGCCATCCGACGAAGAAATCTCGGACCTGCTGCGCGCGGCAGCGCGCCAGCGTGTCGACTCGAAGGGCGGCGATGCGCCCGAGGCCGACGCATCGGTTCCATCGGTCGACACCACGTTTCGTGCAACCGACGTCAACAATGATCTTCTGCCGGGCCGACGATCGTTCGGACAGCGGGCGATGCGCACCATCGCGGCGCTGCTGCTGGCGGGCTGCGTGGGTGCCGCGGCCGTAGCCTTGCAGGCGTCCGGTTTCGCCTTCAAAAAGGTTGCCTTGAAATGGTTGCCGAAATTTGCGCTGACGACGACGCTGCCGCTGGAGCAGTTGGGTCTGGCTACGCATTCGACACCCGCGGCGGCGCCGCCGACTGATGAGCCGGCGGTGGCGGAGACCGATACGCCACAAACCGCTTCACCCGCCCAGCCTGCACCGGAAAGCGCCGGAGCAAAGCCGGCCGACAGTTCGCCTGCGTCCCAGGATTCGGCGCAGCTCATTCAATCCATGGCGCACGATCTCGCAGGTGTCGGGCAGGAGGTCGAAGCACTCAAGGCCAGCATCGCGGAGCTGAAGGCAAGCCAGCAGCAGATGGCACGCGACCTTGCCAAGGCGACGGAGCAGAATTCGCGCGCCAAGCTGTCATCGATACAGCCGCATGTGCCGGCTGGCCCGGCGCGAAAACCTGCGCCTGCCTATGTGCCTTCGCCCACGCCTGCCGCCTCCGCCTACAGACCGGCGCCCGCATATCCGGCCCCGCAAGCCGCGGCCCCGCCCATGGTTCAACCCTACGCACCGCGTCCGGTTGAAACCCTGCCGCCACCGCCGAACGATCCGGGTCTGACGGTGCCGCGCCCGCCGATGCCCGTGCAGTAAGGCGTTTGTTTGTCTCGCCGGTAGCGGTGAATGGAAGTTCCCGGCCGGAACGAATCCGGCGCGTTGCGGCTTATTGCGCCAAAGGCAGAAAGCGGAGACAGCGATGAAAACCGCGAAATTGATCTCAGCCGGCAGTGCGGCACTTGCCATCCTTGGTTCGGCTGCCTTGGCACAGCAAGCGCCGACAGGGACGATCACCGAAGTCAATCGGATCGACGGCTCGATCGGCATACGACAGCCGCAAGACGGCACCGTCGGCGCGAACACCGCCGCTCCCACGGAACGATTCAAGGTTCAGGGTGTAGCGCTCGACGACTTCCATGCCGGCGACAAGGTCACCTATTCGGTGACGGACAACGGCGGGACCAGGACGATCACGAAACTTCAGAAGCAGCAGTGATTTGGCAAGTCAAGCAAGCAACACCGCATCGGCTCCGTTGACAGCTTCGGCGCTGTCGATCACGGTTTTCTCCAGCGCGGGCGCCTGCACGGAAATGTTCTCGGCGAAAAACCGCGCAAGCGTGACATAGCGCTGCGGGTCGCCTTCGCCGAAATTGCGTGCGGCAAGCGCTTCGGCGGCAAGCATGCATCCGCCGAGTGTCGAGCCGAACAGCCGCAGATAGGGCGTCGCGCCCGCCAGCGCGTCGTTCGGGGCGGAAGCGAGGCGATCGAGCAGCCATCGGCTGGTGCGGTCGAGCGATGCAAGGGCATCGCGCAGCTTTGCCCCCGTGGTGCCGAACGCCGGGTCGTTCGAGATCTCGACCCGCTTGACGATATCGGTGAGTTCGTCGAGTAGCGCCCAGACCGACTCACCGCCATTGGATGCGAGCTTGCGCGTCACGAGATCGATCGACTGGATGCCGTTGGTGCCTTCATAGATCGGGGTGATGCGCGCATCGCGAAAATGCTGCGCGGCGCCGGTTTCCTCGATGAAGCCCATGCCGCCGTGGACCTGCACGCCCAGGGAAGCCACCTCGTTGCCGATATCCGTCGAGAAGGCCTTTGCAATCGGCGTCAGCAGCGCGCCGCGAGCCGCGGCAGCCGCGCGCGTCCTGGCGTCGCTCGCGCGAACCGAAATGTCGAGCGCGACCGCGGTGGCGTAGCAGATCGTGCGGGCAGCGGCGGTCAGCGCGCGCATCTGCATCAGCATCCGCTTGACGTCGGGATGCACGATGATGGGGTCCGAACCTGTCCCGGTCTTGCCGACCGCGCGGCCCTGGCGGCGCTCTTGTGCATAAGTGAGCGCCTGCTGATAGGCGCGGTCGGCGATGCCGACGCCCTCGAGACCGACGCCGAGACGGGCCTGGTTCATCATCGTGAACATGCAGTGCATGCCGCGATTTTCCTCGCCGATCAGGTATCCGATCGCCCCGCCGTGATCGCCCATCGTCATGGTGCAGGTCGGCGCCGCATGCATGCCGAGCTTGTGCTCGATGCCGCTTGCATAGATATCGTTGCGCGCGCCAAGCGAGCCGTCGGGATTGACCAGGAATTTCGGGATCAGGAACAGCGAAATGCCCTTGGTGCCTGCCGGCGCATCGGGCAATCGCGCGAGCACGAAATGCACGATGTTGTCGCTCATGTCGTGATCGCCATAGGTGATGAAGATCTTCGCGCCCTTGATACGATAGGAGCCGTCACCCGTGCGCTCGGCGCGGGTGCGCAGCGCTCCGACGTCCGAACCCGCCTGCGGTTCGGTGAGCTGCATGGTGCCCGGCCATTCACCTGACACGAGCTTTGCGAGATATGTTTTCTTCAGTTCCTCGCTGCCATGCGCATCGAGCGCCTCGATCGCGCTCAGCGTCAGCAGCGGGCAGAGGCCGAAGGATATGTTCGACGCGCTCCAGATTTCGGTGCAGGCCGCGTTGATTGCGAGTGGAAGGCCCTGGCCGCCGTAAGCCTCCGGCCCCGATACCGCGTTCCAGCCGGCTTCGGTCCAGCGCTTGTAGGCGTCGGGCCAGCCCGGAGCCGTGGTGACGTTTCCGCTGTCGAGCCTGATGCCGTGTTCGTCGCCGGTCGCGTTGAGTGGCGCCAGCACGTCGGATGCAAACCGGCCGGCCTCCTCCAGCACCGCGGCGGCGATATCGCCGTCGAAATCGCCGTAATGGCCGGCTTTCACGGCGGCCTGGAGGCCGGCGCCATGATTGAGGGCGAGCAGCATGTCGTTGATCGGCGCACGATAGGTCATGGCCACAGTCTCGCTTTGGCGTTTCCACGTTTTGTTTGTCTTCCCACGAAATGCCGCTTCTCTCAACACCTGAGGGGTTAAATTGGGCCGGCGGGGGGACGATGGCTCGGATCAGGAAAAGGCGAAGCTGGCCGGAATGGTGGGCCGCCCACTATATAAAGTCCTTGCCCGGATTCGCGTCGAATTCAGCGTCTACCCGGTTGAAATAACTGATCTCCCTCTATAGACCGGCGTGGCCGAAGCGGGTTTGCGGCAGGCTCACGCCTTTCCGCCGTTTCCGCCGTTGGGGCGTCGCCAAGTGGTAAGGCAGTGGATTTTGATTCCACCATACGGAGGTTCGAATCCTCCCGCCCCAGCCAGTGCGAGACTGGTCCATTCCGAACACATGGGTTACGGTTCATGCTGAAGACATGGGTAAAACTTTGGGTCCGAAGGGATTCGCAAGGGGCTCGAGCCTGCAGGTCTCGTCGTCGAAGTAACCGAGATCATAATCCATAAAGCTAACGAGCCAAATGCGGTCCTCGGTTTGTTTGATGCCGACGGTTTGGCCGGCGAACACCTGACTTAGATTGATTTTTTGGTTGTTGAAACAGATTCGGCCACAGGTCGTGACAGTGGCTGCCCTGTCATGAAGCGGATAGTCGATATCCGGCAAGCCACGATACGGCCGTGACGAGGGCTGATAGCACTGAGCCGGACACTGCATGTTGAGCGCCTGGTGGGGTCGCTCGTTGTTGTAGCCGTCGATGAAGTCATCAAACCTGGCCTGCTGCTGCAGGAAGTTTTTGGCGGCTGGTTTGGTGGCCTCCAGCTTCAAGGTCAGATGCATACGTTCATGTCGGCCGTTCTGCTGCGGATGGCCGGGCTTGATGCGCTCGATCTCAATGCCGAGCCTAAGCCACCAGACGGAGAGCTTTGAGAGGTTGAACAGGGAATTGGGACTGGCAAAGGGAACGCCGTTGTCGGTGCGGATGGCCCGCGGCAGGCCAAACTCCTTGAATACGCTTTCAAACACCGAGAAGGCATAGAGTTCCCTGGTGGTGGAGAGGGCTTCGCAGCCAAGGAGATAGCGGCTGGCGAAGTCGGTGATGGTCAGCGGATAGCAGTATCGCCGATCGGCAAGCATGAACTCGCCTTTGTAGTCGGCGCACCACAGTTCATTCGGTTGAGCGGGGCGAGAGAGCGTCGTGCCCTGGGCCCTGTTACGTCGTCTGGTTCGCCGCTTGACCAGGCCATGTCGATCAAGCACCGCATGTATGGTGCTGATCGCGGGCCTGTGCACATCCGGATAAAGCCGGGCCAGTCTTTCCCTGATCTTCGGCGCCCCCCAGCTCGGCTTGTCCTGCTTGATGCGCACGATCAGCGTCTCGATCTGGATCGGCAGCTGATTGGCATGGCGGTAGGGCCGCCGCGAGCGGTCGGTGAGCCCTTCCAGGCCTGTCGCGTTATAGCGTGTGAGGATCTTGTAGCCGGTCTTGCGGGAGATGCCGAACTCTCGGCACAGCCCCGCCATCTGCTCGCCATCCAGTAGCCTGGCAATGAACTTCAGTCGTTCGTCCATGGGTTTACACACCTTCCAGGGCATTTTGCGCTCCCCGCAAAAGGCCCAATTGTGTAACCCATGTCTCCGGAATGAAATGTCACCCCTCTCTCAGGAAGGGCAACTGTCCA
>CAWFZL010000049.1:0-75813 GCA_963820275.1 uncultured Alphaproteobacteria bacterium
ATAGTCGTCCGTTAAAAAGCCGATCTGGGTGGCGGCGCGAGGGCGAATGCTCGGCATAGGGCGAGCAGGATGAGGCGCAACAGGAGCCTCAACCAATTGAGGACCAGGCGGAGATTGTGGCCGACGGCGGTCAGGACGACGTTGGCGGCATCACCTTCGCGCCCCTTGAGGTGACAGCGGCCGAGGTGTCCGTCGGTCTTCATGTGACCGATTACGGGCTCAATGGCTGAGCGGCGGCGGAGCTCGCGTTTGATTACGCCGAAGACGCCACGCTTCTGACCGGAGATGAAGACGCGACGCGGGTTTTCCGTTTTGTGGCCGCGATAGCCTTTGTCGACATATGCGCGCTCGATCGCGCAGCCAGTGAGCGCTTCGGTACCGTTGATGACGTCGCCGAGCGTATGCCCGTCGTATGGGTTGCCCGGCAGCGCCTTGGCGTGAAGCACGAATTGGCCGCCGGGCGGCCGGCCGTTGGTGGTGACAAAGGAAGCCTTGACGCCGAACTCATAAGGCGCTGAGGCCTTGCCCTTGCCGATGCATTCGACTTCGGGCGCGTGGAAGGAATAGAGTTTGTATCCGCGCTGGCGTTGCTCCTGGGAGCGGATCTGGGCTGCGCGCGCAAGCGGCAGTTCGAAGGCGGCCTCAATCTCTGGCCGGCCTGCGATCTTGCGGCGGATGTCGCGGATGAGGCGGCCAAGCCGCGTTCGCAACAGGCGCAATTGTGCTCGATGGCGCTTGAACTGCTTGGCGTGTGCATAGCGTCCCGCCATCATCGCCGCCTGCTTGGCGATGCGCAGATACGATTGTCGCAGCTTAACGCCGCGCGCGCGAGCCAAGCGATTGAGCCCCCTGATCGCCGCATGGACGAGCTTGGCGTCGGTCGGGAAGGTGATGGCCTTGGGCTGCACGGTGGTGTCCACCGTCACCCGCTTGAGATCACCCGTGCGCAGCGCTCCGGTCTCGTGCGCCACCCTCAAGCTTTCGGCGAGCAGGAGTTCCAGCTTGCTGCCGAGCCGCTTGCGCCAATGGCTGAGGTCGGAACGCTCGTGCGGGAATTCGTGCTGGAAAAACTCAAACCCGGTGAAGTGCTGGAAATACGGATCGTAGACCCAGCGCTCGCAGACCTCCTCATCAGACAGGCCGTAAATGTGCTTGAGCGACAGCAGCCCAATCACGAAACGGCTCTCGATCCCCGGCCGACCCTTCTCGCTGTAGAGCGGCGCGATCTCGCGATCGATCCAGTCCCAGTCGATCTTCTCACCAAGCTGCACCAGCTCGTGCTTCAGATTGATGATCTGATCCAGCCTGGCCCGAAACAGATCGCCGTCCCCCGTCGTCTCCGGCTTCTTCGGTCGCATCCTTCCCCTCCGCTGCGACGAGGGAATCACGACCGGCGATTCGAGGGAATCTTCAAAATCAAAATTGCAAGCTTCCGAGCCCTCAATCCTCAAAAGCTTGCAATCTCAAAACCTATTTCGTCCCGAAAATCGACTCTCGCTCAGTGGCTTGGCAATTGTTCACGGACGACTAAATAGGTTGTCGCGACATTTAGAACCCTTGCCGTGTGGATAAGGAGGACTAGGCGGCGACATTAACTTGTGCCCTGGGCTCTTTGGGCAGACTGACTTCATCAGCTGATGCCTCAGCTATACGTCGAAGGGGTGCCGACCTACACAGGAATCATTTTTGAATCCGGTGTTCTGGGAGAGGAGGTACCGCGTGCGGGAGATTGCATCATTTCGCCGGTGCGCAAGGCGGACTTTGACGCAAGAAACCCAGGTAATCATTTCGCCTTCGACAAACAGCGAAGATATTTCCTGCCTGACATAACCCGGGAGCAAGCGAGCATCATCAAGCTGGTGGTTAGGCGACGCGAGCTGAGTGAGCAGGGACGGCAACTTTTCAAGGTTCGTTGAGCCGCCGGTCGCGTCATGCCGGCGGGTCTCTCCAAAGAAAAGGCCCCAGCACTGCCGGGGCCAAGTCACATTGCGGTTGTCCGCAGCTCCAAACTCTTCAGCCCCGTATTCGTTCCAACGCCCGCCGGTCGCCCCGGCGGTTTTTTTGCCACCGCAATTGCCACCGGACTACGCAGTATCAGTGCAAACGAGACGGGATCATGAGTTGGTCGTGGGCTCGAAAAGCCCAACTAAGTCAGGCGAAACGGTACGGCGCTGGACGGGGCTTTACAACCCTATAACGGTTTAGCAAACCGCCGCCTTCAGCCACTCGGCCACAGCTCCGTTGGGGCCGGATATGCCCGAGCGCGGCGCGAGCCGCAAGCAGCAGATTCCAGATCGCGATTTTCGAAAGCCGATCAGCCTGTTCGGCGCCGGAAACCAGTTCGCGGGTCGGATTTGCGTGCCTTTTGTGCAACAGCCATCGAAAACATCTTGGCGAAATCTTGCCGGAGGCTGTCTTTATATTGCGCAGGCCGGGAGCTTGGGTAATTTTCATCCCCACGACGGAGGGGGGCACCTGAAGTCGTCCCGTTCTTAGGTGGTTCGCTGAAATTTTTCTGCTTCTTAAGCGGAGGGGCGAGGGCGCTAAGATGCTGAGCAGTGTCCCGGGGGAACATATCTGGGGACATGGGGGACCTGCTCAGCACCAACGGGCCTTTCTGCCGCAGCGGCGCCTTTCTTCGAAATGACCTGGCAGGGTCCTGACGCCGATGGCGCGGGTCAAGCGCCCGCGCCGGTGCGACTTCATTTCAGCCGTATCAGTTCCGCGACCGCGGCCGTGGACTCGACAAAGCTTGGCGGACATTGATCGGCCGCCAGCTTGAGAAGACGCTGCGCTTCTTTCCTGTTCTTGTTCATGAGCGCGAATTCGCCGCTGTAGAAATTCGCCTCGCAGGTCTGTGCCTGCCTGGTTTTCGGATCGGTATCGAAGGCGGCTGCGAAAGTTTGTTCGGCGTTGGACTCTCCAAGGAACAGGCGGATCACGGGCGCGGGCCACGCGCTCATGTCCAGCTGCTTCGCAGCCTCCGCCAGATGGCTTGGGGTGTTGTTGCGCCGCTCGGCGAGTTCGCGCCACAGCGCGGCATAGGCATCCTTCGGGTTGAGTTCTGACGCCTTCCTGAAATCGGCCGCCGCGTCCGCATTTCGGCCGCCGAGCACATAATAGGCGACGCCCCGGTCGAAGTAGGCCGAAGCATTCTCGGCGTCGAGCCGGATCGATTTGGTGAAGTCTTCAATGGCGGCTGGGTTATTGCCGAGAATATAGGATAGACGACCGCGGGTGGAGTAAGCCGGAGCGTAGTTCGGGTCGATCTTGATCGCCTCGTTCATGTCGGCCATCGCCTCGGCGAAGTTGCCTTTGCTCTTGTACAACTCGCCGCGCGAGAACAGAGCCAGCGCATAGCTCGGGTCGAGCCTGATCGCCTCGTTCAGGTCGGCAAGCGCATGGTCGAGGTCACCCCTGATCTTGTAGATGTCGCCTCTCGCGGCATAGGCCCACGCGCTCTTCGGGATCGAGACGGATGGCAGCGTTGAAATCGCCCAAGGCTCGCTCGGAATCGGATTTGCTCAGGTAGACATTGCCGCGATTGAGGTAGGCGGAGGGGTTGCCGCTGTAGAGGCGGATCGCTTCGTTGCAATCCGACAGCGCGCGATCGAGATCCTGCTTGGTCCACCACCATCCGCATCGGCTGCTCAAGGCGGCCGAGCGGTCTTGTGCCGTCGCCTTCGGATCATTGATCACGCGGTCGCATGCCGCGATGCTTTCATCGGCCTTGGCGAACTCGCCGGCAAACTTGCAGCGGTCGAGATCGCCCTGGTTCTCGGCGAGCGCCGGAGCCGAGAAGGACGTCCAAGGCAGCCAGAGCGGCGAGAAGCACCAAGAAACGCATATTTTCCTCCAGCCGTCTTTCACTCCAGCCGTCGCGGGCAACGGTTCGATTGCGGCGCGATTACCTACGTTGGCAGGCGGGCGTCGCGCAACATCCTTGAAGCAGGCACGGACGTCGGGAGACGGGCGGCGAGGCCGGACCTCGGAGCACGCAATCCGAGGCTACCGGGCCGTTTTTTTGCCTATGGCATATTGGGTTAGTGCGCCTTTGCGCGGTCCAAAATCGGGCAATGGCACGACCATGTTGCTGTGATTCGGGGCATCAATAGGCAACCCATGATTTCGGCGATGGGCGAAGCGTTACGTCCAGGAAAAATTCACCAAGAAATTCTGAAATTATTTCGCAGTGCGAATTCCGACCAGCGAAACGTGTTTAGAAACATCGGCTTAAATAGATTTTAGTTTGACCAGATAGTGCGTGCAGATTTGCAACACCTGACAGAAAAAGGACTGTGACAACTCTTTATAAGCCAAGTTTAAATTGCGTTTCGACCGGTAAGCAGCGACCCTCGTCGTACAAGAAATAGGCATGTTGAGTTCGTCGTGCCGGTGACCTTTGCAGGCGAAACTTGGGGTGTCCAAAAAGGACAGTCGGGCAGGGATATCGGTTTAACAGGACTTTGTTAGGGGGACATATGAAACCAATCATCAAGGCTTCTCTTGCAGCAGCAGGTTTGGCCGCTTTAGCATTCTCGCCGGCAAACGCGTATGAGCCGGGAGGCCCGGCCAGCAAACCAAACCGGGCATCTTCATCGGCGCCAGCGCCGGCATGCCACCGCCGGGCATCTACATGTTCAACCAGGTGTTCACCTATCAGTCGAACTTTGTCTGGGCCAGGCGCGCCTGGACTGAATCCGGGGCAGGACTCCAGTTCAGGCAGCGGTGGACATTCAAGGCTTCATTTTCGTGCCGGGCTGGACCTTCCTGGGGGCGACCTATGACGCCCTCATCGTGCAGCCATTCGTCCAGGCAGCTGTCGGCGAGCCGGTCAACCTCGTGGTCAGCGGTGTCCATAACACCTACTTCACGCCGATCGAACTGACCTGGAACCAGATAGGGGGTACCGACTTTGCCGTGAAGACAGGCGTTTCTTTCTACGCACCGACCGGCACGATCCAGGGCCCAACTGGGCTTGGCAACGTAGGCGCTCCTTTCTGGACGATCCAGCCTGAACTGGCCTTCTCCTATCTGGGGCACGGCTGGAACCTGACCGCCTTCCTCTACGATGAAATCAATACAGCCAATAGCCGGACCAACTACACCACCGGCGACATCTTCCATGCGGACTTCACCGCCACGTACACGATCGGCAAATGGACGTTCGGCCCAGTAGCCTACTATGTCGCGCAGGTTTCGAATGACAAATGCCCGATTGGCACCTGTACCGCGTTCTATGGCGGAGCGGACCGTTACCCCGACCGGCGTTATCTGGGCAATGCCCAGCGGTACCAGGTCTTCGCCGTCGGCGGCCTGCTGGAATACAACTTCGGGCCGGCGAGCTTCTCGGTTTGGGCGACGCAGGAGGTTTGGCGAAGGCTTCGAACGCCAATGCCGTGGCGCTCTCGGGGAAGATCCCTCGCTTACCACCAGGGGTTCGACGGTCCTCGCGACACTCAGCTATCGCAATCTGGACTCCGCCGGCGCCGCCGACGGCCCCGATAATCCACAAGTAGGATCTGACGCATAGGATCTGAAGCTACAAAATCCCCCTTTCGACGGTCCCGTCGGAAGGGGGATTTTGTTTGGCCAAAACTGTTGTCGAAGTATCTGCTGCAGCGCGAGAGAGTCAGGAATGGACGCGAGGCGGCTGACCTATTTGTCGACCATCGACGCTCGGCAGTACCGAATCGCGACCAAAGGCGCCGCCTACGGTCGCCAGCTGATAAAGACATTCATTCATTCCAGTGCGGGTTGCGCAACCGCGCCTTCGTCTCGCACGCCTCGGGCACTCCTGTTCTCGCTCGGCTCTTGCGCGATTTTCAATTGTGGCGTGGCCAGCCATCATCACACTGTCAGCGATGCGGGAGTTGTTGGATTACTGCCATCGTAACCCATCGTGATAGGTGGCCGCTAGATCGTGCGGACCGGGTTTGAGAGTTTGCTCGTCCAGCCCGGTCCTGATCTCACGGTCAGTGAGTGGTCCGAAGTCACGGTCCGAAGTCACCCTGTATTCGCGTGCCTAAGGTAATCCATGATTCTTCGCGCCCTTCGGAACGCTGCATGACCATTTCTTCAGCCAACAAGCCCCGTAACCATTGACAATAGCGACTAAAATAAAGCGCTGCGCGAAGTCATCGCGCAGCGCATGGTCCGCCGCACAGACAGCTATCAGAACATCAAATTGTCCTTGACCAATACCCAGCGTCCCCTCTGAACCTGCTGCACCTGGGTGATGGTGTTGGCAAGGTGGTCGGTCTTGGAGAACCTGGTCGGCGGCGAACTGAAAATGTCGTAGAATTTCTCACCTGACTCGAGCGAATTCAGTACCTTTTGACCGGTCAGATCCTTGCCGGCCTTCTCGACGTAGAAGGCAAAGGTCATCACAGAATTATAGCCGATGATCGCCTGCGTATTGGCATCGGTGCCGAACATCTTCTTGTAGTTGGCGAGCCAGTCCTTCACCTTGCCCTTGGCTGTATCTTCATAGGGGATCTCGAAACCGGAAGCGGCGTAGAGACCTTCCACCGCATCCTTGCCGAGTGCCGGGACTTCCAACACATTGGTCGGCGTGGCGCCGAGGAAGGTCACGTCCCAGCCAAGCTTCCTGGCTTCGCTCATCGCTCCGATAGTCTCGCGGATCACGGTTCCGAGGACAACCAGGTCGCAGCCGTCGGACTTCATCTTGGCCACCTGCGCGCTGAAATCGGAGGCGCCGCGCTTATAGCTCGTGATCGACGCCGGCTGCACCTTCAAGGCCTCGAGCTCCTGGGTGAAGCCGTCAAGCACGTTTTTGCCGTACTCGTCGTCCTGATGCATGATGCAGGGCTTTTTGAAACTTTTCCATTCCATCATGAATTTGAGCGCAGCTCGTGTGCTCTCGACATAGGGCAAGAGGTTGTTGAACTTCAGCCGCTCCTGCGGCTTGTTCGGATCAAACTTGAAGGTGAATTCGGCCGCCGTCAGCGGAAACAGCTGCAGCACGCCAGCGTCGAACAGGATGTCCTGCGCCGCGAGCACGGTGGGCGAGCCCATTGGGCCGATCATGGCAAAGATTTTGTCGCGCTCGATCATCTTTTGCGACGCGAGCACCGCCTTCTTTGGATCGTAGCCGTTATCTTCGAGGATCAGCTTGAGCTTGCGGCCATTGATGCCGCCGGCGGCATTGATCTCCTCGACCGCCATCTTCATGCCGTTGGACACCGGAACGCCCCAGACTTTGATCGGACCGGACAGGTCCTGATGGGTGCCGATGACGATCTCGGAAGCCGAGATGCCTTCATTGGTGACCTTGGTCTGGGCCGCTGCCGGCAGATGCGTCAGCACCAGCGCGCTCACCACAAGGCCCAGCGCCTTAAACGATTTCGACATGCTGCGTCTCCTCTTCTGGCCCGTGTTGCGCGAAGGGGGGGCCAATTAATCCTTCGCCTTTTTCAGGTCCGCGTTTTCGTCACGCCACGGCGCGCTCGCCGTACATCGCCTCGATCTCGGCGGCGTAGCGCTTGTTCACGAAGCTTCGCTTGAGCTTCATTGTCGGCGTCAACTCCTCGTCCTCTGGCGTTAGCTGGCGCTCGATCAGGTAGAATTTCTTAACCGTCTCGACACGGGCGAAGTTGCTGTTGACTACCTCGATCTCACGCCGGATCAGGTCTTGGATCTCGATCGCCCTGCACAGGCTCGCGTAGTTGGTAAAGGGGATATCATGGTCCTGAGCGTATTTCTCGACATTCTCCTGGTCGATCATGACGAGGCACGTCAGATACGGCCGCTTGTCGCCGACCACGACGGCGTCGGAAATGTAAGGTGAGAACTTGAGCTGATTCTCGATCTCCGAGGGCGTGATGTTCTTCCCGCCAGAGGTGATGATGATGTCCTTCATCCGATCGGTGATCGTGATGAACCCCTCGTTGTCGATGGTGCCGACGTCGCCGGTATGCAGCCAACCTCGCGCATCGACGGTCTCAGCGGTCTTCTCCGGTTGGTTCAAATAGCCCATGAACAGGAAGTCACCCCGGATCAGGATCTCGCCTTCCGGCGACAGAGCGACCTCGCCCCAAGACACGGCCTTGCCCACCGAACCAAGCTTGATCCGTTCCATCGGCATCAAAGTAGCAACCCCACAATTCTCGGTTTGCCCGTAGACCTCGTGCATATCGACGCCCAGAGCCAAATACCAGCGGACCAGATCGGGCGAGATTGGCGCTGCGCCAGTGAAGGCGATGCGGCAACGATCGAGCCCGAGCATGCGGCGGATGTTGCGGAATACCAGCCAATAAGCAAAGCGGTTCGCCATGCGCAGCGAAAGCGACGGCGTCTCCCGTTCAAGTCTGCAATCGGTCATGCGATAACCGACGTTGATCGCGCGTCGGTACACCCATTGCTGCAAGGGAGTTGCATCCTTGAGCGCAATCGTGATTGCCGAATAGAATTTTTCCCAGATCCGCGGCACCGCCAGGAATGCGGTCGGCTGCACCTCGCGAAGATTGTCCGGCACCGTTTCAGGGCTCTCGGCAAAGTTCATTACCGAACCAAGCGCAAGGGAGGTGTAGTAGCCGCCCACCCGCTCGGCGACATGGCAGAGTGGCAGGAAGATCAGCCGTTCCTCTTCTTCTGCTGCCGGAATGAAATCGATCGCGTGCCGCATCTGATGCGTCACGCTGCGATTCGCGTGCATTGCTCCTTTCGGCGGGCCGGTCGTGCCCGAGGTGTAGACGAGGATGGCAAGGTCGCGGGCAGAGCGGCTGTCGATCATCTCCTGCCAAAGCGGCTCCTTGCCCACCATGTAATTGCGCCCAAGTGCCTGGAATTCGGCGAGCGACATCACCATCGGATCGGAGAAACCGCTCAGCCCCTCCATGTCGAAGACGACGATCTTCTCTAGGGTCGGACAGCAGGCGCGGCAGGCCAGGATCTTGTCGAGTTGCTCCTCGTCCTCGGCGAAGATCACCTTGGTCCGGGAATCGTTGACGAGATATTCGACCTGTGCCGGCGCGTCAGTCGGATAGATGCCGGAGGACACGCCGCCGGCGCACAGAATGCCCATGTCGGCGTAAACCCACTCCGGCACGGGATTAGCGACGATCGAGGCGACGTCGCCCGGACGGAAGCCGATCGCGTGCAGCGCGTAGGCGATTTCCATGGAGTTTTCCAGCCATTGGCGCCAGCTGATCGGCTGCCAGATGCCGAACTTCTTTTCCCGGATCGCGGGCCTGTCGCCACGCTTTTGCACCGCGAGCACAAAGCTCTGCGCAATCGTGCCGGCAACCGTGAGCTCCGCCGGTTTGGCCATGCTTGCTCCTCAGTCCTTTTCCGCCCAACCGCCGCACTTAACGGTGGTCTATCCTCCGAAAGCGGAAGCCATATTTAACGCCACGTTTTCTTCTTTTTCCAGCGCCGCTCGCCGCGCACGCCGGCCTGCTTGGCTCCGAGATAAAATTCCTGAATGTCTTGCGAATGCATCAACCGCTCGCAGCTATCGTTCATCACCACGCGGCCGGTTTCGAGCACATAGCCGTAATGCGCCGTCTCAAGTGCGACCTTGGCGTTCTGCTCGACCAGTAGGATCGACATGCCCTGCTCTTCATTAACGCGACGAATGATAGTGAAGATCTCTTTCACCAGACGCGGGGCCAGCCCGAGCGAAGGCTCGTCCAGCAACAATAGCGTTGGCCAATTCATCAGCGCCCGTCCGATCGCGAGCATTTGTTGCTCGCCGCCAGAAAGCTGTCCCGCAGACTGGTCCAAGCGCTCCTTCAGCCGTGGAAAATAGCCGTAGACCCGCTCAAGATCTTCGGCAACGCCGGTGCGATCGGTGCGAGGGTAGGCGCCCATCATCAGGTTCTCGCGCACCGACAGGAACGGAAATACCTCGCGCCCCTCTGGCACCTGGCTCAAGCCGAGCCGTACGATCTTATCGGCCTCCATGCCTTGGATCGGCTTGCCCATGAATTCGATCGAGCCCTTCTGCGGATCAAGAATGCCGGAGATGGTCTTCAGCACCGTGGTTTTGCCGGCGCCGTTGGCACCGAGCAGGGTGACAATGCTGCCGCGCTGCACCTCGAGACTGATGCCGCGGATCGCCATGATCGGCCCATAATAGCTTTCGATATTGCTGAGCCTTAGAACAATGTCGGGCGTGCTTACGGCATCCATGGCGTCACGTTCCCAAATAGGCCGCAACGACGTCCGGATGCTGCTGCACCTGGGCGGGCGTACCCATCGCCAGCACACGGCCGGAGTTCAGCGCAATCACTCGGTCTGAAACGCGGTTGACCAGCGACATGTCGTGCTCGACCATCAGAACGGTGATGCCGAGATCGGTCCTCATGTCGCGGATCCAGAATGACATGTCATCGGTTTCTTCCGCATTCAGCCCCGATGACGGCTCGTCCAGGAGGATCAGTCTTGGCTCGGAGCAAAGCGCTCGCGCCAACTCAATTACCTTGCGCACGCCATAGGGCAAGCCCGAGATTTGCTTGTCGCGATAGGGCTCGAGGTCGAGGAATTCGATGACCTGCTCGACCCGGCGGCGATGCGCCTTTTCATTCGCGCGCACACTCGGCAGGAACAACAGCTCTTGCCAAAGCCGGGTGGTACAATGCCGGTGGCGCCCGACCAGCAAATTGGCGAGCACGGTGGCATTCTCGAACAGTTCGATGTTTTGGAAGGTACGGGCAATGCCGAGTCTGGCGATGTCGTAAGGCGGCCGTTCGGTAATGTCCTGGTCTTCGAAAAAGATCTTGCCCGAGGTCGGACGATAGATGCGCGAGATCAGGTTGAAGATCGTGCTCTTGCCCGCACCATTGGGGCCGATGATCGACAGGATCTCGCCCTTTTCCACGGCGAAGCTGACGGCATCGACCGCTTTTAAGCCGCCGAAGTGGAGCGAGAGGTTTTCGGCGCGAAAACAGCTCATCGATTCCGCTCCGATTTGACGTAGATCTTCTGTCGCTTAAACGTCGCGCGCTTGTAGAGCGGGAAGAGCTGGAAGTAGAGCTTGATTTTGAGCCAGCGGCCGTAGAGGCCGAGCGGCTCGAACAAGACGAACACGACAATGATGATGCCGTAGATCGCGCCTTTGAGGCCGTTCAGGGAGGCGAACGCAGCGACGCTGCCCTGGATATGTGCTGCACGTTCCTTGCCGGCGCCGAGCGTTGCCGCCATCCCGGCGATCACGCCCGGCATATCGTCCTTCAGATACGTCAGGAAAGGATCAATCATGACGATAAAGATCGCTCCCAGTACGGCGCCGTGCAGGCTGAAGATACCGCCGATCAGAATCACGATGATGAATTCGATCGACAGCTGCAGCGTGAACATTTCAGGGCTGATGAAGGAGAGCTTGTGGGCGAACAGGCAGCCGGCGAAACCGGTGATTGCGGCCGAAATCGCAAACGATTTCACCTTATAGAGCGAGACGTTAATGCCCATGCTGCGTGCTGCGGTCTCGCTGTCACGAATCGCGACAAAGGCCCGTCCCGTCGGTGACCGCAGTAGGTTGAGCGTGCCGACAATGGTCAGAACCAGCACAGCCAGGCAGAGGAAGTAGAAGGCTGGGTTGTCGCGCGGCACCGCGTTCCCGAAGAGGTACAGCATCTTGACCCGCATGCCTTCGTTGCCATTGGTGACGCTTTCCCAGCGCGCCAGGATTTCCTCCACGATGAAGCCAAAAGAGATAGTGGCAATCACGAGATAGATGCCCTGCAGGCGCAGCGCAGGAAATCCGACCAGCGCGCCGATCGTCCCAGTCAGCAGTCCGGCGGCGAGGAAGTAGACCGGAAACGGCACGTTGAGTTGCTGCAGGTAAGCTGCCGTATAAGCTCCTATCGCAAGAAAGGCGGCATGTCCCAGCGACGCCTGGCCGGTGAAGCCGGTCAGGATCAACAACCCTACGCCAACGGTCGCATAGATGCTGACGAAAACAAGCTGGCTCATCAGATAGCTGGAGAGGACGTAAGGCGCGACCATCAGGAGAGCGAACAGGACGCCATAGGAGACGATGTAGCCGGAATGCGGAAACAGCCGGATGTCATCCTCATAATCGGTCTTAAACAGAAACCGCATGGCTCAAACCTTCTTGCGTAGGTGAAGGCCAAACAGGCCTTCGGGCTTGAGCAGCAGCACGGCCAACAGAACAATGTAGGGCGCAACGTCTTTCCAGCCCTCCGGCAGATAGAAGCCGGCCATGCTCTCGATCACGCCGATTAATACGCCGCCAACCACTGCGCCAGGTATCGAGCCGAAGCCGCCGAGCACGGCTGCGGGAAACGCTTTCAGCCCCAGAACCAGGCCGACATTGGAATGAATGAAGGTGATCGGTGCGAGCAATACGCCGGCACAAGCCGCAACCGCCGCACTGATCGCCCAGACGATCGACACCACACGCTTGACCGGAATGCCCATGTAATAGGCGGCCAGCATGTTCTCGGAACTGGCTCGCATTGCCGTGCCGAGTGTCGTCTTGTTGAAGAACAGATAAAGCAGCGTGCAGAGGATGATGGTGGCGGCGATCACGGACAGCTTATCATAGGCCAGCACCAGCGAGCCGATGCGCACCACGCCCTGACTGAACGGCGTGTCGATTTTGAAGTCGTCGGTGCCCCAGATCATACCGACGACCGAGCGTAGGAAGTAACCGAGCCCGATCGTTGCCATAATGACGGAGAATTGCGGGTAACCGAGAATCGGCCGCACCACCACCCGTTCGGCGAGCATGCCAAACAGCGCCATCGCCGCGACTGCGCCGGCGAAGCCTATCCAGTAGTTCAGGCCGAGCATTCCCACGAAGGTGAAAGCGAAAAACCCGCCCAGCATCATCAGGTCGCCTTGGGCGAAGTTGACGACCTCGGTTGCCTTGTAAACAAGCACGAAGCCGAGCGCGATCAAGCCGTAGACGCAGCCAAGCGCAATGCCGCTCACCAGCTGCTGAACAAAGTCCAGCATCGCCGTTCGCTCCCTCCCAGGATGCAGCGGCGCTTCCTTGGATCGCCTTGCCGCATATGTCCTCCGCTCCCTGGCCCTTCGGGCCCTGGCAGCGTCGCATTGTCCGAAAGCAATTCAGCCCGAAGGGCGAAGCCCTGTCAACAAAGCCGCTGTTTGCTCGGGAGCGGGGATGGTCGCCATCAATGTACTGCGGATTTCAAACCGCGGGGTACCGGCTGTTGGGGAGGCTATTACGCGCGCTTGCGGACGTTAACGAAGTTGACCGTTCGGCGGTCGGTTCGCTCGACCCATAGTCACAGTCGGCAACTTCGCTGGAACGCCCCGGTGGCGTAACAACTGGGCGATGACGGCTGGGATCCCGAGAGCCGTGACTTTCAACGGCACAGCCGGCGGACCTAGAAAAGGTTGGTGAAACCCGGCCTCAAACTGCGCGGTTACCGGACTTCAATAATGCGGATTTAGGGTTGGCCCGTGTTCGAGGTGACAGCACAGACCACCCGAAGCGGGCATTTCCCTATTTCTTTGGCATCGTCCTCGCACCCATATAGCCGAATAGAAATCCCGCCACCTTTCGCATCTGGATCTCCTCGCTGCCCTCGGTGATGCGGTAGCGGCGATGGTGACGATAGATGTGCTCAAACGGCTTGTGGCGTGAATAGCCCATGCCGCCATGTACTTGCATGGCGCGATCGGCCGCTTCGCAGCACAGGCGGTTTGCCCAATAATTGCACATCGAGACCTTATCGGAGAGCGTGCGCTCGATCTCCTGTTCGGTGAGCTCGTCCATCTCGCAGGCCGTCTTGCGGATCAAAAGGCGCAACATTTCGGCTTGGGTCGCGAGCTCGACCAGCGGGAACTGGATCGCCTGGTTTTCAGCAAGCGGTCGGCCAAAAGGCTTGCGTTCGCGCGCATATTTGACACTTTCGTTGATACAATAAACCGCGGCGCCCAGCGAACTCGCCGCCTGACGAATCCGATTCTCGTGGACGAAGCACTGCGCCAGCGACAGTCCGCTTCCAACCTCGCCAAATTGCGCATCCTCCGGTACGAACACGTCGGTAAAGCTGACGCGCGGATGATCCGTCGGCATGTTGAAGGTCCACAAATATTCCTCGACCTTCACGCCAGCACTGTTCGCCGGCACCAGAAAACAGGTGATGCCGAGTCGCATCGCCGTCGTTGCCAGACGTGCGCGCAAACAGTGCGCAATGCGTGGCGGCGTGCATGCCGGTCGTCCACATCTTCTCTCCGTCAATGATCCAGCCCTTGACGTTGTCGCGCGTCGCCGGTATCGCCCGAGTCTCCATATGAGTGGCATCCGAGCCGTGATGGGGCTCGGTTAGCCCGAACGTTATGCGGTACTTCCCGGTAACCGAACCCTCGATCATCGCCTTCTGATCCTCGCGGCCGTAGCGGTCCAGCATGGTCACGATCGGAAAATTGCCGACAATGGAATGCTCGTTTTGCAAATCGTTGTGCAGGCCCAGACCCCTGGATGCAAAATGCTCGCGGATTACAGCCATCCATAGGTTGGAGCCATCCTTGCCGCCATAACGTTTGGGCAAAGCAAAGCGCAGATGGCCGGCGGCATCGGCGAGTTCCTTGGCCTTGCGGAGCAGCGCCTCCCATTCGGGTCGGGGCAGTCCGCCGCCCTCGTAGTCCGTACGAGCCCATTCACGGCGATGGTCGAAAAACCGGATGTTGTCGTCGGCCTCCTCCAGCGGCTTAATTTCGCGCGCGATAAATCGGTCAAGCTCGTCGAGATAGGCGGCAAGGTCGGGCGGCAGCGAAAAATCCAAGTCGGCCTCCCACGAAAAGATTGGTTGTGGTTCTCGTTCGGATTGATTTAGGTGAAAGGACGACGCGCAAGTCAAGCAGGCGGACGATATTTGAGCGCACTAGCGTCCAGCCCAGTTCGATGAAAGCGGATGTCGTAGCGGATTAATGCCGAAACTCCGTCACGGATATTCGTGAACGGGAGCAAACGTGGAGATGAAGTCTTGCGGAACAATTGCAAAGCCGCGGCCATCGGCGCAGTGGCCAACGGCCCGAGGCTAGTCGTCGAGAGACGATGATAGAGGCAAAGCTCGCATGCCGCGTCGGCTCCTGGTATCCCGGTGCGACTGGGGTCACCGCTGCTGAGAAGCTGTCCGGCGGGGCTAGTCAGGAGACCTGGCGCTTCGACATCGTGCATCCGGAAGGTAACGTCGGTGCGATTCTGCGTCGGGCTCCCAAAGGCTATGGGGCGGCGCCGTCCCGCGCGGCAGGGCTCAATGCTGAAGCTAGACTGATGCAGCTGGCTTTCGACGCGGGGGTACCGTCACCGCGCGTGCTGCATGTGCTGAACCCCGAGGATGACCTCGGTACAGGCTTCATTATGCGGCGGGTGGACGGCGAGACCATCGCGCGTAAGATTTTGCGCGAGGAGAAATTCTCCGATGCGAGACCGAAGCTCGCCCGGCAGCTCGGCGTTGTGCTGGCCGGCATTCACAGTTTGCCGGACAACGCAATTGCCTGAGCTGCGCCGCATGACTGCAGCGAAGGAGCTCGACGAACTCGAACGTGACTATCGCCGCCTGAACTGGCCGAAGCCCGTGTTCGAGCTGGCGATGCGCTGGCTGCGTGACCACGATCCCGGTCCCTCCGCGGAGACGACGCTGGTGCATGGCGATTTCCGCAACGGTAATCTTATTATCGGCTCCGACGGCGTGCGCGCGGTGTTGGATTGGGAACTCGCCCATCTCGGCGATCCGATGGAGGATCTCGGCTGGGTCTGCGTGAATTCCTGGCGTTTCGGTGAGATCGACAAACCTGTCGGCGGCTTCGGCCCTCGCGAGGAGCTGTTTGCGGGCTATGAATCGGCCGGGCGCCGCGTTGATCCTGCGCGCGTGATGTTTTGGGAAGTGATGGGCACGCTGCGCTGGGGTCTGATGTGCGGCGGCATGATGCAGCGTTTCCGCGAGAGCCCGGATGATTCCATGGAACGCGCAATGATCGGACGTCGGGCGTCCGAGACCGAAATTGATCTGCTGAGGCTGTTGGCGCCGCGGGGGAGTTGAGCATGCAAGATGAACCGGCACCAATCGAGCTGACCAAGGCGGTCGCCGATTTCCTACGCAATGACATTACTCCGCTGATTTCGGGCCACAACGCCTTCAGGCTGCGCGTCGCGATCAACATCCTCGATCTTGTGACGCGGCAATTGACGCTGGAGGACGGCAGCGAGGCGAAAGAAGTGGAGCGGCTGACCAGTCCTGTTAGGAATGACAGGTTCGGTGATGGAGCTAAACCGCGTCCTGGCCGAACGGATTGCGAAGGGCGAGCTCGATCTCAGTTCGTCCGGGCTCGCTGAGCATCTCTGGCAGACGACAATGGACAAGCTCGCCGTCGATCAACCGAACTACGCGTCCTACAAGCGGGAGCTGGCGAGGGAAAAGGGAGCATAGCGTGGTCTCCGGCCCATCCGGCCGCAGGGAATGCGATCTTCGCTTGCCCTCTTCAGTACTGGAAGCGTGCATCGCGGCGGTTGGCTTCGACTTGCCGGAAGGACGTCATTCTGTCTCCGGGCGAAACTTCGTTTGGTCTTTTTGATCTTTGGCAACGACGGCGGTTCCATTCCCGAAGTGCCGTCCGTTGGGCTCAGTATTGGTCCCTGCCGCATAAATTCGGTCGCCCACGATGTCTGCCTGAGCGGCTGCGGCGGTATGCGTCTTGGACCAAAGCATTGCTGCGATGACGAGCGGATCGATTGCCTGGCTCGCCCACCAGGCGCGCTCATTGCCCCGCCGGTGGAGTTCACGGTGGTGCAGCCGGCAAATGGGAACCGTGAAGCGATCGCTGACTTTCCGTCCCATCGCCCGCGCTTCCGCAAACTTGATGTGGTGGGCGTCCGATGGCGTCCGACCGCAGACGAGACAGGGCTGAGAGGCCACGAACTTCAGGTGTTCACGGTCGCGCTCGCGCACCGGTTTGCCGATGACGGTGACGGTCTGTTCGCGGGACTCGACCTGCAATGGCCGGTCACCACCACCATTGGCCTCCTGATGTTTGGGTGCGCTCGGCTCAAATTCTCCGAACTGGCTCCGCCTGGCCGTGAAGGCGGCTTCGAGCGCCTCGGCATCGGCCTTCGAGAGCTGGTTTTTCAGGGGCAGCGCCCGCTGCGCCCAGCCGGCAAGGGCCTCGGGGTGTTTGAGCTGCTCCAGTTCAGAGGTGAGCTGGCGCCGCAGCTGATCCGAGGCATCATCCGACAAAGTTTGCGGCCTGGTCTTCTCCGACCGGGTCCGTCTTTCCTGGGCCTGTAAGGGCGAGCTAGGGGATTGCCAAGGCGAGGGGATAGGTGAGGGGCTAGCGTCTTGGTCGGGCCTCTGAGCGGCAGCTTGTGAGGTCAACGAACCGTCCGCTGCCGGAAGATCGGGGGCATCAAGATCGTCCTCGCCGGCGATTCCAACTAAGGTGAACAGGGCATAGCGGCGGGCATAGGTCAGCGCAGCCCCAAGCCGATGCGGGGCGGCCGTTTCACTGACCGGGCAGACCGGCCAGTCCGAGGACACCCATTCGCCGGAGGCGTGCACGAGCGTCGTCGTGAGCCTGATCAGGCCACTCTCGCGGTCGATTGTCGTAGCCTGAACGGTGGCGATTTCGTGCTGGCCCAGGCACTTGCGGACCAGATCTAAGCCAGAGGACAAGGGCGCATAGCGAAACGTCCGGCTGCCCTCCCGCGGGAACGGCGAAACGATGGTCGCGGTTAAGGATTTTTCCGGATTGGCGATCTGGACTTGCGCCTTGGCCAGCGCCGCCGCCAGGGCGCCCACGCTAGTGCTGGAGTGCTGCATGATGAGCCTCCTCGGCGAGTAGTTCGAAGCTGATGGCGCCGGATTTCGATCGCTTGGCCCGCAGCCCGTGGCCTGAGGCCTCCCTGGCATCCTCCGGCACCAACGCCTTGAGCTCCCGCTTGGCCCGATCATGATCGAGGGCGGCAGGGCGGGTCAGCCGGTAGAGGTCGGCAAACTCCGCCCAGGCGTTCGAGCCGCTCATGTCGACGGTTCTGATCGCTTCGACCCTCGGCCGCGGCGGCTCGACGCCAAAGAGGTGAGGGGGCTCGCCGGTCTCGACGCAGCGCCAGAACTTTCGTTCCGCGGTCAGCAGCAGATGCTGGTAGAGCGGGTCGGCCGGAATGGTCATTTCCACCCATTTGCCGCCCCCGGTGATAATGGACAGCACGGCCGTCCGGGATGCGGTGACCCACATATTATGCTGCAGCTGCGCCATGTGCTTTTCGGCGGCCGCTTCTTCCGAGAAATTCCAGGGCAGCATGAACTTGGCTTCGAACACGGCCCCGCCGGGCTCGACCAGGCCATCCAGCGTCGCCGCCATCCAGTTGTGGACGGATGGAACAGCCGCCGCTGTACGCTCGCCGACGGCGTGGCCGGTGTTGCGCTCATACCATTGCCGATTGAGGTCCTCGGTGACGCTGCCGAGCTGGACCAGGAGGTCGCCGGACAGGTCCTCGGGCTCGACCTCGCCGCGCTTTTCCTGCCACAGCCGGACCAGGGCCGCCTCGTCGTCGCCCATGATGATCCGGGCATCCGATCCGCCGATGTATGACGGCGGTCCACTCGCTCTAACATATGCCTCTCCATTGCCACCCAGCCGTCCGGAAATGGACGGCGGGTCAGCTTTGCCACGTCGGGCAATCGGGCATGTCGTCAAGCAGATCGGACCGTGGAGGTGGGAAATTAGCGTGGCCATGTGCGTCGGTTGCCGCGTCCGCATTGGCCGCACAGCCACACCGGATCATCGTCAAGCCGCGCCGATTGGCGTTCGTTGCCGTCTTTGACCTCAACCACGCCAGCGGATGCATCGAGCTCTGGCTTGGCGCGTAGGGACGTGTATCGATTCTGAGAGTCTGGATGCCCGGCACGGCAGACGCCGGAAATCACGTGCAAGCGGCCGACGCTGAATCGTCGCGCGCGAGCGGCGCGGACGGTGGTTTGCCTCGATCTTTCTCATCCATAGGGGGAGATGCTGGTGTTGCGCCGCCCAGCACAGCATCGCAAACGAGATCCCGAGGTCGTCGTGCCGTCCCGCCGCGCATTGATAGACAGTGCCACCTTCGCGATATTCGACCTCCAGATTGGCAAGTTGCTCAAATCCGCGACGAATCTCAACGCTGTCGCCAAGGCGAACCAGGTCGGATTCGAACTCCCGGTGCAGCTGCTCGAGCAGAATGGTCCGGCCGATCGTGTAGACAAACAGCGGGCCGTATCTGGTCGTTCGCTGCTCTGGCCCCATCCCGTCCCCATAGCGGCTGATCTGAAGGCCGATGACGCGGCCCGAAGACCTTTGCACCAGGATCTCGGCGTAGGTGGCGTCATTGCTGAGGTCGGCAATGATCAGGGAATTTTGGTGATACTGTTGATCGATCGTCGCCAGCGCGCCGGCGCGCTCGGATCCGAACAAGTTCTGCGGCAGTTCGTGCGCCGCGACGATGCCCAGTTGATCGTCCGTATGGAGTGGTGCCGCCGACCACTGCGGTCGAGCGGTCGCGGCTGCGCCCGACGTCGTGGGCGATGATGCGGCTTGTAGAGCGGCCAGCTCTGGACGTCGGACGAATTATACCTCCTTGAGCCAAAAAGGGGACCGCCGTGCCTAGGGGCGGCGTGGACGGCGGTGGCGCGTTCATATAAATCCCAGCGGAACGGGCTGACCTCTGCACCGCGCGGAACACCAATGTACTCTCGGTTGAAAGCAATCTCGCCGAGCATCTCGCCGCTCCTGCTCTAGAAAGGCTTGGTCGTAGAGGCCGACAATGTCAGCGGTGGCCTTCAGCCGCAGCCAGGACGGTTGTCATTGCTCCACACGCTCCAGAACGGATCGGTTCGACTGAACGCGGTGGACAACATGGCATAGCGCGCCTGCGGTTGGCGCGCCCGCATCGGCCGCACCGCTGCGATCAGCCCCTCGGAAAGCCGGGCGGCCTCATCGGCGATGATCCAGCCGTCAACCGTGAGGCCGCGGATCGAATCCTCATTGCCCGGCAGTGCCAGAACCCGGGATCCGTTGTCGAGTTCGATCCCGTAGACATTGTCGGTTTTGACTTTGCAGCCAGCCATAAGCAGGCATTGCTTGACCCGCCGCACCGCTTCTGCGCTCTGCGCGTAGGGCCGGGCACGCGACCACGTTCAGGCTGTTCGGATTAAACACCATGAAATGAGCAATGGCCCAGCCGGCGACGGTGGTTTTGCCGACCTGGCGTCCGGTCAGCACGATAATGGAGGCACCGAGTTTTGCCCGCAGGAATTGGTCCTGCCAGTCCGTCGGCTCCACACCTAGGGCGTTTCGGAACCCAGGACGCGGGATCGAGCCTGTAAGCGAGTTCATGCGAGAGGGTCATTGTCATTCTCCAGTAGGGTGCGTGCGATTCGCGCCTTTAACTCCGGCTCGCAATCGAACTCGGCGATGAGCCGCTGTGCGATCGCTCTGATTTCGACATTGACATTGGTCTGCACCGCGACATTGACCTGCGTACCCTGCCGGTCAAAGCCGGAAAGCCGCGACAGGCTGTCGAGCGTGTGGCGGATCGAGTTCAGGCCGTTGAGCGCGATCTGCAGCGAGCCTTCGGCTTTTGCCTGGGCCACGATCTGATCAATCTGGGTCCGCAGGTCGAAATAGGCGCTGTTGAGATCTTCTTTGCTGGGCAGACAGGCCGCAGCCGCGGTGCCGCGGGAGACCTCTTTCATGATGACGTTGGAAGACCCAAGCCCAAGGCAATTGGAGCGGTGCCGGTGCAGGCTCGAGGGGTTGAGCCCATAATCCGAAGCGATCTGGTTGCCCGGTTCGCCCGCCGCTAATCTGCGATCAATTTCAGCCCGCTTGATATGCTGGCATGTGCTGCATTTTCTGGCCATCTTATCCCCCAACACACTCAACCGACCTTTTGGGGAGTGGTTGGGGGCACTCACCCAAAGTTCGTCCCGAATTCTTCCGTTTCGCGGCCGCCGTCCCGCAATTATAACGGTACGGCCTGCCGTCGTTTCACCCAGCAATCAATGTCTGAAACCCTTAATAAGTGGTAAATCGAGGCGATGTTTTTGCAATCCGCAACCAGCCCGATAAATTGCACAATCGGCGTGTTCGGGCTTATTCGATCTTGCCGCGATGCAGGTCGGCCTCGATCTGCAGCCTCGTTCCGCCGCCGAAGCGTGCGCGGTAGACCTGCAAATTCTCCATGATCCGCTGCACGTAATTTCGCGTCTCGGAGAAGGGAATCAGTTCGACCCAGTCGACGGCATCGACTTTCGGGTCGCGCGGATCGCCGTAGCGATCGATCCATTTTTTGACACTGCCGCGCCCGGCATTGTAGGCGGCAAAGGTCATGATGTAGGAGCCGCGATAATCCTCGATCAGACCGCCGAGTTCCGCAGCACCGAGAGCCGCATTGTACACCGGATCGGTCTTCAGCCGCCGGAGATCGAAAGTGGCGCCGTATTTCTTGCAGACATACCGGCCGGCGTCCGGCGTCACCTGCATCAACCCGTAAGCCTGCGCGGGCGAGACCACGGACGGGTTGAAGGCGCTCTCCTGTCGCGCGATCGCATAGATGATGCTCTGCTCGACGTCGGGTCCGATCGACCTGAACGGAGGTATTCCCGTCACTGGATAGGCATAGAAATCAAATGGCAGCCCGCGGTTGAGCGCGGCCTTGCCCAATATGAGCATGCCGCGCGCATCCTCGTAGCGCGACGCCAATTGGCCCAATCCTGTAAGCGCATCGGGATCACCGTTTTCGCCCGCATCCGCAAGGATGGGGATGCCGATTTCGCCTTCCTCCAGTTCGTACAGAAGTTGAACCGCCCGCACGATCTCCAGCCGTTCCACCGCCCGTCCATGCGCAGTGGGGGCGTCGTTCAATTCAAGCTGCGGCAAACCGAGCCTGGCGCGCGCCAGCTGGCCGTAATAGCTGGTCGATTGACCGGCGGCTGCCGCGTAGGCGGTGCGTGCTTCCTGCGAGCGGCCCGCGGCCTCCGCAGCCCGGCCCTGCCAATAACCGGCGCGAGCAATCGTGGTCGGGTTGGTGCTGCCGATGCCGATGCGCGCGAAATGCTGCGACGCTGCGGCTGGATCATTGAGAAAACGCAGCGCGATCCAGCCGGCGGTGAATTCCTGCTCGGTCTTGTAGATATCGCGCGTGGGCAGCGCCGCATCGCGCGCAACGAGATAGGCCGTCCGATAGTCGCCGATGTCGATCATCTTGCGCGATAGCAGGCGCCGCTCGATCCACCATTCATCCAGATTGTAGAGGCGGTTCGGATCCTTCGGCGCGCCCATCATGAGTTGGGCAGCCTCGGCGATCTTCTCTTCCCGGCGAAGGAGCTGGATCCTGCTGAAGACATAACCGGGATCGCTGCGCAGCTCGTACGGAACCGCCTCCAGCAGGGCGCGGGCGTTGGAGGCCTTGCCATAGGTTGCGATGCGCGCCTTGGCGAGCGCGACGTAGCCGCCGCCGAGTCGCTTGGCGGCGCGCATCGCGGCTTCATGCTCGCTGCCGTAGAGCAGAAGATCCATGCGCGCCCTGTGGTCTGCGGGCGTCAGCAGCGCTCCGAACTGATCGAGCGCGCTTTCTTCCGTATCTTCCGACATGGAATCGTTGCGCCATGCTTCGCGTACCAGGCGTTCGGCATTGGCGCGGTCGCCTCGCGCGATCATCACGCGGGCCAGCGAAAATTTTCCCTTGGCCGACAGCGGAGATTGGTTCTCGAACCACGCCCACACGACGGCATCCTCGCGGTGATCGTCCCACAGCGCCGCCTCCAGACGGCGCCGAAGGAACGTTTGGGAAGGCCAGCTCGGATTGGCCGACAGGAAGGCGCGGTAGCGCTCGACAGATGCGCCATTGTCGTCGCTGCGCAGGATGATCCATTCGGCAAGTTTTCGAGCGACCGGATCCGAAATGGCCGACTCGGCCTGCGACGCATCGGCCGGCTTGTGCTTGCGCACCAGCTCGATCACGTTCTCGAGCGTTTCCTTGTCGGCCTGGGAGGTCGACGACGTGGCGGCGACCGCGGCCGGCGCCGCTGGTTTGCGCGCGGTCGGCGGCGGCAAGGCGGCGTGATGGCTGGTTGCAGGAGCGATTACCGGCGCCGGCCCAGCAGAGGCCGGCGAACTGGCCGCCGGTGTCGTTTTGGCGGCGGTCTTCGCCGAGGTCTTGTCTGCGCTCTTCGCGTTTTTGTCTGCGCTCTTGGCCTTGCCCTTGTTGTCGGTGCTCTTCTCCGTGCTCTTGGGCACGACGTTGCGGGCGATCGGGCGCGGCTTGGGTAGAGGAATCCTGGGTTTGTCGGAAGCCTCGGTCTCCCACGCCAGGAAAACCACGGCGAGCACGAGCGTCGTCGCGATCGCGGTCGATCGCAATGCGGCTGCGCGGGCGGATCGGATCACGGCGCTCTCTTTTTACGGCGAATCACGGGACAGCAGTCTTCGGCGAACTAGGTCTATTTAATTGAATATGTCGAGAAAATGCGAAATAGGCCTGCAGGTGTGTGTCTGCCACCACGGCGGCAAAATCGCGACCCAGGCTGATCCTGATGCGCGGTCAAAGTGGCCGCTTCGGGTCTTTCGCCAAGGCGCCATACCCGATATGAATTGCCAAATCGGCCAAAGATGTAGCGGCAGAGCCGCAAGCGGCGTTTGGAGGAAGTCCATGGCAGCCAAGACGAATTTCCGGGGATCCTTCACCGCTCTGGTTACGCCGTTCAAGAATGGCTCGCTCGATGAGGCGGCCTTTCGCGCCCTGGTCGGCTGGCAAATCGCCGAGGGAACCCATGGCCTGGTACCGGTCGGCACCACCGGCGAGAGCCCGACACTAAGCCACGACGAGCACAAGCGTATCGTCGAATGGTGCATCGATGAGGCGGCCGGCCGGGTTCCCGTGATCGCGGGCGCGGGTTCCAATTCGACCAGCGAAGCGATCGAGCTGGCGCAGCACGCCGAGAAGGCTGGTGCCGATGCGGTGCTGGTGGTGACGCCTTATTACAACAAGCCGACCCAGGAGGGTCTGTACCAGCATTTCAAGGCCATCAACGACACGATCGGAATTCCCATCATCATCTACAACATCCCGCCGCGTTCGGTTATCGACATGAGTGTGGACACCATGGCGCGGCTGTTCGAACTGAAGAACATTGCCGGCGTCAAGGACGCGACCGCGAGCATGGTGCGGGTTTCGCAGCAGCGCGCGAGGCTTGGCGAGGATTTCAACCAGTTGTCCGGCGAGGACGCCACCGTGCTCGGTTATATGGCCCATGGAGGCCATGGCTGCATTTCCGTGACTTCCAACGTCGCGCCGAGGCTGTGTTCGGAGTTTCACCTCGCCTGGCAGAAGGGCGATTTGGCGACCGCGCTCAAGCTGCACGACAAGCTGATGCCGCTGCATACCAATCTCTTCATCGAGTCCAACCCCGCGCCGGTGAAATACGCGCTCTCGCTGCTCGGCAAGATCGAGGAGAGGCTGCGCCTGCCGATGGTGCCGGTATCCGAGCCGACTCGCGTGGCCGTGCGCAGTGCGATGGTGCATGCTGGCCTCGTCAACTAGCGGAGGTTGGTGCCGTGAGCGCTGAAGAAAAAGGCCTGCAGATGCTCAAGGAGTTTCGCGATTTCGCGATGAAGGGCAATGTGGTCGATCTCGCCGTTGGCGTGATCATCGGCGCGGCCTTCGGCGGCATCGTGAGTTCGCTGGTTGGCGACATCATCATGCCGGTGATCGGCGCGATCACCGGAGGGCTCGACTTTTCAAACTACTATACCGGCTTGTCGAAGAACGTCACGGCAACGAACCTTGCCGATGCAAAAAAGCAGGGTGCAGTGCTTGCCTGGGGCAATTTCCTGACACTGACGCTGAATTTCGTCATCGTCGCGTTCGTGCTGTTTGTGGTCATCCGGGCAATAAACCAGCTCAAGCGCAAGGAAGAAGCCGCGCCCACGCCGCCGAAGCCTACGCGCGAGGAAGAGCTGCTTACGGAAATCCGTGACCTCTTGAAGAAGGCTTGAAGTGGCCGAAAAGAACGAGCGCGCAATCAAGGTCGTAGCGGAAAATCGCAAGGCCCGGTTCAACTACGCAATCGAGGACACGGTCGAGGCGGGGATCGCGCTGACCGGCACCGAGGTCAAGTCGCTGCGCAGCGGCAAGAGCACGATCGCGGAATCCTACGCGGATTCGAAGAACGGCGAGATATGGCTGCTCAATGCCAACATTCCGGAATATCTGCAGGCCAACCGCTTCAACCACGAGCCGAAGCGCCCTCGCAAACTTCTGCTGCACAAGAAGCAGATCAACCGCCTGTTGGGCGCTGTCGATCGCGAAGGCATGACGCTGATCCCGCTCAAGCTTTATTTCAACGAGCGCGGCCGCGCCAAACTGCTGCTCGCGGTGGCCAAAGGCAAGAAGCTGCACGATAAGCGCGAGAGCGAGAAGAAGCGCGACTGGGGCAGGGAGAAGGGCCGACTGCTCAGGGCCAGGGGATAGCGCAACCGTGAAGGGACCACATTTTCAGAGAGACGCCGGTTCGAGTAAAAAGGATCCGGACACGAAAGGCGATGCGAGGCAACAATGAACCAAAGAAACCTTCTCGACGTCGACTGGAGCCAGATTCCCGCGCCGATCGACGACGGCGGCGCGGCGCATCTGGTCGGCATGACGATCCCGCCCGTCAACCTGGTTGCAACGGACGATACGTCGGTGACGCTGGCCGCGCTCCGCGGGCGCAGCGTGGTTTTCGCTTATCCCAGGACCGGCGAGCCGGGCAAAATCGCGCTGGTGGACGACTGGGACATGATTCCGGGCGCGCGCGGCTGCACGCCGCAAACCTGCTCCTTCCGCGACTTGTTTGCTGAGCTCAAAGCCGCCGGGGCCGCTCACGTCTTCGGCCTGTCGACACAGAGCAATGCCTACCAGACGGAAATGGCTTCACGGCTGCATTTGCCGTTTCCAGTGCTCTCGGACGAGAAACTCGCCCTGACGCGTGCATTGAACCTGCCGACCATGGAGGTGGCCGGTCTGACCTTGATCAAGCGGCTGGCGCTGATCGTCGACGACGGCAGCATCACGCACGTTTTCTATCCGGTGTTCCCGCCTGACCGGAATGCTGGCGACGTGCTGGCATGGCTGAAAGAGAATAAGCGGTGAAGCCGGTCGGCTTCGTTTCTCAGCCCAGGTCGGAGCGGACCTTCGCGAACACTTCACGAAACATTTTCGGTGTCAGCACCCCCGTATTGGTGTTGTAGCGCGAGCAATGATAGCTGTCATAAAGCTTCAGGCGGCCTGCCTGGTGGACGGCCCCATGCGCAAACGGCGCCGCTGAGCCGCGCACCCCGAGAGTCTTCACCGTCGTCTCATGGGCTATCCGGCCGAGCAGCACGATCGCGCGCAGCCTTTGCATGGTTTCGATGGTCGCCGACAGAAACGGGCGGCAGTTGTTGATCTCTGCGGGCAACGGCTTGTTCTGCGGTGGTACGCAACGCACTGCGTTCGAGATCCGGCAATCGAGCAGCGCAAGCCCGTCGTCAGGCCGGGCCTGATAGACACCCCTGGCGAAGCCGTGTTCGATCAACGTCGCATAGAGGAGATCGCCAGCGTAGTCTCCGGTGAAGGGCCTTCCGGTACGGTTGGCTCCTTGCAGTCCCGGCGCGAGGCCAACGATCAGCAACCTTCCGTTTGGGTCGCCGAACGACGGAACCGGCGCATTGAACCAGGCAGGCTCGCGCGTCCGCGCCGCCTCGCGGAAGGTGGCGAGCCGCGGACAAAGCTGGCAATTGCGGTCAGGTTCGATGCGGGAATGACCGGAGCGCGTCAATCCCGAGGTCGGATCGTTCTCAATCGTCAAATTCGTCGTCGCCGCCCCTGGGCGCCATGGTGGTCGCGCGCTGCAGGAACTGCGGCGCATGATGACGGGGCTCGCGGGGGGCCGGACGTTCAGACGGGTCGCGGCCGAGCTTGGATTGCAACTCCACCAAGTCTGTAAACACATCAGCCTGGCGTCGCAATTCGTCGGCGATCATCGGAGGTTGACTGGAAATCGTCGATACAACCGTGACACGCACGCCGCGCCGCTGCACGGCTTCGACCAGAGAGCGAAAGTCGCCATCGCCGGAGAACAACACCATCTGGTCGACGTGCTCGGCAAGCTCCATGGCATCCACCGCCAGTTCGATGTCCATGTTGCCCTTCACCTTGCGCCGTCCGCTGGCGTCGATGAATTCCTTGGTCGCCTTGGTGACGACCGTGTAGCCGTTGTAATCGAGCCAGTCGATTAAGGGCCGGATCGACGAATATTCCTGATCCTCAATGATTGCCGTGTAGTAAAACGCCCGGACCAGGGTTCCGCGACTTTGGAACTCCTTGAGAAGTCGCTTGTAATCGATGTCAAAGCCCAGCGTTTTGGCTGTTGCGTAGAGATTTGCGCCATCGATGAAAAGCGCGATCTTATTGGAGGCAGGGGACATTCAGAATTCTCACGTTTTGTTCCCCATGGGCTTTTTGACTTTGGCGGCAGCAGCCGGCCGCGCAATTTCCAAGATATTGTCAAAGCCCAGCGGGTTCGTTCGGACGCTCGCGGTTAGAAATCATGGAAGGTCAGGGCAATCGAAGGTGGATTTGATAACGCCATATAGCGTTTTTCGTGTCCGCGCGGCCGCTTTTACGGCTCAAAACGCTCCGCTGCTATACCCCCTAAATGCGTTATCAGAGCAAATCGCTGGGGCCAAATCACAATTTTGTCTTGCGAAAAGACCCCCACGGCTATAACTACCCCGGCATAACCGACATATTCCGTCCCACTTAACGGAGCGACAGTCAATGGCGCGCGTCACCGTAGAAGATTGTATCGATAAGGTCGACAACCGCTTCGATCTGGTGCTGCTGGCGGCGCACCGTGCCCGGATGATCTCTTCGGGTTCGCAACTCACGGTCGACCGCGACAACGACAAGAACCCCGTCGTGTCGCTGCGCGAGATCGCCGAATCGACGATTTCGCCCGAGGATTTGCGTGAGGAGCTGGTGCATTCGTTGCAGAAGTTTGTGGAGGTCGACGAACCGGAGCCGGACACGGTTCCCTTGATCGGCTCGGACGGCGCCAGTGTCGACGCCGACGACACCGAGGTTGCCGTCGAGCGCATGACCGAGGAAGAACTCCTGAAGGGCCTCGAAGGTCTCGCGCCACCGGAGGAGCAGCCGGAGGAAGACGAGTAAAAATCCGCCATTTGGCAGAGCAAAAGGCCCGGACATTGGTCCGGGCCTTTACTTTTTGTGGTGTCTTCATGGTTACCGTGACCGCCGGGGTCGCGAACAATTTGATCGGAAGAGTGCCGGTTTTCGAGTTAGAGTACGTCTCGGCCCCAAAACCAGGCGTTCCCTGGAAGGGTGCCGTCCGCCCGAGAACAGACTAGATTAATCATTGGGAGGGGCATCCGGGGCCTCGCCCGCGAAGGTATCGACCAATGGCGTATTGGCGCCGCAAATCCGAGCAGATGCAAGCCGCGACCGAGTCGGTCGCGATGGCTCCGCAATCGGCTGCGCTGGCGCCGGCACCGACCAGGCCCGGAAACGGGCGCCCCCGCGCGCGGATGATGCGCCAATACGATCTGGTCGAACGCGTCAGGTCGTACAATCCCGATACCAATGAGGATCTGCTCAACCGGGCCTATGTCTACGCCATGAAGGCACATGGTTCGCAGACCCGTGCCTCCGGTGACCCGTATTTCTCCCATCCCCTGGAGGTTGCAGCGATTCTGACCGGCCTCAAGCTCGACGACGCAACCATCGTCGCGGCTCTGCTGCACGACACGATCGAGGACACCGAGGCCACCCGTGGCGAAATCGACCAGGTCTTCGGACAGGAGATTGGCGCGCTGGTCGAGGGTTTGACCAAGCTGAAGCGGCTGGAACTGGTGTCGCGCGAGGCCAAGCAGGCGGAAAACCTGCGCAAGCTCTTGCTGGCGATATCGGACGATGTGCGGGTGCTCCTGATCAAGCTCGCCGACCGCCTGCACAACATGCGCACGCTCGAATTCGTGCCACCCGCCGCACGCCAGCGCATTGCAGAGGAGACGCTCGACATCTATGCGCCGCTCGCCGGTCGCATGGGCATGCAGGAGATGCGGGAAGAGCTCGAAGACCTTTCGTTCCGAACGCTCGATCCGGAGGCATACTCGGTCGTCAGGCAGCGGCTTGACTCGCTCGCCGAACGCAATCGCAACCTCATCGGGGAAATCGAGAGCCAGCTTTCAAAGAACCTTCAGAAGAACGGCATCACCGCGCATGTCTATGGCAGACGCAAGCAACCATTTTCGATCTGGACCAAGATGCAGCGCAAGTCCGTCGGCTTCGAACAATTGTCGGATATTTTCGCATTCCGGATCGTCATGAATGACCTCGAATCCTGCTATCGCGCGCTCGGCATCGTGCACACCACGTGGCCGGTGGTGCCCGGCCGGTTCAAGGATTACATCTCGACGCCGAAGCAAAACGACTATCGGTCGATCCACACCACCGTGATCGGTCCCGGCAAACAGCGCGTCGAACTGCAAATCCGTACCCGGGACATGGACGAGATCGCCGAGTTCGGCATCGCCGCGCACGCCTTCTACAAGGACGGCGTGGGTTCGCCGACCGAGCTTCTAAAACGCGAATCCAATGCTTTCGCGTGGCTGCGCCACACCATCGCCATACTCTCTGACAGCGCCAATCCCGAGGAATTTCTCGAGCATACGAAACTCGAATTGTTCCACGATCAGGTGTTCTGCTTTACGCCCAAGGGAAAGCTGATCGCGCTGCCGCGCCACGCCAATGTGATCGACTTCGCCTATGCCGTGCATACGGACGTCGGCAACAGCGCGGTGGGATGCAAGATCAATGGCAAGTTCGCGCCGCTTTCCTCGGAGCTTCAGAACGGCGACGAGGTCGAAGTCTTGACCTCGGAGGCCCAGTCGTCGCCGCCCTCTGCATGGGAATCGCTCGCGGTCACCGGCAAGGCGCGGGCCGCGATCCGGCGCGCCACGCGCACCGCGGTTCGCGATCAATATGCGGGCCTGGGCCGTCGCATCGTGGAGCGTCTTTTTGCGCGCGCCAAAATGGAATATGCGGACGACAAATTGAAAGGTGCGCTGCCACGGCTGGCGCGTTCCTCGGTCGACGACGTGATGGCCGCTGTCGGACGCGGCGAAATGAAGGCCTCCGATGTCGCGCGAGCCATGTATCCCGATTACAAGGAGGAGCGGGTCGCCCGCTATGGCGCGAAAAAGAGCCTCGCCGCCAAGCTGAAGCTGAAATCGTCGCCCGAGCCGGTTCGAACCCCCACCGCAATTCCGATCGGCGGCATCAATTCGGATTTGCCGGTCAAGTTCGCGCCCAACGGCGGCGCCGTGCCGGGTGACCGCATTGTCGGTATCGTATCGCCGGGCGAGGGCATCACGATTTATCCGATTCAGTCGCCGGCGTTGAAGGATTTCGAGGAGGAGCCGGAGCGCTGGCTCGATGTGAGGTGGGATGTCGATGAATCGACGCCGCAGCGTTTTCCGGCGCGAATCCTCGTCGACAACGTCAATGAGCCCGGGAGCCTTGCGCAAGTCGCGACCGTGATCGCCGAGCACGACGGCAACATCGACAATATCAGCATGTATCGCCGCTCGCCCGACTTCACCGAACTCACCATCGATCTCGAGGTCTACGACCTCAAGCATCTCAGCGCGATCATCGCCCAGTTGCGGGCCAAGGCCGTCGTCGCCAGGGTCGAGCGCGTCAACGGTTAGCGTCTCTAAGTCCTCTTCATCCGGCGAGTTTCCACATGGCGATTCCACCGCTGCGTCTTGGAGTGAACGTCGACCACGTTGCGACCCTTCGCAACGCGCGGGGAGGGCTGCGGCCGGATCCGGTGCGCGCCGCGCTGCTTGCAATCGAGGCTGGCGCTGACGGCATCACCGCCCATTTGCGCGAGGACCGTCGCCATATCCGCGACGATGACATGGCGCGGTTGAAGGCCGAAATCTCAAAGCCGCTGAATTTCGAGATGGCGGCAACTTCCGATATGCAGCGAATTGCGCTGGCGACCAGGCCTCATGCGGTCTGTCTCGTACCCGAGCGGCGCGAGGAACTGACTACCGAAGGTGGTCTTGACGTGGTCGGGCACCACAACGCACTTGCACCATTTATCGCCCGCCTGAGCGATGCGGGAATACGCGTGTCGCTGTTTATCGCCGCCGACCCGCCGCAGATCGAAATGGCGGCAAGGCTGCGCGCCCCCGTCATCGAAATTCACACCGGCGCCTGGTGCGACGCGGTGGTGGATGGCCATGCGGACAAAGCTCAATCGGAATGGCAGCGCATCCTCGCAGGCGCGCAGCTTGCGCGCTCGGCCGGCCTCGAGGTGCACGCCGGTCACGGGCTCGACTATTCGACCGCGGAAAAAATCGCCTCCCTTCCTGAGATCGTCGAACTGAACATCGGCTACTTCATGATGGGCGAAGCGCTGTTTGTGGGCCTTGCAGAGACGGTTCGGACCATGCGCGCCGCAATGGACCGCGGCCGCGGCAAAGCCGCAGGTTCACCCTCACCCGGCGAGAAGCGAGTCGGCCCGCCATGATTCTCGGCATCGGTTCCGACCTGATCGACATCCGACGGGTAGCCAGGGTCATCGAGCGGCACGGCGACCGCTTTCTCGATCGCATCTTTACGGAGGCCGAGCGCGCCAAAGCCGAGCGCCGCGCAAAGAGCGAAAAGATGGTGGTGGCAACCTATGCCAAGCGGTTCGCCGCCAAGGAGGCCTGTTCCAAGGCACTCGGAACCGGTATCCGGCGCGGGGTTTGGTGGCGTGACATGGGGGTGGTCAATCTGCCGGGGGGCCGCCCGACCATGCAGCTGACGGGCGGGGCGCTCGCTCGTCTCCAGGCGCTGACGCCGGAGGGGTTTGCGGCAAGGATCGACCTCAGCATCACCGATGACTGGCCTCTGGCGCAGGCTTTCGTCATAATTTCGGCTATCGAGGTCCGTGCACCCTGAGCCCTTCGGGGCTGATGGCCGCACAGGTGACGGGTCAAACTAAAAATTGTGCCTTTTCAGTATCTTATCAATTTTTGATGTGGCCGTTGATTGCACCGTTTCGAACAACCGTCTAAAAACCGCATAGGAAACATCGAAGCAGGGCGAATTCGGCCGTTGCGCCGGAACTCGCCCACAACATCAGAACCAGGCCATTTTGTTGACGCGGAACGACGAACGATTCGCGTAAGAAGAATGTTCTGTCACCGCGCGGGAAAACGCGGCGGGGAAGCAGGAAAGCGATGAGCGTGACAACCGGTACGAAATCTGAAAGCGGCTTGGGCGAAACCATCCGCGTGGTCATTCATGCTCTCTTGATCGCGCTCGTGATCCGCACCTTCCTGTTTCAGCCCTTCAATATCCCCTCCGGCTCGATGAAGGCGACCCTCCTGGTGGGCGACTATCTTTTCGTCTCGAAATATTCCTACGGCTATAGCCATTATTCGCTTCCGCTGTCGCCGCCCTTGTTTTCAGGCCGCATCCTGGGCTCCGAGCCGTCGCGCGGCGATATCGTCGTGTTTCGACTGCCAAAGGATGATTCCACCGACTACATCAAGCGCGTCATCGGCTTGCCCGGCGATCGCATCCAGATGAAGGAGGGACTGCTCCATATCAACGACGTGCCGGTGAAGCGCGAGCGGCTGAGCGACTTCATCGGCGAGGACCCTTGCGGTTCCGATGCCACCGCAAGGGTGAAGCGCTGGAAGGAGACGCTTCCCAACGGCGTCAGCTATGAGACGCTCGACTGCGTCGATAACGGCTTCTACGACAACACCATCGTCTACACCGTGCCGCCGGGCCATTTTTTCATGATGGGCGACAACCGCGACAATTCGACGGACAGCAGGGTGCTGTCGGCGGTAGGATATGTGCCGTTCGAGAATCTCGTCGGCCGGGCCCAGATGATTTTCTTCTCGATCGGGGAAGGCGAGCACGCCTGGATGTTCTGGCGCTGGCCCGTCGCGGTGCGCTGGAATCGCCTTTTCACCATTGTGCGATGAACGACGACGCGCCGGATATCCACACCTCATCGCCGTCGGGCGAAGCCAGCCTTCCGCCTGACACCGGGAGCGAAGCGGCATCGGACAAGAAGAGGCGCCGCTCCAGGCCAGGTGCAAGAGCCGCCACGGCGGCGCTCGAAGCGCGCATCGGCCATAAATTTGCCGATGCCGCGCTGCTGACCACGGCATTCACACATGTCTCCGCGTTGAAGGCTTCGCGCAAGCGGGGTGAAAGCTACCAGCGTCTCGAATTCCTCGGCGACCACGTGCTCGGATTGATCGTTTCCGACATGCTGTATCGCGCATTTCCGAGCGCCGACGAAGGCGAACTGTCGAAGCGTCTCGCCGACCTCGTGCGCAAGGAGAGCTGCGCGGACGTGGCGAAGTCGCTCGGACTCCTCGACGACATCAAGCTTGGCGCCGTCGGGGCAGGGGCGGGAGCGCGCCTGCGCAAATCCGTACTCGGCGACATATGCGAGGCGGTGATCGGTGCGGTGTATCTCGACGGCGGCTATGACGCGGCCGCGCGATTTGTCGAACGAAACTGGACCGAGCGGATGCACAAGCCACGCCGTCCGCTGCGCGATCCGAAGACCGTGCTGCAGGAATGGGCGCAGGGAAAAGGCTTGCCGACGCCCGTCTATCGCGAGATCGAGCGTACCGGACCGCACCACGATCCTCAGTTTCGGGTCGGCGTGGAATTGCCGGGCCTCGCGCCGGCCGAAGGTATCGGCGGCAGCAAGCGCGCTGCCGAAAAGGCGGCGGCCTCCGCCATGATAGAGCGCGAAGGCGTCGGGGGCGCCAGCAATGATTCATGAGCCACCGGATGCCGCGGCGGCCGCGACCCGTTGCGGCTTTGTCGCGTTGATCGGTGCTCCCAATGTCGGCAAGTCGACGCTGGTCAACGCGCTCGTCGGCTCCAAGGTGACGATCGTTTCACGCAAGGTGCAGACGACGCGCGCGCTGATCCGCGGCATCGTAGTGGAGAACAACGCGCAGATCATTCTGGTCGACACGCCCGGAATTTTTTCGCCGAGGCGCCGGCTCGACCGCGCCATGGTGTCCACCGCCTGGAGCGGGGCTCATGATGCCGATCTCGTCTGCATGCTCATCGACGCGCGCGAGGGCATCGACGAGGAAGCCGATGCCATCCTCAAAAGGCTCGAGACCATCCGGCACGACAAGATACTGGTGCTGAACAAGATCGATCTGGTCCCGCGCGAAAAGCTGCTGGCGGTCGCCAGGGACGCGAACGATCGTCTCAAATTCGCCAGGACGTTCATGGTCTCGGCATTGTCTGGCGATGGCGTCGACGATTTGCGCCGCGCGCTGGCGGAGATGGTGCCGGTAGGACCGTTTCACTATCCGGAAGACCAGATGTCAGATGCGCCGCTGCGGCACCTGGCGGCCGAGATTACGAGAGAAAAGATCTTCCTCAAGCTTCACCAGGAACTGCCCTATCAGTCTACGGTCGAGACCGACAGTTGGACCGAGCGCAAGGACAAATCCATCCGGATCGAACAGACGATTTTTGTCGAGCGTGAAAGCCAGCGCAAGATCGTGCTGGGCAAGGGCGGCGCCACCATAAAATCGATCGGAGCGGAAGCCCGAAAGGAGATTGCCGAAATCGTCGGCCAGCCCGTGCATTTGTTTCTGTTTGTTAAGGTGCGCGAGAACTGGAGCGACGATCCCGACCGCTACCGCGAAATGGGACTTGAGTTTCCCAGGGAATAGTCAACAACAGAAAAAAAGCCGGCGTCGAAATGAAAACTCCAAGAAACGTCCTGTTGTTCGAGGTGCTGCTGTATGCGTCGCTCGTTCTTGACGCGCTGTCGATTGCCTTTCAGGATCGCACCCCGACGGACGACGTGACGGCGTCGACGATCATGGTAGCCACCATGCTGGCGGCCTGCTTGATCCTGCTGCTGTTCTATTTCGTGTGGCTCGCCGCCCAACGTCGGAAGAACTGGCCGCGCTGGGTGCTGATTGCCTCGCTGGTGTTGTCGGTCGTCTCGTTGTTCCAGACCATCGGCGAAGGCGGCCTGCAATTCGACAGCGCCATCGAAGTGGTCTCCTGCGCGCTCACGGCAGGTGGACTTTATTTTTCCTACACCGGCGACGCGGTTGGCTGGTTCAACGCCTGAAGCATGATCCTCCCAGATCGTTTTCGGGCGCTGCGCGGCTCGCGCCTCGGAAGGCGGAGGCATGCATAGCTGCGCTTGGCGGCAGAATCCTGTAGTCTTGCACCCATGGAATGGACCGACGAGGGAATTGTTCTCGGCGTACGGCGACATGGCGAATCTTCCGCCATTGTCGAGCTCCTGACGCGTGGCCATGGTCGGCACCTCGGCCTCGTCCGCGGCGGCGCCGGTTCGCGGATGCGGCCGCTGCTGCAGCCCGGCAACAGCGTCGACGCGGTGTGGCGGGCGCGGCTCGACGAGCATCTCGGCACTTACCAGATCGAAGGGACGCGCCTGCGCGCAGCCGCTCTGCTGGCCTCGTCGCACGCGGTTTACGGCGTGACCCATCTCGCCTCGCTGGTAAGGCTCTTGCCCGAGCGCGACCCGCACGAAGAAATCTTTGAAATGCTCGAACGGACGTTGGATGAGTTCGATGAATCGCGCGGAGCCGCAGCGCGTCTGATCAGGTTCGAACTCGCGATGCTGGCCGAACTCGGCTTCGGGCTCGATCTGGACACATGCGCCGCCACCGGTGCCACGGCCGAGCTGGTCTATGTTTCGCCGAAATCCGGCGGCGCAGTGTCGCGTGCCGCCGGCGCCCCCTATCACGATCGGCTGTTGAAGCTCCCGGCGTTCCTGCGCGAGCGCGAGGGCGCGGTGAACGCGTTGTCGGACCAGGATCTGAGCGATGGATTTGCGCTTACGGGGCTCTTTCTGCTGCGCCACGTGCTCGAGCCGCGCGGGCAGGGCCATTCCGACGCCCGCGACGGCTTCATCCACGCGGTGACGGGGCGCCGCGCGAAGGCGGCGCTTCCGTAAGTCTCCCTGCCAAACCGCCCTAAAGCGCGATGGGATCAGGCTGAATCACCATCGCGCTTTGGGTTTTTGTTTTCGCATGATCTCCGCGCAAACGCGTCCCGCGTTTGTCGCGAGGGGAAACCGCTACACACTTTTCCGGATCATGCTTTAGGGGTGCGACCAATCCTTGGATGCGTAAGGGCTGCAGCCGTATGTGTGGGGAGGACGGCACTCGTAATCGCCCCAGGGACTTTTCGCAAAGTAACTGTCACCTGCATAGGGGCCGGGACCGTAATATCCAAAGGGTGCGGTAGCGACGTCGGCAGCAGTGCCGGCCGCGCCTGCCGCCAATGCGGTGCCCGCCGCCACTCCGGCGCCCACCGCATCGGGAGCGCGGGCATAGGCGGCCCGCGGGTAGTGCCGACGCGAAACGCTCGCGGCGCTTCTGGAGGTCGAGGGATGAACGACACGGGCTTGGGCGCTTTCGATTGACAGCGACATGCCGCGCGGCTCCGACCAGCCGAGGGACAGCAGTGTGGCACACGCGAAGGCCGTGCCTGCAATCGCAATTCTAGCAAAACTCATCTGTTCCATAGCCTTTCTCCAGTAGCGATCCCTTGGAACGGCCCCGGGCGGGGGGACCCGGGGCCGTCAACCTCTGGGGAGGTTTACTCACCGGAATTTGGGGTGGGGGGCGTTCCGGAGAGCGGAGAGTCTACCCGGCGCGCGCGCAATTGTTCCCTGTCCTATGCTCCCGCGACACCGAACCAGGACCAGTTCCATGGCCGGGGTTCCTCGTGAGCGCGGCGCGAAACAGACCACGAGGCTGTCTGGCGGCGATCGAGCACGATGACGATAGGGGCATCTTCCCGGCCGCCGTCGAGGTGTGCGCTCCGCGCATCGAGGTTGCCGGCTTCGCGCGGGTCGTCGCGCCCCGGGACAATGCCCATTGCGTCAATTGAGGCTCGTGCGGGCGTTCGCAAGGTCGAGCGATATACGAGCCTTCCCGCGCGATTAAACGACGTGAAGGAAGAGCACGAATGCGGCTACGAGTACGGTCAGCCCGCCTATGATTACAAGCAGGAAGAGGCGGTCCATAACCCGTCAATACAGGCTTCGATCTTCCGTTCCCGCCTGTTGTGGTCCGTATTTTCCGAGGGTTTCCGGTCAACCCGCCGATGCCGCCAAGCAGAAACGAGCTCATCCCATCGGCCTGTCGATCAAGACCTTTCCGCTGCACCTGGCGCAAGGAAGCAGCATCGAAGAGACCAACCCTGTCCGCATCGGACACGGCGACGATTGTCTCGGTGGCTGCTATATATTTGTCCGAATCGCCTCTCAAACCGCGCTCGGGAAGCTTCCTGGAAAGCCTGAGAAACCCGGTGGGAAGCCGCTGAAAGCAAAGAGATTATGGGCAAAACACTGATTCCGCCTGATCCGGCCGAAGTACACGAGGTCATGCTGCGTGATGCGCTCGAGGAGCGTTATCTCGCCTATGCCCTCTCGACCATCATGCACCGCGCGCTGCCGGACGCCCGCGACGGGCTGAAGCCCGTGCACCGGCGCATCCTTTACGGCATGCGGCTGTTGCGACTCGATCCCGGCTCGGCGTTCAAGAAATCCGCCAAGATCGTCGGTGACGTGATGGGCTCGTTCCATCCCCATGGCGACCAGGCGATCTACGATGCGATGGTGCGCCTGGCGCAGGACTTCAACTCGCGTTATCCGCTCGTCGACGGCCAGGGCAATTTCGGCAATATCGATGGCGACAATGCCGCCGCCTACCGATACACCGAAGCGCGGATGACCGATGTCGCCCGTCTTCTTCTCGAGGGCATCGATGAGGACGGGGTCGAGTTCCGGCCCAATTACGACGGCCAGTCGAAAGAACCGGTCGTACTGCCCGGCGGATTTCCGAACCTGCTCGCCAATGGCGCGCAGGGTATCGCGGTCGGCATGGCGACTTCCATACCGCCGCACAACGCGGCCGAGCTGTGCGACGCCGCATTGCACCTGATCGACAAGCCCGAGGCAAAATCGAAGACGCTTCTGAAATGGGTGAAGGGCCCGGATTTTCCGACCGGCGGCATCATCGTCGATTCCAAGGAAAGCATCGCTGAGGCCTACGTGACCGGTCGCGGCTCGTTCCGCGTTCGCGCCAAATGGAAGCAGGAGGAAGGCGCGCGCGGCACCTGGGTGGTGGTCATCAGCGAAATTCCCTGGCTGGTGCAGAAGTCGCGCCTGGTCGAGAAAATCGCCGAATTGCTCAACGAGAAGAAGCTGCCGCTGGTCGGAGACGTCAGGGACGAATCCGCCGAGGATATCCGCCTCGTCATCGAGCCGAAGTCGCGCAGTGTCGATCCGGAACTCCTGATGGAATCCCTGTTCCGCCTGACCGAGCTTGAAAGCCGGATCCCGTTGAATCTCAACGTGCTGGTGAAGGGCCGTATCCCGAAGGTCGTAGGCCTTGCCGAGTGCCTCAAGGAGTGGCTCGACCATCTGCGCGATGTGCTGGTCCGCAGGACCAACTACCGCAAGGCACAGATCGAGAACCGGCTGGAAGTGCTTGGCGGCTATCTGATCGCCTATCTCAACATCGACAAGGTGATCAAGATCATCCGCACCGAGGACGAGCCGAAACCAGCCTTGATCAAGGCATTCAAGCTGACCGAAATCCAGGCCGATGCCATCCTCAACATGCGCCTGCGCTCCTTGCGCAAGCTGGAAGAGATGGAAATCCGCACCGAGGACAAGAACCTTCGCGCCGAGTTGAAAGGCGTCAAGGCTATTCTTGCCTCCGAGGCCGAGCAATGGTCGAAGGTGGGCGAGCAGGTCCGCAAAGTGCGCGACATGTTCGGGCCGAAGACGCCGCTCGGCAAGCGCCGCACACAGTTCGCCGATGCGCCCGAGCACGATCTTGCCGCGATCGAGGAAGCCTTCGTCGAGCGCGAGCCGGTGACGGTCGTGGTTTCCGAGAAGGGCTGGGTGCGCACGCTCAAAGGGCATGTCGCCGATCTCTCGGGGTTGGCCTTCAAGACCGACGACAAGCTCGACCATGCGTTTTTTGCCGAGTCGACGTCCAAGCTTCTACTGTTGGGCACCAACGGCAAATTCTATTCGCTCGACGTGGCCAAGCTGCCGGGCGGGCGCGGCCATGGCGAGCCGATCCGGATGTTCATCGATCTGGACCAGGACGCCGCGATCGTGTCGCTGTTCGCCAATACGGGCGGACGCAAATTCCTCGTGGCAAGCCATGAAGGCCAGGGCTTCATCGTCAACGAGGATGACTGCGTCAGCAATACGCGCAAGGGCAAGCAGGTCCTGAACGTCGAACTGCCAAACGAGGCGCGTGCGATCGCAACGGTTGCCGGTGACATGGTCGCCGTCATCGGCACCAACCACAAGATGGTCATCTTCCCGATCGATCAGGTGCCCGAGATGGCGCGCGGCCGCGGCGTGCGCTTGCAGAAATACACGAGCGCGGCGCTGTCGGATGTCACAACCTTCGATTCCAAGGCCGGTCTGACCTGGAAGGATTCGGCGGGACGCGAGCAGAGCATGACCTTCAAGGAATTGTCCGACTGGCGCGGCAACCGCGCCGATGCGGGACGCCTTGCGCATGGCTTGCCGAAGTCGAACAAGTTCGGCAAGGCAGTGGAGTAGCGCGCAGACCTTCCCGCGCGATCGGGGGCGCTCTCGGTGCCGAGCCAGCCCCGGTCACGGCCGGTCCGGGTTATTGAGTGAAATTCCCCGATATGCTTTGCTTGAGGGTAACGCGCAGTTGATGTCGGAAAATTGCGCTGAGGCAGTATAGCCGATCGCAGTCGAATTCTGCGCGCCCGGAGGAACAACATGAATCGAGCGATTGCCCTGGTGGTGGCAATGTCGTCAATTGCATTGTCAGCCACGCTCAGCCACGCGCAGTCCGCCAAGCCCGGCGTCGAGAAACTCTATATTCTCAATTGCGGCGAGGGCGTTGCCGGCGACATATCGAGATGGTCGCCGGGGATCAACGAAGGCAAGTCGATGGACTTCGTCGACAACTGCTACCTGATCAAACATTCGCAAGGATGGTTCCTGTGGGACACCGGTGTCACGGATGCGGTTGCGGCGATGCCAAATGGCCTCGCGCCGGCCGATCCGAGATCCGTTACGTGGCGGCGCCCGAAAACGCTTGCCGCCCAGCTCGAGCAACTCGGGGTGAAACCGTCCGACATCAAGGCCATGGCGGTTTCGCACACCCATCCCGACCATATCGGCAATGTCGAGATGTTTCCGAACGCGATGTTGTATGTTCAGAAGGCTGAATATGAATGGCCGGGCGCCAACAACGCGCCGCGCTTCAAGCCCGAGCATCCCGTCACCAAGCTCGAAGGGGACAAGGATATTTTCGGCGACGGAAGCATTGTTATTCTCTCGACCCCCGGCCATACGCCCGGTCACCAATCGCTTCTTGTGAAATTGCCCAAGACGGGCGAGGTCGTGCTTTCCGGCGATGCCGTGCACTTCAAGAGCAACTGGGAAAACCGCGGCGTGCCCACCAACAATGTCAGCAAGGAACAGACGCTGGCCTCGATGCAGAAGATCGCCGACACGCTCACAAAAGACAAGGCGCAGCTCTGGATCAACCACGACAAGGCACAGCGCGACACCTTGAAATTGTCGCCCGAGTTCTACGACTGAGGGCGACCCCCATCGTCTCGGACCGCCTCGCTGCGACGGCTGCGGCGGCGCTGATCGCTTTGAGTACGGCCGCGCGGGCCGAGCCTTCCTCCGAAATCGTGACCTATGACGACGTCCGCATCGAATTCATCGCGGAAGGCAGCGGACCTCTGGTCGTGATGCTGCCGTCGCGTGGCCGCGGGGCGGAGGACTTCGACATGGTCGCGGAAGGCCTGGCGACAGCAGGCTTTCGTGTTGTGCGGCCGCAGCCGCGGGGCGTCGGCCGCAGCCGCGGACCGGCGACCGGACTGTCGCTTCACGACTTTGCCCGCGACGTCGCCGCCGTCATTCGGCATGAAGGAGGCGGCCCCGCGATCATCGTCGGACACGCTTTCGGAAGCTGGGTCGCGCGCATGACGGCGGTCGACTATCCGCAGCTCGTTCGCGGTGTGGCGATGATTGCAGCCGCCGCCAAGGCCTATCCGGCCGGATTTTCGGGAGCGAAGGAACTGTCGGAAGCGGTGAGGAAGTCGGGCGATCCTGCACTGCCAGACAGCGAGCGGCTGGAGTATCTGCGTCTCGCCTTTTTTGCGCCAGGCAACGACGCTAGCGTGTGGCTCAAAGGCTGGCACGTCGAAGCGGACGAGGCCCAATCGGCGGCCGGCCGTGCAACCCGGCAATCGGAATGGTGGTCCGGCGGCACAGTGCCGCTGCTCGACTTGCAGGGAGCGCTCGATCCCTTCAAGCCGAGCCTCGCGAGGAACGAGATGCGCGGAGAGTTCGGCGAGCGGGCGACGGTCGTCGTGATCGCCGACGCCAGCCACTCCTTGATACCCGAAAAGCCGGCTGCAGTTACCGAGGCGATCGTTGCCTGGATCAAGATACTACCGGCGCGGACGCTGGAACATCAATGACGTGGCGCTCGCGCACTCACCGCGACGCGGGGGCCTCTCGCAACAGGCAAAGCGCCAGCAGCGCGGATAGACTAAGCGCCGAGGAGACGATCAGCACTTTCGTCCCCATCATGTCGATCAGGAGGCCGAACGCAAGCGGCGCAGCCGCCTGTGCCATCCGCGCAGGTGCGCCGATCAGGCCGAGGCGATAGCCATAGTTTTTTGGACCGAAGATCGCGAGCGGCAGCGTACCACGCGCAATGGTCAGGATGCCGTTGCCAAGGCCAAAGGCGATTGCGAACGCGCTTGAGGCGGCGCCACCGACCACGGCGAAAATCGCAGCACCGATCGGATGCGTCACGCAGGCGAGCCGCGTGGACATCAGCGGATGATAGCGGCTGAGAAAACTCGCCTCGATGATCCGCGCAACCACTTGTGACGGGCCGAACAGGGCACCGGCGGTTATCGCCTGGACGGCCGTCGCTCCGCCAGCCTCGAGAATACGGGGCATGTGCGCCGCCATCGCGCCGGTGACGCTCCAGGCCGCAGCGAAAGCAAATGCAAGCAGGACCATGGTTCGATCGATTGGGATATGCGGCTTGGGCGGGGCTACTGCGGCCATCTTCGCTTCCCTCACCGGAGGAAGCATGAAGAAGTTGAGCGGCAATCCGATCAGAATATGCGCAAGAGCCCACGCAAAGCAGGTGTTGCGCCAGCCGATGGCCTCAAGGCCCAAAGCCGTCAGCGGCCATCCAACGGTGCTTGCAAAGCCCGCGAGCAGCGTAATGCCGGTAATCGGCCCGCGTGCATCGTTGCCGTAGATGCGACCCAGAGCGCCGAAGGCGGCGTCATAAAGGCCGCATCCCATGCCGATGCCAAGCAATATCCAGGCGGCTATCAATAGCGGGATCGACGTGCTGATGCCGAGCAGCACAAGGCCTGCGGCAAGAGTCAGATTGGAGGCGGTCAGCACGGGCCTGCCGCCGAAATGATCGATCTGGCGCCCGACACGCGGGCCGATCACCGCTGCGATCACCAGCGACGCCGAGAACGCGGCAAAAATCCAGTTCGCGGAAACACCGAGATCGCGCGCGATCGGATCGGCCAGGATGGCCGGCAGATAGTAGCTGGAAGCCCAGGCCAGGGTCTGCGTGGTGCCGAGCGCGACGATGATCGGAAGCCGCTGGATGGTCTTCTCAGGCGCCATCGAAATTCCTTGCCGGCGCCAATTGCATCCTTGCCTTTTCTCCCTTTGCTTCTGTCCATGACGAATAGGAGATATCGGCGCGTCGGGCAATCGTCTGGGGCTGAGGCCAGGGTTTCATCATTCCGGATTGCGCGGCATAATGGCGTATGGAACTCGCGCCGCGCCTGCGTCTCGTGAATTGGCTGGTTGCCCAGGGGCTCGCTGGTTTGCCCGAAAACGATCTGCTCCGGGGCTTCTGCGAGCGTTGCCGGGCTTGCGGTCTTGATCTGTCGCGCGGCCTCGTCTTCATCGACACGCTGCATCCGATCTTCGAGGGGCGGGGATTTCGCTGGAACGACACCGAAACCGACGAGAGCGACAGTTTCGAGTATGGTTCGACCAGCGCTGGAGATGCCGCGCAAAACTGGCGCCGCTCGACATTCTATCACATGCTCGAACATGGCGGCGAGGAGATGCGGATCGATCTTGCCGAGTGCGGTAAGCTCGACTTCTCGATGATCTCCGAGCTCGCGGAAAAGGGACACCGCGATTTCGTCGCCTTCGTTCACCGGTTCGGCGAAAGTGGAACCATCGGCCAGATGGATTGCGTCTACTCCTACTGGGCCACCCGCAGGCAATCAGGTTTCACCGATCAGGACTTGTCGGCGTTGCGCGACCTCGTCCCGGTGCTCGGGCTTGCGATCAAGTCCGCGGCCCAGGTCGACATCGCGCGCACCCTGGGCCGCGTCTATCTCGGCCGCGACGCCGCCGAGCAGGTGCTGGGCGGGCGGATATCCCGCGGCGTCACCGAGCGGATCAACGCGGTGCTGTGGTTTTCCGATCTGCGCGGCTCGACCTCGATCAGCGAAAGCATTGCGCCTGACGAGATCATCCCGTTCCTCAACGATTATGCGCAGGCTGCGATCGACGCTATCCAGGACGCCGGTGGCGACGTGCTCAAGCTCGTCGGGGACGGCGTGCTCGCGATGTTTACCGGCGCCGACCTCGCGCTGGCGCGGCGCACCGCGCTGCGGGCCGAGCATGGTTTCCGGAAAAACGTGAGCTCGCTCAACGCGGACCGCGCGGCGAGGGATCGGCCGACGACATCGGCCTATGTCGGCTTGCATGTCGGCGAGGTGTTTTACGGCAATATCGGCAGCGAAGACCGGCTCGATTTCACGGTAGTCGGACCGGCAGTCAATGAAGTCAGCCGTATCGCCTCGATGTGCCGGTCGGTCGATCGCGAATTGCTGGCCTCCTCGGCGTTTCGCGGCGGGCTCGATGCGGTGGGGCAGCAATACCTGGTCTCCACCGGCCGCTTTGCGCTGCGCGGCATCGGCCGGGCGGAGGATCTCTTCACGCTCGATCCCGAAATCAGGGCGGATGCGGCCGTGACGGACGGCTACGAAGGCTACCTGGCGGGCACGATCTGAATTTTGTTACGCGTTCGCCGCTTCGCTCACCATCTCCGGCTGGCGCTCCAGCGTCACCGCCGGCGATATCAGGATCACGACGGCCTGTGCGGCGAAGATGACGACTGCGAGATAGAGACACATCTCTGCTCCATAGATGCCGCCAACGAGCGCACCGAGCGCTGCGCCGAAGGGACGGGCGCCGTAGCTCATGATGTTGATGGCCGATACGCGCCCCAAAAGACGCTGCGGCGTCACCGATTGCCGCAGCGTCGTGGTGCTGATCACCCAGAGGATTGGTCCGGCACCGAGCAGGAAGAAGCTCAGGCCTGCAAGCCAGGGCGAGGCGAACAGGGTGGTCAGCGCCATGATGCAGGCCGCGATGAAGCCGGCGATCGGGCCGAGCGCGATCACGACGCCGAAGGCGAGGCGCCGCATCACCCGCGTTGCGAGAAGCGCACCGGCAACCATGCCGACGCCGAACATCGCCAGTGTCGTGCCGACGCCTGATGCTGCAAGTCCGAGACGATGCACGGCATAGGGCACGAACACCGCAAGCAGCATGAACCACGCCACGTTGAAGATGAACTGCGTCACGAAGACAGGTCGCAGCAACCGGTGGTGCAGCACAAAGGACGCGCCTTCCCGGATATCCTGCAGGGGATGACGGCGCGGCACGGGCAGCCGGGCAGGCTCGGAAATTCTCGACAGCATGCCCGCCGCGATCGCGGACAGCGCCGCGGCACAGCCAAACGCTGGCGCCGCGCCCAGCCATCCCACGAGAAACCCGCCGATCGCCGGGCCGCTGGCGAAGGCAACCGTGCGGGCGAGTTCGATCCTGGCATTGGCCGCCGGCAAATCCTTCGCTGACACCAGTGACGGTACCAGCGCCGGTGCGGCCACGCTGTAGGCGACCGTTCCGCAAACGGCGATGAAGCCCAGCAGCGCGAGCAGGGGCAGCGTCAGCAGGTGCAGCCAGATCAGGAGAAGGATTTCTAACAGGGCCATGGCACGGATGGCTTCCGCGCCGGCCATCAGCCAGCGCCTCGGGAAGCGGTCGGCGAGGAGGCCCGCCGGGATCGCGAACAGGACGAACGGCAGCGTCAGCACGGTTTGCAAAAGCCCGCTCTGCCCCTCTCCGGCGCCGAGCGAAAGCACGGCGACGATTGGCGCGGCAGCCAGCGCGATCTGTTCGGCCGATTGTGCCGCCAGGTTCGACCAGGCAAGCCGGTTGAAAGTCGCGGGAAGGCGCGGGCCTGGGTCGGAGGACATGAGATGGCTCCCTGAATTTCGGATTGGGCGCATGGTCTTGCATCCACAACGATCAAGCCACCCGCTTCCGGATAGGCCGCTCGGCCTGATCCTCCAGATGCAGTTGCAAATGAGTTGCATTAAAGAGAATCTTCGGCCATCGTGACGGGATGGACGCACAATCCCCCGACTTGCCGCCCCGGTCGCAGCCGGAACCGGACCGTCTTCCGGAGGATTCCGGCTGGCGACGTCCGCGCGGCGAGCCGTCGCTGGCGGACATGTTCGGGACGGTGAAGACGGCAAAAGGCGGATCGTTCGGGCGGAAGCTCCTGGCGTTCCTGGGCCCCGGCTATCTGGTCGCGGTCGGCTATATGGATCCCGGCAACTGGGCGACCTCGCTCGCCGGCGGTTCCAAGTTCGGCTATGCGCTGCTGACGGTTGCGCTGTTGTCGAACGTGATGGCCATCGTGCTGCAGTCGCTATGCACCCGGCTCGGCGTCGGCGCCGGACGGGACCTCGCGCAGGCCTGCCGCAATTCCTTCCCGCGCTATGTGTCGCTCCCTTTATGGATCTCGGCTGAAATCGCGATCACGGCCACCGATCTCGCCGAAGTCATCGGCACCGCCATCGGCCTCAACCTGCTGTTTCATATTCCGCTCGAGATCGGCGTGATCATCACGGGAGCCGACGTGCTCCTGATCCTGGCGTTGCAGGCGTTCGGCTTTCGCTGGATCGAGGCTTTCGTGGTGGCGATGCTGGGTGTGATCGCGGCGTGCTTTGCGGTGCAGATCGCGCTGGCTCATCCGGACTGGGGCGCGGTGCTCCGCGGTTTTGCGCCAACCACGGAAATCTTTGCGAACCGCGAGATGCTCTATCTCTCGCTCGGCATCCTCGGCGCCACTGTAATGCCGCATAACCTCTATCTGCATTCGGGCCTGGTGCAGACGCGCGGCTATGGCGAGGGGACCGATGAAAGGCGGGAGGCGATCAAGCTTGCCACGCTCGATTCCACGATCGCGCTCTGCTTTGCCCTCACCATCAATGCCTCCATCCTGATCCTGGCCGCGGCGACCTTTCATGAGGCGGGCAGGACCGATGTCGCCGAACTCGACCAGGCCCACGCGTTTCTCGCGCCTCTGCTCGGCTCGACGCTGGCGCCGACGCTGTTTGCCATCGCACTGCTGTGCTGCGGCCTGAACTCGACCATCACGGCGACCCTGTCGGGTCAGATCGTGATGGAGGGATTTCTCAATTTGCGCATCGCGCCGTGGCTGCGGCGTCTGGTCACGCGATCGATCGCGATTGTACCGGCGGTGGTCGTGACAATTCTGGCTGGAGAAAAAGGGACGGGTCAGCTGTTGATCCTCAGCCAGGTGGTGCTCAGCCTGCAACTGCCGTTTGCCGTGGTGCCGCTGGTGGTGTTCACGTCAAGCCGCCGCAAGATGGGACCCTTCGTGGCGCCGCGCTGGCTGACCGCGCTCGCCACGCTGACGGCGGCACTCATCATTGGCCTGAATGCGAAACTGGTGTGGGACTATGTGGCGGGATGAAAAGGCGAATGGGACAGGAGCGAATAGCGAATAGGGTGTTGTAGCTCTACCGCTACTCGCCATTCGCTATTCGCTATTCACTATTCGTCTCTCACCCCTCAATCCTGCGGCTCGGTCAGCACCTCGCTCGAGGCATCGACGCGCATCCAGCCGGATGGTGCCAGCCGCTGCTGGGGCAGGAAGCGGCCCTTGTAGTCCATTTTCTTCGAGCCCTCGATCCAGTAGCCCAGATAGACGTAGGGCAGACCCAGCCGGCGGGCACGGTTGATATGATCGAGGATCATGAAGGTGCCGAGCGAGCGGCCTTCCTCCGACGGTTCGAAGAACGAATAAACCATCGACAGGCCATCGCTGAGGACGTCGGTCAGCGCGACCGCGACCAGCTCATTTACGCGGCCGCTGATGCCTGCCTCGCCATTGCGGCGACGATATTCGATGATGCGGGTTTCGACGTGGCTATCCTCGACCATCATTGCGTAGTCCAGTACCGTCATGTCGGCCATGCCGCCATGGCGGTGCCGTTGGTCGAGATAGGCGCGGAACACCGAATATTGCTCGGAGGTGGGCACCGCGTTGCGCTGCTCACCCACGATATCCGCGTTGCGGGCCAGAACCTTTCGAAAGCCGCGCGAGGGCCGGAACTCATTGGCAATGACGCGGACCGAAACGCAGGCGCGGCATTGGTCGCATGCCGGCCGGTAGGCGATAGATTGGCTCCGGCGGAAGCCGCCATGGGTCAAGAGGTCGTTGAGATCGCCGGCCTTGTCGCCAACCAGATGCGTGAACACCTTGCGTTCGTGCCGGCCTGCCAGATAGGGGCAGGGCGAGGGCGCCGTCAGGTAGAATTGGGGGGTATCACGCGAATGCTGGGTCACGGCACATCGTCATTTTACTGGTAGCGAGCCGGCTCAGCATCGCGCCGACCAGCCTAACGGTCAATTGGTTTGCAAACGGTTTGTTGCCCGCATTTGCGAGATCAGAAAGTTCGTGCCGGCTGGCCGATGGGGCTTCGTACCGAACCGTCAATGATTACGGTCCCCAGCACGAAATCATGCAGCAGGCGCCGGCGGCTGTTGAACAGCCCGACCAGCAGCACCAGGGGCGACAAAAACGAGATCGATACCCAGAACAGCACCGCGTGCATCGCACCCAACACAAAATAGCCGGGGGCGCCGTACCAGGTGCGCAACTCCAGGTCCATCACCCGCATCCCCAGCGTCGCCGAATGCGGACCGCCGATGGAAGCACCGTAATATACGACGGCCCATAGCACCGAGGCCGGCCATGCCAGCCAGAACAGCGCCCAGCCGAGTCCGAGCGTGATCAGGCCAAACACCGCAATGAACAGATAGCCAATGATCACCGGCACCGAAAGCACGACAAGGTCGATCAAGAAAGCAAAGATCCGCCGCGTCAGCACCCCGCGAAACAGTTCGGGCTGAGACACGGGATCGAAGGCGTGCGGCGGAACTCCGCCGTCGCTGCGCCAGGCATTGCCGCCTGGACTGCTCGAACTGCCATAAGCCATGACCAGCCCTCCTAAAAAGGCGTCCCACGCAGAACATGGGAGCCGGGCGCCACGCCGCAAGTCCCCAAGGATCACAACAGGCCGCAATATTCTGGCGATTCAGCGGCTAAAGTCGCGCCTTTACCAGGTCTGGGATCTCCCGCTATTCTCGCGCATTGGTTGAATTCGCCTCAAGGGCCGAAGGGAGAGCGCATGAGCACGCAGGTGGAGTTAGGTTGCCGCTGCGGGCAAGTTCGCGGGGTGGTTACCGACGCATCGCCGCGGACCGTTAATCGGGTGGTGTGCTACTGCGACGACTGCCAGGCGTTTGTGCATCAACTTGGCCGTGCCGATCTGTTGAGTTCCCAGGGAGGCACCGACATTGTTCAGGTCGCACCCGCTTCTCTAAGGTTCATCCAGGGTCAGGATCACATCGTTGGTTTGCGACTTACAGCCAAGGGTCTCTACCGATGGCACACAAGCTGCTGCAACAGTCCGGTGGGTAATACGGTTGGTCCGGCGATTCCCTTCGTCGGAATCGTCGCACAGGCCTTTGACGGCGGAACGCGGCGCGCAGATGAGGTGTTTGGCAAGCCGATCGGCGCCATTTTGGGAAAGTATGCGATTGGGGAAGCACCGCCAGGCTCAAGAGGCGTCAGACCATCGCTCTTGCTGCGCGTCGTAGGGAAGGTGCTCGGTTGGCGTCTGCGCGGACGGACGTGGCCGCATCCCTTCTTCAAGCGGGATACGAGCGAGCCCATCTATCCACTCACGGTGCTGTCGCACGAACGGCGAGAGGCGCTCCGCTGCTTCTGCGGCCCGCATCCGACGGCGCAATCAGGCGCGCAGGTTACCCGGTAGGGGGACCAAAAGCAGCCCGCTGCCGGCAAGATCAATGCCCGCGCGTTTGCCGCTCAGCGATCCGTCTTCAATTTCCCGGCCGCCTGCGGCGCGAAATAGGTGAGAATGCCGTTGGCGCCGGCCCGCTTGAACGCCAGCAGGCTTTCCATCATCGCCCGCTCACCGTCGATCCAGCCGTTGGCGCTGGCCGCCATGATCATCGCATACTCGCCGGACACCTGATAAACGAAGGTCGGCATGCCGAAGGTGTCCTTGACCCGCTGCACAATGTCCAGATAGGGCATGCCCGGCTTCACCATCACCATGTCCGCGCCCTCGGCAATGTCGAGTTCGACTTCGCGCAGCGCCTCGTCCGAATTGGCGCTGTCCATCTGGTAGGTGCGCTTGTCGCCCGTCAGCGTCTTGGCCGAGCCGACCGCGTCCCGGAACGGGCCGTAGAAGGCGGAAGCGTATTTGGCGGCGTAGGACATGATCTGCACATCGACGAAGCCGCCGGCGTCCAGCCCCTGGCGGATGGCGCCAACGCGTCCGTCCATCATGTCCGACGGTGCGATGATGTCGCAGCCGGCTTCGGCCTGCACCAGTGCCTGTCGCACCAGAACTGCCACGGTCGCGTCATTGAGGATCTTGCCGTCCTCGATCAGCCCGTCATGGCCGTGGCTGGTAAAGGGATCGAGCGCGACGTCGCAGAGCACGCCGAGGTTCGGGAATTCCTTCTTGATCGCGCGCACCGACTGGCACACGAGGTTATTGGGGTTCACTGCCTCCGAGCCCTGCTCGTCGCGCAGGCCGGGATCGGTATACGGAAAGAGCGCGATGCAGGGAATGTCGAGTTTCACCGCGCGCTCGGCCTCGCGCACCGCCTGATCGACGGTGAGTCGGTCCACGCCCGGCATCGAGGCGACCGGTGTGCGCTTGTTATGGCCGTCGGCCACGAACAGGGGCCAGATCAGATCGTCAGTGGTGAGGACGTTTTCGCGCACCATACGGCGGGCCCACTCCGCCTTTCGATTGCGGCGCGGCCGCACGGTCAGGTTGAGACTCGGGCCCGAAACCGCAGTTTCGCGCGGTGTGTCGCGCAATTCGATCGGACGCCCGAATTTGATCGCCATCTGATGTTCTCTCCGGCAGGCTGGTTATCGAACTTTGTAGCACTTTGGCCCGCTTCCGTCACTTCGGCCTTGAGCTTGCGCAAGTGCGGTGGATTTGACATTTCGCTTGAGCGTCGCAGCTAATCCTCAAATCCAAAACCGCACTGGAATCTTGTATTTGCCGGGGTCCCTTTGGTTCTGACATTCGTGAACGAACCCGCCGCGACGGGATACGAATGTCAGAACCGGACACTGGCCCAATTGATTTTGCCGCGCCGAGGGGCCATGAGTGGGATCACAGGCTTTTCTTCAAGGTTGCAGTTTTCCGATGTCCGAGACCCCACCACGCGATCCGTCGCGGGATCCCGCCATGTCCGCGGCCGCGTTATGGTCGGAGCGGATCGAAACCGACGACAATCAGTGGACGCGGAGGCTGGTGCTGTTTCTGCGTATCATGGCCGTCGTCTCCATTGCCAAGGGGCTCTACCATTGGGCGCAGGTCACGGGTTTCATCGGGGGCGAGGAGGAGGCTTTCGAGAACCAGTCCCTGGCTTGGCAAACCGCCACCATCTACTTCGCCGTGATCGAACTTGTCGCGGCGGTCGGGCTCTGGCTCGCGACGCCATGGGGTGCGGTGGTGTGGTTGACGACCGTCGTGTCGATGGCGGTGATCGAACTGATGTTTCCCTCGATTTACGGCGGCAGCCTGATCGTGGTGAGTTTCGAAGCCGCGATGCTGGCGGCTTATCTCGTGCTGGCGTGGATGGCGGCTCGCGAACGGCCGCCGTAGCGCTGTCAGCTTCCGGCGAAGCCGTTCGCGAAGCGTTGCGGCATGCGAATTTTCCGCCGGTTTTGCGGTAACTTTTGACTCACCCTAAATGCGGCGACACACCTGTTACGCAAGTGTTTCGAATTCCGATGCGCTGTACCCATATGCGACAGCGCGCACAGACGAAGCGTGAACAGCCAGGCGCGAGCGTCAATGAAAGGTTGCGAAAACCCCTTGTATTGCAGGCTTAAACTGCAATTTACTCTCCTAAATTCATGATCTCTTTAGTGTCTTGTTTAAGCTGATCTTCAAATGAGCCCCTTAAGTTGCACCTATCAGGCGGGACAAAAGTTTCGTCGAATAAGTCGATAAAACGACAACAGGGGAAGTGTCATGATGAAAGCCGTTGCAACGGCTGTGGAGACCGCCGAGCGCGCTCCCGGCCAGGCATCCGTGCAGCCGCTCTATCTGGAAGCGTTGACGTTGGTCGAGCGGTTGCATCGCCGCCTGCTCGACGTCATCAAGGACGAGTTCGATCGCCGCGGCCGTTCGGATATCAATTCGGTCCAGGCGCTCTTGCTCTACAACATCGGCGACAAGGAGCTGACCGCGGGCGAACTGCGCACGCGCGGCTACTATCTCGGCTCCAACGTCTCCTACAATCTGAAGAAGCTGGTCGAGCTTGGCTTCCTCGATCACCAGCGTTCGCGCGTCGATCGCCGCTCGGTTCGCATTCGCCTGACCCCGCAGGGCCAGGAAATCCGCCGCATCGTCGACACGCTTTATCAGAAGCATGTCAAGACGGTGGAGCAGGTTGGGGGCATTTCGAACGAGGAGTTCGCGACCCTCAACAAGTCTCTGCACCGGCTCGAGCGGTTCTGGACCGACCAGATCCTTTATCGGCTCTGAGTTTTCTTTCGGCCAAGCCGGCGATCAAAAAGACCGGCAGCCACTTGATAAGTCCAACAAACTGTAAAGACGCATCGAACCCGCCTTCCGGTTCGGTGCGTTTTTCTTTTGGTTCTTCCGGGGCATGCAAAACGCAATTTTTGCCAATGGAACTTTTCCGCCCGAACGGGCTTGTCCATGCGTATTGGAGGTTGGACATGCTGGTCGAGCGCGGATTGCGGGTGATGAATGTGGGAGTGGTCGGCGAAGCCTATGCGATCGCCGCGAACTACCTGCATCGCTCAGGCGCCATCGCTGACGATTTTGTAACCAACGACCGGCTGCTCAGCATCATCGTGCAGCTGTTCGAACGAGGCGAGTTCAACAAGATACGCCTTGCCAACAGGGCGATTGCGCAGTTCGAAGCCGAAGAATTGGTTTAACCCCAGAGGAAAACATGGAAGCCGCCATCGATCGCATCATGATGACCTATGATCTCCTGCTGAACCGTTCTTCGGCGGCGAGCGCCGAGGCCCGCGTCAAGGTGACCGACTACGTCACGAAGCTGTTCGAGGCCGGCGAGACCGATATGCACCGGCTCACGGTTTGCGGGCTCACTTATTTGCGCGAGCTCGACGGCTCGAATGATCCGGTCAAGGCCGGGTACACGGGGCTCTGAGCAAAAACAAAGGCCGCACACCCTGACCAAGCCGGCCCGCCGATGCGTCGCAGCACGCGTAGCGTGGATCGCGAACCTGCAGGAGATGCTCCAGCGCCGCGAACTCGCGCTTTCGCTCTCTGGCTCGGGCGAGCCCGTCTTCACCCCGAAACGTCGGCCGCCCGGTGAAGGAGCACGCGCCGACCCGTGAAATTAATTTCGGAAAATCCGAAATAATGCTTTTCAACTGACCCAAATCAGCAATATATCGCTGCCGTCCCGCTCCACTTGGGGGACGTATCGCGATCGTCACATGCGTAGGAGCGGGGTGCGGTGGACGTTTTGGCTTCGCGCTGACGAGCGTTGCCAGGACGGACGGCGAAGTCGTGTGGTTCTGGCATCTCGACGCTGATGCCAAGTTGTGCGGAGCGATTCGCGCGACGACGGTGACAAGAAAGCCCGATCGCCGGGAAGAGCTCGAAATAAGCCGTTAAAACCATTCGCGCAGGGAGTGCCGGAATGTTTCGGCCGAACCTGTAGTGACTATGCTCGTGTGCTTTCCTTACCCGCACGCGAGGCTATGGGTGCGGCAAGCACCCGGCATTCCCTGCGCCCTCAATCGGGCGAAAAATCAGGAACGACCCGGATCGCATGCGGCCGCGGGAACGATATCGCTTGCCTACCTTACTGCCGCCCACTTTGCTGCCCTTTTACCCCTACCTCTGATAAAGCTGTCGGCCTGGTTAGCTGCAATAATGATGAACCTGGAAAATATGAGACGATTGTCCCGACTGGGTTTGTTGGCTGTGCTTGCGCTTGCCGCCTGCTCGCAATCGACGGTCCTCAATTTGCCGAGCGGTACCTCGACCAGCAACGGTCCACCCCCCGCTGCCAAATCCTACGCAGCGTCCGCCGACAGATCGATCGGCTCTGCGTCACCCGACCAGTGGCAACCGCCGCCCGATCCGGTGTTTGACGAGGTTCTGCCCGGCACCGAACGCATTTCCATGCTGCCGGAGAAGGTTGGCGATTGCGCCGACACCACCATCACCTCGATTACAGATCGCTATGGCGCCGATCTGGCACCGGGGCGTGCCAGGAAGGGCTCCGATCCCGGCACGATCGTCAGATTCAGTAATTCCGGCGTCCAGGTATCCCTGGTGAAGGAACAGGCGATCGCACGGTCGCAGATCTTCGACAAGGTCAATATGTGCCTTGTCGAGATTCCCAAGGATTGCCCGGCAGGCGGTATTCGCGGACGGGTCTACAAGACGACAAATCTCCGGACCAAGGAAAGCTGGAGCCTTTCCAATGATACCCGCAGCTGTGGTGGCGCCGGCTGACCCCGGGGGTTCCCGGGTGGCTGTATCCCCACCATATCTTGCATAAATATCAACTGCCTACCGCAAGAGCTTGGCCATTCCCGGGCAATGTGGTATTTCGCGAGCACTCTTTCGACCGCTATATTTGACTGACCGCGATTGCTGTATCTGGTTGCGGCGGTGGAGATATTTCACCCATGAGCCCTTCTTCCGTAAGCCCCAAAACCACGTCTGCGCCCGACTCGTTTTTCACCGCCCGGCTGGCGGAGGCCGATCCTGACATCGCCGCCGCGATTTCCGGCGAGCTTGGTCGGCAGCGCCACGAAATCGAGTTGATCGCCTCGGAAAACATCGTCAGCCGTGCCGTGCTGGAAGCGCAGGGCTCGGTCCTGACCAACAAATATGCCGAAGGCTATCCGGGCAATCGCTACTATGGCGGCTGCGAATGGGTCGACGTTGTCGAAAACCTTGCGATCGACCGTGCGAAGAAGCTGTTCGGGGCGAACTTCGCCAACGTGCAGGCAAATTCCGGCAGCCAGATGAACCAGGCGGTGTTCCTGGCGCTGCTGCAGCCTGGCGACACCTTCATGGGCCTTGATCTTGCTGCGGGCGGGCATCTCACTCATGGTTCGCCCGTCAACATGTCCGGCAAATGGTTCAAGGCTTCGCACTACACGGTGCGGCGCGAGGACCAGATCATCGATATGGATGCGCTCGCCAAACAGGCTGAGCAGGTGCGGCCGAAACTGATCATCGCCGGTGGATCGGCCTATTCCCGCGCATGGGACTTCAAGCGTTTCCGCGAGATCGCCGACAGCGTCGGCGCCTATCTGATGGTCGATATGGCCCACTTCGCCGGGCTCGTCGCCGGCGGCGTTCATGCATCGCCCGTTCCCCACGCCCATGTCACGACGACCACCACCCACAAATCGCTGCGCGGCCCGCGTGGCGGTCTGATCCTTTGCAACGACGAGGCGCTGGCCAAGAAGCTGAATTCGGCGATCTTCCCGGGCCTGCAGGGCGGACCGCTGATGCATGTGATCGCGGCGAAAGCGGTAGCGTTCGGAGAGGCGCTGCGCCCGGATTTCAAGGTCTATGCAAGAAACGTGGTTGAGAATGCCAAGGCGCTCGCCGAAAGCCTGCGCGGCGAAGGCCTCGATATCGTTTCCGGCGGCACCGACAACCATTTGATGCTGGTGGATCTCAGGCCAAAGGGATTGAAGGGCAACGTCTCGGAAAAGGCGCTGGTGCGTGCCGCGATCACCTGCAACAAGAACGGCATCCCCTTCGATCCGGAAAAGCCTTTCGTCACGTCCGGCTTGCGCCTGGGGACGCCAGCGGCCACGACGCGCGGCTTCGGCGTTGCCGAATTCAAGCAGGTCGGCGGCATGATCGCCGAGGTGCTGAATGCGATTGCCCGCTCCGAAGATGGCACGGCGGCGAAAGTGGAAGCCGCCATCAAGGAACGGGCGCGGGCGCTCACGGATCGCTTTCCGATCTATCAATAAGGTTTTCGCCGATGCGTTGCCCAAGTTGCAACAGTCTGGATACGCAGGTGAAGGATTCACGGCCGACCGAGGATTCGGCCGTGATCCGGCGCCGGCGGGTTTGCATCGCCTGCAACTTCCGTTTCACCACGTTCGAGCGGGTGCAGCTGCGCGAACTGACGGTCATCAAGCGCAACGGCCGAAGGGTGCCGTTCGACCGCGACAAGCTGGTGCGCTCGCTGCAGATTTCCCTGCGCAAACGCCCGGTCGATCCGGAGCGGGTCGAAAAGATGGTCTCGACAATCGTGCGCGAACTGGAGAGCGGCGGGGAGGCGGAGATTTCGTCGGAGGCGATCGGCGAGATCGTGATGGAGCACCTGCGCCAGGTCGACGACGTCGCCTATGTGCGTTTTGCCTCGGTCTACCGCAACTTCCGCGAAGCCAAGGATTTTGAGGCGGTGCTCGGCGAGCTTTCCGGCGACGACGACGCGCGGATTACCTTGTTGCGCAAATGATCTTCCGCATTCTGGAAGAACAGCTCGCGCAAAAAAACAGACAATCGAAGGCTGCCGATCAGCGCTTCATGCAGCTGGCATTGACGCTCGGCCGGCGCGGGCAGGGCCGCACATGGCCCAATCCGGCCGTGGGCGCCGTCGTGGTCAGGGACGATGTCATTGTCGGGCGCGGCTGGACGCAAGCCCGGCGGCCGTCCCCATGCCGAGCCGGTGGCGCTTGCGCATGCCGGAGATGCTGCCCGTGGTGCCACGCTCTACGTGACGCTGGAGCCTTGTTCGCATGTCGGCAAATCGCCACCCTGCACCGATGCCGTGATCGCCGCCGGGATCAAACGCGTGGTGTCGGCCATCGAGGATCCGAACCCCGAAGTCGCCGGGCAGGGTCATGCCCGGCTGCGTGCTGCCGGGATTGCGGTCGATATCGGGGCCTGCGCGCTCGAGGCCGCCCGCGATCACGCCGGGCATTTCAGGCGCGTTCGCGACCATCGTCCGCATGTGATCCTCAAATTGGCGGTTTCGACCGACGACAGGATTGCCGGCGCGGGCCACAAGCGGATTGCGATATCGGGCGAGGCGGCAAAGGCGCGCATGCACCTCCTGCGCGCGCAGAGCGATGCCATTCTGGTCGGGATCGGAACCGTGCTCGCCGACGATCCGCTGTTGACCTGCCGCCTTCCGGGCATGGAGGCACGCTCGCCGGTTCGGGTGGTACTCGACCGCGCCCTGCGGATACCGGCAAACAGCCGGCTGGTTCATTCGGCGCGCGCAACGCCGCTCTGGCTGATGATCTCGGACGTTGCCGGTGCGCCCGCCGCCACGATCCTGCGCGCCGCCGGAGCCCATGTGATCCGGGTCGGCACCACGGCAGCGCCACAGCCCGGGCTGGACCTTTCGGTCGTCCTTCATGCACTGGCCGAAAAAGGCATCACGCGGCTCCTGGTGGAAGGCGGCGCGCGCGTGGCCTCGTCCTTTGTCGCGGCGGGCCTTGTCGACGAATTCTGGCTGTTGCGAGGGCGCGACGCGATCGGTGCGGACGGCGTGGCGGCGCTGGAAGGCCTGCCGCTTACCTCGCTCACGCAGTCGCCCGGGTTTCGCGTTCGTGCTAGCGAAACGTTGGATAGAGACATTCTCACAGTGTACGAGCGCCTTTAATGTTTACCGGGATCGTCACCGATATCGGCGAGGTCGTCAGCCTGACGCCAACCGCGAAAGGCCAACTGCACCGGCTGCGCGTCGCCTGCCGTTATGACCGTTCGAGCATCGCCGACGGCGCCTCGATCGCCTGCAACGGCGTCTGCCTGACCGTCGTCGCCTCGGGCGTGGCGCACGCCAGGACCTGGTTCGATGTCGATGCCGGCGCCGAAACGCTGGGCATGACCACCGCAGGGCAATGGACGGTGGGGACGAAACTCAACCTGGAACGCGCGCTGAAAATCGGCGATGAGCTAGGTGGCCACATCGTCGCAGGCCACGCAGACGGTATCGCCATCGTCGAGAAACGCGACGACCTGCCCGAGATGGCGCGGTTCCATTTGCGCACGACGCGCGAACTAGCCCAATTCATCGCCCCCAAGGGCTCGGTGACGCTGGATGGCGTCTCGCTGACGGTGAACAGTGTCGAGCAGGTCGTGTTTTCGGTGCTGATCATTCCGCATACCCTCGATGTCACCACGCTTGGCGATTGGCAGGCAGGCCGCGAGGTCAATATCGAGATCGATCTGATGGCGCGCTACGCCGCGCGGCTTGCGGAGTTTAAATGATGACGCTTGGCATGACAGACGGCACCGCCTACAACGCCTTCAAACCTCGTGGTGAGGAGGCGCTTGTGCGCCATCTGGAGCCGTGAGGGACGCCAGTACATCCGTCGAGACGCGGCCAGGTGGCCGCTCCTCAGGATGAGGACGCCAGCAAGTTGGACAGCAAGATGGCAGAGGCGCGGCGCGCACATCTGGACGACGGTACCGACATTTCCGGCGCGCGCGCGCTGATCGTCGAGGCGCGCTTCTATGACGACATTCTGGATGCGCTCTTGGAGGGCGCGCTGGCCGAATTGAAGGCGGTTGGCGTGACCCATGATTTGATGACGGTGCCCGGCGCGCTGGAAATTCCGGCCGCGATCGCGATCGCACTGGATGCTGCCGAGCGCAACGGCAAGCCCTACGACCTGGTGATCGCGCTCGGCTGCGTCATCAGGGGCGAGACCATCCATTTCGAAATCGTATCGATGGAATCCGCCCGTGCCCTGATGGATCTGGCGGTGACAAGAAAGATTCCCACTGGGCAATGGCATCATCACCGTCAACACGGAGGCGCAGGCATGGGAGCGGGCGCGCGCCAGTGAACTCAACAAGGGCGGCGATGCCGCGCGCGCAGCGCTCGCGATGCTGCGGATCAAGCGCCGGCTGGCGCAGGCTTGATCATGAAGCAGGAGAAGAAGCCGGCAAGAAAGCCCGCAAAACCCGCCGACAGGAAAGCCAACCGGCGTGGCGCGGCGCGGCTCGCTGCCGTTCAGGCGCTCTATCAAATGGATATCGCCGGCGCGGGGATTAACGACATTTTCGCCGAGTTCGAAAGCCATTGGCTTGGCGGGGAGGTCGAAGGGGAGAAATACCTGCCGGCGGAGGCCGCCTTTTTCCGCGACATCGTCTCGGGCGTGGTGCGCGATCAGGCGAGGCTCGACCCTTTGATCGACGACGCGCTGTCGAAGGGCTGGCCGCTGAAGCGGATCGATGCCATCCTGCGCGCGGTGTTGCGCGCCGGCGCCTACGAACTGGAACATCGCAAGGATGTGCCGGGCCGCGTCGTGGTGTCGGAATATGTCGATGTCGCCAACGCCTTCGTCGAAGCCGAGGAGACCGGCATGGTGAATGCGGTGCTCGACCAGATCGCCAGGCAGTTCCGCGCCGACGAGTTTGCGCGGGCCGGGAGCTGAACATGACCGCGCGCGGTCAGGGTCCATCCGGCGAGGACGCGCTGATCGCGCGGTATTTCAAGCCGTTGGCCACTGATCCCGGAGCATTCGGTCTCATTGACGATGCGGCGATCCTCAAGCCCACGAGCGACGATCTCGTGTTGAAGACCGATGCCATCGTCGAGGGCGTGCATTTTCTCCCCGATGATCCGCCGGAAACAGTGGCGCGGAAGGCGCTGCGAAGGAACTTGTCCGATCTCGCGTCCAAGGGTGCCGCGCCTGCCGGTTTCCTGCTCACTCTGGCGTTGCGCAGTGCCGATGAGGCGTGGCTGACCCCTTTCGCACGCGGGCTCGGCGAAGATGCGAGGCAATATGGCTGCCCCTTGTTCGGCGGCGATACGGTTTCAACGCCGGGTCCGATCATGATCTCGATCGCGGCTTTCGGGCGCATTGCCCCGGGCAGGATGGTCCGTCGCCGCGGCGCCAGGCCCGGCGATCGCATCGCCGTGACGGGAACGATCGGCGATGCCGTCCTCGGGCTCGATATCCTCAAGGGCGGCGCGGCTGCTACCGTTCTTGCCGATGATGCCGCCGCAAGAGAGATGCTGGTGAACCGCTACCGGGTTCCGCAGCCGCGCACTGCTCTCGCCGGAGCCGTCCGCGATCATGCCAGCGCCGCGATGGACGTGTCCGATGGTCTTGCCGGCGACCTCGCCAAGCTGTGCCTGGCATCCGGCGTTTCAGCTGCCATCGATATCAAGAGCATCCCGTTGTCGTCCGCCGCCGCTGCAGTGCTTGCACACGGTGCCATCGGCATCGAGACCCTTGTTTCGGCGGGCGATGACTACGAGATTCTGTGCGCGATCCCCGAAAGCCGGTTCGATGCCTTTGCCGAGGCCGCGGCGCTGGCCGGAGTGAGGGTGAGTTCGATCGGAACCGTGATGGGAGGGACGTCCACCCCCGAATTTCTGGATGCACAGGGGAGGGGCATTCCGCTTGTCTCACCTCTCCTACAGCCATTTCTAGGACTTTGCCGGAAAACTCTCCGTCTCAGCAAATACCTCCCGAAATCGATGGTTTTGGTGTTCTGCGCCGTTGCGCCCGGGATGTGATTTTGGCATGGTCCGGCCCGATTTGAGGCCGCTCCTTTGGGCAGGGCAGGCCGTCTTTTTATGCGCCGGCCGCGTCCGCGGTGAATGGCGTGGGGTGAGCATCAAGATAGATCTGAGGCAAATTCAATGACAGCATTATGGTTGATCGTGCTCTGTGGGGCGCTTTCCATCGTCTACGCGATCTGGGCGACGGCATCCGTTATGAAATCGGATGCCGGAAATCCGCGCATGCAGGAAATCGCAGCCGCAGTGCGCGAGGGGGCGCAGGCCTATCTCCGGCGCCAGTATCTGACGATCGGCATGGTAGGCATCGTCATCTTTGCTCTGCTCGCCTATTTCCTCGGCATGCTGGTCGCCGTCGGCTTCGCGATCGGCGCCGTGTTGTCGGGTGCGGCGGGCTTCATCGGGATGAACGTCTCGGTGCGCGCCAACGTAAGGACGGCGCAGGCTGCGACCACCTCACTCGCTGGCGGGCTTGAACTTGCCTTCAAGGCGGGCGCCATCACGGGGCTCCTCGTCGCCGGTTTGGCCTTGCTCGGCGTTACGCTCTATTTCGGCTTCCTCATTTATACGCGGCATCTTGCTCCCGACAGCCGCACCGTGGTCGATGCGCTGGTGGCGCTGGGATTTGGCGCGTCTCTGATTTCGATCTTCGCGCGTCTCGGCGGCGGCATCTTCACCAAGGGCGCTGACGTTGGCGGCGATCTCGTCGGCAAGGTCGAAGCCGGAATCCCGGAGGACGATCCGCGCAACCCGGCCACCATTGCGGACAACGTCGGTGACAATGTCGGCGACTGCGCCGGCATGGCCGCCGACCTGTTCGAGACCTATGCGGTGACCACGGTTGCCACCATGGTGCTGGCGGCAATCTTCTTCGCCAAGACGCCGGCGCTGCAGAGCATGATGACCCTGCCGCTCGCGATCGGCGGCATCTGCATCATCACCTCGATCATCGGTACCTTCTTCGTCAAGCTCGGCGCCAACCAGTCGATCATGGGCGCGCTCTACAAAGGGCTCATCGCCACCGGCATCCTGTCGCTCGCGGGCGTTGCCGGGGTAATTTACTCGCTGATCGGCTTCGGCAAGCTTCCCGGCGTCGAGTATACCGGCATGGCGCTGTTCGAATGCGGCGTCGTCGGCCTTGTCGTTACCGGCCTGATCATCTGGATCACCGAATACTACACCGGCACCGACTATCGCCCGGTCAAGTCGATCGCAGCGGCTTCCGTCACGGGTCACGGCACCAACGTGATCCAGGGACTGGCGATCTCGATGGAGTCGACGGCGATGCCCGCGCTCGTCATCATCGCCGGCATCCTCGTCACCTACAGCCTCTGCGGCCTGTTCGGCATCGCGATCGCGACCACGACGATGCTGGCGCTGGCCGGCATGATCGTCGCGCTCGACGCCTTCGGCCCCGTCACGGACAATGCCGGCGGCATTGCCGAAATGGCCGGTCTGCCCAAGGAGGTCCGCAAGGCGACTGACGCGCTCGACGCAGTCGGCAACACCACCAAGGCGGTGACCAAGGGCTATGCGATCGGCTCGGCCGGTCTCGGCGCGCTGGTGCTGTTTGCGGCCTACAACCAGGACCTCAAATTCTTCATTGGAGACGCGGGCGCCAGCCCATACTTCAAGGGCGTCAACCCGGACTTCTCGCTGACCAACCCATACGTCGTCGTGGGTCTGTTGTTCGGCGGCCTGTTGCCCTACCTGTTCGGTGCGCTTGGCATGACCGCGGTGGGCCGCGCGGCCGGCGCGATCGTCGAGGAAGTGCGGCGTCAGTTCCGCGAAAAGCCCGGCATCATGCAGGGCACCGACAAGCCGGATTACGGCAAGGCCGTCGACCTCCTGACCAAGGCGGCGATCAAGGAAATGATCATTCCCTCGCTCTTGCCGGTGTTGTCGCCGATCGTCGTCTATTTCGTGATCTACTGGATTGCGGGGGGCGGCGCGGCCGGCAAGTCGGCGGCGTTCTCGGCCGTCGGTGCGATGCTGCTCGGCGTGATCGTGACCGGCTTGTTCGTCGCGATCTCAATGACTTCGGGCGGCGGCGCCTGGGACAACGCCAAGAAGTACATCGAGGACGGCCATTACGGCGGCAAGGGCTCGGATGCCCACAAGGCGGCTGTGACAGGCGACACGGTCGGCGATCCCTACAAGGACACGGCGGGTCCCGCCGTGAACCCGATGATCAAGATCACCAACATCGTGGCGCTGCTGTTGCTGGCGATCCTGGCGCGCTGAGCAACGCAGGCAAAACAAAAACCCCGCGGGGCTCGAGCGCCGCGGGGGTTTCTATTCGAGACACGAAAAGGGCGGCAAACCGGCACCCTCTGAACTCCCGATTACCTCACTGGCCCTGACCGATGTTGAGCGCCTTGAACAGCGGCGCGACATAGTTGATTTCCTGGCCCGAGGTCGGCGTGGTCCGGCTGATGAAGTCGAAAATCATGCCGTCCTTCAACCCGTAATTGGCGATCTTTCGGACCTGGCGATTCTTGTCGAAATAGATCGCGATCACACGCTGATCGATGATCCTGTCCTGCATGAACGAGATTCTTCGTTCGGAGCGTTGGGAAATGTAATAAAAGACTTCACCGTTGAGGGTCGCGACGGTGGACGGCGTCCCCATAACGATCAGCACCTGATCCTGGCTGGCCCCGATCGGAATTTGCTCGAGTGCACCCTGCGGCAGGACATAGCCCTTCTGAAACTGTTCGCCGCAGCCGCCAAGCAGCGCGCACGCCAGCGTGAGCGCAGCGGCAGTTCGCAGGCCGCGCCACCGCGCCGCGAGACCGCGCGGAAATTTTGTCTGCGTGGACTTGATCATGCCGAAACCGGCCCCATCCCCTTGCGTCGCGTGAGGCGTTGACGTACCCGGCAGCACCTTCGATTGCAACCGAGGCGGGCCCGGAGGGCTCGCGTGTGGAACCCGCAATGCTTTGGCCGTTCAATCACTTCATGAAATCCCAAGCGCCCCTGCGGGGCACCATTGAGATCATCTATGGCATGATCGTGACGCAGGCGCGAGAACCGTCATTCTACCGGGATTTGGGCGTGCCGGATACGGTTAATGGCCGTTTTGACCTTCTGGTGCTGCATTTGTGGATGGTATTGCGGCGACTGAGGTCGGCAGAAAGCGCGACGACCGTTTCACAGGCGCTTTTTGATCGCTTCTGCGACGATATGGACGCCAATTTGAGGGAAATGGGTGTCGGCGATCTTGCTGTACCCAAGCGCATGCGGGTCTTCGGCGAAGCATTCTACGGCCGGGCGGCTGCTTACGACGCGGCGTTGGGTTCCGGAAAGGAATCGCTCGCGCACGCCTTGTGCAGGAATATCCTCACGGGTGAGGACATGGAAAACGCACGGCGCCTTGCCACATATGTGGAGGCAGCGACAGCTGCCTTGGCAGAGGTTGACGAGACAACGATGCTGGCCAGGACCTTCACATTTCCCTTGCCGCTGCATATAGGTCGCGAAAGTGACGAACTAAAGCAATCGGAATGATGAACGCAAAGGATCCATGGCGCGCCCCTGTTGCGGTAGCGCAAATACCGGAGACCGGATTGCATCGCGAATTCGAGGCCGACCAGGCCGAGCGCGCGGCAATGGCCGAGATTGCAGGTTTGCGCGAAATCATGTCGGCGAGCGCGTCCTTCGATATGGCGGTCAAACGCAACGGCCGCGTGCACGTAACGGGCCGCGTAAGCGCGCGGATCGGGCAGACCTGTGTGGTGACACTCGATCCCGTCGAGAACGAGATCGACGAGCCGATCGATCTGATGTTTGCGCCGCCCGAACAGATTGCTCTCGCAGATCTTGTCGAGGAGGGCGCCGAGAGCGATGCGGAAATTCCCGATCCGCCTGAGCCGATCGTCAATGGGGTGATCGATCTTGGCCGGCTCGCGACGGATGCGTTGTTCCTGGCCATAGATCCCTATCCGCGCAAGCAGGGCGCTGTCTTTGAACCACATGTGCAAGCCGCCGATCCCGAGGATCACCCCTTTGCCGCGCTCAAGGCGCTGCGCGGCGATTCCAGATCACCTGGTTCCAGGAAGCAGTCCAAAACGTCGAAAGAGGGCCAGAGCGATTGAATGTGCAAAAGGGCCGCTGCGGCAGCCCCAGGCCGGCTTCGAAATCCGGCTTAATATCCTGAATCTATTGATAATATCAAACCATTCGATCTTTCATGGCATGCGCATCGGTCGGCAAAGCGAAGCGCTCAAGAGGTTGTGTCGGGACGGGGAAACGCTATTGTCGCGGCCCGGTCAGCGCCCAGGGAGGCGCTTGGCCGATCGCAGCTCACGCGGCCCAGCGCTTCAAGTCTGCAACGAGGTCAGGTTTCCGGGACGTTCATGCCTAAAAAGGTTCGAATCGCGCTTGACGCCATGGGGGGCGACGTCGGCGCGTCGGTCGTCGTTCCCGGCGCTGCGATTTTCTTGACGCGAAATTCCGATGCGGAATTCCTGTTGTTCGGCGATCACGCTGTCATCGACGCTCAATTGGCACAACATCCGACGTTGCGGGCTGCTTCGCGGGTCGTTCACACCGATGTCGCGGTGAGCATGCACGACAAGCCGAGCCAGGCCTTGCGCCGCGGCCGCAGGACGTCGTCGATGTGGCTTGCGATTGAGGCCGTGAAGAAGGGCGAAGCCGATGTTGCGGTGTCCGCCGGCAACACCGGCGCCCTGATGGCCATGGCGCGGTTTTGCCTGCGCACGATGCCCGGTGTCGACAGTCCGGCGATCGCGGCGGTATGGCCGACCGTACGGGGCGATTCCGTCGTTCTTGATCTCGGGGCAACCATCGGCGGCGATGCGCAGCATCTGGTGACGCTCGCGGTCCTCGGCAGCGCCATGGCGAGCGTCTTGTTCAATCTCAAACGACCGACGGTGGGCCTGCTCAATATCGGGGTCGAAGAAATCAAGGGGCGCGAGGAAATCCGGGAGGCCGCCGAGTTGCTGCGCGCGTTGAATCTGCCCCAGCTCGAATATGTCGGATTCGTCGAAGGCGACGGGATCGGCAAGGGTGCCGCGGACGTCATCGTCGCCGAGGGATTCAGCGGCAATATCGCGCTGAAAGCGGCCGAGGGCACGGCGCGGCAGATCAACGATTTTCTGCGCGGCGCGCTGTCGCGCAGCTGGCTTTCACGGATCGGCTACCTGCTGGCGAGGAATGCGTTCAAGGCACTGCGCGACAAGCTCGATCCCAACAAGTCCAATGGCGGCGTGCTGCTCGGCCTCAACGGGGTGGTGGTCAAGAGCCACGGTGGAACCGACGCCGAAGGCTTTGCCTATGCCGTCGATGTTGGTTATGAGATGGTCCACTACGATCTCATCAACAAGATCAACCAGATGCTCAACCGCGATGGCAGCGCGCTTGCCCAGGAGGCTGTCTCGTGACGGCAATACGTTCGGTCGTGCTCGGCTGCGGCTCTTACCTGCCGGAGCGGATCCTGACCAATGCCGAACTGGCGCAGCAAATAGACACTTCCGACGAGTGGATCGTTCAGCGAACCGGGATACGGCAACGACATATTGCCGCGGAAGGCGAATTCACCTCCCATCTTGCGATAAATGCCGCGCGATCGGCGCTCGCCAACGCCGGGGTGGACGCGCAATCGATAGACCTGATCGTGCTCGCGACATCGACGCCGGACAACACCTTCCCGGCGACGGCGGTTTCGGTCCAGGACGGGCTTGGCATTCACCATGGCGCCGCGTTCGATCTGCAGGCGGTATGTTCGGGGTTCGTCTTTGCGCTCGCCACTGCCGATAATTTTCTTCGTGCAGGCTCGTTCAAGCGCGCGCTGGTGATCGGCGCGGAGACGTTCTCGCGGATTCTCGACTGGAGCGATCGCGGCACCTGCGTGCTGTTTGGTGACGGTGCCGGCGCCATCGTGCTCGATGCCCAGCCGCAGCCCGGTCTGTCTTCCGACCGTGGGGTCCTGACCACCCATCTGCGTTCCGACGGGCGGCACAAGTCAAAACTCTACGTCGACGGCGGGCCGTCCAGTACCCGCACCGTGGGTTACTTGCGGATGGAGGGCCGTGAAGTTTTCAAGCATGCGGTCGGCATGATCACCGACGTGATCGTCGATGCGTTCGAGGCGACCGGCACGAGCGCAGACGACATCGACTGGTTCGTTCCTCACCAGGCCAACAAGCGAATCATCGACGCCTCGGCCCACAAACTGCATATTGCGCCGCAAAAGGTGGTGCTCACGGTCGATCTGCACGGTAATACGTCGGCCGCCTCGATCCCGCTGGCGCTCTCCGTTGCGGTGGCGGACGGGCGCGTGAAGAGAGGCGATTTGGTTCTGCTGGAAGCCATGGGTGGCGGTTTCACCTGGGGTTCGGCGCTGGTGCGCTGGTAAGCTGCATTTAAAAATCGATTAGACTTTGACACTCGTATTTCATGCTAGTGCATTGATGTGCGGTGTTGACCGTGGGTAGGTAAGCTCTTAATTTCAGATGCGAATTGATCTTGTTCGCCGTAAGGGGCAGGCGATGACCGGAACCGGAAAAACCGTTACACGCGTCGATCTGTGCGAAGCCGTCTACCAGAAGGTGGGACTGTCGCGCACGGAGTCATCCGCGTTTGTCGAACTGGTACTGAAGGAGATCACCGATTGCCTCGAGAAGGGCGAGACGGTGAAGCTTTCCTCTTTCGGCTCGTTCATGGTTCGCAAGAAGGGACAGCGGATCGGCCGCAATCCAAAGACCGGCACAGAGGTTCCGATCTCGCCGCGTCGCGTGATGGTGTTCAAACCTTCGGCTATCCTTAAGCAGCGAATCAACGGCCACAAGGCCAGCAATGGCGAGGGCAAGGACGAGTAGATCGATCCTTGCCTTTAGTCCGCGCAAAAGAGGAGCCAGCATTTGGACAAGGCGCCGGATGCGTTCCGAACCATCAGCGAGGTCGCTGAAGACCTCGATATCCCCCAGCACGTGCTGCGCTTTTGGGAAACGCGGTTCTCCCAGATCAAGCCGATGAAGCGGAGCGGGGGGCGCCGCTATTATCGCCCCGATGACATTGACTTGCTGCGCGGTATCCGTCGCCTGCTGTATGGCGAGGGCTATACGATCCGCGGCGTTCAGCGGATCCTGAAGGAGCACGGTATCGGCTCGGTGCAGCGGCTGGCGGATGCGTCCGCAATAGCCTCGTTCGGGGCGATCGAAGAAGTCATCGGGCAAAGCCTGATGGACGACGAGGACGCCGCCACGCCTGCCGATCTCGACGACGACGATTACGACAGCGCGGAGGAAAGCGGAATTCCTCGCCTTGCTCGCAGTTCGGCAAGAAATATCGAGGTGAGCGAGGAGGATTTCGACGAAGACGCGATCCCCGGCGTGGCCGAACTGTCGCCCATGATGGATGTTGCGCGCCTGAAGGGCGTGCTGGAGGAGCTGATCGCCTGCCGGCAGTTGCTGGATGCCGCGCTCAAGGACGGCTGACGGGCCGGCAACCGGGATCAGTCGGCGCCGCCCCAGGGTTCTTTCGCGCGCCTTGCGCGTTGGCCTGATCGAAGCTAAGGGAACGGCAGCGGAGCGTGGCGCAGCCCGGTTAGCGCACTAGTCTGGGAGACTAGGGGTCGCGGGTTCAAATCCCGCCGCTCCGACCATTCAATTACAAATAGCTCCGGCGGGAACAAACAGTGGCAGGTGCCCCGGTCGCGGGTCGCTTTTCGTCGGTCTGGTTTGGTTAACGCCGCCCTGATCGGCGAATAAGTCAGCCCTCCTGCCACATTTTGGCCAAACCGCTCTTCTTAAAGGCCAAAAGCGGAATGAATTCCGCCTCTTAGCCGCAGGACGCACAGCGTCCGCTTAAGCGGCTTTCGCGATCGCCAAGGTGCGATCTTCCCTGAAAACAACTGAGGACTAGAGTAATGCGTAAAATCGTAGCCGTGCTGGCGTTGGCCTGCGCGTTTGCCCCGACCGCAGAAGCCCGAACCCACCATCACCGCCACCATTCGCACGGCTATTCATATGCGGGGCGACCGGCAGCGTGGTGCGGATGGTACATGCGCACCCAGGTCGGCGGCGATCCCGGCCCCCAGTACAATCTCGCGCGGGCTTGGGCTCACTACGGCGTCAGCACTGGCGGCCGTCGGTCGGCGCCATCGTCGTGTGGCCTCATCACGTCGGCAGGATTGTCGGCCAGGAGAACGGTCAGTGGATCGTGCAGAGCGGCAATGACGGACACGCCGTTCGCGCGCGACCGAGATCGCTGGCCGGCGCCATCGCCTTCAGGCGGGATGCCTAGGCTAGAATCCAGGTTACCTGAGACAAATCCTCGCGGCCCCGGCGTTTTCCGACGCCGGGGCCGTTCTTTCTCGGCACAAGCCCAGCCCTGGTTCCGGACTTGGAACGTTCCCTCCTGGCAAGCGTTTGGGCTCCGGTCCTTCGCAACGGGCGGATGTTGGCATGCGGCTTCTCCTGAACATGGCAGGCGCCCTGGCTCTGATATCCAGTCTGGCCCTGGTGCTCGCGGGCTGCTCGGGGCCCAAGGGTGACAAAGGCGATACCGGCCCGAAAGGGGACCCGGGCCTCGCCGGTCCGCCAGGTCCTGTCGGACCGCAAGGACCTCAAGGCCCGCCGGGCAAGAACGGCGCAGACGGCATATCGCCCCCGCCGCAGTTTCGCGTCGTACGAGCCACGCCACAGAACGGGCTGTCGCGGCCTGCAATGTGCGGCATTGACGAAATGATGGTGAGCGCAACGTGTATCTCGCGAACCGGCTCGGCGGATCAGGCTCCCAAGACGATCGGCGACACAGGGGCAAGTTGCGATCCCCGTCCCGGCCAATCCGACATCCCGGATGTCGTTATCCTGTGCGGAAAGCGCACACAGTGATCAGCGCCGGACACCTCAGCCTATGCCGTTATCGGGCGAGCCGCTGGAGGATGCCGGCGAAAACCTCGCTTGCGCTGATCTGGTCGAGGGGCTTGCCATATCGCTCGGAATAAACGCGCCGGGTCATCGCCTCGCGAGCTTCATCGCCAATCAAGCTGAGCGCAAATTCGTTGGCGCCCTTGCGGGCAACGACGGCGGAACTCTCGAAATCGTGCATGATGACGTTGGCGGCGGATCCAACCGGATCCGATATTGCGCCCGCCAGCCGGATCCCGCTCGCGGAAAGGTCCATAACGTCACAGAGACGAACTTCGTCTCGTATCCGGACAATCGCCTTTTCGCGGGTGGCGAAGCGTTCATCGAGCCGGCGTCGCGGCTGCTCAATGCAGACCAGGCAGCAAATCGTGAGCACAAAGAGGTTGTACCAGGCCCAGAATACGTTGAGCGCCCCGCCGTCCTCGATCAGGTCGGAATTGTCGAACACAAACACCCTGGCGAGACCGATGATGGTGATGACGGCGAGAGCAACGAAGCGAAGCAGCAGGCGCCACTGAATGTTCAAGCCGGCGTTGTGAATTCCCTTGGCCGTGACATTGAACTTGTGGCCGTGTGGTCGCATCAGAGTGAAGGCCACAACCTTGATGATCTCGGGCGCGATGAGCATCTGGTAGACGTCTGAAATCAGCGGCAGCATCCGGCCGCCGCCGAGCCAGGTTGTGACGGCAACTTGCGTGATCACCATGGGGGCGAAATGGGCGACCGCATCGGGAAGGCTCGCCTGTACCATGCGGATGTCGAACACGAAAAACAACGCAGGCGCCAGCATGCAGCACATGCGGAACAGGAAGCTCGCGCCCCAATAGAGGAAAGTCTCGATCAGACTGATCCGGAATGAAAGGGGCAGGCCGTTGCCGAGGCGAAACGGACCCGACCGGCCGCGGCAGATTTGAATGAGGCCCTGGCACCAGCGCGTACGCTGCACCGCGTATTCCTTTATCCCTTCGGGTGCGAGTCCGACGGACAGTTTTTCGTTGAGATAGATGGTCGTGTAGCCGCGCTCCCTGAGGCGAACCGTGAGCAAGAAATCTTCGGTCACCGAGTCCGTGGGAAAGCCGCCGATCTCGCGCAAGGCGGCGAACCGGATCATGGAAGAGGTGCCGCAGCAGAAGGCGAGCCCCCAGGCGTCCTTGGAAGGCATGATGATGTCGAAGAAGAAACGCTGCTCGTCGGGAAAGACCTCCGAGATGGCGAGGTTGCTCTGAATCGGGTCGGGATTGAAGAAATGTTGCGGGGTCTGCACGATGCCGACGGCAGGGTCCCTGAACAGGCTGCACGCACGTGAGACAAAATTGGAAAACGGTACGAAATCCGCGTCGAGTATCGCAATGAAATCCGGCGGCGAGGGCAACGCCGCCAGATGGCCAAGCGCGTGATTGATATTGCCGGCCTTGGCATGGGAGTTGTCGGGCCGCCTGAGATAGTGGCAGCCGCGTTGGGCGCAGAGATCGCTCAACCAGTCGCGCCGGCCGTCGTCGAGAACCCAGACCCTGAAGTTCGGATATTTGATGCCCATCGCGCCGATGATGGTGCGCTCCAGAATGGCGCGGTCTTCATTGTAGGTGCAGATCAGGACATCCACGAGCGGCTGCGCCTGGCTGATCCACGGCATATTGGCGGCAACACTGGCCGATCGGGAGGAACTGCGCGTCAGCAGGATCCAGGTGATCGTTCCACCAACGGCCGTCATGAGTTCAGTGCCCAGAAAGGCCGCTCCAAACAGCCAATCGACGGAACCGAACGGCGGCAACGTCGTGAATCGCCACAGCAGATAATTCCAGGTCGTCACCAGGGAGACCGTGACCAGCGTTGCGCGGACGAAGGGGTTTTCGCGGTCGGACCACGGAAGGACAAGACAAAGCAGACCAGCCGCGATCAGCGCCGATGCGACTGGTTCTGCCCAAACGGCGGACATGCTCTAACCAGGCGTAAGGAAGGAAAGCGCGTCTCGAAGCGATCGCAATGTTCCGCCGGCGCCGGATGAGCTGAAAACAACGGTCCCGGTGCGCCCGATGCCGCATTGCGCCGACGCAAGCTCGGGGACCGAGACGGCAACCCGATATCCTCCCGACGAGAGACCTGTCGGCTGAATCGCAAGGTTGTCCGGAGGCGCGGCGCTTCCGGACATGCGGATGATCGTCCCGTCATATCTGCCGGACTGGTTGGAAAACCGGAATTGCGCCTTGTCGCCGAGGTGCAATTGATTGAATACGGATTCCCGGACCGTCACCGTGACCAATGCGCCGGAGCAATCAAGCAGGCGCATGAGATCCTGCCCCTTTCTCACCTCTTCGCCGGGAGAGACGAGAACTTCCCAAATCTGGCCATCGATCGGAGATGACAGCACCGCATTGGACATTTCGGAATATCGCGCACTCTCGGCGTCGAGTGCGGTGCGCAGCCTTGTGAGCCTTTCGTCGCGGGAACTGAGATCGGCTTCCGCCTCGGCGACGCGGACCGACAACTCATCTGCGTGCTGCAGCGAACTCGGGCGATCGTTGTAGGAATCGCCGACATATTCGCCGCGGCGCGCGGCCTCCAGTTCGACTTCGGCGGCGAACAGGCGGTGATTGAGAGATTTCTGCGTATGCCCCGCGACCTTCGCGTCGCGTTCGGCCCGTTCCACCGCCACGGTGGTCTGGTATCCCGAAACGGCCAGCGCCCTGGTCCGCGCGAGCGTCGAAGCGGCTTCGGATTCCGAGACCTCGGTTGCGGAAACCTGCGCCTTGAGGTCGAGAACGCGCTCCTCGAGTTCGCGAATGCGTCCGGTCTGAAATGCGCGCGCCTGCTGGGCGATCTGTTCGTAAATCTCCTTCAGCCGCGCGAGGCGCCTTGCGATGGCGGGGCGTTCGGCTTCCGTTTGATCGATCAGCCGCTGCAGATCATCCAGCCGTCCGCGGTCGGCGCGGCTGTTGGAGATGTGCAGCATCAGCCTGCCCCTGGGGACCTTCGTGCCAATTGTCGGTGCAAAGTCCTCGATCCTGCCGTCGATGGGAGCGCGAAGCGAGATGAGGCGGGCGTTGACGATTGCCTCGATGCTCGAGAATTCGAACAAGCGCTGCACCGGACCCACTCCGGCAACGGCCACGATCAACAAACCAAGCGCAGATTTGACGGCTCGCGAGCCGTACCGCGAAAAAATGCTGCCGCGCTGGGGCGATGGTTTCGTGGCCGACGTTTCGGATTCCACCGTATAGGGAGCCTGGAAGGCCTCTTGCAGCAGGGCCGATTGTGCCCGCACGTCCAGGCCGGCCAGCCGATCCGCAGCGGCATCGCCGCCAGCTCCGACAGGCGCATCGGCAACGGGGCCATCGAGTGCTGGAGATTGGGACCGTTCCGGTCCGCTGCCTGATGCCATTTTTCGTTCGGCAGCCATTGAAAAATCCTCACCGCTTCCGCGGTCTCAATTCGACAGAGGTAAGCAATAGTTCCAGTATTCCGGGCTTCTGGCCGAAACCGGCCGCGGGGACGTTCCCGAGAAATTGCAGTTAAGAATCTCTGACCTATCGGTGAAGCAGTAGAGGCAATAGTTTTTCTTTGTGTTTACGCTGCCAAAGCCAGCAATGTCCGAGCGATATTTGGTTAAGCAATGGTAAGCGCTTCGTCTGCGAAGCGTCTGTCAGGCGCTCGAACGAACCGATTCGAAAATTTCATCCCCAATTCATCAAGACAGGGATTTCCCAATCGTGGATTGCCGACTTAAAGCTGTTGGTCACCTGCCTTGAGGTTGAGTAGGGCCATTGCAACGTTTGCGCGCCTTGCTCGCCGCAGGAATTTTCAGACATGGACGACTGGCAATTCGGTCCTGCCCAGGAGTTGCGTCGGGCCTTCATTCTCGACGATACGAGGTTGGGACCGATTCAATGGTACCGTCCCGGCAAGACTGCCGCAGTCGTCATGTCTGTCGATGACGTCTTTCCGGGGACATCCCAATCAGCCTATGAGAGCGGCGGCGATCTTGAAAAGGGCGCGTTGGGGCGCCTGCTATGGCTGCTGGAACGGCACAAGCAGCTCCATCTCACTCTGTTCGTTACGCCGGACTGGCGGCGAATATCTCCCGTTGCCCATCGGTTCTGGCGGCACGTGCCGTGGCTTTGCGAGCGTGTCTATCTGGCAAGCGTATTGCCGAAGGGAAGGATGGACCTTCGAAACCATCCGGAGTTCGTCGCCTTCCTCAACGCGATGCCGCGCACCGAGGTTGCAATCCACGGCTTGCACCACATCAACCGGGGGCATTCGGTTTCCGTCGAATTCCAGAACAGGGATCGCGCGGCATGCGCGGCCATGCTGGCTGAAGCGATGCGGATTTTCGAGGAATCCGGCATGCGTTACGTCCGCGGACTGCAGCCTCCCGGATGGGATTGCGAGCCCGCCCTGCAGGAGGCTTGTCGCGACGTCGGAATTGGCTGGGTGGCCTCCGCGCGGGACATCAGGACTCCGGTCTCCAAATACGCCAGGACGGCAATGTCGGGATTGAACGGCGTAAGCCTGCTGTTTCCGGAGCGAATAGCGCCGAACCTTCTGCACATCGGCACCAATTTCCAGGCTACGTCGGCGCCGGAGCGCGCCTTCGAAATTCTCGATGCCGGCGGGGTGCTTTCGATCAAGGCCCACATCACCAAGAATGTACCCGGACATTCGCATCTCGACGGGGTCGATGATCTCTATGTGAACTACCTCGACCGCCTGTTCGAGGACATCGAACAGCGGTATGGGGATGCGATTGACTGGACGACGCTGGATCAACTGGCGAGGCCGCTTTCAGCCTCGTCATCGGCATCGACTCCCGAAAAGATCCCAACGCGAGCGGCTACCTCGCGCGCCGCGTAGCCTAAGGCGGGGCCGTCGCCAATCTCAATTGTGCTAATCCGAGCCGGCATCGGGCAGCCGACCGTGTTGCACAGCGACCGCGCGCGAAGGTTTGTTAAGAAATCGAAGCCAAGATACGTTCCCGATTAGTGCCAGTCATTTGAATTGTTGTCGTGCGATACCGAGACGCGGCTCCAGCAGGTGTCCTACAAGCTCGCGGTGTCGCGCCGGCAAGCCGGAATTTCACCTGCATCGCGCCCACCAGCGATGCTCAAGCGCAAACAAGCGCCGCAATCAGGCGGCGCTGAAGCCTTGTCAGACGATTGAACAGCAATGTCATTCTTGCAGGAATTGGACGTCGCGGTTTCGAAAGGCTCGCCCGAGAGCCGCGAGCGAGCGTTGTGGTACGCGACTGATCTGTTGATCGTGGGGCAGTATACCGACGACGAAATCTGGATGTTCGGGGAAATCATCGGTCGACTCGAGACAGGATATCGAGATAGCCGCCCGCGCCCAGCTTGCCAGGCGACTGGCGCGGACCGACAATGCGCCGATCAAAATCATCAACAAGCTGGCGTTTGACGATTCGATCGAGGTCGCCGGCCCCGTGCTTCGCGAATCGGTAAGGCTCGACACAAAGACCCTGGTTGCCAACGCCAGATCAAAAGGCCAGCAGCACCTGCTTGCGATCTCGCGGCGAAGATCGATCGAGCCTGAGGTGACCGACGTGCTCGTGACGCGGGGCAATCAGGAGGTCGTGCGTTCGGTCGCGACCAATGTCGGTGCGCGGCTTTCCGAATTCGGCATTTTGCAGATGATCAAGCGCTCCGAAACCAACTCGATCCTGTTCGAGGAGATGGGGCGTCGCAAGGACATTCCGAGGCATCTGTTCCAGCAACTGATCGCAAAGGCCGCCGAGAACACGAAAAAACGGCTGGGAGGCGAACGACCGGAGGCGGCAGGCCAGATCGATGCTTCGGTGACGGATGTCACGGGCTCGCTGCATTCGAAATTCGGACCCGCGTCGAAAAGATATTTTGACGCGAAGAGGGGGGTCTCCGGACAGCACCGGCTCGGCAATCTGAACGAGAAGTTGATCTTCGAATACGCGCAGTCGCACAAATTCGAAGAAGCCGCCGTCGGCCTGTCGCTGTTGTGCTCATTGCCCGTCGATGTCGTCGAACGCGCGCTGACCAACAAGAACAAGGAGATGGCGCTGATTCTGACCAGGGCGCTCGGATTTTCATGGGAGACCGCAATGTCGCTGCTGTTTCTCGGCGCCCCCGATCATCGCATCCATTCCCAAGACCTTCAGAATATGAAGCAGGAGTTTGACGGGCTTAACATCGAGACTTGCCGAAGCGTCCTGCGAACTTATCAGTCACGCAAGCAGGCGGCCGCCGCTGTATCCGACGACCGTCGCCTTCCTCAGCTCCACAGTATCTGAGCTCGGCGAGACGGCTATGGCGGCTTGCTGTCGACGGCGCGCATTCAACGGCAGCTATTTCGCCGACCTGGGTCCGCCCTTCTTGGGCTTCTTTTCGCGCGCGAGAAACTCGATGCCGATCTGATCGCCGGAGACACGCACCAGCTGGCAGCGTCGATAGGCCAAGGCCTGTCGACGACAGAAGCAGGAAAAATTCCTTAAGGTCCAGTCCTTCGAGCGAGCCTTCGATCTGCAGGCGCGCGCCCGTCTGTGATACGTCGACCATTGTGCATTCCCGGCGCCAGGTTCCGTCAATGCCCATCATGTAGACGGGAATGCCACGGTCGAAATTGACGCGGTCGCTCTTTCGGTCCCCATAAGACATCGTGCACTTCCAGCTGGGGTACGACGAAATGATCCGGTATTTTGATATTCCGGCAATTTCGAGTATCCACGCTAAATTTACTTCGTGATTTGTTAAAAAATTGGACTCTATCCGTTGGTACGCGGGTTGACTGGGATTTGAGTGAAATCAAGGAAGCGCTGTGCACAAGCGGCAAATTGGCGGACGGCCGGGACC
>CAWFZL010000050.1:0-85841 GCA_963820275.1 uncultured Alphaproteobacteria bacterium
TCGTCGCATCGATAATGCTGTTCGTCGTCGGCTATTACTTCTACGGCCCGACGCGTGGCCATCCGGGCATGCAGGTTTTCGGGGGCTTCATGCTCGGGATGGTGGCCATGTATATCGCGACGCATGTCTATGGAACGGCGTGAAGCTTTTCGCGCGCCTGGGTGCCGATGCGAGTTGCGGCCGCGTAAGAGGTTTGTGGCCCTCACATCGCAAATGGCCGCCTAATAGGTCGTCGAAAGATATTCGACGATTTTGGGTACATCGGCCTCGTCGATCGGTGCCCCGTAAGACTTGATCATCTTGTTGACCTCGGCCTTCCAGAAATCCTCCTTGTAATCCGGCCCGCGCGGCTGTGTGGCGATGTAGTCCGCCGAATGACAGCCCGTGCAATTGTTCATGACCACTTCGAGGCCAGGCCCCGGCTTGAAGGCGGCCGTTTCGGCCGGCAACTCGTAGGAGATCGGGGACGCGCGGACGGGAGCAGAGCCAAGCCGTGCGACGGCGGCAAGCGCCAGGCAGATCGCGAGGAAATGCGAGAGCCAATTCCAACCTGTCATGGGCGATCTCCTTCAGGCCGCCGTGACGCGAACGGTTTCGACGACGTTTCGCATATAGCCCGCCGGATTCCAGCGCTGTGCCATCGGCTGCGTGTCGCCCGCATTGTTGGTGGCACGGACCCTGAGGTTATAAATGCCGGGCGGCAAATTCACCGGCAGTGTCCATTCGCGGAACGAATATCGGCCGAGATCCTTGCCGAGCTTTGCCGCCGTCCAGGTCTGGCCATCGTCGGTCGAGACCACGACTTCCTTGATGCCCTTGCCGCCGTCGAAGGCTATTCCCTTCAGCTTGGTCGTCTTTCGCGCCTTCACCTTGCCGTCGTCGGGGACGCTGGTGATGAAGGAGCGGACGTTGAAGCGGTTGATCGGGATCGTGGCGTTTGGCACGGTGCCCGGTTCGACGCAGGCGCAGGCATTGTCCGGAATCCGGTAGGCGGATTTCATCCAGAAACCGTCGAACACGTCGTCGATCACGGTGATTTCGTTCAGATGCTTGACCCAATAGGTAGCGTAGTAGCCGGGCACGACCAGCCGCAACGGAAAGCCGTTGAGGAAAGGCAGGTCATCGCCGTTCATGCCGTAGGCCAGCATCACCTCGCCATCGCGGGCGTGGTCGATGTCGAGCGCCTTGACGAAATCCGGCGTCGTGTCCATCACCGGCCTGTCCAATCCGTTGAAGGTGACCTGTCTTGCGCCCTCGCGCACACCGGCCATGTCGAGCACGGTCTTGAGCGGCACGCCGCGCCAGCGCGCATTGCCCATCGCGCCATTGCCCAATTGACCGCCGGCGACGCGCGGATCGAAGAAGCCGCGGCTGTTGCCCGAACATTGCGCGACAGCGAGGATTTCGATCGCCGGCAGCTTCTTGATCTCTTTCAGCGACAATTTGACAGGGCGATCGACCCTGCCCTTGATCTCCAGCGCGAATTGATCCGGGTCGATGTTGTAGGGGATATCGGCCAGATGATAGCGGACGAAGAATGCGTTGTTCGGCGTGATCGGACCGTCGTTGAAGACGGAGAACGGCGTCTCGAGTTGCGGCGGCCGGCTGGTCTGACCAATCATCGGTCTTTTCTGAGGATACTTGACCAATAGCCGCTTGCCGTTCTCGAACGGCAGCATCACGGTGTTGTCGAGGGCGAGCACCTTCGAAGAGCCGAACCCGGCGGCCAGCGCCCCCAGGCCAACCCCCAGGCCGGCGTGTTTGAGCAGTTCGCGTCTGTCGAGCATGGCGTCTTCCCCAAAGTTCTATCAAGTCCGGCGGACGCCGGACTCGCATGATTGCGCGCCCAATCGACCTTCGCCAATCCCGATTTGGCATGCGAGGCGCTGCGCAACGATAGTCACGATATCGCGGCTTTGGTCAATTCCGTGGCGCTTCCGGCCGGGGTGATCGCGCCGTCGATCAGCTCAGACAGAGCCCTCGAGTCGGCCACCGTGCGGACCGCCATCGGCTCGTTGCGGCCCCGGATTTCCACCCGCTGCCTCGGCAAGCCGTCGGCCGCAAGCCCGGCGGTCGCGAAGACTTCTTCCGAGAAGACGGCCTCGCATCCGAGGCTCTTGGTCATGTCCTGCAGACGGGCGGCGACATTCACGGCGTCCCCGAGTGCGGTGAATACGATGTGGTCGCGGTAACCGATATCGCCGACGATCACTTCGCCCGCGTGGACGCCGATGCCGAAGCGGATCGGCTCGCGCAAATCGTGCTTCAGGAACAGGTTCAGTTCCTCCACATTGGTGCCGATCAGCGCGGCTGCCCGAATTGCCTGCCGGCAGGCGGCCTGCCGGCCGGTGCCGAGACCGAACAAGGCCAATTGCCCATCGCCCAGAAACTGGTTGGGCTGGCCGCCACATTCGATCACGGCTTGCGAAACCGCGGCGAGGAAGCGGTTGACGACGAACACCGTATCGAAGGGCAGGCGGTTCTCGGCGAGCCGGGTCGAGCCGCGCATGTCGACGAACAGGCTGACGAGATAACGTTCCTCGCCGATATGGGTCGGGCCGGATGCGCCCGAAGCGGCCTGCGGGGTAAATATCTGGAAAAAGGAAAGGTCGGTCTCGGGCCTGAGCTGGCAGGCCAGCCGTATCGCCGGGTCGGAACCGGCGCCGACGCGGTTGAGCACAAAGGCTTCGCGATGCGAGGGTTCCGGAAGCGAACTGTGATCCCCGATCACGCGAATGCGGCAGGTGGAGCAGCGGGCGCGGCCGCCGCATACGCTCGCATGAGGGACGTGATGGCGAAGGCTTGCCTCGAGCACGGAAAGACCCTTCGGCACCCGTATCGTGCGCCCATTGCCGTAGGACAGCGTGACCATGCCACCGCGGCGCTCATTCAGCGCACGCAGGCCCCTTGACGCCACGACGAGGGCGAAGAGGCCGAGATAGAAGATCAGGAAATCATCCGTGATCCTCTCCAGGGTCGCTTGCTGGGCGGGCGTGCCCACCTTGGCTGGCGAGAGATTGGCCGCCCGCCATTCGGCGCTGGCGCTGTCCGCAGCAATTGTTCGTCCGCCCTGATAGAGGCCGAGCATGGCCAGTGTCGGAACCAGGACCGCGCCCGCCAGCAGGAAAGACGCGGCGCGTCTGAAGAACGGCTTCATGCGCAGCCAGAAGTAAAGTCCGATGCAGCCGTGGATCCAGGCGATGTTCAGGACCGCGAAGATCAGCCAGATCCTGTAGGACGAGGAGACGAAGTAGCCGTGAAGAACCTGGGGGTAGAGCTTTGCCTCTCCGAAAAGTGCATGGCCGAGCCGCACCCCGACGATGTGGCTGGCGACAAGCAGGGGAATGCTCAGGCCCAGTACGAGCTGCAGCGGCTCGGCCGCCTTCCAGCGAAATTCGCGCCGCTGGTAAAGCGCCCAGATTCCGAGACCGGAGTGAACGATGGCGGCCGTGTAGAACAGGATGCCGATCGGGGGAAACTGCCAGAACAGGATGTGGTAGTGCAGGCCGCGCGCAAGGGCCTCCAGCGAGATATTGCCCAGCGCATGATTGAGAAAATGGCTGATCAGATAGGCAAACAGCACCAGGCCGCAGGCGAGGCGAACCTGGCGGACGCCGATGCCGCGAACGAACCTTGCGAGCCGTGCTTGCGATGAATCAGTCATGCGTTCCCGTTCAGGATATAGACCGGTGAGCCTAACGTTTAATTCCCGCAAGGACGAGAGGCGTCCGGGCAATGGCTGCAACGGCGAGAGGGCGTTGACTCCTCAGGAGTAGCGGGGGAGAAAGCGCCGTGACGAGCGCGCCTTCCAAAATCAGCTCAGCCAGGCCGGGAAGTTCCGCGTCTGGGCAATTGTTCGCCGTGATTGCGCTGATCGTGGCGATGACGGCCTTGCGGGTGGTTTACGCCGGCCTGACGGACCTGCGCAATGACGAGGCCTATTACTGGACCTGGTCGAAGGAGAACGTGCTTTCCTTCCTCGATCATCCGCCGATGATCGCGTGGTTCATTCGCTTCGGCACGGCGATCTTCGGCGATACCAATCTCGGGGTACGATTCGCCGGCCTCGTCGCGATGCCGGTGACGCAACTGCTTGTCGCCGACATCGTGCGCCGCGTGACCCATGATTTCCGCGCGATGGTTCTTTCGGTCCTGATGATGGAGGCGGCGCTCTATTACGGCCTGCTGATGGCGAAGGTCTCGCCCGATATCGCGATGATCCCGTTTGCCACGGCCATGGTGTGGGCGCTGGTCCGGCTTGCCGAGAGCGATGACGAGCGCTGGTTGATGGCTGCGGGCGCCTTCGCCGGGCTGGCGGCGCTGTCGAAGTTCACCGTCGCGCTGCTGCTTCCTGCCGTGTTGGCGTTCCTGTTTGTGCCGAAATGGCGAAGGCGCTGGCTCCTTAGCCCTTATCCGTGGCTGGCGGCAATCATCGCAGTCGCGCTGTTCCTGCCGGTGCTCGTCTGGAACATGCAACACGACTTTGCGTCGTTTCGTTTCCAGTTCGTGCGGGCGGCGGCCACCCACGACTGGTCGCTTCGCACGCTCGGTGATTTCATCGGCATTCAGTTCGGGCTGGTCGGATTCGTGCTCCTGCCCGTGGTCTTGACCGGCGTCTGCCTGATGGCGTGGCGGGGATATCGCCAACTGGATGCGGTCGCCATCCTGCTGTCGACCGCGGTGCTCTTTCCCTTCCTTTACTTCCTGTGGAAGTCGCTGGGTTTGAGGATCGGCGATACCTGGCCCGTTTTCATCTGGCCGTTCGGATTTGCCGCCGCTTCCATCAATCTTTATCAGATGCGAGGGGAGGGCTGGCCGGAATCGTTTCTCCGCGCGTCGTTCTGGTGGACGAGGGTGGCGATCGGTTCGGGCATCGCGTTCGTGGTGGCCGTCTTTCTCTATTATCTCGTGGCGCCGTGGAATTTCATCGGCAGGGCCGATCCGGTCGGCGGCGAAGCCGGTTTCCGTCCGGTCATGGCGCGGGTCGAGGCGGAGCTGCAAAAGACCGGCGCGACATGGATCGCAACGACCGACTATCGCACCTATTCGATGCTGCGCTGGTTTCTGCGCGATCGTGTGCCGGTCGTTCAGATCAACGAGCGCGGTCGGTATATGGGTTTTCGCAAACCCGACATGAACCTGATTTTCGACCACACCGGGCTTTATGTCGCGCCTGAGCCCTATGACAGCCCGGCCTTGCCGCTATGGGCGTCGGTGCCGGCCAGGCGCGAGCCGCTCGAACGGGTCGATCGCGTCTGGCGCGGAATCGTGATGGATACATACGCTATTCAGAAATTCACCGGCTGGACGCCTGAACTCTCGCCGCCCGCGGATTCGCCGCTGTTCAAGTGGCGTGTGCTGGCGGGGGAAGTTCGTCCACGATGGCGCGTTGCTGCTGCAAGCAGGTCATTCCGGGGCGGCAGCTCGCGAACCGAACTGGATTGCTTCGCTTGCGCTCGCAATGACGGGGAAGCCCGCCGGATTCTCCGCGTCATTGCGAGGAGCGCGAGCGACGAAGCAATCCATCTTCGGCTTTGATCAATTTCGCAATTTACGGATCACTCCTCGATCTCGCGCTTGCGCAAGAGGTCTTTGGCCAGATCGGTGAGCGCGGGGCGCGGCAAGGCCGTAAACGGCAGCGGGCGGGTAACGTCGATTGCCGCCAGCCCAAGCCGCGCGGTAAGCAGGCCGTTGAGAACGCCTTCGCCGAGCCGCTGCGACAGTTTTGCCGCGAGCCCGTGGCCGAGCATCTGTTGCACGAGGCTGTCGCTTGCCGCCATGCCGCCGGTGATCGCGACATGCGAAACGACATGCCGCATCAGGCGGATCATGCCGAGCGCGCCGGGTCGGCCGCCGTAAAGCCGCGCCAGCTGCCGGATCAGGCGAAGCGAGGCCGCGAACACGAACAGCACGTCGACGAGCGCGCGCGGACTGACGGCGGTGACGATCGAGACGCGCTGCGCAGCCAGCGAGACCAACCGCCGCGCTTCCTGGCTCGAGCGGCGTCATCAATTCGCGTTCGGCGAGCCTGATCATGTCGGCGCCGTCGATGATGTCGTCGGCGTGGCCCTGAAGCGCCGCGCGGGCGCGCGCCAGATGCGGGTTCTGGTGCGCAATCTTCAGGAGATCGCGAACGACAGCGCGGCTTTCCGCGCGATCGTCGCTCGCCAGCACCTCTGCCGCGCGCAAATGCAGTTTCTCGATCGTGGCGAGGCGGATGAGACCGAAGGCCTCACGTGCCACGACCACCACAAACGCAATTGCTGCGGCGATGGAGAACGCCAATCCAAGAAAGCCGAGGCCCTCGCTGCGCGCAAACAGATCCTCGATCAGATGCGTCACGGCGAGCCCAAGCCCAAGCGCCACGAGGCCGCCGATAGCGGTCCAGAACAGCATGCCCCAGGGAAAGCCGCGTCGTTGCACCGGAACGATCGCGGCCTCGACGACGACCGGCAGCAGCGCCGGGTCGCTTTCCGGCGTGACCTGGACCGTGCCGCGCGCCGGCCGGCTCGCATGGTCCGGATCCACCACGACGACGTTCGGGTCGTCGAGCTTGAAGGTCGCAGGCCGTCGGGGGTGCGAGCGCTCGCTCATTGCAATCGGTCTCCGATCAGAAACTGCAGCGCGCGGTCAAGGCGGATGTGGGGCAGCGCCGGACCTCCTGACCCGTCATGTTCAAGTTGGGGCGGCCGAAACCGCAAGAAGCGAAAATCGGCTTTCTCGGCCACAGCGCTTGAAAGGCCGCGAAAGGCGGGCACGCCGTTGAACAGCCTCTCCGGATCGTCAGGCAGGTCGCCCGGAAACGTCGCCACTTCGGTGTTGCCGTCGAAGATCTCCCCGCCGGCCCGTTCGCCCGGGGTGGGCGTCCCGAGGATCGAGGGCAGCCTGTCGCGGCCGCGCGCGACTTGCGCTTCACGCGTGGCGCGGACTGCGGCCAGCGCAACGACATCGATCTCCGCGCCGGTCTCCTCTGCCCTTGCAACCGCCTTTGAGACGGCTCGCCGCAGCACGGCCTCCAGCCGGTCATGGCTCGAATGGTGCAGGTGATCGGCCTTGGTCGCGGCGAACAGGATGCGGTCGATCCTCGGTCTGAACAGCGCGCTCAAGAACGTGCTTCGGCCGACCCTGAAACAATCGAGAATGCCGACGAGCGCCGCTTCGAGATCGACGAGCGCTTCGGGTCCCGAGTTGAACGCAGAGAGCGCGTCGACAAGCACCACCTGGCGATCGAGCCGCGCGAAGTGATCCCGAAAGAACGGGCGCACGACGATATCCTTGTAGGCTTCATATCGCCTGCGCATCATGGCCCACAGCGAACCGTCCGGCGCTGCGCCATGTTCGGGCAGGTTGAGCGGCGCAAAGGTCAGCGCGGGCGAACCGGCAAGACTGCCCGGCATCAGGAACCGGCCGGGCGGCAGCAGGCTCATGGCGAAGCGCTCGTCGCGGCAGGCGCGCAGATAGTCCGTAAACAGCCGCGCGGCGGTGAGCGCGGCCTGCTCGTCGGCCGGCGCTTCGGCGCTCAAACTCGCAAGATGCGCGTGCCACGGCGCGGCGAGCGGGCCCCTGGCGCTTCCTTTCGACAGCGCAAGGCTTTCCTTCGACCATTGCTCGTAGCTCTTGTGGAGCAGCGGCAGGTCGAGCAGCCATTCGCCGGGATAGTCGACGATGTCGAGGGTGAGGCTGCGGTCGGCGCCATTCTGCCGCTGGTACTCGATCACGAGCCGCAATTCGCTGATGTCAACGGTCGAGTGCGGCCAAACGCGCTCCTCGATCAGGGTACGGACATGGTTCTCGTAATCGAAACGGGGCACCGCGTCGTCCGGTTGCGGCGCAAGCCTTCCGCCGGCGATCCGCCCCGTGGCGAACGGCTCGAACACCGGAAAGCGCCCGCCACGGGTAAGACCGTGAATCAGCGCCGTGATGAAGACCGTCTTGCCGGAGCGCGACAATCCGGTAACGCCGAGCCTCACGGTCGGCTGGAACAGATGCTCGCCAAAGTCCTTCAGCGCCCGTGCCGACAGGCGGGCTTCCTCGACAATATCGGAAAACGGAAATGCCATGCGGGCGCGAAAAAGGCTCGATTTCAAGCGGTTGCGGGACGGCCAAGGGGAAGGTGGCGATTGGTTGACCAAAATCAAGTTTTCATATTTAGGACTTGATTAGGCTGGAAGACATTCAGCGTTCGTTGACCTCCCCGAGGGTACGATTTGTCGCATTTGTTCAGAACTCGGCGGGCCGTCATGAGCGTCTTCAGACTGAAGCAGATCGCCTCGGATTCGGCGCATGCGGCGGCCGGCGCCATCCGCTGGAATTACGATCGGGCCGAGCTCATTGCCGACGGCATTGTGCACGGGATCGGCGTATTCAGCGGGCTGATTGCCGTCACCGTGCTGATCGTGCTCGCAGGCGTCTTCGCATCCGCCTACCAGGTCGCGGTGGTGTCGGTCTATGCGGCCGGCCTGCTCGCCATGCTTGGATTTTCCGCCGCCTATAATCTCTGGCCGGTCTCGGAGCGAAAATGGCTGCTGCGCCGGTTCGACCATTCCGCGATCTACATCCTGATCGCGGCAACCTATACGCCGATCTTCGCCAAGATGCCGGACCGCGTGTTTGCGATGTCGCTGCTCGCGGGTGTTTGGGGCGTCGCCGCGGTCGGAATCGTGTTGAAGCTGTTTTTCCCCGGACGCTTCGACCGCGTCGCGGTCGGCCTGTATCTCGCGTTGGGCTGGAGCGGGGCGGTCGCCTACGATGCCTGCATGTCCTCGCTGCCGCAACTGGCGTTCTGGTTCATCGTTGCCGGTGGCCTGCTCTACACTTTTGGCGTAATCTTTCATGCATGGCAGCGGCTTCGCTTTCAGAACGTGATCTGGCATTGTTTCGTGCTGTTGGGCGCGGGGTGCCACTACACCGCCGTGCTCAATCTGGTTCTGGCCTGAGTTCGATTTCAGCAATACAGGTGCGGCCATGCAGGTGAATGGCAAGGTCGTGGTTGTCACCGGCGGCGCCAACGGCATCGGCCGCGCGCTCTGCGAGGCCTTTCATCGCGCCGGCGCGGCCAAGGTCGTCGTCGCCGACATGGAAGCCGCCGGCGCCAGGGCTGTCGCGGCCACGATCGACGGCGCCGCATTCAAATGCGATGTCGCGCAGGAGAAAGACGTTATTCACCTCATCGATGAAACCGAGCGCTTGTTCGGTCCGATCGCGCTGTTCTGTTCCAATGCCGGCATCGGTGGCGGCTTCGATCCGCTGTCGGAAAATGCCGGTGGCAATTCCGACGAACCTTTTTCAAGGAGCTGGGCCATTCATGTGATGGCGCATATCTACGCCGCGCGGCACCTGATCCCGCGCTTCAAGGCGCGCGGCGGCGGCTATTTCCTCAATACGATTTCGGCCGCCGGACTGCTGTCGCAGGTCGGAAGCCCCGCTTATTCGACCACCAAGCACGCGGCGGTGGGCTTTGCGGAGAATCTCGCGATCTCGCACAAGGCGCATGGCATCAAGGTATCGATCCTGTGTCCGCAAGGCGTGGACACCAACATGCTGCGTTCGATCCCGAAGGGCCCGCAATCCGGCGACGGCGACCTCACGCCGGAGCAGGTGGCGAAAGATGCGCTTGCCGGCATCGAGCAGGAAACGTTCCTGATCCTGCCGCATCCGCAGGTTCTCGGTTACATGCGCAAGAAGACCGAGAATTACGACCGCTGGATATCGGGCATGGCGAAGATCCAGGCCAAAATGCGGGAAGATCACGGGAAGTAGATTGCTCGCGGCGCCAGGTCTCCCCTCCCCACGCAAGCGAAGCGAGTGGCTTTCCACGGACTCGTCATGCCCGGGCTTGACCCGGGCATCCACGCCTTTCTTTTCTGTTGCCAAGACGTAGATGGCCGGGTCAAGCCCGGCCATGACGATGAAAAATCTATTGCTAAAGCCCTCCCCGCAAGGGGGAGGGATAAAGAGGGGCTACGATAGAAGTCAACCCTTCTTCGCGTACAGCACCGGCACGGAAGAATCCACGATCACCTCGACGAGGCTCGTGCCCTTGTGCGTGAGCGCGCGGTTGAACGCCGAAGCAAGCTCGGACGATTTGGCGACACGCAACGCGTCGCAGCCCATTCCCTGCGCGATCTTGACGAAATCGATATCGGGCAAATCGAGGCCGGGCACATTGCGGACCTGCATCACCTCGCTGAACGAGCGCATCGCGCCGTAACCTGCGTTGTTCAGCACCACCACCGTCAGCGGCAGCTTGCGCTGCGCCGCGGTCCACAAGGCCTGAATCGAATACATCGCCGAGCCGTCGCCGACCAGGCAGACTGTTCTGATTTCCGGGCGAGCCAGCGCCATGCCGACCGCGGCCGGCAGCGCGTAACCAAGCCCGCCGCTCGCCATGGTGTAGAAACTGTCCTGTCCGCGCATCGGCATGAATTTCTGCATCGCCGGACGATGCGAGGGCGCCTCTTCCACCAGCACTGCGTCGTCGGGCATGGCCTTCGCAAGGCTGTGCAGGACGTATTCGGGAGGGAGCGGATCGGCTGCGCGCGGGGCAGGCGGCAAGGCACGCCCTTTCGGCATCGCGCGTTTTGTCTCGGGCAACAGATCGATCAGCATCGAAAGCGCGGGCTTCGTGGTGGCGATGATGCTGGTGCCGGCCGGTGTCGCCGCCGCGGCATCGGCATCGTCGGTGATCTGGAACAGCGCAGTCGCACCGTCAAAAATCGAGGCGTGGCCTTCGACGTGGAAGGTAAAGACCGGTGCGCCGACCACGACCACGAGGTCATGGGCCTGCAGGGCATCCGACAATTGCCCGGGCGATGCATGAAGGAAGCCCGAAAATTGCGGATGGGCTTCCGGAAAACTGCAACGCGCCGAAAACGGGCTGACCCAGACGGCGGCGTGCGTCTTCTCGGCAAGCCGCACCATCAGCTCGACCGCCTGCGCGCGATCGACGGCCGGGCCAACGACGAAGGCAGGGTGCTTGCTCGCCGAAAGCGCGGATGCGAGCTGCTTCATGGCGTCGCGGTCCGGGCTCAACGCGCGGCTGACGCTGCGCACTTCGATCGCATGCGTCAGATGCGTCCAGTCGTCGATCGGCACCGAAACGAAGGTCGGCCCGCAAGGCGGCTGCATCGCCACATAATAGGCGCGTGCAATCGCTGCCGGAACATCCTGGGCGCGCGCCGGCTCGATCGAAAACTTCACATAGGGCCGCGGAAATTCCGAGGCGCGTTCGGCATGGAGAAACGGCTGCCAGGGAAGGATCGAGCGCGCCTGCTGGCCGGCGGTGATCACCAGTGGCGTCTGGTTGCGATAGGCAGTGAAGATATTGCCGAGCGCGTTGCCGACGCCGGCCGCCGAATGAAGATTGACGAAGCCCGCGTTGCGGGTCGCCTGCGCATAGCCGTCGGCCATGCCAACCACGGATGCTTCCTGCAGGCCCAGCACGTAATCGATATCGTCCGGCCAGTCGCTCAGGAACGGCAGTTCGGTCGAGCCGGGGTTGCCGAACACCTTGCGAATACCGAATGCGCGCAACAGGTCGAGCGTTGCCTGCTTGACGGTGATCGACCTTGCGGAGGTCTTGGGAGGTTTGCGGGACAATGCTGGAGGACCTCGAAGAGCAGAAGGAGCGACGTCATTGCGAGGAGGCAAAGCGACGGAAGCAATCCAGCCATGGCGATCGCGTCCGCATGCTGGATTCGCTTCAAGGGCGGGGTCGCTCGCAATGTCGGTCTCACGGACTTCACCACGTCGCGGTGCCCTTCATCGTCGGCTGGCCTTGCGAATTCGCCGTCCACAATTCCAGGCCGCTCTCGACCTCGTTGGCGTTTACCGAAAACTCCGAGCCCTCGAACAGGGGCTGCACGCCGCGGTAGCTGAATTTCTTCGGCGCGGCGCCGCCATGCAGTCTGGCGGCAAATTCCACCAGCAGCGCCGCCTGCATCGGGCCGTGGAAGATCAGGCCCGGATAGCCCTCTACTCTCGTGACATAGTCGCGGTCATAGTGGATGCGGTGGCCGTTGAAGGTGAGCGCCGAGTAACGAAACAGCAGCACCGTGTCGGCCATGTGGGTTTCGCGGTGCTGGGCCGTCGGCGGCGCCGGCGGTTTTGCCGGTGCGGCAGGAGTCGGCGACACATCGCGATAGACGATATCGTGCCGCTCGCGGATCGCCGTGCCGCGCGACGTCGTGACCAGATGGTCCACGGAGACGAAACACAAAGGTCCCGTGCTGCCGGTCTTCATGGTCACATCGGCGATGCGCGAGGTGCGTACCACCTCGTCGCCGACGCGCAGCGTATCGAAGAATTCGAGTTCTCCGCCGGCCCACATCCGCCGCGGCAGCGGCACCGGCGGCAGGAAGCCGCCGCGGGCGGGATGCCCGTCAGGACCAAGCTCGGACATCGGGAAAACCGGCTGCGCCAGGCACCAGTGCACGGTGAATGGCGCTGCGTCGCCGGGCTTCGGTTCGCCGATCTCGAGGAAAAGCGTGGCGCGCAGCGCCCTGGTCAATTGCGCGGTGACGACATCGGAGGCTTGCGTGCTGCGGCCGATCCATCGGCGCAAATGCTCGAGATCGGGCTTTTCGGTCATGACGATTTGATCCGCGTGGAAGAAGCCTTCTCCGCAGCGGCGCTGCCAGCGGAAGCACGCTCGCCGATCGCGGGCACCGCGCCATAATGACGGGGCTCGCCGACGACGATCGCGGCAGGCGCGGGATAGGTCACAGGTCCGTTCGGCGTGGGAACCTCGATGCGGCGCAGATGCGGATGAACGGCGAGATCGGCCATGGTGTTGACCTCGGCAAAAGCGATGTCGGATTCCGACAGGCGCTTGAGCAATTCATCGCGCGTCATGGTCGCGAAGATCTCGCCGACGGTGCCGTCGGTGAGCTTGCGGTTGCGGACGCGCTCGACCATGTTGGCAAAGCGGGGATCGTCGGGCAGCTCCGGTCTGCCGAGCACCTCGGCACATAATTTCTTCCATTCGCGTTCGCTCTGGATCGAGATCAGGATGTCCCTGCCGTCCTTCGAACGGAACACGCCATAGGGTGCGATCGAGGGATGGGCGAGGCCCATCCGCTGCGGCGGCTGGCCGGCTTCCGAATTGAGCAGCGGCACGGTCAGCCAGTCGGCCATCACGTCGAACATCGAAATGCGGATGTCCGCGCCCTTGCCGCTTTTGCCGCGCGCGATCAACGCTTCCAGGATAGCGGCGTGCGCGGTAGCGCCTGTCGCGATATCGACGATCGACAGGCCGACGCGCGAAGGCCCGTCGGGGCCGCCGGTGATCGAGGCGAGCCCGCTTTCCGCCTGGATCAGCAGATCATAGGCCTTGCGCTGCGCATAGGGGCCGTCGTCGCCATAGCCGGAAATGGTGCAGCAGATCAGCGCAGGGTAATCCTTCTTCAGCCGCTCCAGCGAGAAGCCGAGCTTGTCCATCGAACCGGGCTTGAGGTTCTGCAACAGTACGTCGGCGCCTGCGACCAGCCTCTCGAGGGCTGCGCGACCGTCTTTGGTGGCGAGGTCGATCATGGCCGAGTCCTTGCCGCGGTTGAGCCAGACGAAATAGCTGCTCTGCCCCCTGGCGGCAGCGTCGTAGCCGCGAGCGAAGTCGCCTTCCGGCCGCTCCACCTTGATGACATGCGCGCCGGCGTCGGCCAGGCGCGAGCTGCAAAAGGGTGCTGCGACCGCCTGTTCGACGGCTATGACGGTTATTCCCTGAAGCGGCAGCATCTTCAAACTCAATAGGAGCGGGGCATGCCGAGCACATGCTCGGCGATATAGGAAAGCACGAGATTGGTCGAGATCGGCGCCACCTGATAAAGCCGCGTCTCGCGGAACTTGCGTTCGACGTCATATTCCTCGGCAAAGCCGAAGCCGCCATGGGTCTGCAGGCAGGCGTTGGCGGCTTCCCATGAAGCGTCGGCCGCGATCATCTTGGCCATGTTGGCCTCGGCGCCGCAGTCGAGGCCGGCTTCGTATTTGCGGGTCGCTTCCCTCACCATCAGCTCGGCGCCTCGCATCGCCGCGTAGGCTTTGGCGATCGGAAACTGGATGCCCTGATTCTGGCCGATCGGGCGGCCGAACACCGCGCGCTCCCTGGCATAGCTTGTTGCCTTTGCGATGAACCATTTTGCATCGCCGATGCATTCGGCCGCGATCAGGATGCGCTCGGCATTCATGCCAGAGAGGATGTAGCGAAAACCCTTGCCCTCCTCACCGATCAGATTCTCCGCAGGCACCTTCATGTCGGTGAAGAACACCTCGGTCGTGGAGTGGTTCATCATGGTTCGGATCGGGCGGATCGTAAGCCCGGCCTTGCGGGCCTCGCGCATGTCAACCAGGAAGACCGACAGGCCCTCGGTGCGCTTTTGCACCTGTTCCTTCGGCGTGGTGCGCGCGAGCAGGATCATGAGGTCGGAATATTCGGCGCGGCTGGTCCAGATCTTCTGGCCGTTGACGACATAGCTGTCATTGCCTTCGCGCCGGGCAAACGTCTTCAGCGAGGTCGTGTCGGTGCCGCTGGTCGGCTCGGTGACGCCGAAGGCCTGCAGCCGCAACTCGCCGCTCGCGATCTTCGGCAGCCATTTTTCCTTCTGCTCCTCGCTGCCATGCCGCAGCAGCGTGCCCATGGTATACATCTGGGCATGGCAGGCGCCGGCATTGCAGCCCGCGCGGTGGATCTCCTCCAGGATCGCGGTCGCGGCCGAAAGCTTCAGCCCGGCACCGCCATATTCCTCGGGGATCAGCACCGAGAGGTAACCCGCTTCCGTCAGCGCATCGACAAAGGCCTTCGGGTAGGCCATTTCGCGGTCGAGCTTGCGCCAATATTCGCCGGGAAACTGGGCGCAGAGCTTTGCGACGGCTTCGCGGATGTCGGCGTGATCGTCTTGGTCAGGGGCGGTCATGAGTGCTCGGCTGGCAGGTCAGGGGGCGCGCGAAAGTTCGCGGATTGCGGTCCCCCGGGGATAAGCGGCCCCGGCGCGGTGCGCAAGAGGCTGGCCGGTCACCCAGGAATGCGCACAGGCAGGGACTCTATGCCGCGCACGAAACTCGAATAGACCCGCTTCGGCTCGCCGACCACCTCGATCCGTTCGAAGCGCTTGAGGATTTCCTCCCACACGATCCGCAGTTGCAGTTCGGCGAGCCGCATGCCGACGCAGCGATGAATGCCGAAACCGAACGACAGATGGATGCGCGGCCGGGCGCGGTCGATGATGAATTCGTTGGGCGTCTCGATCACCTCTTCGTCGCGATTGCCGGAGACGTACCACATCACCACGCGATCGCCCTTGCGGATCTTCTTGCCGCCAAGCTCGGTGTCGACAAGCGCGGTGCGTCGCATATGCGCCAGCGGCGTCTGCCAGCGGATGACCTCCGGCACCATGGAATCGATCAGCGCGGGATTTTCCCGCAGCTTTCGATACTGGTCGGGATGTTCGTTCAAGGCCAGCACCGAACCGCTCATGGTATTGCGGGTCGTATCGTTGCCTCCGACGATCAAGAGGACGATGTTGCCCATGCGGTTGTCGGCGTCCATGTTGCGCGTCGCCTCGCTGTGGGCCATCATCGAGACCAGGTCGTTTCTCGGCTCGGCGTTGACGCGCTCGTTCCAGAGTCTCGTGAAATAGGCCGCGCATTCGTCCATCTCGGCGCGGCGCTGCTCGGCCAATTCGACGACGCCGCTTTTTGGCAGCGCGGTCGAAACGTCGGACCAGCGGGTCAGCTTGCGCCGCTCCTCGAAGGGAAAATCGAACAGCGTCGCCAGCATCTGCGTGGTCAATTCGATCGAGACCAGATCGACGAAGTTGAAGGTCTCGTTGCGGGGCAGCGAGTTCGAGCACCTTGCAGGTCCGCTGGCGGATCAGGATTGCCAGTTCATCCAGGTGCTTTGGCGTGAACATCGGCTGCACGGTTTTTCGCTGCGCCGAATGCCGCGGCTGGTCCATCGCAATGAAGCTCGGCCAGTCATAGCCGGGAGGAACGTCCCGGATCGTGATACCGCCCAACGAAACGTCGGAAGAGAAAATGCCATGGTTGGTGTCGACATGCATGATGTCGTTGTATCTGGTGACCGACCAATAGGGTTCGATCGGCGAGCTGGTGCAGTAATGCACCGGCTCCTCCTTGCGCAGCCGCTCGAAAAACGGCCACAGCGTATCGTCGCGGAACAGTTGCGGCGCGCCGGGATGGATTTCGCTGAGCGGCATGGAATAGGCGGCCTCGCGCGCGGCGCGCTGAAGCTCGTCCTTTTTCTTTCTGGCGGATGCCTGGATGTTCATGATCGGTCAATCCCAAGCGCATCTTCATGCCGGCGATGCGCAGCCATTGCGTTCACGTGCAACGCCTTGCGGGGATTTCGCAGGGAATCGAAAGTTCCTCGCATGAGTCGCTTGCTCCCTGAATTTACCCCTCCATGATTCTCGTCCGGAGGGCGGCATCTTCGAATTACAGCCCCTTGCGAGCATAAGGGCAAGAGCGAGTTTGACGCACATTCCGCCCGGCCATCCGGAAAACCGCGTCTTTTGAGGCCTCACAGCCCGTGACAAGCCGACCCGCAGGGAATAAGCCTGTGGCCCAGAGCATGATCCGAAAAAGTGGAAATCGGTTTTTCGAAAAGATCATGCTCAAACAAAGAGATGAGATCATGTTCCGATTCCAGCTAATCGGGACATGATCTCGAAGCGATAACCACGACCGGGAGGCCGTCCGACAATGATTCCCAACGCGTACCGGATGTTCAATTTCGATCTCGGCGAAACCGCGGACGCGCTTCGCGAGAGTGTCCATGATTTCTCTAACCATGAGATAGCGCCGCGCGCCGCCGAAATCGACAGGACCAACCAGTTCCCCGGGGATCTCTGGCCGAAGCTCGGCGCGCTCGGCCTGCACGGAATTACGGTGGAGGAGGAATATGGCGGCTCCGGCCTCGGTTATCTCGAGCATTGCGTGGCGATGGAGGAGATCTCGCGCGGCTCTGCTGCGGTTGGCCTGTCCTACGGCGCGCATTCGAACCTTTGCGTCAATCAGCTCCGGCGCAACGGCAGCGACGCCCAGAAGAGGAAATATCTGCCGGCGCTGATCTCCGGCGACCATGTCGGCGCGCTTGCTATGTCCGAGCCCGGCTCCGGTTCGGACGTGGTGTCGATGAAGACCCGCGCCGAGAAGAAGGGCGATCGCTATGTCCTCAACGGGTCCAAGATGTGGATCACCAACGGCCCGGTGGCGGAAACGCTGGTGGTTTATGCCAAGACCGATCCGTCGGCGGGGCCGCGCGGCATCACCGCCTTCATCATCGAGAAGGGCATGAAGGGATTTTCCACCGCGCAGAAGCTCGACAAGCTCGGCATGCGCGGCTCCGACACCGGCGAACTCGTGTTCGAGGATTGCGAAGTGCCGGAGGAAAACGTGCTCGGCGAGGTCGGCAGCGGCGTCAATGTGCTGATGTCCGGTCTCGACTACGAGCGCGCGGTGCTGGCGGCGGGACCGCTCGGCATCATGCAGGCCTGTTTCGACGTGGTGATGCCCTATGTGCACGAACGCAAGCAGTTCGGCCAGCCGATCGGCAGCTTCCAGCTCGTGCAGGGGAAGATCGCCGACATGTACACGACGATGAATGCGTCGCGCGCCTATGTCTATGCGGTGGCGAAGGCCTGCGACCGCGGCGAGACCACGCGCGAGGACGCGGCCGGCGCCATTCTCTATGCCTCGGAGAAGGCGACGCAGTGCGCGCTCGATGCGATCCAGTTGCTCGGCGGCAATGGTTACATCAACGACTATCCCACCGGGCGGCTGTTGCGCGACGCCAAGCTTTACGAAATCGGCGCGGGCACCAGCGAAATTCGCCGCATGCTGATCGGGCGCGAATTGTTCGAGAAGTCGGCGTAAGCGCCATTTGCGAGCACGGATCGCACGGGCGCGCGGCGGCAGTGGACGAAGGCTGACCTCGAACCCGCAACTCGTCAGGAGTTTGAAAAGGGGGCGTTAACGCTCGAACCGGAATTGCCTTCGCGCCGTTTGACTGCCAATTTATAGTCTTTCGGAAGCGAATCCACAGCCGGAGGTTGAGCGTGAATCAGATGAGACCTGTGCCGGCGTATCCGCCTTTGCCGGTGCCGGCTTCGGTGTCCTTTTCCGGACGTCGCGGCGAGTTCTTCAACCTGGTGGCACGAGGGGCCGGACTTGAACTCCTCACCTTCGGCTTCTACCGGTTTTGGCTCGCCACCGACGTTCGCCGTCATTTGTGGTCGCATACGTCCGTCGGCGGCGATGCACCGGAATATACCGGCCGCGGCAAGGAGCTGCTGATCGGATTTCTGTTCGCGCTGGCGATCCTCGTCCCGATCTATCTGGCCTATTTCCTGATCGGCATCGAAGTCGGACGCTACAGGGCGTTCGCGAGCCTTCCCCTGTTCCTGTTCTTTTACCTGTTCGGACAGTTCGCGATCTATCGCGCGCGGCGCTATCGCCTGACGCGCACGGTGTGGCGTGGCGTGCGGTTCTGGATGGACGGCTCCGGCTGGGCGTATGCGTGGCGTGCAATGCTGTGGGGGCTGCTGGCGTTGCTGACGCTCGGACTGGCGCTGCCCTGGCGTGAAGCCGCGCTCGAGCGCTACAAGATGCGGCATTGCCACTATGGCGATCTCCAGGGAAGCTTCGAAGGGCGCGGCTGGGAATTCTTCAAGAGCGGTTGGAAATTGTGGGCGGCGACGATATTGCCGTTCGTCCTGGCGATACTGGTGGGCGTCGCCAAATCAATTCTGCCGCCCGGAGGGAGCGGCATTCTCGGGCTGTTGTCCATATTCTGGTTTATCGCGTTGCCGTTCATTTATGGCTCATTCAAAGCCGTCGAGTGGCGCTGGTGGATTTCGGGTATCCGGTTTGGCGAGGTGTCCTTTAAATCGGATTTGTCGTCGGACGAGTTGTATGGTCTCTACTGGAAAGTCATCGGCTGGGCCTTTCTGATTGGCGCGCTCATGACGGCATATATGATCGTCTGCATCGGGATAGGCACTGGCTTCAGCTTCTCCGCGGCCGCAATAGTTGGCCTGCAGAAGGGCCTTGGAATCAAGCTCGCTGTGGCCGTTGGCTATCTCGTCTTCATCCTTGCACTGAATGTCATGCTGCGGATTTATCTCTCGCGCGATTTATGGGCGCGGGTTGCCGCCTCCACGACGGCCCGTAACCTCGAAGCGGTCGCCGACGTCGCCGCCAAAGGGGAACTGGCAGGCGCGCTGGGTGAGGGCCTCACAGGCGACCTGGACGTCGTCGGCTTCTAAGCGAGGGGGCGATTTGCCGGATGGATAGCGCGCCCGGAGATGCCTCGACAGCGCCCGAACCGAACGATGCCGTCTATTTCGATGGCACATCGAGCCGCCGTCATCTGGTTCGCCTGGCGCTGAACGACCGGCTTGAAATAAAAAATGCCGAAGCCACGCTTGCGACATGGCCTTTCGCGGATATCCGCCGGGCCGACGGCGCTGCTGGCATTCTGCGTCTGAGTTGTCTTTCCGCGCCATCTCTGGCGAGAATGGAAATTCGCGATCCCGCCATCGCCGCGCAGTTGATCGCACGCTGCAGCCGGCTTGACGATGACGTTGCCGGCCGGCACGGAGTTGCGACTATCGTGGGCTGGTCATTGGCCGCTGCGATATCGATCGTCGCGGTCGTCTTGTTCGGGGTTCCTCTCGTCGCGGATCGCCTGGCGCCGCTGGTGCCGGATGCCGTGGAGCGCCGCATCGGCGACGCGGGAGAAGTCCAGATCAAGGCAGTGTTCGGCAGCAAGAGCTGCAGCAACGCAGCGGGGCAGGCCGCCTTCAACAAATTGGTCGGCACTATCATCCAGGCGTCGGGGGTGCAGACACCTATCCGGGCTGCTGTGCTGTCCACGTCAGTCCCCAACGCTTTCGCGTTGCCGGGCGGCAGGGTCTTTTTGTTCAGCGGATTACTGGCAAAAGCCGAAAACGCGGACGAGATCGCAGGGATTCTTGGGCATGAACTGGGTCATGTCAGGCAACGCGACGGCATGCGCAATGTGATCCACAATGGTGGAGCGTCCTTTCTGATCGGCTTGTTGTTCGGTGACGTCACCGGCTCGGGCGCCCTGATAATCGCGTCGCGTTCGCTCGTCGCCGCTTCCTATTCGCGAGAAGCGGAAGAGGGCGCGGATGGGTTTGCAATCGATGTGATGCACAAGCTTGGCCGTCCGACCAAGCCGATGGGTGATCTGATTTTTCGCATCACGGGAAAGGAAGCTGACAACAGCCTGTCGATCCTGGCGAACCATCCCCTGACCGAGGATCGGTTGAAGCGCATGAGCGAGGAGAGCCGGCCGCCAAGTGGTGCTCCGCTGCTGACGGCCGACGAATGGTCGGCGCTCAAGGCGATCTGCAAATAGGCGACCTCTTGTCCCTCCCCAGCACATCGCGGGGCAGGGCTATCGCATATGACGCTTGAGGGTGACGGAGCGCCCCTCACCCTGAAAGGGGGAGGGTCGGGGAGGGGGTCAATTCGGCTAGTCGAAGTGCAGAAACAGCAATACTGGCGTGAAGCGTGTGACCCCCTCCCGGCTCGCTTCGCTCGCCGACCTCCCCCTTTTTGGGGGAGGTGAAGAGACATCAACATCAAATGCGATAGCCCTGCCACAAAGGGGAGGGATCTTTCTAGTTCTGCACGATCACGAGCGCGCCGACCGGAACGCGGTTGTAGAGATCGACGACGTCTTCATTGGTCATGCGGAAGCAGCCGGACGACACGGCCTGGCCGATCGTCTCCGGCTCGTTCGAGCCGTGAATGCGATAGAGCGTCGAACCGAGATACAGCGCGCGTGCGCCCAACGGATTTTCGATGCCGCCGGGCATGTAGTGCGGCAGGTCGGGCCGCCGCGCGAGCATTTCCCTCGGCGGCGTCCAGCCCGGCCATTCCTTTTTCGCCGAAATGTGGTGAGTGCCGGACCAGCGGAAGCCGTCGCGGCCGACGCCGATGCCGTAACGCAGCGCCTCGCCATTGGCGAGGATGAGGTAAAGCCGCCGTTCGGCGGTATTGATGTAAATGGTGCCAGGCGCGAACTTGCCGGGAGCGTTCACCACGGAGCGCGGAATGGGCGATGCGCCGCCGCCGTAATAGCCATCACCGCCGCCGCCAAAAAGCGGGCCGCCGCCGCCTCCGTAATAGCCGCCACCGCCCCGGTAGTATTCGGGGCTGCTGCCATAACCGGGGTCTTGCCTGTAATAGCCGCCCCTGTAGGGCGAGTTGTTGCGTCCGAAGTAATCAAAGAAGTCGTTGCCCTGGGCGCGCGCAGGGCTGGCGTCAACCAGCATCAACATCGCGAGACCTGATAGAGCAAACAAGAAGGCAAAAGCCCGCAAAGCAAAAGCCCGTGTCATTTTGTTCCTCGAGAGGTGGAGCGTTCTGATCCGGATTCAGGCCATAGTCGGCGCATTTTCGCAAGACTTCCATCGCGTTAACCAGCATGCGATGGCAGCAATGCGCTGGCGGTCTGATTCTAACATTCGCATCCCTTCTCAGCGTGCACCCTTGCGAATGTTGGAATCAAAAGGACCACTGGCAAATATATGTTTCCAGTGGAGTTTCGGATTTGACGTTCGCGTTTCACGAGTTCGCGGCCGGGTAGGTAGCGAATGTCAAATCCACTCCACTAGGAACCCTTTGACGAAAGGTGATTGATCCTCAATAAGGTTTTATGAAGGACCGGATCGAAACGGAGTGAAGAAATGAACGGTGCGGAAAGTCTGGTGCGGACGCTGGTCGCAGGCGGGGTCGACGTCTGCTTCACCAATCCAGGCACTTCCGAAATGCATTTCGTCGCCGCGCTTGACCGGGTCGAGGGCATGCGCTGCGTGCTCGGGCTGTTCGAAGGCGTGGTGACGGGCGCGGCCGACGGCTATTTCCGCATGAAGGGCAAGCCGGCCTCGACGCTGTTGCATCTCGGCCCCGGCCTCGCCAACGGGCTCGCCAACCTGCACAACGCCAAGAAGGCCAATTCCGGCATCGTCAATATTGTCGGCCAGCACGCTGTCCATCACATCGGTTACAACGCGCCGCTGACCTCCGATATCGAAGGCCTGGCGCGGCCGATGTCGGCCTGGGTGCGGACTTCGCCCGATGCCAAATCCGTCGCCAGGGACGGCGCAGCCGCGATCGCGGCTGCCAGGAGCAACCCGCCCCAGATCGCAACGCTCATTCTGCCGGCCGACACCGCATGGAACGAAGCCGACGGGATCGCGAAGATAGCTTCCGAATCCCAGCGCCCGACTTTTTCTGCGCAGGCGGTCGATAACGCGGCCAAGGTGCTGCGCAAGGGCGAGCCGACACTTCTGCTTTTGACCGGCAGCGCGCTGACCGAAAACGGCCTTGCGCTCGCGGCGCAGATCGCCGGCAAGACCGGCTGCAAGGTGATGGGCCAGACCTACAATCCGCGCATGGCGCGCGGTCGCGGGCGGTTTTCGATCGACCGGATCCCTTATGTGATCGAACAGGCGCTGCCTATCCTGAAGGATTTCAAGCACATTGTTCTGGTCGAATCCGCCGACCCCGTGGCGTTTTTCGCCTATCCCAACAAGCCGAGCCTGCTGAGGCCGGAAGGCTGCGAGGTCCACCTCTTGACTTCCGGCGGAGAAAACTCGGTCGCGGCGCTCGAGGCGTTGGCGTCAGCGCTCGGCGCAAGGCCTGCCGACGCGAAGCCGCAGGCGATGGTCGAACTCGTACGGCCAACCGGCGCGCTGACGCATGGCTCGATTGCGATGGCGATCGCGATGGCGATCCCCGAAAATGCCATCGTGGTCGATGAATCCATCACTACCGGCCGGGGCTTCTTTCCGCCGACCGCGGCCGCCACGCCGCACGATTGGCTGCAGAACATGGGCGGGTCGATCGGATTTTCCACGCCTGTCGCGACCGGCGCCGCGGTGGCTTGCCCCGACCGCAAGGTGATCTGCATGGTCGGCGACGGGAGCGCCATGTACACGCTGCAATCGCTGTGGACGCAGGCGCGCGAAAATCTCAATGTCACCACGATCGTGTTCGCCAACCGCATTTATCAGATTCTGCGCGGCGAGTTCGACGGTGTCGGCGCGGGAGAGCCGGGACAGCGCGCGCTCGACATGCTCAAGATCGACCGGCCGACGCTCGATTTCGTGGCGCTCGCCAGGGGCATGGGGGTGGCCGCGCGCGCGGTCACGACCGCGGACGAGTTCGTTGCGGCGCTTGCCGAAGCCATTCCGGAACGCGGGCCGCGGCTGATCGAAGTGCAGATGTGAGGACACCGGTCCCCTCGTCATGCCCCGACTTGTTCGGGGCATCCGCGTCTTATTCATCGGCAAAAAAAGAAAGACGTAGATGGCCGGGACAAGCCCGGCCATGACGCGATACCATTTGATCGCAGAACGCACGATGGCGTTATGAGGCATCCCCGGGGACCAGATGCAGACCGAGTTGGACAGGGTCGTCGCCGCCTTGAAGGAATTTTACGCGCGCGAGGCATTCCTGTTCGAGCACGATCTCGGCGAGCGCGCGCTGACACATCGGTTGGCGGTGCATCTGGAACGGGAGTTTGAGGGCTGGGACGTCGATTGCGACTACGACCGGCTGGGCGAGCGCACGCTGCGGCTCCCGCACGGAACGATCGTCTCGACCGACGACCATCTCGGCAAATCGATCTATCCCGACATCGTCGTGCATCGGCGCTCGATACCGAACAACCTGCTCGCGATCGAAGTCCGCAAGGCGGTCAACCATCAGCCGATCGAGCACGACCGGCAGAAGCTGCGCGCGCTGACCGATCCGCATCTGTGGTTCGCCTACTGGATCGGCCTGCTTTTGACTCTGCATGAGAGAGCAGTCGGCAGATCGGAGGTATTTGTCGCCGGCCTCCCCGATCGGAAATTGTCGCACTGGTTTTCCCTGCGGCTGAAGGACGCTGGAATCGGAACCGGGCCTGATGCGGGGTGAGGGCGGTCGCAATTCGATTCGGGCGCTTGCCGAATCAACTTGGATTTCAGGAAATCTCTGTCATACTTTTTTGGACCTGCCGTTGTGTGTGATTGAGGGGCTGAGTGCCATGGGAGAACGAGCGCGCAACTTCAGCACATTGGAAAAAATGTGTCTGGAACGGGCGGAGATTGCCGAAAGGGAAAAGAACTATTGGCTGGCCGAGGCCGCGGAATGGCGGCGCCTGAAAAATTCCTGCGCTCCTTACATTGAAAGCGCTGTTACCCGACAGCTCGACTGTTTCCTCGACCTTGAACGCGCTACCGGGTTTTCGCCGGAGTAGGGTATCGCAAACGCCGGCGCTCGCATCCGGTAGGCAGGGACCTTTATGAGCGAAGCTGCGCCATTGGCGCTGCACCGGCCACAATCACGCCTGTACCATCTTGATCGTCGAAACCGGCCACTTGCCCTCGTGTCCCCTGATTGAAAGACGCAGGCCATGGAACTCGTCCAGCCAGACATGTTCCACGGTTCCGGCTTTGCCGTCGGTCAGGATCACGGCTTTGCCGAGGAGCTCGGTTTGGGCCTGCTCGAATTCCGTCAGGATCTTGGCCGCGCGCGTTTTGGCCGTTGGCATCGCTTGCGTTCACTCGTTTGCTCGGATGGGCCGAGCGGTCGCACGTGAAGGCGCGCAAGTCGTGACATGTGGATGGCGGAAAGGTGTCTCCTCCGCCCGGGTTCCGCGATGTCGAAGCCTGCTCATATGCCCTGGCGTGTCATATTTGCCGCACTCCGAAGGTATTTCCCACGCACATCACACTTGCCGCAGTCTGGACGTATTCCGGGGTAGATGCTCGCCGAGGTTAATCTGAAGGAGATGCATCGTGAGGAAATTCGTGATTGCGGCGGGTGCAACGCTTGCCATGGTGACCGTCGCCGGGGCTGCCGATCTTCCGCATCCGCAACCCGTTTATCAGCAGGCTCCGATCGGCAAGATGCCAATCGGCAAGGGCCCGATCGGGAAGGGTCCGATTGGCAAGATGCCTGCGCCCGTCGTGTCGAAGTACTGACAGGCTTCCTGAAGTTCGGACTTTTGCGGCGGCGGCATAAGGGCAAAGCGTGGTCAACAGAGCGAAAACATCCGCGCTGTGCTTGCTTGCGGGCCTGGCGCTCGCGGTTCTGTTCGCGTGCAGCATCCCGTCGGCTTCGGCAAACGAGACCGGCGCGCGTCCCGGCGCCGAACCCTTTGATTTCGAAAAGCAGCTCCACAAGCTCGTCGCTGACGCCAACGCGCTCGTTTCCGGTGAAGCGCCCGGCGAATCGAAATCGGAGCTTTCCGTTCGAAGGCCTGGCTCGGCAAGGGGGCCCTACTACGTCGATTTCCGGGCGAGAACGGCGGCCAGCTGGGGACATGCCTTTGTCTGGTATGGGAAGACGAGCGAGCGAAAGGTCGAGGTGGCGGGCCTTACGCCGGCGGGAGACGAGACGGCCTACGTCCTTGGTTATGTGACCTGGGTGCCGTCCGAGACCGGGGCAAGCTACGGTGATCTCGATCCGCAGTATTTGACCGCCAGTTACCGCGTCTACCTGAACGAGGCGGACGCAAAGAGGGTTTTCGCCTATATCAGAAAATTGCAGGCGAGCTCGCCGGTCTGGAACGCCGAGATATCCAATTGCACCGCTTTCATCGGCAGCATCGCGGAATTCATGGGATTGAAGGTCCCTCATCGCTGGCAGCGTCCTGAGGAATACGTCAACAGCCTCAAGGCGATGAATGGCGGGCGCCAGCTTGTCCGCATGTCATCGGAACAATGACTCGCCTTCACTGCGAGGATGTGCGTGGTGCAGAAGGCGATGGCCCGCGGCTCGACGAAGCCGCGCCGCGGCCCGATGCCCGAAGTGCGACATGCGTCAGGAGCAAACCCAGATAATCACCAATGCCATTGGGAGGCCGACACCTAACGCACCGCCAATCATCATCGCCAACGCGGAAAGCAGACCTGCTCCAGCTTCCAACTCACGTACTGACATGCCGTTGCTCCATCGAGTCCGCGCGAACATCGCCCGCCGCCCCAGGATGAACGCTCAAGAATTGCCGGAAGGAGGCTCGATCGGTATGGTTAAGAAAGCGTTAATGCCGAAGCTCGCCGCCAAGATTTTCTTAATCGATCTGCAATAGACCGCCGGACCGGTAATTCCCGTGCCCATGCACGGCCCGTCCTCCTGCCGGCATTTTTTGTGAGTCAGTATTTTTCCGTGTCCTTCCCGAGCATCAAACCCGCCAAGTCAGACCAGGGCACTGTTCGATGCCGTCAGTGCCTGGCGAAAGCTGATCTCATTGTCAGCATGGTCAATCCGAAGGATGGCCAGACCCTCAGCATATTTCGATGCCGCTGCGACAAGCTGACGGCAACTCGCGGAGACGAGGGAGACGCGAACCGGGATCGCGCTGTCACGCCAGGCGCAGGCTGAGCTGACGCGTCCGGCGTTTGTGGCTCTCGACGAAATCGCGGATATGTTCGGGCAATTCATTGCCCTCGATATCGAACCGGGCCTGGATTTCGGCCGCGATTTCCTCGGAAACATCCCTGGCCCAGTGCTCGAGGGTGTTGAAGGCAACCACGCGAAGCGGATTGTTGAATTGGCCGGAGATCAGATCGGAAATCACCGTCTCCGGATCGCTTCGCTCGACCTCGGTTTCCCGGTAAACGCCGCCGCGCGCGCCAAAGCTGTCCACCACGAGATAGACGGTCTGGTCAGCTCCATACGGTACTATTCCCGGTGTCCAGCCTGGCATCGTACCCTCTCCAGCTCAATCGAAGGCCAACGCAAGTGAAATGGCCAACGTAAGTGAAATGACGGTCGCGGCTCCAGGTTCCTCGTTGTCGGGAAATTGTTTCGGCGTCGCTCGTCAGAAAAACCCCGCGCCGTGAATCTCCGTCTCCTGGCCGCCCTTGGACAGGACGTTGACGGACGTCGAGGCCTGAGACCCAGGAAAGGTGAGTACTCGCATCGCGCGAAAAAGAGGCATGACGGCCCACAGCGGCTGCCGGGTCAGGCGGCCGCGCGATCCTCCTTGTCCGCGCCGCGCATCACGATTTTCAGCACGTCATCCGCCAAGGGTCTTTGCAGGGCTTTGGCCTCGTCCCACGGCGCGCGCAACCACACCTCGCGCTCCTCGTCGCTGGTCAGGATCACGGGCATGGCCTTCGGGTGGATCGGCTTGATCGTCGCGTTCGCCTCGGTGGTGAGAAAGCCGTAAACGAGATGCGGCCCCGGTACCGGCCTGGATTTCGTGCCGCGATCTCCCCTGTACTCGGTCCAGAGACCCGCGAACGCAAAGGGCGGCCGGTCCTCGTTGATGGCAAACCACACGACGTCTTTCTTCCCTGTCTCCCTGTTGGGCTCCGGCGCATATTCGGCAAAGCTGTTCGCAGGGACGAGGCAGCGGTTCTCCGGCTTCAGCCATCCGCGCCAGTGCGGCGACGATGTGTTGCGGATGTTGGTGACGGGTGGACCGCCCGTGCGCGGCGGCGGAGGCATGCCCCATCGCATCATGATCAGTTCGCGTCCGCTGTCGGTATTGCGGACCACGGGCGCTGGATAATCCGGGAAAACGCCCGGCATCGGCGCCAGGTTGCCGACATAGCGGTTGACTACGCGAAACAGCGCGATGATCGCGGCCTGGTTGGTGGTGATGCTGTACAGGTTGCACATTGCCGCAAAAGACTATCCTGATCTGCCTCCGTGCGTAAGCTGGCTGTAAGCCGCTTCTTCTAGACAGGGAAATGCGCCGTTCTCAGAGGCGCACGCTTCCGGAGTCCCAAGCGCCGGCAGCAGCCCCGCCGCTCTCGGAAGAGCCGACGGCGGGGCTTTTTTTCGCGATGGAAAAGGTCCGCGACTCGATCCAAACGGACATTCGAAGATCGTCTCTTGCCGGATTCATTTCGGAATATTTCTTCAATGTCCTCTTCGTAATGATCGCACCAGATGTTGCATGCCACCGCTGATGAGAACGCAGATGTCATCGCGACAACGTGTCTTCCACCGCATGCGAAACCGAACTTTCTGACAGACCTTTCACGCTGCGTTGAATGACGGATCGCCGATTGTAAAGATGGCTTGAATGCCGGAACGTCCTCCGCCTGGAGCGGTTGGTGCGGCGTGGGAACGCTACGGGAGGGTTTCACCAGATCAATGGAGAAACCCTTATGACAATCAGAACATTCAGCATCAAGACACTCAGCGCCGCAGCCGTCATGTCCGCGGCCCTCGCCGGCCCGGTATTCGCGCAGGATACGTACATGCGCGGTCCGGCCTATCACCATCCAGCCTACGCACTGCGACACTATCGCGGAACGTATAACCAGGCCGAGCCCCTGATCGTGTCCCCGGGACCGGCATACGGTTTCAGCGCGCAGAGCCTTCCAAGGGATCCTTCGTGGGTGGGCGGCGTAGACCCCTCGCTGCGTCCTTCCGGAAGCTGATCGAAGATACCGTCCTGTGGACACGGAGACTGCGGCCCGGTCCTCTCCGGGCCGCTGGTCTTGTGTGTTGTCATGCTTCAAACAGGGAAAACGAGATCGTTCCGATTCCATCCGATCGGAACATGATCTAGTCTCGCGACGATCAAGAGCTGACAGGAGCGGTTGTCGTGGCGAAACTCATTCCGGCGGTACTCATCATCGCATTGCTGACGGGCTGGACCGACACGCGGGGAATGGTCCTCGTCGAAAGGGCCTCGCCGGAAAGGCCTTATGACTTTGTGGTTCACGTCTCGAGCAAACCCGACATCAAATACAATCCCCTCGTCAGGGAAGACCGACGCCGGATGGCTCTTGATCTCGTCAGGCGCGACTGCCCGGGAGCCCGCGTCGTGGGAGACGACAGGATCATCACCGAGATCTGGGGTATCACGAGCAGCCCGCCCGATTACGTCGTGCTCGTCAGCTGCACGCGAAGAATGTCGCATCGATAGTCAATCAGGCCGCGCGATCCGATTGCGACTCCTGCTCGGCGGAAGACCTCACTGTTTCGGCTCCCTTCTCGAAGGTCTGCGCGAACTTCTCGATATGGTCGGCCCAGAATCTCAGCACAGTAGCCTGCCCCTGCAGGATGGTCGTTGGCACGTTTAGCCAGATGCTGGTAGCGGAGGCGACGCGTCTCACTCGATCGTTGGCCATCGTGTTGTTCCCTTGTGGTTGGGTTGCCCTTGAAGGCCAACCCGACCGGCCGCGAACTGGTTTCACGGAACAGCGGAATCTTTTGCCGCAGCAGGGAAGCGCGCGGACAAGGGCGAGCGAAACCTTCGTTCCCGGCAGTTGTTCCTGGCCGCCGCCATGATCGCTCCGACCGGAACGATCGCACCGTCGATCCGTTGGCCTTTTTGCTTGGCTGACGCGGATGGCCGATCACTACGCGCATCTTGCGGAAAGCAGGGCTCAGTCGGAGGCCAATCCTCCCGATGTCGCATCGCTGGGTGATATTTTCACCAAGGGCGGCTGAAGCGATTTCGAGCAAAGCGAAAAAAGCCCCGCCGTCGGCGGATCACAACGGCGGGGCCACTTTGCAAATGGGCCTTAGCGAACCAATAATTTTGGCGAACCAAATGTTCGTTCGGCGACATTGCTGAACTGGGTTTGGCTGAAATCCCCCAGTAGCCGGCAGTGTGGAGACAAATCTTTTTAAAAGCGTTACGAAGAGCGGTCATCGATGCTGTCGGTTTTTGAGCGTCGAGTTGGCGATTGAGTATGAGGGTCATCATTCCAGTGGAGAACTGTCGCCGCCGCGCCAGCGATTGATCCGCGTCAAACGATTCAGGGAATGTCTTTTGCTAAACATGCAAATCGTAGACGCCCACACGTTTACGATCCTCATTGCCGCCAAGGCTCCCCCTTGGCGGCTTTTTTTAATCCGGCTGATCGGCGGAAAGGCCTTACGAGCGAAACAGCGCAAAATAGATCACATAGAGCCAGCCCAGAATGCCGTGGATGATGGCCCAGAGGATCGAATGGTTGGCGGTGTAGGATATCGCGATGGCCAGCGCCGAACCGAAGCTCACGCCGTATTTCGCGCCTTCGACGCGGACGCCGTAGTAACGATTTCCGTTCATGTCAGTCACTCTCCGTCTGTTGTCTGGACGATTCCGTCAGTGCGTTGGTCCCGGAAGTCTCGGGCGTGCACCACCCTTTTCGGCGTGCACCGACCTTTTTCGATGTCTCGATCCCGCAACATCCCCCGGCGGGCCCGACGCGGGTGGGTTAGCAATTTCTTAACCATAAACGCATCAGCTTCCGCCGTCGCGTGTTCTTGAGTCTCCTCACGGCGGTGGATGGTGATGCGATGAACAGACAAGATTGGCTGATGGCGTTGCGGACGTTCCTGGTGGTTTACCTCGTCATTTGAGTTCGATGGGCTCTGCTCGCGCGCCCATAAGCCGAAAAGCCTGCCTCCACATACCCTGTCGTAATTGCTCGAACCAGAACCGCATCTGCTGGTTCTGCGGTGGGCATTGCTGCAGAACGCACGTTTGGAGCGATCGCCGACCCGGTGGGGCCCGGAAAGGACGAGCTCCGGGCCGCCTTTATCCCGGACCTGGGTCGGGCCGGTCATCGCGGCAGCGGCGCGCGACAACATTTTACCGTTGCGCCGGCGGCAGTGGCCGACGGTGCGGGCGTGCTGTATCCTGCCCTCATGCCAGCCTTCATCTGCAATGCCTGTGGCACGCAGTATCAGCCGTCCGAGGCTCCGCCGCCTGCCTGTTTGATCTGCACCGACGAGCGGCAGTTCGTCCCGGCGTCGGGCCAGTCATGGACCACGCTGGAGGGGTTGCGCAAGCTTCATGCGAACAAATTCCGTCGCCTTGCGGCGGGGCTCACCACCATCGAGACCACGCCCGCCTTCGGCATCGGACAGCGTGCGATCCTGGCGCAGACGCCAGCCGGGAACGTGCTGTGGGACTGCATCGCCCTGATCGATGAAGCGACGATCGATCTGTTGAACGGGCTGGGCGGCGTCGCGGCCATCGCGATCTCCCACCCGCACTACTACACCACGATGGTCGAGTGGAGCCGCGCGCTCGGCGGAGTGCCGATCCATTTGCATGCGGCGGATCGTCAGTGGGTCATGCGGCCGGACCCCGCAGTTGAATTCTGGGAGGGAGATACCAGGCCGATCGGGCCGGGCCTCACTCTGGTTCGGCTTGGAGGACATTTCGACGGCGGCACGATCCTGCACTGGGCGGACTGGAACGAGGGTCGCGGCGTATTGCTCTCGGGCGACATTCTGCAGGTGGTGCCGAGCAGGCATGTCAGCTTCATGTGGTCCTACCCGAACCTGATCCCGCTCTCCGCCGCCAAGGTCAGGCGAATCGCGCAGCTGCTGGAGCCCTTCGCGTTCGACGCGGTATATGGCGCGTTTTCGGGGCGGGGGCAGATCGACGCAGACGCAAAACAGGTGGTCGCGGCCTCGGTCGCGCGCTACATCGCGCGGGTCAGCGAGACCTGATATTCGTTTTCGGACGCACAAGAACGCGAAATGGTCGTCGTGTTGAGAAAACCATTCATATCGTTTGCCTTCACCTTGTGGACCTCGGCCTTCGTCCTTCCTGTCAACGCAGGACAGTTCGAGGACGCGGAGGCGGCGGTCAAGACGGGCGACTACGTCACTGCTCTGCGATTGCTCGGTACCCTGGCAGAACGGGACAACACCTATGCCGAGCGCCTTCTCGGGATCATGTACATCAAGGGCCGCGGCGTCCCGCAGGACTACGGCCTGGGAATGAGGTGGTTGCGAATTGCTGCGGACAAGGGACTGGCGGACGCGCAGAACGAGGTCGGGATATTGTATCAGCGAGGCTGGGGTGTCGAGCGAAACGAAGCCGAGGCGGTGAAGTGGTTTCGTCTTGCCGCGGTTCAGGGCCTGGTCGTAGCCCAGAACAATCTCGCCGATACCTATGCTCTGGGATTGGGCGTGCCGCAGGACTTCGGCGAAGCCTTGAAGTGGTATCGACTCGCTGCGGATCAAAGCTCTTCCTACGCGGAAAATGTCATTGGCATCGCTTACGAACGTGGCCTTCACGTCACGCAGGACTATGACGAGGCATTTCGCTGGTACCGCCGCGCGGCGAACAAGATCTACGAGCGACCCGGTGACACGTGGATACACAGTCCGCAGTACAATATCGGGGCCATGTATGCGTCAGGTCGCGGCACGGCTCAGGATAATGTCCAGGCGCTCATGTGGTTCACTTTGGCCGCAGCGTTTGGGGATACGAAGCCGCCCGGTCCGCTCGGCATGAAGCTGCTTGATACGTCGAAATTCACGGCCCTGGAACAACGAGACCGGCTGCTGGCGCTCATGACGAGGGCGCAAATCACGGCAGCCGAACGGCTGGCGCGCGAGTGGGGGCCACATCCCATCGTGACAATCGAACCCCGGGCAATTGATCCCAAACCAAGTGAACCCAAGCCAAGTGAACCCAAGCCAATTGAACCCCCGGCAAAATAAATCCGCACCGGCTGCTGGACCTGCAGTCTGGACCAAATCGGTCCAGCGTCACCTTAATGTTCGACCCGGTACAGGCGCCATCGCTCTGGCACGCCTTTGAGTTGGTGGACGCCGCGATCCTTGAAGCGGATTGCGGACTGCGACATCAGATCCTTGACCGCGCTCGAGACCAGGATTTCGCCGGCACGCGCTTTCGCGGCGACGCGCGCGCCGATGTGAAACGCGAGACCGAACACCTCCGCCCCGCTCACCTTGTATCCGCCCGCGTGCAGCCCCACCCGGATCTCCAGCCCCAGCGTGCGCACTGCCTCGCGGATCGCGGTCGCGCAACGGACCCCCGCTGCGGGCGCGCCGAAGGTCGCCAGCAATCCGTCCCCCGTCGTCACGACTTCCTTTCCGCGCAAGTTCTTCAGCTCTCTGCGGACGGCTGCGTAATAGTGATTCATCACCTGTGACCAGCGCGAATCGCCCAACCGCGCGGCTTTTTCGGTGGACCGGACGATATCGACAAAGAGGATCGTGGCGAGCGCTTGTTTGAGCTCGGCGTCACGATCGGCGGTTCGGCGCCGGATCGCAATGCTTCCCGCCAACGGTTCATAGCGATGATTGCGACGCCGCGCGATTGCGGTCTTTGCATAGTCCTTGGCGCGCTGCACCGTGCCGCAACGAATTGTTTTCGCTCGCGGTGGAAGCGTCCAGTAAACCTTTCGCCCGTCTCCGACGCCACGGACCTCCACGGCGCCCCATTTCAGGAAAACCGTCGAGCCAACCCGCCGAACGCACCAAGCCTTTGACGTGTATCCGGAAACATTCGACTGATGGACACCGATGCGAAGGAACTTGGGCATGAACGTGCCGCCGATCCAAAGACCGTTTGGGCCTACCTGGGGTAGAGCGTAGTCATACATCCCACCGTTGGCAACAGCTCGACAAATTTGCCGATGGCTCCCGTGTCAATTCGCGTTTTCGGCAAGTCGCCCGATGTCTGCTCCCGCCAGGAGCGGACGCGGAATGGGCGCATCCGGCGCTCGCTATCGAACCCGGATTTTGCCACGAATCACTTCTAGGGCGGACGCCAGCCATTTCGTGAGAGAGGGAATGGTGAGGTCCGACGTGCGTCGCGCGCAGTCTTCGCGCGTCGGGCCGCCGAACGACCGGCCGAGGCGGTCCCACTTTTGTCGGCCAGAGGGCAGAAGGTCAAAACCCGCCCACCTGAAGAGCGGCCGATAAAGAGTGGCCAAAAAACACCACGGTCAGAATTTCGCTCAAGTCAAAATCCTGACCTCATTTAGGCCTCAGTGTCCCAGTTCCGTTTTGCTTTCCAAACTGGGCGGGGGGAAGCGTATGCGTTTGAAATTCCAGCATCCTGACGATTTCAGGTCCAATTGTTTGCTCGTTCTGGACGAGGAAACGGGCAAGGCGGTCGGAACCATTCGATTGGGTGTGACCGGAGTGGAATCTCCTGGAATCGACATATGGTTGTTCGACGGCAAATATCAGACACGCGTGAACGGTTACGATACGGCGGTTGGATTCGTGTTGGGGGTCGAATCGGTCCTCAATCACAGTGAGGACCTGCAGTTTGCTTCAAGAGCGGCCTGACGCATGATCCGGAAAACTGTGTAGCGCTTTTCCCTCGCGACAAGCGCGAATGCGTCTGCGCGGAGATCATGCTCAAACAACAACCTGAGGCGCGAGTGCGATTTCTACCTGAAGCCATCGCGTTTTGGATGCTGTCCGGGAGAAGGCCGCGGTAGGCGGCCTTTTTCTTGATCGTAAACCCCACCGGATCGAGCAAGCGCAGGCGCGGAGAAGCGCGCTTCGGACAGATGCAGATTGACCGAAATCAAATAACCTGTCGTCGCATCGTGGCAGAAAGCAATTGGCGCGCCGGACCGACGAGATTGCTCATGCGAACCTATTATTTCGATCTGAAAGATGGCGTTCCAGTAAGGGACAGGGGAGGCTTGCAGTTTCCCAGTGTCGCGGCTGCGATCGAGCATGGCAGGCATTTGGCGCAGCAGCTTCGCGGCCATCCACGCGTGGACGACCCCGATCTGTACATCAGCATCATAGACGAGTCCGGTACGGAAGTTCACCGCGAGAAAGTCTACGCGGGAATGGATCGTCAAAGGACCAGGCGCCCGTTTCGGGTCCTGGATTGAGGCCAAAAACCAGGCCTTTCCAGGCGCAGCCCGGATGAGCGAAGCGATATCCGGGCAATTCCCCCGCGAATTTCTCCCCCGCTTGCGGCTCGCGCTCACGCGGGCTCAGCCACTCTAATCGCTCACGCGGCGGAACTCCTCAAATACAAGTGCATTGCATGCACATGATCCGAGTCGTGCTTGGCCGGATCATCGGTTCCAACCCGTTTTGAGGGAGAAGTGTCATGAAATTGCGAACTGCAGCCTTGGCAATTGCGGCGCTCGCCGCAACGGTTCCAAATCTGGCAACGACTGCGCAGGCTCGACCCTTCGGCATCGGGCATGTTGGTTACGGCGGCTGGGGGTATGGCGGCTGGGGGCGCGGCTGGGGTTGGGGTGGAGTGGGCGTCGGTCTGGCGACAGGTGCCCTTGTAGGCGCCGCACTCGCCGCGCCGTACTATGACTCCTGGTACTATCCGTACGGCTATGCGCCTGCTTACGGCTACGCTGCCCCGGCATACGGCTACGTTCCCGCATACGTTCCCGCATACAGCTACGGCTACGCCCCGGCATACCCCGCTCCATATTGGGGCGGTTATTGACGCCTGGAGCAAGCATGGGTGCTCGGTTAGACGCCCACTGGAAAGGCCGCCTCGCTTGGCGGCCTTTTTCTTCAATGCGACGATAGCGGTTGGCTGCTGGTGATGCGGCAGAGGCTGCATGTCACTCAAGCCAACCCGGCTTCAACGGGTTTGAATTGGAGTTCGCGGACTGAGATCGGACGTTTGATTTTTCCGGGCTTGATGGGCATCGCCTTCTCGCGGATCGGCGCGACCACGGCATTCGCTGATGTCAGGGCAACATGCCGGGGTCGACGAGCTTCATCCGGGGATTGGATGCCAACCAGTTCTTGATGCACTCTTCCCGCGTAGCCCCGGCCGCTACCACGCAGCGTACCTTCCGGCCTGCGCGTTGAGCCGTTACAATCTGGGAAATCCAGGGACGATCATCGGTCATTGGACCTTCGACTGAAAAGGTGCCAGCGTTGTCGTCCCTCAAAATCAGAAAGAATGGTTTTTGAGCCACTGGAGCGGGTCCTTGCGAAACTCACCACCAAGACTTTAGCAGGAAATCACCGGAGCCGGATAGTCCGGAAACCCGCCGGGCATCAGGCTGACCCTTGGAAGCAGACCTGTCATCGTTTCCTCTCCCGAACAATGTCATGCTATCTCACCTGCTCTCGAAGTCCGAGGCAATGTATTTTTCGCTCTCCCGCCGCTTCGATGGCGGATCGCTCGCCGGATAGTTCAGCAAGCGCAGGCGCGGATAAGCGAAGCGATATCCGGGTAATCTCCCGGGAAGTTTTCCCCGCACGTCGCTGGCGCTCATGCGGGCCACGCTGTGCTCGGAGGAAGATGGTGGGCGCAAAAGGGATCGAACCTTCAACCTCTCCGGTGTGAAGGGAACTTTCTACCCACCCAAGTATCTGAAAATAAATATGCTTCTTATTCATTCTTGCGGGATGGGCGTTTTCTAGGCGTCGGAATCCTGCAACTTCGCAGTATCCGGTGAAGTCGTCACATCTCCCAGCTTGAATGTGCCCGTTTCTATGCCCGCGTCGCTGAATTGTTTCAGATGATCTCGAAAGAGCTCGGGCCACTTGGCTTCCTCCTTCGACCAAGGATGGCGCGTTACCCACTGTTCGCCAAGGGCCGCAAGTACCATTTGTTCAAATCGATATAGCTGGCCCTGCTTTGTCGCATACAACGCTCTGCACACTCCATGGCCGTCGCCATACGGTGAAATAGCGGCTTCCACTTCCTTCAAGTCATGAAAGCCTAACGATTTCAGAAGTCCTGCTGTGTAATCGTAAGACCATTCAGACATTCGCCCATCTGGACCCAATCTTCTGTCTAGAAAAAGCTTGAGCGCTTTTGGCGTGATTTCGGCTCCCGTCAAATCACCGGCTCGAACTTTGGCCTTCGCTGCATCTTCCAAAGTACGGTTGGCGTCATCGATGGCCTGGAATTCTCGATCAGCGATTTCCAACATGCCCGCCAGCGCAACGAAGCGACGACGGATTACAGTTGGTATGGCGCGCAACGACTTGTACTGGATATCATGTTCTATCTCGGCCCAAGCATGTTGGAGTATTGTTCGGACCTGCACCTCGACGATATGCCTCGAAAAACGTTGATACTCCGGCAGTCCAGCGCGATCGCCCTTAATTCGTAGCAGGTAGTGGATGCTTTGATAGCCAAAGCGATCTGACTCTATCAAAGCTATTCCCTTGTTTGATTTCTCAACGATGTCGAACTCGGCGGCCAGCATCTCGTCCACATCGGCCACGGTATTCAAGAAATGTGTAATGATACGGACACCGGCCAAATCGGTGATCTGTTTGAGCGGGTCCGGGTATTCGGCGTCGAAGGAGCCTCCTCTAGCGGAGTAGAGGCTTTCCGACCGAAACTAGATGGGTCCTTTGCGCGAGACTGGACGGAGTGAACTTTTATGCCTCGGCTGTCCAAGCTCTGCTTTGCGATCCGGCCCACAACGTCTGCCAAGTCAACATAAAACGGTTGACCCCTCAGGTATTCGACCACAGCGCGGTCCGCGTGGCTTTTGAGCGGGTCTTCGTCTTCGCCGTCGCCTGCGTCCATGGCTCCTCGCAGAATGTAGCTATCGGAATCGCGCTTTAGCGCAATGAAGCTACGTCCTGCGGTTGCGCTTGACCATCGTGCAATTGTGGAAACGAGTATCTATCTTGGACCACTCCCGTAGATAGGGAGCGCTCCTTGAGTGGACAAATTTTGGGCGTTTTCGAGCGCAAAACGACCTACGCGAACGTCGAAAACTGCACGATTGGATTCTTTTAGAGAAGCAAAAAGCGTGCATTTGCACGGCCTTGCATGGTGGGCGCACAAGGGATCGAACCTTGGACCTCTCCCGTGTGAAGGGAACGCTCTCCCGCTGAGCTATGCGCCCTGGATGTTCGTGCGCGATGCGAGCCTTTTGGAATCGGATCAATCGGCGTCGGGCCGCGCAGAGCAGCGCCAGAAGGTGCGATTTACGAAGTGAGGGGGCAGGGGTGTCAAGCTTCCGCACGCTAACCTGGTTGCGCCAAAAACTAATTTGTTCAAGCCGATCAAGGTGATTTTAGCTGTCCAGTCCCTCCCGCAAAAAGATTTGCCTTCTCGGCCTACCCAAATCACTTCAGATTCCGCCGCCGTCCCGGCCTTTCACGAGGGGCGGATCGCGATCGTCACGGACGTCGGGCGCGGGATGCGATGGACGCTTTCGGTGCGCCAGACGAATGCACTTGGAAGCGGACGGTCAAGTCGTGTTGTCCTGACGCCCCGACGCTGGCGTCAAGCAGGCCGGCGATGCTTCGCATCGTGGCCTGCGACGGTGGCAAGAAAGCCCGGCTCACCGGGGAGACCACGAAGTAAGCCGTTAAAACCATTGCGCGGGGAATGCCGGAATGTTTCGGCGGACCTGTGGTGGACTTGCTCGTGTGCTTTCTTCACTTGCACGCGAGGCTATGGGTGCGGCGAGCGCCCGGCATTCCCTGCGCCCTCTTGCAAATTCGGGCGAAGGCTTTTGTGCATCATCCGGGCGCGACGCGTCGCGGGAATGAGGAGGCGCGCGCACTTTGTCTCTCGTGCGATCAATGTGAGAACCGACGCGTTCTCCTTCACCCTTCCCTGGAGGGCAGGGCTATCGCATATGACGCTTGAGGGTGACGGAGCGCCCCCTCACCCTGAAAGGGGGAGGGTTGGGGAGGGGGTCAATTTCGACGAGCCGAAGCGCAGAGCGCAGGCCTGAATTCGCAAGGAACGCGACCCCCACCCGGCTCGCTTCACTCGCCGAGCTCCCCCTTTCAGGGGGAGGTTAAGACGCACCAACATCAAAGGCGATTCCTCCGCCCTCCAGGGGAGAGTGAAGCGAGGCCTCGGAATGACGGAGCTGGTTTGAAAATCGAACAGGCCAGATCTGCTGCGCGAAAACGGAAATCGCGCGAAGCAGTCTTAAGCCCCCTGCTGGCGGGCGCGGGAGGCGTGCGCCTGCAATGCGCGGATGCGTTCGGCCAGCGTTCCGCCGCCTTGCGGCAAGTTGCCGTTCGCGGTGCCGTTCACGGTCGCCCCGTTGGAGGGCTTTGCCGCGCTCGCCGGTTCTGCCGCAAGCATGGCCTCGATCGGCGAGTTCGGCCCTTCAAGCTGCATCGCAAGCTTGGCGACCTCGGCGGCGATGTCGTTGATGCGCTCGCGCAGGAGCGCGTTCTCCATGCGCTCCGTCGCCCAGGTGCTTTCCGCCTGCTGCTGTATCCCGTTGATGTCGCGCTGCAGCCTGGCGCGTTCGTCGCGCGCAAGGCGAAGCTGCTCCTCGACCGCGGCCTTTTCGGAGCGGAGCTTCTCCAGCGCCGGCATCGCGCCGCTGGAAGTCTGGGCGAGTTCCTCGCGCAATGCCTTGATGGTGCGCTCGGCAGCGTCTCTCGCCTGGCGCAACTGATTGGCCTCATAGTCGCGTTCGGCCAGAAGCTTTCCCTGCGTCGCCAGCCGCGTCTCGAGATCGTTGACGCGACTGCCGAGCAGTTGGGCTTCCTTCACCTGGGCGACGAGCTGGCGATCGAGATCGGTGACGCGCTGGCTCAGGTTTTCGGCCCGGGCGCGCGCCTCGAGAAGATCGCGGCTGGCGGCTTCCGACTGGCCGCGCTCCTGTTCAAGCCGCGCCCGCGTACTGGCAAATTCCTTTTCGGCTTCGCCGACGCGGCCCCTGAGCCCGTCGACCTGGGCATGCATCGCCGCCAGCTCGACCTTGCGGCTCTCCGCTGTCGTCGACCGGTCGTTGAGCTCGCCGACGAGCCTGGAAAGCTCGGCCTGCTTGTCGGACAGCGCCTTCTCGGCCTGACGCAGCGCCTCCGTCCTGGCGGCGAATTCCTCCTCGGTGGCGCGCAGCTGATCCTTCATCGCCTTTTCGCGCGCTTCCAGCGAGAAGATCGTGGCGTTCTTCTCGCCGAGCTCGAGCTTCATGCGATTGATCGCATCGGTCTTCTTGCCGAGTTCGGCGAGCTGGCTCGTGGTCTTGTGCTTGAGCTGGTCGACGCTCATCTCGAGCCGCCGCGCCGACATCGCAAACTCCGCGCGCAGCTGGTCCTTGTCGGCCTGAATCTCGGCCATCGACAGCGGGGTCGAGGCTTCCATTCGTCTCGTCGTCAATCGCACCGCGCGATTATGCACCAGCGGCAGGATCATCAGACCAAACAGCATCGCGAGCAGAAAACCGATCGCCAGATACATGATCGGCTCAATCATGGATGTTCACTCCCGGCGAAAACACTTTTCGTCACATTGCCTGTGACACGGCAAAAACACCAGCCCCGCGCCGGCACGCCTGTGAATTGCCGCTACAGAAAACCGCCGTTCAGGGAACCGGCTCGCTTCGGAACCGCAAAACCACTCAAGCCCTGTTCGTCAGAACGGATTCCACGTCGCACGCGGGGTGTATTTCAGGTAACCGATATTGGCGCCGAGCCGCAGCCCGAGGCCGGAGCGGATCGGAACCAGCACGATGTTGTTCGCGGTCAGCGCCGTCATTCCGAAGCCGCCAATGATATAGGCGGAGCCGTCGATGCCGGCAAAGCGCTGATAGATCGCACTCGTCGCCGGCAGGTTGTAGACCAGCGTCATGGTGCGCGCGCCGTCGCCGCCCCAGTCGAAGCCGACCGAGGGTCCCTGCCAGTAGACCCGCAGGTCGCCGGCGTTCTTGGTGTAGAGCGTGCCCTCGCCATATCTGAGACCCGCGACGAACGCGCCCGAACCTTCCTCGCCGAGGATGTAGCCGTTCGGCAGGCCCCACTGGCTGACGGCGCGCTCGATCACCGAGGCGAGCCCGCGCGAGACGTTGCCGAAAAAGCGGTGGCCGGCCCCGACCAGTTCGTCCGGTCCGTAGAAGTTCGGACCCGGGTCGCGTTGCGGCGGCGGCAGCTGCTGCGGTGTCTCGGTTTGCGAGAAGGCAGGCATGGACCAGCACATCAACGCGGCAAGCGTCAACGCGGTGATGCGTGAGGCGAAACTCATGAAAAAACCCCTGGATAGCGAAATCCGGACCCAGTGCCTTAACCCGGTGCTGACATGCTTGCCCCTAGGCTTGCGTCCGGTTCCCCCGACTCAGATGTTATCGGTAGCAACTATGACGGCACAACGGCAGGAAAGGAACGGCATTTGGCGGCGGATTCAATTTCGCCCCGGAATTGCCTCGATCATATTTCTGGGAGCCGCCCTGCAGGTCCTCCCCACCGGTTTGGCCGGGCTGCCCTCGGCGGCCCTCGCGGCTACCACCGAGCGGGTCATCGCCAACCGCTTCACCGGCCTTGCCATCGACGGATACGATCCCGTGGCCTATTTCGTCGACGAGCGCCCGGTTCTGGGCCTTCCCGAATTCGAGGCGTCCCAGGCCGGCGTGGTCTGGCGCTTTCGCAATGAGGGGAACCGCGCCTCCTTTGTCGCCCATCCGGACATCTATGGCCCGCAATTCGGCGGCTACGATCCGGTCGATCTGGCGCGCGGCGTCACCGTGGCGGGCAGCCCCCGGCTCTGGCTGATCTCCGGGCAACGGCTTTATCTGTTCGCCCTGGAGGAGCACCGGGACGCCTTTGCGGCCAATCCGCATGCCTACCTGAAGGAGGCGACGTCGCGCTGGCCTGCACTCGAGGACGGGCTGGCGCAATAGTGGTTCAGCGCGCGACGGAAGGATCGCCCCACGCAATGAAGGCCGGCACGATGAAGTCCGAGGTCCCCTTGCCGAAGCGCAACTCGGCGCCATCGGGATCGGTGACCTTGCCGCCGGCAGCAGTGACGATGGCGCATCCGGCCGCGATGTCCCATTCATGGGTCGGGGCGAGGCGCGGATAAATGTCGACGATGCCTTCGGCCAGTCTGGCAAATTTCACCGAAGAGCCGAGCGCCTGGCACACTGCGCCGGGTCGCGCGGCGACGAAGCTTTGCGTCCGGGGGTCGCCGTGCGAGCGGCTGACCGCCGCGATCCAGGGCTCGCCGGACTTCGGGAAGGCACGGGTGTGGATCGGCTCGGCGCGCCCACTTCCCGTCACCAGCCGTTCGGCGCCATGTCCGAGGAGGCCGCGCCAGATCAATCCAAGCGCGGGCGCGCCGATGATGCCGAGAAGCGGCGTCCCGTTCGTCACCAGCGCGATATTGACGGTGTACTCGTTTCGACCCGAGACAAACTCCTTCGTGCCGTCGAGCGGGTCGATCAGGAAGAAACTGCCGTCATGGGGCGGCCGCGCCAGGGCGGCGCGTTCCTCCGACAAGGCCAGGAACACCCGGGGCCAGCCGGGCGAGGCCGTCGGCAATGATGCGGTCGGCGGCAAGATCCGCCTCCGTCACCGGGGAACCGTCGATTTTACCGGAAACGCCCATAGTGCGACGATCCACCGCAAGGATGGCGGCTCCGGCCCTGTTCACGAGCTCGGACAGGGGCTCAATCAGCGCCGCCGCGCCTTCCTGGTCGATCGGTCGCGAAGACGGGGATGCCTCACCCATTCGCAGCTCTCGCATCCATATAAAGCCTCACTCCTGCCGTTCTCGTTGTCGAAGTGTTATAGACCGCCCCAAGACAGTCAGGAAACCTGCGGGCATCCGCCTTTTGCTGGCAGCGCACACCTGCCCAGTGTATCAAGCGTCTGATTCTAACATTCGCATTTTCCAGGGAATGTCTTATGTCTGGTATTCCGTCTGCCGGTACCGCCCCCGATGCCCTCGAGCTTGCGGCGCTGTTGTGTTCCAGGGTCTGTCACGATCTCATCAGTCCGGTGGGGGCGATCGTCAACGGGCTTGAGGTTCTCGACGACAACCCGAAGCCGGAAGATCGCGACTTCGCGCTCGATTTGATCCGAAAGAGCGCCAGGACGGCTTCCGCGCGGCTGCAGTTCTGCCGTCTCGCCTTTGGCGCGGCCGGATCCTCGGGCGCGCAGATCGATCTCGGCGACGCGCAGACCATGGCGCGGGGCCACCTGGAAGACGGCAAGATCAGCATCACATGGAATTTGCCCCGCCTGCTGCTTCCGAAAAACCGCGTCAAGCTGCTTTTGAACATGCTGGTGATCGCGCAGCACACGATACCGCGCGGCGGCCTGCTCACCGTCGATGCGATCGGCGAAGGCGAAACGATGGGGTTTCGCGTCACGGCAAACGGGCTGAATGCCCGCCTGCCGCAAAACATCGCCGATCTCTTGAGCGCGGGCCAGCCATCCGCCGTCGATGCGCATTCGGTGCAGCCCTATTACACGCGGCTTCTGGCGCAATCCTGCGGATTGAGCGTGAAGCTTGCGGCCGAAGGCGAGGCCGTGGTCGCGACCGCATCCTGAAAAAGATGATGGTAGCTTCAAGCGCGCGATGCCGCTGAGCGGCCGATGCCCTCGCGCGCAATGCCATTGACTGCCTGCCGGAATCGCGGGCAATTGACCGGGACGGAAAAGAGAAATTTTCGCGGTGTCGCTGCAAGGTGCCACGTGGTTTATGGTTAACCGCTGGTTTAAGGTTTTGCTCCAAGTCAAGAAACGCCGCGTTATCTCTTTGTTGAACCCGTTCTTTTTCATTTGCTCAACCAATATTAAACGGTTTGCATAGAAGCTGGCCTCACTCGGAAGGCGCGTCGGATCGATACGCGCGAAGGGTCGAAGGCCGGATTTCATGGATGATCTTTTAAGAGAGTTTTTGACGGAGACCAGCGAAAGCCTGGACACCGTCGACAATCAGCTGGTGCGGTTCGAGCAGGATCCGAACAACGCCAAGATATTGGATAACATTTTTCGTCTTGTACATACGATCAAGGGAACCTGCGGTTTCCTCGGCTTGCCGCGTCTGGAATCGCTCGCCCACGCCGGCGAGACGCTGATGGGAAAATTCCGTGACGGAATGCCCGTCACGGCCGAAGCAGTGACGCTCATCCTGAGCAGCATCGATCGCATCAAGGAAATCCTGGCCGAGCTCGAAGCCACCGAGGCCGAGCCTGAAGGCAACGATCAGGATCTGATCGTGCAACTCCACAAGATGGCTGAAGGCGGCGCCGATGCCGTATCTCCGCCGGCCGCGCCCGAGCCGGTTGCGCCTGCGCCGGCCGCGCCCAAAGCGGCAGCGGCCAAACCGAGCGTGGAGGGCAAGTTGGCTTATCAGGTTCTGGAACGCGAACTGCGCCCCGGCGAAGTGCCGCTGGACGAACTCGAGCGCGCTTTCCGCGAGACAGCGACCGAAGTCGTTCCGCCGCCCGCGGCCGAAACCGCGCCACCGCCCGCGCCGCGTGCCTCGGCTGCGCCTGAGCGAGAATCCGAAACCTCCGCGGCTTCGCCGAAAGCGCAGAGGCCTGCCGCGAAGAAGGCGAAAACAGCCGTCGAGATGGACGCTCCCGACGCCGACCGCGTAGCCAATCAATCGATCCGGGTGAACGTCGACACGCTGGAACACCTGATGACGATGGTGTCCGAGCTGGTGCTGACCCGCAACCAGCTTCTCGAAATATCGCGGCGCAACGAGGACACCGAGTTCAAGGTGCCGCTGCAGCGCTTGTCGAACGTCACGGCCGAGCTGCAGGAAGGCGTGATGAAGACGCGGATGCAGCCGATCGGCAATGCCTGGCAGAAATTGCCCCGCATAGTCCGCGATCTCTCGAGCGAACTTCACAAACAGATCGAACTGGAGATGCACGGCGCCGATACCGAACTCGATCGGCAGGTGCTCGACCTGATCAAGGATCCGCTGACGCACATGGTGCGCAACTCGGCGGACCACGGGTTGGAAACTACGGCCGAGCGGGCGGCGGCCGGCAAGCCGGAGCAGGGCACGATCAGGCTGTCCGCCTACCACGAAGGCGGTCACATCATCATCTGCATCGCCGACAACGGGCGCGGCCTCAACACCGAGAGGATCAAGGCCAAGGCGGTAGCCAACGGCCTGGTCACCGAGGCCGAACTCGAGAAGATGACCGAAGCCCAGATCCACAAATTCATCTTCGCGCCAGGATTCTCCACCGCAGCTGCCGTGACGAGCGTTTCCGGGCGCGGCGTCGGCATGGACGTCGTGCGCACCAACATCGATCAGATCGGTGGCACCATCGACATCAAGTCGGTGGCCGGCGAAGGCGCCTCCGTCACCATCAAGATTCCGCTGACGCTTGCCATCGTTTCGGCGTTGATCGTCGAGGCCGGCGGCGACCGCTTCGCGATCCCGCAGCTGTCGGTGGTCGAACTGGTGCGGGCGCGCGCCAATTCCGAGCATCGAATCGAGCGGATCAAGGACACCGCGGTACTGCGGCTGCGCAACAAGCTGCTGCCGCTGATGCATCTCAAGAAATTGCTGAAGATCGACGACGGCTCCTCGTCCGATCCGGAAAACGGCTTCATCGTTGTCACGCAGGTCGGCAGCCAGACCTTTGGCATCGTGGTCGACGGCGTGTTCCATACCGAGGAAATCGTGGTCAAGCCGATGTCGACCAAGTTGCGTCACATCGACATGTTCTCCGGCAACACCATTCTGGGCGATGGTGCCGTCATCATGATCATCGATCCCAACGGCATCGCCAAGGCTCTCGGAGCGTCGGGCAACGCCGCTCATGAGATCGCCGACGAAAATGCCGCCCAGCGCGCCAGCGCCGCCGAACAGATGACCTCGCTGCTGGTGTTCCGCGCCGGATCCGACCAGCCCAAGGCGGTGCCGCTCGGACTGGTGACTCGTCTGGAAGAAGTAGCGGCCGAGAAGATCGAGCTCTCCAATGGCCGCTATATGGTGCAATACCGCGAACAGCTGATGCCGCTGGTGCAGATGAACGGGGTCAGCATCCAGAGCTCGGGCTCTCAGCCGATTCTGGTATTCGCCGACGACGGGCGCTCGATGGGCCTGGTGGTCGACGAGATCATCGACATCGTCGAGGAACGGCTCAATATCGAGGTCGCGGGCTCGGACGAAGGCATCCTCGGCTCCGCCGTGATCAAGGGACAGGCCACCGAGGTGATCGACGTCGGTCACTTCCTGCCCATGGCGTTCGCCGACTGGTTCCACCGCAAGGAGATGCGTCCTTCGGCGTCGGCACAACAGGTCTTGCTGGTCGATGACTCCGCGTTCTTCCGCAACATGCTTGCGCCGGTGCTCAAGGCGGCAGGCTACAAGGTTCGCGTCGCGCCAAGCGCCCAGGAGGGTCTGGCCGTGTTGCGCTCGGGCCAGACGTTCGACGTGGTGCTGACCGACATCGAAATGCCGGACATGAACGGGTTCGAATTTGCCGAGACAATACGGGCTGATGCGCATTTCGGCTCAGTGCCGATCATCGCCTTGTCCTCACTGGTTTCGCCGGCAGCGATCGAACGTGGACGGCAGGCCGGCTTCCACGATTACGTCGCCAAGTTCGATCGCCCGGGCCTGATCGCCGCACTGAAGGAACAGACCGCCGAAATCAGCCAGGCGGCGGCATAAGGCGAGGCAAAGGATCAAAGCATGAGCAGCAAGACCGAAAACATCGAAGGCTCCGTTGCCGAATACGTTACCGCCCTGATCGGGGACCAGCTGTTCGGGCTGCCGATCTCGCGCGTGCAGGACGTGTTCATGCCGGAGCGCGTGACGCGCGTGCCGCTGTCCTCGGGAGAGATCGCCGGCGTGCTCAACCTGCGCGGCCGCATCGTGACCGTCATCAATATGCGCGCTCGTTTGGGCCTGCCGAAAAACGAAAGCGGCAAGCCGCCGATGGCGGTCGGCGTCGACTTGCGCGGCGAATCCTACGGGCTCCTGATCGATCAGATCGGCGAAGTGCTGAGGCTCCCCGATGACGGTCGGGAAGAAAACCCGGTCAACCTCGATCCGCGCATGGCCAAGCTCGCCGGTGGCGTGCACCGCCTCGATGGGCAGTTGATGGTCGTGCTCGACGTCGACCGGGTTCTGGAAATAACGGCCGAATTGAAGGCGGCCTGAAGTATTTGAAAGACTGCACGGTGCAATGATGATCGAAAACGTTTCTTGGCGATATCTTGGCGGTATCTGAGAGTAGAGGCTGAAGATGAAAACATGTCTGATCGTGGATGACTCCAGCGTCATCCGAAAGGTCGCAAGGCGCATATTGGAAGGACTGGATTTCCAGATTGTCGAAGCCGAAGATGGCGAGAAGGCGCTCGAGGTCTGCAAACGCGGATTGCCCGAGGCCATCCTGCTCGACTGGAACATGCCGATCATGGACGGCTATGAGTTCCTCGGCAACCTCCGCCGGATGCCGGGTGGCGACCAGCCCAAGGTCGTGTTCTGCACCACCGAAAACGATGTCGCGCACATTGCCCGCGCGCTCCACGCCGGCGCCAATGAGTACATCATGAAGCCGTTCGACAAGGAAATCGTCACCGCCAAATTCCAGGAAGTCGGCCTGATCTGATTTCCAGTACTCTGTCCGGGCGGCTCGCGGGCGTTCGGCTGTATCGTTCAAGTAGTGCCGCTAGAGTTTCGACTGGTGAGTAATGAGTTTGGCGTTGACAAGTACTGCGGCCGCAAGTTCGATGCAGCAAGAACCGCTGCGGGTGATGGTAGTCGATGACTCCGTCGTTATCCGGGGGATGATCTCCCGCTGGCTCGGTTCCGAACCCGACATGGTCGTCGCGGCGTCGCTGCGCACCGGCCTCGACGCGGTCAACCAGATCGAGCGCATCGATCCCGACGTCGCTGTGCTCGATATCGAGATGCCGGATCTCGACGGTATCTCGGCGTTGCCACTGTTGCTGGCAAAGAAGCGCAACCTCGTCATTATCATGGCCTCTACGCTGACCCGCCGCAACGCGGAGATCAGCCTGAAGGCGCTGTCGCTCGGCGCTTCCGACTACATTCCGAAACCGGAGAGCACTCGCGAAGCCGGCGCCGCTGAAGCCTTTCGCCATGACCTTGTGCAGAAAATCCGTCATCTCGGCGCCAGGCTTCGCCGCAGGGGACAACCAGCTTCGGTGCCTCTGCACGGGCCGGTGCCGCATGATCGCGCGCACGACTCGCCGGCCCGCGCGCCGCAATCGGCCGCCATCGCCAATTTCCCTCGGCGCAACTTCAGCACGCAAAATCCGCGCGTGCTTCTGATCGGTTCTTCCACGGGCGGTCCGCAGGCGCTCATGACTCTGGTCGCCGATATCAGCCCGGTGATCGACCGTTTCCCGGTGCTCGTCACGCAACACATGCCGCCCACCTTCACGACGATTCTCGCCGAGCACCTGGCGCGCGCAAGCAATCGGCCGGCGCGGGAAGCCATCGATGGAGAAATCGTCAAGGCGGGCCAGATTTATGTCGCGCCCGGTGGTCGCCACATGCGCGTTGCACGCCACGGTGCCGATGCCACGATCGTTCTCGACGACGGGCCGCCGGTCAACTTCTGCAAGCCGGCCGTCGATCCGCTATTCAGTTCGGCGATCGATGTCTGGCAGGCTTCCATTCTGGCGCTGGTGCTGACGGGGATGGGCTCGGACGGGATGCGCGGCGGCAAGGATATTGTCGCAGCGGGCGGAAGCATCATCGCGCAGGACGAGGCCTCAAGCGTCGTCTGGGGAATGCCGGGCGCGGCCGTGCACGCGGGAATTTGCGCGGCGGTCCTGCCGCTCGGCCAGATCGCACCAAAAGTGGTCCGATTGTTTTCGGGAGATCGCTCGTGACGCCGTTGGACTATGAGTTCTTGCGCAAGCTGCTCAAAGAGCGCTCCGGACTGGATCTGTCTGCCGACAAGCAGTACCTGGTCGAAAGCCGATTGACGCCGCTGGCCCGCCGGGTTGCCTTGCCGGGAATCACCGAACTCGTGCAGAGAATGAAGAACGGCTCGTCCGAGGCGCTGGTCGCCGAGGTTGTCGAGGCGATGACCACCAACGAAACCTTCTTCTTCCGCGACAAGATTCCGTTCGACCATCTCCGCGAGGCCATGGTGCCGGAGCTGCTGCAGACGCGTGCCAACCGCCGCGTCTTGCGCATCTGGTGCGCGGCCTCGTCAACCGGGCAGGAGCCCTATTCGATCGCGATGTGCTTCAAGGAGATGGGCGCGGCGCTGTCGGGCTGGCGGATCGAAATCGTGGCAACCGACCTGTCGCACGGGGTTCTGGAAAAATCCAAGGCCGGCCTTTTCAGCCAGTTCGAGGTTCAGCGCGGGCTCCCGATTCAGTTGCTGGTCAAGCATTTCACCCAGGTCGGAGAGATGTGGCAGCTCAACGCCGATATACGCTCCATGGTGCAGCATCGTCAGCTCAATCTGCTGCAGGACTTCGGCCACCTCGGAAGTTTCGATGTAATCTTTTGCCGCAACGTCCTGATCTATTTCGATCAGGAGACCAAGACCGGCATCTTCGAGCGCCTTGCGAAGGCGGCCGAGCCGGATGGCTTCATGGTGTTGGGTGCGGCCGAGTCCGTGGTCGGCATTTCGGATGCCTTCAGGCCGCATCCGGATCGGCGCGGGCTTTATCGCCCGAACAGCACCCGATCGGGGAAGCCCGGCATGGCCGGGACCATACCGCAGCCCATGCGGGCCGTTGCGATGGCGTCTCGATAAGGCACGAGCGGCACAGGCTGAACCGGCGCTGCACGCTCTGAATATTCCCCGGCGGTCGGGTGGGGAAGAAAAGGCCGCAGGCGCTCACAAAATTGCATGCGGCAGGAAACGCGAGCTGTTGCCGGTGATCGGATTCTCGTCCTCGCGTATCGACAGTCCGCACGGCGCATGGCCGACCAGCCAGCTTCCGATGACCGGATATCGATTCGAAAAGACCGGCAACGGCGCCACCGCCTGGCGAATAAAACCTTCAGCGCCATAGGGGCCCTCGTGCCCTGCAACCCTTGTGCCTTCGCGGACCAGCTCGACATTGGCTCCTTCGCGCGAGTAGAGCGGCTTGCGCACATAGGACGCGCCGAGCTCGCCTGCGGCGGGATCGCTCTCGAAATACGCCGGCAACAGGTTGGGGTGATGCGGAAACATCTCCCACAGTAGCGGCAGGATGCCCTTGTTGGACAGGATGGCCTTCCACGGCGGTTCGATCCAGCGCGTGGGCGCTTCGGCGAGCTTTGCGCCAAACGCCTCGCGAAACATCCATTCCCAGGGATAAAGCTTGAAGGCGAGCGCGATCGGCCGGTTGTCGAGATCGACGAAGCCGCCGCCCTCGCGCCAGCCGATGTTCTCGATATCGATGATGCTGGCCGACAGGCCGGCCTGCAATGCGGTGTCTTCGAGATAGGCGAGCGTGCCCAGATCCTCGCTGCTTTCGGTCGTTCCCGTCAGGTGCAGGTGGCGTCCACGACCGAGCGTTTTCCAGGCCTCGATCAGCCGATCATGGATGGAATTGTACTGGTCGGCGTCGCGTGGAATGATGCGCCGCTCGATCGCCTGCTCGAGCCAGGTCCATTGAAACACCGCGGACTCGAAGATGGAGGTCGGCGTGTCGGCGTTGTATTCAAGCAGCTTCGCGGGCCCTTTGCCGCCGTAGGAAAGATCGAGACGTCCATAGAGACCGGGATCGTCGCGATGGAAGCTCTCGACGATGAGGGGCCAATAGAATTCCGGTATCTCGAGCCTGGTCAGATAGCGGTCGTCCTTGACGGCGCGGCCGACGAGCTCGAGACACATCGCGCCGATCTCGGCGGTCGCTGCCTCGATCCCTCTTTCAATCTCCTCGAGCGTGAAGGCGTAATAGGCGCGCTCGTCCCAATAGCGTTCGCCATCGATGGTGTGGAAATCAAAGCCGCAGGCATCCGCGGTGGCGCGCCAGTCGTCGCGTTCCGGGCAGGCGATGCGCCGCATCAGCCGCCACCACGCGCGTGGCCGTGGCCGTGAGCGTGGAAATGATGCGGCGTGCTCCCGAAGCCGCCATAGGTCGGGTTGCACACAAGGCGGCCATCCAGGGTCCGCACCCCGGTCTGACCGGGACCGCATTCCACCTGCCGCACAAAGCCGGTTGAGACGGCGCCGATCGCGCCGCCACCCATCATCGTGAGCACGATACGGCGTGAACGTTTCATGGTTACGGTCCCCTTGCTTTTCCAGATCACGCTTTAGCCTCGCCCCGAGAATCCGAGCGCCCGCGCAAACGAGCCAAAGCCGCCACGGACGACGCTGCCGAAGCTCGACTCGGACGAGGTCGACGACGATGGCCGGCTCGAGTTGTCGCCGCTGAAGAAACCGAAATGTGTTGAGCGTCCGAAGCCTGTTCCCGACGACGACCGCCGCGCACAGCTTGTGTCTCGCTCGGGCGGCGGCTCGCCCATGGTGGGCGGAGGCGGCGGGCAGCCCTCGCGCGGCATCATCGCAAAAGCGCCGCCGCCAACGGCCAGCGTGCCCATCACGAGAAGCGCGACATGGCGCGATCGCTTCACCGGCTGTGCCGCGTCGGGCGGAATGACCGCCGGCCTGCGCTTGCCGAATTCCTTTGCGGGCCGGTCTTCCATGATCAGTAGATCATCGAGGCGGCATTGAGCGCGCCGGCGGCGAGCGAGGCAAGCCCGAGCCAGATGGCCGGGGCGAGTTCGCCAGCGGCGATCTTCGCCGAGAGGTTCGGGACCGGTATCTTGACGATGTAATAGACCGCGACCTGAACAATCAGCGCGATCAGGCTCCAGATCAGGCAATCGAAGATATTGGCGGCGTGGGCGATGGCGCTGACCACCGGCAAGACGAAGCCGAGCAGGCTCAGCCCCAGCGCGATCGCGGCCGCCGGATCGTTGTCGCGGATCAACCTGAATTCGTCATGCGGCGTGATGCGGGTGTAGATGAGGAGATAGGCGACCACCGAGACGATGGCCGTACAGAAATAGACCAGAAAGGCCGGCAATCCGGCGAGCGATTGAAGGATCATGGAGGTCCCCCGAGTGCTGGAAGCCGCGATTCTCGCGGCATGCGCGGCTCAACGGATGGCAAGCTTCTCATGATTCCCTTTCTCACATGCGCGCATCCTGTTCAATCCACAAACAAAAACCCCGCCATTTGCGGCGGGGCAGTCTGGGAGGAGCGAGCCAACAGGCTCTCACGAAGCTGGTATCAGGCGGGAATGCGCTCTTCATGCTCGTGCGGCTCGCGCAGCACATAGCCGCGGCCCCACACGGTTTCGATGAAGTTGCGGCCTTCGGACGCGTTGGCGAGCTTCTTGCGAAGCTTGCAGATGAAGACGTCGATGATCTTCAGCTCCGGCTCGTCCATGCCGCCATAGAGGTGATTGAGGAACATTTCCTTGGTGAGCGTGGTGCCCTTGCGCAGCGACAGCAGCTCCAGCATCTGGTATTCCTTGCCGGTCAGATGCACGCGCTGGCCGCCGACCTCGACGGTTTTGGTGTCGAGATTGACGACGAGATCGCCGGTCTGGATCACCGACTGGGCGTGGCCCTTGGAGCGGCGCACGATCGCGTGGATGCGCGCAACCAGTTCATCCTTGTGGAAGGGCTTGGTCATGTAGTCGTCGGCGCCGACGCCGAGACCCTTGACCTTGTCCTCGATGCCGGCAAGGCCGGAAAGGATCAGAATGGGGGTCTTGATCTTTGAGACCCGAAGCTGCTTGAGCACGTCGTAGCCGGACATGTCGGGCAGATTAAGATCCAGCAGGATAATGTCGTAATCGTACAGTTTTCCGAGATCGACACCCTCTTCGCCGAGGTCCGTCGTGTAGACGTTGAAGCTCTCGGATTTAAGCATCAGTTCGATAGACTGCGCGACGGCGCTGTCATCTTCTATCAGCAATACGCGCATGCCAGTCCCCTATAGTCGCCGCTCCGGGCGTCAGGTCGGCCGCATTTGCGGCACTCAAAACGCCTTTGAACAACTGATTCGGATCCTGACGGGATATGGTTAACAAAATCTGATTCTGCTTCGCAAGCTCTAACAGTGCAATTTTTTTCGAATCGCCCTAAGATGTTGCGTACAAGCAGCTTTTTGTACCCATTCCCGTTCAAGCTCGACATTAAGAGGCGGACCTAACCGACTCTCGCGACTCGCCCTTCCGTCCAACGGACGGTCGAGCGTCCTCAGTCACCAAAGACAAGTGACGCAATGATTAACGATGCGGGTAAACACGAAGTTAAGCGACCGGGCCAAATGCGTGAAAACTTAAGGTTTTTGCAATGAAGGCGCTTGCCGAGCAGATCAGCGATATCGATGGGATCAATATCTACGGCCGCGTCGTCGGCGTGCGCGGCCTGATGGTGGAGATCGCGGGGCCGATTCACGCGATGAGCGTGGGCGCCCGCATCGTCATCGACACTGGCGGCGATCGGTTCATCCCGTGCGAGGTGATCGGCTTCACCGGCAGCAATGCCGTGGTGATGCCGTTTGCCGGGCTCGACGGGGTCAGGCGCGGCTGTCGCGCCGTCATCGCCAATTCGGCAAGCCAGGTGAGACCGTCACCGCTTTGGCTGGGCCGGGTCCTCAACGCCATGGGCGAGCCGATCGACGGCAAGGGGCCGTTGCCGTCAGGACCCTCGCCGCTGCCCTATCGCAACTCGCCGCCGCCGGCGCATTCTCGCAAGCGCGTCGGCGCGCCGCTCGATCTCGGGGTGCGGGCGCTCAACACGTTTCTGACCTGCTGCCGCGGCCAGCGGCTCGGCATCTTCGCAGGCTCAGGCGTCGGCAAGTCGGTATTGCTGTCGATGCTGGCGCGCAACGTCGATGCGGATATCACGGTGATCGGCCTCGTCGGCGAGCGCGGCCGCGAGGTGCAGGAATTCCTGCAGGATGATCTCGGGGAGGAGGGCCTGGCGCGGTCGGTCGTGGTGGTGGCAACCTCCGACGAGCCCGCGTTGATGCGGCGGCAGGCCGCTTACCTGACCCTGGCCATTGCCGAGTATTTCCGCGACGAAGACAAGGACGTGCTTTGTCTGATGGATTCAGTCACGCGCTTTGCCATGGCCCAGCGCGAGATCGGCCTGTCGGCCGGCGAGCCGCCGACGGCCAAGGGCTACACGCCGACCGTGTTCACCGAATTGCCGAAACTGCTCGAGCGCGCCGGCCCCGGGATGGGCGACGGCACCATCACCGGGATTTTCACGGTGCTGGTCGATGGCGACGATCACAATGAGCCGATCGCCGATGCCGTCCGCGGCATTCTCGACGGTCACGTCGTGATGGAACGCAGGATTGCCGAGCGCGGACGATTTCCGGCGATCAACATTCTGAAATCCGTATCTCGAACCATGCCGAAATCGGCCCATCCGGACTATCTCGACGCGATCACCAAGGCGCGTCAGGTCATGTCGACCTATGCCGACATGGAGGAGTTGATCCGGCTCGGGGCCTACCGCGCAGGCTCGAGCCCCGAAGTTGACGAGGCGATCCGGCTGCACGAGCCGCTCGAGGCTTTCCTGCGCCAGGGCAAGGACGAGACGACCGGCCTTAATGAAGGTTATCAGCATCTCGAACAGATACTTAGAGTTTTGGAAACGGAACGCTAACTTTGTCAGGCCATCATCCGCGCCACAGAGGTTGTGATGCCGGCGGGGCCCGCAGGGGAGCCGGCACTGTCCCGCACCGAGAATTGGGACTTCTGGGGAGTATGAGTCGATGAAGTCACGTGAAACGCTGATCCGTCTGAAGAAATTTCAGGTCGACGAAAAGCGCAGAAGGGTCGCCCAGATCGAAGCCATGATCGCCGACTTTCAGCGTATGTCGGTCGACCTGGAGCGGGAAATACAGAGCGAACAGGAGCGTGCGGGAATCAACGATCCCTCGCACTTCGCCTATCCGACTTATGCCAAGGCTGCGATCCAGCGACGGGAAAATCTGACCCGTTCGGCCGACGAACTGCGCATTCAGCTTGAAGACGCAAAAACCCTGCTGAGCGAAGCCTTCGACGAACTCAAGAAGGTCGAACTCCTTGATGAGCGCGATCAGGCCCGCGAGCGCGCCGAGGAGAACGCCCGGGAACAGGCAGATCTCGACAGCATCGGCCTGATGCGCGCCCGGCTCGGCATCGCCTGACGCTTCCTTTTCGACGACAAGTGGATTTGCGAAGCCCGGATCGAAAGATCCGGGCTTTTCGCGTTTGTCCCCAAGCCTTGTTTTCAGCCTTTTTTCAGCCACGGTCGGCGCCGTCCACAGGGCCGACCGTCGCTGGTCTAACCGATCGATTTGGCCCAAGATATGATACGACACCCGACGACGCCGCTGCGGTGGACGCAAAGCGAAGGGGCAAGCGCGATTTTGGGGACGCTGAATGCTGACGCCAGCTGAGCTGGTCTGGCTGATTGCCGCAGTGGCAAAGGGCGATGAGGCCGCTTTTGAGCGCCTTTACGCGGCCACGCGCGCGAAACTCTTTGGCGTGGTGCTTCGTATCTTGCGGCGACATGATCTCGCGGAGGAAGTCATTCAGGAAGCTTACATCAGGATCTGGAACAGTGCGGGGCAGTTCAATCCCGGACAGGCGTCGCCGATCACCTGGATGGCGTCGATCGCTCGTAACCGCGCCATCGACGTCGTGCGCAAACGCGGTGAAGGCTCGATCGAGGAGGAGCCGGAGGCGATGGAAGTGGCTGCCGAATCCACCGATCCGCTGGCGCGCCGGGAAATGTCTGAAGAGCTGAAACGGCTGCTGGAATGCGTTGGCCGTCTGGAGCCGGATCGCCAGAAGCTCGTGTTGCTGGCCTATTACAATGGCTGGAGTCGCGAGCAGCTGGCGGAGAAGTTCGAGGCGCCGGTCAACACCGTGAAGACCTGGCTGCGGCGCAGCATGATGGACATCAGGGAGTGCCTCGGGCTTTAGGTGATGGCCTATAGCGAAGACCATATCGCGCTCGCCGCCGAATATGCCCTGGGCACGCTCGATGCCGACGAGCGCGCGCAAGTCGAAAGCATCATGTCCGTCGACACGGACTTCGCGGCGGTGGTCAAGGCGTGGGAGCACAAGCTTGGAGCTCTCAACCAGATGGTCGGATCGGTCGAACCAAGGCCGGAGGTCTGGGAAAAAATCAGGACCGCCATCGGCCCTTCGGAAAAGCAGGAGCCGGTGGCGCTTCCCGAGGCGCCCGCGGTTGCTCCGCCAATCCCTGCGGTTGCTCCACCCCCAATCGAGGAGCAGGTCGTTGCGGTCGATGACTCCAACGTCGTACGTCTCGCCGCGAAAGCCAGGCGCTGGCGCAACACTGCGACCGCGGTCTCTGCCATCGCAGCCGCCCTGGTTGCGATCATCGGGGTCGGGCTATCGATGCCTGATCTGTTGCCGGACCGGATGCGCCCCCGGCCGCGGACGCAGGTCGTCGAAGTAAAGACTCCGGCCGCGCCGACGCGTTCTGCCCAATATGTTGCGGTGTTGCAGAAGGAAGGCGGCTCGCCTGCGTTCATTCTCACCGTCGATGAGGCAACCAGGAATTTCACGGTTCGCAAGGTCGGCGCGTCGGCCGAGCCAGGCAAGAGTTTCGAGCTGTGGCTGATCTCCGACAAGCTGCCGCGACCGCGATCGCTCGGAGTGATCGGGGGCTCCGAGTTCACCTCACGCCCGGTGCTGGCGTCCTACGACAGCGAGATCGTCAAGGCCGCAACCTATGCCGTGACGGTCGAACAGGCAGGAGGATCCCCCGACGGCAATCCGCACTCCGCGCCCCTGTTCAGTGGCAAGTTGATCGAGACCGTCCCGCCGGGACCGCCTCCGCGCTGAGAACCTCTCTCGACAATCCCCCAAAAAGAAAACGCCCGTGGGGAGCGGGCGTTTTCGGTCGTCTAGCCAACTTGGGGGTAGTTGGGTCTTCCATTATCCACGTGGCGCCTTTGGGGGGCTGGTAAAGGGCCACGTGAATTCACAAAATCCTTATCGCACCAAAATCCCTTATCGCACCAAAGACGAATTCGAACTGGTAACCGCTACGGGCTTGCCCGCCTTGATAACGCGCGCGGTCTGCGTGTAGCCGTCATCTGACGAGGTACGAGCCGAGATGCCGAAGCCCACCACCGCGATACCAGCGACAAGCGCGACCACCACGACTTTGAGGTGGGTCGACCGGTCAGCACTGTAGATCGAGTGGTTCACAACAGCCTCCTGCCCGCCAGCCTGCCTTAACGAATTAGTAGTACTTATTCGCTGGCAGGTTCATGATCTCGCGCAAACAAACGTAGGGATTAACCCCTTCGTTTCACAGGAGTCGATCACAAGACGGTGATAATACGTGATATTCCGCGACGCCAGGGTCCTGGCCGAGCTGCCATTTTTCAAAAAAATGTAAATATTACAGTGTCTTGTATCTAAATCCGCCGCCCATAGCAAAAATCAGGCCCGGAGCTCACGAAATCGAGAAAACATTTGCCTGTGGCGGAAAAGCCTGAATCGAGCCGTGCTGATTTGCGGGCCCCCACCGATCCGAGTTGCCGCTTTCCTGCCTAGATGCTGCCGACAGTCTTCAACCTCGCCCGCGGATGGATTTCCGCCTGCGACAACACCGTCGTTTGCGCCCGGAAGCGCTCGACCAGCGAGCGGACGAAGGGACGTATGGCTGCCGAAGTTACGAGCACAGGCGCCTCGCCCTCGCGCGCCGCCTGTTCGAAGCGATCGCGCACCACGGTCATGAACTCGGAGAGCCTTGAAGGTTGCATCGCCAGGCTCCGTTCCTCGCCCTGGCCGATCAGCGACTCGGCAAAGGCCTGCTCCCATTTCGCCGAGAGCGCGATCAGCGGCAGGTAGCCGTTCGCCGTCGTATTCTGCGCGCAGATTTGGCGTGCGAGGCGGGCGCGGACATGTTCGACCACCGTCGCGGGGTTGCGCGAGAAGGCGAGCGCGTCGGCGATGCCCTCGAGAATGGTGGAGAGATCTCGGATCGAGATGCGTTCGGCCAATAGCAGCTGAAGCACGCGCTGGATGCCGGAGATGGTGACCTGGGACGGAACGATGTCCTTGATCAGTTCACCCTGTTCCTTCGGCAGTTCCTTCAAGAGCTTCTGCACCTCGCCATAGGACAACAGGTCCGACATGTTGTTCTTGAGAAGCTCGGTCAGATGGGTCGAGAGCACGGTTGCCGCATCGACGACCGTATAGCCCTTCAGCGATGCTTCTTCCTTCAGGCTGGCGTCGACCCATGTTGCCGGCAGTCCGAAGGTGGGCTCGGTGGTGTGGATGCCCGGCACATCGACCTGGCTTCCGCCGGGATCCATGACCATGAACTGGTTCGGCCAGATCCGTCCCGTACCCGCATCCACTTCCTTGATCTTGATGATGTAAGTGTTCGCCTCCAGCTGCACATTGTCGAGGATGCGTACCGACGGCATCACAAAGCCCATCTCGATGGCGAGCGAGCGCCGCAGCGCCTTGATCTGCTCGGTCAATCGGTCGGTGCCGTCCGGGCCGTTCACCAGGGGCAGGAGGGCGTAGCCCAGTTCGATCTTGAGATCGTCTATCTTGAGCGCGGTGGAGATCGGTTCTTCGGCCGCGGCGCCGGTTGCGGCCGCAGGAGACGCAGCTGCCGCGCTCGCGGCTGCCGCCGCCGTTTCGCGCTTGAATTTCCGCGCCGACATCGCCAGTGCCGCCGCGCCGCCGGAAAGCGCGAGGAACGGGATCATTGGAATGCCCGGCAGCATGGCCAGCACCAGCATCACGCCGGCCGACATTCCGAGCGCCTGCGGATAGCCGGAAAGCTGCTTCATCAAGGCCTTGTCGGCGGCGCCGGTGACGCCGGCCTTCGAGACCAGCAGGCCCGCGGCGGTCGAGACGATCAATGCCGGTATCTGCGTGACGAGGCCATCGCCCACGGTCAGGAGCGTGTAGGTGTGCGCGGCTTCGGAAAAACTCAGGCCCTGCTGGGCGACGCCGATGATGATTCCGCCGATCACATTGATGAACACGACCAAGAGGCCCGCGACCGCGTCGCCGCGCACGAATTTCGAGGCACCGTCCATCGCGCCGAAGAAGCCGCTTTCATCTTCCAGCGCCTTGCGCCGTTCCTTGGCGACCTTTTCGTCGATCAGGCCTGCGGACAGATCGGCGTCGATCGCCATCTGCTTGCCCGGCATGGCGTCGAGATGGAAGCGCGCGGCGACTTCGGCGATGCGTCCCGAACCCTTGGTGATGACGACGAAGTTCACGATCACCAGGATCGCGAAAACGATAATTCCGATCACGAAATTGCCGCCCATCACGAAGCCGCCGAACGCTTCGATGACGTGACCGGCGGCGTCGGTGCCCTCGTGTCCGTGCGACAGGATCAGCCGCGTGGAGGCGAGGTTGAGCGACAGCCGCAGCATGGTCGAAATCAAGAGGATGGTCGGGAACGACGAGAATTCCAGCGGCGCCTGGATGAACAGCGAAGTCATCAGGATCAGGATCGAGAGCGTGATCGAGATCGCAAGGAACAGGTCGAGCACGATCGAGGGCAGCGGCAGAATCAGCACGACCAGGATGGTCAGGATGCCGAAGGCGAGAGCGAGATCACCGCGTTTGAGAATGCTGCGGATTTCGCTGAGGCTTGGAAACCCGGTCGAAGGGCTAGCACCGCCCTGACCTGCCGTGACATCGACCATGGTACCAGCTTCCCCCCGCGACTGCCGTCCACGGTTGCCAAATGTCTGCGCGACGGCCGCAGGACCGCCGTTTCGAAAGTGAGGCACCGCACTGGCGTCCACGGGTACTCCTCCCGTTGATACGCGGCTGACGACACTCGACTTTTCTACTGGGCAATTTTTGCCCGGTTTATGGTTAGGAAAGCGTTAATGCGGACGCTGAGCGTGCCGGCGGGCCGGTCACGGGCCGACAGGCGCCCGCGGACGCAATTGGTGCTTGTCCGCGAGAGTGCGCGTCGGGTTCACAGGTTCCCCCGAATCTGCATGCCCAATATCGCGGCATCGTGGCTTGACCGTGAGCACCTTGGCGACCAATTTGCAGCCCGCCGTGGAAATCGCCTCTCCCCTCCCTCGAAGTTCGATGCCGTTCGTTCCCGATTCGCGCCGGGCATGGACCCGGCTTGCCGTGGCCGTGCTGATCGGCTCGCTCGGCGCCGTCGGCATGTGGTCGATTGTCGTGGTGCTGCCGGTGGTCCAGACCGAGTTTGGTGCGACGCGCGGCACCGCTTCTCTGGCCTACACCCTGGTGATGCTCGGTTTCGGCTCCGGCGGGGTGCTGACCGGGAAGATCACGGACCGCTACGGCATCGTTGCGGCAATCGGCGTCGGCGTCGGCATACTCGGGCTCGGTTACATCGGCGCAGGGATGTCATCGTCGATCTGGCAATTCATCCTCATGCACTTTGCGATCGGCTTGAGCGCTTCGGCGACATTCGGGCCCCTGATGGCGGAAGCCTCGCACTGGTTCGATCGCTACCGCGGGTTTGCGATCGCGCTCGCGGCCAGCGGCAATTACATCGGCGGTACCATTTGGCCGCCGCTGGTCAACTGGGGTATGCAGTCGGCCGGCTGGCGCAGCACCTACATTGCGATCGGTATTTTCACGGCGATCGCCATGACGCTTGCGCTGGTGGCGTTGCGCATGCAGATGGGCGCGGGAGTGCGGCCCGATCACGTCGACGCGCCGCCACCGCGGGTCGACCTGCGGCTTTCCACCAATTCCCTGACGGCGATCCTGTCGCTCGCGAGCATCGCCTGCTGCGTGGCCATGTCGATGCCCCAGGTTCACATCGTGGCCTATTGTGGTGATCTCGGCTACGGCGTGGCGCGCGGCGCCGAGATGCTGTCGTTGATGCTGGGCTTTGGAATCGTCAGCCGTATCGGGTCGGGTTTCCTTGCGGACAGAATAGGCGGCATTCTTACCCTGCTGATCGGTTCGATCGCGCAAGGCACGGCGCTCCTGCTTTATCTGTTCTTCGATGGCCTGACGTCGCTCTATGTCATCTCCGCGATGTTCGGCCTGTTTCAGGGCGGCATCGTGCCGAGCTACGCGATCATTGTTCGCGAAGCGATGCCGGCGGCGGAGGCCGCGACGCGGGTCGGAATCGTCATCTTCGCATCCGTCTTCGGCATGTCGTTCGGCGGCTGGGTCTCCGGCGTGATCTTCGATGCGACCGGTTCCTACGCGGCAGCGTTCCTGAACGGAATCGCCTGGAACGTGCTCAACGTCACGATCATGGCGGCGCTGTTGATCCGCTCGCGGCAGCAGCTGGCGATGGCGTGAGGCTCGGGCCCATCGCTTGATGCCCGGCTCGGTCAGAATGCCGCTGGAGATGTCGACAGGGCCGTCACGCTCCGAGCCCGACATGCAGAACGCATCGCCACCGCGCCTGGCACAATGAAGCTATCGGTTTTGCGGCCAGCTGGGCTACGATGCCTGCCGAACCGGGATGGCCGATGAGCGCAATGGCAATTGCCGACGACCGCGGCGCGCATGCTCCGCAGGGAAGCCTCGCGACTCTGGCGCTCGGCGCGCTCGGTGTCGTCTATGGCGACATCGGGACCAGCCCGCTCTACACGCTGAAGACGGCGCTCGACTGGGGCGGCGGCGCAACGCCGGAAGCTGCCATCGGCATGTTGTCCCTGATCGTGTGGACGCTTCTGATCACCACATCGATCAAATACGTTGCCGTTGTCATGCGCGCCGACAATGACGGGGAGGGCGGCATCCTGGCGCTGATGTCGCTGCTCGGCATCAAGCATGGCGAACGGCCCATTGTCATTGCGATCGGTGTGTTCGGAGCGGCGCTGCTTTACGGCGATGGCGCCATTACGCCGGCGATTTCGGTGTTGAGCGCGCTCGAGGGCCTGAAGCTGCCGATGCCGGAAATCGCGCCCTATGTGGTGCCGCTTTCGGTCGCGGTGCTGGTCGCGCTGTTCGCGCTGCAACCGCAGGGCAGCGGGCGCATCGGAAAACTGTTCGGGCCGATCATGGTTCTGTGGTTCGTCACGATCGGCCTGCTCGGCATTACCGGCGTGATGCGGCATCCCGGCGTAGTCGTGGCGCTCGATCCCCGACACGGCTTTGGCTATCTGTTCGGTCACGGATTTACCGGCTTCCTCGTTCTCGGCGCGGTCTTTCTCTGCGCCACGGGTGCCGAGGCGCTCTATGCCGACATGGGTCATTTCGGCGCGCGTCCGATCCGCGTCGGCTGGTACGGGCTGGTCCTGCCTATGCTGCTCCTCAACTATGCGGGGCAGGCGGCGCTCGTCGTCGAAGGCGCGGGCCCGCCCGGTGCCAATCCGTTCTTCGTGCTGTGCCCGCCGCCGCTCCAGGTGCCGCTTGTCCTGCTTGCGACGCTCGCCACGATCATCGCCAGCCAGTCCATCATCAGCGGGGCATTTTCGATGACGCGGCAGGCGATCCAGCTTGGACTGTGTCCGCGCCTGCATATCACGCAGACATCGGAGCAAGGCTATGGCCAAATCTATGTCGGTTTCGTCAACTGGATACTGATGGCGCTGACGCTCGGCCTGACGCTTGGTTTTCGCTCCTCCGACAATCTCGCCGCAGCGTTCGGGGTCGCGGTTTCGATGACCATGCTGCTCACCTCGATGCTGATGTTCCTGGCGATGCGGGAAATCTGGACCTGGAGCCTGCCCGCGAGCCTTCTCGTCGCCGGATTGTTCGTGGTCGTCAATTCCTCCTTTGTCGCTGCCAATCTGATGAAGGTCTTCGAGGGCGGATTCGTCCCGCTGATCGTCGCCGCCGTGATCTTCTTCCTGATATGGACCTGGCGGCGCGGTCGCCAGCTCATGCTGCAGACGCTCGAGCGCGATACGCTGCCGCTCGCCAGCTTCATCAAGCAGATTCACGGCAAGGCGCGCGTGCAGGGCACCGCGGTCTATATGACCAGTCGCACCGACGTGGTGCCGGTGCCTCTGCTTCACAATCTCAAGCACAACAAGGTCATTCATCAGCGCATCGTGCTGATGCATGTGGTGACCGAAAATGCTCCCTATATCGCTTCCGGTCAGCGCATGGAGGTCAACCATTTGATGAACGATTTTCATTCCGTGGTCATCCATTATGGCTTCATGGAGCAGCCGGACATTCCGCAGGCGCTCGAGGCCTGTGGCGCGGAGCAATTGCAGTTCGATCTGATGGATACGTCGTTCTTTGTCGGCCGCCTGACCATCGTTCCGGCAGCCGTGCCGCGAATGAGCCGGATCAGGATCAATCTGTTTGAGGCGATGCACCGCAACGCCCTCGCGGCCACCGAATTCTTCCGCATTCCGCCCAACCGAGTGATCGAACTCGGCGGCCAGATCGAGCTGTGAGGCGCGCGTCACTCCTTCCCTCGAACGCCCGGATATGATGTCGGGCTCCGATCCCTGAAGTCATCGCGATCTGGCGCACGTACTCGCGCCGCATGAAAGCCGAGGATAATTGAAAAATCTGCGACAATTCGGTGACGATTGACCGTGCTGCTCGTTTTATCTGGTTGCGAGATTTGTCGTTCTCTGCTTGTTGTGCCGCAGCCTTATTTCAGGCGCACTTGCTAGAGATGACACTTGCTATGTGAAGTGTATGCGTATCCTTTGCCTGCGGACTCCATGACTTTGTCACTTTCAACTTCACCGGATGCACCCGAAACCGCGGAAATCCTGCGATTTCTGCATCGTTTTGCCGATCTGATGTCGAGCGGCGGCAATTCGGAAAATCTGCTCCGCGCTGCGCAGTTGCTCGAAGCCCACATCGACAAGGTGAAGGAGTCCAATGAGCTTCTTCAGGTTGAAAGAATTCGCGGCGACGCGAATTCGGAGCTGCGCAAGACGCTCGAAGACCGGCTGTCAGCGCTTGAAGGCGAAATAGCCCTCCTTAAATCGCAACTCTCGGAATCCGAGCTGAAGCTGAACGACGTCAGCACCGAGGCGGAAAAGAAGCAGGGCGAATTGCTGCATCGGGCCGAGCAGGCAGAAGCGCAGCTCGCGGCGGCTCAAGGTGAGCTTGCCAGCAAGGCCTCCAGCGATACCCATATTCTGGTGCCGGTCGCGGCGCTGAATCTTGCGAAGTCGCAGTTCGAATCGCTTGCCCGGGCCTTCGAGAAAGTGGGCAACATCGTTTCGCAGACCATGTGCGATGCGAGCGCTTCCAGCCTTGATCGCGTCATCATCGATGCCGGTGCACAGGATTCGGCAAATCGCTCGAAGCACGCGGCCTGATGCGTGAAAGCCGGGCGCTCGCGCTGGGCGAGTGTGGGTGACGGGGCTGAAGAGCAACGAAGCCTTCAGGTGCTGGTCAATTCGACCAAACGCAGCACGATCCCGAATGCCGTCATGCCGAAGGCGACCGCAGCGATCGGGATGAGGATTTCCACAGTAGCGTGGAAACCGCTGAGCCGGCCCGTCCAGGTATCGAAATCCCATGACTTCCAGTTGCGGAACGTGGGTCGTTCTTCAGCGTCAGTAGCAGGCCCCTGGCGGGACAGGATGTACTGAAGCGCCACCACGATAAAAATGAAGCCGCTCACGATCGCCAGCAGGTAATCGGTTGCACCGGCGCTCGAGAAAATCCACACGGAAAGGACCAGCCATGCGGCGAGTCCCGTAATAAGTGCATAGACGCGCGGATGCAGCTGACCCGTCATCTGGTTCCCGGGGGGCTGATTCCCGGGAGTTGATTCATCAACCCTGTTGTCATTCTCGAGGTTCATGGTCCGGACCTCGCTCTATATCTTGCTGTGTCAACCCCTCACTGTTAACGCCGTTTCCGCCACCCGGTTGCAGCGGCGGCTCATCTGATTGCGACGGCGTTTTCGGTTTTCCGCGAAGGATGTGATTCCAGGCTGTCGAGCGAACTCGCACCCGCCGCGGCGCCTGGAGAGCGCGCCGGCGGCGGGCACCATCGTCACGCCCTATCCAACGGGCACGGCGACGAAATGCGTGTTGTTTGCGGTCTTCACCCGGATCAACACGTCATGCTTGCCGCCGGATTTGGCCTCCGACAGCGCGCTGCGAAGATCCGCAACGCTGGCAACATCCTTGCCGGCGACTTCGAGGATCACGTCGCCGGATTGAAGGCCGTGTTCGGCCGCAGGACCGTCCGGATCGACGCCGGTGATCACGACACCCTTGTTGCCTGCGCCGGCAACCTCGCTCGCCGGGGCGACCGACAGTCCGAGATGAGGAACGCCGCGGGCTGAGTCGTTTTCCCGCGCGCCCGAATTCGCCTGCTTGGGCGACTCATTCGGCATTTTCGCCAAAGTGACGGTAACCGTCTGAGGCTCGCCCTTGCGCAGGATGTCGAGCTTGGCGGAAGTGCCGGGAGCCATCGCCGATATCTCTCGGGCCAGGGTGCGCGAATCCTTGATCGCATTGCCGTTGACTGCCGTGATCACGTCGCCGGCCTTGATGCCGGCCTTTGCCGCCGGCGTATCGGGCTGCGCGTCGTCGACCAGGGCACCGGTCGCACTCTTCAGACCGAGGCTTTCGGCGATACCCGAAGTCACAGGCTGCACCTGCACGCCGAGCCAGCCGCGCGTCACTTCGCCCTTTTCCTTGAGCTGGGCGATGACCATCTTTGCGGTCGAGGCGGGGACGTCAAATCCTATGCCGACCGATCCGCCTGAGGGCGAATAGATCGCGGTATTGACGCCGATCACGTTGCCGTTGGTGTCGAAGGTCGGTCCGCCGGAATTGCCCTTGTTGATGGGAGCGTCGATCTGGATGTAGTTGTCATACGGTCCAGAGCCGATGTCGCGTCCCTCTGCCGAGATGATGCCGGCAGTCACCGTTCCACCGAGGCCGTAGGGGTTGCCGACCGCCACTACCCAGTCGCCGATGCGGGGCGTCGCAGTCTCGAAGTTGACATAGGCGAAATCGCTCTTGCCATCGACCTTGATCAGCGCAAGGTCGGTCTTCTGGTCGGTGCCGATGACTTTCGCGGTGTAGCTCTTGCCGTCGTCGGTCGTGATCTCGACCGACTTCGCATGATCGACCACGTGATTGTTGGTCACCGCATAGCCGTCGGCTGTGATGAAAAATCCGGAGCCGACGCCGGTGATCATCTCGTGACGTTGCGTCTGGCCACGCGGACCGTTGTCGAAGCCATATTGCCGGAAGAACTTCTCGAAGGGCATGCCTTTCATGAACGGAGGAATTTCTCCATTCAGCTCCGGCATGTTCGCGTCCGCGCTTTGATCGACCTTCACGCGTACCGAGATAACGGCGGGCTTCACCTTCGCGATCAGATCAGCGAAACCTGCAGGCCCTTGCTGGGTCTGCGACTGCGACGCGGTTGCGGCCGATGCCGGCTCGGAAAGTCGGCCAAATCCGTGCGGTCCCGCAATCATCAGTGCAGAACCGAGAACCGCGACGGAGCCCAGCAGGGTCAGGCGCCGCGCGGACAAGATCCTGCGCTTGGGGTGATTGTCAATTTCAGTCATGATTGTGTCTCCAACAGTTGTGTTGAGCGTTTGCCCTTGAGGAGACTTAGCGCCGCCGAATTACGAGAGCCTGTCGGGGAAATTAATTTGTCCTGTCGGTGAAATTAATTCGAGTTAACACTGCCTGTTGCGGACGTGGCGGGCCTGGTCGCGTCACGCACGAAAGTATGAGCGCCCGAAAGGCGAACGGTCCTTGTCTGAAGACGTTGTCTTCAAAGGCAGTCGAGGCCGGCAGCGGAATGGCGACAGCAGCAACAAGACGCGATTTTCTGTACGTCGCCACCGGCGCTTTCGCCGGCTTGGGCGCCCTTGCCACTGTCGTTCCGATGATCTCGCAAATGGAGCCCGATGCGTCGACGCTTGCTGCCGGAGGCCCGGTCGACTTTGATGCGAGCAAGCTGCAGGCAGGACAGCAAGCGGTCGTGCGATGGCGCTCAAGGCCGGTCTTCATTGCGCATCGTCCGCCCGAAGCGCTCAAGACGCTCCAAGACCCGCATCTTCTGGCACGACTGGCCGACCCGAAATCGGGCGAGCCGCAGCAACCACCTTATGCAACCAACTGGCACCGTTCGATCGAACCGAAATACAGCGTGCTCGTCGGCATCTGCACCCATCTCGGATGCATTCCCCTGTTCTATCCTGACCCCAGCGCGCAGCTTCCAACGGCGGACTGGCCGGGCGGATATTTTTGCCCGTGCCATGGCTCGAAATACGATCTTGCCGGACGCGTCTATTCGGGAGTGCCCGCGCCCTATAACCTTCCGGTGCCGCCGTATCGGCTGATCAATGAAACGATCCGGATCGGAGAAAATCCGCCCAACGAATCCTGGAGTTTCGACGAGATCGCTCAGTTATAGGGCTGCAGGTTTTTACCCGCGCCACCTTCTCCCGTGGGAGAAGGTGGCGGATCGGAGCTCGTCAGGCGCCGCCTCCGTCGCCGCTCATGACCGGCCCAAACCGTTCCCAGGTCTCGCCCTTGAACCGCATCAGCTGCAACTGCCGGATCGGAGCAAAATTTGTCGGGGTGGTGTTGATCTCGATTCCGGGCAGCAGCATGCCGGGATCGAAGTTCTTCAAATTCGCGGCCTGCTTCATGATGTTTGCGCGGGTCAGATCATTGCCGCATTGCTTGAGAACCTGAACCATCGTGCGCGCCACCGCATAAGCATAGATCGTCGAGGCGTCCGACTTGTCGGTGCCGGCGGCATATTTGTCCATGAAGGCGTTCCATTCCTTCATGTCCTTGTCGGACTTCCATTCAGGGTCGGTCTCATCCTTCAGGTAGGCGGCGGAGATGATGCCCTGCGAGGCGTCCAAACCTGCCGGCTTCAGAACGCTGCCGACGGAGGCACTGACATTATTCAGGATGAACATCGGGTGCCATCCGATCTCATGCGCCTTCCTGATGGATTGTGCTGCGAACTTGGGTGTCGCTATGTCGACGAAGACATCGGCCCCGGAAGCCTGCAGGGTGACGATCTGCGAATCGATCGTCGGTTCCGAAACGTCATAGCTTTGCTCGGCGACGATCATGCTCTTGGCCTTGCTGCCGAGGCCATCCGTCAGACCCTTCAGGTAGTCCTTGCCGTAGTCGTCGTTCTGATAGAGGACGGCAATCCTTGCGCCGGGCTTGTTCTTCAGGATGTACCGGGCGTAGATGCCGGCCTCAGTCTGGTAGTTCGGCTGCCATCCCATCGTCCACGGGAAATTCTTTGGATCGTTCCATTTTGTTGCTCCCGTCGCCACGAACAGCTGAGGCACCTTTTTCTGGTTCATGTAGCGCTGGATCGCCGTGTTGGTCGGCGTGCCCAGCGAATTGAAGATGAGCAGCACGCGATCGTCCTCGACCAGCTTGCGGGCCTGTTCGACGGTCTTGGGCGGGCTGTAGGTGTCGTCGTAGGAAATGAAGTTGATCTTGCGGCCGTCTATCCCGCCTTCGTCGTTGATCTTGTGGAAATAGGCGGCTTCGACGCGGCCGATCACGCCATAGGCGGAGGCGGGTCCGCTGTAGGGCATGATGTTGCCGATCTTGATCTCGCTGTCGGTGGCGCCGGTATCATATTGGTTCGCAGCCAGCGCGATCCCGGCGGTGACGAACAGGGTGGCGGCCGACATCGTTGCGGCTCGCCAGAACGTGAGGGGGCGCATCATCCTTCTCCTGATGTTCAGGCCTTCGAAGAAGGGAAGGTCGGAAAGCCCCCGATGCCGTAACGCGGTTCCGCCGGTTTGGTTTCAAGAATTCTTACCAATTGTTGCCTCGCCGGGCGGGCGGCGCAGCTCACGCGACGCCCGCTCTTGCCAAGGCCGGCACACGGACCCAGATCCTCGCACCCCCTCCGGGAGCATCCGCGATTTCGATCGAGCCGCCGTGCTGGCGCTCGATGATACCGTGCGCAATGGCAAGGCCCAGTCCCGTCCCCCCGGTCGACCGGCTGCGGGAGAATTCGGCGCGATGGAACGCCTTGAAGACAGCCTCACGCTCCGAGGGCGGTATTCCCGGTCCGTCGTCGTCGACTGCGATTTCGACCATTCCCTTATATTGCCGCACCGATACGCGCGCCTGTTTGCCGTAGCGCAGGGCATTGCCGATGATGTTCGACAATGCACGAGACAGGCCGGAACGATCGCCCGACACGACAAACGGGCCGTTGCCCTCGCGCTTGAGAGTTACGTCGCCGCCCGTCAATTTGGCCGCCTCGACTTCATGAGAGACGATGGTGAAGAGGTCCACCGGCTCTCTTGCGTTCAGCGGATTTGCGTGCACGGCAACGAGCAGCGCATCCTCGACCAGCCTGTCCATCGCATCGAGATCGCGTCCGGCCTTCTCGATTTGGCCTGGGACGTCCAGTACCTCCAATCGCAGCTTCAGGCGCTGAACATAGGTTTTGACGTCGTGCGCGATGGCGCCAAGCATGGCGTTGCGCTCCTTCAAAAGCGTCGCGACCTGCTCCTGCATGCGAAGCGTGCGTCTGGCGAGAGCGGCGATCTCCGGCGAGCCGCCGACTGCAATCGGCTGCGGGACGCCCGTCGAGGCGAAGGCCTCCACGGAGCCCGCGATTCGTTCCACCGCGCGTCCCTCGCGCAGGATCACCAGCAACACGCCGCCGGCAAGCAGCAGGCCGATCACGCCCACCCAGAAGCCCGTCGGAAGACCCAGAAAGCGCGGCATGAGATCGCCGCGAACCTCGGAGACCAGCCAGTCGCTCGGGCTGAGGCGCACATAGACGCGAACCGGCTCGTTCGATACCGCCCAATTGACGGCATGACGATCGCGTCCGAAGGGCCGCGAGTGGATTATCGCAACGACGGAGTCGGCGGCTACCGCGACGCCGAGGCGCTTTCGAACGGCCTCCTCGATCTCGCGCGCATGCGCGGTGTCCGGGGATACGACGGGCGCTTCCTGTGTGACATGAAAGCTGAGGCCGGCCCATGAGATCGCGGCGAGCACGTCCTTGCGCTGCGCCGGCCCAAGGCTCGGCCAGAGATGCACGACGGCTGCAATCTGGTCCGGCACGAGATTGACGGCATCGCCGACGCGCCGCTTGCGCAACTCGACGAAGGTCGACGTCAAGGCCAGCACCTCGACCAGGATGGCTATGACGGCAACCCAGAAGAAGACCCGCCACCATCGCGTACGCGGCATGGTCACGACAGGTCTTCCACCGGCAGAGTGAGAATATAGCCGACATTTCGCACGGTCTTGATTCCGTCCTCCGGAAAGCCGGCCTCGACGACCTTCTTCCTCAACCGGCTCATCTGCACGTCGATGTTGCGGTCGAACGAGTTGGAGGCTCTCCCTCGCGTCCAGTCCATGAGCTGGTCGCGCGAAAGCACTCGGCCGGGCCGGTCGATGAAGCAGCTCATGAGATCGAATTCGCCTGACGTCAACGGCAACGCGGCCTCGTTGCCGTCGAACACGGCGCGGCGGGAGCGATCGACGGTCAGGCCGCCGACACGGCGCCTGGCGGACTGCGCCGCCTTTCCCCCGCGTCGCAGGAGAGCCTTCACCCTCGCCACGAGTTCGCGCCGCTCGAACGGCTTGGGCAGATAGTCGTCGGCGCCCGTCTCGATCCCGATCGAGCGGTCGATGCTCAAGGAGCGCGCCGAGACCATGAGGATCGGAGTATCCTGGGTTTCGCGCAATCGTTCGCAGAACGACAGACCATCCTCGCCCGGCATCATGACATCAAGGATGATCAGGTCTATGCCGCCGCGCGCACCGAGAATTCGGCGGGCCGATGCGGCGTCCCTGGCTTGCTGGACGTCGAAACCCTCGCGTGTCAGCACGACCTGCAGCAACGAACGGATCTCGTCATCGTCATCAACGACAAGAATTTTCGCCGACGGTGTCGTCATGGACACAATTGTCTTGACATCGGCAGTGTTGGCAAGCGGCAAATCCGCTCTGCAACAAATTGCAATATTGCGGGTCGGCGGCGCAAAACCACGGCAAAAGGATGCTGCGCATATTCCTCCCATCGTCGCCCGTATGTCGGCGCCGGATTTCAGGAGGACCATCATGAAGGCAATGATTTTGGCGGCCTCGGCGGCCATTGCACTGACCGCGATCACCGTCCCGGCAGCACAGGCCGGCAACTGGACTACGCGCTGGACCGGGCCGCATGGCGGGGTCTACGAAGGCAGCGGCGGCTGCACCAACGGCGCGTGTCAGAGCGCAGGGACTTTCACCGGTCCTCGCGGCGGGGTCTGGCACCACTCGGGCAATGCTCATCAGGTCGCGCCGGGGCAGTGGGCCGGTGAAGGCACGATTGTCGGCCCGGGCGGAGGTACGTGGCAACATTCCTGGACCTGGCGCGGCGGGGGAACCTGATCGGTCCTGGATCGTCGGCAGCAACGCATTCACGGATCGTTTCAGCGAACGCCTGTCCGAAAAGTGCTTGGTCTAAAAGTACTTGCCCAAAAAGTACTTGCCCAGAAAGTACTTGCCCAGAAAGTACCGCCCAAACCAAAACGGCGCTGTTGCCAGCGCCGTTCTAGTGTACACCACGCGTGGATCGGCCCACTTCGACTGGCGGCTGGCGGGAGCGACCCGCTCTGGCACTGCTGGCGTGGGTGGCCTGCTCGCGATCCAGAATAATGCTACACTACAAATCCAAGGCTATTTTTTGATCTGTCGCAATCCGGTCAGGAAAAAGAAAGGCCGAAGAGGTCCGGACAGCGTTCCGAGCGGACGACGCCCGATTTCGTCCGGACAACGGAACCGACCGCCGGACTTGATGAGCTGACAAAATCGGCGCAGGGTCAACTCGTACCGCCGATAGGGATGCGTCGGCCAAGAGGTGATCGTTATGACACCTGTTTCGATCGTCAAAATAGTCGTTTCGACGTCCGTGCTTGTCGCGGCATGCGGTGCGGCATTGGTCTTTGGCGTCAACCGCGAGGAGAGGCCTGAAACCGGTTCCATTGCCGTAACGGCGAGCGCTTCAAAGCCTGCACCGAGCATTCGGAACGAGGGCCCGCCCGCGCCCGCGGCGACCGAGACAAAGGTAGCGGCCCTTACGGCCGAACTCGCCGGGCAACTAGGCGTCCCCGCTGCGGATCAATCCGCACCGTCCTTTGACCTTGCCCGCGTCGAAGGAACTGGCGACGCGGTCTTCGCCGGAAGAGCGGCCCCGGGTGCGATTGTAGATTTGTTGCGCGGCGGCGAGCGTCTCGATCGAGCCGTTGCGGATGCATCCGGAGAGTTCGTCATGGTTCCTCCTCGCCTTCCCGCGGGAAGCTACGAGCTGACGTTGAGCGCAAGATTGCCGGATGGAACGGTGACATCGTCCAGGCAGGGCGTGACGGTAACGGTGAAGAACTCGGCAGCCGGCTTGGGCGCGGCGCAGCCTCGCGCTGCGTATATTCCCGAAGGCCCGCCTCAGACGCCGCCGTCCGTCCAGCCTCCCTCGCAGGCCGAAAAGCCGCAGCAAAGTGCCGCTTTGAAGCCAGCACAGGTCAACACCGGCAATTCAACGTTGGAAGAGAGCGTATCCTCGCCGGCGGTTGCGCCCAGGCATTTGACCAAGGTCGTATCTCGTGGCGACAGCCTGTGGCGCATCAGCCGCATCACCTATGGCGATGGCGCACGATACGCGATTGTGTACCGGGCAAACCGAGACCGCATCCGGGATCCAAATCTCATTCGTCCCGGCCAGATCATTGTCCTGCCCATGAGGCCTCACTGAAAGGGCTGCCCGAGCATCGCGAAGCCGTTTTGGTTAACAACCGTTGCGGCAAGCGGTGAGGGGCGCGCCGTCTCAAAGTGGGACACACGCAGCTTCAAATTTGGCTATAGGCTGGCTCCGCCCGTCGGAACCTTTGGTGCCCCACCAAAAGCCCCCCTCCGTCGGGTAGCGGTCCCGCCGTGTTCTCAGCATGGTGGGGCCGCTTTTTTTTGCCGCGCGGCCAATCATATTCACCGATGGGAGATTGTGGATGCTGCGTCTGGCAACCGTTTTCCTCATTTGCATGGCGTCAACGGCGTTCGCTCAAACCGGCCGGACCGAGTTGGTCAAGTTGTGTACCATCAGCGGAACATTCTGCAGTTGACCATGAACCAGTACAACAAATACCGACACATATTCCAGGATACAAAAGCTCGCTCAAGGAGATGGCATGAGCCCCACGGATTGGAGATTTTGGAGCGCGCTTTCTGCCGCTATGATGCTCTTGAGTTATTCGGCCGCCGCCGACCAGTGCGATACTCTGCACGACCCGGAGCCTGTGATCATTGCCTGTACACAGAGCATCAATTCTGGGAAATGGACAGGACGCAATCAGGCGGCCAACTATACCAATCGAGGTAACGGTTATCGCGACAAGGGCGACCTGGACCACGCCATCGCCGACTTCAACGAGGCGATCCGAATCGATCCCGAACACGTCATGGCCTTCAACAATCGAGGTGTCGCCTACAGCTACAAAGGCGACCTCGATCGTGCCATCGCCGACTACAATGAGGCGATCCGGATCAATCCGAAATTCGCCATGGCCTTCATCAATCGGGGTGCCGCCTACAGCGACAGGGGCGACCTCGATCGCGCCATCGCCGATTATAGTGGGGCGATCCAGCTAGATCCCAAATTTGCCATGGCCTTGTTCAATCGAGGTGTCGCTTATCGCGACAAGGGCGACATCGACCGCGCCATTGCCGACTACAGTGAGGCGATCCGGATCAATCCCAAATACGTCATGGCCTTCAACAATAGAGGTCTCGCCTACAACGACAAGGGCGACAACGACCGCGCCATCGCCGACTACAATCAGGCGGTCCGGCTCGATCCCACATTCGCCATGGCCTTCAACAATCGAGGTGCCGCTTATCGCGGCAAGGGCGACCTCGACCGTGCCATCGCCGACTACAATGAGGCGATCCGGATCGATCCCAAAAACGCCAGGGCCTTCAACAATCGAGGTAACGCCTACGGCGGCAAGGGCGACCTCGACCGCGCCATCGCCGACTACAATGAGGCGGTCCGGCTCGATCCCAAATACGCCAGGGCCTTCTACAATCGAGGTATCGCTTATCGCGACAAGGGCGACAACGACCGCGCCGTTGCCGACTTCGATGAGGCGATCCGGCTCGATCCCAAAGACGCCAGGGCCTTCAATGATCGAGGTGCCGCTGACCCGTGTGATACTCCGAAAGACCCCGAGGCTGCGATCATTGCCTGCACGCAGAGCATCAATTCGGGGAAATGGAAAGGGCACTATCTGGCGGCTTACTACACGAATTGGGCTGCCGCTTACCACGACAAGGGCGACAATGACCGCGCCCTCGCCGACTTAAATGAGGCGATCCGGCTCGATCCCGAATTGGCCATGGCCTTCAACGATCGAGGTGCCGCTTACAATGAAAAGGGCGACAACGACCGCGCCATCGCTGACTACAATGAGGCGATCCGGCTCGATCCCAAATTCGCCATGGCCTTCCAAAATCGAGGTAACGCCCATGGCGACAAGGGCGACATCGACCGCGCCATCGCGGACTACAGTGAGGCGATCCGGCTCGATCCCAAATTCGCCATGGCCTTCCAAAATCGAGGTAACGCCTATAGCGACAAGGGCGACAACGACCGCGCGATCGCCGACTATAGTGAGGCGATCCGGCTCGATCCCACATCCGCCAGGGCGTTCGTAGGTCGAGGTATCGCCTTCGGCGACAAGGGCGACAATGACCGCGCCATGGCCGACTACAATGAGGCGATCCGGCTCAACCCGAAATCTGCCTTGGCCTACTTTGCTCGCGGGCGTTCATATCTCTTTGCTGGCTCGGTCGAAAAGGCGCTGGCGGATTTTAACCAAGCAAGTGCGCAGGCACCGGAAAACGCCTATTCAGCGCTGTGGGTCGATTTCATCCGTCGGCGGAACAATCTCCCGAGCCTTCTCCCGCAAACCAGTTCTCAGATCGACATGACCGTCTGGCCGGCGCCGGTCATCAGATTGTTCATGAACCAGATGACGCCTGCTGCTGTGCTTGCTGCCGCGGACGATCCGGACCCCACCAGGAAAAAGGGCCACGTCTGCGAGGCGACTTTTTACAGCGGGGAGCTTTCGTTGACGAAGGGGTTGAAAGATGAAGCAACTCGCCTTTTCCGTCTGGCGGCAAGCGAATGCCCGCACGGTTCCCTCGAGGGCGATGCCGCCAATGCTGAACTGAAGGCGCTTGGCGTAGTCCCGTGAGCGAGTTTTGCTCCAGATTACAAACTCAAAGCCCCGGCAACGTCCAGTTTCCTGTTCGTCACGGATAACTCTCGACGTCTGACTTCCGAAAATGGGCATTTGGCGGACACGGCGAAGGAGCAACGCGATGTCCGCTCTTCCCTTGGCCATCGACGGGCCTCGCTGCTCCAGTGAGCGGAGCGCCGGCTGCGCGCCAGAGGTTCGCAAGCAGCGACTGCTATCTCGAAGTCTGATGAGAGCCAAGCAATCGCCGAAGGAAAAGATCGAGCGCCGCAATGGCCTCGCGCTCGGCGCGTCTTTGATCGCCTGACATGGCGATGAACAGGGCCAGCTCATTGAGAGCTGCCAACAAGATATGTCCGAGTATGTCTATCATCGGCTTCGGCAGCGGGTTTCGCCTGGCAGCCGCCCGAAGCCCTGCCTTCACCACGCCGAAGCTGTGCTCCTCATCGATCTGTCGCCACCGCACCCAGCCGACGATCGATGGCGCATCGATAAGCACGATACGGCTCACGCTTGGGTCTCGCGCCAATTTTATCCAGGCCATGCAACCGGCCTTCAATGCCTCGACGCCGTCTGCCGAACCCTTGGCGGCCTTGATTGTGAGTTGAACTGCCTCGGCATGAACGCGGATGAGCACCGCCTCAAAGAGCGCCTTTTTGTCGGTGAAGTGGTGATAGAGCGATCCACGGCTCACGCCCGATCTTTGAAGGACCGCCTCGATCGAAGTCGCATCGTAACCGTCACGGGCAAACAGCTCCCGTGCAGCGGCCAGAAGATGCTCCCGCGTACTCTGTCCTTTTTCCAGTCGTCCATCCATCACAATCCATTTTAATTGACAAACAGACCAATAGTCTATTAGTTTCAAAACTAATAGACTATTGGTCTAGTCTTGGAGGACCGATCTTGAGCACGGATTTCAACCGAAGCGCCGCCATGCCGCTGCTGACCGCCGAGCAAGCACAGAGCACGATCACCGGCAATCTGCCGTCGATCGATCACCATGACGAAATCGTCGAAGCTGTCGGCCCGAACACGCTTCGTTTGCGGCTGCCGTTCAAGTCGGAATATGTGGGCGCTGAGCTTTGGCAAGACGGCGCCGGTCGCGTTTTTTCGGGACCCATGGTGATGGGCCTGGCAGATACGGCGATGTATTGCTGCGTCATGGCAGCCTTGGGTACGAGCGTCATCCCTGTAATGGCGAATTTCAATGTCACTTTTCTGAGCCCGGCTCGGGCCGCAGACCTGATCGCCGACGTTCGTATCGTGAGGCGTGGTGGTCGCCTTTATTACCTGGAATGCTGGTTGAATTCGGAAGGTGAAGCCCACCCGTGCGCGCACGTTACATCAACGTACCGGGTATCGCGACGCGCCAATTAGCATGGAACACACATGTTCGAAATGATCATTGTGAAAACGACGAGCGGTTCGCGGCCACGAGGTCGGCTGGCCACGCGTGCCGCGCTTTCGGAATAAGTTCCCGTCACCGTCATCGAGGCACTGAAAATGTCCGTCTATTACATCGCCGAACACATCATCACCGATCCCGTGAAATTCGAAAGCTATCGGGTCAACGTCGCGCCGATGATTGCCAGTTATGGCGGCCGCTATATCACCAGGGCGGGCAGCCACAAATTTCCGGAAAAGCCGCACTGGAGGCCGGAGCGGGTCGTCATCATCGAGTTTCCAAGCATGGAGCGCCTCAACGCCTGGTACACCTCTGCCGAGTATCAGCCGCTTATGGCGTTGCGCAAGGAGTTTACCCACGAAAAAGACATGGTCATCACGATCGAGGGTGCATAGGTCGCGAGGAGCAAGTTGCTCCCGTCCGATCTCGACGTGCCGTCGGTCCCGGATGCCATTCTCAAGCACGCGCCCGCCACAGCGTAATCGCAAGCAGTAGGTAGGCAGCGCAAGTCCACAGCGACTGCCAGTTGGCTGGCCCTTCGTTAAACCCGGTATAGATCGCCGCTACCAAAAACACGCCGGCAAATACCGATTCCGCCAAGGGGCGAATTCGTTTGCCGGGACGATTGAGCAACGCCACAGCCGCAAAAGGCACCGCGGCCATGGTGAGGGCGGCGAAGGGAAAATCCTTGTCGCGCGGGTCAAACACAAGGCCGATTGCGGTCTCCGTGCCGATTACGATGGTTACGATCAAGACAAAGCCGTGCGTGATCGCCAGCACCGATTGGTTGCGGTAATCGTTCGGCCCCAGCAACTCCAGAAATGTGGGCGGCGCGCGCCCCGAGATCAGGGCGTTGGCGCCAAACACCGGCGAAGCAGTCGCCGCCACCAGAAGTGCGCCCCCCAGAAGCCAGCCAACTCCGTAACTTTCATAGAACATCTTTTGGGCGGCGACCCCGAACAGGATTCCGGCTGTGGTTGCCGATATTCCGACCGCTAACCATGAGACGAGCCGCGGTTGCCAGGGCCCGCGGCGCAAGGTCAGCCATGCCGCGCCAAATACCAGCATCGCCAGTGCCATGCCGCTGCCCATTTGCAGCTTCCAGAGCGGGAAATTGCTGATGGGTACGCCGGGCGGATATTTCGGCGTCCGCCGCACGGAATCGAACAGGCCCCAATATCCACCGACCGTGCCCTCGATCTCCTGCTTCCACAATTCATCATAGGCCTCGAACAGGTTGACGCGAAAATTCTCGCGCCGCGCAAGATCGAGTATCTCCGAGACCACCCGGGCCTGATTGGTGCGCGAGGGTAGCGCTGACTCGCGCATCCGCCCCTCGCTCGGCCAGCCTGTTTCTCCGATCAGGATTTCCTTGCCCGGAAATGCCGAAGCCATCCTCTGGCGGATGGCGTCAGCGTGAGAAGCGGCCAGATTCGCAGGGACCGGAATATTTTCCCAATATGGCAGGATATGAATGGTGACGAAATCGACGGCGTCATAGAGTTCGCGATGGCGCAGCCAGGACTCCCAGACGTCGGCATAGGTGACGGGGACGGTGACCTGCGCCTTGACCGAGCGGATCGTGGCGGCAAGGTCGGAAGCTGTCATTTCTCCGCGTAACAAGACCTCGTTGCCGACCACGAGCGCGGTGATGGTTCCCGGGTATTGCCTGGCGAGGCGTATGCCCGTCGATATCTGCGTCAGGTTCTTCTGCCGGTTCCTGTCGAGAAAAATTCCCTGAATGACTTTCAGCCCCACCCTGGCCGCAAGTTCGGGAATCTGATCGAGGCCGAGGTCGTTCGCGTAGGTACGGACGCAGTCTGATATTTTGGCAAGCTGGACTAGATCTTCCGCAATCTGTTCCCGCGACACATTCGTCGTCGGCGAAAGTGACGTCTGATGGCCGCGGAAGGGGGCGTATGACAGGCATTGCAGTTTGGCATTCGGATCGATCGGTGCGCGCGCCAAATGGATCGGTATGGCCAGCCACCACCACACCGCGGCGATCGCGCCCAGGGACATCAGGAGAAACGCCAGCGGCGTGCGAAAGGAAATCGGTTCCGTCCTCCCGGCAGGGATAATCGATTGGCCGGAATGCTACCCTGACCCCGCGACAACAAAAAGTCGGCATGGCAGCGAGCAACGAAATGTGACGTTTCCGGCGTGGTGACCCCACAGCGGCGAAATACAAATCCGATAAACCATTGATTTGCTGGTGGGCCCGGCAGCGGCCATATGGATAGATTTTTTACAAGAAAATCCAGTAACTTAACCAAGTGTTGATCTATCGTGTACCAACAAAAATACCAACAAGGGCTGCGTTTTTATACGGAAAGATTGGACTGGCAGGCGGCGTAAAAGCTAGCGGCGCTGCGCATAACGCCGCTATCGTCCAAAGCCTTCGCAGATTGGATGCCTTTAAATGTAGACGCGATGGTTAAGTCGTCACTTGGCACGCTTCTTGGGGGTAGCTGAAAAGATTCCGTAATGCGTATTACGCGAAGCAAAATCCCACTTTGACTCACCTCTCTTTCCGCGACCAAGAAAGTTGCTGATATCCTGGTTAAGATGGAGTTCGACTTCGTTGCTACCAACCCTCGCAAGGTAGGGATGGTATGCAACAGTCTGAAATGAGATACGGGGTCATCCCGCAATTGAGGGCCTCTCTGCAGAAACGCGATGAGCCCTAGCTTGTGCTCACTCTCCCAAATTCTAAAAATAGATTTCCAAAAAAATAAAAAAAAGACATAGAGAAAAAAGTTGCGGGTCTATCGTGACACATGAAATGGAGTCAGTTCTTCTCCGATTTGACTTCATAGGGACGCCTATCAGTTCGTGAGTGACCGGTATCGGCAAAGCTGCCGTTCACGGGCATGTCTGCTCCTGGGGGCGGAACGGACATGCCGCGACGGTGGGCAAATGTCGCAGTTTGACCGATTTCGTTGAAAAAGGCGGCAGTTGCGACGCAGATGTAACAGTAATTCAGTCTGTCTAATTGACAGGACTGAAGATCATGATGGGACATCGGCAAGTCGAACAGGCTGCATTGTTCTATGAGTTTTCGCTCGAGAAGCATGTACCCGCCGACCACCAGTTGCGGTCGATCGACAGGTTTGTCGACCTTCAACAGATCAGGCGGGATTTGGCGTCCTTCTACAGTAGCATCGGTCGGCCGTCGATTGATCCCGAGCTGATGATCCGGATGCTCCTGATCGGTTACTGCTTTGGCATTCGATCGGAGCGGCGCTTGTGCGATGAAGTCCACCTCAATTTGGCCTATCGGTGGTTCTGTCGGCTCGGTCTGGATGGGGCGGTACCGGATCACTCGACGTTCTCCAAGAACAGGCATGGCCGCTTCCGGCAGAGCGATCTGTTCCGTCTCGTGTTCGAGAGCGTCTTGCGCCGCTGCATCGAAGAGCGATTGGTCGGTGGTGAAGGATTCGCAGTCGATGCAAGCTTGATCAAGGCCGATGCCAATCGGCAGAAGGGATTCGAAGGCGACAAGGGACTTCCACCGAACGCCGCGGGCCGAGCGATCGACGAGTATCTGGCTGTTCTCGACGATGCCGCTTTCGGAGCAGCCACCGAGGTTACCCCGAAGTTCGTGTCGCCCTCCGACCCGGCGGCGCGCTGGACAGGCGCGCATGGCGGCCAAGCCTTCTTCGCCTACTCGACGAACTACCTGGTCGACATCGAGAACGCGATCATCGTCGATGTCGAGGCGACGACAGCAATCCGGCAGGCGGAGGTGTTGGCCGCCAAGCGCATGATCCAACGTTCGATGGAGCGCTTCGACCTCTATCCCGCCAGGCTCCTTGGCGACAGCGCTTACGGCTCGGCTGAGATGATCGGCTGGCTGGTCTACGAGCACGGCATCGAGCCGCATGTCACGGTGTTCGACAAGTCGGCCCGCACAGACGGGACCTTCTCACGCGACGACTTCACCTACGACCATGCCAGCGATGTCTACGTCTGCCCCGGCGGCAAGTTGCTGACGACGACCGGCTCACTGATCGATGGTGCGACACTACGCTACCGCGCGAGCAAGCATGATTGCCAAGCTTGTCGTCTAAAGCAGCGGTGCTGTCCAAAGGAGCCGGCTCGATACGTGCCGCGATCGATCTATGAAGGCGCCCGTGACATGGCGCGGGAGATCGCTCGGTCTTGGGACGGGCGAGTATCGCGGCGGCTCCGCAAAAAGATCGAGATGCTATTCGCGCATCTCAAGCGCATTCTCAAGCTCGACCGTCTACGTTTGCGAGGCCCGACCGGCGCGCGCGACGAGTTCATCCTCGCAGCAACCGCCCAGAACCTTCGGAAGATGGCCAAGCTGGTCCCGATGCCCAGGCCCGCATAGAAACCGGCAAAGCCAGTGCTCGCGTCATTACAACGATTTACTGCAGGCCTTTTTCAACAAAATCGACCCGGAACGGACATTTAGCATTGGCACCTTTTCGCAATCAGCGCGGAAACGCGTTAAGCCCTTTTGGTGGAATCCTACAATTTTGGCAGATGACCTATCGCATTAAAACAAATCGGCACTGATCAACCAATGCCGACGGTCGCCGCCGCTGCCGAGCTTCACAGGGCCGCGTGCTCGCCACAGGGAACGAGACGGAGCACTGCGCTCATTCGGGCAGTCCTGCGAGGCGCAGGCCTTCCGCGTACTTTTCCACGAACGCGGACTTCTGATAGGGCCCGAGGTATTCCCTGAGGCGGGAAACGCCGAATGCCGGGTCAATGACTTGCAAGCGGGCGGCTAATCGATGTGCCGTGTCGATGCGGCCTGCAATCGCAGCACTGGCGGCTCCGATGCGCAAGCAGACATGTGCGTCAGGGCTGTGCCGGAGCATCCCTTCTGCCAGACCTAGCGCCTTCTCATATTCGCCCAGGAAAAAGCGGGCGTGCGCCATCGCCACAAAACTTGTAAGTCTCAGCGATCCGGGGTCGAGTCGTTCGGCACGATCAAGGTGCTCAATTGCCAAGTCAGGATGTCCCTGCCAGACGTTGATCCAGCCACTATTTGCCCACGCACTGCCAAGATTGGGGTTCAGTTCCAGGGCCCGGTCAATGAGTTGCCTTGCTGACGAGAGGTCGCGGAGCAGATAGGCTACCGCCCATGCAGCCTCGCCCAAAGCCACGCCGTCATCCTGACCTACCCGTGCAACAATCGGCCAAAGTCGTGATATTTCGCTTCTCCTATGCGCAATATCGTCTGCCTCTGCCAGAAGTAAGTCAAAGCGATGGGCATGACAGTGCATCGCCATCCCGTAGGCGGATGCGTAGTCGGGATCGAGAGCACTTGCCTTCGTGAACAGACCCAACGCCTGCTCCAAGCCGTCCGCTGTCATGGGGGAAAGGCACGCCAGACCTCTCAGGTAGCAATCGTAGGCATCGGTGTTGCTGGGGGGCCTACGCCAAGCGCGTACCATCTCGGCCCGTTCCACCCGCGGCGCAATGGCCCCGACTACCCTCTCTGTGACTTGATCCTGGAACTCAAAAACATCCTCCAGCGCGCCGTCAAAGCGGTCTGCCCATATGTGGGCTCCACTCGCAGCGTCGATCAGCTGAGCCGCAATTCGCACTCTACTTCCGGCCCTGCGCACGCTGCCTTCCAGCACATATCGAACACCCAGTTCGCGACCCACGCGTTTTACGTCAATCGCTTTACCCTTGTAACTGAACGAAGAGTTCCGAGCGATTACGAACAGCGACTTGAACCGCGACAGCGCTGTAGTGATGTCCTCGGCCATACCATCTGCAAAATATTCCTGCTCGGGATCACCGGACATGTTTTTAAACGAAAGCACCGCGATGGAAGGCTTGTCGGGAAGCGGTGGGAGGTCCTCCGTGTCGCCAAGAGGCGCAGGCTCTCTCGTTTCAGTGACCGCGTCACCGCTCATGTTGACGAACGGAAGGACCGCGATGGCGGGCCGGTCGAAAGGCGGCAAGGACGGGCGTATTGGCTCCTGGAACTCATCCCGCCGCGGACCGGCGGCATCAACCGGTTTCTCGCCGTTCGACTGACAGTCCACAGTACCGACAAACCGGATGCCCTTGCGCGCTACGGTGCGGATGAGCTTTTGCTCTTCGCCGCTGTCGCCGACCGCCCTGCGGGCAGCCGAGATGCGACTCGCAAGAGTTCGAATCCGACACGATCCGGCCGCGCCAGACCGAGGCGAAGAGATCGTCCTTGCTGACCACGCGCTCACGGTTTTGCACGAGATAGGTGAGTAGATCGAATACTTGCGGTTCGACGGGCACCGGCGCGCCGGAGCAGCACAACTCACGCCGGTCGGTATCAAGTGTATGATCGGCAAACAAAAATTTCACGCGATCCTCCGGCAACCGCCTTCTCGATCAAAAATCAAGCTCTTCTAGGACCAAAATACGGCTGGAGGCAAAGCCTTTCGGTCCTGCTCCGGGTATCTCCACCGCGGGGGCGCGCGAAATGACTAGACAGCTCATTGAAAGCGGCAAATTACCGCTCGGCCATGCCGCTGATCCGGGTCCACTTAGAATGATTATCGTCGGGGCCCTTGGCCTCGGGCTCCTGACCGTGGAAGGCGCGGTGCTGTCGACGCAGGGCATCCAGGGCATCGCGTACGGATTGATCGCTGTTTTCGCGGCTTCCACAGTTTCCAGCATCGCCGGATTTGCGTTCTCAGCGATATGCGGCGCCTTGTTGTTCCACCTCATGGACAGTCCCGTCTACGCGGTTGATGTGATGATCGTTTGCAGCATCGCAATCCAGTTGCTCAGCGTTGCCGCGCTTTGGCGTGCAATCGACTGGCGCAGTTTGCGCGTCTTCCTGATCGGCGGCGTTCCAGGCGTGCCCGTCGGCGTTTATCTACTACTGCATCTTCCGACCGCGACCTATCGGAACGTCATCGGAACCATGCTGATTGTCTATGGCGGTTATCTGCTGTTGCGTTGGCCTATTCGCTCGCTCCGGACGGGACCAATGTCGGACGTCTGCGCGGGATTTCTCGGCGGCATTACCGGCGGCCTGGCGGGTTTTCCCGGCGCGTTCGTCACGATCTGGTGCGGCCTGAAGGGATGGGACAAAGCGCGTCAGCGCGGCGTGTATCAGCCGTTCATCCTCAGCATGCAACCGGTGACACTGATCGTCATCCACCTGATGCGGCCGTCATCCTCGACGCAGCAACTGGATTGGAAGGCGCTCGCGTTCGTTCCAGCTGCATTGCTCGGCGCGTGGTTTGGATTGCGCATCTTCAAGCGGCTCTCGGACCGGCAGTTCGATCTCGTCGTCAACGCGTTGCTCATTTTGTCCGGCATCGGTCTCATCCTTTGAGCGGCCGGAGCGGGACGAGATCCGAATAGAGGTAATTGCGATCCGAGGCGGTTCGCTACTCAGGAACGCTCGCTCCCGATCCGCCGAGCTCGACGGGGAAATCCTTCAGTTTGGGTAGCCCGTCCTTCATCGGCAACACGGTTTCCGCATAGTTGACGTGGACGCCTGGGCTGAATTTAAGGATGGGTATGGTCGCCGCAAACACGTCGACAAGGCCGAGCGGTGGATTGTCGGTCATCAAATGCCCCCCGCACATCTTGCAGAACTGACGATCACTGGTCTCGGTCTTTTTGAAGCGACCGAGATACTCCGCGCCCTTTGTGACTTTCACGTTCTGCGGTTTTCAGAGTGTAAAGGCATTGACCGGGGATGCAGTGCAAGATCGGCAGGAGGCGCAATGGCAATAGCCCATTCCTTCGGGAATGTCTTGAACCTCAATTTCCACGGCTCCGCAGAAACATTTGCCCTTGTGTGCCATCATGATAATTGGATCTCCCGTCTTGTGAAATGTTGGCTGTTATCGTCCGAGTTTGTACTTGTACAAAACGCAGTTTAGTCCCGGTTTATCAGGGAGGTTCCAGGGTGTCCGGTATCGATCGGACCCGTCGCATGCATTTCATGCAAGGCAATGCCGTGAGCTATAATGAAGAGGACGACTATTGTCGCTATCAGAATTTTGGAGACCAATGTTCGTTACCTCCGTGAGAGCTCGGTTCTGAAACTCCGGCTCCGGTTGCAGCGACATCTGCGAACGAGCTGAGGAGATGTTGATTGCTGCGAATAAACCTTTTGGCTTCTCTAGATCGTGAGTCCCGGAGAGCCATCAGGATCCATTCCCAAAATCCTTTTCGTTCCTCTGGTACAGGAGAGATGTGATGACGCGATTTGCCACTAATGTGCAAAAGGAGAAGTGGGGTGCCGAGGTGAGAGGAGTGTTCGCGATCACAAGAGGAAGACATGCGGCCGATCCGGTAAAGCTTGCAGGACAATTAAGTCGCCAAAACCGATCGATGGCGTTGGCGGACTAAGGAGCGCGACGTGTCATGCTATTAAAGCGCGCTCCTGCCAAAAAAGCTTTGAGATCGCCTTCTCTTATCTTTGTCGTACCCTTGAGGTTTTATCGAGACCGACGCTCTTGAATACCTCACCCGACAACGGCTATCGCCCGTGTCAGGCAAGATCAGCGCTGGCAAACCGGCAATGCCGAGACCGTAGTTTCCGGGCAAACCGCTCTAGTCGGGTGGCTCGATCTCACTCACTTCGAACGTCAGCAAGCCTTGGTTCGGTTCAATTATATGTTCTAGACCACTTCAGCGGCCCGCTAATGAAGTGAAGCTAGCGAGGTCGCCCATTGGCACAAAGCTACCAACGCGGGATGTTCGGAATCCGGTCGCTAACGGGGACAAAACGGACATGGGCCGAACGGGCCGATGCGGTAGCGTTTGACCCGAAGGCGACATGGGGGGCTGCGTCCGCCGATAACTAGATCGCGTTTCCCCGCTCAGCAATGTACGGTGTGTGCGTCTTCGGGGGAGTTCGTTCAATGGGCGCGCTCATCAATGTCGTTCTTCCCGTTTTCGGCATCATATTGACCGGTTACCTCGCCGGGCGCTTCAAGGCATTGGGCTCGGACTCGGCATCTGCCATCAACCGGTTCGTGTTCTACTTCGCGTTGCCCGCCGCTCTTTTTTCGATCACCGCCCGCGCACCTATCGACAGGATTTTCAACTGGCCTTTTATCGGGGCTTACGTCAGCGGCGTATTGCTGACAGTTCTCATTTCAGTAACCGCTGGACGATTTTGGTTCCATCACCGTGACGCAGCAACGCTCAGCATCGTTGGACTGACGGCTGGATGGGGAAATGTTGGATACATGGGTTTGCCACTGCTGGTTACGGCCTATGGGCCGGCTGGTGCACTGCCGACGATTGTTTCCATCGTTAGCTCTATCCTGCTGTTTGTGGGAAGTGCTGTCGCCGTTCTGGAGGGAACGCGCGCTTCTGGAGCATCGCCACTTCGTGTGGCTTTACACCTGGCGGGGTTGCTTTCACGAAATCCGCTGCTGCTTGCTCCATTGCTCGGCATCGCATTTTCGATGACTTCGTTGCCGCTTCCCAAGGCGGTCAGCAATTACCTCGATCTGATGGCTGCCGCTGTAGCCCCGGCGGCCTTATTTGCCATGGGCCTTTCTCTCGTCGGTCATGAACTAGTCGGCAAAGTCGGTGAAGTCATTTGGCTCGCTGCGTTGAAAACCGTCATCAGTCCTATTCTGACGTTCGCACTCGTCGCCGAGATATTCCTTATGGAGCCGTTGTGGTCACAGGCAGCAGTCATTCTTTCCGCGATGCCTGCGGCTACGAACACCTATATCATCGCTCAGCAATACAATGTGTACTCCAAGACCGTGTCGCCGGCTGTCGTAGTTTCGACCGGCATGTCGGTGGTTACGATTTCCTTCTTGCTGATCTGGTTTGGGGTTGGCTGAGAAGATTGCGCCGATTTGACGGGTTGCGGCCGCCTGAGCAATGACCGCTTCCGGCACAAAACTGAAGTGCCGTCCGGCTCTGTAGATGTCCGTTGATCGGGGTAGACCG
>CAWFZL010000051.1:0-139746 GCA_963820275.1 uncultured Alphaproteobacteria bacterium
GCGATTTTTCTGGGCTTGGCAGCGGCCTCGCCCTTCCTTTTCGATCTTGTTCGCTCCGATGCTGCGCGAGCGGTCAGGGTGTTGCTGTGCGAACCGGAGCGGCATCTGGCGCAACTGATCGAAAAGGCCGGTCGCGATATCGGGTCCGTCCAGACCGAAGCCGAGGCGATGCAATTGCTCCGGCGCACGAAGTCGGAAGCAGCCTTGCTGATAGCGTTGTGCGACATTGGCGCTGTATGGCCGGTGATGCAGGTGACTGCGGCGTTGACGGACCTGGCGGTCGCTTCCGTGCAATCGGCCGTTGCTTCTGCTGCAGCAGGAAGCCAGCCGCGGGAAAATGTCGCCGCCGAACCCGGGATCGTCCCGAGGAGGGCAGTGGTCTGATCGTGCTCGCGATGGGCAAGATGGGTGCGGGCGAACTGAATTTTTCCAGCGACATCGATCTGATCGTGTTTTACGACGCGAGCGTCTCTTCGCTGGCGCCCGATATCGAACCGCAGCCCTTCTTCGTGCGTGTGACGCAGGGGTTGTCGCGAATTTTGCAGCAGCGCAGCGGCGAGGGATACGTATTCCGCGTCGATTTGCGCCTGCGTCCGAATCCGCCTCAACGCCAGTCGCGATCTCCACCGTTTCAGCCTTGGACTATTACGAGCGGGAAGGGCGGACCTGGGAGCGTGCCGCCATGATCAAGGCGCGGCCTTGCGCCGGAGACCTCAGGGCCGGCGAAGCCCTCATCGCGGAGCTTTCGCCCTTTGTCTGGCGCAAGCATCTGGATTTTGCTGCGCTGACAGATGTGCACGACATGAAGCGGCAGATGCAGACTTATCGCGGGCAAAGCGACATCGCCGTCGAGGGGCACAACGTCAAGATCGGCCGCGGTGGCATCCGTGAAATCGAATTCTTCGCGCAGACCCAGCAACTGATCCAGGCCGGCCGGCATCCCGAACTGAAGTTGCGGCCCACGCTCGAGGCGCTGGATGTACTCGCTGCGAGCAACTGGATTACTTTCGAGGCGCGCGATCAGTTGACCGGGGCATACCAGTTTCTTCGGCGGGTTGAACACCGGCTGCAGATGATGGCTGACGAGCAGACCCACACCTTGCCCGACGACAGCGAGGCCGTTGATCGCTTCGCGCGGTTTTTCGGTTATGAAAGCCGGGCCGCATTCGCGGCCGATCTGCTCGGCCATCTCGATGTGGTGCAGGCACATTACGCCAAGCTGTTCGAAGGCGATCCGGCGGGTACCGCAAAACTGCCGGACGTCGATTATACGAGCAGGGCCGGACGATCCTCGCGTCCTCGAGCATCTGGTTTCGCTCGGCTTCAAGAAGCCCGCGATGGTCGCTGACATCGCACGACAATGGCTTGGTGGCGAGTATCGCGTCTTCAGGGTTGCATCGACCCGCAACGCATTCATGGAATTTCTCCCAGCGCTGATTGCGGGGCTGGCCAGCGCCGAGGATCCCGACAACTCCGTGGTCGTGTTCGACCGCTTCTGCAGGCGCTGCAACGTGGCGGAAGGTTGTTTGCCCTGCTCGAGGCCAGGAAAATCGCGACTTCGTGGCGCTGGTTGCGCTTTTATTGGGGGCCGCGCCGCGGCTGGGCGACATGCTGGCGCGGCAGCCGCAGATCATCGACGGCTCGTTGATCCTCGCTTTTTCGGCGCGATGCCGGACCGGCGCGAATTGTCAGCGCGGCTGGCCGCGACATTGGAAGACGCCGGTTCCTACGAGGAGTTCCTGGACCGCCTGAGATTGTTCGGCCGGGAAAGCCTGTTTTTGATCGGAACGCGCATTCTGTCGGGCACGGTCTGCGCGCAACAGGCCAGCGTCGCGTTCGCCGATGTCGCCGAGGGTATCGTTCATACCGTGCACGGTCTGGTGAGCGAGCAGTTTGCGACCCAGTATGGCCGGATCAAGGATCAGGAGACTGCGATCCTGGCCATGGGCCGGCTGGGTCGCCGCGAGATGACCGCTTCGTCGATCTGGATCTGATCCTGCTCTACGAATTTGATCCCGATCATCCCCAATTCCGATGGGGTGAAGTCGCTGCACGGGGCACAGTATTTTGCCCGCTTCACGCAGCGGCTGATCAGTGCCTTCACGACCAGGACGAATTACGGCGTGCTCTACGAGGTCGATATGCGGCTGCGCCCGTCGGGCAGGGCCGGTCCGGTGGCGTCGCATGTGAATTCCTTCGCCGAGTACCAGGAGCGGGAAGCCTGGACCTGGGAGCACATGGCGCTGACCCGCGCCCGGGTGATTTCGGCAAGACCGGAATTTCGCAGCCATATCGAAGCGACCATTCGTCAGGTGCTGACGCGGCCGCGGGCCGAGGCGGCTGTGGCTGCCGATGTGAGGATATGCGCCGGGCCATCGCCCAGGAAAAGGGGGAGCACGAGATCTGGGATTTGAAATATGCCGCCGGCGGCATCGTCGATATCGATTTCATCGCGCAGTATCTGCAACTGGTTCATGCCGCCGAAAAGCCCGACATCCTCGACGTCTCCACGCTTGCACGTGCTCGACAATGCCGCGCGACTCGGGGTGCTGGCGGCGTCGTCGGCGGCGGTCCTGCGGGCGGCGGCGCGGCTCTATCATGATCTGACGCAAATCCTGCGGCTCTGCGTTAGATGAACCTTCAATCCGGAGACGGCCGGGGAGGATCTCCGGCGCGATCATGGCGCGCGCCGGCGATGCGCCGGATTTTTCCTCGCTTGAAGCGCGGATCAAGGAGATCCAGATCGAGGTGCGGCGGGTGTTTCGCGCATTGATCGAGGATCGCTGAGTTCGTGGACAAGCAGCAGATCTGCTGTTCGAGGACGCTCGCGGCCTGTTCGACGAGGACAATGCTCGTCGCGCGTTTTCCGGATCAAGTCCTTTGCCTCCGGCATCGAGATGGGCAAAGATCGCGGCGCGCATCCGCGGATCCCAGAATTTCCGGATGTGTTCGGCAATCCCCGGAACCGCCTTGTCGTGGCCCTGAATATCGAAAAACTTGCCGATTTGGTTGGCCATGTAGATCAGCCGGTCGTCATGCGACATGAGCGGTTCCTTGCGCGATACTTGCCGGCGCGATGCGGCCTTCATCGGTAAATCTCGAATCCATCGCTGCGGGCGATCGCCGCAAGCGTGATGCCGGCCGCATCCGCCATTCGAACTGCCAGCGCGGTGGGCGCGGAAACCGCAACGATGACAGGTGCGCCCATTGCCGCAGCCTTCTGTACCATTTCGACGGAGACCCGGCTGGTCAGCAGCACCATGCCGTCGCTCGCCGCGATCCCGGCCTGCGCCAGTGCTCCGGCCAGCTTGTCCAGCGCGTTGTGGCGGCCAACGTCCTCGCGAAGCGCGACAATTCCGTGCCCCGGCACGAAGAAGGCTGCGGCATGAACGGCGCGGGTTTCGATATTGATGGATTGCAATGGCGGCATGCTCTGGATCGCCGCCAAGATCTCCCGCGGCGAGAAGCTTGGGCCCGGCGCGACGATAGCTGCCGCTCGCAGCGCCTCGGCAACGAAATCGATCCCGCAGAGCCCGCAACCGGTAGGACCAGCGATATGACGCCGTCGTTCACCGAGCCGGTCGGCATTGACCTGCGCCAGCCACATCCGCAGTTCGATGCCATCGCCCAGATCGATGACCTCGAGCGAGCTGATCTCGGAAGGCGACTGCACTATTCCTTCGCTCAGGCTGAACCCGACCGCGAAATCAGCAAGATCGCGGCGTGGCCATCATTACCGCATAGGTCCCGCCGTTATAGGTCAGCGCGATCGCCGTTTCTTCGGGAATTGGCGCGCGGGCCCTCGCTCAGGCGTCCGTCGCGCCAGACCTTGCGATCGACCACGCGCACCGGATCGTGCATGCGGCTACTCCGCAGCTTCCACCAGCGGTGCGATCCGGCGAGATTGACGGGCCTGCTCCTCATAGGCCTTTTGCCATTCCGAAGGCCGGTTGGAGGGCGATACCTGCACCGCCGTGACCTTGTATTCCGGGCAATTCGTTGCCCAGTCGGAGTATCTCCGTCGTGATGACGTTGGCCTGCGTGTCCGGATGATGGAACGTCGTGTAGACCACGCCCGGCGCGACGCGCTCGGTGATCAGCGCGCGCAAGGTCGTTTCGCCGGCGCGGCTCGCAAGTCTCACCCAATCGCCGTCGCGGGACCCCGCGCTGTTCGGCGTCGTGGGGGTGAAGTTCGAGCCTGTCTTCCTCGTGCCAGATGATGTTGTCGGTTCGCCGCGTTTGCGCCCGACATTGTACTGGCTCAGGATGCGGCCGGTGGTCCAGCAGCAAAGGATAGCGCGGACCGGTACGCTCGTCGGTTGGGACATATTCGGTGACGACGAACTTGCCCTTGCCGCGAACGAAGCCAGTCGATGTGCATAACCGGTGTCCCCTCGGGCGCCTTCTCGTTGCAGGGCCATTGCGCGAGCGAGTTCATCGAGCTTTGCGAAGGAAACGCCGCTGAACGTCGGGGTCAGCGCCGCGATCTCGTCCATGATCTCGGAGGGATGGGAATAGCTCATCTCGAAGCCCATGGCCTTGGCGAGGCGGATGGTCACCTCCCAATCGGCCAATCCGTTGCGCGGCGTCATGACCTTTCGGACGCGCTGGATACGACGCTCGGCATTGGTGAATGTTCCGTCCTTTTCAAGGAAGGTCGAGCCGGGCAGGAAGATGTGGGCGTAGTTCGCGGTCTCGTTGAGGAAGAGGTCGTGGACGATGACGCTTCCATGGCTGAGAGCGCGGCGGCCACGTGCTTGGTGTTCGGATCGGATTGCAGAATGTCCTCACCCTGCACGTAGAGCCCCATGAAACTGCCCTCGATCGCGGCATCGAACATGTTGGGAATCCGCAAACCCGGTTCCTTGTTGAGCTTCACGTGCCACATCAATTCGAAGGACTCGCGCACGGCGTCGCCGGAGATGTGCCGATAGCCCGGCAGCTCGTGGGGGAGAAGAGCCCATGTCGCAGGAACCCTGAACATTGTTCTGGCCGCGCAGCGGGTTCACGCCGACGCCTGCCCGGCCGATATTGCCGGTCGCCGATGGCGGGAGGTTGGCGATCGCGATTACCGTGGTCGAGCCCTGGCTGTGCTCGGTGACGCCGAGGAGAGCCGTAATAGATCGCCGCATTGCCGCCGGTAGCATAGAGGCGGGCGGCCGCACGAACTTCCTTCGATCGAGGCCCGTTGCGATCGCCGTGGCCTCGGGACTGTTGGATGGCAGCGCGACGAAGTGCGCCCAATCCTGGAACTCGTCCCAGTCGCAGCGTTCACGCACGAAGGCTTCGTTGACGAGCCCTTCAGTGACGATCACATGCGCCATCGCGGTCAGCACGGCGACATTGGTGCCAGGGAGCAGTGGCAGATGATGTTGCGCCTCGACGTGGGTCGAACGAACCAAATCGATACGCCGCGGGTCGACGACGATCAGCTTTGCGCCGGCGCGCAGCCGCTTCTTCATCCGCGAGGCGAACACCGGGTGAGCGTCGGTCGGGTTGGCGCCGATGATCATGACCACGTCGGTCTGCTCGACCGAGTCGAAGTCCTGAGTGCCGGCGGAGGTGCCGAAGGTCGTGGCAAGGCCATATCCGGTCGGCGAATGGCAGACGCGGGCGCAGGTATCGACATTGTTGTTGCCGAAACCGGCGCGGACGAGCTTCTGCACCAGATAGGTTTCCTCGTTGGTGCAACGTGAAGAGGTGATACCGCCGATGGAGTCGCGGCCGTATTTAGCCTGTATGCGCGCGAACTCGGAGGCCGCACGGCTGAACGCCTCTTCCCACGACACTTCGCGCCATGGGTCGGTGATCTTTTCCCGGATCATCGGGCGGAGGATCCGCTCCTTGTGGGTGGCGTACCCCCAGGCGAAGCGGCCCTTGACGCAGGAATGACCACGATTGGCCTTGCCGTCCTTGTAGGGCACCATGCGGACGACTTCCTCGCCACGCATTTCGGCCTTGAAAGTGCAACCGACGCCGCAATAGGCGCAGGTCGTCACCACCGAATGTTCGGGCTGGCCGATTTCGATCACGGATTTTTCCGTCAGCGTGGCGGTCGGGCAGGCCTGAACGCAGGCGCCGCAGGACACGCATTCTGAACCGAGAAAGCTCTCGCTCATTCCAGGCGAGACCCGGCTGTCGAAGCCGCGCCCGGAGATGGTCAATGCAAACGTGCCCTGGACTTCCTCGCAGGCGCGCACGCAGCGGGAGCAGACGATGCATTTTGACGGATCGTAGGTGAAATATGGATTGGACTCGTCCTTCGGCATCCATGCCGGATTGTTCGTTCCGTTGGCCTTGGCGAAGACATGGTTCCCGCCCTCGTAACCGTATCGCACATCGCGCAAGCCAACCGCACCCGCCATGTCCTGCAATTCGCAGTCGCCATTGGCGGCGCAGGTCAGGCAATCAAGCGGGTGGTCGGAGATATAGAGCTCCATCACGCCCTTGCGCAGCTTCTTCAGCCGCTCGGTCTGGGTGTGCACCACGAGGCCCGACATCACGGGGGTCGTGCACGAAGCAGGTGTTCCGGCGCGTCCTTCGATCTCGACAAGGCACATCCGGCAGGAGCCGAACGCGTCCACCATGTCGGTGGCGCAGAGTTTTGGAATTTGCGTACCGGCCTCCATCGCCGCGCGCATGATCGAGGTGCCTTCCAGCACCGTTACGCTCTGGCCGTCGATGGTAAGCGTGACCATGGCCTCGGACTTGGAGCGGGGCGTTCCGAAATCGATTTCCTGGATCAGCGACATGGCGATCCTCCTTTATTTATTCTGCAGCTTGCAGGCGAGTGGGGGCCGGGCCGAAATCTTCCCGGAAGTGCGTCAGGGCGCTCATGACAGGGTAGGGCGTGAAACCGCCCAGCGCGCAGAGCGAGCCGAATTTCATGGTGTTGCAGAGGTCTTCGACGAGGGCGATATTTTCCGCCACGCGTTCGCCCGCGCGAATCTTGTCGATGGTCTCTGCGCCTCGGGTCGAGCCAATCCGGCACGGCGTGCACTTGCCGCAGGATTCGATCGCGCAAAACTCCATGGCAAAGCGCGCCTGTTTTGCCATGTTGACGGTGTCGTCGAATACGACGATGCCGCCATGGCCGATAAGTCCGTCACGTGCCGCGAAGGCCTCGTAATCGAACGGCGTGTCGAACAGCGCGCGGGGAAAATAGGCTCCGAGCGGTCCGCCGACCTGCACGGCGCGAACAGGGCGGCCCGTGAAAGTGCCGCCGCCGATATCATCGACCAGTTCGCCCAGCGTAATGCCGAAGGCGGTCTCGAAGAGACCGCCATACTTCACATTGCCGGCGAGCTGGATCGGCATCGTGCCGCGGGAGCGTCCCATCCCGAAATCGGCATAGGCCTTGGCCCCGCCAGCGAGAATGAAGGGGATAGCCGCGAACGACAGCACGTTGTTGATCACGGTGGGCCTGCCGAACAGACCCTTGTGGGCCGGCAAGGGCGGCTTGGCCCGGACGATGCCGCGACGGCCCTCGAGACTTTCAAGCAGCGAAGTCTCTTCACCGCACACATAGGCACCGGCGCCAACGCGGACTTCGAGATCGAAGCTGTGTTTGCTGCCGCAGATTCGCGAACCGAGATAGCCGTCGCGCCTGGCGGCCGCGATCGCCGCGTTCATGGCTTCGACCGCATGTGGGTATTCGGAGCGGACGTAGATGTAGCCTTTGGTGGCGCCGACGGCGATGCCCGCAATGGTCATGCCTTCGATCAACACGAAGGGGTCGCCTTCCATGATCATGCGGTCTGCGAAAGTTCCGCTGTCGCCCTCGTCGGCGTTGCAGACGACGTATTTTTGGTCGGCGCCGGTCTGCGCCACAGTTTTCCATTTTATCCCGGTCGGAAAACCCGCACCGCCGCGGCCGCGCAGACCGGAAGCCGTGACATCGGCAACAATGGCTTCCGCCGTCAGCGTGAGCGCGCGCTCTATCCCCTTGTAACCGTCATGGGCGCGGTAATCTGCGAGCGATCGAGGATCGATGACGCCGCACCGCGCAAAGGTCAGGCGAGTTTCGGCGTTTAAGCCAGGGAATCTCCTCGGTGAGGCCGAGCCGAAGGGCGTGCGGGCCATCGGCGAGCAGCGCCTTGAGTATGGGGTCAACATCCGTCGCATTCACGGGGCCGAATGCAACGCGGCCCTTGGGGGTTGCGACCTCGACCATTGGCTCCAGCCAGTAAAGACCGCGCGAACCAGTTCTGACGAGCTCGATGGCCACGCCGAGCTTCGCCGCCGCCTGCTCCAGCTTCGACGCAACCTCGTCGGCGCCGACGGCGATCGCCCCTGCATCTCGGGAAACAAAAATGCGCAGGCTCATCGTTGAGCCTCCGCGACCAGCGCGTCGATGCGCGCCTCATCGAGCCTTCCGACCACGCGCCCATCGAGCATGGCCGAGGGCGCCGTCGCGCAAAGCCCGAGGCAATAGATCGGCTCAAGTGTCACGCGCTCATCGGCGGTCGTGTTACCGAGCGTCACGCCGAGCGTGGCTTCGGCACGCGCGGCAATCGCGTCGCCACCAGCTGCCTGGCAGGCTTCGGCGCGGCACAGTTTCAGGACATGACGGCCGGGGGGCTGGTGGCGAAAATCGTGGTAAAACGTAAATACGCCATGGACCTCCGCGCGGGAAAGGTTCAACGCCGAGGCGACCATTGGTATTGCCGGCTCCGGCACATATCCGAACGCCTCCTGCAGCGCGTGCAGGATTACCAGAGTCGCACCCTCCAGATGTATATTTTCGGCGATGATTTCGGCGCCGCGCTCGGCGCTCCAAGGCTCGTAAACGGTCATGATCCGCCTTCCTTAAGAGAGGCCCGCTAGCTTTCTGATAAGATACTGGAGCCAAGGTCGAAAATTCAATAAAGCCGTCTCATGCGGCGATAGGGAAAGGTAATCAATAAGAATATGTTATCGACCAATATGAAGGTGAAATGATAAAATGAAGAACTGCAAATATTGTCCGCGGGGACTCGCTCGCAGGCCCGTATTGTTGTTTTGTCCGAATGTGGCTGGGAGCTTTTCTTGATCGACAAGCTGGAACTTCTGCTCGCGCTGGCCAAGGAACGCCACTTCGGCCGCGCTGCCGAGGCCTGCGGCGTCACGCAGCCGACCATGTCGACAAGTCTCAAGCAGCTCGAGGAAATCCTCGGCGTCATGCTGGTGCAGCGCGGTTCCCGCTTCCAGGGCTTTACGCCGGAGGGCGAGCGCACGCTCGACTGGGCGCGGCGGATTGTCGGCGACGCCCGCGCCATGCGTCAGGAAATCAACTCGCTGAAGTACAAGCTTTCCGGCGAGATCCGGCTCGCGGCAATCCCGACGGTGCTCGGCATGGTCGCTTCGCTGACGACGCCGTTTCGCGCGCGCCATCCGGACGTGCGCTTCCGCGTCGTGTCCTGCACCTCGGCCGAGGTTCTGGGCCTCCTGGAAAATCTCGAGGTCGACGCCGGCCTGACCTATATCGAGAACGAACCGATCGGAAAGGTTCGCACGATTCCGCTCTACAAGGAGAGCTATCGCCTGCTGACCTCGCCGGACGGCATGTTCGGCGATCGCAAACAAGTCAGCTGGACGGAGGTCGGGCAGGTTCCCTTGTGCCTGCTCACGCCGGACATGCAGAACCGGCGCATTATCGATCGCGCGCTGCGTTCCGTCGGCGCGGAGGCGACGCCATCCCTGACGTCGAACTCGCTTCTGGTTCTCTACACTCACGTCAAGACCGGCCGGTGGGCGAGCGTGATGCCTGCCAAGCTCGCCGAAACCCTGGGACTTGCCGACACCGTTCGCAGCATCCCGATCGTCGATCCCGAGGTGACGTACAGTATCGGGATGGTGATTCCGCAGCGCGATCCGATGACGCCGCTGATTGCCGCGCTGGTTCAGATCGCGCGCGAGGTAGCCCCGACGCTGGAGTGAAGCTCGTCTCGCAGAGGACAATTCGCACCCGTTCATGCGGCGGCGGACATCTTCGCCCTGGTCTTGACCGCATCGCGCGGCAGCGAAACGCGAACCACGGTGCCGGCACCAAGCTTGGAACGCAGCCGCATCGACCCGCCGTGCAGATTGGTCAGCGATCGCGCGATCGCCAGGCCGAGCCCCGAGCCGTGATAGGATTTGGTCAATTGGCTTTCGACCTGCTCGAACGGGCGGCCGAGCCGCTGCAGTGATTGCGGGGCGATACCGATGCCGGTATCGGCAATCAGCAGCACGATTGAATCGTGGACGAGCCGGCTGCGCACGACCACCTTGCCGCCGTCGGGCGTGAATTTCACCGCGTTGGACAGAAGGTTGACGACGATCTGCTTGGTGGCCCGGCGATCCGCCACGATCGAGATCGGGCCGTCGATGTCGGCATCGAGCTGAAGGTTCTTGTCGTCCGCGCGCCCCGATACCACGCGCAAGGATTCCATCAGCGTTTTCGACAAATCGAGCGGCTCCATGTCGAGCTTCATCCGGCCGGCCTCGATCTTGGACATGTCGAGAATGTCGTTGATCACTTCGAGCAGGTAGTGCCCGCTGGTGAGAATGTCGTGGCAATATTCCCTGTATTTTTCCGAACCCAGCGATCCGAACATGCCGCTTTCCATGATTTCGGAAAACCCGATGATGGCATTGAGCGGCGTGCGCAGCTCATGACTTATGTTGGCGAGGAATTTGGATTTGGTCTGATTGGCTTCCTCGGCGCGGGTCTTTTCCCGGGAGTATTTCTCGGCAAGATCGGCGAGCTCGATCGCCTGCCGTTCGAGCGCGGTTTGCGAACGTTTCAGATCGGTCACCGTGGCGCGCAGGCGTAGATCGTTCTCGACCAGTTTCTGTTCGTGCTCCTTGATGCGGGTGATGTCGGTGCCGACCGAAACGAAGCCTCCGTCCTTGGTCCGACGCTCGCTGATATGCAGCCACTTTCCGTCGTCAAGCTGTGCCTCGAAGGTTCTGGCGCCAGGGGCCTGGTTCTCGTGCACCCGGGTGCGCACCTCCGGCATTCTGCCGACCTCGATCACGGTTTCATAGGAGGTGCCCGGCGTCACGGCCGAGTCCGGCAGCTTGTGCAGCCGCTGGAAGTGCGAATTGCAGAGCACGAGCCGGTCGGCGGCGTCCCACAGGACGAAGGCTTCCGGGATGGTTTCGATCGCATCGCGCAGCCGCAAGTCAGCCTCGATCGTCTTCTCGGCGAGGCTTTTTTGCTCGGTGATATCGACGGCAATTCCGATCAGGTGCATGCCGGCATCGGCCGCGCTCTGACTGAGTTCGCAACGTACCCGCAACCAGATCCAGTGGCCCTCCGTATGCTGCATGCGGAAGGTCTGGTCGATATGGTTGATCTTCCCCGCGATGAGCTGATCGGCGATCTCGAGCAGGTTTATATCGTCCGATTTCACCAGTGCGTTGACCTCGCCGAAGGTCAAAAGATCGCTGCGGGTCTGAAGGCCCAGCATCGTGAACATCGACTGCGACCAGAAGATCCGGCCGCGCGAGAGATCCCAGTCCCACAACCCGCAGCGTCCGCGATTGAGCGCGGTATCGATGCGCCCGCGCACGGCATCGTTGATCAGGTCGCCTTCGCGGGCGCGGGTCGACTGCCAGTGAAACGCGAAACCCAGGATCAGCACGACAAACCCGGTGGTGGCCGAAAGCGTCACCGACAGGGCGGCATCCGAGCGCCAGATCGAATCCGTCTTTTCCTGAATGACGGTCACCTGGCCCGGCAGCGCCTTGATGACGTGACGAACCGCCAGCACTTCGTCGCCGCTCGGCAGCGTGATCTCGTTTACGCCGGCCGGCTTTCCCGGCGCGCCCAGCGGCAGCGTCGCGCTGATGACTTCGATGATGCGATTGGGATCGCCGATGGTCGCTTCGATCGGAATACGGGCGAGAATGCGCTGATCGATGCCGGTGACGATGACGTGCCGGCCGGCCGCGATCGCCCAGGAGGGGATGAGGCCCGGTAGCAGCAGCTGGAGACGCTCGAACAACTCCGCGCGATCCTGTCTCACCGAGGCGATACGGTCGATGCGTTCGGCGAGCAGTTCGGCGACGGCGGCGAGGTCGCGCTTGACCGATGCACGCTTCTGGCGGTTCTGGTCGATCACTTGCACGAAAGCGCCGAGGCAAATGGTGATCAGGAACGCGATGATGAGGGTGGGAACGGCACGGCGCAGTGCAGGCTCCGCCAACAACAGCCTGTGATAGGCCGGTTTCGCGATCGATTGCGCCAATCCCTTGATCGAGTCGGATTGGGCGCACGCGTTCGCCGCGTGTGCACGCGCCATGCCGTTGGCCCCCTTGGAAGACTTGTTCTACCCACTCGGAAGAACCCCAGCCCCAAGCTTCCGAATCAGGGTTCATTTGAATCCAGTTTTTCCGCACTGTCGAGAGTCAACAATTCGTTAAAGCAAATAATTCTTGTCCACGCAGAATCAGGCTGCTCGAAACTCCGCAAAACGTCCTGCAAAACGAGTCCGAAAAGGGAACGTGCGACAGTTCTGTTTCGGGGTGGAGTCCGTGGGCATGATCTCCGCGCAAAACGCGGTGGCGCTTGTCGCGCAAAAACCGGTTCCGCTTTTGATGACCATGCTAGCCGTCCGGTGGCTCGGCATGGCTGATGACGCGCTTCACGCTCGGGAATGCGCGGCGCAATGCGCGCTCGATTTCATCGACGCTCTCGTGAACCTTGATCACGCTCATCGACGGTGCGGCGCGGCAATGAAAGTTCACGATTTCGCCGGCGTCGGTATTGCGCACCCGCACATTGTGGATGTCATGGATCGCGCCCCCGTCTGCAAAGCCCGAAAGCGCAGCCTTGATCGCCTCGACCCGATCGGGCGCGGCATCGGTGCCGTGAGGCAGTTCCGGTTCCAGCGGCTCGATATGGGTGTCGACCTCGACATCTTCGCCGAATTCCTCGCGAATGTTCCGCTCCAGCCCCTGTGCGATGTCATGGGCTGCGGTCAGCGCCATGTCACCGTCGACTTCGAGGTCGATGCTGACGGTGAGCTTGTCGCCGAGATCGTGAACGGTGACGTGGTGAACCGCGAGGCCGGAATTGCGCGCAATGACCATGATGCGTTCGCGAACGCTCTCGTTGCTGCGTGCGACGGGGACGGCGGTAAAGGTCAGATCGGCGTCCTCCAGCGTCCCTGACACCGCGTCCTGCGCCTTGCGCTTGATCTCCTCGACGCGGTCGATGGGGTAGGTGCGCGGCACCTGCACGATGGCGTCGATGAAGGTGGTCGATCCCACCATGCGCGCCCGCAGCCGTTCGACATCGACCACGCCCGGAACAGCCCTGATCGCGGCGGCCGCCTGCTCGGCCACGCCTTCGGGAGCGCGGTCAATCAGGGTTTCGGCGGTGGAGCGAGCCAGCCGCAGGCCAAGAATCGCAATCATGATCGCCACGCCGATGGCGGCCGCCGCGTCGCCCCACTCAAAACCAAGGCCGGAAAGCGCAAGCCCGATGATGACGGCGACCGATCCGAGCACGTCGGATGCGAAATGCAGCGCATCGGCCGCGAGCGCCTGGCTCCTGGTGTCGTGCGCAACGCGGTGCAGCGCGCGGGCGCGCCAGAAATTAACGACGATATCGACCAGCAGCACGACAAACGGGACGGCCGAGAGCTTCGGGGGCGGGGCGCCTTCGCGCAGACGGCTGTAGGATTCGACGAGGATGCCGCCCGCGAGCACGTAAAGCAGCGCAATGATGCCGAGCGCCGACAGGCTCTCGAGCTTGCCGTGACCGTAATGATGCTCCTCGTCCGCTGGACGGTCGGAAAAGCGGACCACCATCCAGGTGACGACGGTCGCGGCAACATCTACCGATGAATGCAGCGCTTCAGAGATCAGCGCGAGACTGCCGATGGCGATGCCGACCACGAGCTTGGCCGCAGCCATGCCGGTGCTGGCGAAGATCGAAATCGCCGCGACGCGGGTTTTTTTCATGTGGATGTGAGCATCCATGGTGTCGGTTTAGCAGCCGATGGTGAAGGATCAAAGCACTGTTCCCGGTGGAGTGGATTGACATTCGCCACCCTGTACCAAGACGGAGATCCGAACCGTAATCCAGGCGGTGCCTCTGGACACGGATCTTTCATCCCGCGGCGCGATGCGCCCGAGTTGTGCTCAGCCATTCGCCCAAAAGGAGAGGGCGCAGGGAACGCCGGATGCTTGATGCACCCGCGGCCTCGCGTGCGAAATGAAGAAGCACACGAGTATGGTCACCACAGGTTCACCGGAACGACCCGGCATTCCCTGCGCAATGGTTTTAACGGCCTATTCCGGGCTCTCCCCGGTGACCGGGCTTTTTTGTCACCGTCATCCCTGAGAAGCGTTGGCTTCCCAAGAACTTGACATCAGCGTCGGGATGTCAGGACCACACGGCTTCACCGTCCGCCTTCGCGCCGCTCGTCTCCTGGCGCGATGGCGTCCACCGCATCCCGTGCCAACGTTCGTGACGATCGCGAAACGCCCCTCGATCGGACGGGATGCGCGGTTCTAGATTTGATTTGGCCCTGCCTCGAAGCGATTTATTTTTTCTGGGAGGACTGGACTGGTAGCATCACGTTGATCTGGCTGGATGAATTTCCCGGAAGGCGCAACGGCGTCCCGGCAAGCGCCGACAAGCCACGATGAACTGGAGTATCCTGCTCAGGACCAGGGCGTCCGTCGCGGGAATGCAGAGTGAGGAGGCCATCGGAAGTCATGATTACGCGTCGGGCGTTAACGATGGGTGCGGGAATTGTCGCGTCGGCGGCAATGCTGGACGTTCGGTTCGGAAGAGGCGAAAGATCGCGCAGCGGCGGCCGTCTGCCGATTCCCCAATTGATCGATGCGGCGCGCCAGGGAAATGTCGTCAGGCTGAAGGCGGCGCCCGGCCGCCATGAATTCTACAAAGGGAAGCCGGCACGGACCTTCGGTTACTCGGCGCCCATTTTGGGACCAGTTCTTCGCTTTCGTCGCGGAGATCGCGTGGACATGATCGTGGAGAACGCACTGGACGTGCCCACGACGGTCCATTGGCACGGCTTGTTGGTCCCGGGCCATGCGGATGGGGGACCCCATCAGAAGATCGGGCCCGGATCGACCTGGCGGCCAACGCTTACGATCGATCAACCCGCCGCGACCCTTTGGTACCATCCCCATCCCCACCACGATACGGCCAGACAAATCTACCTTGGACTCGCGGGCCTCATCATCGTCGATGATGGCAATGATCTGGGTCTGCCACATGATTTCGGCGTGGACGACTTTCCTGTCATCATCCAGGACCGGGCATTCGGCCTGGATGGATCGCTTGACTACGACACCGACGAACTCGGCGTCGTCTATGGCGTTCGGGGCGATACCATCATCGTCAATGGAGTCATAGCGCCCGTCGCCAAAGTCCCGACCGGATTGGTAAGACTGCGGCTTTTGAACGCCGCCAACGCGCAGAACTTCGATTTGCGGTTCCAGGACGGACGCACCTTCCACGTCATCGCATCCGACGGTGGCTGTCTGGAGCGGCCAGTGCCAATGTCCGGGTTGCGCATCTCGCCGGCTGAACGCTTCGAAGTGCTCGTCGATTTCTCCGACGGCAAAGGGGCCGTGCTCGAAACCGGCCCCGACCGAGCGATGGGAATATTCGGCGTAATTTCCGATTCCGGCACCAGCGACTACGTTCCCGTGATGCGTTTCGAACCAGGGTCGATGGTTGCCGCGGTCACCAAGCTACCGAAGCAGCTCGTCGATCCGACGGCGGTTGATGCGAAAGACGCCGTGCGCCGGCGACAGTTCGTGCTCAACAACGGTGTGTGTGGACAACGCATGCGAATGACCGGTCAATCCGATATGCCCGCACTCATCGGGATCAACGGACGGACGCACGATCCGGCACGGGTCGATGTCGAGACGAAACTTGGAACGACCGAGATCTGGGAGGTTGTGTCGGTCGGCATGCCGCATCCTTTCCATGTGCACGGCGCCATGTTCCGGATCCTGTCCCTGGACGGGGCGCCGCCCCCCGCGCATCTCGCAGGCTGGAAAGACGTCGTTCTGGTCGAGGACAAGGCGGAGCTGTTGGTCAACTTCACGAAGCCGGCAACTCGCGAACATCCCTTCATGTACCATTGTCACATTCTTGAGCATGAAGATGCTGGAATGATGGGGCAATTTATCTGCACGTGAACTCGCTCAAGAAAAGCTCCCGGGAACTGGTTGAACCAAAAGTGGCTGAATGCTGCGAAAGCATTATTCAGTGTCACCCACGCCAAGCTGTCGAAGGTTTTCCAATCGTCCTTGAGACTACTGGAAAGTTCCCCTGAATATTCCATCTCCATGGCTCCCGACCTTTCTTCGCGGACAGTTCGCTCGCAAAGAAGACCCGAGAGACTTTCTTTTTATTCCTGCGATCCGGACCCGGTGTCCGTTGTCCCCTCCCAGTCACGACGGGAGGATAACGAGAGCAAATTTTTGCCTTGTTGAGCTGCCGGACCTGACCATCGTCCACGGGGCGTGCCGAAGACGCGGGCCTCTCGCAAGAGTTTCGCGGCTATTGCCCTTTCAACACACCTCGCAAGCCCGCGCGTTCGGCGGCCTGAGCCAGGAGACCGCTGGCCTGCACGTCCTGAACGAAACCGCCGATATAGTCGATACCCGCGTCGTGTCCCTTCGGGATCGCGACCGCGAGGTGTTCCTCTCCCCATCGACCGTCCAGCACCTTCGAGCCCGGTATCTGGTCCGACATCTCGAACAGGGTCGGCTTGTTGGTCGCATAAACGTCGATCTCGCCGCGGGCGAACATTTCGATCGCGGTCTTGAAATTCTGTGCCGGCACGATGGTCGCGTTCGGCAGAATCTTCGGAATCGTGCCCTGCGACGTGCTGTTTTGCGTGACGCCCACCTTGACACCCGGGCGTTGCACGTCGGCAATGGTCGCAACCTTCGAATTGGCCGGCACGAGGTATCCCAGCTCGATCGTCAGCAGCGTCTGGCTGAACGTCGCCACGGTTGCACGCGCCGGCGTGGAGTTGCTGATCGTGAAATCGACGTCTCCTGCCTTGATGCCCTCAAGCACATCGGAAATTCGCTGGTAGTTCTTCTGCTCGAAGGCGACGTTGAGCCGCCTCGCCAGCTCCTTGCCCAACTCGAAGGAAAGCCCGTGAATCTCGCCGGTCTTGCTGTCCCGAACCATCGAAGTTGGACTGCCGAGATAGACGCCAACACGCAGCTTGCCGCTCGGCGCCAATATCTCCCGCGGCTCCTGCGCTTGTGCACCGTTGAAAGCCGAAACCGATATAACTGCCGCAAACGCCATACTGACGATATGAGAATACATTGTTCCTTCCCCCCGGGGTCCGTTAGCGCAATTCTGGAGCGGCAATGCCCGGAATTTTCAATAAGTCATGGCCCCCACCTGCCGCACTCTTCGAGTGCGGCGACCTCCCCCGCAAGCGGGAGAGGTGAACCGAACCCAGCCCACGAATGATTGAGCGTCCAATTATTCCGCTTGGAATGTCACGACGATCTTGCCGAGATGCTTGTTGGCTTCCATGTGCTCGAACGCCTTGCCGATGTCGTCGAAGGCGAACACCTTGTCGATCGGCAGCTGCAGTCTGCGGGATTCCACCGCCGGCCAGATGTCCTTTCGCACCTGATCGAAAATTTCGCGGATCTCCTCGATGGTGCGGGTGCGGAAGGTGACGCCGATGTAGTTGATGCGGCGCGCGGCGTGCAGGTCGAAATTGAAATCGGCGTGCGTGCCGCCGAGCCGGCCGACATTGACGATGCGGCCCTTGATCCTGGTCGCCTTCAGATTCTGGCTCGCCACCTTGCCCGAGATCTGATCGACGATCAGGTCGACGCCTTCTCCGGAAGTCGCCTGCAGCACCTGTTCGACCCAGCCGGGATCGCTGGAATCAACCGCAAGGTCCGCGCCGAACTCCTTCAGCCGGCCGCGACGCATCGGATCGGTCGAAGAGCCGATCACGAGACTTGCGCCCTTGAGTTTCGCGATCTGCAGCGCCATCAGGCCGACGCCGGAACTGGCGCCCTGAATCATCGCCTTCTGGCCCGCCTGCAAGCCGCCGACGGTGACGACCGCATTGTGCATGGTCGTGAGAGCGATGGGCAGCGTGCAGGCTTCCTCGAAGTTCATGTTCGAGGGCGAGCGGAAAACTCGACCGTGATCGGCCAGTGTATATTCGGCAAACGCCGCGGCGCCCGAACCCATTACCTTGTCGCCGACCCTTACCCCTTTGGCGTCGGGGCCAAGTTCGGCGATTTCGCCGGCCCATTCCATACCCAATACCGTGCCGACACCGCCGGCACTGCCATGCACGTGTCCCTTGGTCATGCCGAGGTCGGCGCGGTTGAGACCGCAGGCGTGCACGCGGACCAGCACCTGAGTGCCCTTCGGCGATGGTTTGGCGACTTCGGCGATTGCAGCGCCATTGGCGCCGTAGACATAGGCCTTCATGCGTTTCATTCCTGGTTGGGTGGTGACTTTGGGCTCGCCTATTCGGCGGCCTGCCTGGTTCTTCCCGATATCATGCCTTCGAGGCGACCCCTGATGATGGCTTCCGCCTCGCGGATGATGCGGGAGACGAGCTCCGCGCAGCTCGGGATATCATGAATCAGGCCCTGAACCTGACCCGCTGACCAGATACCTTCGTCGGCGTCGCCGGTCGCATAGACCATCTTGCCGCGGGCGCCGGCGACGAGGTCGCGAACCTCTTCGAAAGTGGCGCCCTCGTTTTCCATCGCGACGACCTTCGTGCTGACCGCGTTCCTGGCAACGCGCGAGGTGTTGCGCATGGTGCGAAAGATCAGTTCGGTCTCGCGCTCGTCATTGGCGACGATACGTTCCTTGATGCGCTGGTGGATTGGGCTCTCCGTCGTGCACATGAACCGCGTTCCCATGTTGATGCCCTCCGCGCCGAGCGCCAGCGCCGCGACAAGACCGCGGCCGTCGCCAAAGCCGCCGGAGGCTATCAGCGGGATTTTCACCTTGTCGGCCGCTGCCGGAATCAGGATCAGCCCGGGAGTGTCGTCCTCGCCGGGGTGGCCCGCGCATTCGAAGCCGTCGATCGAGATCGCATCGACCCCCATGCGCTCGGCCGAGAGCGCGTGGCGGACGCTGGTGCATTTGTGCAGTACCACGATGCCGTGCTTCCTGAATTCGGTGACGTGCTCCTGTGGCTTGTTGCCGGCAGTCTCGACGATCTTGATTCCACTCTCGATGATGGCCTGACGATATTCCGCGTAAGGCGGCGGCTTGATCGAGGGGAGGATGGTCAGATTGACGCCGAACGGCTTGTCGGTCATGCCGCGGCAGCGTGCGATTTCCTTTGCCAGATCGTCCGGCGTGGGCTGGGTCAGCGCGGTGATGAAGCCGAGTGCGCCGGCATTGGCGACGGCCGCGACCAATTCCGCCCGCCCGACCCATTGCATCCCGCCCTGGACGATCGGATGCTCGACGCCGACGAGCTCGGTGAACCTGGTCTTGATCATCGCCTGCCCCTCAAATGCTTCCTCAACGCGGATGACAAGCGTTGCCGGCGGGCAGGATGCCGCTGGGGCCGGCAAAAGTCTACGGCCGCAGCCTCAAGGGAGCGATATCGGACGAACGCATTGGCCCGGAAATCTCACGGGCCAGCGACATCGTTGACGGGTAAAGGCGCGCGTCAGGCCGCGGCGTGCGTGGTCGTTGCCTGTTCGTCGAAGGCGGCCGAAATATCGCGCATGCTGATGACGCCGCAGAGGCTGTAATCGTCGATAACAGGCAAATGGCGAATGTGATGCTTGTTCATCAGATGCCGGACGTCTTCCAGCGTGTCGTTCGAACTACACGACACGAGTTGCTGAACCGAGATCAGCTGCGAGACCTTCATGCTGATGCCGGCTGCGCCGTGCTCGGCAACCGCACGGACGACATCGCGTTCGGTGAACATGCCGACCGCGGTATTGCCCTCGGTCCGGACCACGTCCTTGACCACGAGCGCGCTGACATTGCTGGCGCGCATCAACTGGGCAGCGATACCCACGGTCTCGTTCATTCGAATGGTGGCGATACGCGCGGTCTTCTTGCGCAGGACGTCTCCGACTTTCATCGCAACCTCCTTCTGGTCAGCCCGCAATATTGATTAAGCTTGGTATACATAATGCCAATTGTCAACGAGAATTCTCGTGGAATTAAATTACAAAAGTGGCAGCGACTCTGACGTTCTCGGGCCGGTTGGACTGGTTGCGATACCAATACCCGGCCGGGCATCTGTATCCCGGATGTCCCAAACAAAAAGGAGGCGCGACCATGCGCGCCTCCTTGTCGATTGGCTCGTGGTGAGTTTCAGGCGACCTTGGCGTCGCGTGCCGCAGCTTCCGCCGGCACTTCGCTGCCGAGGATGAAGCTGCGTCGTAGTGGCTTGATCACGAACAACGCCATCAGCGCCGCCGTGGCGTTGAGCGCGACCGCGACCACGAAAACCGCCTGCCAGCCGTATCTGGCCGAGACAATGCTCGCCAGCGGCACAAGCAGGGAAGCGGTTCCCTTCGCGGTGTAAAGCATGCCGTTGTTGGTGGTGGCGAACTTGATCCCGAACGTGTCGCCGCTGGTCGCGGGGAAGAGGCTGTAGATCTCGCCGAACACCCCGAAGTAAACCGCTGTCGCCAGCACGAAGACGATGGGGCTGTGGCCATATACCGACAGCGTCAGCAGCATGAGGGCCGCCGTCGAGAACGCAATGAACATCGTGTTCTCGCGCCCGATATTATCGGAGACCCATCCGAAGAATGGCCGGCCGAAACCGTCAAAGATACGGTCGAGCGAGATCGCAAAGGTCAAAGCGGCCATCTGGAAGCCGAACATGCTGACCGGCTCGTTGGCGATCTTGAAGTCGTGTGCGATCGGCGCAATTTGCGCTGCCGTCATCAGGCCGCCGGAGGCAACCATCACGAAAACCGCATACATCACCCAGAAGATCGGGCTGCGCAGAACCTGCGGCGGCGTGTAGTCGAGCTTGGTCTGCGGAAGATTGAGCTGCTTCTTTTTCGCCGGCATCTTCTGTGTCGGTGCGCGAAGGAACGTCGCCAGGATCAGGACAATCACGCCCTGTCCGATGCCGAAGGTGAAGAACGCGTCCTGATAGCCGCTGGTGGCAATCATTTTCGCGATCGGCACGACGGTGATCGCGGCACCGGCGCCAAAGCCGGCGGCCGTCGCGCCCGCGGCGAGGCCGCGGTGATCGGGGAACCATTTCAGCGCGTTGCCGACGCAGGTGCCGTACACCGCGCCGGCGCCGATGCCGGCGATGATCGCAGACGAATAGAGCATGAGGAGCGAATTGGCGTAGGAGTTCATAATCCATGCGATGGCGATAGTGACACCGCCGAACATGACGACGAGGCGGGGTCCGTATTTATCGACGAACCAAGCCTCGACCGGCACCAGCCAGGTTTCCGTCACGACGAAGAGCGTGAAGGCCAATTGGATCGAGGCACGGCCCCAGTGGTATTTTGCGTCGATCGGGTCGACGAACAGGGTCCAGCCATATTGCAGGTTTGCGATCATCGCCATGCAGACGATGCCCATCGCAAGCTGCATCCAGCGGAAATAACTGCCTTGGGCGGGGGCTGTCGTTGGTGCTGTGGTGCTCATAATTCCTCCCGCGGCACGCTGTTGATTTTTTGAAGCGCTACCGGTCGACGCATTTTGGTATGTGATATGCCAGAGCGCAAGACCTATTCGTTTACGGAACTGTCATTTGTTCCGTTAGTGAACAGTGGCCGGTTTGGTTGCCACTGCCGCAAATAAAAAGGCCCCGGAAACGGGGCCTTGGGCTGAAATAACTGGATGGGAATGCGGGATCAGAGCCCAAAATAAGGCAAATCCCCGTTGCGGTGAGCGATCTCGGCGTTCATCATCAGGATACGATCGATCGCCGACAGCAGGCGGCTGAACAGCGTGGCGGAATGTTTAAAGCCGATAGCGGCGGTCCTGGACATCTTGATTCCTTAGCTTTCCTTCGGTGTAGCCTGCGTAATCTACGTATACCAGATGCCACCGGCAATGGATTTGTTTGCATAGCAGCATGACAATTTTGCAATGCAACATAACATAAGCATAGCGGCCCTGGCTACCGCCTGAGTTTTTCCAAGCCATTGGGAAAGCAGAGAAAAAACAAAAAACCGCCGGGAGGTCCCGGCGGTCCAATATGAGCGTCTAGGAGCGACGGTTACTCCGCGGCGACCTTCTGCGGCGGGTCGAGCGCGCCGGAATCGTGGATTTCTTTGACCTGATGGTCGGTAAAGCCGAGGACTTGGCGCAGGATCTCGTCGGTATGCTCACCGAGCAGGGGCGAGCGTTTCACCTCGCTTGGGCTGTCCGAGAGCTTGATGGGATTGCCGACCGACAGATACTTGCCACGGGTGGGATGGTCGACTTCGACCACGGTGCCGGTGGCACGCAGCGACTGATCCTCGGCCAACTCCTTCATCGAAAGGATCGGACCACAGGGGATGTCGTCCTTGTTGAGAATGTCCATCGCCTCGAACTTGGTCTTGGTCATGGTCCATTGCTCGATGCGCCCGAAGATTTCGTTGAGGCGTGTGAGCCGGGCCGGGGGCTTGGCGTAATCGGGGTGGGTCTTCCAGGTGGGCTCGCCGATCGCGTCGCAGATCTTCTCCCAGACCGCTGCCTGGGTGATGAAATAGATGTAGGCGTTGGGATCGGTCTCCCAGCCCTTGCACTTGAGGATGCGGCCAGGTTGACCGCCGCCGGAATCGTTGCCGGCGCGCGGTACCGCGTCGCCGAACGGAATGCCTTCGCCGTACTGGCTGTATTCCGTGAGCGGACCGTGGGCGAGGCGCTGCTGGTCGCGCAGCTTGACGCGCGCGAGGTTCAACACGCCGTCCTGCATCGCCACGGAGACCCTCTGACCTTGTCCGGTCATGGTGCGCTGGTAGAGTGCGGCGACGATGCCGAGCCCAAGATGCAGCCCGGTGCCGCTGTCGCCGATCTGCGCGCCGGTGACGAGCGGCAGTCCGTCGCGGAAGCCCGTGGTCGATGCGGAACCGCCGGTGCATTGGGCGACGTTCTCATACACCTTGCAGTCTTCGTAGGGACCGGGGCCGAAACCCTTGATCGAGGCCACGATCATTTTCGGGTTGATGCTGTGGATCTTTTCCCAGGGGAAACCCATCCTATCGAGCACGCCGGGGCCGAAATTCTCGACCAGTACGTCACAGGCCTTGATCAGCGCCGTGAGGACTTCCTTACCCTTCGGGTTCTTGGTGTCGAGCGTGATCGAACGCTTGTTGTGGTTGAGCATGGTGAAATACAGGCTGTCGACCTTCGGCTTGTCCTGCAACTGACCGCGCGTGATGTCGCCGACGCCGGGGCGCTCGACTTTGATCACGTCGGCGCCGAACCAGGCCAATAGTTGCGTGCAGGTCGGTCCCGATTGAACGTGGGTGAAATCGAGAATTCGAACGCCCTTCAGCGCCTTCGTCATGGTCTTGCTCCGTCTGATATATCCGATGTCGGCTCCCGCAGGAGCAGGTGAATTCGAGGGGCTCTACTTCTTCTTGAGAGCGCTTTGCGGATTGAGGTTGCCGATACGGCCGCTTTCCGAGCCAGCGGCGGGATCGATCACCGCGTTGATCAGGGTCGGCTTGCCGGAATCCATCGCTTCGTTCACGGCGCGCTTCAATTCGTCCGGCGTGGTCGCGTTGACGCCGATGCCGCCGAACGCCTCCATCATCTTGTCGTACCGCGCGCCCTTGACGAAGACGGTCGTCGCCGGATCCGATCCGCCGCCCGAGTTGACGTCGGTGCCGCGATAGATCCCGTTGTTGTTGAAGACGACGACGCAGACCGGGAGATCGTACCGGCAGATCGTCTCCACCTCCATGCCGCAGAAACCGAACGCGCTGTCACCCTCGACCGCGAGCACCGGCTTGCCGGTTTCGACCGCGGCGGCAATCGCCTGACCCATGCCGATGCCCATCACGCCCCAGGTGCCGACGTCGAGCCGCTTGCGCGGCTTGTAGAGGTCGATGGTGCCGCGCGCGAGGTCGAGCGTGTTGGCGCCCTCGTTGACGAGAATGGCGTCAGGCCGCTCCTTGACGATGGTGCGCAGCACACCGAGCGCGCCATGATAATCCATCGGCGAATTGTTGTTCATCAGCCGAGGCGCCATCTTGGCGACGTTCTCTTCGCGCTTCGCGCTGACCGTCTTCACCCAATCGGCGGGCGCGGCCGGCCAGTTGCCGCCCATGGCCGAGAGCAGCGCCGAAACGCAGGAGCCGATATCGCCGACGACAGGCGCGGCGATCTCCACGTTCGAATCCATCTCCTTCGGCTCGATGTCGATCTGGATGAATTTCTTCGGCGCTTCTCCCCAGGCCTTGCCCTTGCCGTGCGACAGCAGCCAGTTGAGGCGGGCGCCGATCAGCATGACCACGTCGGAATCCTTCAGCACCGTGGAGCGCGCGGCACCGGCGCATTGCGGATGCGTATCCGGCAACAGGCCCTTGGCCATGCTCATCGGCAGGAAGGGAACGCCGCTCTTCTCGACCAACGCGCGAATGTCGTCGTCGGCCTGCGCGTAGGCCGCGCCCTTGCCGAGGATGATCAGCGGACGCTTCGCGCCCTTGAGCACGTCGAGCGCACGCTTGACCGCGGACGGGGCGGGGAACTGGGCCGGCGCCGCGTCGATCACCTTGACCAGCGATTTCCTGCCGGCTTCCGCATTCATCACCTGGCCGAAAAGCTTGGCCGGCAGGTCGAGATAGACGCCGCCCGGCCGTCCCGAGACCGCCGCGCGGATCGCACGTGCAAGCCCGATTCCGATATCGGCGGCATGCAGCACGCGAAACGCCGCCTTGCACAGCGGCTTCGCGATCGCGAGCTGGTCCATTTCCTCGTAATCGCCCTGCTGAAGGTCGACGATCTCGCGCTCCGACGAACCCGAGATGAGAATCATCGGGAAGCAGTTGGTGGTGGCATGGGCAAGCGCGGTCAGGCCGTTGAGGAAACCGGGCGCGGACACCGTGAGGCAGATGCCGGGCTTTTTGGTCAGGAAGCCGGCGATGGCGGCGGCATAGCCCGCATTCTGCTCGTGGCGGAACGAGAGCACGCGGATGCCCGCGGCCTGCGCCATGCGGCCGAAGTCGGTGATCGGAATGCCCGGCACGCCGTAGATCGTCTTGACGTCATTGAGCTTGAGCGCATCGATGACGAGGTGGAAGCCGTCGGTGAGCTCCTGCTCGGTGCCGGCCGTCTTCGTTTCGATGCTCTGTACCGCTGCGGACATTCCGCTTCTCCCTGATCGTTTCTTGACGAGGACATGCAAAGTCCTCTGATGTTGCGCAAAGCTTAGAGATGCTGGAGCGCTAGGCTAGTTCCTGGCCGTGCGCTTCGACGAAAGCGGCAAGGCCGAGCGTGTGATCCCGTGCCCGCTTCTCCGCAAGCTCGGTATCGCGCTGCTCGAGCGCTTCGATGATTGCCAGATGCTCGGGCAGGGACGCGGCAATGCGGTCGGTACGCCCGATCGTCAACTGCCGATAACCGCGAACATGCAGAAGGATCTCGTTGGTCATGTCGACCAGAGTGGGCGACTCGCTGAGCGAAATCAGCGCCTGGTGAAAGCCGATGTTGGCTTTCGAATATTCCTCGATGTGATCCTGCGGCAGGCGATCCTTGCCAAAATCCTTGAAGAAGTCGCGCAGTGCGGTGATGTCCTTTTTGCGCGCGGTGGTCGTGATCAATCGCGCGGCCATGCTTTCCAGCGCGGCCCATGCGCGGATCATGTCCACGATCTCGCTCTTGTTCCGGCGCACGACCATGATGCCGCGGCGCGGCACGGTCTTTACGAAACCGTCCTGCTCCAGCATCGCGATCGCTTCGCGGATCGGAGTGCGGCTGACGCCGAGACGCTCGGAAAGTGCACGCTCGTCGAGCATGACCGGGTCCGGCGTGGCGTAGATATCCATCTTGAGGATGGCTTCCTTCAACGCCTCATAGGCCTTGTTCTTGAAGCTCGTCTCCGGGACAATCCGGACTACAGCAATGTCTGCCTCTGCCATGCTTGGCGGCGCCTTGATTTGTTTTCGTGGAGTGACGATCATAGGGTCTGGGCGGCTGTCTTTTTAGGTACCAGAGCTCAATCGATTTTTGGCATGCCACATGCCAGAATGTCAAGTTACCCATATTTTCAGCAGTTCCGCGACTTGACAAGTCCGTTTGTGGCATACCAAATGCCATGCAGACCAAATTTCGGGCGTCGCGCGGAGCAACTGCCGCCGATCTGAGGTCCCCTGTGCCGCAAGTACAGGATTCCTTTCAGGACTTCGGATCACGCGCCCGAATATCAGACCTGCTAGAGCCCAACTTGCTTAAGGCCACGGCTTTCAGAAGCTCGCATAAAGGTGTTGCCCAGATGGATTGCGAACTTCTGAACCATCAAACCAGCCTTCTGCCATCATCACCGAAGACCGATTGAGTTATTGCGCCCTGCATATTGTCAGGCTGAGGCCAACATGTGCTGTGTGCGCCCCAAATAGACGTCAAGGAGGAAGCCAATGTCGAATTCAAAAGATGCGGTCCGCAAGGTTCTCGATGCGGTCAAAGCGGACAAGCGCACAAGTCTGACGGCGCCCGAAGGCAAGCTGGTCTGCGATGCCTACGGCATCCCGGTTCCGAAGGAGGGCGTCGCCAAATCCGCGGCGGAGGCGGCCAGGATCGCGTCCGGCATGGGCTTTCCGGTGGTGATGAAGATCGTCTCGCCGGACATTCTGCACAAGACCGAAGCCGGCGGCGTGGTGGTCGGCGTCAAGACCGCCGCCGATGCGGAAAAGAACTACGACACCATTCTGGCGAATGCCAGGAAGTACAAGGCCGATGCCAAGATCGAGGGAATCCAGATCCAGCAGATGCTCGCCGGCGGCACCGAGGTCATTGTCGGTTCCATCACCGACGGATCGTTTGGCAAGCTTGTGGCCTTCGGTCTTGGCGGCGTGCTGGTCGAGATTTTAAAAGACATTACCTTCCGCCTTGCGCCCGCCACCAGGGAAGATGCGCTTTCGATGCTCGACGGCATCCAGGCCCACGACATGCTCAAGGGCGTGCGCGGCGGCGATCCGGTCAACCGCGAGGCGCTGGCCGACGTGATCGTCAAGGTATCGCAGCTCGTCAGTGACTTCCCCGAAATCGTCGAACTCGATCTCAACCCGGTGTTCGCCACCAGCAAGGACGCGATCGCCGCCGACGTGCGCATCGTCGTCGACTTCGATTACAAGCCGCGCCCGGCGCCGCGCTCCACCGCGGAGATCGTCGCGGCGATGAACCGCATCATGCAGCCCAAGGCAGTCGCCGTGATCGGCGCCTCGGCCGAGGACGGCAAGATCGGCAATTCGGTGATGAAGAATTTGATCAACGGCGGCTACAAGGGCGATATCCTGCCGATCCATCCCAAGGCCCCGGAGATCCTCGGTTACAAGGCCTACAAGAGCGTCAAGGACGTACCCGGCGTCATCGATGTCGCGGTGTTTGCCATTCCCGCAAAATTCGTCGCCGCGGCGCTGGCCGAATGCGGCGAGAAGAAAATTCCCGGCGCGGTTCTCATCCCGTCGGGCTTTGCCGAAGCCGGCCATCCCGAGCTGCAGGCGGAAATCGTCGAGGTCGGCAAGAAATACGACGTCCGCCTGATGGGGCCGAACATCTACGGCTTCTATTATACCCCCGCCAATCTGTGCGCGACCTTCTGCACGGCCTACGACGTCAAGGGCCACGCGGCGCTGTCGTCACAGTCGGGCGGCATCGGCATGGCGATCATCGGTTTCTCGCGTTCCGCCAAGATGGGCGTCTCCGCAATCGTCGGTCTCGGCAACAAGTCCGATATCGACGAGGACGATCTGCTCGCCTTCTTCGAGCAGGATCCGAACACCAACCTGATCGCGCAGCATTGCGAGGACCTGAAGGACGGCCGTGCCTTCGCTGAAGCCGCCAAGCGCGTCTCGAAGAAGAAGCCGGTGGTCGTGCTCAAGGCGGGCCGTACCTCGGCCGGCGCCAAGGCCGCGTCCTCGCATACCGGCGCGCTTGCCGGCAACGACAAGATCTACGAGGATGTGTTCAAGCAGTCGGGTGTGATCCGCGCCCGCAGCCTGAGGCAATTGCTCGAGTTCGCGCGCGGCGTTCCGGTGCTGCCGACGCCGAAGGGCGAGAATGTGCTGATCATCACCGGTGCGGGCGGCTCGGGCGTGCTGCTGTCGGATTCCTGCGTCGACAACGGCCTGCAGCTGATGGCGATGCCGCCCGATCTCGACGCGGCCTTCCGCAAGTTCATCCCGCCGTTCGGCGCGGCCGGCAATCCGGTCGACATCACCGGCGGCGAGCCGCCGATCACCTATGTCAACACCGTGAAACTCGGCCTGTCCGACGAGCGTATCCACTCGCTGATCCTCGGTTACTGGCACACCATCGTCACCCCGCCGATGGTCTTTGCCCGCAACATGGTGGAAGTGAAAAAGGAGATGGAGGCCAAGGGCTTCGTGAAGCCGATGGTGGCTTCGCTCGCGGGCGACGTCGAGGTCGAGGAAGCCGCCGAGTATCTCTATCAGCACGGCATCCCGTCCTATGCCTACTCGACCGAATTGCCGGTCGAGGTGCTGGGTGCCAAGTACAAATGGGCGCGCGGCGCCGGGTTGCTATAACGCTCACTATTTCGCTGCACGCAAATGCCGCTCCGGAGTTCCGGGGCGGCATTTTGGCGTCAAGCTTCCATGAGGCGGATCCAGAGCGTCATGCAGTTAAGTTGAACCCGAAACCGCGACGAAAGTGTGCTCCTTCTCCCTTTGGGAGAGGGTTGGGGTGAGGGGGGTACGGTTTTCTAATGAGAGCACTGGTCCCTCACCCGGATCGCATCTTATGATGCGATCCGACCTCTCCCCACCGGGGAGAGGTCAATCGAGACTGACGACAAAGCAATTCAACCAAAACTCATGCCGTTTTGGTCCAGGGAACCCAGGGCGAGGTCATGTGCGGGCCTTCTTCCTGCCCAATGCGTAAGCAGACTTGCCGTCTAATTTGAGCTTGCTCCCGCTACCGCCGGGAGCAACCATCGCCGCTGTCTTACGCTTCGTCCGCTCCGCGAGAATCCTCATGACCAGACTGACCCGTTTTACGGTGGCGCCGCTGCACACGATGACCCGCCGTCTCGCCGACGTCGCTTCCGCCCGCGTCGCCCCCGATCTTGTCATCACGGGCGCGCGGGTGCTGTCGACCTATTCGGAGCGCATCTTCAAGAATAAGGAGATCTGGATCACAGGGGGCCGCATCGCCGCGGTGAAGCCGGCAGGCGCCGCCGGGAAAATCTGGGGCGGCGTTGCCCTTTATGACGCCGACGGCGGCATTATCGCGCCGGGCCTGGTCGACCCGCACATCCACATCGAATCCTCGATGGTCACGGCCTGCGCCTATGCAGAGGCGGCGCTCCTCAACGGCACGACCACGATCTTCTGCGACAGCCACGAGATCGGCAACGTCATGGATGTCGCCGGCGTCGAAGCGATGCTGGAGGACGCACGCGAGGCGCCGCTTTCGATTTTCCTGACGGTGCCTTCGACGGTTCCTGCAACCTCCGCAGAGCTGGAGACCGCGGGCGGGGACCTGACGCCGGACAAGATCGCGGGGCTCTTCGACCGCTGGCCGGAGGCTGTCGCCCTCGGCGAGAAGATGGATTTCGTGCCCGTGACCATGGGCGATGAGCGCAGCCACGCCATCCTTGCCGCCGCACTGAAGCGCGGGCGTCCGGTGTCGGGCCACGTCTACGGCCGCGAATTCGTCGCCGCCTATGCCGCGAGCGGCATCACCGACACCCATGAGGCGATCGACCGCGACATCGCCGACGACCTGCTCGATGCGGGCGTCTGGGTATTTTTGCGCGGCGGACCGCCCACCACGCCCTGGCACAGCCTGCCGCAGGCGATCCGCACCATCACCGAGCTCGGCGCCTCGCACAAGCGCACGGCGCTCTGCACCGACGATCGCGATGCCGACGATCTCTTCCTGTTCGGCCTCGACTGGGTGGTACGCGAGGCGGTGAAAGCGGGGATGTCGCCGGAGCAGGCCTGGTCGATGGGCTCGCTGCACGGCGCGACGCGTTTCGGCATGGAGGGCGACATCGGCGGGCTCGGCGGCGGCCGCCGCGCCGACCTGGTCCTGATGGACGACACTCTGAAGCCGCAATGCACCTGGTATGGCGGCGAACTCGTGGTCGAACACGGCAAGATCACGCCGCGCCTCGATCAGGCGCTGTCGCAGCGCTACCAATACCCGAAGGCCGCCTACAGCACGGTGAAACTCCCCGCAAACCTCAAGTTGACACCGGAGCTTCCGGCGGAAGCCTGCACCGTCAACGCGATCAAAACCGCGCTGCCCGGCATCACGCTGATCCACGAGAAGGTCGCGATTGCGCCGGCCAGGGACTGGCCGACGCTGCTCGATCGCCATGACCTGTGTTTCGTCGCCGTCGTCGAGCGTCACGGCAAGTCGAACGGCAATGTCGCCCATGGGCTCTTGAAGGATTTCGGTCTCAAGCGGGGCGCCGTTGCCTCAAGCGTCGGACACGACAGCCATAACATCATCATCGCAGGCACCAACGAAGCCGACATGCAGGTCGCGATCGCCGCGATCAAGGAGCAGCAGGGTGGCGTTTGCGTCGTCGCGGACGGCAAGGTGAGGGCGCTGGTGCCGCTGCCGATCGCGGGGCTGCTGTCCGACAAGCGCATCACCGAAGTCGCCGATGAGGTCAGGCAGCTCAAGGTCGAATGGGCGGAGGCCGGGTGCACCATTCCCTATATGGGCTTCAACCTGATCCCGCTGTCGGTGATCCCGGAAATCCGCATCACCGACAAGGGGCTCGTGCTGGTGCCGCAGATGGAACTCGCGCCGCTGTTCGAATAGGAGCGGCCCAGGCGTATGGGCTTCAGAAAGAACTGGATTGCTTCGCTGGCGTTCGCAATGACGCCTGCGGCCAAGTTCGAATTCTCGTCACGAGCAGCGTTAGTTGCATCACCGTCATTGCGAGGAGCGCGAGCGACGAAGCAATCCAGAGTCAATCAGCCCCGGTTGAGAGCGGACTACCACGATCACAAGGGCTCGCGCACGCCGAGCCCCAGCATGAATCGCTCCCTGATCTGGACGGGGTCGCGACGGGTCGTGCCGGTCCCCGGCTTGTCATCGATGCGAACGCCGATCAGCGTCGGTTCGGAAGCGGAAAGGGATCGATCGACGAGGCGCTCGAAATCCTCTTCGTCCGCCGCCCAGGCGCTGTTGGCGAGACCGCAACCATGCGCGACCGCGACGAGATCGGCCACCCCCGCGGCCGGGGTCGGCTGTGCGCCCGTGATCTGGTAGATGCCGTTGTCCAGGACGATCATCGTCAGATTTGCCGGCTTGAGCGTCGCGATCGTCGACAGGCAGCCCAATTGCATCAAGAGCGAGCCGTCGCCTTCCAGCGCAAACACGCGCCGGTTCGGTTGAGCCAGCGCGACGCCGAGCGCAATCGGGAAAGCAAGACCCATGCTGCCCAGCATATAGAAATTCTGCGGGCGGTGGCCTGCGGCCCACAGATCGAAATTGGTGTTGCCGATCCCGCCGATCACGGCCTCTTCGTTTTTCAGTTTCGCGATCAGCCGCGAGGTGAGATCGAAGCGGTTCATCACCTTGGTGTTGTGGCTCGGGGCGCTTTCCGGGCTCATGATGTGGTCGCTCACTTGTCGAAGACCTTGCCGCCGGTCAGAAGCGGCGAGAGGATCAGCGCAACCGGCGCCTGCGTGGTGATGGCCTGCTTGATCGATCGATCGACCACGAACTCGAATTCGTCGAGCCTTGTTGCGGTGTGGTGCTCCATGGCCAGCGAATCCAGCACCGGCCGCATGGTCCGGCAGACCAGGGATTGCCCGTAATTGAACTCGCCGAGCGTCCCGCGCTCGGATACGAACATGATCAGCGGGATCTGGTAGGGAATTGCCAGCGAGGCCAGCACATTGGCCAGTGTCGCAAATCCGGAAGTCTGCATCAGCACCGCGCCGCGCATGCCGCCCATCCACGCGCCGGAGACGATCCCGACTGCTTCTTCTTCGCGCGCGGTCGGGAACGAGGTGAAGAACGGGTCGGCGTCGATTTCCCGGATCAGTTTCGTCAGCACGCGGTCGGGAACGTAAGGCACGAGTTTGATGTCGTTGCGCTTGAGCGTTTGCAGCACGATCTCGTGCCAGGACTTCTCGCCCAGACCGTTCAGCGACATTTGCCCATCCGAAGCCGCCATGAAACCCGCCCTTGATTTCGCGAGGTTCTCCCCGCGCCAGTCATCGCGACGTGCTGCTTGAGGCGCCGAAACTTGACGCGATCGGCGGGATTGTCAACATGTCCCGGTCGTTGGCGTGACCTGCACGAGCGAGCTTCGCTGCAGCCATTTTTGCGAATAAGAGGCCACCATAACAGGAAGGTACGGGAGGACGGCTTTGAGACGGTGGTTTTTGCGCGGTCGATTGCAGGTCCCTCTGCTGCTGACCGTCGCGATGGCAGCAATTTTCGCCGGCCCTGGCACCGTCTCGGCCCAGGCGCCATTTCCATCCCGGCCCGTTCATATTTTCGTGCCTTATTCGCCGGGCGGCGGGGTGGACATTCTCGCGCGCACGCTGGGCGATGCGGTCTCCCGGCAATGGGGCCAGTCGATCGTGATCGAGAACCGGCCGGGGGCCGGTGGGGTCGTCGCGTCGCAGGCGCTGGTGACGTCGGCACCCGACGGTTACACCCTCATCGTGGTGGCGAGCGGCCACGCTACCAATCCGTTCCTCTATCCGGGGATTCCCTACGACACGTTCAGGTCCTTCACCCCGATTTCCCTCCTGGCGTCATCGGCCAATATCCTGCTGGTGCGCGCCGACTCTCCGTTCAGGACGCTCGGCGACATGATTGCGCAGGCGCGCGCCAAACCCGGAAGCCTGTCCTTCGGTCATGCCGGAAACGGGACTTCGACGCATCTTGCCGGAGAGCTTCTCAAAAGCCTCGCTGGAATCGACCTGGAGGCCATCTCGTACAAGGGCGGCGCGCCCGCGATCAACGATCTCCTGGGCGGACAAATCTCGATGTCATTCAATAACGGGCCTGAGGCGTCGGGACAGTTGCAGGCCGGCACGCTGCGCGCGCTTGCGGTGACGACCGCGTCACGGACGCCGTTCCTTCCGGACGTGCCTGCCGTTGCCGAGACCGTGCCCGGCTACGACACCGAGGTCTGGTGGGGGCTGCTCGGGCCTGCCGGCATGCCGCACGAGCTCGTCGCAAAAATCTCGCATGATTTCGTTGCGGCCTTGAACACCGATTCGGTCAAGGAAAGGCTTGCCAGGCTCGGCGCCCTTCCGATCGGCAGCTCGCCTGAAGCATTCGAAGCCAGGATCCACGCCGAGTACGAAAAATGGGGGCCGATCATCAAGGCCGCCGGCATCAGGGCGGAATGATCCGGGAAAGACAAATCCCGAACTCTTTCTTTGTCCGAATTGAAGGTCCAGTCGATGACGCCCGTCAACAACAAGCGCGTGTTCTATGTCAAATATCTCGCCAACCAGATCTATGCCGACATTCTGCGGTCGCGGCCCGACGTGCGCCTCGACCGGCTCGAGAATGAGAGCCCGGATGACGTCTCGGCGCCGATCCTGGCTGCGGCGCACGCCTACCAGATTGGTGCTGCGCGCGACGAGCTGGCGAGGCATTTTCACGTCGATCAGGATTTGCTGCGGCGCGCGCCGAATTTGCTGATCGTTTCCAGCAATGGCGCGGGCTACGATCCCGTCGACGTGGAGGCCTGCACGGCGGCGGGCGTGGCGGTGGTCAATCAATCCGGCGGCAATGCCCATTCGGTCGCCGAACACGCGCTTGCAATGCTGATCACGCTTTCGAAGCGCATCATCCAGGCCGACCGCGCGCTTCGGCGCGAGCCGAATGTCAACCGCAATGCGCTGATGGGTACGGAAGTTCAGGGCAAGACCATCGGCATCGTCGGCCTGGGAAATGTCGGTCGCCGCATCGCCGCCCTTTGCAAGGGCCTGCTCGGCATGAACGTGCTTGCCTACGATCCTTACCTCTCGGCAACCGAGATGGCCGAGCGCGGCGGCGAGAAGGTTACGCTGGACGAACTGTTGCGCCGCTCGGATTATGTTTCGATCTCCTGTCCGCTCACCAGGGAAAGTCGCGGCATGATCGGTGCGCGTGAATTCGCGCTGATGCAGCCGCATGCCTACTTCATCACCACTGCGAGAGGGTTCATCCACGACGAAGTTGCGCTGGAGGAGGCGCTGCGCTCCGGGCGCATCGCCGGCGCCGGGCTCGACGTGTGGGCCAGGGAGCCGCCGCCGCCCGATCATCCGCTCCTGCAATTCGACAACGTGCTGGCAAGTCCGCATACGGCCGGCGTGACCAGGGAAGCGCGCGAGAACATGGCGAGGATCGCCGCCGAGCAGTTGCTCGACGCGCTCGACGGCAAGCGGCCGCCGCGCCTCGTCAATCCGGAAGTCTGGCCTGCTTACGTCAAGCGGTTCGAAAGCACCTTTGGCTTCATGCCGGGGTAGAGCGTCTTCGAGCGAAGCATGCCCTCGGGCTTGATCCGTTGGTGGGAACCGGTTCGCGTGAAAGAAAAGCCGTCAAAGCCCGAGATCAGAGCCCGGGTTCTCATTCAATCAGAGCCCGGGTTCGGGCAGCGTCCGCAGCCCTTTTTTGCGGAGAAGATTTTATCCCTTGCCGGCTCTTTCGCGGCAATGATCCTGCTGCCGGAGAGGGAGCGGACGGTTGCGGCGTTGCTATTTTCGCTGTGGTCTCGACACGCCCGCGGCGCCTGCCCATACCTTTGATCAGACGCTGATCTTTCCAGCGTTGACTTTCGGGCCGAGAACCCTCGGCCGTCGCCAGGATCGATCGATATGCGCCGTTTGAAGTCTTTGCTGAGTGCCGCGCGCTCCCGGGTCGGGCGCCGTATTGCCGGGATCGTTGCCATCGCGGCGGCGAGCTTGCCCGCCGCCGGCGCGTAGGCGCTCCGCTCCAGCGGCGGAACCGCCGCGCGGGTCGCCGCCTTTTTGACGTTCTTCGAGAATATCCTGCCAGAGCAGGGGTTGGGAATGTCGATGAACGTCGGCGTTTGTCCGGCATTATCTGACATTGTGCAAGAGAGCGGCTTTCTCCGAAGAGCGGCCTTGGCGAGGGGCGATTGAGGCGTGCAACGATCATCGAATCTCATGTCGCAGCCAAAGACGTTGGCCTGTGTCTTCGTCTTCGGCGCGATGTATTTGCTCGTCGGCTCGGCGTCCGCCCAGAATCTCGATCAGGGCAAATCGGGGGCACGTCTGTTTGCCGATAGCTGCACGACCTGCCATCACAGCGCGCGTGGCCTCGCCAAAAATCGCGTCCGCCTCACTCTCTTCCTGTTCCTGAAGGACCACTATTCGACCGGTTCGGGCTCGGCCTGGGAACTCGCTTCCTATCTGGAGTCGGTCGATACCCCGCAACGCGGCCGGTCGCGCCCCGGTGCGCCCAAGTCATCGCGTTCGGCGACCTGGACGGGGGGACCGATCCGTCCACCACTGCCGGTGCCGTCACACTAGAGCGCGATGGGATCAGGCTGAATCACCATCGCCTTCAGGTTTTTGTTTTCGCATGATCTCCGCGCAACGCATTCGCGTTTGTCGCGAGGGAAAACCGCTACACACTTTTCCGGATCATGCTTTGGTTGGCTGCGGCGGGTCAGAGGGCCGTGCCGAATTGAGCCGCAATGTGATCCAACTTTCAGACTAGCTTGCGAGGGAAGTGATTCGGCGAGTGATCGCGACCGTCGAGGATTTGCGATGTCATTTTTCATGCGGGAAGTCAGTCCCGTCGAGCGGTTCGAGACCGTGCTCAGGGACAAGCAGGCGTCGCGCCAGAGGCTGGCCGATCGGTTGAGCCTTGCCGAAACGGTGGTTCGCGACAAGCGCGCGGCGGCCGAGCGGCTGGCGGTGACGGGTGCTACCGACATCAAGCTTGGCCGAGCGGAGGCGAGTTTGCGTTCCGTCGAAGAGCGCGCCAAATCGCTGCGGGCCGAATTGGCGGAACTCGACGAACAGATCGCTTCGACCGAGCGCGCCTTGTGCGATGCCCGGGCACAGCGCGATCGCGACATGATGGCGGACCAGATCGAAGCGCTGGCCATGGCGATCGAGCGGGCCGCGCCCGGCTTTGGTGTCGGCGCCTCCACGCTCGTCCACGCCGTCACCAGGAGCGCGACATCGATTCCGGAAGCGACCAGGTTCGCGGCCAGCGTGGATGCCGTGCGTCGCGAGGTTCTGGCGGCCACCGACCTGATCTGCTGGGAGCTTCGGTCCGCGGCCGTGCGGACGCGCGCCGGCAATGCGAACCTCACGCTGGAGGCAGTGGCCGAACAGGTGCAGCCGGCGTCTCAGGAGATCGACAGGCAGCTCATCTACACTCTGAATCCTGTACTCTGGCGCGAAGGCGGCGAGGTGCGCAGGGCACCCGGGTTTGCGCTGGTCGAATTGCCGAAGTTCCTGCTTCCCGTCGCGCTACGGCACCAGCACGTCGACTATCTCAATGCCCGGCGCGTTCAGACGCTGATACATGTGCATGGCAGCGAAGGCGCCAGCGAGCTTCCGTCCGACGATCTGGGGGTGGTCGATCTCGACGCGCTCGCCGCGGTGGAGAATGAGGGCATTCAGGCCGACGTTGCGTGAACGCGCTCGCGTCAGTCAGCGCAATAACCGGATGGAGTTCGGATCGGGTCGCGCGACCTTTCGGATCAGGTTCAGGTCGTCGAGCGCTGCAGTGCCGCCGTCGTGCTGTTCAGGCTGGGGACCACGACAAGGCGATTGATCTCGCCGTCGTTGTAGGCCTTGAGGAAGCGGTCGTAGTCCTTGATCGAGACGCAACCGTTTGAATCGCCATTGGGTCCGAGCATGAAGCTATGGGCGAGCAAGCCCGAACGCCCGGATATGTCGCTGCCTGCAGTCGGAATCAAGCGCAGCGCCGCGACGCCGTGAAACAGCGTTTCGCGCGGCTTCAGATCGTAGACGGCGGGCGGTGTCGCGCCGGCCATGCGCACGGAGATGTGTTCCGGATCGTCCCTCAGGCTGCCCATTCCGGAGTGCGCCTCGAGACTTGTCCCGTTCGGCAGATAAACCGCACGGGCCGAGATGTCGTAGACCGCGGTAAGATTGTCGTAGCCGAGCGCGGCGAGATCTGGTCCGCGGCGAAACAATCCGCCGTTTGGTGCCAGCGAGGCCAGCGTTACCCGCCCGGGCAACAGGTCGGACAATTTTTGCAAGAGCGTGCGGTCGTCAGACCGCGCAGGATTCTCGATTTGCGCCAGCGCGGATGCCGGCCGTGCTTCCAGGTCTGCCATAACCGGACGAGACCTTGGCAACGGGACCGTGGTGGTCCGAGGCGGCCTTGCCTCCTCGTTCCTCGTCTCCTCATTCCTCATCTCGTCGATCGCCGCCTGATCGATCTTCGGCTCGGCGACGAGGTCGTAGTCCTGGGCAATCAACCGCCGGGCAAGCAGGTCCTTGGCGGCTTTGACCTTCTGCTCCGCCTTTGCAATGACGGAACGCTCCAGCGGTTTCAGGGTCTCGGCGATTGATCCGGAAGAAGCAGGGAGAAAGCGTTCTTCAAAAGAAACGCGATCGGAAGCTTCCGGCAGTGATGCCGAAGCGAGTGCACTCTGGTCGTAATCGGAAATCCACGCAGCCGCGCTCAGCGCCAAGCCGACCGCCCCCAGAGCAAACGCGATCCTCTCCAACCATCGGCTTGATAACAGCCGACCGGCGATAGCTGCGTCGAAAGCCATCGACTCCCCACCAAACGAACGATCCGACCAAATCCCCCACGGATTCGTCGCGAATATATAGGGCCAAAACTACGGCAATATCGAGACAAAAAGCTTCGGAAGGGGCCTGCGGCCCCCAAAAGCAGCCGGGCGCGCACTTTTTCGGACAAGTGCGCCGCCCGACCACTCACCGCGCTGGACCGCGCTGGCAGGGGCGTCCAGGCCGCATCCATTAGGGAGACGATCGTGATGCAGGCGTGGCGAGCAGCGGAGTTTTCCACTCAATCCAACGGCTCGTTGTCGTCTGACCTTTCGCCGGGTGCCGGCTCGGCGCCCTGCGAAGGGAGGCCAAAGCAAACTGAGGCTAAGTTTAACATAATGAATTTGCTGGTGATTTCGGCCAAAAGCCCCATGAACTGCGACACAGTCCCGCTTCCCCGGGAATGTGGACTTCGGCGCGGCGTAACCGTCGGTGGGCCTGAGCACGGGGTACCCCTCGAGCCGGGGGAAGCACGAGCAACCGGGCTTTCTGACACCGGCGATATTTGCAACGGCGGGTGGCGGTGGCCGCCGCCATACCCCGGCCGCCGCCGAGACTGGAAGCGGCAAGCACATAAAGAAGAGGGGGCACCAGGAGCCTAGTTGCCAGCAATTGCTGGTCCGCAACTCAGGCGTGGCCGAATGACAGGCGATTCGGTCAGCCGAGCGTGACCTGCTTTCGAAGCTTCGCGTGTGGGAAGTGCCTTTTCATTCGATGAAAATCCCTATCGAAAGGCTTCCGGGACCAATCAGTCGAGGATCGTTTCATCGGCGGCCGAACTGTTTGATATCGGTCAAGACTTATGTGACGTTAGGAAGCTAGATGGGCCGGTTGCGTCATCAGGAGGTCCCATGTCGCGCTTTGTCGTTCGGTTCATGAAGGATGTGCTCGGCGAGAACGGCCGGGAAGCGGAAATCTGCCAGAGTTCTCTGGAAATCGAGGCTCCCAGCGAAGGCGATGCCAGGGAGCTGGCCAAGAAGAAGTTCTGTGAAGCGCAGTCGCTGTGCGAATGGTCGCTGCACGCCGATCGAATTCAGATCAAGGCGGCTGATTTCCCGTCCTGAAAGCATTTTCGAGCGAATTGGGATACCGGTTCGCATGAAGAAAACGCGCTAAAGGAAAAACTTAGCCGGTCGTGACGCTGAGACGCTCGATCGTCTGGATGTGGCGGGCGAGCAGACTGCAGGCGTGATCGACGTTTCGAGCCCGCAACGCGCCAAGAATCAAGCGGTGATCCTGATTGGACCGCGGGCGCCAGCCTGTATGACGCCCCATTGCGAATACCAGCCTGGAATTGGCAAGCTGCAATCCGTCGAGGCTGGCGAGCAGTCGCGGCATGCCGCAGGGCGCGACCAGCGCGTGATGAAAGGCGCGATTGGCAGTTTCGAATTCGGAAAGCGTCTCCGCGTTGTCGGCCTCGATCAATGCCAGTTCGATTTTGGCCAAATGAGCCGGTGTCAGCTTTGGCGCGGCGTTCCGCAACGCCACGATCTCCAGCGCCGCGCGCATCTCGGCGATCTCTCTCACTGAATTGGCGTCGAGCGGCGCAACGCGCACGCCACGGCGCGGCACGCTGACCACGAGATACTGGGATTCGAGCTGCCGAAACGCTTCCCTGACCGGCACATGGCTGGAGGCGAATTCCCGCGCGATATGGTCCTGGCGGAGCGCAGCGTCTGGCGCGAGCGCACCGCTGATAATTCGCTCGGCAATGGACGCCGCAATGCGCGCAACAGTGGTGGTGTTCGTGTCAGAATTCTTCATAGATTATCTATCATGAAATCGGATGCCTTCCTGCCGCGGCTCGGCTAGCATGATCTGCATCGCTCATATTATAGATAGTCAGACGCGTTATCTATAGAACTTGGGGTGTAATGTTGATGGCCGATGCGGTGGAAGTAAAGCAAAGCAGCCGGGAAATCGGGTCACTCCGGCACGACTGGGACCGCGCGGAAGCCCAGGCTCTGTATGATCTTCCTTTCTCGGATTTGATCTTTCGCGCGCAGAAGATCCACCGCACTCATTTCGATCCGAACCATGTCGAGACCGCAAGCCTGCTCAGCATCAAGACTGGCGGTTGCCCGGAGGATTGCGGGTACTGCTCGCAAAGCGCTCACTACGACACGGGCGTGAAGGCGACCAGGCTGATGGCGCTGGCGGATGTGGTGGCGACCGCGCAGGCTGCGCGAGATGCGGGCGCGAGCCGTTTCTGCATGGCGGCAGCCTGGCGCAATCCAAAGGATCGCGATCTCGACGAGGTCTGCGGCATGGTGCGCGCGGTCAAGGCGCTCGGCATGGAAACCTGTGCCACCCTCGGTATGCTGACGCCGGTTCAGGCGGCGCGGCTGCGCGAGGCAGGGCTCGACTTCTACAATCATAATGTCGACACCTCGCCCGAGTTCTACGACAGGATCATCACGACGCGCACGTTGCAGGATCGTATCGATACGCTGGCGCATGTGCGAAAGGCCGGCATCAAGGTCTGCTGTGGCGGCATCATCGGCATGGGCGAGGAGGTCGAGGACCGGCTCGGCATGCTCGTGCTGCTTGCCAATCTGCCGAGTCATCCGGAGAGCGTGCCGATCAATCTGTGGAACGAGGTAAAGGGCGTGCCGGTCAACGATACGGCGAAGCGGCCCGACGGAATCGAATTGGTGCGGCTGGTGGCGGTCGCCCGCATCATGATGCCGCGCAGCGTGGTGCGGCTGTCGGCGGGGCGGCAATACATGAGTGATGAACTTCAGGCGCTTTGCTTCCTGGCGGGAGCGAATTCAATCTTCGTCGGCGATGTGCTGTTGACCACGAAAAATCCGCAAGTCGCGCGCGACGCGAACCTGCTGGATCGGCTCGGCGTCAGATCCCGCCTCAACGAGGTCAGACCGGGCGGGCCTCGATCTGCGTTTCCCTGATGCCCGGTCCGAAAAGCCGACCATGACGGAGCTTCGCGCGGACAAGGTCTCAAGCTATGTCGCGGCCCTGGCTGGCCTCAAAAGCGACAACCGGCTGCGCAGCCTCAGGCCGCGCCTTGGCATTGATTTTTCCTCCAACGACTATCTGGCGCTCGCAAATGCTCCGCGCATGCGAAAGGCAATATCGGCGGCGATCGAGGCGGGCACGCCGATCGGCGCCGGCGGTTCGCGGCTGCTGCGCGGCAATTGCGAGGAGCACGAGAGCCTCGAGGCCGAGGCCGCGCAGTTCTTCGGCGCGGAATCGGCGATCTTTTTCGCCAGCGGATACCTCGCCAATTTTGCCGTTTTGACGACGCTGCCGCAGCGGGGCGACCTGCTTGTCCTCGACTCTCTTGTTCATGCGAGCATTCACGAAGGCGCCCGCGCCGGCCGCGCCGAGTTTCGTTTCAGCCCGCACAACGAACCGGACCCTGTCGAAGCGACCATCCGCGAATGGCGATCGCAAGGCGGCCGCGGACAGGTCTGGATCGTGGTCGAAAGCCTTTACAGCATGGATGGCGATTTTGCCCCGCTCGAAGACCTTTTCGCCATCGCGCAGCGGCATGATGCCTTCCTGATGGTCGATGAAGCCCATGCGACCGGCGTCTATGGGGAAAAGGGCCAGGGACTGACCGCGCCCTACGAGGGGCGCGAGGATCTCGTCGCCGTTCATACCTGCGGCAAGGCACTGGGAGCGGCGGGCGCGCTCGTCACCACCACGAAAATTCTGCACGATTTTATCGTCAATCGTTGCCGCCCGTTCATTTTCTCAACCGCGCCATCGCCGCTCATGGCCGTCGCCGTCAAGGAGGCGCTTGCGGTCCTGCGCGAGGAACCCGCGCGGCGGGAGCGTCTGAGAAACCTGATCGCATTTGCGCATCAGAAGATCGGTGCGCGTGATGACTGGCGGCTGTCCGGCTCGCAGATTCTTCCCCTCATCGTTGGCGACAACGGGCGGGCGATGGCGCTTGCGGCCGCGTTGCAGGCGCGTGGATTCGACATTCGCGGAATAAGGCCGCCGACAGTGCCTCAGGGCACGGCGCGGCTGCGAATTTCGCTGACAAACAATGTCGGCGAGGAAGACGTGCGAGCCATGCTCGATGCGCTTGCCGAGGAGACCGGAGGCCAATCGACATGAACCGGTCGATCGTCGTGGCCGGCACGGATACCGAAATCGGCAAGACGGTCTTTTGCGCGGGCCTCGCCGATATGCTTGGTGCCGATTACTGGAAGCCGATCCAGTCGGGTCTCGAAGGCGAGAGCGATTCCGAAGTCGTCGCAAGACTGGGAGGCGTGCCGCGCGAGCGTGTCCTGCCGGAACGCTATCGCCTGCAAACGCCGGCTTCGCCGCATCACGCAGCCGCAATCGATGGCGTTCGCATCGACGCGGACTCGCTCGATGTACCGGATACGTCCGGCCGGCGGCTTGTGATCGAAGGCAGCGGCGGCCTCATGGTGCCGCTCGACCGCACCACGCTTTTTATCGACGTCTTTGTCCGTTGGCGCGTCCCGGTGGTGCTCTGCGCCCGCACGACGCTCGGCACCATCAATCATTCGCTGTTGTCGATCGAGGCGCTGCAACTTCGCGGCATCGAAATCCTCGGCATCGCCTTCATTGGCGACGGCAATTCCGAAAGCGAGCGGTCGATTTGCGGAATCGGCCAGGTGCGGCGGCTCGGACGACTGCCCCGGCTCTCTCCCTTGACGAGGGACACGCTGCGCGCGTCATTTGTCGGCTTGCTTCGAGAGAGGTGATTTCGGCTGATGATGCGAGCGAAGACCTCGCCGATCTGGCATCCGTTCACGCAGCACGCGCTTGCGCCCGAAATGGTCAAAGTGGTGCGCGGCGAAGGCGCCTATCTCCATACGGCGGATGGCCGCCGTATCATCGACGCGATCGCATCCTGGTGGGTGGTCACCCATGGCCATTGTCATCCGCAAATCGTGAGCGCCATCCGGAAGCAGGCGGAACAGCTCAATCAGATCATCTTCGCCGGTTACACGCATGAACCCGCCGAGGAAGTCGCCGCGGCATTGTTGAGGCTTGCGCCCCGCGGTCTCGACTACGTGTTCTTCTCCGACAGCGGATCGACCAGCGTGGAAGTTGCGCTGAAAATGGCGCTTGGCTATTGGCACAATATCGGCCAGCCACGCACGCGCATCGTCGTGATGCAGCATTCCTATCACGGGGATACGATCGGGGCGATGTCGGTCGGGGCGCGCGGCGTCTTCAACGCCGCTTACGGCCCGCTCCTGTTCGACGTCACCACGGTGCCTTTTCCTTATCCCGGTCAAGAACAGGCGACCCTCGACGCGCTTGAAGCCGCGGTCCGCGATGAAGACCCGGCCGCCTTCATTGTCGAGCCGCTGATCTGTGGCGCCGGCGGGATGCTGATGTATCCAGCCCGCGTGCTCAAGGAAATGAGGCGTATCTGCGAAATGGCGGACGTTCTGTTCATCGCCGATGAAGTCATGACCGGCTGGGGCCGCACCGGGACGCTGTTCGCCTGCGAGCAGGCCGATGTGTCGCCGGACATTGCCTGCTATTCAAAGGGTCTCACCGGCGGTTCGCTGCCGCTCGCGGTCACGCTGTGCCGTGCGGAGATTTTCGACGCGCACTTCTCGAAAGACCGCAGCCGCACGTTCTTTCATTCGAGCTCGTATACGGCAAACCCGATCGCCTGCGCGGCCGCCAAAGCGAATCTGGATTTGTGGCAGGACCCCTCGGTCCACGCCCGCATCGCCGCCGTGGCTGCCATGCAGGAAGACGCCATTGCTCCTCTGCGTGCCGACGAGCGATTCAGGAATGTCCGCCGGACCGGCACGATCACGGCATTCGAGTTGGAGGCGCGCGACGGCGGCTATCTCGCCGGCATCGGACCCAGCCTTCTTGCCTTCTTCGCCAGCCGGAACTTGCTGCTGCGGCCGCTCGGCAACACGATCTACGTGATGCCGCCTTACTGCGTCTCGGAAAAAGATCTCGCCGAGATTTATGCCGCGATCGGGGAAGCGGCCAGTATCAAGGCTTGATCGGCAGATCGGCCGGATCGGCAGGGAAGGATGTGCTTGCGAAAGGCACATGAGGGCGGATAAGCCGGTTATCGCGACAGCGAAAAAGGCCCTCGTCAGGGTGCGGCCGTGGAGGAGAGTTTGGGACCGAAGGCGGAAGCACTTGCGATCGTGGCGGATGACAGCGAAAGCCGTCTCTATCGCAAGGTGATCTTGAGGATCATCCCTTTCATCTTCGTCTGCTATGTTCTGAACTATATTGATCGCGTCAATGTCAGCTTTGCCAAGCTGAAGTTTCAGGGCGATCTCGGCCTGAGCGACGCGAGTTACGGGCTGGGCGTCGGCCTGTTCTACGTCGGTTACATCCTGTTCGAGGTGCCAAGCAATCTGCTTCTGCAGAAGATCGGTGCGCGCAAGACGATCGCGAGAATCATGTGCCTGTGGGGCCTCGTCTCGATGACCACGGCCTTCGTCTCGAGCCCCTCTCAATTCTACATGGCCCGCATCCTGCTGGGTGCTGCCGAGGCCGGCTTTTTTCCCGGCGTCATTCTGTATCTCACATTCTGGTTTCCAAACCGGCTGCGTGCGCGGGTGATGTCGTATTTCGTGTTGGCCATTGCGGTGTCGGGGATGGTTGGAGGTCCCATTTCCGGCGCGATCATGCAGCACCTCGGCGGCTTTCTTGGATTGAAGAGCTGGCAGTGGCTGTTCCTGATCGAAGGCATGCTGCCGGTTACGATGGGCATCGCGGCGCTTTTCACGCTGGATGACCGCCCAAAAGACGCGCGGTGGCTCTCGACGGGCGAAAAGGAATTGCTCACAGCCAATCTGTCGACCCAGAGCGAGCGGGATGGTCACTCGGGTTTTCGGGCGCTGCTGCTCGCCCTCAGGAGGCCGATGCTGTGGATGGCCACCTTCGGCTACTTCTCGGTGACCTGGGCAGGGATGGTGCTGAATTTCTGGGCACCGACGATTATCCAGCGTTCAGGTGTAACGAGTGTGTTTCTGATCGGCATGTTGTCGGCCATTCCATATACGGTCGGTGCCATCGGCATGCTCGGTCTATGCTTCAATTCGGATCGCTCGCTCGAACGACACTGGCATTTCTTCGTGGCCGTCTCCATGGCAGGCTGCGCGGCGGTCGCGATTGCATTTTCCTCTGGCAATGCTTCCCTTTCGATCGTTTGCCTTGCCTTGCTCGCTGTCGGCTATCTATCCGCGATTGCGCTGTTCTGGACAATTCCGACCGGCTTTCTTTCCGAAAAGGAGCAGGCAGGCAGCATTGCCTTCATCAGCAGCGCTGGCCAGATCGGAAGCCTGGTGGCGCCGATGCTGTTCGGATATGTCGCCGACCGAACTGGAAGCCTTGCGATGGGCGTGGGTCTCGTCGCTCTCGTCTTGATCGCCGGGGGGTGTTCTGTGATGAGCCTGCGGCTTTTCCATCCGGTCAGGCGCTGACCACCTCTGATTGTCTGTCGCATTAGGAGCTACTTCATTAATTCGAGTTAAACCGTAACCCGGCCGGTCATCCCGAATCCGGCAAACATCATTCCAGGGACAAGGTTATTTCCATGCTCGGCAATCTGCGCATCTCCTACAAGCTGTTGATGATGATTGGTCTTTCGGTCCTCGGCATCGCCGCCGTCGCTGGCGTCGGTCTGTCTTCGCTATGGGACAATCTGTTGGAGGATCGCAAGTCCAAGGTTCAGGACGTCGTCATGGTGGGGCGACAGGCGCTCGAGATGGACTACCAGGCCTCCCGCAAGGCTGGTCTGTCCGAAGCCGATGCGATGGAACGAAGCAAGACCCTGCTGCGCTCGTTCCGCTTCGGCAAGGACGATTACCTCTTTGCCGTGAACGGGCAGGGGGTGGCGGTCGCCAATCCCAACTCGAAGGTCGAAGGCAAGAACTTGTTCGACACGGCGGATTCCGACGGCGTCTTCTTCGTGCGCAAGCAGATAGAGGCGGCCGCCAATGGCGGGGGATTCGTGTCCTATCGCTTTCCGCGTGCCTCGGGTGGCGAGCCGATTCCGAAAACATCCTACGCCGTCGGGTTCAAACCCTATGGCTGGACGGTCGCGGCGGGCGTCTATCTCGACGACGTGCATGCCATCTTCTGGGCCCAGGTGCGCCAGATGGGGCTGCTGATGTGCTTCGCGCTGGCGCTGATCGCCGGCCTTATCCTGATGCTCAGCCGCAGCATCGTGAACCCGATCAACGCGATGACGGCGGCAATGCGAAGGATCGCCGACGGCGATACCTCGACCGCCATTCCGGCGCTGGGTCGGGGCGATGAAGTCGGCGCCATGGCGAACTCGGTGAAGATATTCAAGGACAACATGATCGAGGCGACGCGTCTGCGCGGCGAACAGGATGTGCTGAAGTCGCAGGCCGATGCCGAAAGAAAGCAGCTCCTGCGCAAGATGGCCGACGAGTTCGAGCGCGGCGTCCGTGCCTCCCTCGATTCGCTGGCGGGTGCGGCCTCGGACATGCAGACGACGTCGAAAGGCATGTCGGCGACGGCCGGCGAGGCCAGCCATCAGGCGACCTCCGTTGCGGCCGTGGCCGAGCAGGCCTCCGCCAATGTGCAGACGGTCGCAGCCGCGACCGAAGAATTGTCGTCCTCGGTTTCGGAGATCGCGCGCCAAGTGACGCAATCGACCGATATCGCGGGCCAGGCGGTCGCCGAGGCCAACCGCACCAATGTCACGGTGCAGGGCCTCTCGGACGCGGCGCAGAAGATCGGCGACGTCGTCAAGCTGATCAGCGATATCGCCAGCCAGACCAATTTGCTGGCGCTCAACGCCACCATCGAGGCGGCGCGTGCCGGCGAAGCGGGCAGGGGCTTTGCGGTGGTCGCCAATGAGGTCAAGTCGCTGGCGAGCCAGACGGCGAAGGCGACCGACGAGATCTCGGCGCAAGTGGGGGCCATGCAGAACGCGACCACGGAAGCGGTGGGGGCGATCGAGGGCATCAGCCGCACGATTACGGCCATCAATGAAATCGCCTCGGCGATTTCGACCGCGGTCGAGCAGCAGGGAGAGGCGACGCGAGAGATCGCCCGCAACGTGCAGGAAGCCGCGCAGGGAACGGGCCGGGTCTCGAGCAATATCGCTTCCGTCAACCAGGCGGCCGAGAAGACCGGATCGGCAGCGGGCCATGTGTTGTCGTCAGCCGAACAGCTGAGCGGACAAGCGACGAAACTGCGCACTGACGTCGATCGCTTCCTCTCCAATATTCGCGCCGCCTGACGAGAGCGCCGAAAAGATCAGGCTGAAACGGAAGAGCCGCGAGGCGGCGCTCTTCCCACATAGCCGATCCAATTTAAAATCATCTCGCTGAGCCTCGCGGCGCCGTGCGCCATGTCGGCGGTGGCATATCTCGCCCAAACGGCGGTGCGGGCTACGCACGACTGTTGTGTTTTTGCAACCTTGGCTTGAATTCGCGACCGATGTCGTGAAATGCGAGGTTTCAGTTCTTCAAACGACAAGAAGTGCCGACCGCTCTCCGCTTACATGGCGGCAGGAATCGTTGACGGTGGAGAAGCGCGAATGAAGATGTCCTGGCTCGCCGTTGCGGGCGCAGCGGCCGTAGTGCTGGCGGCGGCCGGGCCGGCGGCAGCTGCCGATCTGGCGCCACCGCCAGTCTATAAGATGCCCGTCAAAGCGCCGCTGGCGCCCGTCTATGATTGGAGCGGATGGTACGCCGGTGGCAATGCCGGATACGGCTGGGGCCCCTGGACCGATACGACCGCGTTCGGCGGCGATCCACGGGGCGATAGCTGGATTGCGGGAGTGCAGGGCGGATATAACTGGCAGTTCGACAATCGCGTGTTTGGGCTGGAAGGGGATTTCCAACTCACCGGCCATCGGGCCGCCGGATCCGCCGTTCTAGAGGGCCTCGGCGCAACTGTTTTCTCCCCGAGCGGTTTGCCAACGACTACCCAAACAGCCGACGTCTTCGACACCTCATGGAAGCTGCCCTGGTTTGGAACGTTCCGCGCCCGCGGTGGTTTCACGGCAGACACCTGGCTGTTCTACGGCACCGGCGGGTTGGCGGTGGGCGAGGTGAGAGCCACCAACACCCACCAGTTCGTCAACACAACAGCGGTGATAAACAGCTCCAACGGCGCAACTATCACGACCAACAACTTCACGCTCGTGGGTTCAACGTCGGAAAGTGCGATCAGGGTCGGTTGGGCGATCGGAGCCGGCATCGAACATGCGTTTGCACCCCATTGGACCGCCAAGCTCGAATATCTTTATGTCGATCTCGGCACTGCCACTTTGATTTCCGGCCCCGCGGTTCCGACCGATGTTCGGCTGCGCGACCAGATCGCGCGGCTTGGTTTCAACTACGAGTTTGGCCATTAGCGCGAGCGGGCTCTTCAAACGGACGCGATCGGCAAGGCTACCGATTAGGAAAGACGTAACGCAAGTGAGAAGCGGCAGTCGCAAGTGGAAGTTGGGTCAGTTTCGTGTTGCGGTGGGAGATATCGCGCTTCCCGTCCGGCCTGCCGCGCCGGGCGTGGCTTTTCTGCTGGCCGTTGTTGGTGGGGCCATCGCGTTTCCGGTGACGCGCGCCGAGGCGGCGTGTTCGACGACAGGATCGCCGACGATCACTGTTACCTGACGTGAGTCAGAACACCACGACCCGATATCAACAACATCAACACGACTGTTCCCGCCTCGACAAGCGACTCCGTTCAACAATTCAATAACGCAATCCTCGCCACGATGGTCAACTCCGGGGTCATCGTCAATGGACAAGGGTTGGATCTATCGGCGAGCAAGGGCGTCTCACCGTGGCCAACAATGGCACCATTAGAAGCGACGCCCTCGGGTCGTTCTTCGCGCTGGGGTTCGGTAGCCACAATGCAGGTGCCACGTCTATTCCCTGAACAACACCGGGGTTATCTCCGGAACGGCCAGCGGCACCAACGGCATTGTTGTCGGCGGATCAGGTTCGAATCTGACCGTTGCCAATTCGGGGACAATCACCGGCCAAAATAGAGGTATTCGACTCAGCCCGGCTCCAACGCCTCTGTCACCATCACCAGCAATACTGGAACGATCTCCGGCGGCGCCGATGGCATCCTTGCCGGACATCGTCAATATTTCCAACAGCGCCGGCGGCTCCATTGCGGTTCGGCAGCGGCAGCGTCGGTATCAATGCCACGACTGTAACTACTTACAAACAGCGGCACCATTTCGGGAGGAACCGTGACAGCCATCGGCAGCCACGAACGGACCATTGTCAACAACAGCACCGGCGTCATCTCGGGTGTCACTTCGACCAGGGCAGTGGATCCTCAATCTTCAACGCCGGCAGGATCAATGGGCGTAATCGAGTTCACGGCCGGCGGAAGCACTCTGACGCTCGCGCCGGGCTCGGTCCATCACAGGGCTGGTGGCCGCGAACGGAACGCGCGAACACTCTTCAACTTGGTGGCTCCTTCGGCAGCGATAGTTTCAATCTGAGCAATCTCGGCAGCTCTGGCGCTCAGCATACCAGGGCTTCTCCACGTTCAAAAAGTGGACAACTCGACCTGGACGCTCACCGGCACCGACAGCGGCAACAACGCCTGGAACGTTCAGGGCGGTACGCTGCTGGTCGATGGCGCGACCCGCGGCGCCATGACCGTGCAATCCGGCGCGTTTCTGGGCGGTATCGGCATCGTCGGCTCGACCACGGTTGAGAGCGGCGGAACGCTCATCCCGGGGCATGGCGGCATCGGCCTGTTGACCGTCATACGGCAATCTTGCTTTCGCGTCGGGAGCCGCCTACCAGATCACCGTGAACGGTACGACGCTTGGCCACACCAGCGTGACCGGCTCGGCAAATCTCAACAACGCGGCTGCTATCGTCGGTTTTGAGGGTGGTACGTTCTCCAATCAATACTTGATCCTCCACGCAGCGGGCGGCCTTGGTAACAGCCAATTCCAGTCATTGTTCACCAACTCGTCCGTCATCACCGCCAATCTGAGCTATACGACCAACGACGTGATGCTGAATCTGGTTTCGAACATAGGCGGAAACAGCGGAGGGGGTGGCGGAGGCGGCACCGGTACAGGCACGGGCACTGGTACCGGCACTGGCAGCGGTGGCGGAGGCAGCGGCGGCAGTGGTGGCGGCGGCAGTGGTGGAAGTGGTGGCCTCACGGGATTCACGCGCAATCAGCAGGCGGTCGCGAACGCGCTGAACAATGCCTGCAACGTTGGCGGCACGTGTCTGGCCGGTATCGCCAATGTCTCCGCGGCACAGGTGCCGGCCGCGCTCGACGCGCTCTCGGGCGAAGGCGTCAGCGCCACGCAGCAGGCCGCGTTCGCCGCCGGCGACATGTTCCTGTCCATGATGATGGACCAGGGCGCGTTCTGGCGCAGCACTGTGCCCGGCGGTTCGAATGGCGGCAGCTATGGCGGGGCGCTGGGCTATGCCGGGGAACGCACCGCCCCCGCGCCGTTCAACACGCAACGCCTACAACGCCAATGCCAGCGCGATGCCGGTCAAGGCGGCGCCATTCGAGCCGCGCTGGCGAGGCTGGGTCGGTGGCTTCGACGGAACCTCGCTGCTGCGGGGGCAGGCCGATCCCGGCAGTGCCGATCAGCGCAATAATCTGGCGGGCGCGGTCGGCGGCGTCGAATATCTGTTCAGTCCCGATCTTCTGGCCGGCGTTGCGGTCGGCGGCAGCTCATCGAGCTTCTCTGTTCCCGATCGCTCGACCAGCGGCAGCCTCACCGGCAGCCATTTCGGTGCCTATACCGTGGCGCGGTTCTCGCCCTGGTATGTGGCCGGCGCGGTGCAATATTCGCACTTCGACAACAACACCTCGCGCAGCATTCTCGGCGTCGGCCCGACCGAGACCGCAGTGGGAAGCTTTGGCAGCGATCTCTTCAGCGGCCGAGTTGAAGTGGGCTGGCAATACACCTTGATGCCGGGTTTCGCGGTGACGCCGTTCGCCGCCGTGCAGGCGGCTCAACTCCGGCAACGCAGTTTCGACGAGACGAGCTTCGGCCCGAACGGCACCTTCGGAGCCAATGCGCTCGGCTTTGCCTCGGAGCGCGTGTCCTCGCTGCCGACGTTCCTGGGCACGGAATTCGACGCACGCTATGCGCTCGGAAACGGCATGATCCTGTCGTCGTTCTCGCGGTTGTCCTGGGTGCACGAGTTCGATCCGGCGCGCAACGTGACGGCCTCGTTCCTCGCGCTGGCGGACTCCACCTTCACCGTCGATGGTCCGCGCGCCACGCCCGATGCGGCGCGGATCGATTTGGGGGCGGAGCTGAAGGTCGATCCGAGGACGGCGTTTTTTGCCAATTTCAACGGCGAGTTCTCCGACCGCAGCCAGTTCTATGCGGGCAAGGGCGGTGTGCGGGTGAACTGGTAGCAATGCAGCATTTTCAAGAGCCCCGGACTATTTGGAAGACGACCGTTTGAAGGCCGCGCGCGCCGGTCTGGCTGACCAGGAAGACTAACTCCGCGCCGCCGAGAAGTTGCGTTGGAAGCGTCCAATCATGAGCAGGGAGCCAGCAGACATGAATTCCGCATCGCAGGTTGTTGTCCTTGTAACTGGCGTATCGTCCGGGATCGGGCAGGCGACAGCCAAACTCCTGTCGCAAAGCGGCTATCGCGTTTACGGAACGGTCCGCAAGATCACACCGGAGTTCGAAATGGCGGGGGTCACGCTGATCGCCCTCGACATCCGTGACGAGGCGTCGGTCCGCGCAGGCGTGCAAGGCGTCCTTCAGAAGGAGGGGCGCCTCGATGCGCTCGTGAACAATGCGGGACTGGCGCTGACGGGAAGCATCGAGGAGACGACGATCGAACAGGCGAGCGACCTGTTCGACACCAACGTGCTCGGGCTCGTGCGGGTCACGCAGGCAGTATTGCCGGCGATGCGGCAACAGAAGTCCGGCCGCATCGTCAATATCGGCTCGATCGTGGGCCTCGTGCCCGCGCCGTTCATGGGGCTTTACGCCGCAACCAAGCATGCGGTCGAAGGCTATACGGAGTCGCTCGATCACGAGGTTCGATCCTTCGGCATCAGGGCCGTCGTGGTCGAACCCGGCTTCACGCGCACCAAAATCGCTTCCAATTCCCTCATCGCCAAAGGCAGCATCGCGGATTATGCCGCGATCCGAACTCGCGTGGAGCGCGCGATCGAAACGGAAATCCAGAAAGGTGCGGAACCGATCGATGTCGCGCGCAAAGTGCTGGCGGCGTTGCGCGCGCCGCACCCCAAGCACCGGTATCCGGTAGGCGCGGCAAGCGCCTTCCTCAGCGTCATTCGCAGGCTCGCGCCGGCGGCGATCTTCGATATGGGCTTGCGAAAGCAGTTCAAGATGGACTGAGCAGCGCCGTCACAAGTTTTCTTCCTCGCTGCCGTATCAGATGCGCGGACAAGGGAACCAGGAGACCGAAGTCGGGCTTATCAATTCAAAGGGGTGTACTGGACGAGGCAGCGTTCATGAGTTGTTATGTGAAGTACGCCACTCTGAGCTATCCCAACGGCAACGACGTGTTCCTGAACCTGACGTCGAACATAGGCGGGACTGGCAGTGGTGGCGGCGGCAGTGGTGGAAGTGGTGGCCTCACGGGATTCACGCGCAATCAGCAGGCGGTCGCGAACGCGCTGAACAATGCCTGCAACGTTGGCGGCACGTGTCTGGCCGGAATCGCCAATGTCTCCGCGGCACAGGTGCCGGCCGCGCTCGACGCGCTCTCGGGCGAAGGCGTCAGCGCCACGCAGCAGGCCGCGTTCGCCGCCGGCGACATGTTCCTGTCCATGATGATGGACCAGGGCGCGTTCTGGCGCAGCACTGTGCCCGGTGGTTCGAACGGCGGCGGCTATGGCGGTGCGCTCGGCTATGCCGGGGAACGCACCGCCCCCGCGCCGTTCAACACGCAACGCCTACAACGCCAATGCCAGCGCGATGCCGGTCAAGGCTGCGCCATTCGAGCCGCGCTGGCGCGGCTGGGTCGGTGGCTTCGACGGAACCTCGCTGCTGCGGGGGCAGGCCGATCCCGGCAGCGCCGATCAGCGCAATAATCTGGCGGGCGCGGTCGGCGGCGTCGAATATCTGTTCAGTCCCGATCTTCTCGCCGGCGTTGCGGTCGGCGGCAGCTCGTCGAGCTTCTCTGTTCCTGATCGCTCGACCAGCGGCAGCCTCACCGGCGGCCATCTCGGTGCCTACACCGTGGCGCGGTTCTCGCCCTGGTATGTGGCCGGCGCCGTGCAGTATTCCCACTTCGACAACAATACCTCGCGCAGCATTCTCGGCGTCGGGCCAAATGAAACCGCCGTGGGAAGGTTTGGCAGCGATCTCTTCAGCGGCCGAGTTGAAGTGGGCTGGCAATACACCTTGATGCCGGGTTTCGCGGTGACGCCGTTCGCCGCCGTGCAGGCGGCTCAACTCCGGCAACGCAGTTTCGACGAGACGAGCTTCGGCCCGAACGGCACCTTCGGAGCCAATGCGCTCGGCTTTGCCTCGGAGCGCGTGTCCTCGCTGCCGACGTTCCTGGGCACGGAATTCGACGCACGCTATGCGCTCGGAAACGGCATGATCCTGTCGTCGTTCTCGCGGTTGTCCTGGGTGCACGAGTTCGATCCGGCGCGCAACGTGACGGCCTCGTTCCTCGCGCTGGCGGACTCCACCTTCACCGTCGATGGTCCGCGCGCCACGCCCGATGCGGCGCGGATCGATTTGGGGGCGGAGCTGAAGGTCGATCCGAGGACGGCGTTTTTTGCCAATTTCAACGGCGAGTTCTCCGACCGCAGCCAGTTCTATGCGGGCAAGGGCGGTGTGCGGGTGAACTGGTAGCAATGCAGCATTTTCAAGAGCCCCGGACTATTTGGAAGACGACCGTTTGAAGGCCGCGCGCGCCGGTCTGGCTGACCAGGAAGACTAACTCCGCGCCGCCGAGAAGTTGCGTTGGAAGCGTCCAATCATGAGCAGGGAGCCAGCAGACATGAATTCCGCATCGCAGGTTGTTGTCCTTGTAACTGGCGTATCGTCCGGGATCGGGCAGGCGACAGCCAAACTCCTGTCGCAAAGCGGCTATCGCGTTTACGGAACGGTCCGCAAGATCACACCGGAGTCCGAAATGGCGGGGGTCACGCTGATCGCCCTCGACATCCGTGACGAGGCGTCGGTCCGCGCAGGCGTGCAAGGCGTCCTTCAGAAGGAGGGGCGCCTCGATGCGCTCGTGAACAATGCGGGACTGGCGCTGACGGGAAGCATCGAGGAGACGACGATCGAACAGGCGAGCGACCTGTTCGACACCAACGTGCTCGGGCTCGTGCGGGTCACGCAGGCAGTATTGCCGGCGATGCGGCAACAGAAGTCCGGCCGCATCGTCAATATCGGCTCGATCGTGGGCCTCGTGCCCGCGCCGTTCATGGGGCTTTACGCCGCAACCAAGCATGCGGTCGAAGGCTATACGGAGTTGCTCGATCACGAGGTTCGATCCTTCGGCATCAGGGCCGTCGTGGTCGAACCCGGCTTCACGCGCACCAAAATCGCTTCCAATTCCCTCATCGCCAAAGGCAGCATCGCGGATTATGCCGCGATCCGAACTCGCGTGGAGCGCGCGATCGAAACGGAAATCCAGAAAGGTGCGGAACCGATCGATGTCGCGCGCAAAGTGCTGGCGGCGTTGCGCGCGCCGCACCCCAAGCACCGGTATCCGGTGGGCGCGGCAAGCGCCTTCCTCAGCGTCATTCGCAGGCTCGCGCCGGCGGCGATCTTCGATATGGGCTTGCGAAAGCAGTTCAAGATGGACTGAGCAGCGCCGTCACAAGTTTTCTTCCCCGCTGCCGTATCAGATGCGCGGACAAGGGAACCAGGAGACCGAAGTCGGGCTTATCAATTCAAGGGGTGTACTGGACCGAGGCAGCGTTCATGACCGTTGTTCTCCCGTCGCAAGTCGGCGGCGTCTTTCTCATGGCGATGGGGTTCGCGGCCGGCACGTCATGTAGCGGGCCGCGGGCGGCGCGGCATTCGACGAGACTGCCGAGGTAAACGGTCCGTCGAGATGATGGCCATCAGTCCTCCGGAAAGGGAGGCGCGCCTACACCGCTCTCACGCCGTCGCCGACGATGGGAGAATCCGCAAAGCGTCGCGATCCGGCCGCGACCGGATCTTCCCGATTGTGGCATAGCGACAACAGCGCTCGAATTTCGCGGGGAGAGTTCGCTCGGCGTTAAGCCGATGTCGCTGGCTGCCAAAGACCTGCGTGCGAGGCGCGGCTAGGGTGAGAATCGACAAATCGTCAAATTTTAGCTGATTCCGGAGATCAAGGTCGTGCGCAGAATCATTCGTTCAACCACTCGTGCTTCGGCCAGCTGTTTGGTTAGGTCCAGTGCGGCCGTATCCGTCGTTCTATCGGCCACCCTTTTCGTCTGGACGATGGCGGCCGAAGCGGCGGACCTTTCGCTGCCGATGCCGGTCAAGGCTGCGCCTTTCGTGCCGCCGGTCTTCAACTGGAGCGGATGGTACGCCGGCGTGAACGGCGGCTACGGCTGGGGTCATGACGATTCGGTCGCGACCGTCGATCCTGCCGGCATTCCAATGCTGCCCGATGACACCGCCTCCACAGCGCTTTCGGCGATCGCGCTCGGCGGGACCGATCCGAAAGGTGGACTGTTCGGCGGACAGTTCGGCTACAACTATCAGTATGGTCGCGCGGTGTTCGGCTTCGAGGCGGATATCGACTGGTCCGGCTTGAAAGGCAGTAGCAGCGCCTCGGTCGCGTTCCCCGTGTCCCTTGGTGGCGACGACGGAAGCTTTTTGGGTACGGCCGGCCTCGAGAGCAGACTTGATTGGTTCGGAACCTTGCGCGGGCGCCTCGGTTACGCATTCGATCAATTCCTGCCCTATGTCACCGGCGGCCTCGCCTATGGCGAGATCAAGCGGACGCTCACCGTCAGCGGAACGACGTTCGATACCGGCACGGCGACTCCGATCCCGCTCGGCCAGACCAGCGCCGCCGCCTCTACAAGCTCGGTGCATGTCGGATGGGCGCTGGGCGCGGGCGCCGACTTTGCCGTCACGGATCATGTGGTGCTGCGCGCCGAATATCTGCACCTGAATCTCGACGGCAACGGATCGGGTCCGTCGATTGCGTTCGGCAGCCTGCCTGACCATGGCATGAGCGTTGATCTGGTGCGCGCGGCGGCCAGTTATAAATTCTGATTCAGGCGCGCCTCGTTCAGGTCGATCGAGGCCGGTCCCACGTACACGGCCTGAAGAAATTGAGCGGCATCGCATCAGAACTTCTCGGCGAAAAGCGATTTTGGCAGATCATCGAACGGTCGCTGGATGGCACCGATAGCGTTGGTCTGACAATGAAGAGACAGACTCAATTGCTTGAGCGGGAGTTGCAGGAGCTTCCCCGTGAAGAGTTTGTCGGCTTTGCGTACCAATTCAGCGAGTTCTATAGCGAGGCCTGTCGCGAGGATTTGTGGGCCGTTGCGTATGTGGTGATGGGCGGCTGCAGTGACGATTGCTTCATGGATTTCCGCAAATGGCTCGTCACGCGAGGCAGGTCGGTCTACGAAGCTGCATTGCGCGATCCTGACTCACTCTGCGGTGAATTCGACAAAATTCCGACAGGGGAGATTCCGCTGTGGGAATACTACCTTGAAAAGCAATTCGACGCTCGGTTCGGAGTGGGGGCGTACAACCGGGTCTATGACGGCTATGGTTTTGCTGACCTTGGCCCCAACAGGATTCGCGATCCGGACGATCGCTGGGCCGGAGATGACGAAGCATCCATGAAAAGGCTTTGCCCAAATGTGTTTGCGACCTATTGGGACAATCGCCGATTTTGAGTTGAAGAAAAACCGCCGGAGAGTGGGTTTGCGGCGGATATGAGTCCGCGCGTGGGGAGACCATGATCAGATCCCGGTTCAAGGCGTGATTATCTTCACTCAACTTTAACGGGTATTGGTGTCTTTAGGCGTTGGGTTGAGCACTTTTTTAAGCGTCAGAGAAGGTTCGTGAGCGAGACTGCGCGTCGAGCGAACTAAAAGTGCACCTGGACTTCGCACTTTGCCAAGACGCGATTCCACGAATCTGCTTACGTCCCCGAAGTCGAACTATTCGGGCTGTCGCGTATTTGGTGTCTTCCCCAAACTAACTGCTCGCGTGTCGTGCTCAGGCGCTTTGTGCCGGGAGATAGGTCTCTATGAGGGACGTTGCGAACGTAGCTCGTTCGAGGGTAGCGAGAAGCAGCGGTCCGATATCGGCTATCTCGCAGCAAGATGAAGAAGCAGACGGCGCGGAGCAAGCAAGACCGCCAATCCCGAAAGAGGCCACGGAGTCATCGACCGCATCGTCCGCACTTGCTCCGGCCAAGCCGGCCTATGCGAGGCCCGCCGCCCTGCCGACGCAGCGAGGTCCTCGCGGCGTGCGTTTTGATTTCAATTCCGGGTGTCGGGTCATGCTGCCTGAAGCCGGAGAGCCTTGGCACGTGCGCCTCAGCGATTTGAACACCGGCAATATTCTGTTTGAGACTGAGACCGATCGCGGACATGTCAGCAGCACGAAGCGCTATTTCGTGCGGTTTCGTCTGGAAATCTCGGCCGGCGGCGAGCGACTGCTGTCACATGACTACTCGGCAGCTGGTCGCGAGGTCCTGATTCAGTTTCCGGTCGGAACCCTCGGAGACACCCTCGGCTGGTTTCCCTACGCGGTGAAGTTCAAGGAGCAGCACGGCTGCAAGCTGACCTGCGCTGTGGCCGAACCCTTCATCGCGCTGTTCCGGGACGCCCATCCCGACATAACTTTCGTAACGCTCGATGCGGTGGATCCGGAGCGTTTTTACGCAACCTACAACATTGGACTCTTTTTCGACGATAGGGACTGCGTGCATCAGCCTTGCGACTTTCGGCAAGTGGGATTGCACCGGACTGCCGGCTACATCCTGGGCGTCGATCCCGCAGAGACCGTGCCGCGCATCCTCATGGGTGATGAGACCCGGCCAATCGCCGAGCCTTATGTTTGCATTGCTACGCAGAGCACTACCCAATGCAAATATTGGAACAACCCGACCGGCTGGCGCGAGATCGTGAGGTTCCTGAAGGAAGCGGGTTATCGCGTCATCTGCATCGATCAGAAAGCCGTGCATGGGACCGGAATCGTCTGGAACCACATTCCACACGGCGCCGAGGACGAAACCGGCGATCGACCGCTTGCGGAGCGCATCGGCTGGCTTCGGCATGCGGAGTTTTTTGTCGGGTTGTCGAGCGGGCTGTCCTGGCTCGCCTGGGCGGCCGGAACGCCGGTCGTGATGATCAGTGGGTTCTCGCATCCGACCAATGAGTTTGCGACGCCTTACCGCATCATCAACTACCACGCCTGCAACAGTTGCTGGAACGACGTACGCGTCCGCTTCGACCACAAGGATTTTCTCTGGTGTCCACGGCACCACGGAACTCCGCGGCAATTCGAGTGCACACGAGCGATCACGGCCGATCAGGTGAAAGCTACGATCGAGCGGATTCCGGGATTCAGGGACGGACACGCGCGAGCCGCGACCCCGGGCGGGACAGGGATCGTGACTGAGCGGGATTCACAGAACATGGGATGGGCGAGGGCACCTCAGGAGGAGCTACGGCTATGACTACCATCAGTGCGGGACAGTTGGATGAAGTTGGAGCGAACCAGACCGCGGCCGGCGTCACTATTCTTGGCGGCGGCACGCTGTTCGTCGAGGCCGGTGGAACCGATTCCGGCACGGTCGATAGCGGCGGTACGCTGACGATTTTTGCCGGTGGCAAGAGTTTTGGAGCGGTGCTGAGCAACGAAGGAAACATCAATGTTTTCGGGTCCGCGACCGGCATCGTTGACAATGGCGGTGACCTGGGGGCCTCCGACGGAGGAGTTATCGTCAACACCATCATGAACGACGACGATGCCTATATCGGTTCGGGTGGGACAACGATCGGAATGGTCGTCAGCGCAGGAGCGGCAAACAACGTCATCAGCGGCGGAACCGCGATCGGCACGATCCTGAATGGCGGCACGGAATACGTCGGTCTGGGCGGCTCCGGCGGTGTGACGAATGGCACGGTCGTCAACGCCGGGGGCAGCGAATACGAACTCGTCAGCACTGCCGTCGTCAACAATGTCACTGTCAACAGCGGCGGCCAGGTGGTCGCGCTCGGTGAGGTCAACGGCGCAGTCATCGGCAAGGGCGGTCTCGTCACGGCCTATGATGGAAGCGCCATCACAGGCGCGATCGTCGACAATGGAATGCTCGATTTCCATGTCACCAGTGGGCAGCTCTTTTCCGGCACGCTCACCGGGAGCGGCTCGCTGCTTGACGAGGGCGGCGGCAAGCTGGTGATCGGCAGCGCGCTGAACAACAATGTCGCCATCGAGGTCGGTGCCGAAACAAGCCTCGAATTCAAGGCGGCGGCAAATACGAACGTTTTGCTCGATTTTCAGAACAAGTTGATCCTTGACGACGCCCAGGAATTCACCGGCACCGTTTCGGGCATGGGAGTGCGCGATGGCGACACGATCGATCTGGCGCAATTCGCCTTCAACAAAGCAACGACGGCTGCCTTTCATGACAATGGCAACGGGACGGGAACGCTGACCATCAGCGACGGCGTCGATCCGAGCGTCAAGCTGCAGCTGGCCGGCGATTTCAGCTCGGCCGTCTTTCAAGTCGCCTCCGACGGCGCGAACGGAACGGATGTCACGGTAGTCTCTGCGTCGACGCCGCCCTCGCCGGGCGTGGGCGGAGGCACCGGCAACAACGGCGGCGGCACGACGACGCCTTCGGGTGAGACCCTCAACAAGGGCGACCAGCTCCTGGCCGTCCCGGGCAGTGTCGTCAGCCATACGACAGTCAACAGCGGCGGCTTCCTCACGGTGCTGAAGGGAGGAGAGACCGAGGGTACTGTCGTCAACAATGGTGGCGTCGAATATCTTGAGATTGGCGCGACGACGAGCAATGCGGTCGTCAACAGCGGTGGCGAGGAATACGTCAACGCCAATGCGACAGCCAACAAAATTACCGTCAATAGCGGAGGCGACGTCGAGCTTTTCAGCGGTGGTACCGTGAATAGTGCCACGATCGCGAGCGGCGGCGACCTGAAGGATTTCGGCGGCAAGCTCGAGGGTGCGGTTGTCAACAACGGCTTGATCGATGCCGATATCGGGGTTGGCGTCGCCGCCACCCTCAACGCCAACATCAGCGGCAGCGGCTCGATGATCGTTCACAATGGCGGGGCGCTCAAGGTGAACACCGCTCTGAACAACGGCATGGCGGTCGAGGTCGGCGCCGACAGCTCGCTCGAGCTTGGCGCCGCATCGAACGCCCACGTCACGCTCGATTTCCAGAGCACGCTCAAGCTCGACAATTCGCTGACCTTCTCCGGCACCGTTGCCGGCACGAATCGCGACGGCGACAGCATCGATCTTGCCGATGTCGCCTTCATCAAAGGGGTGACCACAGTCAAGTTCGTCGAGAATGCGGCACATACCGAAGGCACGCTGACCGTGAGCGACCAGGCGGCTGGCGGCCCGACCGTGCATCTGACGCTGCTCGGCAACTACAGCGCTTCCGCATTCAGCGTCAGCGCGGATGCCACGGCAAGCACGCAGAATCCGCATCCGGGAACGTTGATTCACGGTCCCTTCTGATCGGCCGCACGCAAAAGCAGCCGCAAGCGGTTAACCGCTTGCGGCCCACATCCCTTACCTGGGATCCGCGAACGAAAGAAGAAGTGCGAAGCACATGAGTGTGACCACACAGAATACCGGCGCAAACGACGTCGGGTATGCGGCGCTGATCGGGCTCCTGCGCCTCAACGGCGTCGGGGCCGATGCCGTGCAGATTCGACACCAGTTCGGGACCGAAATCGGCATCCCGGAGATGCTGCGATGTGCAAAGCAGCTGGGCCTCAAGGCGCGTGTACTGACGACTTCCTGGGCGCGGCTTGTACACACGCCGATGCCGGCCGTCGCCGTTCTCAAGGATGGCGGCTTTCTGTTGCTCGGCAAGGTCGGCGAGAGCGCCGTGATCACGCAATCCCCGGTGTCGTCGCGGCCGGAGCTGATGACGCGCGCCGATCTCGAAGCGATCTGGGACGGACAGCTCGTGCTCATGGCCAGGCGGGCGAGCCTCGTGGATCTCGCGCGCCGCTTTGATATTCACTGGTTTCTCGGGGCCGTGCACAAATACCGCTGGCTGCTCGGAGAGGTGCTGATCGGGTCCTTCTTTCTGCAATTGTTCGCCCTGGTCTCGCCGTTGTTCTTCCAGGTCGTCATCGACAAGGTGCTGGTCCATCGTGCGCTGACCACGCTCGACGTCCTGATAATCGGTCTTGTCGCAATATCCGTGTTCGAAACCATATTCGGAGCGCTGCGCACGTATTTGTTCGCGCATACGACCAACCGCATCGACGTCGAGCTCGGTGCGCGCCTGTTTCGTCATTTGCTGGCTTTGCCGATCTCCTATTTTCAGGCGCGCCGCGTCGGCGATTCGGTTGCACGCGTGCGCGAGCTTGAAAACATCCGCAATTTCCTCACCGGCTCGGCGCTGACCCTCGTCGTCGATCTCGTCTTCACGCTGGTCTTCGTCGGCGTGATGTTTCTTTATGCCCCGTCGCTGACGTGGATCGTGCTTGCGGCCTTTCCGTTCTATATCGGGATTTCCATGCTGGCGACGCCGCTATTCCGCCAGCGACTCGACGAAAAATTCCGGCGCGGGGCGGAAAACCAGGCGTTTCTGGTCGAGAGCGTGTCGGGCGTAGAGACCCTCAAGGCGATGGCGGTCGAGCCGCAGATGCAGCGCCATTGGGAGGAACAGCTCGCAAGCTATGTCAGCGCGAGCTTCCGCGTTCTGACTCTCGGGAACATCACAAGTCAGGCGGTTCAGCTGATCAGCAAGCTGGTCATGGCGGCAACCCTTTATGTCGGCGCCAGGCTCGTGATCTCCGGATCGCTGAGCGTTGGAGAGCTCGTCGCCTTCAACATGCTGGCGGCCCGGGTGAGCACCCCGGTGTTGCGATTGGCGCAGATCTGGCAGGACTTTCATCAGGCGCGTCTGTCGATTGCCCGGATCGGCGATATCCTCAACACCCCGGCGGAGCCGACCTTCAATCCGGGCCGCGCAACTCTGCCGGAAATTCGCGGGGATGTCACATTCGACCATGTCAGGTTCCGTTATCGTATCGACGGGCCCGAAATCCTGCACGACATCAGCTTCAATGTCGCCGCCGGGCAGGTAATCGGCGTGGTCGGGCCTTCGGGTTCCGGCAAGAGCACGCTGACGAAGCTCGTCCAGCGGCTTTATGTCCCCGAGAGCGGCCGCGTCCTGATCGATGGCGTCGACCTCACCATGGTCGATACGGCGTGGCTGCGCCGCCAGATCGGCGTGGTTCTCCAGGAGAGCACGCTGTTCAACCGGTCGGTGCGCGACAACATCGCGCTTGCCGATCCGGCGGCGGTGATGGAGCGCGTGATTGCTGCCGCACAGCTCGCGGGCGCGCACGATTTCATTCTGGAATTGCCGGAAGGCTACGACACGCCGATCGGCGAGCGTGGCACCGGCCTGTCCGGCGGACAGCGTCAACGGATCGCGATTGCACGCGCGCTTGTCACAAACCCGCGAATTCTGATCTTCGACGAGGCGACAAGCGCACTCGATTACGAAAGCGAGCGCATCGTTCAACGCAACATGAGGGAGATGGCGCGGGGGCGAACCGTGTTCATCATTGCGCACCGCCTGTCGGCCGTTCGCAATGCCGATCGCATCATCACCATCGAACGCGGCCGTCTGGTCGAGGATGGAACCCACGACGAACTGATCAAGACCGAAGGCCGTTACGCCTCGCTTCATCGTCTGCAGGCAGGTTTGCATGAAGTCCGCTAATGCCGGGAAGGTCGTTCCGCTTCGCCAGCCGCCGGCGCGCCGCAGCCGGGAGGAACTCGCGTTTCTTCCAGCGGCGCTGGAAATCGTCGAGACTCCGCCCTCGCCGACAGGCCGCGTTACCGCGGCGCTCATCGCGGGGCTGTTCTGTCTGGTTCTACTCTGGGCATGTCTTGCCCGCGTCGACGTCATCGCCTCGGCCCAGGGCAGGATCGTGCCGAGTGGCGGCAGCAAGGTGGTGCAGCCATTCGAGACGGGCGTCATCCGCGCGATTCACGTTCATGACGGTCAGAGGGTGAAGGCCGGCGAGGTCTTGATCGAACTCGATCCGACCGTGAACAGGGCCGAAGCGGAGCGCCAACGAAAGGAACTCATCGCCGCCCAGCTTGACGTTGCGCGTCTGCGAGCCGTCCTCGGCGGGAATTCCGATCCTCTTGCTGATTTTCGTCCCCCGGAGGGTGCCGCTAACGGGATGGTTGCGGTGCATCGACGCCTGCTGGAAGAGCAGATGGCCGAACACCGTGCCAGGCTTGCCGTGCTGGACAGCCAGAGGGCGCAGAAAGTCGCCGAGCGGTCAACGATCGCCGAGACGATTGAAAAGCTCGATGCCGTGATGCCGATGATTCAGGATCGTTTCAATATCAGAAAGGAACTGTTCGAGCACGAGACCGGCACCAGGATCGCCTATCTCGAAAGCATGCAGCAGCTGGTGGACAGCGCCCACGAGCGCGACGTGCAGCAGAGCAGATACCGCGAAACCGAAGCCGCAATTGCCGCAGCCGCCGAGCAGCGCAGACAGACCGAGACGGAATTCCGCCGCGGTATGGCAGCCGATCTCGCGGAAGCCGAACGGAAGGTCGCCGGCTTGTCCGAGGATTTCATCAAGGCCGAACAGCGCGCCAGCTTGCAGAGCTTGCGCGCCCCCGAGGACGGCATGGTCCAGCAGCTGGCGGTTCATACCATTGGCGGCGTCGTGACCCCGGCCCAGACCCTGATGGTGCTCGTCCCCGCGGAAAGCAAGTTGGAAGTCGAGGCGATGGTGTCGAACCGGGACATCGGCTTCGTGCACGAGGGGCAGGACGTCGAGATCAAGGTCGATACCTTCACCTTCACGCGCTATGGCCTGCTCCACGGCAAGGTGTTGAGCATATCCCGCGACGCGATCACACGGGGAAAAACGCAAGACGGGAGCGGCGAGCAGATCCTGGGCTCGCCGGTCACCTCGAGCGAACCGGACGGTCAGCAGTTGCTCTACGGCGCGCGCATATCGCTCGACCGCCTGCAGATGCAGATTGACGATAACCTGCTGCCGCTCACCGCGGGCATGGCCGTCACGGCAGAGATCAAGAGCGGGGCCCGCACCGTTATCGGCTATCTGCTCTCGCCGGTGCTCAAATATGGTCACGACAGCTTACGCGAAAGGTGAGGGGCCTTATCTCGAAATCGGGATGCCGTAGTCGAGGACGGCTGTCGAACTTCAGCGGCGCCGCTTCGAACCGGTCGCGGCGAACCGCCGTCAAAGCAATCGACGCCCGGGGGTAGTTGATGGACACGTCTCAATCGGTCGCTGATCGCAGGAGCTATGACCTCTATCTCACGGATGGGGAGAGACGCGTGGTCTGGAGCTATTCCGATCATGGCGTGACGCTGGCGGACGGCAGCATTGCCTGGGTGGCTGGCAGCCGGCAATTCCAGAGGCCCTTTCGCGAGATCGTCGGGGTGCATCTCCGTCTGAACTATGTCGAGAGCGATGCGATCGCGACCTGCAGGCTCCGCTTCGCCGATGGGTCGATCTTTTCGGTTACCAGCAGCAGCAGGCTCGGCGGGCAGGACAGCGCATTGGGAAAACTCTATGTCGAGTTCGTTCACGATCTGCACGCCCGACTTGTGGACAGCGGCGATCCGCGGATTTCATTCACCGCAGGCTTCAGCGAGGGGCGTTACCACTTCGTGATGATCTTTGCTTTCGTCGCAGCGCTGCTCTTCATCGCCCTACCCGTGGGGTTGCTGTTGATCAGCGGCGACTGGAAGCTGGCAATAGCCACCTACACCGGCCTTGTGCTGTTGTGGCCAGTCTACAAGGCGATGCAGGCCAATGCCCCGCGCAGCTACGACCCGAGACATGTTCCGTCCGAGCTCATGCCGGTGAGACTCAACCTGCCGCCGGCGGTAAACCCGATTTTCCTCGATTTCCTGGATGGTGACTGATGGGATTGGGTTGAATCCCCATCGTGCGTCAGGTTTTTGATTTCGCACGATCTTTTCGGAAAACCGCTACGAAGAACGTCCCTGCGGCATTGGCCGCCTCGCCACATTTCTTCATCGTTCTCTTTGGCGACCACAATCCGACACCAGCTAAAAAGAAAAGCCGGACCGGTCAGCGCACAGGCGCATTAAGGTCCGGCTCACTCCGGCTTTACTGAGCCACATCAAGCCGCGGCAATATCGGCCTACAATGGCAAAGCCGGGCACGCGCCTTGATGTGTCTCCTCAAGGAAGTGCCCTAAGGCTACTTCTTTTTCTTGCCGGTCTTCTTCTTTGCCTTCTTCGCTTTCTTGGCTTTCTTGGCCATCTTACCCTCCACGATCCCAAAAAGTTGGTTCAATGCAAGTCGACATCGACATGCATGACTCCAAAATACACCACAATTGGAAAATTGATACTGCGCGCTTCGAACAAGGTAAACGGCGATCATGCCGTGGCGCGTTGCGGGCGGTCGAGCCTCTCTCACGATGCGTTGACGCGTCGTCGTTGCCTGACGATCGGGCTGCGATTGAGATAGAAGGACGCCGCGCAGGCTCTGCCTCTATCCAACCGCTCGTTTGAGCCGTTAGAATGCCGTCGGGTTGGGTCGGCGGCAGACATGCGCCGGCGCAAGCTCATCACAATTTCCTGGCGGCCCGTCTGGTATGACCGACCGCGGCGCGCGCGGCGCCAAGTGATGCGATTGGCAGGTTCGAAGGTCACAGAGTCACAAGTCGAGCTGGATGGAAAAAATGAGAATGTCCGTCATTGTCGTCTGCTGCCTCTTTGCTGGAGCTCAAGGGGCGTCAGCAGCCATCAGACTCAAGCACTTTCCTCCCTGTCCGGAGGGTGTCGTCGAGAAGAAAACCTGTGAGTGCCGTGCTTTCGTGTCGAGCCGATACAACATTTGTCTCGCAGGACAATATTGCCTTCGCAATGCCTTTCACGGCATGTGCTGGTAGCCCGGCGTCACACGCGGGACTGCCTATGGGGGCAGATCGGATGGATCGGGCGTCCATGGTGATACCGTCGCCGCGTCGCTTGGTGAGGACGCCAGCCCGGTATCTCGGCCGGACGCAGCCGGTGCCGCTCCCACCGCCGCTTGTGTCGATGCCGGATGCTCGATGCCCTCTTCAATGCGCTCCACAAGGTACGGGAAGAACGGGTTTGATGCGACGCGCAGCAGGGCATCCAGGCTCGTAATCAGCACATTTCGCTCTCCGCGCGGCGCCAGAACTCCGAGGTTTGTTCCAAAACTTTCCGTCTCGTCGGGTGTCATGCCGTACAAGGCGTCAGTCATTGGAAAGGGGAGCGCAACATGCGACAGCGAATAAATTCCCGCTGGATAACTCATTCCCAGCGCGCGTCGTTGCTCGTTGACATCTCCGGCTTCAATCGAGCGCTCTTCGACTTCGCTGCTGCTCTCCGTCACATTCGTGATGATGGAAATACGGTATGAGCGCCTCGCCGGAGGCAGGAGGCGATTGAGCGCGGTGTCGGCAGAGGGGCGCAAAAGAGGGCCGAACTTGACCGTTCGGTTGACGTCAAAAAGAACCAGCTCGCTTCCATTCGAAGGCAACTGCGCGTAGAGACCGGACACGATGGCCGGGGTACTCACGGTGAAATCCATCACCGATTGGAACGTCAATACGGGAGGCAAGTCGGCAAGACGGCCGCTGCGGCGAAGGTCCAGGATCTGCTGCTGCAGTATTTGTGTCAGGCGGAACGATTCCCGTGCGGCATTGACGGGAAACGAGTTGTACTTGAACGGATTGAATTCCGGCAGGATGCCGAGCCACGCAGCTTTGGCAAATGCCGGAAAAACAGCCGGAAGACCGGCCAGTCCGGCAAAGCGCGCGAAGCGCGTAATGCCGATCATTGGGGAAATCAGAACAAGCCGATCCGCTCGAGGCAGCTCCGGATTTGCGGTGGCATCGAGCGCGTATTTGAGCGCCAATGCGCCGCCGTTCGAAAAGCCGACAAGATAGAGGGGCGCCGGCGCAGGCACTCGCCGTCGAGCCTCGCGTATCGCCAGACGTGTCGCCGCCATCCAGTCTTCCCACGTCACTGTCGTCAATCCCGCCGGCACCGTGCCGTGACCGGGCATTCTGGGCACAAGTGCGACGAAGCCGTGGTCGCGGTAGACCCGTCCAATATGGCGTTGGCTGTAGGGAGAATTGGTCAGCCCGTGCAGCAATACGACTGCCCCGCGAGGGGCGCCATCCGGTTCGAGCACATAAGAGCGATTGAAGTCCTGGGCAAAGTGCGGTGGATAGACCGGGCTCCCCTCGAAATAGCGGTTCAGGGGAATTCGCTCGTCCGATGTCAGCTTCTGAGAGACTTCATGGCGAAGATCTTCGAAGATCCGGGCTTCCTTCTCAAGATACCCTTTCCAATCTGACTTATCGATTGCATCTGCATCCAACTCACGCGGCACATATGTATGCCAGACCTCGAGCGAAGGACCGCGCTGAACGTCGTAAACGCGTATCGCAAAAAAAGTCAGCGCCGCGACAATCAGGAGACTCGCTGCCCATTTCAGCCAACCGGGAATCTTCGCTCGCACCATCGGTTTACACAAGTGTCAGCATGGTTGACGTATCAATCCCGCAAGTCGGTCGCCACGGATATGCCCCTCGGTCAGTCGCGGCCTTGACTTGCTCTCTCGCAAAGAGGCCGTTTGCAGCCCAACTATCTCCGCACGGGCCTGAATTCGGCTTCAGGCTCAAGTTTGATCATCCGAATGCCAAGCACGCCGATTGCGACCGTCATAAGCGGAGAGAGTAGACAAAAAAACGCGAAGCCGGCGAAACTGACGGTCGAGATCCCCAGCGTCGCCGCCACATAGGCACCGCAGCTATTCCACGGTATCAGGGGCGAGGTCACCACGCCGGCGTCTCCGAGCGCTCGTGCCAGAACGACCGGGTCATAGCCGCGTCGCTGGAATTCGGAACGAAACATGCGCCCCGGCAAGGCTACGGCCATATACTGGTCGGCGGTGACGATGTTTGTTCCAATGCAACATCCGGCGACGGATGCAATCAATCCCCCGCTCGTCTTGGCCCGGGCAGCGATCGGATTGACGATGCGCTGAACCAGCCCCGCATGTTCGACGATGGCGCCGAAGGCAAGCGCCGACATGATGAGCCAGATCGTATCCAGCATATGCGCCATTCCACCACGCGAAAGCAGCTCGTCAATGGCTGGCTCGCCGGTGCGAGAGACGAATCCCGTTGAAAGCGCGAGCCATACGCCCTTGAGAATGCCGATCGGGGCGGGGAGGCTGGCGTCGCCGACGAATTCGATCGCAACTCTGGAATTGAGCGCCGCCGTAACAATCCCGCCGACCAGCGCTCCTGCGAAAATCGTGACAAAAGGCGGCAGGCGCAGCACGGCGCAGATCAATACCAGAGCGAGTGGAATGAGTGCCCAAGGGGAGATGTGAAAGTGATGCGACAGGTCGCTCATCGCATGTTCCGCTTCACCTGTACTTGAATGACCAAGGAGGCCGAAGAAGAGCAATGCGAGCAGGAAAGACGGCACGGACGTCCACAGCGTCTCCCGGATCAGTTTGTAAAGATTTGCGCCGGTGATCGCGGTCGCCAGGTTGAGGGTGTCAGACAAAGGCGATGTTCGATCGCCGAAGAAAGCCCCCGAGACGATCGCGCCGGCGGTGATTTCCGGCGACGCTCCCAAATTGGGGGCGATACCCATCAGACCAACACCAATCGTGCCAATCACGGTCCAGGAGCTGCCCACCGCGGCCGCAAGCACGGCGCAGACGGCGAGCGCCGACACATAGAAATAGTCCGGGTTCATGAATTCGAGGCCATAGTAGATCATGGCCGCCATCGTGCCGCTGAGCGCCCAGGAGCCGATCAAGGCGCCGACGGAGAGCAGAATGAAGATCGCGGAAAGACCCGCGGCCACGCCATCGACGACCGACTGGCTCACGCCCTCCCAGTTCATGCCGTTCTTGTGAGCAACGATGCCTGCAACCACGCTGGAAAAGATCAGCGCGACCTGATTGGGACCACGCACGGCGTCCTTTCCGAACAGCATATAAGAGGCCGCGAGCAACGTGATCAGGATGCCGAACACAAGGGCCGCATCGAGGCCCGACGGTTCACGGATCGATTCCAGCTTTTGCTCAGTCACGCAGTTCTGCCGCCCGCCTGGAGATTTGACTGTCTTACCAGCCCATCTTGAGAGCGGCGACACCCTTCCATTGTTCGAAGCCTCCGGCCAATCCGTCGGACCAAACCCTGAGATATGACGCCTGGAGATCAAGAGCGGGCCGCCCCATCAGCCGGGCATTCTTTTCGCCTCCGAGGAATTGTGCAGGAATCACGTATTCGACCGTGATGATCGGATGGACCTCATAGTCTCGAGTGGCGAGTCCCAGATTGTCTTGATCGAACCCGACGAGATTTCTTTGATCGAACCGCCGCCCGAGGAATTCCACGGCGAAGCTGGCGTTCCAATTATTGTTTATCACATGGCTGACTGACGGGATAACGAACACAGCGTCGGATGAAACCTGTGGCTCGCGAAGACGCCGCTGGACGAAAGCGGTCAGCCCAAGCGACCATACGGTCGACGCAGAGGTGTCCGGGGCAAAAGGAACTTGCTGAAAGTTGGCGTCGAAGTTGAAACGCTTGTTGAAGCCAAGATTGAAATCCTGTCGGGCGGAAAGCTGGCTGCCGAAAGTGGGTGCAAAATCCCATCTTGGGGCGAAGGTGAAATAGGGAGAGAACGCCTGATCGTTCGCGGGATTGACATATTGCAGGCGCGCTGAGAGCCCCGCCTTGTCAAGGTCCATCTCGGGGGTCTGAAAATAGCGGTCCGATTCCGCAAATCCGCTCAGTGTCGCGCGGAGCGGAAGAGTGCCTACAGGCGTGCTCCACGACAGGTTTGCAAAGGGACTTGCTTCGCCGCTCGACGTTCCACCGTGGCTGAGCTCGTCGGCGTTGGAATTCCAGGCCAGGGGAAGCAGCACGTTGGCGCGGATCTGGGGCACAGCGATCTGCTTCTCCAGATCCGGAGCGGTCGCGTAGAGATTTGACAGGGGTGCCGGCGTTGCGGCGTTCGGAGTGGCCAGCATTGCGTCCTTCAGGGCATCGTCCGAGTCGCCTCGGGCATCGAGGCGAGCACCGACTTGCGCGAACGCGGCCGTCGCGGATGTCAGGCCGGCTGTCAAGAAAAGCAGGAGCAGGACAACGCGTTGCCAGTTCCCCAGGAGTTTCCGCATCTCTTTCGACCTCGGTGCCGGATGTGACTTGTCGCCGATAATCATCGGATCAACGGCCTTTGCCGGACTTGCGCCGTTCAATGTCGCGTTTTTCATCAATAGTCGACGGGGTCGCGGATGATCGGGCAGGTCATGCAGTGGCCTCCGCCGCGCCCGCGGCCAAGCTCCGCCCCAACGATGGAGATGACCTCTATGCCCGCCTTTCGGAGCAGCGAATTCGTGTAAGTGTTGCGATCATAGGCAAAGACGACGCCGGGCGAGGCGCAAACCAGATTGGCGCCGCTGTCCCATTGAGTTCGCTCGCGCATATAGGCAGTCCCGCCTGTCTCGACCACGCGCATCTGCTTCAGGCCCAGCGCGCCGCGCACCGTCTCGATCAATCCTCCCTTGTCTTCGCGCAACTCCAGCGTTCCCGGCTTCGAGCCTGGATAATAGGAGAAGCAGGAGATGTTGTTGACAATGTCCGGATACATCAGGACGCAGTCGCGGTCAGCGAATGTGAAGACCGTATCGAGGTGCATGGCAGCACGCAGCTTCGGCATGGCCGCGATGATGACGCGGTCGGCACCGCCCTTCTCGAACAGGCTGGCGGCAAGCTGGCTGATGCCCTGACGGGAGGTGCGTTCGCTCATGCCGATCAGGACGTTGCCTTTGCCGATCGGCATGACGTCTCCGCCTTCAAGCGTCGCCATGCCCCAATCCTCGGTCGGATCGCCCCACCAGACCTTGACCTTGCCCGCAAAGCGCGGGTGGAACTTGTAAATCGACGAGGTCAGGATCGTCTCTTCGTGTCGCGCCGGCCAGAACAGGGGATTGAGGGTCACGCCATCGTAAATCCAGCAGGTCGTGTCACGTGTATAAAGCGTGTTGGGGAGGGGCGGCAGGAGATACTCGGTAATGCCTGCTGCCCTGCGAACCATCTTCAACATCTCGCCACCCACCTCGGTCGGAAATTCCTCGGTGGACAGACCGCCTATCAGCGTCTCGGCGAGGTTTCTGGGCTGCAGACCCTCCAGATAGCTCCGCAGTTCGTTGACGAGGCCTATGCCAACCTGGTTTCGCGTGACCTGATTATCGAGGATCCACTTTTTGCCTTCCGGAATCGCAACCGTCTCGGCGAGCATATTGTGCATCTCGACCACCTCGACGCCGCGGTCCCGCATCTTGGCCATAAAGTCGAAATGATCGCGCTTTGCATTGTCTACCCAGAGTACGTCATCGAACAGCAACTCGTCGCAGTTCGAAGGCGTGAGACGCTGGTGGGCGCGACCCGGCGCGCAAACCATCACGAGGCGTAGCTGGCCGACTTCCGAATGGACGCCAAATTTACTTGTGTCGGACATTTTTGTGGATCTCCCGTGAAAACCGTCACAACGCAATACCGCCGGTCGCGAGTGCATAGAGTCCGATCCCGCAGCCGAGAATGAGAACGCAGAAAATCCCGAGCTCAATTGGTGTAAATATCTTTCTGTCCTGCTCGCGCCGCGACCAGATGTAGAGAGCGGTTCCTGGCGCGTAAAGAATTGCCGCGAGCAGCAGGTAGCGAAGGCCGCCGGCGAACAGCATGAAAAGCGTATAGATCGTGGCGATACCAGCGAAGGAGAGGTCGCGCGGGCGTTCTTGCGGCCTGACGTCATAGGTTTCGCCGCGCCGTGCCAAGAGTACGCCGTACAGCGTAACGAAGGCATATGGAATGAGCGACATCGAACTCGTCAGATTGAGCATCAGCGAGAAAGCGTCACGCGAGAAATAAGTGCTGATCACAAAGAGCTGCACCACGATATTGGTGAGCCAGAGGGCGGCGGACGGTGCCTTGTTCGCATTCTCCGTTGCAAACAGGCTCGGCATGTCCCTGGTCTTGGCCGCGGTATACAACACTTCGGCGCATATCAGTGACCACGCGAGATATGCCCCAAGCACCGAAACCAGCAGGCCGAGACTGATAAAAATGGCGCCCCAGTGGCCGACAACCGCCTCCAGCACCGCGGCCATCGACGGCTGGCGCATGCCCGCGATCTCAGCCCGAGCCATTACGCTGTAGGGCAAGAGAGTAACCAACACCATGATGGTTGTGACGGCGAGGAAGCCGATGATCGTCGCCGCGCCGACATCCGAGCGCTTTTTGGCATAGCGCGAATAGACGCTCGCGCCCTCGATACCGATAAAAACAAAAACCGTTACCAACATGGTTTTGCGTACCTGATCGAACAGACCCGTATCAGGCATGTTTTCGCCACCCCAAAAATTGGCGGCAAACAGGTTAGCTTTGAAGGAAAAGGCCAGGATCACAATGAAAGTCAGAATTGGTACGACCTTTGCGATCGTCACAATCGTATTGATGAAAGCCGCCTGCTGCACGCCGCGCAAAATGGTAAAGTGAAATACCCAAATACCAATCGAGGCGACCATTATTGCAGTCGGCGTATTACCATCGCCGAAAATCGGGAAAAAGGCACCGAGGGTGGATTTAATCAGCACCCAGTACGACACGTTGCCGATGCACGAGCTGATCCAGTAGCCGAACGCCGAGAGAAAGCCAGGATAATCACCGAAACCGGCGCGCGCGTAGGCATAGACACCGGCATCGAGGTCCGGCTTTCGTTCTGCCAATGACTGAAACACGCGAGCCAGCATGTACATCCCGCCCGCGGCAATCGACCAGGCGACGAGCGCGCCGAATGGACCGGTTGCGTTGGCGAAAGTTCGTGGCAGTGAGAAAATGCCGGCACCGATCATCGAGCCGATCACGAGGGCCGAGAGCGAAAAGAGAGATAGCTTGCTGCTCTTCTCCGACGACATTGTCCCCCCTGAACAGAGCCGCATCGTTCGTGCGGTCCAATTTTGTAACCTCATTGAACTGAGGTAACTTCAGATCAAGGTAGTTTCGTTGCGAGGTAGGCAGAGATATTTCCGTTCCGTGCGAACGCGCTCTTATTATTAGTATTAGAAATTAGCTGGCAGTCAGAAAGGTATTCTTCAACTCCCATTAGAAACACAAAGCGCAAGCGATGGGAGAATGCTGTATAACGAGACACTATAAAATCTATCGAGTCAATTTAATAGGAATACCATGTCTTCTCGATGAAGGCTGCCAAGAACCGCAAGCCAGTATAGTCGACGCGTAAGAAGCGCGATGTTTATTGCGATGAAGGTTTGGGTTCCTTCCGCGCGCAGCTATCCAAAAGGATGGTGCTGTAATGACAGAAGAATCCGGCGGACGACTTGGAGACCGGAGTGAGCCGGTTCTCATTGATCTCGCACTGCAAGGTGGAGGATCTCACGGCGCCTTCACGTGGGGCGTTCTGGATCGAATTCTCGAAGAATCCTGGCTGAGGGTCGAGGCCATTTCAGGCACGTCAGCCGGCGCCATGAACGCTGCTGTCATGGTCAGCGGCTACATGCAGGGTGGCGCAGAGGGCGCACGAAAAGCTCTCGACAGCTATTGGGAGCGGGTCGCCGCGTCCGCTCGCTTCAGTCCGATACAGCGGTCGATGTTTGACCGCCTGATGAACAGGTGGTCGCTGGACACGTCCCCCGGCTACCTGATCATGGATCTCATGAGCCGGGTCGTCTCGCCGTACGATCTCAATCCGTTTGGCCACAATCCAATCCGTTCGATCCTCGAGCAGAGCATCGACTTCGCCCATCTCGGCGAGGCACCGATCAAACTGTTTATCACCGCAACCAATGTTCATACCGGGCGCGGCAGGATCTTCCGCAACAGGGAGATCACCCCCGAGGTCATGCTTGCCTCTGCCTGCCTGCCGACGATGTTTCAGGCGATCGAGATCGATGGCGAACCTTATTGGGATGGCGGCTATGCGGGCAATCCGACCATTTCACCGCTCGTGCGCGAGAGTGAGGCGTTTGACGTGATTCTGGTTCAGATCAATCCGCGCGAGCGCCGTGAGACGCCACGGACCGCGAGTGAAATCCTGGATCGCCTCAACGAAATCTCCTTCAATGCGCCGCTCATGAAGGAACTGCGGATGATTGCGTTGCTGCGTCAGGCGGCCGATCCGGGTACCGGCGAGGGACGTCGTTGGGCGGGAATGCTGACCCATCGTATCGTCACGGATAAGCTCGCCGAGTTCGGTTCCTCCTCGAAGCTCAATGCCGAAGGCGCCTTCCTTAACCTGCTCAAGGAGGAAGGAAGGAAGGCTGCGGACGAATTCCTCAGGGCGCACGGTGACGACATCGGAAAGCGCTCGACTGCCGATCTCGACATCCTTCTTTCGGAGTGCTGACGATGGGTCTTGCTGATCTGATCGGCCTGCTCGGCATCCTGATTGGACTGGGCCTGCTCATATGGCTGGCTTTCAGGGGCTGGAGCGTGCTGCTGCTCGCTCCGATCGCAGCGATCGTCGCGGCTTTCTTCTCGCGAGAGCCGTTGCTCGCCCACTGGACCCAGACATTCATGCAAAGCGCATCGGGATTTCTCGCGCAGTTCTTCCCGATTTTTCTGCTTGGGGCGCTGTTCGGCAAACTGATGGAGGATACCGGCTCGGTTTCGGCGATCGCCGACTATATGACGGAAAAGCTGGGAACGAAGCGCGCAATTCTTGCCGTCGTGCTCGGCGGAGCCGTGGTCACCTATGGTGGCGTAAGCCTGTTCGTCGCCATTTTCGTCATTGCGCCGATGGCGCAGGGTCTGTTCATGGCTGCAGCCATTCCCCGGCGGCTGATGCCAGCGGCGATCATGCTCGGCACCGCGACCTTTACGATGTCGGCAATGCCCGGAACTCCGTCGATTCAGAACACCATTCCGATGCCATTCTTCGGCACGACGCCATTTGCCGCGCCGGGCCTGGGCATCATCGCGTCTGCGATCATGCTGGCCTTCGGCGTCTGGTGGCTTGGTCGTCAGCAGGCGGCGGCGCATGCGAGCGTCGAAGGCTTCGGGGACGGCACCCCCAAGACCGCCAGCGACATCGCCAACGATGGCACGTTGCGGGAACGTGCTACCGCTTCCCATGAATTCGACCCTGCCGAGATCGCTCACGGTGAGCTCGCGGCAACGAGACCGGAATTCGTGTCCGCGGTCGCGCCGATCGTCGTCGTCATTCTGGTCAATCTCCTGCTGTCGCTGATCGTGCTGCCACGATTGGACCTGGGCTTTCTTTCCAGGCCCGAATGGGGCGGCGTGTCTCCCGCCGCCGTCACCGGCGTATGGTCCGTTCTGACTGCGCTGACCCTGGCCATCCTGGTGGTTATCGTCCTCAACTGGAAGCGCATCCCGGACCTGCGTGCGACCATGGACGCCGGCGTCAACGCCTCCGCGCTTCCTGCGATCAGTGTTGCCAGCCTGGTTGGCTTTGGCGCGGTCGTCGCCGCCCTGCCGGCATTTGCCGTGGTGCGCGACGCCGTTCTGGGCATCGGAGGCGGGCCGCTGGTCTCTCTCGCTGTCGCGACCAATACGCTGGCCGCGCTGACCGGCTCGGCTTCCGGCGGTCTGACGATCGCCCTTGACGCATTGGGTGGAACCTACCTGGAACGGGCGGCGCAGATCGGCATGGACCCGGCACTCCTGCATCGGGTTGCTGTGATCGGCTCCGGAACGCTGGACAGCCTGCCACACAACGGCGCGGTCGTTACGCTTCTGTCGGTGTGCGGATGCACCCATGGCTCGAGCTACAAGGATGTATTCATGGTCGCCATCCTTGGCGCCATTATCGCTCTCGTCGTGGTCATCGTGCTCGGCTCGCTCGTCGGTTCGTTCTGATCTTTCTCGTCACCCGTGATCGCCAATATGAGGCTCCGATGCCAATCCTATCCCGCACTCGTCGCCCAGACTGGCATGCGCGCCGGCAGCCGGTTCCTGCAATCGCTCTGACGCTCGTCCTGGTGCTCGCCGGTTGCAAACCCGAGACCGCCGAAGAAGCGCCGCCGCCGCCGCGCCCCGTCCGTACGGTCATCGTCGAGAAGGGCGGTCTGGCCGAGTCGATTGTCCTGACAGGACAAATCCAGGCAGAAAAGGAGGTCGCCCTCGCATTCCGGATCGGCGGCAGGATCATCGAGCGCTCCGTGGATACAGGTGATCGTGTCAAGCCTGACGAAGTGGTGGCAAAGCTCGATCCGCAGAACGAATTGAACACGCTTCGTTCCGCGCGCGCCGCGCTCTCTGCCGCCAAAGCCCGGCTGGAGCAGGATTCCAATCATTTCGACCGCCAGGACACCCTGCTGAAGCAAGGCTGGACGACCCGGGCCAATTTCGATCAGGCCCAGCAAGCGCTGCGAACCGCGCAGGCATCGGTGGACGACGCCAAGGCCCAGCTTGAAATCGCCGAGGACCGCGTCAGCTACACCCAACTCAAGGCGGGGTTGACCGGCACCATCACCCGCCGCGCCGCTGAATCCGGCGAGGTAGTGCAGGCGGGTCAGACGGTGTTCACGGTCGCGCGCGATTCCGGTTGGGACGCTGTGTTCGACGTGCCGGCTCAAGTATTGCGCACTGCTCCGGAAGACGCTGATGTAATCGTAGCGCTCACCGACGATACCAGCGTCACCGCCAAGGGCCGGGTGCGGCAAGTCGATCCGCAGGCCGATCCGGTCACACGCACCTTCAAGGTACGCGTTACGGTCAACGATCCGCCAGCAGCCATGCGGCTTGGTGCGACGGTAACGGGCCGAATGGAGGTCAACCAAGGCCATGGCATCTCTCTCCCTGCGAGTGCCTTGACTGCGGCAGACAAAAATCCGGCGGTTTGGGTGGTCGATCCGGAAAGCTTGACCGTCGCCCTCAAGCCGGTCGAGATCTTGCGCTTCGATCCCGGAACGGTGGTGCTTTCAGGAGGTCTCTACGGCGGCGAGATCGTCGTCACGGCGGGTGTTCAGGCTCTGCATCCGGGCCAAAAGGTCAGACCGCTCGGAGTGCGGTCATGATTGGCCCCAATCTTTCTGACTGGGCGCTCAAACATCGTTCGTTTATTGTCTTTGCGATGATCGCGATCGTGATCGCAGGCTTGTCGTCCTATTTTCGTCTTGGACGCAGTGAAGATCCGGCCTTCACCTTCCGTACCATGATCGTTCAGGCAGCGTGGCCGGGAGCGACGCTCGACGATACCTTGAGCCAACTCACCGAGCGCCTTGAGCGCAAGTTGCAGGAGACCAAGGGCCTGGATTTCCTGCGCTCTTATACCAGTCCTGGTCTGACGACGATTTTCGTCAATCTCAAAGGCTCGACCTCCGCGAGGGAAGTGCCGGACATCTGGTATCAGGTGCGCAAGAACATCGGCGATATACGCCGGACCTTGCCGCAGGGTGTGATCGGCCCCGGCTTCAATGATGATTTCGGCGACACCTACGGCCTGATTTACGCATTCACCGCTGACGGTTTCAGCCATCGCGAGTTGCGCGACTATGTCGAAGATATGCGCTCGAAGCTGTTGCTTGTTAAGGACGTCTCCAAGATCGAGCTTCTTGGCGCGCAGGACGAGCAGATCTATGTCGAATTCTCCACCAGCCAGCTTGCGGGGCTCGGGATCGACCGGGCTGCGCTGGTCGACGCGCTCCAGGCGCAGAACGCGGTGATCCCGGCCGGTTCGCTCCAGACCGGCGACGAGAAATTGTCGATCCGCGTGACCGGCGCCTTCAGGTCCGAGAATGATCTGCTCGATGTCAATTTTCCATCGAACGGCCGTTTGATCCGCTTGCGAGACATCGCCGAGGTTCGCCGGTCGCTGTCCGATCCGCCGCAACCGATGTTCCGGGTCAATGGCAAGCCGGCGATCGGCCTTGCGATCGCCATGCGCGACGGCGGCGACATCCTGGCGTTGGGAGAGAATGCAAAGAAAGCGATCGATTCCGCCATGTCCGATCTGCCGCTCGGCATCGATGTGACCCTGGTGTCCGACCAGCCGGTGGTGGTGAAACACGCTATTGGCGAATTCATGACGTCACTCTGGCAAGCCATAGCGATCATCATGGCCTGCAGCATCATCAGCCTTGGATTCCGGCCCGGCGCGGTTGTCGCTTTGTCAATTCCGCTGACGGTAGCGATAATTTTCCCGATCATGGAATCCATCGGGATCGATTTGCAGCGCATTTCGCTCGGTGCGCTCATCATCGCGCTCGGCCTGCTGGTCGACGACGCAATGACAACGGTCGATGTGATGATCTCACGCATGGCGGCGGGTGACAGTAAGGAAAAAGCCGCGACTTTCGCCTATGACACGCTGGCATTCCCCATGCTCACCGGCTCATTCATCACCGCTGCGGGCTTCGTGCCGATCGGTTTTGCACGGTCCTCGGCCGGCGAATATACCTTTTCCATCTTCGCGGTCGTGTCGATCGCGCTGATCGTCTCCTGGTTCGTGGCGGTGCTCTTCGCCCCTCTGCTCGGGGTCTGGCTACTCAAAGCTCCAGAACAAAGAACGGATGAGCAGCCGAGCCGGATCATGGGCGCATTCCGCGCGCTTCTTTTGACGGCCATGCGCCATCGCTGGATGACCCTTGCAGTCGCGCTCGCATGTTTTGTAGCGTCACTTTTGGCTCTGCCGCTGGTGCCCCGGCAATTCTTTCCCGCCTCGGACCGTCCGGAACTGGTGGTTGATCTGACCTTGCCGCAAAATGCGTCGATCTTTGCCAGCGACCGTGCCGCAGCCAAGCTCGATGCCGTGCTCAAGGACGATCCCGACGTCGCCAGCTGGAGCACCTACGTCGGACGCGGCGCGATCCGCTTCTATCTTCCGTTGAACGTGCAGCTCAACAACGACTTTTTTGCGCAGGCCGTGGTTATCGCCAAAGATGTTGCCGCGCGCAAAAGGCTGCAGGCGACGCTTGAGAAAAAATTGGCTGAGGATTTCCCAAGCATTGTTTCTCGCGTCTCGCCGCTGGAGCTTGGGCCGCCGGTGGGATGGCCGGTGCAATATCGCGTCAGTGGTCCGGATTTGACCCAGGTACGAACGGTGGCCTTGCAGCTCGGCCAGGTCCTCGGCTCCGACCACAATCTGCGACGGGTAAATTTCGACTGGATGGAGCCGGCGCGCAAGGTGCGGGTTGAGATCGATCAGGATCAGGCTCGCCGGCTTGGGCTGAACTCGAAGCTGCTTTCGGCTTACCTGAACACTGTCATGACCGGCGCTCCGATCACCCAATTGCGCGACGACATCTACCTTGTGGACCTCGTCGTTCGCGCCCAGGACGAACAACGCGTGTCGCTCGACACCCTGCAATCCTTGCAGGTGCCGTTGCCCAGCGGCCGTACAGTCCCACTGAGCCAGATCGCGCGCTTTGAGTTTGACCAGGAGTATCCGCTGGTCTGGCGACGCGATCGCGTGCCGACTCTCACAGTCCAGGCCGATGTCATCCCCGGCTCGTCTCCGGAGGCCGCGGTTGCTTCCCTGGCGCCGGCGGTGGAAAAGCTGCGCGCAGGTTTGCCGGCTGGTTATCGCATCGCGGTGGGTGGCACCGTCGAGGAAAGCGCCAATTCACAGGCCTCGGTCTATGCGATGGTCCCCGCAATGCTGTTCCTGATGCTGCTGTTCCTCATGGCGCAGCTTCATAGTTTCAGTCGGCTCGCTATGGTTCTCAGTCTCGTGCCGATGGGACTGATCGGTATCGTCGCGGCATTGCTGATTTCTGGCCGGCCTCTTGGCTTTGTCGCAATTCTCGGAATTCTGGCGTTGATGGGCATGATCGCGCGCAACGCGGTGATCCTCATCGAGCAGATCGAGGCCGAGCGCGCACAGGGGCTTGAGCTGTGGGACGCGATCGTGGAGGGCGCGGTCTCGCGCTTCCGGCCGATCATGCTGACCGCAATCTCGACCGTTCTGGGGTTTATTCCGATCGCGCCGACCGTGTTCTGGGGGCCGATGGCCTTCGCCATCATGGGTGGCCTGTTCGTGGCGACAGTGCTCACTCTTCTCGTTCTGCCGGCGCTCTACGTGATTTTCCTGCGCGTCAAGGAACCCGCGAAACGACTGGAGCCTGTACGGCTCTGATTGAATCAGAAGCGGGGCTCTGATCCTTTGCCTGGACGCGTTTTATTAAGCGAACCGGTTTCTGCTTCGCTCGAAAACGGTTTAGATTCCTGAAAGGCCCGCCGCCAGCAGCGCGAGGATGATCAAAAGAAATGAGACGCCCGCCGCTGGCCACTGCCGGAGACGGGCGTCAAGCGTTTCGAGGGATGGGCCAATACCCAGGAGACCGCGGAACGCCGCCTCCTCAAGGACTATGCTGTCGCCGACTGGCACGCGGGGCAGAGACCAACCGGTCCTTCCCAATACCAGTGCGAGCCCCCCACCGAGTGCCACCGGCCAGAGCCCATCGAGGAGATTTCCGAATTCCAACGCGTATGAGGCATGGCCGACCGCCGGATAGAAAGCCCACGGCAGCAGGATCGCGCCAAGCGCAATGGCAGGCCAGAAACGAACGAGGCTGACGGGACATTCCTGTGCGGCGCCAGGCGGCGGCGTGGCGAGGCAGAACAGGAAATGCGTCATCAGCAGCGCCGTGCCTATCGAAGAAAGGATGGCGAGCACGGCCTCCGACCCGCCGGCGAATTGCGCCTTGGTTGCAAGCTTGGCCAACGCGCCGCCTGTCAAAGGAAACCCTGCAAGGCTCAGGGCAAGTAGCGCGGCAAGAACAAACGTCGCAGGGGAACGCTTTATATCTCGTGTGGCCAGCGCCCCGATCGTCAGGAACAATCCGGCTTTCACCAGCAGATGGTTTGCAGCATAAAACGCGACGTCGAGCGAAGCGCCAGCTTGTCCCTTGACGAGCGCCGCGCCAAGGGCCGCCGTGATGACTCCCATCTGGCTGATGCTGGAATAAGCCAGAATAACCTTGGGATTTTGCTGGGTCAGCCCGAGTGCGACGCCGTAAAAGGCGGAAAGAAAGCCCAGGGCCACCAGGGCGTCGCCCCAACCCTCCAACGGAATACCTAGCGGCAAAAAGCGGATCAGCCCGATCACACCGGCCTTGACGCCAGCGCCACTCAGGAGCGCTGCGGCGGGGATGGGGGCGGCGCTATAGGTGAGCGGCATCCACCCATTGAAGGGGATCATCCCTATCTTCATGCCGAATCCGGCAATGATCAAACCCAGGGTCGCGCCTCGCCAGGGTGAGGCAGGCAAGGCGGCCATCACATCGATGATGCGCGTGCTTCCGAGCGGCTCGCCAATCACGAGCATTGCGAAGGCGAGCAGCAGAACCGCCTCACCGAGAATGGTGAAAGCCATATAGATCGCGCCGGCGCGTTTTCGTTCGCAGTCGTCGGAAAAAGCGAACAGGCCGTAGGCGGGAATGCTGGCAAGCGCATAAAGGAGATAAAACGAGACAAGGTCGCCGGCGACGAAGACGCCTATATTGCCGGTCATGGTGAGAAGCCAGGAAAGGCCGAAGCGATTATCCGGCCGGCGGTCGCGCCAGAGCGCGGCGCTGACGACGATCCAGAGCAAGGCCGCGCAGGCGAGAAGCAGTGCGCCTGGCGGATCGAGGCGGAGGACGAAGCCCGGGAAAGGCAGCTCGCAATCAAGCGGCGCGTGGGTCAAACCGAAGAGGCCAGCCGCGAGGCCCGGCAACGGGGCGAGCCATTGGAAGGCGAGGGCGTGTCGCCGCCAGCCTTTGACGAAGCAGGCGGCGAGGAATGCCAATGGTGCGGCGAGGCTCGCAACCAGCAACATGGAGATGAGGTCGTTCATGACAGTCCCGCCGCCACCGGACGCCCGATTTCAAGGAAGTCAAGGAAAGTCTGCGGTGCGAAGCCGAGCGCAATGGCGATCGCTGCGAGAGCAAGCGCAATCACCTCCTGGCTGCGCTTCGGAGCCATCACCAACGAGATCTTGTCGTCGGATAATGCCGGAGCAAGAATGCGATAGACATAGCCGGCCGCCAGCAAGCCGCCGGCCAGGACAGGAAGCGTCCAGAGCCATTGGCCCGATGCAACGGAAGCCTGCAGCATCAGCCATTTGGCGCTGAAGCCGCCGCTCGGGGGCAGGCCCATCAGTGATAATCCCGCGAGGGCGATGGTCAGCAGGGTCAAAGGCAACACACGCGCCACGCCGCCGAGTTTCGCGATCAGGTCATGGCCGAGCGCTTCGGCGAGCAGGCCAGCGGAGAAAAACATCGCAGCCTTTGCGAATGCATGCGCGAGAATCTGCATCAGGCCCGCGCTCCAGCCGATCGTACTCCAGGTCTGCGCGCCACCAGCAAGTGGGAACACCAGAAACAGGTAGCCGATCTGGGCCACCGTCGAATAGGCGATCAACAATTTGAGCCGCGTCTGTTGCAAGGCAATTATGCTGCCTGCGATAATCGCCGCCGAGCCGAGGCAACCGAGAACGATGGCCACCTTTTCCGCGGGAAGGGCGGGAAGGATATAAAACCACAGCCGAAGCGTGAGAAAGAATGAGCCTTTGACAACGAGGCCCGATAGTACCGCACTCGCCGCCGCCGGAGCGTTGGCGTGAGCGGGCGGCAGCCAGAGGTGCAGCGGGAAGAGCGCCGTCTTGGCGAGCAGACCGCAAGTCATCAGGGCGGCAGCCGTCCAGACAACCGGCGTTGACTGCACTCGTTGTGCGAGAAGCGAAATGTCCAGAGTCCCGTGCGCGCCGTAGAACAAGGCAACGCCGAGCAGATAGGAAATCGATCCGAAGAGAGCGAAGAGCAGATATCGCAACGCGGCGGCGATGGTCTCGGGGCGGCCATCGATGCAAACGAGGGGCACCGCAGCGAAGGTCAATAGCTCCAGCGCGACATAGAGGTTGAACAGATCGCCGCCCACGAAAATGATGTTCAGCGCGGCCCAGATCGCCTGAAGCATGATCCAGAAGGTCAGGGAACTACGGCTTTCTCGGACGCCTTCAGGCGTTGCGAATTTCGGGCGGGCGTAGAACGCGGCGGCTGTTACGATCACCGCCGCAGTCACCAGCATGACCGCCGATATGCCGTCAGCACGCAAGGCGATACCGAGCGGCGGGGGCAGTCCGCCAACTGCATAGACAACGGGCTTGCCAGAACGACCGATCAGGAATGCTATGGCGCAGGCCAGTGCAAATCCAAACGGCGTCGAACCCAGAGCGATGCGCTCGGCATTGCGGCCTCCGGGTGTGAACGAGAGGATCATTCCGACAACCGGGAGCAGAATCGAAACAACAAGCAAGTATCCGCCCGGCGTCGTCGTCCCCGCTTCTGCTGTCACTTCGTGTCCCCGCCATCCGGCCTGGTCCAGGCCTCTGGGTCCAGCGTGACGCGACCACTCTCCTCGGATAGACGTAAAATCAGTGCCACCGCGAGGGCGCTGGCGGCAAAGGCGACGACAATTCCGGTAATGACCATGGCTTGGGGGACGGGGTCGAAGCGAAATCCGGCAGCCGCGCCCCGCCGGGCGACAATACCGAAAACCAGAAACACGCCGCTGCCAATCAGGTTGAAGGCCAATAGCTTGCGCAGCGGATGCGGATGGAGAATGAGGCCGTAGAGCCCAAGGCCAACCAAAGCTGCGCCAGTCAATCCGGCAAGAACCGACGGGGTCATTGATCTCGTCCCCCGCTTGGCGGACCAGCGACGAGCATCGGCAAGGCTGCCGCGATGGACAACACCATGAACGCTTCGATGAACAGAATGATCGGCTTGGCGAGGCTCGGCGGATAGGCGAAGAAGCTTCCAGCCACAAACTCGCCCGCGATGCCGCTGATGAGGAATACGGCGGGTCCCGCAACCAACGCCAGGCGTAGCCATTGTGCGTCGACACGGGGCGGGTCCACCAGCCGCGCCATCATGGTGACCATCCACATGGCCGCAAGCAGCGCGCCGCCCTGAAATGCGCCGCCCGGCGCGTCAGCTCCGGTCCAAAAAATATGAATTGCGATGAGCGTGCCGATGGGAGCCAGCATCTGGGCGAGAAAGACCATCGGAGCATAGGGCCTCAGTTGGCGGAGCGGTGTGGGCGCGCCGCCCCATGCCTTGTCGGCGCCCACCGACCAGACCCCGACCACTGCCAGGATCAGCACGATCTTTTCGAGCATCGTATCGAGGGAGCGATAGGACATCAGCACCGCCGTGATCGGGTTACCGAGACCTGCGCCGGCACCGTCGGCCGCGGCGGCGGCTTCGGGCGCAAGCGAGGGGGGTGGGTCAGGCAGCATCAGGATGGCGGCGCCCAAGGCACCGGCGACGAGCGCGGCGAGCAGGCACGTAAGAACTTTGAGGATGAATCCCGGCTCCGCATCCGGTGCAGCATTCTTGAGGGCTCCGAGCCGTTTGCCTGCAGTAATCAGCAGGACCCCGGTAACCCCACTGCCGACTGCCGCTTCGGTCAAGGCGACATCAGGCGCATATAGCCGGATCCAGACGAAGGCGAGCAACAGTCCATAGGCCACATAGCCTACCACTGACGCGAACAGGTCGCGCGCTGTGATCGTGAAGATCGCGACGCCGATGACCAAACTGGCAAGCATGATGTCAAGAAGGGGGAGAAGATTCATTTGCGACCCCGCCTGAGCGCGCGGCCGATCAATTGAGAAGTCGAGGCGCCGGAGAGCATAACCAGGGCCCATATGACGATCAGCTTGAGAGCTGAAAGCGGGTTACCGGCGTGAGAGATCAGGCCGAGCGCGACCATGCCAAGGCCGAGGTTGTCAGCCTTGGTCAAGGCATGAAGACGAGTAAGCGAATCTGGAAAGCGCAGCAGGCCGACCGTTCCTGCGACGAAGAAAAACGTACCGGCGCCGATGGCGGCGATACTGAAAAAATCGAGAAGCGTGATCACGCCTCAGCGTCTCCTTGTTCGGCCTCGAGCAGATTGACGAAGGCGATGGTGGCGAACGCGGCGAGCAAAGCGAGACCGAGCGCGACATCCTCCACGCCAGGGACATTTGTCGCGTAGGCAATCAACAGCAGCGCGGCGATTCCGCCCGTGCCGAGCAGTTGGACCGCCATCAGCTTTTCCACGTCGTTCGACGCGTGCAGAATTCGAGCGAGTCCGATGGCGACCGCAAGGACAATCAGGCCCGCCTGCGCAAGAAGCAGTTCATTCATGGCCGATCACCTTCTGGAACAAGGCTTCGTCGGCCTCGATGGACTCAGCTATCGGCTGCGAAATGTCGAGGCCGTGCACCTGAAGCATCTCGCCTTCCGCGCTGGTAGGCAAAGTGCCTGGCTGAAGGCTTGAATAAACGAGAAAAGCGTTGCGGGCGACGCCGGGCGGCAGGGTAAAGGGGACGCCAACGAATCCGGGATGCAGATCGAGCCGCGGCAGGAGCGCACGCCGGGCGACATCCACGCCTGCGATGACCGAGCACTTGAGGAAGCGAAGGGTGAGTTTGGCAAGCGGGACGAGACGCAGACGGATAGCGGTAGGCGGCAAGAGCGACAGACTGATCCACAGCGCAAGTGCAGAGGCAGCCAGGCCGATCGGAAGATCCTCTTCCTTCCAATCGGCGATCACGAGCCAAACGCCCACAAAGAAGGCGAGACGAGCAGCAACGACCTTCATCATCAGCGGAGCCCCAACGGACATCGACTGCTCGCTTTTTTCCCGATGCAAAATGAGGCTAACATCACCGTCCCGGAGCGGCAACGCTTTTGTAGGCACTTGCCTGCGGCCGCGGTAATGCGATGAGCTTTTCAAAATGCCGAGAATTCAGTTTCCGGGAGTTGTCTGCGCACCGTTATCGCGTGTGCCATCACGTCGCCCGCGGGAGCCGAAGAATTCATGAGGCGCATCGGTCTTGACGTCGGCGGTACGGGAAGCGGCTCGCTCTCCATCAACGAGTTCGATTGCGGTTGCCCCACAGGCAAAATTCGTGTCGCATCCTTACGCAAGCTCCTCTTCGCTGGTTTGGGACGTCGGTAGCGGCAATCCGCGGATGAGGGCATCGATCACAAGCTCGTAGGTTCTTTCGCATTCGAGCGACTCCGAAAATGACGAAGCCATCTCCTCCAGAGCGGAGCCATACGCGAGGATTCTGAAGGCACTCAGCACGCATCGATCCTGTTCGCCCGTGAGATGCAGTCGGGCGAATATTCCGGATAGTGCCCGCGCCAGTTCATCATCGGCCGGCCACTTGTCGCCGTCGCGCATAAGGCTTCGAAAACAGGCCGCCGACATTCCCGGATGCTCGAGAGCATAGTTGCGCATGACCAGCGCCATTGCTCGCAATGCGTCCGCACCATCCTTGCCTCTCGTTACGTACTCAATGCGTTGACCAAGCTCCGCGGAAGCATGCTTCGCGCAGAAGATGCGGGCCTCCGAGACACTCCTCACTTCACTGAAATATTTCCTGATCTCCAGGGCAATATCCCGGGCAATCTTCTCGGTCAGGCCGGGCTCGGCGTCGGCCAGCAGGTCGTCAAGCGTGAAATTGCGACGACCTTTCGCTTTCTTTTGCATGCGAATCATTGCGGTATCAGACGTTCTTCGAACACCGGGCGTCTTCTCCCGAGGGTTCGGGAAAAAGCGCGTAACTCCGTCGTATCTTGAACAGTCGCCATTGCGAGAGCATGGACGCCTGATTAAGCAACGGTAATCTGAACGGGACCGAACGTCGCAGCTCCGCCGCATGCGAGCAGGCCTCGCGGCCGTGTCGGTGGATGGCAAGGCGGCCAACTTGATGTAGGATTATGAGAGCACTGATCGAAATTGATAAGTGGTAATCGGAATCCAGTTCTCTTGCGCGTTCGAAGCTGGAGACAGCCATACAAATCGAGCCGGCGGATTTCCCGGCTAACCTCTCGCGGGCGGCGAAAGCGGATCGGGGCAAGCGCCGGGACGACCGTCACTACGACCGGGACCGCAGGGTTTCAAGAAGGATGGATGCTGGAGAATGAAGGTCAGCATCGGCATCGTAGCGACAGTGCTGGTTATTGCGGCCGCCGCCGCGGCCAGCACGGTGTTTGCTCCGCTGACGCTTGCGCTCTTCATCATCGCACTCGTCTGGCCCGTGCAGTCGTGGCTGCAAGATCGAATGCCGAAGTTGCTGGCTTTGGCCATCACAATGCTTGTCACCATCGTGGTGGCCATTGTCTTTGCCTCGCTGGCAATCTGGGCTTTTGGGCGGGTCGGACGATCGCTTGTTGCCGATGCCACACCATATCAGGCCTTCTATGACAGAGCTGTAAGCTGGCTTGACAGTCATGGCGTTTCGGTTGCCGGGCTATGGGCGGAGCACTTCAATGTGGGCTGGCTGGTACGCGCAACACAACAGGCGACGGGCCGCGTCAACACGACACTGACGTTTTGGATAATCGCGTTTGTATACGTAACTCTGGGATTGCTGGAGGTAGACGAAGTACGACACAAGATCGAGGGGCTGCAGAATCGGGAGGCGGCGCGCGTTATGCTGGATGCGAGCGCGGCCACAGCTGCGAAGTTCAGAAAATATATGCTGGTGCGAACACAGATGAGCCTTCTGACCGGGCTGTTCGTCGGGGGTTTTGCCTGGGTTGCGGGCCTGCAGTTTGCGACCGAATGGGGAGTAATCGCCTTCGTCATGAATTACATCCCCTTCATCGGTCCTTTCATCGCGACATTATTTCCAACTCTGCTTGCAATGACGCAATTCGACACCTGGACGGCCGTTTTGGCCGTGTTCATCTGCCTCAACATCATACAGTTCGCAATCGGCAGCATCATAGAGCCGCGTTTGTCCGGCAACCTGCTGTCGATCTCTCCCTTTGTGGTGTTGTTCGCAGTCTTGTTCTGGACATTTCTCTGGGGAATTTTCGGCGCCTTCATCGGCGTTCCGATCGCTCTCGCCATCGTTAGTTTCTGCGGTCAGCATGCTTCGACCCGGTGGGTCGCCGATCTCCTGGGCGGACCGAAACCGCCGACGCGGCAACGCCCCAGTTCACGTGTGCGGCTTTGAACCGGATGTGATGCCGGGCGAACTGGAAAGATCACGCAAGGGATGGACAATCCCTCGGCAGACTTCATCGCGCGAATCCTCAATGAACCGCAGCGTACAAAATCTTGTCCTGGGTTGCCTCCGCCGCATCGAACTCGGCGACGATGCGCCCGGTGCGCGCCACCAGGATACGGTCGGAGACGGCGAGTATCTCCGGCAGATAGGACGAGATCACCACGACCGCCTTGCCCTCGTCCGCCAATCGCCGGATTTCTGCGTGAATGTGCGGGATGGTACCGACGTCGACCCCGCGGGTCGGCTCATCGAAGATGATGATCGAGGGCTCCTGGACAAGGGATTTTGCGAGTACGACCTTCTGCTGGTTGCCGCCTGAAAGCTCGACGATTCGGGCCTTGCGCTGCAACGCGTTGATCTTGAGCCGTTCGACCCAGTAGTTCGCAAGTTTCGACCGCCGCGCTCGTGAGAGCAGGAAACTGAAGCCGCGTCTGGTCGCAAGCCTCCCGATATAGACATTGTCGTCGACGATCATGGTTTCGAAGAAACCGTTGGCCTTGCGGTCTTCGGTGATGTAGGCGATGCCGTCGTCGATCGCTTGCCGCGGAACGCGATAGCGGATCGGGCGTCCGCGCAGCCTGATGGTGCCGCCGTTCACGAGGTTGCGCTTCAGCGCGCCAAAGATGATCTTGGCGATCTCGGTGCGGCCTGAGCCGATCAGGCCGGCGATGCCGACCACTTCGCCCGCATAGACCGAGAACGACATGTTCTTCACCACCATCCCCATGGTGACGTTCTCGACCGTGAGCACCTTCTCGCTACGATGGTGCGCCGCCCGGCTCGCGCGACCGTAGACTGACTGCGCCACCTGGCGGCCGACCATGTGTTGCACGAGCGCCTCGCGCGTCAGGCTCCTGGCGCTGGCCGTGATCACCAGCCGCCCGTCGCGCAGCACCGTGATGCGGTCTGCAATCTGAAGCGATTCCTCGAGCGCATGGGAGATATAGATGATGGCTACCCCGCGCGCCCGCAGGTCGCGGACGAGATTGAAAAAATGAACGATTTCTTCCGGGGTCAGACTCGCAGTCGGCTCATCGAAGATGATGATGCGCGCCTTGTTGTAGATCGCGCGGGCGATCTCGACCATCTGCTTCTTGGCGGTGCCGAGAAGACCCACCGGAGTTGCCGGATCGACGTGAAAATTGAGGGATTGGAGAAGCTGCTGCGCCTGGATGTTCAGCGTGCGGAAACGCGTGAGCAGCTTTTCGTTGCCAAGCTCGATGTTCTGCGCCGCCGTCATCGTTGGCACGAGGCTGGTCTCCTGATAGACCATGCAGATGCCGGATGCGAGCGCGTCGCGCGGCTGCTCGAAGCTGACAGCCTTGCCGTCCACGGAGATTTCGCCCGCAGTGAGTCCGATCGCGCCGGCAATAGCCTTGCACAGAGTGGACTTGCCCGCGCCGTTTTCGCCGACCAGGGCATGGACCTCGCCCGAAAAGAGGTCGAAGTTGACGCCTTCGATGGCGTGGACACCGCCATAGATCTTGCTGCCGTTGACGACCTTGAGTACGGGTTCGCGGCCCGCTGCGACCGGCGCCTTCATCTCCGAGGACGATGCCAAATCGATCATACGGCGTCTCCTCGCTCGAGAAGGAGGCGTCCCGCACCGCGCGAGGCGATCACCAGGCCTTGCGGGGTCATGCAGCCGCCTGTGATCCCGTGGAAGCGGCCGCCGGCCCGGCTATGAATGCTGCCATCGACTTCGCCGTTGGCGTCCAGATGCACGAGCAGGCCATAGGAGCGGGGAGGCGCCCAGGGCTTTTGGATGCCTAGCGCCTTGACGCCGCCAATCTGCATCGGCTCGAGACAGTCGCTGCCGCCGGAATAAGCGGGCGCGATCCAATAGTCCGCGGGCATGGAAGCGATCATTTCATGCCGGAAATCGTCCTCCTTCAGGACGAATTCTATCAGGTGGGTGCGGCGCGCGAATACGCCCAGATAAAAGCCGCCGCGGCCATCCGGTTTCAGACGCGCAGGATAGCCCGGCAGGTTGCGAAGTATGGCTTCCGGTTGCGCCGGGCTATTGCGGGATGCCAGCGGCATTCGGCTGATGCGATGCGCCCAGCTTTCGCTGAACCAGAGCTGTCCGCTATCGGGCGCGATGGTGATCCCGTAAGGGTAGTGCAGTCCGTTCAGAAGCGCCTTCGCGTCGTCGAGCCCGGCTCCGCACGTGACGAGGCGACCATCGTGGCGCTTTTCCATGAGGTCGCGCCGCCACTCCGAAGGCTGGCGCCCCATGCTTCCTTCCACCGCGAAGATGCGGCCATCGGGCGCGGCCGTGACCGAGATCAGGCCGGCCAGCGCACATCCCCCTGCCGTTTCAAGAAACCGCGGCTCGGGCTTCATTGGGTCAATCGCGGCAAGCCCTCGACCGGCCACGCAAACCAGAATGCGACCGTCGGGATGTAGCGCAAGCCCGCCCGCATCACCATCGAACTCCGCCACCACTGCACGCGTCGCAAAACCGTCGCCCGAAAGCCTGAGAACCTGTTTTCCGGCGGAAACCAGCAACGAACCGTCCCGGTCGGCCAGAACGTCGTCGAGACCCGGCAGGGGACCACCAATCGGCACGCAGCCGTCAAGGCGGTCGTTCGGGCTCAGCGCGCCGTCCAGCGGCGGGATGGCGTTCTGTTCACCATCCCGGTCAATGATGCTGCGGACGTCCCGCATCAGGTGATCAAATATTCCCACGGCCGCTCACCCAGTCACCCTGCTCCTGTTGCCCCAATAGGCGTCATAACCGGTCCAGCTCTCGTCGGCACCGTCGAGCTTGATGCGCCCGATGCGATTGTTTTCGAGGCCGCCGAGATAGAGATAGCCCTTGTGCTCGCGCATCGAGGTCAGCGTCGAATGCGAAATGCCGGTCGGGTCCCACCAGGATTCCAGCGCCTCACCCTGTTCGTTGAACTTGAGCACGCAACCATGGTTCAAGGCCGGCGCCAGCCACTCGTCCGTCGGTACTTGCTTGACCATCCTGAGGCGGAAGCCGGGCTTGCGCGCCGCCAGGTCGAAGGTCGGCGTGCGGATGCCGACCAGCGCCAGCCAGTAATTGCCGTCGGAGGCGCGGTTGATGTTGTCGGGATTGCCCGGAAGCTCGTCGATCAGCACCTCGGTCCTGCCCTTGCTGGGGCCGGCTATCCAGTGACGGAAGACCTTGCACAGCGACGTGCTGGCGATCAGCAGCGACCTGCCGTCGTGCGAAACGCACACACCATTCGGGAAATAGAATTGATTGATGACGGTGCGTGTAGTCCTGGTTGCGGGATCGTAGCAGACCAGCCGTCCGTTCGGGCGTGACTCGAGAATGTCGAGCGTATTGGTCGTCATCTCGTAGCGCGTGGTGCAGTCGCTGAAATAGATCTTCCCGTCCGAGGCGATGTCGAGATCATCGGCCATGCGCAGCCGCGAGTCGTCATTGAGCTTGTACCATGTACGGTTGGTTTCATCGGTTACCTTGAATACCTCGCCGCCTGGCCTGACGCCATAAACGCCCATGCCCGCCACGCATACGATCAGGTTCTCGTCGCGGTCGAACTGCATGCCGAGCGGCCGCCCGCCGATGTGGGCGAAAACCTCTCGTTGTTCGAAGTTGCGGCCTGAGAAGCGGACGATGTTCCCGTCGCGGGTCGAGCCATAGAGACGATCCTGCCGATCGAGGATGACATCCTCCGGTCCCTCGACCTGATTGAGCCCGATCGCCGTGGCGTTGATGAGCCGGTCGTTTTGCGCATAAGGCGAGTTTGACCCGGGCTGCACCGACGGCGCCGGAGAGAATGCAACAAAGGCCGGGTTGACATAGATCTTCTGGATCGCCTTTCCGCGGTTCTTTGCCCATTTGACATCGACACCGACGGCAACGAGCAGGATCATGCCCGTGACCGCCGAGCTGACATAGCCCGGAATACCCATCCGCACGAGGCCATTGATCAACAGGAAGATGATGACCGCGCCGATCAGGGCGCGCCACACGGTGCCCTTGCCGCCGGCGAGCGAGATACCGCCGAGAACGACGGCAGTGAGTGCCTGAAACTCCCAACCCACTCCAGTGGTCGAATCGGTGCTCGATTGCCGGGCGGCGTAGAAAATGCCGCTCGCGGCGCACAACAAGCCGGACAGTACATAGGTGAAGAACAGGATCAGCCGCACGCGAATGCCGGCGTGACGCGCCGCCTTGCGGTTCGCGCCGATGGCGGTGAGGTGCCAGCCATAGCGCGAGCGCGACAGGAAGATATGGCAGACCAGCAACACGATGATGAGCGTCGCTGCATTGACCGGGACGCCCAGGACGTTGCCGGTCCCGATAAAATCCCAGGCATCGCTGTCCACCGAATTGGTCGCGAACACCTGCGCGTACCTGGTGTTGAGAAGATTTACCGAAGCGCGCAGGATGATGAGCGTTACAAGCGTGGTCAAAAACGGCCGCGTCTTCAGATAGCCGATCAGGAAACCATTGATGCTGCCGAGCGCCGCGCCGACCGCGAGCGTCGCCGCGATCGAGAGCCCGACCGGGAGCTCCAGCACGAACAGGAAATAGAGCGCGGAGAAATTGCAGAATGCGAAAATTGCGCCGACGCTGAGATCGATACCACCGCTGATCAGGCAAAATCCCATCGCGAGCGCCACAAAGCCGAATTCGGCAAACAGCCGCAGCAGCGACAGCGAATTCTGAACCGTCGCGTAGTCCGAAACGGTCAACGCGAAATAAAGCCACAGGCCGATCATGACGGTGAACGGGATCACCGGCTCGAACCACTGCTTCAGCAATAGCTCCGAGAGCAGCAGCCGCGGCGAGAATCGCCGTACAGAGGAAGCGAACGAATCCATCGTCATCGACATCGAAACGATACTCCCGCAGGGTTCGGCGGCGCCGGGCGAGCGCCGCCGAATTCCGTTGCGTCTATTTCTTGGGGAGGGCGTAGCAATTGCCGCCGTTCGCGTTGGTTTTGTCGATCCAGAGCGGTTGAGTGTAGAATTCGAGGTTGCGGGCGCCGGGTTTTTCTCCCGACTCCAGCAGCATCTGCGCGGCCATCATCAGGTCGTGGCCCTGTTCAGTCGCCTTGTAGCTGAGGAACTTGTAGAAGTTGCCCTGATTGACCTGATCGCAGTCAAGCTGGGAGCCTTCGCCCGAAGCGTAGACCTTCACCCCATCAATCTTGCCGGCATTGCGGATGGCCTGCGCCGCTCCCAATTCCATGATGCCCCAGAAGCCGATGCTGGCGCACAGGTCAGGATGCTGCTGGATAACGGTCGCCGTGATGTTCAGCGCGGTGTTGGCATCCCAGTTGGCAGCCTGGTTCGAGACGACCTTGATGGCAGGATCCTTGTTGAGAACCTCCATGACCCCACCGACCTGATCGACGCTCGCCGCAGCCGCCAGTTCGCCCTGGACGATCTGCACCTTGCCCGACTTGCCGGAGCCCGTGCCGCATTGCTTGACGACATCCTGGGCGAGGATCTTGCCCACCTCATGCCAATCGGCGCCGACAAAGGCGCTGGACTTGTAGTTGGACGACATGTTGATCTGAACCACATAGGTGCCCTGGCCCTCGGCGCGCTTGAGGTCCTTCATCAAGAGCGTCACACTGGGATTCTGAACGATCAGGACGTCGGGCTTTTGATCGACGAGCGCGGTGAGAGCCTGCTGCATGGCAGACGGGTTGTTGTTGGGATCGCGCACGACGAATTTCATGCCGCGCCATTCGGCCTCCTGTTGCACCACACGCGTCCATTCGTCCATCAGCGGTACGTTCAACGCGATCGGCAGGAAGGCTATCGTCTTGCCTTGCAGGGCCTTGTCATAGGCGGAGCGAAGCTCGCGCGCGGTCTTGGTGCCGCTTTCTTCCTGCGCAGTCACCATGAAGGGCAGTGCAGCAAACGCAAGGCCAAGGACCGCCGCCATCCACTTTCGTCCGATTGTCATGTACTCCTCCCTCTGTTGGCATCGTAATTCGATTGTTGTTCTCAATCGCCCTGGCGCGCCGTTTCCTCGTCGCGCGGGTGCAGCCAGTTGTCGAGCACTATGGCGCCGAGCAGCACGATTCCCTTGATGATGTTCTGAACCTCGCTGTTGACATCCATGATGGTAAAGGCGTTGAGCAGCGTGCCGATCAAGATGCAGCCGACGACCACGCTGAACACACTGCCGCGGCCACCGACCAGGCTGATGCCGCCGATCACCACCACCAGAATGACATCGAAGATCATCGTGCTTTGCGTGATTTGCATCTGCATGCTTCCGGTGGTGCCGATCCACACCAGGCCGGCTGTCCATGCGAGCAGTGCTACCAGCACGTACTCGAGCATGATCAGCGGCCGGAGGGCGATGCCGGTCAGCCGGGCAGCTTCGGGGTTGTCGCCCTGCGCATAGATGAAGCGGCCTATCGACGTCAGCGACAGGAAGAGCTGCATCGCCAAGGCAGCGGCGGCAAATACCAGAATCGGAACGGGAATTCCGAACACGCGACCGGCACCGAGAAACAGCAGCGCTGGCGCATTCGTCGGAGCATAGACCACGTAAGCGGGCGCAAACCAGAAAGCCAGACCGTAGATCACAAAGCCCGCGGCCAGCGTGACGAACAGGGCGGGGGCTTCGACGAAGGCGACCATGACGCCGTTTGCGATGCCGATCGTCACGGCTAGCCCGAGCGCCAGCAAGCAGGCCCATCCGATCGGCATTCCCTGCTGGATTTTGATCAGCGCGATGGCCCAGGGGCCCGCCATGATCGCGACCTCGCTCAGATCGATGCCGCGGCTGATCACGATCAGCCCCATCCCGAGGCCCAGAATTCCGAGGATGGAGATGCTGCGAAGCAGGTTGAGCAGATTGTTCAGGGTCGCAAAGCCGTTCAGGGTCAGGCCGAAGACTATTACCAGCGCGACCGTGATCAATAGCACGATCTGCTCCTGGCTCGGTTTGGCGGCCGTCAAGCGAAGACGGGGCGTGCTGGCTGATGCGAGCGGGGTTTCAATTGCCATGGCGCTCCCCGACGACGCACAGCTCGACGGTGCACATCTCGACGATGCATCGTGACGCGGCCACATGGACGGCCGCCGCGGCGGTCGAGTGCATCACGTCCTCCCGACTGTATTTTTGTCTTGAGCAGGACTTTCCACCGGATCGAGTTGGACGTCAAATATGAAATGAGACCGCTTCCGGATATCTGCGCGTTTTTCGGCACGAGTTAATTCACGCTCCTCTGGAACTTCTCGCAAACAGCAGAGGCCGCCTTTCTCAAATGCTTCGCCGCTTTAGTGCCTTGTGAAGGAAGTCACCGATGACGAGCGCCGTCGCCTCCGGTTGCTCCAGGAAGAGCATGTGCGGCGCTCCCTCGAGCTCTGCATAACGCGCACCCGGGATCTGGGCCGCCATTTCCTTCACCGCTTCGGGAGGTGAGGATATGTCCAGTTCGCCGGCAAGGCAGAGTGCCGGTAACCGCAAGCTACCCAGACGCGGCAGCGTATCAACCGCGGCCATGGCGTACCAGGCCTGCGCCCAACCCTCGGCGTCGTCGGAAAGCAGCCGCGCCTTGGTCGCGTGATCCTTGCCGTTTGCGCGAAACGCCGGCGTGAACCAGCGATCAAGCGTCGCTTCCAGCACGTCACTCATACCGCGCTGTCGCGCGTCGTCGCCACGGGCGCGGGCGATATCGCGCGCCGCGGCAGACAGTGAACCGCGGCTGGCGCAAATCACCAGCGCGCTGAGGTCCTGCGGGTATTTGAGCGCCAGCTCCTGCGCCACCATGCCGCCGAAGGAGAAGCCGATTGCCGCCGCCGGCGCGAGCCCAAGCTTTGTCAGCAGAGCATGCACGTCATCGGCATAGTCGACGAGCGAATGCGCCGGCGTCGACGCCAGGCTCCTGCCGTGCCCGCGCTGATCGACGCTCAGCACGTTGAAGTCCTTGCGCAGGATATCGGCCACGGGCGCGAGAAACGTTAGATCGAGGCCTACTGGATGCAACAGGACGATGCACGGCCCGCGGCCGCCGAGCTCGTAATTCAATATATTCGTCACGACTGGCCCCGACGGATCGACGGGGCCTGGCCATGCAGCGCGAACACGCCAGGGCATTGGGACGGCAACGTCACGCGGCCTGCTCCTCTTCACGACAGACATCAATTCTCCGCGACGTGCGGCGCCGAGCGGGGAGAGCTGACATCGGCGGTCTCACGGAATAAGGAGGGAAGCGCCGGACGTTCGCCGGGCTTCGAGGTCGGCATGCGCCTGTGCCGCGTCGGCAAGCCGGTAACGCTTGTGGATCGGCAGTTTGACCACGCCGCTCTTCATCATTGCGAACAGGTCGGCCGCGCGTTCGTCCATCTCCGCGTGATCGTACAGATAATCGGCGAGCCCCGCATACGTCACATAGAGCGACCCCATCCGGTTGAGCCGCCACAGGTCGAACGGCGGGATCACGCCGCCTGCCGAACCGTAGAACACGGCAAGGCCGCGCCGCTTTAGGCATTGCAGCGACGTCTCATAGGTGCTGCCGCCGACGCCGTCATACACGACGGGCAGGCCCGCGCCGCCGGTAAGCTCGCGCACGCGCGCGACCACGTCCTCGCGAGTGTAGATGATCGGATGATCGCAGCTGTTCGCCTTGGCCAGTGCCGCCTTTTCCGGAGTGCTTACGGTGCCGATCACTCCCACGCCGAGATGGTGCGCCCACTGGCAGATGACGAGACCGACGCCACCGGCGGCAGCCTGGACCAGGATCGTTTCGCCTCGCTTGATCCTGTACGCGCTGCGAATGAGATATTGCGCGGTCAGGCCCTTCAGGAGGGTTGCCGCCGCGGCCTCGTCATCGATGAAGTCCGGCAGCTTGATGAGCCTGGTCGCCGGCATAACCGTTGCCTGCGCATAGGCGCGCGGCGTCTCGGCGGCATAAGCCACGCGATCGCCGGGCCGGAACGCAGTGACGCCGTCGCCGACCGCTTCGACTATGCCCGCCGCCTCCATGCCGATCACGTGCGGCAGCGAGGGTAGCGGATAGCGGCCCGTGCGGAAATGAATGTCGGTGAAGTTGAGTCCGATCACCGTATGGCGCACGCGCGCTTCGCCACGGCCGGGCTCGCCGACCTCGACCTGTTCGTACTGCAACTGCTCGGGGCCGCCCAACTTGTGGACGCGCACCGCGTAGACCTTGGTCATGCCCGAATTCCTGACATTTCCTTTTTCAATCGACGATCCGGGCGACCGGCCGCACCGGCGCGCCGTCGGAGCCTGCGATGTTCAGTCCGAGAAACATGATCTCGGCACGCCTGCCGGCGAGCGGCGCGAGATTGGTGACGTGTTCGGCGATCAGGACACCGCGGCTGAGCAGGGTATAGTGTACCGGAAAAGCGAAATCGGGGGGCCGCAGCGGCGAGGCGAGATCCGGCGTCGGGCAGTCGATGCCTACGAGTTTCGCGCCCTGCTCGACCAGCCACGCCGCCGCCTCGCCGGTGAGGCAGGCGTGCTGCATATAGCGCTCTGTATTGATGTAACGTGATCGCGAGGTATCGATCAGCACCATGTCGCCCGGGCGCATGCGCGGCGTCGCACGCTCGAGATCGGCCACATCGATGATGCCGCCGTCGGCGACGTCGAAACGCCAGATCACGCCCGGCCCATAGAGCCGGTCGAGCGGCACCTCGTCCATGGTCGGTCCATCCGCGATGAAATGGCGGGGCGCATCGATATGCGTACCGTGATGCACGACCATGTGCACCTCGGTGACGTTGGCGCGATGCTCCGGAATCCTGCTGATCTGGCGAATGTGCGGTTGCGGAAATGACGGGATGCGCGACAATTCCTCGGTGAGCCGGTGGGACAGATCGATCCACGGGCCGCTTGCCCCGGAAATCTTCGGTGCGGGCAGGTCGAGCCAGCCTTTCCAGCCGGGGATTTTGGTTGTTTCGGATTCGCACATTTCGGCGCGCCTTCACTATCTATTTCGGTTTGCGGTCGATCGGGCCAGAATCGTTGCCACCGACAACCACCCCGGCCCAATCCTCGATCATCTTGATCAATGAGGTGTAGTCGTCGTTGCCGCGGCCCTGCGTCATGGCGTGGAACCAGAGCTGCACGACGTTGGAGCCAACCCACATCGGCACATCGAGTTCACGGGCTTCCTCCAGGCAGAGGAGGACGTCCTTGTACATGGTCGAGAGCTTGCCGCCGTAATCAAAGCTGCGGGTGAGCACCGCCGCGGGGAATTTGTCCATCGTAGCACTGTTGCGGCCGGTGCTGGCGTTGACCGTATCGATCAGGGTGCGCGCATCGACGCCGGCCTTCACCGCCATGGCGGAGGCTTCGAAAGCGGCGGCCATGCCGGCGGCCGAGATCATGTTGTTGGCAAGCTTCGTCACCTGACCGAGCCCCGGCGTTTCGCCGATATAGAACACGTTGCGGGCGATCGTTTCGAGCAATGGCTTCACCGACTCGAATGTAGCGCGCGCCCCAGCGACCATGGCCGACAAGGTGCCGGCCCGTGCCCCGCGCGGGCCGCCGCTGACGGGTGAATCGAGCAGCGGAATGCCGGCTGCGGAAAGATCCTGCGCGATGGCCTTGACCGTCTTCGAGCCGATCGTCGACATTTCGACATAGGCAAGGAGGTCTCTGCAGGCGATGATGCCGTCGGCATCGAGCGCGACCTTGCGGCTGACATCGGGGGAGGGCAGGCAGGCGAAGGCGACGTCGCTTCCCTCCGCCGCAGCGCGCGGCGAGGGCGCGGCATCGGCGCCGCGCGCGACGAGCGGCGCGGTCGCCGCGAGATCCGGATCGTAAATGCGAAGCGCGTGTCCGGCATCGATCAGCCGTTCGGCGATCGGTGCGCCCATGGCGCCGCAACCGATGAAGGCGAGACGCGTCATGTCAGTCCTCCCACACTTTGCCGGTGGTGGAGGCGGTCTGGCCGCCGTCGATGATCAATTCGGTCGCGTTGACGAACCTGGACTCGTCCGAAGCCAGATAGAGCACGCCATAGGCGACATCCCAGGCGGAGCCGAGCGCGCCGCTCGGCACCGCCTTGCGCCGCTCGTCGATCCTTCGTTCGTAATCGGCGGGATTGCTGCGCTTCAGTCGATCGGTGATGCGCGGCGTGGCGATATAGCCCGGCATCACGCAATTGCAGCGGATGCCCCTGGCGGCGTACTGGACGCCGATGTTCTGCGACAGTTGCTTCACTGCGCCTTTCGAGGCGGAGTAGGCAACATTGGCGTAGGTGAAACGGATGCCGGCGGTCGATGAATTGTTGACGATCGAACCGCCGCCCTGACGCAGCATGTGCGGAATGACGGCGCGGCAGGTCAGGTACATGCTCTTGACGTTGACGGCCATCAGTCTGTCCCAGTCCTCCTCCTTCACATCGAGCGGACCGCCGACCACCTGCATGCCGACATTGTTGAAGAGCACGTCGATGCGACCGTAGGCGCCGATGCAGGCGGCGACCATGGTCTCGACCTCGCTGGCAACCGACACGTCGCACTGATGCGCGGTGCACTCGCCGCCTTCGGAACGAATGATATCGCGCGTCTCATTGGCGGCGCCGGTGTCGCGGTCGACCGCGAAAACCTTTGCGCCCTCGCGCGCGAACAGCACGGCGGTCGCCTTGCCGTTACTCCAGCCATCGGCGACCGAGCCGGCACCGGCGACAATGGCGACCTTGTTACTCAGACGACCCATCCTGTTCGTCCATTCGCCCGAAGGCGCGCCGGCGCACCCGGCGCGGCCAGGAATACTTCAATCAGCTCTTCGGCCATTTCGGCTTGGCGGTGGCGCGATCGATCGGATAGACCGTGAGCGGAACGCCATTCTGCCACTGCACGATCACGAGCGGCGCGCCGACGCGGTGGCCCGCGGCGTCGAACTTCACCTTGCCGGGAAATGCCATCGCGGTCGGACCGCTGTCGAACTCCATCGCATGGATGGCCTCGGCCACTTTGACTTTATCTGCCTTGCCGACTTTCTCCAAGGCGTCCTTGAAGATCCAGACGTGGCCGTAGCCATCAAGCGCGTCCTGGGTCATCCACGGTTCGCCGGTGCGCTTCTTGAAGGCGTCGATGATCTGCTCCTGGCCCTTCAGGCCCCAGTTCGCCACGGTGAAGATGTAGCCTTCGAGCAGATCCGGCGAGACATTTTTGAGCACCTCTGGCGCGCCGTTGGCGCCCCCGTTACCGATCACCGGAACTGCGCCCTTGCCAATGTGAAACTCGTTCATCTTGTCGAGGCCAAGCTTCAAATCCGAGATCGTGGTCGTGATATAGAACAGCAGGTCCGGACGCGCCGAGCGCACCCTCTGCATCAGCGTCGTCGCGTCCGACAGAGGCGGCGTATAGGTCTCGTCGACCACTGCTTTCGCGCCGTATTTGTCAAGACCGCCGGGGGCGCGGAGCGGCCTTAGGAAGCTGATCGGCGCCGCCGTGTTGTCGCCGATCAGACCGATCGTCGTCGGCGCCTTCCCGGTGGCCGACTTGGCGAGGTCGATGAGCGTCGGCAGCGCCTCGGTCGCCTGCGTATCCGCCGTCGGCGACGTCTGGAAAATGTATTTGAAGCCTCGGCTGGTGATTGAATCCGCGTAAGACAAAGTCAGCCACGGGATTTGCTCGCGCTCGGTGACCTCCGTGATTGCAAGCGTGAAGGTGCTCAGCCAGGCGCCGAGGCCGCCGACCACGTTCGGATGCTGGGCGACGAGGCGCTGCGCTGCGTTCTTCGCCTTCTCGGCGCTGTCGCCGGCATCGATGGAGATAAGCTGGAGCTTGGCCCCGCCCATCGACTTGATGCCGCCCTTTTCGTTGATCTCGTCGATGGCCATTTCGGCGCCGAGTTTTTCCAACTGACCTTGTCGCGCCCAGGGACCGGATAGCGGCATGATCAACGCGATCTCCACGGGTTCGCTCGCCTGCGCTTGCGCGGCGCCGGTCGGCCACCCCGCAAGCCCGGCCGACGTCAGGATCGCCGCGGTGAAACTGATGAGCGGCTTGGCGAGCCAACCGCTTGGGGTCCTTGCCATGATTTCCTCCCTTTGACTGGTGACCGGAACCGGCCTTGGTGGTTGATAGATTACATGCCGAGATAAGCGCGCCGCACCCGCTCGTTCGAGACCAACGTGTCGTGAGGACCTTCCAGTACGATGTTGCCCGTCTCAAGCACGTAGCCGCGGTCGCAAAGCTCGAGCGCTTCGGCAACCCGCTGTTCGACGAGGAGAATGGTCAAGCCCTGTTCGCGATGAATGAGCTGGATTCGGTCGAAAATGGAATCGACGACCGCGGGCGCAAGTCCCATCGACGGCTCATCCAGCATCAACAGGTCCGGCGCCGATGCCAGGCCGCGGCCAATCGCAAGCATCTGCTGCTCGCCGCCCGACAGCGTGCCGGCGAGCTGGTCGCGCCGCTCGGCAAGGATCGGGAACAATTCGAAAATGGCCGGTAGCAGCTGATGCCAACGTGCGCGCCCTTTCTTCGTCAGCGCGCCCATTTCCAGGTTCTCCATCACCGTCATCGAGGCGAAAACCTGGCGACCCTCCGGTACATGGGCGATCCCGAGCATGGCGCGTTCCTCGGGCGGCACGGCGAGCAGATTTTGGCCGCGATAGGTAATCTCGCCCGACAGCGGCGTCACGATTCCGGAGATGGTCTTGAACAGCGTCGTCTTGCCGGCACCGTTCGGTCCGACAACGGTGACAAACTGGCCCTGCTCGACGTCAAGCGACACGTCGTTCAAGGCCTTGAGGCCGCCATAGGAGACGTTAAGCCACCGTATCTTGAGCACGTTCCATCCACTTCCTGCCGAGATAGGCTTCGATCACCGCGGGATCCTTGACCACCTTGGTCGGGGCGCCGCTGGCGATCAGCTTGCCGTGGTCGAGCACGCTGAATTCGTCGACCAGCTTCATCATCGCGTGCATCGTGTGCTCGATGATGGCGATGGTGACGCCGTCGCGGTTGATGCGGCGGAGGATCGTCAGAACATCTTCGAGCGCGTCGTGGCCGAGGCCAGCAAGAGTTTCGTCGAGCAACAGCAGCCTGGGCCGCGGCGCCAGCGCACGGGCGAGCTCCATCAGGCGCAGTTGCTTGGTCGTGAGGCCGCCCGCGATCGCGTAGGCCTGCCTGTCCGCAAGGCCCACCCGATCGAGCGCTTCCATCGCCAGCCGCTCGGCCTGGGTATCGCTGTTCGTGCCGACGAAAGCGCCGACCACGACGTTCTCCAGCACCGACATGCGCGGGAAAGCGCGGATCACCTGAAATGTCCGCCCAACGCCGAGGCCGCAGATCTGGTGCGGCCTCAGGCCGACCAGCTCGGTGCCGGCGAGACTGATGCTGCCGCTGTCGGCGTGAAGGAAGCCGTTGATGACGTTGAATAACGTCGTCTTGCCGGCTCCGTTCGGGCCGATAATTCCGTGGATCGCGCCGGCGCGGATGCTCAAGTTGACGCCGTCAACCGCCTTGAGCCCGCCGAAAGCGCGGCTCGCGCCGTCGAGACTGAGCAGGACCTCGCCGCCCTCGGCGCGCTTGCGTTCGGCTGGGTTCACGGGGGCGACGTTGACCGGCTCGGTGATCAATCCGGAAACCGGTGCCTTGCCCGCTGCTGGTTCTGTCACGGCCCGTCGCGCGGCGAGAAGATCCCGCAACCGCCAATAAATGCCTTCCGGCGCCACCAGTGTGATGACGATGATGGCAACGCCGTACACCACCCCCTGGATGCCGGGCAGGATGTGGCCGAGTTTGGCATTCAGCGTTTCGGCGAGTGGCACCAGAACTGCGGCGCCGATCACCGGGCCCCAGAACACGCCGACGCCGCCGAACAGTGCCATGATCAGCGCCTGCGCGGAGACCAGCGCACCGAACATGGTCTCCGGCGTGACGACGAGAAGCACCATGGCATAGAGCCCACCGGCTGCCGCGCCCATCGCGGCGCTGATCATCATCGCCAGCATTTTCCATCGTATCGGATTGATGCCGGCAGCGGACGCGGCCGGCTCATTCTGCTTGATCGCAGTCAGCGACATGCCGAAACGCGAGCGCTCGATGTGCAGGGCTGCGATCATGCATAGCACGAGAAGGATCAACGCAAGCACCATGTAGGCTCGCGGATCGCTGAATTCAGCATAGAAGAGCGGTGCCTCCCGCTTCATCGGAATCGGCACCTCCTGGTAGCCTATCCACTCGAACACGTAGAGCATGGCCAGCGGATAGGCGAGCATCGCCAGCGCGAAGTAGTGCCCCCGCAGGCGGAAAGTCGGCACGCCGATGACGATACCGGCAAGGACACCGACAACGATGCCGAGCGGAATGCCGATCCAGGGTGTGATGTCGAATGTGACGAAAAGGATGGTCATCGTATAGCCGCCGAGGCCGAAGAAGGCCGCGTGACCGAACGAGATCATGCCGCTGTAGCCGCTTAGGGTGTTCCAGGAGACGCCGACCGTGGCCCAGATCAGCACGAGGGTCATCATCAATTGATAGTAGGAATTATGCACAAACCAGCCGAGGCAGAGGTAGGCGAGCGCAAACAGCAGGATGGCCGCATATTGTCTGCTGGCCGGAGCGCGGTTCATCAGGTGCGCTCCCAGACGCGGCCGAACATGCCCTGCGGCTTGAAGAACACGATCAGCAGAAACACCACGAAGATTGCCGTGTTTTGCAATTGATACGGCAAGATCAGCGTCGACATCTGCTGCACGAGACCGATGGTCAGCCCACCCCAGAATGCACCGAGGATCGAACCCATCCCGCCGAGCACCACACCGGCATACATGACGATGACGAAGTCGAAGCCGATATAGGGCTGGAACGATTGCGAGCTGGCGATCAGGCCACCGGCGATGGCGGTAACGCCCACGCCGAGCGCAAAGGCAAGTCGATGGCAACGATCGACATTGATGCCGACATAGGCCGCAGCGACGGGATTATCGGCCGCGGCGCGCAGGGACTTGCCGAGAGCTGAGCGGGTCAGGAACAGGTAGAGACCGAATGCGGCGATGACGGCGAGGATGAAGGCGACGGCGCGGGCCTTATTGAGGAAGACATCGGCGATCTCCCAGAGACTCGCTCGACAGCGGCGTCCGCACCGACAGCGGTACGGAGCCGAACAGGATCAGGCCGCCATTGGAGAGAACGAGCGCGACACCGAGCGTCATGATGATCTGCGCGTAATGGCCTTCAGCTTCGGCAGAAACGACGCGGGCGCCGGTGACGCGCGAGATCAAATAGCGGTGCAGCAGCCAGCCGACGCCGAACACGATCGGACCGGCGAGCGCGGCGCCGACGACCGGACCGGCGTAAGGGCCGAGAAAGGCGAGAATGCCGAAGCCGGTCACCAGATAATAAGTGACGTACATGCCGAGCATCATGAAATCGCCTTGCGCGAAATTCACTACGCGCATGACGCCAAAAATGATGCCGAGGCCGACGCACATCAGGCCGTAGGTGCCGCCTACGAGCAGTCCGGCGGCCAGCGCCTGAAGGAAGTCGATGATGTGCCACCTCAGCGCTTCCATGCGCACCCTTCCGTAAAACCGGAAGACCGCTGCCCAACTAACTGACAGCCCCGTGAAAAAATGATCGGAAGGGCGAGCGCTCGCGGCGTCGCTGGCGCCACGCGCTGATCGCCCGTGAGTGCCCGGGAAGGTCGCTTCTTGTCGCGCCAATCGGCGGAGGAAGGCGGAGGAAAGGCCGACAATATGCCGGCGCCGCCATACGCGATTACGCCGCGCCCCAGGGCAGGGACCATGACCGCCATTATTCCTCCCCTGTGCCTCTTTTGTAGTCGAGGCGGGCCGCTTTCTATGAGGGCGTGGTAGGTTACGTTTGCTTTCGTTCGGTCGTCAAGCGCTCCTCATGCCTGGTCGCGCGGCCGGCCGAAGCTGACGGGCACTCGCGGACCTCGTCGAGAGCGGTACCTCACGCCCTTGATGCGAAAGAAGAGCGACGAGCAAGGCCGCCTCTTTCGTCTGGAAACCAGACTGACGGAGCTTCGAAAGCGGACCTCCGATAAGCAAGGCCCGCATTACCTAAGACGTAATTGAGAGGCCGGAGCGGCGCCGCCATTGTGGCCTGGTCTTCACCCGCCACCAAGGACCTGTTCCATGCTCGACGCGACTCTCCAGGCCCACAGCGCGCCAAGGATCCAGCAGCCCGGCTACATTCAAACCGCCGATGGCGTCAGCCTCTTCTTCCGCGACTGGGGGGCCGGCAAGCCGTTGCTCTTCCTGTCAGGTTGGACGCTCAACTCCCTGATGTGGGCATACCAGATGGAACCCCTTGCGAAGGAGGGTATGCGTTGCATCGCCTATGATCGGCGCGCCCATGGGCGTTCAAGCGATCCCGGCCGCGGCTATGATTTCGACACGCTTGCCGATGATCTCGCGTCGGTAATCGAGGCATTGGACCTCGACGACGTCACACTCGTTGCGCATTCCTTTTCCAGTGGCGAAGTCGTGCGCTATCTTTCTCGTCATGGATCGAGCCGCATCGTCGGCGCGGTCTTTGTCGCGCCCGCGGCCATTCCATTCCTGCTCAGGACCGACGACAATCCGGGCGGCGTCGATGGAGCTGTTTTTGACCAGTTGCGCCGAATGCTCGCCGAGGATTTTCCGCACTGGGCCGAAGGCCAGGCGGAGGGCTATTTCGCTGGAACCGCCTCGCGAGGCATCATCGACGCGACCTTGAGCATGATGAACCTGACGTCGCATCAAGCGATGCTGGAGATGTCGAAAATCCAGCCGGCTACCGATTTTCGCATCGAACTGCAACACATCAGAATCCCGACACTGTTTGTGCACGGCGACCGGGACAGCTCCGCACCGCTCCAACTGACTTCTGTTCCCGCGGCGAAGCTCGTTCCCGGTGCGAAGCTCACCGTCTACGAAGGCGGACCTCATGGACTTTATTTCACCCACAAGGAGAGACTTAACCGGGAAATCGCCGACTTCGTTCGAAAGTAGCGAAACCGTATTTGTGGTGCCTGAGTCCGTTTTGGCACGAAACCGACATGTCCTGAAAGGCACTTTGATCGCGGACACAACTTCGTCACGAGCTCAAGGCTTCAATTCAAACTCTTTGAGTTTTCTTGCTGCCGTGCCGAATTGGCCAAGCTGGTAAACGGCTGCGCTTGCGGGCGAAAAGGTGAATGTCTCAAACGGTTCGGCTAGAAGCTTGTCGAGATAGGTCCGGGGTGCGACGCCGGTGCTGACATGCGGATTGAAACGGTCGCCGGAGTATTTTGGAACAAACACCGAAACATATTCGATGAGCAGAGGATCAATGACGCGATCATCAGGTGTCGTGACGAAAGCGGCTGACGTTCCGCTCGGCACCGTAAACGGCGCAACCGCAGCGATTAGGTCATCTTGCAGTTTGATCAATTCAGGCGTCGGCCGCGCGACAATGCCCGAAACACCCAATTCGTTGGCGGGAGCATAGTAGTATTTGAAGGCTTCTAGCTTCATCCCGGCCAAATTGACCCGCGCGAAAACCTTGCTCGCGGCTTCATAGACCTTGTCGAGGTCGGCCGTGCGGACGAAACGCTGGATCATCGTCACGTGAGGGCGGTGAGCCGCATCGAGCGCAAACCCTTGGGGGAATATCTTCAGGTGGTTCGTGTTCACGGCTTCGGCATTGCGGAGCATGACGGCATCCGGCTCCAGCAGAATGTCGATGGCCGTGACCGTTCCGGGTTCAAACGGAAAGACGATGCCCCAATCGTTTTTCATGCTGGCGACGGTCCAGCCTGCCTGTTTTGCCTGGTCGTAAAGGGCCTGCGGGAGCGCCCCGAGTTTGGGTTCCTGCAATCCCAACGCCGGACCATAGGCGTATTCGCGGCTCCCATCGTCATGCAGCACCAAGAGTTCGAGCCGCGCGCCGTCACCACCTTGCGTGTATTCCAGCATCTCCTTGTCGCCACGGGAATTGCCGAACGCGGCGATGGGACGGCGGCCGATGTGCTGATTGATGCCGACAGGCTTGTCGCCCCGGTCATCGTTGAAATTCAGCTCTGGCAAGCGCACGAGAACAGGTTTGCCGTCGCGCATCTCAAACTTGGTTTTGATGCTGCTGCCGACAATTTGTTCGGGTGGGATGCCATAAACCCGGTATGCCCAAGGTCGCATGAATTCGATGCCGCCACCCGAGACGATGTAGTTCTTGAAACCGTTCGCGCGGAAGTAGGAGAGAACTTCGAGCATCGGTTGATAAACCATGTCAGAGAAGAGCTGGCCGGTTTTCGGATGCCTCGCCGTGGCGATCCAGTCTTGCACGATTTGCTCGAATTCCGCCGTGGTCATGCCGGCATGCGTGGCCATGACGATTTCGAGCAGCGCGTGATCGCCGCCGGCCATTGCTGTTTCAAAGTCGCCCTTGAGCAGCGAGGCGAACGGCTCGGTCGTGGCCCACTCCGGGTGCTGCGGTGCAAGTTCCTTCACGCGGTCGAGCGCGAAATATAACTGCACGGGCAGAGGCTGCTCGCACCACAGCGTTCCGTCATTGTCGAAGGTCGCAATGCGCCCGGAGACGGGCACGAAATCCGGCGACCCCGGCCTGGTGACCCTCTCGACAAAGGCGATGATGGATTGTTTCGCCGGCCCGTCATTCCACGACGGTAAGGGGTCGGCGGCCTGAGAAGCGACAGCGCTAAATGCCAGCGCACCAATGAGTGCGATGACCATTAGAATTACCTTTGGGGGTGGCCTGCGCAGGCGGAGCATAGGCATGATCAATTCCACTCGTTCCTTGCTGAGGTCGGATGACGTGATCACGCCCCGGCTTCATCGGATTGATTTGGCTCAAATCGAAATCGAAGAATATGGCGGCCCGGAAACGGTTCGGCGACAAGCTCGTCGAGGCAGGTTCGGGGTGCGACGCTGATGTCGACATGCGGGTCACGCCCGGCGAGGACGAGTGACTAATCCATGCCAATCGACTTGGTGTCAGTCATTTGCTGACCATCCCGAAGGCGTTGCTTGATCATCCCGACAACGGATGTCACATCCGAAAATGCGCGATCATGCGCATCATCTCCGGCTTTCTTGAGATCCGTCAGGTCAAAGACCTCGATCTGATCCCGTGCCAACTCGCTGCGATATGGGTCTTGTTCCGGATCGACCTCGCCGAGGCGTGGTGATCCTCCCCAAATGGTTTTCGATAAGGCAAGCGCCTTGTCGTCCTGAGACACAAACAGCGCAAATCTCGGTCGTTTCGCTCCCATCCTTCGAATTTGGGTACGGAATACGTCAACGTCGACGTCGGGCGCAACCAGCATGACATTTTTGAGTTTATCCACGAAGCGACCGGGACGGATGTAGCGCGACCGCAGTGCTTCCAGCGCGACCCAATTTCCCATTGAGTGCGCAAGAATATTGATCTCGCTCACATTCGGATTGCGGTCCAGCGTGTCGATCAGCTCTTCGAGAGCATCGCGCGAATAATTGGCACTCTCGCGGTCGTAGGTATATGCGCGCAGCTTGAGCTCGCCTCGCGAGGGCCACGTGAACAGCACCGGAATGCCCGGTGCTTTGGAGTCGTGAACAATTTGAGCAAATCGATAAACCGCGTCGTCGAATCGGTTGTTGAATCCGTGCACGAAGATGAGAACTTTGCCGGGCCGGAGTTGCTTCGCTTTTGATGCAATCGCGCTCATGAATGTCGGCTTATCGATATAATCTGCCGACATCGTTACAAAGTCGTGATGCGGATCGCCAGGGATCGAGGAAGGCCATTGGATTTGACCAACCTCGCGGGCGGAGTCTGGCGGTATCGATACCGTAATCGCCGCATATGAGACCACGTCACTTCGGTCCCCGCTGAACATCTCGCCCTTGTCGGTCGCGGAACGTTGACGGGTCGTTGCTACGAGCACGGGAACGCGGGCCGCTCCAACGACCGTATCGGATACAGGTACAAGGACGCCCTGCGATGGACGGCTGCTGCAGCCACCAAGTGCAAGTGAAAGGGCCACGGCAGCGTAGACTACAGCGGTCTGGGACAGGGCCATTTCGTTGTTATTCCGGATTTGCCCGACGACTACTTGTGACAATACGGGTTGTCGGTCCTCGGGTCGAACACACAGGTTCAAAAGAACCTAAATACTCATTTATAGGCGCCGTTCAGCTTTTCGTCCTTCAACAGAACGTCGATCGCCGAGATGATCTTAACGTCCGGATGGGCCTTGCAATACAGAATGACCTCGTGCTCGAACACTTTCGCTCGCGTGACATGAATGAAGTGCTTTTTTGCCAGTCCATTATACCATCCGCTGTACCAGGTGGTCAGCATGTCGGCGTCTTCCTGAAACGTGCCGGCAAGTTGCGAGCACATCAGGGTCTGAACATCGATGAATCCATTTGAATCGGTGTAGGCACTAAGCGGCACTTGTGCCTGGGCGTTCGATCCTGCGAGCATGGCGGCTGCCGCCGCGAGCACTGAAAGTTTGCGCATCAAATTCCTCCGGTGAGTAACCAAAATGGTGTCTGTCATGTGTTAGCCGAAACCAATAGCGATATCAGCACATGACTGAATAGCCGAAGGGCAAATGTATGACGCCCGCCATTTTACGCCACGACAGCTCTTAAAATGCCAAATCAAAATGGCTGCGCGGGTGACACCTTACCGCCAGACGCTATTGGACGCGATCAATCGTGATTATTGAGCAACAAGATCGAACAATCGCCAGTCTTTGATTGATTTAGGATAGTCCCGCCCCTTCACTTGGGCTCTTAGTTCTCGAAGGAAAATGTCCATGGGGAAGGAAAATGGCGTGAAGAAATCTCTCATCGTAGCGGCATGTCTTGCCATCACTTCCGTCGGCGCCGTCGCCGCGGATCTTCCCATCCAGACGCCTTATGCGGCCACACCGGTCATGGCGGTCTATAACTGGACCGGCCTTTACGTCGGCGCGAATGGCGGCTACGCGACCGGCCAGCAAAATCCGCTGGGACTTTTCTCGAATGATTTCGCTCCGTTCAACTACAACATGAGCGGCGGGATGATCGGCGGCACGTTCGGCGCACAGATCCAGAGCGGCCATGTCGTCATGGGCCTCGAGGGCGATATCGACTGGACCAGCATGAGCGGATCGGGAACTGGCCCGGTTACGAAGCTCGGCGTATTCGACGGCACTGCGACAATTTCATCGAAGGTCTCGGTTATTGACACGCTTCGAACGCGGATTGGCTATGCTCAGGACAATTTTCTGTTCTATGGCACCTTTGGTCTTGCTTTGACAAATGACGTTTCGACCTTTGGCCAGACCGTCGGCTTCACATGCAACAACGGGACAGTTGTTGCATGTTCGTCACTGACCTCCTGGCATGCGGGATTGGCCGCCGGTGCCGGCATGGAATATGGCATCACCCCCAACCTGAGCACCAAGCTCGAATATATCTGGGTGGGTGCGGGCGCCTTGAATACCCTGAAAGAGAACATGTTCCGCGTCGGCCTGAACTGGCGGTTCGGCGGCTAATCCAAATTCCTATCGAAATACATGCGGCGTCTCTCATCGTTGCATGCAGGCGCCGACAATTCCCCGCGAACAATACAGGAAACCAGTCATGTTCAAATCGTCCTTCGCAACAGCGCTGATTGGCGTGGCTGTGGTGTGTGGGTCACCTGCTGTTGCCCAGACGCCGACAACCGCCGCCGGTACGCTTACCTGCAAAATGGGTCCCTCGATCGGCCTGATCCTGGGATCGCGCCAGAGGATGGCCTGTCAGTTTGTTCCAAACGGGCCGTTTCCACCTGAGGCCTATGTCGGCGTGATGGGCTCGGTTGGTCTCGATATCGGAATCACGGCGGGGGGCGTCATGGCATGGGGTGTTCTGGCGCCGACGGCTGGTCCCATGCGTGGAAAGCTTGCCGGAACCTATGCAGGCGCGAGCGGCTCCGTTGGACTCGGTGTGGGCGTTGGCGCCAATCTTCTGTTCGGCGGAACGGGACGCTCGATTGCCTTGCAACCGCTTTCGGTCGAAGGATCGGTAGGGGTCAATCTGGCGCTTGGAGTTTCGAGTCTTACCCTTGCCTTGGCGCAATGAGGACATGAGGGAGAAGCGTCCTTCAGCCGCGAATTGCGGCGTCCCAATGAGGCCATTTTCTCCGGAGCCGTCACAAGAGGACTTTCGATGAAGATCACCATGAAGTTGCTGGCCAGGATAGGAACGTTGCCCGTGCTGATCCTTTTGCTCGCCAGTCCTGCGTCCGCGCAGACATCCATCGGTAAAACGATCCTCGAAAAGCTGAATGCCAGAGTCGAAAAGCTCGAAAGCGTCTGCGCGAAAGACATCAAGAAGTACTGCAGAATGGTGACGCCCGGCGAGGGCCGCACGGTCTACTGCATGCAAGCTTACGAAGACAAGATAAGCCCGAAATGCGGGTTTGAACTGGAAGAGGCAGCCTCCAGCATACTGGCTGCGGCCGACGCGCTGAAGGACGGCGTCATTGCGTGCAAAGCCGAGATCAATGGCGTGTGCGGAAAGATCAAGCCAGGCGAGGGCCGGATTGCTACGTGCCTGCTTGAGAACAAGTCGACCGCATCTGCCGGATGCGCGGAGGCAATTGCGAAAGTCGAAGCGCTTGCGTCACAAAAAGCCGAGCCGGTCGTTGATCGAGTTCGCCGCTGAGCCGTCTGTCGGTGTCCGCCTCCAGATCGGAGGCGACCCGAATAAATTTGATGTCATTGAATGCCATGAAGGGAAAGTGTGAATGTTAAAGATAGCTTCGATTTTGGCTTGCGGTGCGGCCGCCTTATTTGCTTCGGGCGAGGTCCAGGCTTTTCCGATCGCATCGGCTAAGACGCAGGCGCCGGAGGTAATTCAGGTGAGAGGCTTTTGTGGCCTCGGCTTTCACCGCGGCCCTTACGGCTATTGCGTGCGCAACGGCGTGCCCTACGGATATGTGGCGCCGGTCGTTGTGGCGCCTCCGGTCGTCGTCGCACCTCCTGTCGTGGTTGCGCCGCGTGCATGCCCGTATGGCTATGGTTATGCCCCTGCCTATGGTCGTTGCGTGCCACTCTAGGCCCACATGACTTGGCGCGAAGGCGGCCCGAACTCTAAACAGTGACTCGACGGCGACCGGCCTTGTGGGCCGCCATGCCCAAACCTATTTGAACCTGTGGCTGATCTGCGCGGGATGTCCGCAGTGGTGGCCGGGCGGCGCCGGCCCACCAGCCGCCAGCCGAAGCGTCGGGACCGCTTTCGATCGAGCCGGCAATTCAAAAGGGTCACGTCATGAGCAAGCGCGAAAATGTTGCCAACAATGTATTCCGTCCATCGGATAGCCCGCTGACTGAATACGAGAAGGAGCAAATCGCGCTGCGTAAAAATTTGGAGCGCCTGAAGACCGAACGATTGGCGAGAGAGGCTGCTAATTCGAAGAACGACTGATCGGTTGGTTCGGTTCGCCGGTGCCGATGCAAGAGCGAGCGAAGCAGTGCTGCTCGTGTTGAAAAAAGGTTCCGGCCTCCGACGTGCGGGACATCAGACCGTGAAACAATCGTTTCAACCCAACCGCAAACTCAGGGGTCACCGGCAATGCGGAGCGTTAAGCCTTGACGCCGGCCCAATTCGTGTCCATATATTGCTCATCGACAATTGGCCGAACGACTGGGCCGCTTTGCCTTGTCACCGACAGGCGCGCACGTTTCAGAAATTCTCCAAAATCGACAGGTTGGGACGATGGCCGCGAGAGCGTGCCGGTTCCCGTGCGTACGCCGTCAGTGAAAGGAAATTCCATGAATACGGGTACTGTGAAGTGGTTTAACAACCAAAAAGGCTTCGGCTTTATTCAGCCGGAGAACGGCGACAAGGACGTCTTCGTTCATATCAGTGCGGTTGAACGCGCCGGCATGAGCTCGCTCAACGAGGGCCAGAAGGTATCTTTCGACATCGTTGCAGACCGCAGGAGCGGCAAGTCTTCTGCTGACAATCTGCGCGCCGCCTGATTTGCCGCGCAGCGAAAGCCGCGTCGCTCTGACCACGGATGTACTGGCAGAGCCTCTGGTTTCGAAGTCCCGCACGCCGAGAGATCGGTCGCGGGATTTCTGTCCGGTCGCAATCGACAAGGCCGACGACGACATCGCAAGTCAAACAGCCAGTAACGAGCGGATTCACGTGTCTGCGAGTTCAACCCACTCGGAGCGCCTTCGGCGGGCCTCGGATATCATCTTGAGCATTGGACATAACTCAGGTTTGTCGGTACCCGACGCTCGGCGCTGGACGCGCATTCTGGGCGGCTACACCGCTCCAAATCACGCGCGCAGCGTTGCCGAATTGGCGGTCACGGCCTTGCCGCTCGTAACATTGTGGACTGCTGCCTGGTTCACGTTCTCCCTCGGCTTCGCCTGGGCCTCATTGCTCATCGCGATTCCAGCCGCTGGTTTTCTCCTGCGCTTGTTCATGATCCAGCACGACTGCGGCCACGGCACCTTCTTCGCCAACCCTCTGGCGAACGACTGGGTCGGCCGCGTTATTGGCGTGCTCACACTAACGCCGTACGATTGCTGGCGCCGCACCCATGCTATCCATCACGCCACCACCGGCAACCTTGATCGCCGCGGCATCGGCGATGTTGATACGCTGACAGTGCGCGAATACCGGGCTCGTTCGTGGTGGGGCCGTTTGAAATACCGCCTCTACCGCCATCCGCTGGTCATGTTCGGGATCGGGCCGGCCTATCTGTTTCTGTTGCAGCACCGGATCCCGCTCGGCCTGATGCGCAAAGGTTGGCAGCCCTGGGCCAGTGCAATGGCAACCAATCTCGCGATTGCCCTCATCGTCGCTGTGCTCACGTGGTTCATCGGCATCAAGGCGTTCCTGCTCGTGCATCTTCCGATCATGCTGCTCGCCGCCACGGCCGGCGTATGGCTGTTCTATGTACAGCATCAATTCGAGCAGACGACGTGGGAGCGGGACGAGCGCTGGAATCTGCGACAGGCCGCGCTGTATGGCAGCTCACATTACGATCTGCCGGCGCCGTTACGTTGGTTCACAGCCAACATCGGTATCCACCACGTACACCATCTCTGCAGCCGTATTCCCCATTACCGGCTGTCGCGCGTGCTGCGCGACTACCCCGAACTGCGCCAGGTCGGCCACGTAACGCTTCTGGAAAGCTTCCGGTGCGTGCGCCTCGTGCTATGGGACGAGGCGCAGCGCCGCCTGGTGTCTTTCCGCGAAATCCGGGCTCGGGACTTTCAGGACATGGCGCCAAATTTCGCCGCGCCATAGCCATGGCGGTCGCGTAAGCCTCGCGGGATCCGATGCCGGCCTGGCTGAGGAGTTAAACGGAAGCGATGTGTTTCTCGGCGTCAGCGAGCTTTGTCACAGCCGGGATAACCGGGGTCATCGGGGTTGTCGCACTGACGCGGGTCAAGGGGCCACGTGAAGTACCGCTTGCAGCCACGCCTCTGCTGTTCGCCCTTCAACAGTGTATCGAGGGGTCGTTGTGGCTTAGCCTGCCGCAGGCGCCGGATAATTCTCTCTCAGCGCCCTTGACGGTCCTCTACCTGTTTTTCGCGGAAACGTTTTGGCCGCTATACGCACCAATCGCGGTATGGCTGATCGAGCCCAACGTGTCCCGTCGGCATCTTATGGTCGTTTGCCTGGGCGTCGGCGCGGGTGTCGGCGCTTACTTTCTCTGGCGGATTCTTGGTCACCCGCACTTCGCAAAAATTTCGGATGGTCACATGGTATATGTTACGGGATACCGCCATTCGGACGCGGTCGGGGCTGCATATCTCGCGGCAACCGGACTTCCACTCTTGCTGTCGTCGCAGCGCAGCCTGGTTGTGCTCGGCGCAATTGTTCTTGCAGGCTTGGTTGTCGCCTATGCTTTCTATTGGGAATCCTTCGTTTCGGTGTGGTGCTACTTCGCAGCGGCAGCGAGCGTCGCAATCCTGTGCCATTTCGAATGGTCGCGGCCGAGCCGCGAGCACGTAGCGAAGGCTTGAGTTGGAACTGATGTCCGTTCCTCGGCAACGAAGCCGACGATTGTGTGGAAAAGGCCGCGGGTACTTTTCACCGAGTTCAGTCATTGCGAGAGGCTAATTCGAGACGAGGCGAATTCCTTCGTCGTCTTTTTTTTGCCGCTCGTGGCGCTTAAAGTGTGTTATGGATACGCTTACGTGATGCCAGGCGTCGCGGAGCCCAACAGCATGCAGTGTCCCGACCACGCGCGACGCTCGCTTTTCTTCACCAGCAGAACCAGTGCTGGCGATATCGGTTGGCTCGTTCACCGCAACTGCAACATTTGTTGGAAAGGGAGGTACTGAACAACCAGGTAATGGGGCGCGGTCGCTCCGGATTCCCGTGCTCCAAACGATCGCACCAGCCACCACGCAGTGGATAAAGTGAAAAAAACACAGGGAGATAGCGTCCATGACCAGAAAGCAATGGCTTCTATTGAGCGTTGCCGCGCTCGCAACCCTTGTCTCAACGGCGGTCGTCGCCGGTCCGATCGACAATTACAGTCCGGTGACATCGGCCCGGCTGGAAAATCCTGAGCCGGGGAACTGGCTGATGACGCGAGGCAACTACAAGGGTTGGAGCTACAGCTCGCTCGATCAAATCAACACCAACAACGTAAAGTCCCTGGTGCCGGTGTGGAGCTTCTCCACCGGTGTGGATTCTGGCCACGAAGCGCCGCCGATCGTGAACAACGGAGTGATGTTCATCTCGACGCCGTACAGCCAGGTGGTGGCGCTGGATGCGGCCACTGGCGATCTGCTCTGGCGCTACAAGCCCAAGCTTCCCGAAGGGTTCAGCGCCCTGCACAACACCAATCGCGGCGTGGCGCTGTACGGCGACAAGGTCTACATGGCCGGGCTCGATGCCGTGTTGGTCGCGCTGGACGCCAAGACCGGCAAGGTTGTCTGGAACGCGAAAGTAGAGGACTGGAAGGACGGCTACTACATGACCATGGCGCCCCTGGTGGTGAAGGGGAAGATTCTGGTCGGCGTCGCGGGTGGCGAGTTCGGCGTGCGCGGCTTCGTCCAGGCATTCGACGCCGAGTCCGGCAAGTCGGTATGGAAGACCTACACGGTTCCGGCACCCGGCGAGCCGGGAAGCGACACCTGGCAGAAGCCCGACACCTGGAAGACCGGCGGGGCCTCCACCTGGATGACCGGCAACTACGACCCCGAGTCCAACACCGTCTATTGGGGGACCGGCAACGCCTCACCATGGTTCGGCGATCAGCGTCCGGGCGATAACCTCTACACCTCTTCCACGCTCGCGCTCGATGGCGATACCGGCAAGATCAAGAGCTATTTCCAGTACCATCAGAACGAGTCGTGGGACTGGGATGAGATGAACGCCCCGATGCTGGTGGATTTCCGGAAGGACGGCGTCACCACCAAGGGCCTGCTGAAGCCGGCCCGTAACGGCTACCTGTATTGGCTCAAGCGCAATCCTGATGGCGGGATTTCCTTCATCAATGCCCAGGGCTACGTGCCGCAGAACGTGTTCAAGGCCATCGATCCAAAGACCGGGCGGCCTGACGTCGATTTGGCTCACAAGCCCGCCACCGGCAAAGCGGCCCAGTTCTGCCCCGGCCTGTGGGGCGGCAAGGACTGGCCGTACGAATCCTATGATCCGAAGACGGGCATGGTCTACATTCCGTCCAACGAGAACCACTGCAATACCCTGGAAGGCAAGGTCGAGGAGCGCGTTCCCGGACAGTGGTGGACGGGCGTCGCCATCCCGGACTTGCACTTCTCGGTCGACACCAAGGCGAGCTTCTTCGGCGAGCTCCAGGCGTACGACGTCGACAGCGGCAAGCGGGTTTGGCGCAACCTGTATTCGGGCTCGATGATGTGGGGCTCGATCCTCACCACCGGCGGGGGGCTGCTCTTCACAGGCGGGACCAACGACCGTGAGTTCCGCGCCTACGATGCCAAGACCGGCGAGCAGCTCTGGCACTTCAAGACCAACTCCGGGATCATCGCGCCGCCTTCGACCTTTGAGGTCGATGGCGTGCAGTATGTGGCAGTGGAGTCCGGCTACGGAGTCGACGCGGCCTTCCAGCAGGGACTGATGAGCGAGCTGGTAGGTTGGCAGAAGGAGGTGCCGCAGGGTGGCGTCGTCTGGGTCTTCGCCGTCTCCAAGTAAGTGCATCCTTGTTCGCGACCGGCCGCCATCACTGGCGGCCGGTTTTTGGGCCGGTTCGGTTTCGTTGTCCCGTACAGCATGGGATTTTTGACCATGGAAGATGTTCGAGCGGGATCGATAGGGATCCGCCTCTTTGCCTTTGCGTTGGCTAATGCGCTGGCGATCTCTCCGGTCTCGCCCGGGTTCGGACAGGCGCAGGCCGATGAATCGCCTGCCTATGTGGTCGAGGTGACCGACGTGTCCGCCAAGGTCGGCGAGCCGGCCGTGCTGCACGCCACGTTGCGCATTCGCGATGGCTACCGCGTTCTCCAGGGTTACAACAATCGCGTGATCGAACTCTCCTCGTTTGACGATGGGGTGGCGTTCGAGCGCCGCGTGGTGAAGGGCAACGTTCAGGAGGACGGGATCGACTTTGCGATCGGCGTGCGGGCCACCAAGCCCGGCAGACACCCGATCAACGGCTACTTCAGGGTCGGCTACATCCATGGCACCGACGAGTTCGCGATGGTTTCGCTGCGCCTGATCGCGAACGTCAATGGCACTGAGTAATGGAAGGAGCGGGCCACATGCCGTGCGATGACTGGTTGCACTGTTCCTGCTACAAGCGCCGAACGATCCTCGGATTGGCGCTCGCACCCCTGTTGGCCGGTTCCGCACGGGCCGACGAGGGCGAGGCTGCCAAGCCGCCGGCGCCGGACGATCGCTTTGTGTTTCTCACCGGTCCGAAGAAGGGACAGCTGGTTCGGGCCGAGGACCTGGCGCTCGGCGGTCCGCAGGTGCAGGCCTATCCGATGGCCCCGGACGGCACGGTGCGCAGTGACAGCCGCCTCAATCTGGTGATCCTGGCGAGGTTCGACCCCGCCGCACTGACTGACGAGACGCGGGCGCGCGCCGCCGACGGCGTCGTTGCCTACTCGGCGATCTGCACCCATCAGGGCTGCCCGGTGAACATGTGGTCGAAAGAGCGCAACGCATTTGTCTGCTCATGCCACGCCTCGATCTACGATCCCAGAAACGCCGCGGAGGTGATCGATGGGCCGGCACCGCGTCCGCTTGCGGCACTCGGGCTGAAGCTCAAGGACGGCGTCGTAACGGTTGCTTCGAGCTTTTCGGGGCGCGTCGGCGTCACGCAGAGCTGACCCGCGACCGCAATCGCAACTGACTAGGGCTTGGTGGGTTCGATCCGCGCAGCACCACCACGGCTTTTAGCGGCTGCGGCCTGGCGGTCGCGCGCGGCGATCAGTTCTTTCTGAAGCTTCAACCGTTCGTCAGGTGTCAGGACGGGCTTTTCACGCTTCGGCGGCATATCTTCCAGCGGAAGGTAAGTGTTTGTCTTCGGAGGCGCCGGTGCCTCGGCCCGCGCGCCCATCGGTGATGAGCCAGCAGTTGAAGTCGCGCACCCGCCAACCGACAGGGTCGACAGCAGCAGCGCTGCCGAAATCAATGCCGCTAGCCTTCGCTCATTCCACTCATGACCAATACCCATGAATGATCGTTCCACGAGCATTGCGGGCCAATTATGACCACTGGCCCAAGACCGATGCGGTTCCGCATTGCGCCGACGCTAATCGCCCGCGCCGACGAGGTGATCGAGTGAGGCGAGGGCGTTCATCGCACTTCTCGGCGGGATAGCGGCGGAAGGCGTCAAATCTGCCTCCATCACGGACAGCGGCCGTCAGCTGGCGATGCCGACATTGCCTTCGACATTCTTGAGTTGGGGCAGGTTGAGTTTGGGCGACGCAATGGTCTTCTTCGTCCTCAGGTGGCGCGCGACCAGTTCCCAGATCGGCTCGCCGCCGGCATCTCGAGCGGCCTCCGACACAGGGGCCCAGCCTGCCACCTTGTAAGTCTTGTCGGTCTCGATCGGCTTGCCGTTCAGCATCATGTCGCCGATGCGATTGCCAATGCTCGCGGTTGGATCGCAGGAATAGCTCATGCCGCCCACGCGCACCATGTCGCCGCCCTGCTGGTAATATGGATCGGCGTTGAAGAGATTGTCGCAAACGTCTTCGAGCACCTGTTTGATCTGGGAGCCATTCATCGGCGTCAGCGTCACGTAGGGATAGGTGACCGCCGTCTGGTCGAGCACATTCTCCATCGTGATCTTCTCGCCGGGAAGGATGGTCGTGCCCCAGCGGAAGCCAGGTGAAAAGGCGATTTGAGCGTCTTTTTCCGCGATCAACGCGTCGAGAATGACCTGATCGAAACTGCCGTTGAAATTGCCGCGGCGGTAGAGCAGGCCCTCGCTAACAGCAAGAGTCTCGCCTAACTTGCCTTCGAAAGGCGCGCGCGTCCTCGCGATCAGCGCATCCATCTCGGCGTCGACCGGCAAAAGGTTAGCGAAGACCGGCAGCAGCCGGTAACGGAAATCCGAGACTCGGCCGTCCCTGACGTCGAAATCGAGCACGCCGACAAATTTGCCGTTGGATCCTGCGTTCGTCACGAGGGTCTTGCCGCCCGCATTGCCGACGATTGTCGGCGCGGGCACTCCGTCATGGGTGTGGCCGCCCAGAATCGCGTCGACCCCACGCACCCGCGAGGCCATTTTCAGGTCGACGTCCATGCCGTTATGCGACAGGACGACCACAACGAGCGCACCCTCAGCCCGGGCGGCGTCAACGGTCTTTTGCATGTTGTCGTCCTGGATCCCGAAGGTCCAGTCAGGCATCATGTAGCGCGGATGGGCGATGGGCGTATAGGGAAAGGCCTGGCCGATGACGGCGACCTTCACGCCATTCACGATTCGCATGACGTAAGGCTTGAACACCGGGTCGCCGAAATCCTGCGTCTTGATGTTCTGGGCGACGATGTCGATATGGCCGGCGAAATCCTTTTCGGCGATCTCCTTCACTCGCTCCTGGCCATAGGTGCATTCCCAGTGCAGCGTCATCGCGTCGACGCCAAGAAGTTTGGCAGCCTCGACCATGTCCTGCCCCTTCGTCCACATCGCGGCGCCCGATCCTTGCCACGTGTCGCCGCCGTCGAGCAGAAGTGCGTCAGGCCGGCTCGCCCGCAGACGCTTCACCAGCGTCGCCAAATGGGCGAAGCCGCCCACGCGTCCATAGAGCGGTGCGTAGCGTTCGAAATCGAGATAGGTGAAGGCGTGGGCGAGCTCTGTTTTCGGCGCAATGCCGAACCGCTTGAGGAAGGCTTCGCCAACCACATGCGGGGCACGTCCCGCCATGGTGCCGACGCCGATATTGACGTTCGGCTCACGGAAATAAATCGGCCGCAATTGCGCATGGCAATCCGTGATGTGCAGAAGCGACACATTGCCGAATGGCTTCGCATCGTAAAGCGCTTCGGCGGCCTGTTCCGCCCGGACCTGATCGAGCGGTAGCGCCATGCCCGCCGCGCTCGCGGTTGAAAGCAGATGCAGGAATTCACGGCGGTTCATGGCGTGCTCTCAGGCCTGCATATTGGTCGACGGGCGACTGGGGATCGAGCACGAGGACTTAAGGACTTCGGCGGCGCGCCGGTCCTTGCCGAGATCGCGCCTCAACTGACGGCTGCCTCGTCGGAACGCGTGTCGCCTTTGGTGTCAACCCATGAGACGACCACTTTGTCACCCGGCGCGCCGCCCTTGACCTTGAAGGACAAGAAAGGATTTTTCGCTACCGCGGGGCCCCATTGCGCCTGCATGACGACCTTGTCGTTGAGCTTGGCAGTAACTTCGGTGATGAACCAGGCCGGAACGACTGAGCCGGACGGATCCTTGCGCAGGCCGGTTTCCATTTCGTGACTCATGAGCACTTTGATTTCGGTGACGCCGTCCTTGACGGCGGCGCGGATTTTCATTGGATTGGCCATGCAACGTTTCCTTTTATCCCTGGAGCTTGCTCGCTGAGGCGCGGGCTCCCGACCCACTCGCGATCGGCGGAACGAAATGTTCAGCCGCCGCAGCCGCCCAGCGTCACCTTGATTTCCTTGGTCGCCGTGTAGAATTTCCCGTCTGCCTTCACCAGCGCAATGACATTGGACGTCTGGCCCATTTTCAGGCGGGTGCTGATCTCAGGAAGCGTATCCGGTCCGAGGTCGAACTGGGCGGTGAGCATGGTCGGATTCTTTTCCACCAGAAACGAGATCTGGGTGGTTTTGGGAATCTTGCTGATCGCCTGAACCGGAACCACGGCGCCATTCTCGGCAATATCCGAGGCAATAAGCTGAACGTCGCCGCTGGCGGTCGCCGTTTCGACGCCAAGCGCCTTATAGGCGTCGGCGAGCGTCTTGGTTTCGAAGGCGGCCTTGTTCCAGGCCGCGAGCGCAAGACGCGGCGCAAACGTCAGGGCGGAGACCGCAAGGCCGAGCAGTCCGGTCTTGCGCAAAAAGCCACGGCGGCTTTCCTGATGGACATTCATGGTTTTCTACTCCAGAGGATCTGGTCACCCGGGGACGTTTGACGACGGCTTGATACATATTCCATTTTTTGAATATATTCCATGGGCTGCCGCGAGGTAATTCAAATTATTTCGTTACTCAAATACGACATGTTTTCAACCGCGTCCTCCAGGATTTCACGGCGTTGTGCAGCGCAGGCCGCCACAGTGGCGCATCGCCGATAGCAAGGAATCGGTCGTCTCTACGCCGGGCCATCCGACGAAGGCGAAATCGCCCAAAACGAAAGAAGGTGTCTGGGTTAGCGACAGGGCCTGCGCCCGTTCCGTCTGAGCGTTGAGGATCTCGGAAATATCAGCACCGTCGGCCTCGTGCTTCAATGCGGCGGCGTCCAGGCCCTGCGCAGAGGCGACGGCGCGTGCCTTTTCCGCGCTGGTCGTACCGGGCGTTTCGAACAGGCCGACATGAAGCCGATAGGCCGCGGCGTCGCCGTGAAGCTTCGCTGTTGCCAGAACAATACGGGCGACGTCGATCGAGCGCTGCGAAAGGATCGGATGTTGCACGAGGCCCAGTCTGACGCCGACGCTCGGTGTCAGCAAGACATCGAGTTCCTGCGAGGCGACACGGCAATAGGGGCACGCGTAGTCGAAAAATTCGTACAGAACCAGATCGGCGTTGGTCGGACCGTCCAGGATGACCCCGGGCAAGTTCGCAGGCGACTTGCCTGGTGCGATGCGAAAATTCCGGACGAGCAGACCATCGGCCGTTGTGACGTCGAAGGTTTGCTGAGGCTTCGCCCGCACTTCCCGTGTCAGCAAAAGAAGAGCCGCCGCGACCAGAGACCTGCGGTTCAGACGCAACGGTATTTCCTCCCCTTCGCCCGCGTCCCGAACCCCTCCGGAACGGCATGGCCTTCAGCGGGTATAAGCCTGGCTTTCCGTCATTTTATATGCCCAGGGAAGGTCGGCGTTCTTCCAGCCGTTGACATCGCGGCGGCCGTCCTTGCCCATGTCCCCCTCGAAACCGTCGACCACTGAATAGACCTTGGTGAAACCGGCCTCCTGGAGAAGATTGGCGGCGCGCGAGGAGCGATCGCCGGAACGGCACATCAGGATGATGGGATCGTTCTTGGTAAGGTTCTGACGAGTCAACAAAGCGGTGACCGCACCGACGAAATCCGAATTCGGCGACATGGTGTAGCGATTGTTCTTCTTGTCCCAGCTCGCCGGATCATCGATCTCCATATAGGGGATGTTCATGTCGGTAACCAAGGGTGTGCCAACGAACAGGAACTCGCCCTTGCTGCGTATGTCGATGAAAGCGACTTTCGCGCCGCCATCCGTTTTCATCTTGAATGCTTCCGGGGCGGACAGATAAAGGCCGAGCTTGGACTGCTTGACCTCCGGCAATTTGCTGACATCAACAGGCTGATAGTTTCCCGCCAAGGCGGGGGACAGGAACAGGGCCATGACGAGGCCAAGGACCATTTTTTTCACGATGAGCTACTCCCTTAAAATTTTCCGCATGTCTATTTGCGGTGGTTGTTACGCTCCTTGCGCAATAGCGGCGCGTCTGTCCATCACTTTATCATTTTGATGAGCCGCGCTAAGCGGGTCCAGTGGAAAAATCAACATCCGCGCAACAATCGCCGTGGGGTTTTGTGGCGTAATCGGCTGTGCTACGGTTGGATGATCATGGGATCGTCGAGCCGTCCGCGACACAACTGAGCTCCTGGCGCAGTCCATCACCGTTGGGCCTCTGGATTTGAACTGCAGATGACAAAGTCTCTCCTCGCCTTCATTGTCCTTGCCGTCGCGACGCTGCCGCTGTCGGCGCATGCCGATGACGCCAAGGCGGGGCAGGAGTTGGCGTTTGATCGTGCCAAGGGTAACTGTCTCGCCTGCCATACGATGAAGGGTGGCGATGTGCCGAGCAGCGTCGGCCGTGAGCTGGTTGACATGAAGCGTCGCTTCCCCAATCGCGCCGATCTGGTGGAGATCCTGACCGACGAGCCGGCGCGCAATCCCTTGGCGCCAATGCCTCCCTTCGGCCGCAACCATATTCTGACCCGGTCCGAGATCGAGAAGATCATCGACTTCCTTTACACGCTGTAGTCGACATGATCTATGTTCCGCTTCGATGGAGGCAAGCCGTCGCAGGGCTTCGCGGCTTCAAGCCGCACTTGGCGCGTATGGCTTGACCGAGCAGGCTTTCGCCGACAATGTCCCGGGCGCCGACAATGTCCCCGGCCAGCCGGGAACGGCCTGGAGCCGTAACCATCGGCAAGGCCGACACTGTGACGACGAAAATCGCATGATCAAGGCTAGCCTGCGTTACCGTTTTGCAGTCGCTCTGGATCTTGTTTGCGCTCTGTTGCTGGCTGTGGCGCCGGCAAAGGCGGCCGACAAGACCGATCCGGAAACAGATCGCAAGGCTTTCCAGGCATTCTTCTTCGCAAGGTTCCCCAACGTGGCGAAGGACGATTTTGGCAATGGCCCTTATGCCGTCAACGAAGAGATGCGCAAGCAGTGGAAGGAAATCATGGAGTTTCCTCCCTACGAATTGGCGCTCGACGAAGGGCATGCCGAGTGGGACAAGCCGTTCGCCAACGGCAAGCACTACGCCGATTGTTTTGATAACAAGGGCGAGGGCATCCGGCAGACCTATCCGCGCTTCATCAGCGAGACCGGTCAAGTCGAGACGCTGGAAGGCGCGATCAATCGCTGCCGTATGGAGAATGGCGAAAAGCCGCTCGATCCGATGACCGGCATGATGGCGTCGCTGACCGCAGTGATGGCCGAGTCCTCGCGCGGCAAGCCGTTCGCGATTACCATTCCGGACGATCCGCGCGCACTGGTTGCCTATGAGCGCGGCAAGGAATTCTTCTATTCCCGCAAAGGCCAGCTCGGCATCTCCTGCGCGTCGTGCCATATTTCGCCGGCGGGTGAACGTATGCGCGGTGACATTCTCGCCCCGGCGCTGGGCATTCTGGCGGCGATGCCGATCTACCGCTCCGATTGGGGCAGTATGGGCACGACCATTCGGCGCATCAGCACCTGCTCGTCGCAGACCCGCGCGGTACCGCTGAACGCCGATGACGAGGATTATCGCGATCTCGAATACTTCCTCTCTTACATGAGCAACGGTGTTGCTATCGTTGGTCCGGGGACCAGGCCATGATGCGCGCAATCCTTCTTGCGGCCGGGCTCGCGATGCTAAATCTGCCCGCGCTGGCCGCCACTCAGGCGGAAGCCGAGGCGGCGCTCGCCGTCGCGCAGGCGGCCGAAGCAGAGGCGGTTGCCGCCAAGGCGGCCTGGATTCCGACCGAGACCGCTTTGATCGAAGCCAAGGAGGCGCTCGCTGCCGGGAACTGGAACGCTGCGAAAGCGGCAGCCGATAAGGCGCTGGCGCTTGCCAAGCTCTCGGTCGAACAGGCCAACGAGCAGAAGACATCCTGGCGCATCTCGGTCTTCCACTGAGCGTTACCAGCCATCTCGGTCTGGGTATCGTGAGATCCCGAACGATCGCCCTGCCTGCGCGGCCCGAAGCGGCAGTCAAAGCTAACGCCCAGCGGAGCGGGAGGCGTCAGGCCGTCAATTCAGATCTCCTGGAACATAATCGGCGGGTTTGTGGGCGATCACGCCACGCATGGCAGCAACGTCATTCGCAGAGACCGGCGATCCCTTGTTGCCCCAGCTGGTACGGATAAAGGTGAGAATGTCGGCCACAGTGCGGTCGTCCAGCCTGGCCAGCTCGGGCATGGAAGGGTGCATCCTGTCTGCCGGGGTTCTGGCCATCGTGCCGCCGGCAAGCGTGACCTGGATCAGCGAACTCGGATTGTCGGTTTCCACGACCGAATTGCCGGCCAGAGCGGGGAATACCCGCGGAGTGCCCTGTCCGTTGAGCCGATGGCAGGACGCGCACCGCGCGACATAGCCGAGCGCCCCCGGGCTACGGTCTTGGCTCTCATACAGTTTCGCAGTGGTTGTGTCCTCCGCCTTGGGCAGCGATGCGGCATGGCCGGGCCGGGGCGCGCGGCTCGCCAGATAAACGGCAATCGCCGATGCGTCGGCGTCGCTCAGATGTTGCGTGGAGTGCTCGATGACTTCGGCCATGCTGCCGAACGCCGCCGTGCGGACGTTACGACCGGTCTTGAGGAAGTCGGCAATCTCCTGCTGAGACCAGCTCGCGAGCCCGGTGTCCTCGTGACGCAGATTCTTGGCATACCACCCCTCCAGCTCCGAACCGGAGAGGAAATCGCCCCCCGGACCATCCTTGAGGGCCTTCTCCTGGAAGGCGAAGCCGCGCGGTGTGTGGCAGGCGCCGCAATGCCCCGGCCCCTCGACGAGATAGGCGCCACGAGCCGCCTCGGGCGTCGCGCCCTCTGGCGGGGTGAAGCTGCGATGACCGCCGAACAGCACCTGCCACCAGGCAAGCGGCCAACGCATGTTTTTCGGCCACGGGATAGTCGAGGCCTGATTGTGCTGCGCGACCGCTTGAACCGCGGAAATGAAATAAGCATAGAGCGCCTGCACATCATCGTCTGTCAGCACGGCATAGGAAACGTAGGGCATCGCCGGATAGAGCGGAGCGCCATCCTTGCGGATGCCATGACGGACCGCCCGTTCGAAATCGGCAAAGTCATATGCGCCGATGCCGGTGTCCTTGTCCGGCGTGATGTTCGTCGAATAGATCGTGCCGATCGGCGTCTGCATCGCCAGACCACCAGCGTACGCCTTGCCCCCTTTGGCGGTATGACACGCTACGCAATCCGACGCTTGCGCGATATATCTCCCTCGTTCGATCAGGGCCGGATCGGTCAAATTCACACGAACGTTCTGCCGAGGCGCGAACCAGATTGGCGCTATGTAGCTGCCGCCAACGACGACCACCAGCCCAATCGCCGCAGCGGCAATGCCGAGCTTGAGAAATTTCATGACCGACACTCCAACCACCATGCACCTCGGCCCGCGAAGAGAACGATTTCCGAGAACCTGGCCAAGCGAGCAACTAAAGCCCCATCTCTCTTGATCTCGACCGAGTTCACCGCACGAAGCAACGAATATGTACCACATTGGGGAAACGTATCATTCATCGGGACCGTCGCGGCGATAGTTGTTGTCATTGACAGTTTGCCGCATAATTCTATTCAAGGCGGTGTTTGAGGGCGACCAACACTGCAGTTTGCGGACCTTGCCGCAACGGTCAACCGGAGTGACATGCGAGCGAATATCACCAAAGCCAAGCGTGGCAAGCCACCACTTGATTCTGACGCCTTGCTCGACAACGCTCACCGTACGAGCGAATTCCTCAAGGCGCTCTCGCACGAGTCGCGGCTGGCCATCCTCTGTCTCCTCCTCGACGGGGAGAAGACCGTGGGCGACATCGAGGAGGTGCTGAAGCTGCGTCAATCGACGGTGTCGCAGCAACTCGCTCGCCTGCGCGCGGACGATCTCGTCAAGATGCGTCGCAACGGCAAGAACGTCTATTACTCTGTCGAGCGGCCCGAGGTCATCGAGGTCATTTCGGCGCTCTATCGCTGCTTCTGCAAGAGCTGACGGTCTTGGTTCGATAGCTCGTCAGCCGTGCGCTGAATGGCAAGCATGGGCCAGCGATTCCGCTGGACGTAATCCTTGATGACCCAGTCACGTCGGTTTGTCGGCATCGGTGCAACGCGGCAGGCAGGTGTCGAACGAGCAACGTCGGCAAGCGCTTGAAGGGGAAGGAAAATGCTTTACTTCAGGCCTGCGATGGACTTTGTCGGCCCAGAAATCAACAATCCCTCAAAGGACAATAAAGAGAAACAACATCAATATGTTAGCGTATCGATTTAGCGTCGCGCCGATGATGGACTTGACCGACCGGCATTGCCGCGTGTTCCACCGTCTGATGACGCGGCGGGCCCGGCTCTATACGGAAATGCTGACGACGGGCGCCATCATTCATGGCGACCGGCGACGATTGCTCGCCTTCGATGCAAGCGAGCACCCCTTGGCGCTTCAGCTTGGCGGCTCCGACCCGCGCGATCTCGCAACCGCGGCCCGGATCGGCGAGGATTTCGGCTATGACGAAATCAATCTCAATGTCGGCTGTCCATCCGACCGCGTGAAAGACGGTCGCTTCGGGGCCTGCTTGATGGCGGAGCCCCAGCTCGTTGCGACCTGCATCGAAGCGATGAAGCGCGAAGTGACGATTCCCGTCACCGTGAAATGCCGGATCGGCATCGACGATCAGGACCCGGAAACGGCGCTCGATGCGCTTGCCGGCGGCGTGATCGCGGCCGGCGCCGACGCGCTGATCGTCCATGCGCGCAAGGCCTGGCTGGATGGGCTGTCGCCAAAGGAAAATCGCGACATCCCGCCGCTCGACTATCACAGGGTCTACCGGCTGAAGGCTTCGATGCCTCATGTGCCCGTCGTCATCAATGGCGGCATCGCCGGCGTTGCCGAAGCAAGGCAGCATCTCTCCCAGGTCGATGGTGTCATGCTGGGTCGCGCCGCCTATCAGGAACCGTGGCGCCTGCTTGCGGTCGATCCCGAAATTTTCGGCGAGACCGCACCGCTTGCGAGCATGAAGGACGTGTTCGAGGCGATGATGCCCTATATCGAGGATGAGCTTGCAAGGGGTACGCGGCTGCACGCGATCACGCGGCATTTCGTCGGCGCGTTTCACGGTGTACCCGGCGCGCGGGCATTCCGCCGTCACCTCGCCGAATTGGGCGTCAAGCCGGGAGCAGGCCTGGACGTCCTGCGTGATGCGATCGCGCTGGTCGAAGACCGCGGGCCTGCGGCAGTCGCCGCTTGAGATCCTTCAGGCGCGACGGCAAGTCGATCCGATGGCAAGTCGATCTGAAGCCGTCGCAACTCAGGGGTAGCCGCGCAGCATCAGCGTGTCGGCATGGACTTCCCAGCTTTCCAGCCTGTCCAGGAAGCTCATGCCGAGCAAATTTGTCTTCATCTTTCCGTGCGTCACCACAAGTGCTGGTACCGAACGCTCGACGAGTTTTCCGATCGCCAGCCGCCCGAGCGTCACGCGTGCCGCTTTGGTGTGTCCGCCGGCGGTTTCAAGATCGACGTCATAGTCGAGCAGCTCGAGGGGGAGACCGGCCGCCTTCGCCGTCTCATAGGTCAGCACGACCGAGGTCGCGCCGGTATCGACCACCATTGGAGCGGTCACCCCGTTGATCCTGGCTTGCAGGGCGAATTCACCACCCTGGCCACGCGAAATCTGCACCGCGCGCGTCGACGCGATCCGCCTGCCCAGGAGGTCTTCAACCGTGCTTCTGGCGCGTGCGACTTGACCGCGATAGCCATAGGCGACGACCGCGCCCGCAGTCCCGATCAATACGAAAAGTACCAGCAGAATGCGGCTCACAGCGGGCCTCGCCTCAGTCGCTCGTTGAAGGGCCGGCCGTCTCCGGCAACGCCAATCCCGCTTGCGCCATTCGCGCGCGCAACTGGGCCATCACCACGCGCCGCTCTGCGTTGTCCATGCGGTGCCAGCGCGCGATTTCGCCAAGCGTGCGCCCGCAACCGAAACAAAGGCTGGTTCTGGGATCGATCATGCAGATTGCGATACACGGCGTTTCGATGCTCATGCGTTGATAGTGAAACGATTTCGGACGGCTGCCAAGCGGCTCCCTCTACAATCCGGTGCCGGCGCTCATGATCGGCTTGTGGCGGACCCTGCGCTTGTCGTCGCTGCTGCTCGTCCTGGCGCTTTCCGGTTGCAGCGGCGGGGATTCATCAGACATGGGCGCCAGCGCCGACATCACGCGCTCCGGCGGAAAGGTGACGATCACCTCGGTCCCGATACGAAGCCTCGACTTCAGCGTGAACGTGCCGCCATGCATGTCGATCAGACTCTTTGCAATCGGCAGTCCGAGGCCTGCGCCTTGTTCGGCTGACTTGATCGAATTGGAGCCCTGGCCGAAGGAGGCCAGCACGATCGGGATCTCATCCTCCGCAATGCCGGATCCGGTATCCTTGACGGTGAGATATTGCCCGCCCGAGGCCGTCCAGCCCACCTTCAACCAGATTTCACCGCCCTGGGGGGTGAATTTGATCGAGTTCGACAGGAGATTGAGCACGATCTGCCGCATCGCACGCTCGTCGCCCCAGACGCGCGGCATGTCATGCTCGAACACCTCGTGAATGGTGATGCCGCGGCTGGAGGCGCGCAGCTTCAGCAGGTGGTGACAGTCGGCGACCACATGCACGAGCGAGACCGCCTCCTCGTTGAGTTCGTAGCGGCCGGCCTCGATCCGCGACAGATCGAGAATTTCGTTGATGAGATTGAGAAGGTGGACGCCCGAATTGTGGATATCGGCGGAATATTCCTTGTAGACGGGAACGGCATGCGCGCCGAAGACTTCGCTTTTCATCACTTCGGAAAATCCCAGGATTGCATTCAGCGGGGTCCGCAGTTCGTGGCTCATCTGTGCCAGGAACCGCGACTTCGCGACGTTGGCCGCTTCCGCGCGGTGGCGCGCCTCATCCGAGATCGCCTTCGCCTGCTCGAGCTCCCCGATCAACGCATCCTTTTCGGCGCGTGCCTCCAGCGTTGCCAGCGTCGTCGAATGCAGGCGGCGTGCAAGCAGCGCGAAATATCCTTCGGCAGCGAACGCAAGCAATGCGAGCACGTAATTGTCGAATGTGCCGTTGAGGCTGAAATTCACGGCGATCGCCGTCGTCACCGGCGCGGTCGCGGCAAGCGCCGCGATCGGCAGGCTGGCCGCGAGCATGCTCGACACCGCGATGACCAGCAGCATCAGGAACATCATCACTGTGTTTGAGACCGCATCGAAGCTTGCGGGATGAATCAGAAGCGCGGTCCAGCACAGGCCGTAAAGCAGATCGAGCAGGACGAAGCGCGTTCGCCACTTGCGCGTTGCCGTGAGGGAAGGGGGCTCGGCGAGGAATTTGCTGCAGCTGCGGATAATGGCAATGTGAATGCAAAGCAGTCCGCAGGTCCATGCCGCCGCCGAGACGGGCGGCATCCAGAAACCGAACAGGAGGCCAATGGCCACCACCAGCAGCATGACGACATAGGATGCCGAGATGCGGGTCTGGGCGTATTGGCGAAGCAACTCGCGATCGAAGGCAGGACGGGTACCGCTCGTCGACGTTAACCGATCGCGCGCCTCGCGAACCCGCTGTGCGGCAGCGCGGCGATTGCCGGCCGGCGCTGCGACAGGAGGCTCAGCGGGAAGCTGCACAACCTCTGGCTTTTCAGCGGGATCACTCATCAACAACACAAATTCCGCCCGCGGCTAGGTTGCTCGCGAATGTCAAATCCGCTCCGCCAGCGCGAGCCTTTGCATTGTCTATCTCTGGCTCCAAATCATTAAGAGCTGCCTTAAAGAACTAAAGAATTACCTTAACGAGAGGTTAACCGATCCTTTGGCGCTGCCGTACCGTCATGGCGAGCTGACGCGCCGCTTGGTCCGTCCTCGCGAGGAGCAAAGCGACGAAGCAATCCAGCCTTTCTTCGGCCGCTGGTCTGCTGGATTGCTTCGCTTGCGCTCGCGATGACGCTATTCGCTGGGTCAGGTTCCTCCCACTGCCGGGCGAATTTACCGCTCCAATCGCGCCAGCAGGCTCGAAGTGTCCCAGCGCTTGCCGCCCATCTTTTCGACCTCGGAATAGAACTGGTCGACCAGCGCGGTCACCGGCAGATGCGCCCCGTTGCGGCGGGATTCGGCGATGCAGATCGAGAGGTCCTTGCGCATCCATTCGACCGCGAAACCGAAATCGTACTTGCCCTCGTTCATGGTCTTGTAGCGGTTCTCCATCTGCCAGGACTGTGCGGCACCCTTGGAGATGGTGTCGATCACGGCAGCCACGTCGAGCCCGGACTTTTTCGCGAAATGGATGCCTTCGGAAAGGCCCTGAACGAGTTCCTGCGATGCAGATCTGGTTGACCATCTTGGTCAACTGGCCCGAACCGGCCGCACCCAGCCGCTTGCACATCCTCGCATAGGCGGCGATTACGGGTTCCGCGCCGGCATAGGCATCCTCGCTGCCGCCGCACATCACCGTCAGCACGCCATTTTCGGCCCCGGCCTGACCGCCCGACACCGGCGCGTCGACGAACTTGAAGCCTCTCTTTGTCGCCTCTGCATCGAGTTCGCGCGCGATTTCGGCTGATGCGGTGGTGTGGTCGACAAAGGTTGCGCCTTTTTTCATTCCGGCGAATGCGCCGTCAGCGCCGAGCGTGACAGCGCGCAGGTCGTTGTCATTGCCGACGCAGGCCATCACGAAATCCTGGCCCTCCGCGGCGGCCTTCGGCGTCGGCGCGCTGCGGCCGCCGAATTTCTCCGCCCAAGCCTTGGCTTTGGCCGGCGTCCTGTTGAAGACGGTTACATCGTGGCCGCCCTTTTTGACCAGATGTCCTGCCATGGGGAACCCCATGACGCCGAGACCGAGAAAAGCGACTTTAGCCATGTGTGCAACCCTGAGGTTTCGCCGGCGCATTGGACCTGGCCGGACATTATGCTGAAGATGGACCGGTTCGGTTTCCGAAACAGGCTCCGCGGGAGCCCGCACCATAGAACGTGCCGCGTGAACGGCAACGGCGCTGTTTGGCGGGCAGGCGGGGTTTTATGCTAGGATTGGGCCATAGTCGAGATTTCAGGAACAAGGGAGTGAGACCATATGGGCATGAGCGTAGGCGTGCTTGACCATTTCAACATCCGGACCCGCAAGCTCGCCGAAACCGTTCGGTTTTATGAGGATGTCCTGGGCCTGGAAAACGGCGCCCGGCCCAATTTCGCCTTTCCCGGGGCATGGATGTACAGCGAGGGCAAACCGGTGGTCCATCTGGTGGATATTTCGCCAACGAATGAGCCACAAAAGCCCGATTCCGGCGTTGTCCACCACGTCGCGTTCGTCAGCCAGGGCTTTGCCGCCATGAAGGATCGGCTCAAGTCCAAGGGCATGGCCTTCGACGCAAGGCAGGTTCCGGGGGGCGATCTCTGGCAGATCTTCGTCAATGACCCTAACGGCGTCACGATCGAGCTGAACTACGAGGCCGCCAAGGAGCGGGACGCAGGCACAGCGCCCACCGAACGGGCGGATGACGTCGGCAGGAGGTAGCCTTTCGAGCGGGACCATTTTATTGCTCGCATCCGAAGAAGGTCTAAGGAGACGCGCCGTGGCTGTAACGCAGCAACAGGTTCTCGACGTTTTGGCAAAGGTGGCCTCGCCCCGCGGGGTCGCCTTGACCAATGCCGACGTGCTGTCGCCGATCACGGTCAACGACGGCAAGGTGTTCTTCTCGATCAATGTCGATGCTGCTGAGGCGCGGGCCTGGGAAAGCGTTCGCGCATCCGCCGAGACGGCCGTGCGCGCGCTTCCTGGGGTCAGTGTCGCCATGGTTGCGCTGACTGCCGAACGGAAACCCGGCACCGCCGCGCCGCCGCCGCATCGACACGCGCAGGGTGTCCCGAACGTCTCGGCGCATCGGCCGCCGCAGGGGACGTCCTCGCCGATGTCGCGGCAGGCGGAAATTCCCGGCATTGCTGCAGTCATCGCGGTGGCCTCCGGCAAGGGCGGCGTCGGGAAATCGACCACCGCGCTCAATCTGGCGCTTGGCCTGCGCGACCTCGGTTTGCGCGTCGGATTGCTCGACGCCGATATTTACGGGCCGTCGGTGCCGAGACTGACCGGGATTCGCGAGAAGCCGCAGCTCGATGCCGAGCGGAAAATGATCCCGATCCGGCGCTTCGGTATTTCGATCATGTCGATCGGTTTCCTCGTTGAAGAGGACACCGCGATGATCTGGCGCGGGCCCATGGTGATGTCGGCCATCACCCAGATGCTGCGGGACGTGGCTTGGGGCGCCCTCGACGTTCTCGTCGTCGACATGCCGCCCGGCACCGGCGACGCCCAGCTTACGCTGGCGCAGAATGTGCCGCTCAAGGGCGCCATCATCATCTCGACCCCGCAAGATCTCTCCCTGATCGATGCCCGGCGGGGGCTCGCGATGTTTCGGAAGGTCAACGTGCCGGTGCTCGGCATCGTCGAGAATATGAGTTACTTCCAGTGTCCGCACTGCGGTACGAAATCGGACATTTTTGGTCATGGCGGAGCACGCGATGAGGCCGGTCGTCTCGGCGTACCATTTCTCGGCGAAATCCCGCTGCACATCTCGATCCGAACCACCTCGGACGCAGGGACACCTGTCGTCGAGAGCGAGCCCAGCGGGCCGCATGCGGCGATTTACCGGGCGATCGCTGCTGAGGTTCGCGACCAGCTCAAGGGCGCCATTGCCGCGGCTTGAGCAGCCACTGTGTTGGCATATGCGACTTTCGTTTAATCGGCGCACTGCCGGAAAGTCGGCACTGTCATGCCTTTGTCGCGTTTTCGCTTGCCACCTTCCGTGTTAAAGCCCCGCGAAGTCCCCAGTCCGAAGTTTTACGCATCTGCGTTTCACGAAGTTCGGCTTCTAAAGGACACAGGACCAATTGAACCTTTAAACTGGAGCACATTCGGGTCAACAAGCAGTCAGCCTCCCGAATGAAAAGCTCCCATAAAGACGGGGAAACGTCCCTACAAGGAGATGGCCTTTATGAAGCGTCGTGATTTTTTGAAAGTTTCAGCGGCCGGAGCCGCGGCAACAGCGGTCGCCGCGCCGGCAATTGCCCAATCCTCGCCTGAGATCAAGTGGCGCCTGACGTCAAGTTTTCCAAAGTCGCTCGACACCATCTATGGCGGCGCCGCGGAGTTCGCCAGGAACGTCGCGGAAATGACCGACAACAAGTTTCAGATTCAGGTCTTTGCAGCCGGTGAAATCGTCCCGGGCCTGCAGGCGCTCGATGCCACTTCCAACGGCACCATCGAAATGTGCCACACCGTCTCGTATTACTACGTCGGCAAGGACCCGACCTTTGCAATCTATGCCTCGGTGCCGTTCGGCCTCAATGCGCGTCAGCAGAATTCCTGGTGGTACCAGGGCGGCGGGATAGAACTCGGAAACGAGTTTTTCAAGAAGTTCGGCGTGATCGGTTTTGCCTGCGGCAATACCGGCACCCAGATGGGCGGCTGGTTTCGCAAGGAGATCAAGAGCGTTGCCGATCTCTCCGGACTGAAATTCCGCATCGGCGGCATTGCCGGACAAGTGCTGCAAAAGGTCGGCGTCGTGCCGCAGCAGCTTGCGGGTGGCGATATTTATCCGGCGCTCGAAAAGGGGACCATCGACGCGGCCGAATGGGTCGGTCCGTACGACGACGAGAAGCTCGGATTCCAGAAGGTCGCCAAATATTATTATTACCCCGGCTTCTGGGAAGGCGGTCCGATGGTGCACGCCTTCTGCAATCTCGAGAAGTGGAATTCCCTGCCCAAGAACTACCAGGCGATCGTCCAGAATGCGGCCGCGAATGCCAACAGCTGGATGGCCGCGCGCTACGACATGCAGAATCCATCGGCATTGAAGCGGCTGGTCGCCAGCGGGACGCAGCTTCGTCCCTTCACCAACGAAGTGCTGGAAGCCTGCCTGAAGGCGACCAATGAATTGTGGGCCGAAATCTCCGCGAAGAATCCCGATTTCAAGAAATCGATCGATGCGATGCAGGCCTATCGTTCCGACCAGTATCTCTGGTGGCAGGTTGCCGAATACACCTTCGACAGCTTCATGATCCGCTCGCGCACCCGCGGCTGAGATATTCTTTCCCGGTTTGGCGCAAGTCCGGCCTCGGCTGGTCTGGCGACTCTGACGTTCCTTTCCGTTTCGCAGCGGCCTTTCAAAGGATCGTCAGAGTCAAAGCCGCACTAATATCCATGTTTTGCTGGCGTCCCTTTGGTTCTGACATTCGTAAGAATGCCCGCCGCGACATGATACGAATGTCAGAACCGGGACACTCGCGGCCGGGCTTTTTGCGTTGCAGTAAGTCCAATCGAGGCATGGAAATCGGGAAGTGGATGTTCCATGCTCGACCAAGGCCTCGAAAGAAGGCCGGTCCGAACGATCACATCACCAAGGGAAGGGAATTCAATGAAGCGCCGAGACTTTGTCGAGTGTCACCGAAATCCACGTGCGGGACAGCGACCATGCCGCCCCGGCAGTTGCGCAGTCCATGCCGGAGATCAAATGGCGGATGACGACGAGCTGGCCGAAATCGCTCGATACGCTGCATGGTGGCGCCGAGATAATGGCCAAGGTCATCGGCGAAGCCACCGACAACAGGTTTCAGATCCAGACGTTTGCCGCCGGTGAGATCGTTCCGGGCCTGCAGGTGCTGGACGCCGTGCAGAACGCAACCGTCGAAATGGGACACACCGCGTCCTATTATTATTTTGGCAAGGACCCGACCTTCACCTTCGGCTCGTCGATCCCGTTCGGGCCCATTTCGCGCCTCAACCAGGCCTGGTACACCCTGGGCGGCGGCAGGGAAGTTCTCAACGAGTTGTAGAGGCTCCCGACGTCATTTCGCTTCTGGCCGGCAACACCGGCTGCCAGATGGGCGGCTGGTTTCGCAAGGAAATCACCGCCGTCGATCATTTCCGGGGATTGAAATTCCGCATAGGTGGCTTTGCCGGTCGCGTGCTTCAGAAGCTCGGCTGCGTCCCGCAGCAATTGGCCGGGGGCGACATCTATCCTGCGCTCGAAAAGGGTACGATCGACGCGGCAACGGGTCGGTCCCTATGACGATGAGAAGCTCGGCTTTTACAAGGTCGCGCCCCATTACTACTTTCCAGGCTGGTGGGAGGGCGGCCCCATGCTTCTGGCGATCGTCAATCTCGACAAGTGGAACGCGTTGCCAGAAGCACTATCAAAGCGTACTCGAACAGGCGGGCCACTACGCCAATAACTGGATGATGGCCAAATACGATGCCCAGAATCCGACGGCGCTGCGCAAACTGCTCGCCAGCACCAAGCTGCACGCCTTTTCCGCGCCGGTGATGGAGGCCTCCTTCAGGGCCGCCAAGGAATTGCACAGCGAGGTTTCGGCTACGAACCCCAATTTCAAAAAGGTCTCAACTCGTTGACCGCGTTTTCGAACAACGGCTACCAGTCGTTCCAGGTCGCCGAAGTCGGATACGACAACTTCATGGCGCGCCACTCGCAGAGCTGATGATGAGATGATTGTGGTCGAAGCGCTTTAGGTTTTTGGTTTCGCGTGATCTCCGCGCAAACGCGTCCGCGTTTGTCGCGAGGGCAGAGTCACACTCTTCCGGATCATGCTTTAGGCCACCTCCCGGCAGGCAAGTCCCGAAGGATGAGCTTCGGGGTTTTTCAATTTGGAGGAGAGCGGCTCGCTACTGCTTCGGTGGAGGACCGAAATCGAGCGGCGGCAGATCGATCTGCGGTACTTCGATCTTGATCTTGTTCAGATCGACGTCGATTGGCTTGTCGAGCAGGCCGGTCACCGTGATCGGGAACGCGGTCCGCGGCGCGACCATCACCATCTGCAATCCGACCCAGGGTAGCGCCCCGAATAGATGTCGGAGCTCTTGACCTCCTTTGGCGCCACGCCCCGAAGATAAAACAGCGCGAAACCGAAGGGCGGATGCATGAACGAGGTCTGCATGTTCACGCAGAGCATGACACCGAACCAGATCAGCGCGGCATCCGCTCCGACCACCGGCGTCAGGACCTTCTGCGCGATCGGCGCGATCATCGGCAGAATGATGAAGGCGATCTCGAAGTCCAGAAGAAGGCCAGAAAGAAGATGAAAAGATTGATGAAGATCAGAAAACCCCAGACGCCGCCGGGCAGCGACGTGAGCATGTGTTCGAGCCACACGCCGCCGGAAACGCCGAGGAACACCACCAGAAACAGGTCGAGCCGATCAGGATGAACACGACCATGGTCGTGATGCGCATGGTCGTCTCATAGCCCTGCTTGATCAGGTCTCGCAGTTCGGGAATGCGCACGGCCTCCATGCAGATCCACACCACCGCAAGATAGGTCACGGCAAAGGCGGCCTTGAAGACCAGCCCTTCGGTGAAGAAGAATTCCAACGATCGTGCCTATGCCGCCCGCAATGATGCCGATGATCAGCATCTTGCGGCCGGTCGTGGTGAAGTTCTTGTTGTGAATGGCCGCAAGCACGATTGCGCCGACCGCGCCCATCGCACCCGCCTCGGTCGGCGTGGCAAGGCCCATCATCATGGTGCCCAGAACGACAAAGATCAGGACGGCGGATGGAATGATGCCGAGCAGGCATTTCTTCCACAGCGCCCACCCCGCCAGTGTGCGAGCTTCCTTGGCACCGGCGGCACGTCCTTCGGCCTGAAGATGCCCAGCAGGAAAGTGTAGCCCGCAAACAGCAGGATCTGGAAAACCGACGGCCCCCACGCGCCGAGATACATGTCGCCGACAGACTTGCCGAGCTGGTCGGCCAGCACGATCAAGACCAGCGACGGAGGTACCAGCTGGGTGATGGTGCCGGAAGCGGCCAGCACGCCCGTGATATAGCGCATGTTGTAGCCGTACCGGATCATCACCGGCATCGAGATCAGCGCCATGGCGATGACCTGTGCCGCGACCATGCCGGTGATGGCGCCGAGAATGAAGCCGACGATGATGACGACCGAATAGCCAAGCCCGCCGCGGATCGGGCCGAACAGCTGGCCCATCGAATCCAGCATGTCTTCGGCGAGCCCACATCGCTAGGATCGCGCCCATGAAAGTGAAGAAGGAAATCGCGAGCAAAAGTTCGTTCGAAAGCACGCTGCCGAAGACGCGGCCCGGAATGGCCTGAAGGAAGTTCAGGTCGAAAAAGCCGAGATGGATCGCCAGAAAGCCGAAGGACAACCCGACCGCCGCAAGCGTGAAGGCCACGGGGAAGCCGATCAGCATGGATATCACCAGGCCGCCGAACATCAGCGGTGGCATTGTCTCCAGGCTTATCATTGCGTCGGCCTCTCGTATTTCGCATCGATCGTCAGCTCGCCTTGCAGCGCGGCGATGCGTTTGATCACCTGCAACGCCCTGGAGGTACGAGCATCGACGAAGCCGGCGGAAATCACGAACTTGATCGGCCAGCGGATCAGGCCGCCGGCATTGCCCGACATTTCGCCGACCGCATAAGCCTGCATGAAGAACGGCCAGATAGGCGAGCAGCAGGCAGGCCGGGATCAGGAAGAACAGCGTGCCGATCAGATCGAGCCAGAGCTGTCCGCGCTCGGAGAGAAACAGATAGAAGATTTCGACGCGGACATGTTCGTTGCGCTTGAACGTGTATGAGGCGCCGAACATCACGAGCACGGCGAACATGTACCATTGCAGTTCCAGCCAGCCGTTCGAGCTGTAGCCGAAGGCATAGCGGATCATGGCGTTGGCGGCGCTTACGATACAGGCGGCGAGCACCAGCAGGTTGTAACCGATCTTTTCGTTGATCCTGTCGATGGCGGCGCTGACCACCAGTAACGGACGCATGATTTCCCCGCCCGCCGTCAAGCTGCGCCCGTTGCGGCAACGGGTGTCGCCTGAGTTCCGCGCGCAAGCGCACGGCTCATTTCAATTAGCGATCGCAATAATTGTCCTCCCCCGTGACGCTCTTGCCGTCTTGACTGGCCGTATCGGCGCAGCGGCTTTTCGAGCGCGAAAAGTGAATGTGTCACCGCACCATTTCAGCGCGGTCTGGCGCCGTCAATCGGAAAATGGCCGGATAGACGCGAGATCAATCGGTTGCAAGTCAATTCGGCAGGCCGCGCTCAGCCGCCGGTGACGCTCATATGCCGGTTGACGCTCGGACGATTGTGCCTGCGATCGATGATGAAATCGTGCCCCTTCGGCTTCAGCCCGATGGCGCGGTCGATTGCCGCACTCAAAAGCTCGTTGTCGGCAGACGCCCGCAGCGGCCTGCGCAGATCGGAAGCGTCCTCGTGCCCAAGGCAGGTGTGCAGCGTGCCGGTGCAGGTGATGCGCACGCGATTGCAGGATTCGCAGAAGTTGTGCGTCATCGGCGTGATGAAGCCGAGCTTGCCGCCGGTTTCGTTGACGCGAACGTAGCGCGCCGGGCCGCCCGTGGTTTCCTCGAGGTCGGTCAGCGTGTAATGCTTGGCGAGGCGCGCACGGACCAGCGACAACGGGCGGTCTTGGTCGATGCGGCCCGCGCCGATGTCGCCCATCGGCATCACCTCGATCAGCGTCAGCGCCATGCCGCTGCCGTGGGCCCACTCCATCAGCGAGGGGATTTCCTCCTCGTTCATGCCCTTCAGCGCCACCGCGTTGATCTTCACGGCAAGTCCCGCCGTCCGCGCGGCCTCGATGCCGGAGGACACCTTGTCGAGATCGCCCCAGCGGGTGATGGCGCGGAA